>NZ_JAMGBG010000130.1 GCF_023516595.1 Streptomyces neyagawaensis | reverse complement strand
CGGCACCAGCCCCGAGGGCGGCAACAGCCACGCCGCCGCCAACCGGCAGGGCATCCCCGCGATCCTCGTCGAGACCGGCCAGCTCGGCGACCGGCACCCGGACACCGTACGCAGGCTCCTCGACGCCCTCCACCGGATCCTGCACCACCTCGGCGTCATCGAAGCGCCGCAACACCTCGCACCGGTGACCGCGCAGCCGCGCGACTGGATGTGGACGGGCGAGGTGGAATCTCCGGCCACCGGCCTCTGGTACCCGGACGCGGTCACCGGCGACGAGGTCACCGAGGGGCAGACCATCGGCCGCGTCATCGACCCCGTCGACCGCATCGAACACAAGGTCACCGCCGTTTCCAGCGGGACGATCATCTACCACATGAACGGGCTGACCGTGCGCCCCGGCACGCACCTCGCCGCCATCGCCATTCCCCACTGACGGGGTTCCTGGCCCGCCTGCCACGGGGATACGCGACCTCGATCGATTCGTTAAGGATCCGCTGTGGACGCCATCGACGAGAAGATCATCGCCGAGCTGACCCGCAACGCCCGCATCTCGCACTCCGATCTGGCAGGCAAGGTGCTGCTGTCCCGCAACGCGGTGCGCCAGCGCGTCGAACGTCTGGAGCGCCAGGGCCACATCGCCGGCTACACCATCGTCCGAGCGGGCCACGACACCGGCACGGTCGTCTCGGCGCTCGTACTCGTCTACCGCCAGGACCGCATGCGCGGCGGCGACGTCCTGGCCGCACTGAAACGCATTCCCGAGGTCGTCATCTGCGAGATCCTCAGCGGCGACTTCGACATCATGGTGCGCCTCGAAGCGGCCTCGCTGGAACGCGTCCGGAGCATCTGGGAGGAGATCGCCAAGATGCCGGGCGTACGGGACACGGTCACCGCACTCACCCTGTCCCGGGTGGTCGATCGCCCGCGGGGAGAGCAGGGGCCCGCGGCGGCGGGGTGAGCTGCGCGGTGGCGTGGCGCGACCGAGCAGTTCACCCCAGGGCGGAGGGCACGGCCGCCTGGCCTCAGCGGGGGAAGGCGGTCAGCGGACCACTTCGGTGAGGTGGTTGACGCAGACGACCTTGGGCTGGGTCATCTCCTCGAAGGCGAAGCGCACGCCTTCGCGGCCCATGCTGCCGTACTTGAACCCGCCGAACGGCATGGCGTCGAACCGGTAGTCGGACGAGTCGTTGATCATCACTCCGCCTGCCTCCAGCAGCCGGGCCGCGGTCAGGGCGCGGTCCAGGCGCGAGGTGAAGATGCCCGCGTGGAGGCTGTAGTCGATGGCGTTGGCCTGCTCGATGGCGTCCTCGAAGGAGGTGAACGGCTGCAACACGACGACCGGGGCGAACACCTCCTCCTGCCAGATCGAGCAGGTCGCCGGGACGTCCTCCAGGACGGTCGGCGCGTACAGGGAACCGGTGACGGCGTTGCCGCACAGCAGTACCGCGCCCTCGGCCACCGCCGTGTCGACCTTGGTCCGGGTGGCGGCCGCGGCCTCCTGGGTGATCATGGGGCCGACGTCGGTGCGCTCGTCGAGGGGGTCGCCGACGCGCAGCAGCCTGGTGCGGGCGACGAAGGCGTCGCGGAAGCGCTCGTAGACCTCGGCCGCGATGAGGATCCGCTGGGTGCCGATGCAGTTCTGGCCGGCGGCCCAGAACGCGCCCGAGACACAGGAGGCGACGGCCTCGTCGAGATCGGCGTCGTCCATGACGATGACCGGGGCGTTTCCGCCCAGATCCATCGCGAGCTTCTTCAGGCCGGCCGTGCGGGAGATGGCCTCGCCGGTGGCGAATCCTCCCGTGAAGGACACCATGCGCACATCGGGGGCGGCCACGATCGCGGCGGCGATGTCGGCATCGCCGTTGACGACGGTGACGATCTCCTCGGGCAACCCGGCCTCGATGAGGGTGTCGACCAGGCGCAGAGCGGTCAGCGGGGTCAGCGCCGACGGTTTGAGGATGACCGCGTTGCCGCCGGCGATGGCCGGGCCGAGCTTGTGGGCGACCAGGTTGAGCGGGTCGTTGAAGGGCGTGATGGCGGCGATGACGCCCAGCGGTTCCCGGGTGAACCAACCCTGCCGTTTCTCCGAGCCCTCATGGGAGTCGAAGGGGATGACCTCGCCGGCGTTGCGTCGTGCCTCGGCTCCGGACAGGGCCAGCGTGTTGACCGCGCGGGCGACTTCCTTGCGGGCCTGGACGACGGTCTTGCCGGCCTCGCTGACGATGAGCTGGGCGAAGGACTCGGAGCGCCGCCGGATCAGACGGGCGGCGCGTTCCAGGACCGCGGCTCTGGAGGCGCGGGACAGCGCGGCCGCGGTGCGGCGCCCGCACCTGGCCTGCTGGAGGATGCCGCCGAGGGCGGTGACGTCGGCGGTGGGCACCGAGGCGATGACCTCGCCGGTGTACGGGTTGTGCACGAGCGTGGTGTCGGTGCCGAGTGCGATGCCGGGGGGCACGGCGGTGTCAGACACGGTGGGTCTCCTTCAGAACGGGGCGCGTGGGAGCGGAGTCGTCGTCCGCGTGACGCCGGTGGATGGCGGTGATGTCCGACAGCAGGGCGTAGGCGGTCTCGGTGCGGCCGGCGCCCGGCCCGGAGACCGTGACGGTGCCGAGGAGGTCGGTGTGGAAGGCGACCGCGTTGACCGGGCCACAGATCCCGGCGAGCGGGTGCTGGGCGGGGAGGGCGAGCGGGGTGACGCGGGCGTCGACACTGCCGTCCTCGTGGCGGGTGGCGGAGCCGACCAGTTTCCACCGCAGCCCCTTCGAGGCGGCGTCCCGCACCTCGTGCGAGGTGAGCGAGGAGATGCCCTCGCAGAAGACGTCCTCGCGGCGCAGGTCGGCGCCGAGGACCTCGTTGGCCAGGATCATCACCTTGAGCTGGACGTCGTGGCCCTCGATGTCCGCCGTGGGGTCGGCTTCGGCGTACCCGAGTTGCTGGGCCTCGGCGATGGCCGCCGACAACTCGACGCCCTCTTCGAGGCGGCCGAGGACGTAGTTCGAGGTGCCGTTCATGATCCCCTGGACGCCGGTGATCTCCAGGCCGCCGAACATGCGCTCGGCGGTGCGCAGGACGGGGGTGCCACTGAGTACGGAGCCCTCGAACTCGAAGCCGACCCCCTGCTCGGCGGCCAGCCGCTTCAGGGCGCGGCCGGCGAGTGCGACCGGTCCCTTGTTGGTGGTGCACACGTGCTTGCCCGATTCCAGGGCCCAGCGCACATGGGAGAGGGCGGGCTCGCCGTCGGTGGGGTTGGTGAACGTCGCCTCCACGACGATGTCGGCCGGGACCTCGCGGATCACCCACTCGTTGCGCGGTTCAGCGCTGCCGCCGGCCAGGTCCGCGAAGCTCAGCTCCCCCGGCTCGGCGGCCAGCAGCGGCGCCAGATCGATGCCGTCGGTGTCCACCAGGGAACCGGCTCGCAGATCGGTGATCGCCACCACCCGCAGGGCGAAACCCAGCTCCTCGGCCAGACGGTCCCCGTGCTGGGACATGAGTTCGGCAAGCGCGCGGTTGACGCCGCCGAATCCGATGAGGGCGAGATCGTATCGGCCCATGAGATCGCTCCTTCGCAGTCCGCCGCCTTCACGGTGCGGCTGCTGAGGAGCCTCGCCGCTGTCCCTGTCACCCGCTCCCTGTCACAACGGCCACGCCGCATGCCGATCTGCTCTGTCCCCGGCAATTCGCCCGCCCTGCCCCGTCCGGCCTCCGGCAACGCCTCCGCTCCGCCCCGGGGGCCGTTGTCAGTGGTGGCAGGCAGGATGACGGGCATGACGACTCCTGTTGCACAGATCGTGGATGCCGCCGCCTACGCGCAGGCGGTCGAGGACGCGGTGAGGGCCGCGGCCGCCTACTACGAGGGCGGTACCTCGCCGCTGGACGACGACACCTACGACCGGCTGGTGCGTGGCATCGCCGCGTGGGAGGCCGAGCATCCCGACGAGGTGCTCCCGGACTCGCCGACGGGGAAGGTCGCGGGCGGTGCCGTCGAGGGCGATGTGCCGCACACCGTGGCGATGCTGAGCCTGGACAACGTGTTCTCCGCGGAGGAGTTCACCGCGTGGGCGGCGTCCCTGGCCCGGCGTGTCGGTCACGAGGTGGATCAGTGGAGCGTCGAGGCGAAGCTGGACGGTCTCGCGGTCGCCGCCCGCTACACCCGTGGCCGCCTCACACGGTTGATCACCCGGGGGGACGGGACGGCCGGGGAGGACGTCTCGCACGCTGCGGGCACCATCGAGGGCCTGCCCGAGAACCTGTCGGAACCGGTGAGCGTGGAGGTGCGTGGCGAAGTCCTCATGACGACGGCCCAGTTCGAGCACGCCAACGAGGTCCGCACCGGGCACGGCGGGCAACCCTTCGCCAACCCGCGCAACGCGGCCGCGGGCACACTGCGCGCCAAGGACCGCGCCTACACGGTGCCCATGACGTTCTTCGGCTACGGCCTGCTGCCCCTGCCCGACACCGACACCGCCCTCGCGGCGCGGCTGGGCGACCTCGCCCACAGCGATCTGATGGTCATGGCCGCCGACCTCGGGGTGAACACCACCGCCTCGACCGCGGCGCCCGGCAGAGTGGCCCGCAGCAGTGAGCAGGTGCTGGCCCGGGTGCAGGAGATCGCGGCGCTGCGGGCTCAGTTGCCGTTCGGGATCGACGGGATCGTCATCAAGGCCGACCTGGCCGCCGACCAGCACACGGCCGGATCCGGATCACGGGCTCCCCGGTGGGCGATCGCCTACAAGCTCCCGGCCGTGGAGAAGATCACCCGGCTGCTGGAGGTGGAGTGGAACGTGGGCCGCACAGGCATCATCGCCCCGCGCGGCGTGCTCGAGCCCGTCGAGATCGACGGCGCCACCATCACCTACGCCACGCTGCACAACCCCGCCGACATCACCCGCCGTGACCTCCGGCTGGGCGACCATGTCATGGTCCACCGGGCCGGCGACGTGATACCGCGGATCGAGGCCCCCGTCGCCCACCTGCGCACCGGCGACGAGCAGCCCATCGTCTTTCCCGAGGCATGCCCGCGCTGTGGTTCCGCCATCGACACCAGCCAGGAACGCTGGCGTTGCGAGCAGGGCCGCAACTGCCACTTGGTCGCTTCTCTCTCCTACGCCGCCGGCCGCGACCAGCTCGACATCGAAGGCCTCGGCGCCACCCGTGTCGTCCAACTCGTCGAGGCCGGCCTGGTCGCCGATCTCGCCGACCTGTTCACCCTCACCCGCGAGCAACTGCTCGGCCTGGACCGCATGGGGGAGACCAGCACCGACAACCTTCTCACCGCGATCAGCGCCGCCAAGGCCCAGCCGCTGTCCCGCGTGCTGTGCGCGCTCGGCGTACGTGGCACGGGCCGGTCGATGTCACGGCGCATCGCCCGCTGGTTCGCGACCATGGACAACATCCGCGCCGCCGACGCCACGGCCATGCAGCAGGTCGAGGGCATCGGCACCGAGAAGGCCCCCTCCATCGTCGCCGAACTGGCCGAACTCGCCCCGCTCATCGACAAACTCGTCGCCGCCGGAGTGAACATGACCGAGCCCGGCGCCACACCGCCGAGCCCCGTCGGCGCCGACGCGGGAAGCGATGCGAACGCCGAGGGCGGGCCGCTCACGGGCATGACCGTGGTGGTCACCGGCGCCATGTCCGGCCCGCTGGAGAAGCTCAGCCGCAACCAGATGAACGAACTGATCGAGCGGGCCGGAGGGCGCTCCTCCTCCAGCGTGTCGAAGAAGACCACCCTGGTCGTCGCCGGGGAGAACGCCGGATCCAAGCGGGCCAAAGCCGAAGCCCTGGGCATCCGCCTCGCCACACCCGACGAGTTCGCCACCCTGGTGGCCGACTATCTGCTCTGACCCGCCTCCCACACGCTCCGTGCGACTCGGCCGTCATGGCCGCACCCCGTGTGCACCGCCCTGCCACGCCAACGCCGACAGGCGCGTCTCTCAAGGCAGTTCGGGTTTGTGGGCGAGGAAGGTGGCGAAGGACCTCGTGGCTCCTTCACGGGGCTCCTCCACCAGACGCGCGGTGAGGGCGAGCCCGGCCTGCGTCAAGAGCTCCGCGATCCGATCCGGCGGCAACAGGTAGGACTCGTAGGACACCGGATGACCGCCGTAGGCGTGTGTCGGGCGTAGATGCTGGTCGGCTCCCACATGACCGGCCAGCATCAGGGTGCCGCCCGGCGCGAGGACGCGGTGGAACTCGCCGAACACCACGGGCAAGAGCGCCGGAGGGGTGTGGTGGGTGGAGTAGTAGGCGAGGACGCCGCCGAGGAGGTTGTCCTCGATGGGGAGAGAAGTCATCGAGCCGACACTGAAACGCAGATCCGGGTGGGTTCTGCGGGCCAGCTCGACCATCGCGGGCGACAGGTCGACGCCGAAAACGGGAACCTGCCGCTCGGCAAGGTAGGCCGCGACTCTCCCTGGCCCGCAGCCCAGATCGGCGACGGGGCCGAGACCGGCCGTTCGCACCACCTCGGCGAACACGTTCAACATGCCTCGCGACAGCGGATCCAGCTCGTCCGGGGGCTTGACCTGGTCGACGTAGTCGGCGGCGACGGTGTCGTACGACTCCCGGACGGCGTCGAGATAAGAGAGATCAGGCATGCGGGCGACTCTAGTGAGGGCCCGCGGCCCAGGTGATCGCCTTGGCCCACATCGCCACCGGCGCCGCCTGGCACGACGCCGTACCGGGACCGCAGGACCACGAGGCCGTCGGGCCGGGCCACGGGGCGGCCGGGACGGTTGGCTCGCGCGGCTTCCCGGGAGATGGAGCGTGACGGAACGGCCGTCCGACGCCGGTCGTTCAGCGCCGTCGCGGACCGCGCGGTCGTGGTGGAGGTGAGGAGGCCGAGGCCGGGCCGGCTGAGATCGCCGCCGCCGTGGCATTCCTCATCGGCCCCGAAGAGCGCTACATCAACGGTACGGAGTGACTCGTCGACAGCGGTCGGGCCGCGTGGTCGCGCCGGCACCAACCGGCGTGACGCCCCCGGCTGCCCCGGCGCGGCACCCTCCCGCACCCCGAACGAACTCCCAGGACAGCAGAGAGGACGACGATGTCCACCCCGCATCCCCTCCGCCGCCGACTCACCGGACCCCGCGCGACTCGCCCTCGACGAGCCGGATTTCGACGCGGAGGCCCTGCGCGCCATGGGAGAAGGCGTACGAACGACGGGAGGACCAGCGACCAGCGACCGCCGACAGGCCCGCGGCTCAACCGGCCCAGCCCGCTGCGGGGTTTGAACGGCATCGCCTTCGGCCCCGACGGGCCCGTGCTGCGGCTGACCCCGAGGCCCACACCGACGCCGACGATCCCGACTCCTGTGTCTCAGCCGGAGCGGTAGAGCGCCGTCAACAGCTCGATGGCCGCCTGGGCGGCGGGATGCGGGTCGTCCCGCCACCAGGCGAGGCGGACGGCGACCGGCTCGGCGTCGCGCACCGGCCGGTAGACGACACCGGGCCGCCGGTACTGATGGGCCGTGGACTCCGGGGTGACCCCGACGGTGCGGCCGGTGGCGATCACGGTGAGCCACTCGTCCACGTCGTGGGTCTCCTCCATCGCCGGCCGGGAGCCCGGCGGCCACAGTTCGGCGGTGGTCGTACCCGTTCTGCGGTCCACCAGCAGGGTGCGCCCGCCCAGGTCGGCGAGGCGGACCGAGCGGCGGCGGGCCAGCGGATCGTCGGCGGCCATCGCGCACATCCGCCTCTCCAGGCCCACGATGGCCGACTCGAACCGGCGGTCGTCCAACGGTCTGCGGACGACCGCGAGATCGCAGGCGCCCTCGGCGAGCCCGGCCGTCGCGGAGTTGACCCGGACGAGCCGCAGTTCCGTCTCCGGGTGCGCGGCGTCCCAGCGGCGCTGGAAGTCCAGCGTGTGCCGGCCGAGCGCCGACCAGGCGTACCCCATGCGCAGCCGGACCTGACCCGACATGGCCTCCCGGACCAGATCGTCGACCTCGCCGAGCACCCGCCGGGCGTGCGACACCACCCGCGACCCGGTCGGCGTGGGCGTCACCGCACGGGACGTACGCCGCAGCAGCCTCGCCCCCAGGGCCCGTTCGAGGGAGGCGAGGGTGCGGGACACCGCGGCCTGGGACACGCCGAGCGCGATCGCGGCATCGGTGAACGTGCCCTCGTCGACGATCGCGACGAGACAGCGCAACTGGCGCAGCTCGACATCGGGAACCGTCGGCGGCGGGTCCACGCGTCCGGGGTCGTCCATGGGGTCGGGGCCGTCCATGGGGCTGGGGGCATCCATGCGTCCAGCGTATAGATCGTCCGGCCTATGCATTTGGTGCAACCGGGGAAGCGGCGCACGATCAGCGCATGAGTGCCGCTCCCGCCACCGCCGCAGCCCCGATCGCCCCGCTCCCCGAGCCCGCTGCCGCGCGGCCGGCCGGGATCGCCACCATGGTCGGCAGCGGCCTGTCCAACCAGGTGGGCGCCGCGCTCGGGGCGCTGGCCTTCCCGGTGCTCGGGCCCGTCGGGGTCGTGGCGATCCGCCAGTACGTCGCCGCGCTCGCTCTCCTGGCCGTCGGCCGGCCGCGGCTGCGGTCGTTCACGGCGGAGCAGTGGCGGCCCGTGGCGCTGCTCGCGCTGGTCCTCGGAACGATGAACCTGTCGCTGTACACCGCGATCGACCGTGTCGGCCTGGGTCTCGCGGTCACCCTGGAGTTCCTCGGCCCGCTCGCCGTCGCCCTGGCCGCCTCGCGGCGCCGCGTGGACGCCGTGTGCGCGGTGGTCGCCGGCGCGGGCGTGGTCACGCTGATGCGTCCCCAGCCGTCCACCGACCATCTGGGCATGGGCCTCGGTCTGCTCGCCGCCGTCTGCTGGGCGTCGTACATCCTGCTCAACCGCACCGTCGGCCGCCGGGTCCCCGGCGCGCAGGGCACCGCGGCCGCCGCCACGCTCTCGGCGCTGGTCTTCCTCCCCGTCGGCCTGGTCGTGATGGTCCGTCAGCCGCCGACCGCCGGAGCGGTGGGGTACGCCGTCGCCGCCGGGATCCTCGCCTCGGCCGTCCCCTACCTCGCGGACGTGTTCACACTGCGTCGCGTCTCCGCCCAGGCGTTCGGGCTGTTCATGAGCGTCAACCCCGCCCTGGCCGCCCTCGTCGGCCGGATCGTGCTCGGCCAGCACCTGGGCGTCGTCGAATGGACCGCCATCGGCGCGATCGTCACCGCGAACGCCCTGAGCGTCCTGGCCCCCCGTCACTGAATCGGTCCGGACGCACGAAGTCCAGCCCGTCGAACGCCTGCTTGCCGAGCGCCTCGTGTGCGGCGATGTGGCCATAGCCGGTGGCCATCTTGAAGCCCTTCCCGGAGAATCCCGTGGCGCAGTAGATGCTGCTGTTCTGATCCAGCCGGCCGATGAGGGGATGCCTGTCCTGGGTGAAGAGGTCGGGGAAGGCGTCGGCGCGCGCGATGGTGGGGATCAGGCCGGGAAAGAATTCGGTGACGATCTCGGTGGCCTTT
>NZ_JAMGBG010000013.1 GCF_023516595.1 Streptomyces neyagawaensis | reverse complement strand
CTGCGGATAGCGGTAGCCGAGGGCCACGTTGAGGATGCCGCGCTGGGGGCCGCCGCCCTGCGCGACTATGGCCTGGAGAAGCTGAACGACCTCGGGGAGACGGTCGCCACCCGGCGGCGGCACCGCGACCACTTCGCCCGACTGGGCGCCGCGTACGAGCGGGCCTGGTTCGGCCCCGACCAGGTCGGCATCACCGAACGGCTGCGCATCGACCAGGACGACTTCCGGGCCGCGCTGGACTTCTGCCTCACCACCCCCGGCGAGGCGCAGCACGGGCTGCGGCTCGCCTCCACCCTATGGTTTTACTGGGTGGCGTACGGCATCTGGGGCGAGGGCCGGCACTGGATGGACGGCGCGCTGCTGGTCGGGGCCCGACCGGACGGGTCCCTCACCCGCGCCCTGTGGGCGGGGGCCCTCACCTCGCTGGTGCACAGCCGCTCGGCCGCCGTCCTCGCCGGTCTCGATCCCGCCCGGCCCGCGCCCGCCGACGACTCGGAGCTCCCGGTGCCCGCTCCGCCGCCCGTCACCCTCGGCCCCGGCGGCCTGGCCCGGACGTCCCACGCCTCCTTCGTCGTCCTCACCCGGATCGAGCTGGCCTGCACCCTCGTCAGCCGGGGCCGCGCCGCCGAGGCGATCCCGTTGTGCGCCGAGGCCGTCGCCCTGTGCGAGGCCCACGGCGAACAGTGGGCCCGCTCCTGGGCGTTGCGCACCCTCGCCCTCGCCCACTGGTCGGCCGGGGAGTACGCGCGGGCCGCCGGGCACGCCCGCGCCTGCCTGCGGCTGCCGTACACCGAAGGCCAGCACCAGAGCCTCGCCCGCACCCTCGACCTGCTCGCCGCCGCCGAGGCCCTGGCGGGGCGGGCCGAGCGGGCCGCCGTCCTGCACGGGGCCGTCGACCGCATCTGGCACGCCATCGGCGGCGACCCCACGGCCGCCCACCGAGCGGGCCGGCCGGGCGTCGCCGAACGCCGTGCCCGCCAGGTCCTCGGCGACCCCGCCTACGAACGGGCCCGCCTGCGCGGCGCCGGCCTGTCGCCCGAGGAGAGCGTCGCGTACGCCCTCGCCGAGGGTGGGGAGCGGGCGGGGACG
Source organism: Streptomyces neyagawaensis (assembly GCF_023516595.1). Taxonomy (GTDB): domain Bacteria; phylum Actinomycetota; class Actinomycetes; order Streptomycetales; family Streptomycetaceae; genus Streptomyces; species Streptomyces neyagawaensis. The sequence continues at coordinate 325,344 of NZ_JAMGBG010000013.1, read as the reverse complement.
GCGACCTTACGCGAGGATCCTGCCGTGGTGCGGAGGGGCCCCGCCCCAAGCGCGCCGAGGGGCCTCGCCCCAGCCGCACATGGAGGCCCCGCCCCCGTCGGCCGTACGGGCCCCGCCCCCGCCGTACCGAAGGAGCCCGCCCCCGACTTACGCGAGGGCCGGTCCCCGGCCGGGAATCCCGCCCCCGGCAGCGCCGCGACCGCCGGACCGCCCGCGGACCCCGTGCCGCTCACCCGGCGGGAGCTCCAGGTCGCGGCCCTCGTCGCCCAGGGCCGCACCAACAAGCAGATCGCCGACCATCTCGTCATCGCCCGCCGCACCGCCGAGGGCCATGTCGAACGAATCCTGGCCAAGCTGGGCTTTCGCAACCGCAGTCAGGTGGCGGCCTGGTTCAGCGCGCGGTCGTGGTCCTAGGCCCTGAGGTCAAATGATCTCGGTTGGTGGATCATGGTCGTGCGATACGCCGACATGAACTGCCCGATGCCCGAAGCCGCGCGACGTGGTGGAACGGTGCTTCACACCCGCTGGAGCAGGGACGCGGCATCGCCGGTGTGACATGTGGCGACAACTCCCGGCCCGAATGTGCTTGAGGCCCGCGGTCTGCTCTCCTCCGCCAGTCGCGTCATGGTCTTGGTGGCGACCTCCTTGACCAGGAAACCCATGTCCACGTCGGGATCGGCGTCACTGCACCATGTGACGCGTGTGTGGAGGAACAGCCCTCCGTCCTGAACGCACACCACGTACTCGGACCGGAAGAGGTCGGGCGGCGTGGACGAGGTTTCTCGGGTCACCGAGTGCTTGCCCCATGCCAGCGTGCCCACATCTTCGAGTTCCCGGTACCCTCTGCCTCCGCATTCTCCCTCCCTTCTTGCGGCGTAGAGGACACGCAGCGCACCTGTGCGACCGTCTGCGGGCAGGGACACCATGACGTCGACCCGAAGAAGACCTTTCTCCCCCTGCAACGTCAGGGCGCACATCATTCTCTGTCCTGCTCTGCGACGCCTGTCTTCAGGGGCTTTGACGGGCTCTTCGGCAGTGCTCATCGACTGTTCGGGGCCGGCGAGATATCGCACGGAAGAGATGTCGACGGCCGCACAGGGATCTTCAGGCAGCCTGTAAGAAGGCGCTTCCATCCCAACGGCGACAGTCGCAGGGACGGCCAGGGCCGCCAGACTGAGAGCCCCGTACCGTAGGAGCCGCGGCGAGCTGAACTCCCGTGAAGGGGCCGGTTCAGACGCCTGGGCGGTGCGCACCACCAAGATGGCGACGCCGACGGCCAGAGCACCGTCGAAAAGGATCTGCCGCAGCACGGAGGCCGTGAAGCCTCCGAATACCTCTACTTCGCCGAGACCTTCTGTCGCGTCGAAGCCAAGGGCCGGCAGGGCTATGGCGGAAACCGTGCCCGCGAGGAGCGCTGTCAGCAGTGCAGCCGCGCCCGGCCACCGCCGTGCCACGAGAGAGCCGCCGACAATGGCCATGCCCCATACGGAGAACGCTACCTGGCAGTGGATGTAGTAGGCGGAAAACCCGGTGCGGGCCACCGTGCCGGGGAACTCCCGATACAGCAATGCCCGCGCCATGACCTGCCCGGCAATGATGCAGAGGCCGCCCACCAGCCCTGTCATCGCCACAACACCGAATGGCGGACGTGTGCCCACCAGGAGCGGGACCAGGGCGATGATGAACAGTGCCGAGAGGAACAGCCAATTGTGCTGAAGGGTAAGGAAAGGTGCGTAGCACCACGACAGCAAGGCGTTCGCCGGACCCTCCCAATAGTCCCATCCCTGTTGTCCGGCGACCCTCGCGATATGCGACCATGTCCAGGTGAGCATCGGCGGGTCGTCATGGTCCCGGAACCACATGAGGAAGAACGGTCCGAAGACCACGGAAGCGACAGCGGTCGTGCATGCCCACATCGATCGAGGGGATGCTCCTTCCCCGTGCGAAAGCCAACGGGCGGCGATACCGGCCAGCCAAGCGGTGACGAGAAGAAGAGCGGCGAATAGGAGCCCAGCCGAGATCACCGCAGCTCCCGGGCTGAGCTCAGGCCAATGGCCAAGGGAACCCCAGTAACGGAGATCCAGGCTCATCGTGAGCGGGTCGCCGAGAAGCATCCCGGCGCAGAGGCCGAGCAGTGCGCGAAGGGGGAACTGCCTCTTTCCCAGATGACGTGCGAGGAACGCCGTACGCCACACCACTGCGGCGAGGGCGCCGATCACGAACACGGTCGCCGCGCCGACGGTGAGCACCTGGGCAGTCCAGGCAGGCATGAACAGCGCTCCGTACTGCACCCCCCCTGTCGTGGCCGCCATGGTGGCACAGCCGACGTAGGCCGACTCCCAGAACCCCGCGCGCAGGATGTCGTGCGGTGATCGGACCACCTTGCGTCGTAGCTGCGAGGACGGATGGAATGCGAACGGGCGGGTGATCCCGCGCCACGAGGGCTTGTTCTTCTCCGCCTTCTCCAACTTCTCCAGGAACCGGAGCAGCCCGTCCTGTGCGTCCGTTCCATGGTCGGCGGCACCCGCGTCGGCATGCAACTCCCGGAGGCGGCGCGCGGAAGCGTACGTGCACAGGCTGATCGTCGCGAGCAGTGTCAACCGGGCGATCTCTGCGAGGAGGTCCGCAGCCGGAATCGACCCGGTGCCGAGCGGCATGATGACCGCGCAGGAGACGAAACCGACCATCAGGAACGCCCGCCACAGCGCATCGGCCGCGCTTCCGATACTCATGTCCCGGTTGCGGATGTGAGTCAGCTCGTGCAACAGGACCGCGGGCACCATCTCCGAGTGGTGTTCGGACAAGAAGCCGGAATCGAGCTGGACCACGTAGCGTCCGGGCCGTCCGTAGGTCGATGCGTTCAGGCCGGACTTCGCCACGAGCGAGCCGTCCTCCTGCCAGGCAGGCAGCAGCACGAGCGTGACGTCGGTGTGCGAGGGGATCCTGGCCCTCTTCTTGAGGTCACCGAAGTTCTTCAGCAAGTTGCCCGTCAAGGGAATCGCCCCTGAGCGGGACTGCAGCCACAGTGGGGTCACCACGTACAGGAGTCCTGCGACCAGCAGTACGACCGCGAGGCCTCCCAAGACCCAGTACCCCATCTCGCGGTTCTCGCCGGCCACACATGCCCACTGCTCCTGCTCGGCCTCCCGCAGCCTTCTCAGCACCTCGTCGTCGACGAGCACCTCGATGTCGTAGCGCAGGTCCAGGCCGGAGACACGACTTTGGTACTTCTGTTCACAAAGCGAATGGGTGCTCAATACGTCCTGCCCGCGGCCGGGCACCAGCAGATAGAGCACGATGAACAGCTGGGCACTGGTGGTGAGGATGGCAATCACCAGGAGGGCGAAGCGCGTTGACGTCCCGGAGACGACCGACAGTGGAGACGGGAGCCCGCCGCTCTCCACCGGGTTCTCAGTCGGTGCTGTCATCGAGCGCGTCCAGCACGGCATCGGCCAGTTCTTCCAGCCTCTCCTCCGGCAGACCTGCCTCACCGGCCGTCTCCCGGACGATCCGCCGCACCTCGTCGGAACGCTCACGTACCCGGTCCCTCCGCCGGTCGGCACGGGACTCCAGTACTTCAGCCGTGAAATACCGAACGACCTCCACGGCTACCGCCGCGACCACCGGTGCCAGGAGAGCCACGACTTCGGCCGGTCCGCCGGAACCAAAGGGGGTGAGGGTGAACCACTTGAATCTCCGCCGAGGACGCCGGACGGCGGGCCGGCCATCCATGTGAGCCTTCAACAGCGGAAGCTCGGCAGGCTTGAGCCGTACCATGATGTCCTGTGCCAGCTCGTGCGGAGCGAGGGGCACGCGAACCTCTTCTGCGGGGTGCTGCGAGCAGTTCTTCACCGCCGCGAGGCCGGCCGGGAGGTCGAGCCGGGCGCGCAGCGCCTCGTCCACGCGTCCGTCGGCCCTGCGGATCATGGCATCCACGGTGGCCATGTCGTCGTCAGACATCGTCGGTCCCCTTCTCCTTGCTCCTGGACTCCTTGAGCAACTCGATGAGCTTCTGACGTGCTCGGCAGAGGTTCTGCCGCACGGCCTCGGGGCTCATGTTCAACTCGTCGGCGATCTCCGCATGGCTGAAGCCGTCGTACTGATAGTTCATGACTCGGTGCTGGGCGTAGGGCAGAGCTGCGAGGGCGTCGATGACCGACCGCGTCTCCTCGTCGAGCTCCACAAGGGCGTCCGGCGAGAGCGGTCCGGCGGTCTCCGGCGGCTTCTCCACGGTCAGCTGTCTCGCGCAGGCCGAGCGGAGGAACCTGCGGTAGGCCACCTTCCGCATCCAGGCCGACGGGTTTCTGATCGAATGCCACTGCGCGTAGGCCTCGATGAACGCCTCCTGCACTGCATCCGCCGCTTCATGCTCCGTGGCGCCGTTCCTCATGAGGAAGCGCACGAGTGCCGCAAACTCTGCGACGTAGAAGTCGTCGAACCCATCCATATAGCTCCTCCGGTCGTCGGCCTCATGAGGGAGTGCGCCGGGCGGGACGATTCGTGACATCCCTTAGGGCCCTTCTTATGGATCTCCGCGACCGGACGACGACGCGAACTGTTGGACACGGCCTATGCACCCGCCGGGTCACCCGGCCGCCGCCTCCTCGCCCTCCACCCTGACCACCAGCTGCGGCACCTCCGCGGCGCCCAGCTGCTCCAGCACCAGCGCGAGCAGCTCCCCGCAGCGCACGGTCACATCGCTGCCGGGAGGCAGGGACGCGGCGAGACTGATCAGCTGCCAGGCGCAGTGCGCCTCCATGAAGCACAGGTCCCGCAGATCGAGGACGAAGTGACCGGGCCCGGAGTCGTCCCCGCGGTCCAGGGCCTCACACAGCGCCTCCACGAAGTCCGTGCGGGTGCCCACCTCCGCGGTTTCGACGATCCGGCCGCTCTCGGGGGTCCCGGTGACGGCCGGCGAGTCGAGCCGTTCCACGACCCGCAGCGGGTGCGCCTGTGCGACACGGGCCGTCAGGTCGTCATCGAACCGCCGCCGGTCGTACCAGCAGATCGCGGTGAACAACGGGTCCGCGAACAGCGGTGCCACCGACGCCTCGTAGTCCAGCAGCCGCTCGTGGTCGAGACGCACCCGGGGCGCCCAGCTCATGTCGGCGGCGATCCGCAGCCCCGACCAGCCCTCCGCGTGGGACCGGCCGACCTCGGTGCCGTACGCGTCGATCGTGCGCTTCTCCTCGAAGCGGCCGTCGGGGACGTAGATCTCCGTGTTCCGCTTCACCGCCAGCTGCCCGCGGTCCCGCGCCGCCACCGCCCAGCCACTGCCCCCGTCCAGCAGCGTGACCACCTCGTCGTCCGTCAGGTCGTCCGGGTCCAGCACCAGCAGCACCTTCTCCCGGCGCGCCAGACTGGTCCGCGTGTACGCGGTGAACACCTTCCACGGAGACTCCCCGGCTACGTCCGCCGTCGCCATGCACGCGTGATCCCCCAGCCGCAGCCCGTCGACGGACACAGTGCGGCGCTCCGCGGAACGTTCGGACGACATCGGGGCGCCTCCCTGGCGGTACGGGACTCTGCGCGGAGGTTAAGCCCTCGCGGGCCGACGTTGAGGGGATGATCACGACTGTCCGACTTGGGTCCGGCGGCGAGCGAATGAGAGGCAAGGATGAACGGTCACGTCCCCCACTCGTGACCGCGACCCGGACCCGAGCCACAGGCCCTCGATGGGCCGACAGCCAACCGCCGACAGCCCGACCCGACCGGCGGCAGGCCCTACTGCGCACTCACCCGCTGCAACAGCCCCCACGTGAACTCGGCGACGACCTCCCGTCGGGCGCCCCGCGCGTCCGGCGCGGTGAACGCCAGCCCCCAGCGGGTCGGCGCCGTCCCCTCCAGCGGCCGGGCCGGGGCGAACGCGCGGGCCACCTCGTCGACCGTGCACGACCACGGGGTGAGGTCCTCCAGCGTGGCCGGGGCGGGGCCGGCGGCCCCCGGCGCCCGGACGAGCCACTCGTTCCAGACCGCCCCGTCCGGGCCGACCAGCACCTCGAACCGGAGGTCCGGCCACAGCGGCACCGGCCACAGCCGGGCCTCGCAGTCCAGGTCGCCGATACGGCGCGGCGCCACGGACTCCGGCGGGCCCAGCACGGACCGGTACCGGGCGGCGGCGCCCCGCGCCCGGGGCGAGCGGACCATCGCCTGCCACCGCTTGTTCGCCTCGCGCATCTCCGCGATCGACACCCCCAGCTCCCGCCGGGCCTCCTCCACGAGCCCGGGATTGTGGTCGGCCATGCGCCGCAGCAGCACGAGCTGGAAGTCGAGCGGGGTGAACGGACCCGAGGGGCTACCGGGGCGCTTCGCGGAGGGCATGGGAGCCATGCTCCCGCACCGTCCCCCCGCCCGGGCGGCGCCCGTCCGGCAGGAACAGCACCGAGTTCACGTACCGCGGCCCCCCGAACGGCAGGACCCGGCGCAGCAGACCGTGCGACGCCACGTACGACGTACGCGCCTGGTGGGCCTCCAGCACGGCCGGGTTCAGCCGGTGCCAGGTCCCGGCGGGCAGCACCCAGCCGGTGTAGCCGAGGCCGGTGAGGAGATCGACGACGGGGGCGATCGGCTGGATACGGGACTCCAGCTCGACGAAGAGGGCCGGACGGTCACGGGCGAGGGTCGCGGAGGCACCGCGCAGCACGGCGAGTTCGTTGCCGTCCACGTCGATCTTGACGAAGCCGACCTCGCTCAGGCCGAGCCCGTCGAGGGTGACGCACGGGACGTCCAGGGCGCGGGCGTGGATGTCCCGGCGGACCAGCGACGACACGCCCCGTCCGCCGTCGTCGCCGGGCGGCAGCCACAGCCGGGCGGTGCCCGGCCGGTCGGAGGCAGCGGCCTGGACGACCCGGACGTTGCCGGGGGCGTCCGCGACGAGCAGCCGGGCCAGCCGGGGCACCGGCTCGACGGTCACCACCCGCGTGGCCCGCCGGGCGAGCCGGTGCGTCCACGGGCCGTACCAGCCGCCGACGTCGACGGCCGTGCCGCAGCCGGGCGGGCACAGCTCGTCGAGCCGGGTCAGCTCGGGCTCGAACCGGGGATAGACGAACCGGGCGGTCGCGGCGACCGCCCGGTCGGGCAGCAGCGGGGCCAGCCGGGCGGCGAGCGTGGTCATGAACACATCCTCCTCAGCAGTTCCTCGTGTTCGTCCTCCGTGACCTGCTCGCCCGAGGACGGCAGCAGTTGCGGGATGCCGTCGACGATCGGGTACCGGCGGTGCAGCCGCGGGTTGTAGAGCGACTCCGGTGCCCGGGACGCCTCGTCCGGGCCTGCCTCGGGCACGACCAGATGCAGCGGGCCCTTGTCGAGCGGGCACGCCAGGATCTGCAGCAACGGGTCGTCGGGGTTCATGGCGGCGTCAACTCCTTGGCGGGGGCGGTGGGTTGCTGCGTCGGCGGCGGCGCGTCGTGCTTGGGCATGCTCAGCAGGACACCGACCGCGAGCACCGTGCCGGACAGCCGCAGCGCCAGCCGCAACGGATCGTCCGGCAGCGACTCGCCGAACGACAGCGTGCCGAGCACGGCCGTGAACAGGCTGGTCACCGTCGTGCACACCGGCACGATCAGCGACGCCCGGCAGCGCTGCAGCGCCGCCTGCGACATGACCAGGCCGAACGCGCCGGTGAACAGCAGCAGATACGGGTACGGGGAGCGCAGCACGGCGACCACCGCGTCCCCGATCCCGCCGACGGTGAGACGGCTCGACACCCCCTTGATCGCGAGGGAGCTGACGCCGTACAGCAGGCCCACGGCCACGCCGTACTCGACGCCGGTGGTCGGCAGCCGGTGCCGGTGCCGGGCGCGCCGCTCCGCGGACCGGTACAGCCACACGCCCAGCGCCAGCGACGGCAGACAGATGGTGAGGACCAGCGCGTACGGCGCGTCGCGGCTGACGGTGTCGGAGCCCTCGTCCAGCGACAGCACCACCATCAGCAGCGCGGCGAGGATGGCGCCCAGCGCGTACCGCTCCCGGCCCGTGGTCTCCTCCCCGAGCAGCCGCGCCGACAGCAGCACCAGCAGCACCAGCCCGGAGACGAAGATGCCCTGGGCGGCGGCGATCGGCAGCGTACGGTACACGGCGAGCTGCGCCGCGAACCCGGCGGCCAGCGACAGCGAACCCCCGATCCACAGGGGGCTGCCGAGGACCAGCCGCAGCAGTCTCAGCGGTTGCCGCACCGACACCTGGGGCAGCGCGCCGAGCGCCCGCTTCTCCAGCACGAACCCGGTGCTGTACAGCGCGTTCGCCAGCAGGGCCGCGGCCACCCCCCACCACATGGTCACGCGCCCCGCGTCGACGGCGGCCTGCGCGCGTGCAGCAGCAGGATCGACGCGGCCGACGGGGCCGCGCACACCAGCCGGTCCAGCGGACGCATCGGACGCGGTACGCCGTGGAAGGGCGCGCCCCGCAGCCGTACGATCTCGAAGCCCGACGCGGCCACGAACTCCCGCAGCGCTCGGGCCGTGTAGAGCCGCAGATGGCCCACGACCTCGGTGCCCGGCCGGCCGTGGATGCCGCGCAGGCTGACCTCGGAGAACACCGGCTGGACGCCCGCGAGCAGCAGGGCCCGGTTGTACCAGGCGGCGAGGTTCGGGGTGGAGAGCATCAGATGGCCGCCGGGGCGCAGTACGCGGCGGATCTCGTCGAGCGCCGCGTCCGGGTCGACGAGGTGCTCGATCACCTCGCTGAACAGCACGGCGTCGGCGGACGCGGCCCGGAACGGCAGCCCCCCGTCGGTGAGTTCGCCGCGCACGGCGTACGGCAGACGGGTGCGGGCGCGGCGGAGGGCGTCCTGGGACCAGTCGACGCCGATGAGGCGGTGGCCGGGCAGGAGGGGCGCGGCGGTGGCGGCGGCGGTGCCGTCGCCGCAGCCGATGTCGAGGATCGTGCGGGCGCCGCGGGCGGCCGGGCCGAGCGCCTCGGCGAGCATCCGGGCCTGGCGGAGACTGCGAGGGCTGCCGGAGGCGACGGGAACGGCCGGGTCCTCGTAGAAGTCCCGCAGGCCGGGGCGGTCGGTCGTGTCCGTCGGAGCCGTTGTCCTGGGTGTCTTCGTGGACATCAGGGGGTGTCCTCTTCCGTCGCGTGCAGATAGTGCTCGAAGAGGTCGCGGAGGTGGGCGCCGTCGCCGTGGCCGAGCAGGGCGCGGGACCAGCGCAGGGCCAGGTGGAGCCGGCCCGCCGTGGAGGCGGTCGTGACGGTCAGGCCGCGCGGCATGCGGGCGGGCGCCGAGAACCACACGGCGTGGGCGCGGCCGGCCTCCTGGCCGAAGTCCAGGGAGTACGGGATGCGGCCGATGTTGCTGAGCAGGGTCGTCGACGTCCAGGGGGCGGCCGCCCGGCGCAGTCCCCGGGTGAGGGCCGCCCGCCAGGAGACGGGGACGACGGGCGCGGTCAGGAGCGAGGCGCCGTGGCCCAGTTGGGGTCGGGCGAGCGACTTCAGCGCACGGGTGCGGTCGGCTGTGCGGCGCAGCAGGACGGCGGTGGGCGTACGGCGCTGGTCCACCTCCTCCGGGAGGAAGGCGACGTCGACCAGGCGGGTGCCGTTGCCGATGGGCATGCGGGTGTCGCGGGGGCGGTCGTCCACGGGCATGGTGATGCGGAAGGGGCGCGGGCGGGCGCCGTGCTCCCGGTTCCAGTGGGCCAGCATCAGGGCCGTGGTGACCATGAGCTGGTCGTTCACGGTGTACGGGGCCGACCTGGGGCGGCGGGGCACCGGCAGTTCGGTGACGAGCAGGCCGTTGCCCGGGGAGGGTTCGGGTGTGCCGGGGGCGACACGCGCGGGCGGGGCCCAGGTGGACGGCGTCTCGGGGCCGGCCAGGGGGAGGTCGGGGGTGGTGGCGCGGACCGGGGGCGCGGTGGGGGCGTTGTCCTCGCCGCCGTACAGCTCCGCCGCGGTGGCGAGGATGCGGAGGCAGGCGGGGCCGTCCAGGGCGGTGTGGTTGATGGTGAGGAAGAGGACGGTGCCCTCGCGTTCCGGGAGTTCCGCCGGGCCCGCGCCCGCGACCACCTCCAGACGGATCGGCGGGGAGAGCGACAGCGGTGGGGCCTGGGTCAGGGACCTGGTGCGGGCGTCCCGCAGGGCGTGCGGACCCGGGGGCGGGAAGCTCACCACCTCCACCTCCGGTTCCTTCGTCAGCTCCCACTCGTAGCGGCGGCTGTACCAGTGCGCCGGGGCCTCCCGCATCAGGATGCGGGGGTGCCGGTGGAGGGCCTCGGTGAACGCCGCCCGGAGGCGGTCGGGGGCGAGGCGGCCCGGCAGATGGACCTCGATGTGGACGGTCTCGGGTTCCTCCTCCTGGAGGCAGTGGCGGGACACCTCGTCGACGACCGGGAACGGGATGCGGACGGGGCCCCGGGCGGCGTCGTCGCGGGCCGGATGGTCCAGTGTGGTCATGTCCGCCCGCCCCTCCCGGTGACGCCGTCGCCGTCGTCCGCGGCACCCGCACCACCCCCGCCGCCGGAGGCACCACCCGCGCCGCCGGAGGCACCACCCGCGCCGCCGGAGGCACCACCCGCGCCGCCGGAAGCTCCGCCCGCAGGGCCGGTGCCACCCCCGCCGCCCCCGTCGTCCGCCGACGCGGCGGCCCCCGGCTTCGGCTTGGTGAGGGGGATCCGGCGGGTCGGCGTGTCCGGTTCCCGGTACGGGGCGCCGGGGCCGCGCGCGGAGATCGTCTGGCTCGCGGCGGGGCCGCTGGTGCGGGTCCGCCGCGGCAAGGGCTCCGTCGGCTCCTCCGCACCCGGCGGTACCGGGAACTCCCGTGGGGAGCCGGGCCGTTCCGGGGACGGCTCGGCGCCGGACCCCACGCTCACCAGCGCCGCGAACAGCCCCAGGAGGGCGAGGAGTTGGGCCACCGGCCCGAACGCTCCCTGGTCCGCCGCCACCGGCTCGCCCGCTCCGGCCGCCGCCGCGACGCCCGCCCCGGCGAGGGCGAGGAACGCGATCGGCACCAGCAGGGCGTGCCGCGTCCGGGCGAGGAGCGCCAGCAGTGGGACGAGGAGCGCGAGGAAGCCCGCGATCACGATGCCGACGAGGGTGAGGGCGACCGTGCCGAGCCACAGGCCGGGGGCCGGCGGTGCCGGCTGCGGCGCGTCCGGGTTGGGCTCCCGGCGCCGCCACAGCGCCAGCCCGACGAGGGCCGCGAGGCCCACCCCGGCCCCGATCAGCCCGGCCTCGTACGTCACGGACGGCTCGTAGGACAGCTTGACCGCGCCGCCCGACCCGCCGGGGATCCGCCAGCCCTGCTGCCAGCCGTCGAGCCGTACCGGGGTCAGCTCACGGCCGCCCAGGGTGGCCTTCCAGCCGTCGTTGTAGTTCTCGTACGTGGTGAGGTACGAGGCGGCGCCGTCGCCGACGGTCACCTCGCGGCGGTCGCCCAGCCAGTCCCGTATCCGCAGCTCGCGTCCGGTGGCGGCGGGCGCGGTGACCGTGCCGCGGGTCAGCGTGACCTCGGTGACGGCGAGGGCCCCCGAGTCGTCGGAGTCGACGGTGTGCCGTTCGTCGGCGCCCAGCTCCAACGCGGCGTCGGGCCTGTCGTTCTGACAGAGCGTCAGCTCCAGCGGGCGGCGCTCGGTGAGGTCCCGTACGGTCCCCTTCGCGCTCGTCTCGTACCGCTTGCCGTCGACCTCGACGACCGGGCCCTCACCGCACGGGAGGTCGACGTCGCGCGTCGGGGCGGGCTGCGGGGTGCGGTACGGGTCCAGCGCCGGGACGTACGCCTCGACCAGGCCGACCGGGAGGCGCAGATCGTCCCCGGCGACGGGGTTGTGGACGGTGAGCCGGGCCGTCTCGGTGACGGTGATGTCGAGGCGGTCGGTGGTGATCGGGTCGAAGCGGACCCAGCCGTTCTCGTCGACGGCGGCGACGGCCGCGCCGTCCGGGGAGCTGATCGCGACCTTGGTCGCCCGGGTGGACAGACCACCCGCCGGGGCCAGCACCAGCGAGCCGATGGGCTGCTTGCCCGTCCAGCGCAGATGGATCGTCGGGTCGTCGCCCGCGATCCACGCGGAGGTCAGGTCCCCGTCGGTCAGATTGCGCGGCGACAGCCCGGCGCCGAGGGAGGCGGTGGAGTCGGCGGTCGCCGTGATGCGGTTCTCCTGCTCCGGGGCGACCTTGTACAGCAGCTTGTCCAAGGCTTCGCCCGGCACGGGCACGGCGCTCGCGCTCACCTCGTACGTGCCCGCCGTGGTCGTGCCGAAGACGCGGTGCAGCCCCGGTTCGGTGCCCGTGGGGGACAGCCCGGTGGGGTCGGCGGCGCGGCGCAGGGAGACCATCTCGACGGGGGCGCCGGTGTTGTCGGGGCCCTGGGCGTCCGTCGGCAGCCGCAGGGTCCGGGTCACCCGGACGCCGGGGATCTCGATCTCGGAGAAGCCCGCGCCGACCAGCCCGGTGTGCCGTTCCGCCGAGTCCAGGATCGTGACCTTCAGCCAGTTCGTCTCGCCCGGCCGGGCGCCCACCGTCTGGGTGGAGCCGTCGGCCTGTAGGTTCGTGGACCGTGAGCCCCGCTCGGTCTCCACCTTGATCCGGGTGGGCGCCGACCGCACCCCGTCCTGCGGCAGCGGGGTCACCTCGAACGTCGACGGGATGTCCTGCGCCTCCTCGAAGTCGATCCGCAGCCACTGCCCGTCCGCCGACCCCGGCGCGCCCTCCGCCCAGGCCGTCGCCGGGTCGCCGTCGAAGGCGTTCACCGGGTCGAACCGGGGGAGGTGGAACAGCCAGTTGCCGGACGTCGACGCGGTGACGGACTTCGCGCCGCGCAGCTCCGCCACCGTCTGATGCCCGAGCCCCTTCAACGGGAGGATCTGCCGCGGCTTGCCGCCCGCGTCCTGCACGCTCCCGCTCGGGTTCCGCTCGTCGGCCGTGTACGTGTACGACGTGTTGGCGTTGACCAGGCCGAAGCGGGTGTCCGCGCGCCGCAGCCCGTCGCCGACCACCTGGACGGCCGGGGTGCCGAGACCGGGATGGTTGTCACCGGTCAGCACGGTCGCGCGGTCCCGCATCGACGGGTCGGCGGCCAGCGGCAGCAGCGACTCCGGACCACCGGACACGACGGCGGTGTCCGCGATCCCCTTCAGCCCGGCCTGCCCGGGACGCGGCACGTCCTCGGCCGGCCGGTAGATCTCCACGGCCCGCTGCCGCGCGTACAACCCCTCCACCTGCAACGGGGTGTTCTCGGCGATCACCCCGCCGGTCATCACCGGCCCCAGCCCCTTCACCCGCTCGTACCCGGACTGCTCCAGGGTCCGCTTCACGGTGCTGGTGGGCACGGATCCGATCTGGTCGGGGTCCAGGTCGTTGCGGACGACGACGTAGTACAGACCGGCCCGGCTCAGAAAGTCGGCGAGCCCCGGCACCTCGGCCCCGGTCAGCAGCGCCTGCTCGACGGCGTCCATCGCGCGCCGGTTGCCGGGCGTGCCGAAGGGGACGTAGTCGCGCTGCGCCCAGCGGGACTCGGCGAGCACGTCCAGCGGCTGGTCGATGGTGGAGCCCCACGTGTGGATGCCGTGCGCGGTGGCGGGCACGACCAGGGCCCGGGAGTCCGGCGAGTACTTCTCCAGCCAGTCGGCCGTGGCCCGCCAGTACGTCGGCAGTTCCTGGAACGAACCGGGTTGCAGCACCGACCCGTTGAGGTACGGCCACAGCAGCCCCGGCAGGACGACCACGGCCGCGACCAGCGGCGCGAAACCACGCCCCCGGACCCGCCGGGCCCCCCGCTCCCGCGCGGCCACGCCCACGAGATGGGCCAGCCCGAGGACCAGGGCGAGCGCCAGCCCCGTCTGGAACTTGTAGATGTTCCGGAAGGGCACGAGGACCCCGTTCAGCAGGTCCTGGACCACCCCGTGGAAAGGCGCCCCGAACGATCCCGCGTACCCGGCGAGCGTGACGAGGGCGACCGTCAGCACCGTCAGCACCAGCCAGCGCCGCTCGGGCATGTCCCGCCGGGCCAGCCCGGCGAGGCCGAGGCCCGCCGCGAGCGCCGACGACAGGATCACCGGCGCCGACGCGGCCACGGACCAGCCGGCCGGCAGCCATGCCTCACCGAAGTGCAGATAGCCCACCCAGTTCCCGGCGCCCCTGAGCGCCTCGGTGGCGGACATGGTGGCCGTCGTGGTCTGCGACGTCTCCACATAGGGCAGGAAGTTCTCCCCGTAGAAGCCGAGGAGCAGCAGCGGGACCACCCACCACAGGGTCGCCAGGATCACCCCCGGCACCCACCAGACGATCAGTCTCCGCCGGCGTGGTCCCGGCGGCCGACTGAGCAGATACAGGCCCACGGGCAGCAGCGAGGCGAGGGTCGAGGCGGCGTTGACCCCGCCCATGAACGGGACGAACAGCGCCGACCGCAGCGCGGCCACCCGCGCGCTGTACCGCTCGTTCGTCAGCGGCAGCAGCACCCACGGCAGGAACGCCCCCGGCAGGGCGGCCGCCGACGTCGACCCGACGACGGTCGTGAACACCGGCCACAGCGCGTACGCGGCGGCCGCCACCAGCCTCGATGCCGGGCTCCCGATCCTCAGCCGCTCGGCCAGCCGCAGCGCGCCCCAGAAGGCCACCGACACGATCAGCGACATCCACAGCCGCTCCGCGAGCCACACGGGCAGCCCGACGAGATCGCTGACGCCGTAGTAGGGCAGCATCGGCCACAGATAGCCGGCGTACTGGTCCTGGATCCCGCCGAACCCGCCCCGGTCGTGCCACAGCTGCCCGAGGTCGGACACGAACTGCCAGGGGTCGGTGGTCACCCCGAGCTTGGTGTCGAAGGTCTGCCGTCCGGGCCGCGCGGCGACCAGCAGCACGAACACCACGGCCCAGAACCCCAGGAGCCAGCGGCGCGACCGACGCCCCTCGGGGGGCCGCCCGGTCGTGCCCGCCGGCCGCACCGGCGCGGGAGGTGGAGCCTGGACCGTGCTCGTCATGGTGCACACCGCCGGAGGATGAGAAGGAGGTTCCAGGTGGCGAACTCGCGCAGGCCCGGCGCCTTCACGACGGTCTCCGCGAGAAACGGCCAGTAGCGGGAGCGCGCCGACACGACCGTCACGTCGTCCCGTGCACGCACCTGCCGCAGGGTGCGTCCGATGTGCACGGCGAAGAGGTTCTCGCCGAGCGTGTGCTTGGCGTCCTTCCCGGTGCGGCGCCGATAGCGGGCCCGCGCCCGCTCCGCCCCCAGGTAGTGCCAGGGCGCCCACTCGTGGCCGCCCCACGGGGACAGCCAGTTGGTGAACGACACATAGATCAGCCCGTCGGGCCGGGTCACCCGCACCAGCTCACTGAGGAACGTCGGCGGATCCGCCACGTGCTCCAGCACGTTGGACGAGAACGTGACGTCCGCGACCCCGTCGGCCAGCGGCAGCAGATACCCGTCCGCGATCACCGCCCCGTCGGGCGGCTTCGCCCCCAGCTCGGCGAGATCCGGCTCGAAGAGGTACGCGTGCGCCCCGCGACGCCGGAACTCCTCGGTGAAGTAGCCGCTGCCCCCGCCGACATCGACGACCGTGCGGCCCTCCAGGGCCCCGCCGTACGCCACGACCTGGTCGACGGCGTCCCGGGCGAGCAGCGCGTAGCAGGACGCGGGATCGTCCTGCTCCCTCATGAAGGCCCGGAAGAGGGCGAGGGACCGCCGCAGCGACGGATCCTTCAGGGCACCCTCTCGCGCGTTCAAGAGCCCCCACCCCGCACCGCCTCCGCGGCGACCGCCCGGAACCGCCGCACCGTGTGCCCCCACCGGAAGTGCGCCGCCCGCTCCCGCGCCGCCCTCCCCATCAGCTCCCGCCGGTCGGCCGACAGCGCGAGCGCGCACCAGGCCGCGGCGAACGACGACTCCCCCCGGGCCAGTACCCCGGTCTCCCCGTCCACGACGGAGTCCCGCAGGCCCGGCACGTCGAAGGCGACCGACGGGGTCTGCCGCACCGCGGCCTCGGTGACGACGAGCCCCCACCCCTCCATGGCGGACGGGTGCAGCAGCAGCCAGGCCGCGCACAGCAGCCGGTGCTTCTCGGCCTCGGAGACATGCCCGGCGAATTCGACGCCGGGCCCGGCCATCGCCTCCAGCCGTTGCCGCTCCGGTCCGTCGCCGACGATGACGAGCCGACCGCCGGTGACGGGCCTGACCCGCTCCCACAGCCGCAGCAGCAGATCGATCCGCTTGTACTCGACCAGCCGCCCCACGGCGACGAACAGCGGCTCGGGCGACCGTTCGGCACGTGGCCCCGGCTCCTCGACCCCGTTGTGGACGACCCGGATCCGGTCGCCGTCCACGCCGATCGCGGTGAGCGCCGTCGCCGTGGACGGGGAGACGGCGACCACGAGGTTGCCGCGCTGCGCGCCCGTCAGCGCCCAGTGTTCGAGGCTTCTGCCGAGCCGGGCCGCGGGCGCCAGCGCCCCGCCGAACCGCATCTGCCACACATCGGTGTGCACATGGTTGACGAGGCACAGCGTCGGCCCGCGGTGCCACAGCGGTGTCAGGTACGGCATGCCGTTGCACACCTCGACGAGCAGGTCGCAGTCGCCGACCTGACGGGCGAGGGTGCTTCTGGCCCGGAAGTGGTGGCTCAGGTCGCCGCCCGCGGACACGACCCGGTAGTCGCGCAGGGCCGCCGGGCCCCCGCAGAGCAGGGTGACCTGGTGACCGAGTCCCGTCAGGCCCTCGGCGAGCCGGTGGACGAGGAGCTCGGAGCCCCCCGCCGCCGGATTACCGAGGTCACGGCGGGCGAGGAAAACGATCCGGCGTGGCGGTGGGGCGCCCGCCGGGGCGTGCCGGACGCCGCGGGGAAACGCGTCGACCAGCGAGAACGGCACGTGCTGGGGCATGGGTGCTCCAACTCGTCTCGGGGTGCGGAACTCAGCGGGGGAGAAGGAGGTTCGCTGTGAGGGTTGTTCCGGTGGGGCGTGTGGGGGGACGGTCCGGTCGCGGCGGGCAGGTCGTGGTGCGCGGGAGCGAGGTCGGGAGCGAGGTATGGGTGGGCTGTGCTCAGGTGGGGTGGACAGTTTTCGCCGAGAGTTTCGAAGCTGCTACTCACCGACGTGACAATTTCCGGGGTTTGTTGAACTGACGCCCTGTCATATCGTGATCGGATCCTGGGGCGACTCGGACCTTTCGGGACGCCGCCTGCCGCGCACCACCAAAACGGCACCCGGCACGGCGAGGACGAACCCCACCACAGCGGTACCGATCGGCAGCGTCCGCCCCACCAGCCGCAGCAGTCCGCTGTCCCGGTCCGCCTGCTCGACCGCGAACTTCTGCGTCTCGGCGGTGAACGCCAGCTTCCGGCTGTCGAGCAGCACGGCCGCGTCCTCGGTGCCGCCGGGCGCCCGCAGGGTCCGGCGCGGCCCGGTCCGCGCGTACAGCACGCGTCCCGTGGCCTGGTCGACGACGAGTTCGAGGCCGTGGTTGGCATACCACTCCTCGGCCAGTACCTGCGGCCGGCCCGGCTCGTCGACGAGGGCGCCGGGCACGAGCCGCGTGCCGGTCCTCGTCGCCGGAACGGTCGCCGTGAAACGCATCCCCTCGTACCCGCGGATCTTCTTGCGGCCCTCGTAGTGGAGCGTGACCGTCGCGCCGAGCGAGTTGTCCCACCAGCGGTAGGAGCGTTCCCGCACGTCGAAGGGGAACTTCAGGTACGCCTCACCCTCGATGTACGGCTTCTCCTTGCAGCAGTGCACCGGCCGGTTGGTCCTGCGGTCGCTGACCCAGCGGTGCGGGACGAAGTCCAGCGCGTCGTGCGGGTCGGCGGCCGGCAGCGACCTGTCCGTGTCGACGCTGGTGATCACGTCCCACACGGCCGCTCCGCTGCGTTCGCTCTCGGCCACGTCGCCGCGTACCCGCTGGGTCACGGTGATCTTCTGGTCCGGTACGGTCCGCACCTGCTCCACGTCGAAGACGCTGCCCGTGCCGGTGTAGACGGCGGTCGTGTCGATGTCGATCGGGTTCAGCGCGGCCCGTGGCTCCACGTACCAGGCCAGCAGGGGTGCGAGGACCAGCAGGAAGGTACCGAGGCCCAGCAGGACCAGGGACAGGGGTGAGGCTGTACGGCGCATCCGGGCACTCCAGGGGCGTTGGAAGGTGCGGCTCGGGTAGGCGTCTCGGATGGGGCGACGCCAGGGGGAAGGTGCGCGTGACGTATGGGCCGGGAACCGTAGGCGGAGTCTTGACGCAGTGTCAATGCATTGCTGACACTGGGCCGGAGCCGGTGTCCGGGACGGACGACTGGCTGAGGGGCCGTCGACACGCCCCCGGCGAGGTGGACGAGTACCGGGACCGTCAGGAGGTCCCGAGGTGTGGGGTGCCCTGGGTGGGGCCGACCTTTCGACCGAGAGGCTGACCCTGCGATGTCGCACGCCGAGACCACGCACCAGACGCCGCCGGACCCGCCCTCCGCGCGGGCGACGGGACTTCCGCGGCGCGCCCTCGCCGCCGCGCTCACCATGGTGGCCGCCGCCGCGCTCGCCGTGGCGGCCGCGTTCGGTGTCGTCGCACTGCTGGAGGCGACCCCGGACCAGCCGAACACCCCGCTCATCACGTACGAGAACGCCGGCCAGGAGCGCTGAGGGGTGACCGGGCGCCCGGGAACCGTCTCAGTCCGCTCCGCCTGGCACGACGTACCGCGTGACCAGGTGCGGGAGTTCGCCGCGATCGCCCTGGCCGAGGCGCCGGCCCTCGCCGAGGAGATCCTGGGCGAGATCCGCCGCGAGTACCCCCATCTGCCGGTCGTCCTCGACGACTCCGGCGAGCCGATGGCCCTCATCGGCATCCGCCGCGCCATCGAGGTCTTCGTCCAGCACCTCCAGACCGCGGAGGGCCGCCCGCGGGTGCCTCCCGGCGTGTTCCAGGAGTTCGGCCGGGGCGAGGGCCTGCACGGCCGCAGCCTGGACTCCCTCCAGGCGATCTACCGCCTCGGCGTACGCCTCGCCTGGCGCCGCTTCGCCGAGATCGGCCAGCGCGTGGAGATCCCGCCGCCCGCGATGTACGAGCTGGTCGACGCCGGCTACGAGTACCTGGATGGGCTGGTGGACCAGTCGGTGCGCGGCTACGCGGAGGCGGCGGCCCGGCAGGCCGGCGAACGGCTCCGGCTCCAGCGGCGCCTCATGGAGCTGCTCCTCGTCGAGCACCACCGGGGCGACCCCGCGGACGCGCTCACCGAACGTGCCGCCCGGATCGGCTGGCCCCTGCCCGAGAAGGTCGCCGTCGGCGTCCTGCTGCGGCCCGCCCGCGAGGCCATGGCCCCGGCCGTCGGCCAGGGCGTCCTGCTCGACATGGAGTACGAGCAGCCCCGCATGGTCGTGCCCGAACCGGACGCCGCCGGGCGCCCCGAACTCCTCCACCGGGCCCTCGCCGGGTGGTCCGGCGCGATCGGGCCGCCCGTGCCGCTCGCGGAGGCGGCGAAGTCGCTGCGCTGGGCGGAGGCCGCGGTGAGCCTGATGGAACGCCGGCTGCTGCCCGCCGGGGAGGTGCTGCACTGCACCGAGCACACCGAGGCCCTGGTCCTCCTCCAGCCGGAGGAGCTCATCGACGACCTGGCCCTACGCTGCCTGGCGCCCCTCGCGCACTGCGGCCCCACGCACGGGCGCCGCCTCGCCGAGACCCTCCTGGCCTGGCTGGAGACCAGGGGTGGCGCCCCCGAGGTCGCCACCCGACTCGGCGTCCACCCCCAGACCGTCCGCTACCGCCTGCGCCAGATCCGGGAACTGTGGGGCGACGAGATCGACGACCCCGACCGCCGCTTCGAGCTGGAACTGGTCCTCAGGGCGCAACGACTCCGGGGAGAGCTCGGCGACCCGCGCGGCCGACGCTGACGCGCGCGGCGGCCGCGGCAGGGGCGCGGCCACCGGGAGCTACGTGAGTCCGGCCCAGGCCTCGTCCACCAGCCGGGCCACCTCGCTCGGCTCGTGCGTGAGGTCCCCCGTGACATCGCGCACCAGCACGGTCAGCCGCTCGTCGCCGCGCTGACAGGAGACTGTGGACACACTGTCGGGCTCCGGCTCGTTCCCGGCGTTGGTCGGCTGGTGGTGGAGGACGCAGTCCACCTTCCCGAAGGTGACCCTCTCGTTCGTCGGCTTCTCCAGACCGAGCGCCGACGGGTCCGCGTACGGCACGTACGGCCGCGGGGAGGGTCCGCGGACGGCCGCGAACTGGAAGAACGACTCCAGACGGGAGTCGGAGAAGGACTGGACGGTCGCCGCCGCGCCCCCGTGCGCCTCGGACAGCAGCTCCCCGCTCCTGCCGTCCCAGTCGCGGTTCCGTTCCGCCAGCTCCTTCCCCTGCGAGGCGTCCAGCTCCAGGACGGCCTCGTCCTGATGGATGAACCTGCCCAGCTTCGCGGGCGCCGACAGCTCCCCGCCCCGGCCGGCCGGTGCCCCCGCGGCCCCCGGCGCCTCGTCACTGTCGTCCCCCGTGATCAGCCAGGCCCCGCCGACGAGCCCCACTCCGAGCGTCAGGCCGAGCAGGCCGCCGAGCAGGAATCTGGCCGCTCCGCCGGCTTCCGTCATCGTCCGCCCCCGTCCCCTTGGTGTGGAAAGGGGCTGCCCTCACCCACATGCCGGGAAACACGGGGTGTTCTCGGCCATTGCCCGGCCGCACCCCGTTGATTAGCCTGTGTTCGTCATGCCGATCGACTGTTGAAATTTCGAACACAGCCGGTACCGAGAACGAAGAAACAAGGGAGGGGGCCGACCATGGGACGCCTAGTACCTGCCGTGACCCGGGCGCTCGACATATTGGAGCTCTTCCTGGACGGGGACGGCACACTCTCCGCTCCCGACATCGTGCGCAAGCTCCAGCTGCCGCGCACCACCGTCCACGAGCTGGTCACCACGCTCGCAGCCCGTGGCTACATCGTGCCCGTTGCGGGTCAGCCGGGACGCTACCGCCTCGGTGTCCGTCCGTACCAGCTGGGCAGCCGTTACGCCGAGCAGCTGGACCTGGCCGCCGAGGGCCAGCAGGTCGCCCGTACCGTCGCCGAGACCTGCGACGAGACGGTGCACGTGGCGATCCTGGAGTACACGGACGTCATCTACATCGCCAAGGTCGACTCCACGCACGCCGTCCGCATGGTGTCCGCCGCCGGTCGTCGCCTTCCGGCGCACTGCACCTCCGTCGGCAAGATGCTCCTCGCCTCCCTTCCCGAGGCCGAGCTGAACGCCCGGATCCCGGACGACGCCGACCTGGTCGCCATGACGCCCAACAGCATCACCGACCCGGGCGTGCTGCGCGAGACCCTGGCCCAGATCCGTGAGCGGGGTCTCGCCGTGGAGAACCGCGAGTCCAACCCCGACGTCTCCTGCGTGGCCGCCCCCGTCCGCGACCGCACGGGCAAGGTCGTCGCCGCGCTCTCCATCTCGGTCCCCATGATCCGCTGGAGCGAGGACCGCCGCAGCGAGCTGGAGCAGCTCGCCGCCAAGGGCGCCGCGGAACTCTCCGAGCGCCTCGGACACCGGAGCGTGGCATGAGCACGTACGACATCGCCGTACGCGAGTACGCGACCCTCGGCGAGGGGCCCACCTGGGACACCGACGCCCAGCGGCTGATCTGGATCGACATCCTCCGCTCGCGGGTCTACACCTACGATCCGGCCTCCGGCCGCCGCACCATCCTCGTCACCGAGCAGCACGTCGGCGCGGCCAAGCCCCGCGCCGGCGGCGGCCTCGTCCTGAACCTGCGGGACGGTGTCGGGCTGCGCGACGCCGACGGCGGCTTCCGCTGGCTGCACCACGAGCCGGTGCCGGGCCGCCGGGCCAACGACGCCGCCGTGGCCCCCGACGGCTCCCTCTTCGCCGGCACCATGCGCTACGACGAGGCCCCGGGCGGCGGCACCCTCGCCCGGTTCACCGCCGACGGCCTCGCGCAGGCCGTCCTCGACGACGTCGCCGTCAGCAACGGCATCGGCTGGAGCCCGGACGGACAGCTGATGTACTACATCGACTCGCCGACCCGGCGTATCGACGTCTTCGACTACGTGGAGACCGACGGCGTGCGGCTCCCCGTCGACCGGCGGCCGTTCGTCACCATCGAGGAGGGCGCCGGCTTCCCCGACGGCCTCACCGTCGACGCCGAGGGCTGTGTCTGGGTCGCTCTGTGGGAGGGCGGCGCCGTCCGCCGCTACACCCCCTCCGGTGAACTGGACCGGGTCGTCCCCCTCCCCACCCCCCGCCCCACCGCCTGCGCGTTCGGCGGCACCGACCTGACCGACCTGTACATCACCACGGCCCGGGTCGGCACCGACACCCCGCATCCGCTGTCGGGTTCGCTGCTGGTCGTGCCGGGCGCGGGCAAGGGCCTCGCGCAGCCCGCGTTCGCCGGCTGAGCCCACCCGCACCGCACATCCGTCGACGGCCCGTCGGCCCACCCGTACCTCGGGGGCCGACGGGCCGTCACTCGTGCGCGGACACGCTGCTCTCGGCGGCGGAGGACGCCGGGTCCGCGGGGTCGACGGGGCCCGTCGATCCGGATGAGCCTGCTGATCCGGTCGCGAGGGTGCGGACCTCCTCGATCTCCGCGGGGCGGCGCAGTGCCCGGGAGACGGCGTCGATGTCCTGGAGGAGGTCGGTGAGGTCGGAGGAGACGGTGAGCTCGGGGCAGGCCGCGCGGCCCGGACCGGCCGTGAGGTCGGGGAAGATCAGCGGGCCCGACGTCAGGGAGAGGACCGGCGGCCCGGGGGCGGGCGACGCCTTCCGCGCGGCCAGCGCGTCCTGGATCGTCACCGCGGCGGCCAGCGCTCGCGCCCGGCCGGGACCGTGACCGAGGGCGAGGGCCCCGGCGTAGGCGCGGCGGTGCAGATCGTCGTCGAAGTGGCGGGCCAGCTGGAGCAGGGCGTCGCGGATGAAGGTCTCGCGGCGGGTGAGGCGCAGCTCCGCCGTGGCGCGCAGGGCGAACGGCACCCCGGAGCCGCTGACGCTCCGGGTGAGCAGGTACAGGGGCCGCAGCCGCCAGTGGCTCACCCGTACCCGCCAGCGTTCGTGCAGGTACTGGCCGCCGTGCGGCAGGATGAACCCGACGGCGATGAAGATCGCCGCCACGGCCACCACCGGCGGCGCCACATCGGTGCTCAGCCAGTCCAGGTCGTGGCCCGTCCAGCGGGCGACCAGCGCCGTGATCTTCGAGGCGTCGTACACCAGGTTGAGCGCGTAGCCGATCCCGAGCGCCTTCAGACCGCCGCGCAGCCACAGGTCCAGGCCCTGGGTGCGGACCCAGCTGCGGATCAGATGACAGGTGATCAGGCAGGCCGCGGTGTGGGCGGCGAGGTAGAGGAGGATCTCCTCGCGCATGAAGGGCGTGGTGGCGTAGTACGTGTCCAGGTCGCGCAGCCGCTCCCGGGGGACGTCCGCCAGCGCGAACAGCACCCACAGGACGACGATCACCGCCGCGTACACGCTGACGACCCAGCGCATGGCGCGGCGGGTCGTCGGGGAGCGGTCGGCCGGGCCGTTGCGCCAGGCGACGATGAGCAGCAGACAGGCCGCGCAGTACGCGGTGATCAGCGAGTACACCCAGGGCGCGGCGACGTTCGGCACGCCGACGACCCGGTTGGTCCAGGCGATCACCGACGGCACCGCGAACAGGAACACACTGCACGCGAGCAGCAGCAGACCGCCGACCGCCCGCAGCAGCGGGTCCTTCCACAGCTTCACGATGCTGGGCAGCTTGATCACCAGCGCGGCCGTCAGGACGGCCGTGGGGATCCAGAACGAGATGTACAGCCCGCCGAAGAAGTCGGCGGGGCTCATGGCACCGATCGTGGTCGCGGACACGGTGGCCCCCCTCATCCGCGCGGTCCGCGGTAGCCGAGGGACGCCTGGAGGGCCTGCCGCACCGAGTCCGCCCGGTCGGCCGGACCGGCGGCGGCCGGGGTGCCGGGAGCCGGGGTGCCGTGGGCCGGACCGCCGGGGGCCGGACCCGTGGGGCCCCCGTGCCCGGTGTCCACCCAGGGACGCAGGACGGTGGCGAGCCGGTGGCCGAAGTCCTCGGCCTCCTGTTCGGCCGAGGCGTGCGAGCCGTTGCGCGCGGCGACCCCGAGGGCGGACCCGGGCCAGCCCGGCCCATCGGACAGCGCGAACGCGGCGGCGTCCGCGCCCGGCACCCGGTGATGGCTGTGCCCGGCGTGCAGATGCCACAACTCATGGCCCAGGATCACCAGTTGCTGCACGGGAGCGGCCCGCTCCTCGACGATCACCAGGTCGAAGTCGGGGAACTCCATCCACAGCCCCGTCACCTCTATCTCGTCCGGGAACCGCTCGAACCGCAGCTCCACCGGCCGCCCGCCGCGCCGCGCGCTCATCTCCGCGCACAGCGCCGCCCCCAACTCCCGCACCCCCGTGGGGCCGTCCAGCCGCGCCCGGACCGCCTTGGCGAGCCCGGCGGTCAACCTGCGCCGCTCGGCGGCGGGCCGGGCGGGCAGCAGCGCGGCCCGTACCCGGCCGAGGACACCGGTGGCCGCGGCGGCCCCGGCCGACCCGCGCGGCCGTGCGCCGCCCGGTTCACGACGGCTCATTTCGCGGGCTCCTCCTCGTCGACGCCGAGCAGCCCTTCGAGCATCACCGCGAGGGCCTCCTGCTTGCGCCGGGTCAGGTTCATCCGCCCCCCGCGCAGCGCGAGGGTCACCACTCCGTGCCGGGTCGCGAACTCCACGAGCGGACCCTCGCCCCCGTCCCCCTCCAGTCCCTCCAGCACCCGGCGCAGTTCCCGGTCCAGGACGGCGGCGGCCGGGTCGGTGAAGAACCGGACACCTTCCTCGACGCCGAAGAACGCGGCGAGTTCGGTGAGGTCGGGCACGTTCGGCATCTTCTTGCCGAGCAGCAGCTGCCGGGCCCACTCCGGGCTGATCGACAGCCGCTCGGCGACCTCCTTGCACACGTCGACGGTGCGTTTGCCGCTGCGCGCGAGATACGCCGTGTGCAGCGCCCGCACCCGCCGGCGCACCCGGTCGTCGATCCGGTCGCCCGGCGGTTCGCCCCCGTCGAGCAGCGCCCGCACGACGTCCTCACCGAGCGCGGTGCGCTCCGACAGGGCGGCCACGTCGAGGAGTTGCCCCCGATCGGCCCCGGTCCGGGCGGCGAGTGCGTCGAGACGGGCGAGGGTGTGGGGGAGGAGTTCGGGGAGGTCGGGCACGGCCAGACCCTACGTGCCCGGTGGCCTGAACACCACGGAAATCCAACGATCGTTGAAATCGGACCAACGATCGTTCGACCGCCGTTCGTCCTGTCGGCCCCCATTGACTCTCTCCACCGGCGAACATAACGTCCCGTTCGACCAAACGAGCACCATTCGTGATATCGAACGCGAAGGATGTCCATGGCCCGCACAGCCCGCTTCACCCTCGACCCCGCCTTCCAGGTCGGTGAGGTCAACCCCCGACTGTTCGGCTCCTTCGTCGAGCACCTCGGCCGCTGCGTCTACACCGGGATCTTCGAGCCGGACCATCCGGCGGCCGACGAGGCGGGCCTGCGCACCGACGTCCTGGAGCTGGTCCGTGAGCTCGGCGTCACCACGATCCGCTACCCCGGCGGCAACTTCGTCTCCGGCTACAAGTGGGAGGACTCCGTCGGCCCCGTCGAGGACCGCCCCCGCCGCCTCGACCTCGCCTGGCGCTCCACGGAGACCAACCGCTTCGGCCTCTCCGAGTACATCGCCTTCCTGAAGAAGATCGGCCCGCAGGCCGAACCCATGATGGCCCTCAACCTCGGCACCCGAGGCGTCGCCGAGGCCCTCGAACTCCAGGAGTACGCCAACCACCCCGCCGGCACCGCCCTGTCCGACCTCCGTGCCGCGCACGGCGACAAGGACCCGTTCGGCATCAAACTCTGGTGCCTCGGCAACGAGATGGACGGCCCCTGGCAGACCGGCCACAAGACCGCCACCGAGTACGGCCGCATCGCCGCCGAGACCGCCCGCGCGATGCGCCAGATCGACCCGGGCGTCGAACTCGTCGCCTGTGGCTCCTCCAGCCAGTCCATGCCGACCTTCGCCGCCTGGGAGGCGACGGTCCTGGAGGAGACGTACGACCTCGTCGACCACATCTCCCTGCACGCCTACTACCAGCCCGAGAACGGCGACATCGACTCCTTCCTGGCCTCCGCCGTCGACATGGAGTCCTTCATCGAGAACGTGATCGCCACCGCCGACCACGTGGGCGCGAAGCTCAAGTCGAAGAAGAAGATCAACCTCTCCTTCGACGAGTGGAACGTCTGGTACATCTCGAAGTGGCACGAGATCGAGAACTCCGAGACCCGGGACTGGGCGGAAGCCCCCCGCCTCCTGGAGGACAACTACAGCGTCACCGACGCCGTCGTCTTCGGCTCCCTCCTCATCGCGCTGCTCCGGCACGCCGACCGCGTCACCGTCGCCTGCCTCGCCCAACTCGTCAATGTCATCGCCCCGATCATGACCGAGCCCGGCGGTCCCGCCTGGCGGCAGACGACGTTCTTCCCGTTCGCCCAGGCCGCGCGGTACGGCCGCGGCCTGGTCCTCGACGTACGGGTGGACTCGCCGACGTACGCCACGGAGAAGTACGGGGAGGCGGACCTGCTGCACGCGACCGCCGTGCGGGCCGAGGACGGGTCGGTGACCGTGTTCGCGGTCAACCGGAGCCGTACGGAGGCGCTTCCGCTGGAGGTCGCGCTGGGCGGGCTCGACCTGAGCCGGGTGGTGGAGCACAGCGTGCTGGCCGACGCCGACCCCGACGCACGGAACACGCTCGCGGAGCCCGAGCGGGTCGGTCCGCACGCGGCCGAGGGGACGACGCTGGAGGGCGGGGTGCTGAAGGCCGCCCTCGAACCGCTCTCCTGGAACGTGATCCGCCTCGGCTGATGCCGGCCGACCCCGCCGACGCCCACGGCCGCGCGGACTCGGGGCGGGTCTCCCGGTCCGCCCCGCGTGGCCGACAATGTGGCCCATGAGGATCTCTGCACGGGCGGACTACGCCGTACGCGCGGTACTGGAGCTCGCCGTACGGCAGGACGACGACCCGGTGAAGTCCGAGGTCATCGCGACGGTCCAGGAGATCCCCCACAAGTTCCTGGAGGGCATCCTCGGGGACCTGCGGCGCGGCGGCCTCGTGACGAGCCGCCGCGGCGGCAGCGGCGGCTACCGGCTCGCCCGGGACCCCGCCGCGATCACCGTCGCCGACATCATCCGCGCGGTGGACGGGCCGATCGTGTCCGTACGCGGCGAGCGGCCCACCGGCCTCACCTACACCGGCTCCGCCGAACCGCTGCTGCCCCTGTGGATCGCGCTGCGCGCCAACGTGCGCCGCATCCTGGAGGGCGTCACGGTCGCCGACATCGCGGCCGGCGCGCTGCCCGAACCGGTCCGGCGACTGGCGGCGGAACCGGCGGCCTGGGAAAACCCCTAGGGCCCAAGACGACCCCTGAACGCCCGTCACATCGTTGGAATCAAAACGCAACGCCCCCGGACCGTGCGGTGCGGGCACGCGCCATACGATCAAGCCCGAACGTGAGCACGAACGGGCGAGATCCGTATATACGTACAGACGCGTCCCGGGAACGGTCGGCGGCATCGGCCGGCGGCATCGACCGGGCGCGGGCGGCGCCGACGGGCGACGGAATGTGCCCGGCGTGCTCGACCAGGGAGAAGTGCCGGAAGCTGGAAGTGGGGAAACCGTGCGCCACAAGGCCCGGACGATCGTGGCGGCCACGGCCGCACTGACACTCGCGGCGGGGCTCTCCGGCTGCGGCGGGGACGCGGACGCCGAGTCCGGCCGGGTCTCCCTGACTGTCGTCGCCACCAACTACGGCGACAACGTCCACAAGAACTCCGAGGGTTACTGGGACCGGGTCGTCCTCGCCTTCAACGTCGAGCACCCCGACATCGACGTGAACGTCGAGGTGTACGCCCCGGACAAGGTCGACGAGAAGGTCGCCGAACTGGTCGAGCGGGGCGAGACACCCGACATCGTGCAGGCCGACGGCTACTCGCAGTACGCCGCCCAGGGCCTCCTCTACAGCGCCGACGAGCTGTTGTCGGTGCCGGTCCAGGCCTCCTTCGTACAGAGCCTCGCCGACGCCGGCGAGATGGACCGGGTGCAGTACGGGCTGCCGTTCACCGCGAGCACCCGGCTGCTCTACTACAACAAGGACCTGTTCGCCGCGGCGGGCCTGCAGCCCCCCAAGAGCTGGGACGGCCTCGTCACGGCGGCGCGGAAGCTGAAGGCCCAGGGCGTGGAGTCGCCGATCGCCGTGCCGCTCGGCCCGGAGGAGGCCGAGGCCGAGACGCTGATGTGGCTGCTGGCCGGCGACGGCGGCTACACCGACGACTCCAACAGCTACGACCTCGCGTCGCCCGCCAATGTACGGACGCTGACCTGGCTGCGGGACAAGCTGGTCGGCGAGGGCCTCGCCGGCCCGGTCCCGCCCGGCCAACTCAACCGCGACGACGCCGTGCAGAGCTTCCTGCGCGGTGACGCGGCCATGGTCAACGGCCCGCTGTCGCTGATCCGCCAGATCGAGGACTCCTCCGACTCCGTGCCCTACGGGTCGATCCCGCTGCCGAGCCGCGACGGCCGGGCCACACCGGCCATGGGCACCGCGGACTGGATCGTCGCCTTCAAGAACGACGACCACCGCGAGGCGATGGGCCAGTTCCTCGACTTCCTCTACAGCGACAAGTACGTGATCGAACAGGCCGCCGAGTACGAGCTGCTGCCCGTCACCACGACCGCCGCCGACGCGATGCACGCCGACAAGCGCCACAAGGCCCTGTGGAGCGGCCTGGACACCCTGCAGAACCTGCGGCTCTACCCCGTCGCCGAGACCAACTGGTCCCAGGTGGCCGCCGCCATCCGCAAGCAGATCGGCGGGGCGGTCAAGGCGAACGGCGATCCGCGGAAGGTCCTGGACTCGATAGCGACGGTCGCGAAGACGGCCGAGTGAACGACTGACGCGACGCCCACGACTCGGCACCCCCTTTCACCGGCCCCCCTCACGCACCCCGTGGGAGGGGGCCGGTGCCGTCGTGTTCGGCGGAGCCGCGGCCGCACTGCCCCGATCGGCGGAGCGGCGCGCCGCCCTGATCGACGGACGGCAACCGATCAGCCGAGGTCGAGCGGAAAGGATCGTGGTTCGGTCGAATTCGTACGGTTCCGACCAGGCACAATGCCCTCCCGATCTCGTGGGTACTCATCGGGCGAGCACGGCTAGCGTGGGCGGCGTGCGGCAGTTCGCCTTTGACGCCCAGCGCCCCGTGCCCGGGCACTTCGACCCCCATGGAGAGGAGGCGGCTGCGATGCCGGGCGGGGAGACAGACGGCGGAACCGGCGACACCGGCGGCCCGAACGCCGGCGTCCTGGGCGCTCCCGTGGGCACACAGGTCGACCCCCCCGCCGGTACACAGGTAGGCACCCCTGTCGATACACCGGTCGGCGCCCCTTTCCGCGGCGCTCCGAACCGCCGCGGCACACTCCTGCTGATACGGCACTTCACCGGCGAGAACCTGCCCCAGGTGCGGGCCCAGGTCGAGGACG
The DNA here is from genome assembly GCF_023516595.1 of Streptomyces neyagawaensis. Classification (GTDB taxonomy): domain Bacteria; phylum Actinomycetota; class Actinomycetes; order Streptomycetales; family Streptomycetaceae; genus Streptomyces; species Streptomyces neyagawaensis. The sequence goes on along the minus strand of NZ_JAMGBG010000013.1, from coordinate 295,885 downwards.
CGGCGGCCGCCGCGGGCCTCGGGGGCGTACGGCTCGGCGAGTTCACCCTCGCCGTCAGCGAGATCGCCGCCAACGCGGTGGAGCACGCCGGCGGCCGCGGCCGACTGGAGCTGCGCCGGCTCCCGGACGAACTGGAGTGCCGGATCACCGACGACGGCCCCGGCTTCGTCCCCGCCATCCCCGAACTCCTCCCCGGCCTCACCGAGGGCTGCCGGGGCCGCGGCCTCTGGCTCGCCCACCTGGTCACCGACCGCCTGACAGTCACCACCGACACAACAGGAACAGGCGCCGAGGTCACCCTGGCCCTCCGACTCACCTGAGAACAGCGACACAGGGCGACGCCCCCGACAGGCCACGAAGGGCTGTCGGGGGCGTCGCCCCATGGGGTTCTTCGGCGGTGGGGATCAGCCCACCTGGTTGTAGACCGCCCCCGCCGCCGGCCAGCCCAGCGGCTCCGGCTGCTCCTCGGGGGCCGTACGGCCGCGCACCTGGGCGGCGGTGAGCCCCTGGGCGGCGCCCATCGCGCGGCGGTTGGCGGCCGCGGTGGCCATGCCGGGCATCCCGGTCTGGGCGACCGGCTCCAGCCCGGTGGCGGGTGCGGGCGTCATGCCCGGGATGCCCGGCATACCCGGCATGGCGGCCACGTTCGGCATGGAGGGGATCGACGGCCCCTGCGGCATGGGAGCGGCGGGCGCCGGCATCGGTGCCGGCATGGGCACCTGCGCCGGAGCGGGTGCCGGGGTCGGCATGGGGGCGGGGACCGGGGTCGGCATCTGGGCGACGGCCGGGGTGGGCATCGGGGCCGGGGTGGGCATGGGGGCCGGGGTGGGCACGGGGGCCGGGGTCTGGTTCATGCCGGGCATGCCGACCGGGCCGGTGGCCTGCGCGGCGAGGCCCGCCATACCGGCGCCGTTGGTCTCGCTCATCAGCCGGTCCACGGCCGCCGTACCCGAGCTGTAGCTGGTCCCGGTGCCCAGCTCGGGTACGGCGGCTCCCCTCCTGGACCCGTAGAGAACCGACTCCAGGCCGGACACCAGGCGACGCACGTCCACCTGGGGCCGGACCACGAGTCGCAGGAAGCGACTGGACGAGCCGACCTTGTTGCCGCACTCGCGGACCAGGATCCGGTGCTCGGTGAGCAGCCGGTCACGGACCACGGTGCCCTCGGCGCCCACGGGCAGGCGCACGAAGAGGAAGTTCCCCTGTGACGGATACACCGTCAGACCGGGGAGGGCGGAGAGCTGACGGGCCATGTCCAGGCGGTCGCGCCGCACCTGGTGCAGGCTCTCCATGTACTCGGGGCCGTGGTTCTTCAGCATGAACACCACGTGCTCCGCGAAGGAGTTGAGGTTCCACTTCGGCAGCATCGAGCGGATCTTCCCGGCGAGCGCCGGGTTGGCGACCAGATAGCCGAAGCGGATGCCGTGCAGTCCGAAGTTCTTGCCGAGCGAACGCAGTACGACGACGTTGGGCCGCATCACCGCGTCCTGCACCGTGCTCGGCTCGGACTCGGCGTCGGCGAACTCCAGGAACGACTCGTCGATGACGATGAGGTCCAGGTCGGCCATCGCGTCCATGAACTGCACCAGCGCGTGCCGGTGCAGGAAGCCGCCGTCGGGGTTGTTCGGGTTGCAGATGACGGCGACCCGCGTGCCGCGCGCCCGGATGAACTCGGCGTACTGGGCGAGGTCCAGGGCGAAGCCGCTGGACTCCTGCAGCGGGAACATGTCGACGCGCTTGCCGGTCTCCATCGGCTGGTCGGTCCAGCGGCCGAAGGTGGGGACGGGGACGGCGAGGGACTCCCGGACCAGCAGATGGTCGATCCAGGTGATGAGCTCGGTCGAACCGTTGCCCATCGCCACGCACTGCGGCGGCAGTTGCAGCAGGTTGCACAGCTCCGCGGTGATGGTGTCGGCGCTGCTCGGGTAGTACGTGATGATGTCCTTCAGCCTGCTCGCCATCTCGTCGAACATGGCCGGGGTGGGGAAGTACGGGTTGCACGGTATGCAGAAGTCCACCGGGCCGACCCCGTCGCCGCCCTCACGCGTCAGCGCCGCCATCGAGGGGCTGTGCGCCGTCGTGCTGCGGAACAACGAGGTGACGTTGTCGGCCATGGAACCTCCGTAGGGGGCGGACCCGTTGGGGACGAACCGGGTCCGACGACTAAGGGCGGCCCGTGCGGGGGAGCACGAGCCGCCCCTACATACGGAGAACGGGGGGACGCTGTTCAACCACTGGGAAGTTGGCCGGAATTTGTGAAGAACCTGTGCGCTGCCGTGTTCAGGCTCCGAACGAGTGGACCGTCGTCGAGCGGTACGTCTGCCCCGGTCGGAGCACCGTCGACGGGTACGACGGCTTGTTCGGCGAGTCCGGGAAGTGCTGGGTCTCCAGGCACACGGCGTCGCCCTGGCGGTAGATCCGCCCCGACGGTCCGGCGAGTGTGCCGTCGAGGAAGTTCCCCGAGTAGAACTGGAGCCCCGGCTCGGTCGTGGAGATCGTCAGGGTGCGGCCCGAGGACGGGTCGCGCAGTGTCGCGGCCCGCTCCGGGAGATCCGTCCGCCCCTTGTCGAGCACCCAGTTGTGGTCGAACCCCTTGGCGTACAGAAGCTGCTGGTCACGCGTGCGGACGTCCGCGCCGATCGGCTTGGCCCGACGGAAGTCGAAGGGCGTGCCCGCCACCTCGGCCGGTTCACCGACGGGGATGAGGCCGGCGTCGACGGGCGTGTAGCGGGAGGCGGCGATCTCCAGCTCGTGGTCGTGGGCGGAGCCGCTGCCCTCGCCCGCGAGGTTCCAGTAGACGTGGCTGGTGAGGTTGACGACGGTCGGCCGGTCGGTGGTCGCCTCGTAGTCGATGCGCCAGTCGCCCTCCTCGGTCAGGGTGTAGGTGACCGCGGTCCGCAGGGTGCCGGGGTAGCCCATCTCGCCGTCGGGGCTGGTGCGGGTGAGACGCAGACCCACGTTCGAGTCATGAACGAACGGCTCGACGTCCCACACCGTCTTGTCGAAGCCGCCGGCACCGCCGTGCAGGCTGTTGCCGCCGTCGTTCACGGACAGCTCGTACGCCGTGTCGTCGAGGGTGAACCGGCCCCCGCCGACGCGGTTGCCGTACCGGCCGATCAGGGCGCCGAAGTAGGGGGAGTCGGCGACGTACTCCTCGACGGAGTCGAAGCCGAGGGAGACGTTCGCGTACCGGCCCTCACGGTCCGGGACCTCCAGGGACTGCACGATCCCGCCGTACGACAGGACCCGCAGCCGTGTGCCGCCGTTCTCCAGCGACCAGCGGTGGATCTCGGTGCCGTCGGCGAGCTTGCCGAAGACTTCCTTCACCGGATTGCTCCTCTCACGGGAAAAGGGGGCCCCGCCCGCAGGCGAGGCCCCCTTGCGGGTTCCGTCAGGAACCGCCCTTGCGCTTGTTCCACACGTCGAACCCGACCGCCGCCAGCAGCGCCAGGCCCTTGATCACCTGCTGCCAGTCGGTGCCGACGCTGAGGAGGTTCATGCCGTTGTTCAGCACGCCGAGGACGAGACCACCGATGATCGCGCCGAGGACGGTGCCGACGCCGCCGCTCATGGACGCGCCGCCGATGAACGCCGAGGCGATGGCCTCCAGCTCGTAGCTCAGACCGGCCTTCGGGGAGGCCGCGTTCAGCCGGGCGGCGATCGCCAGACCCGCGAGGGCCGCGAGGACGCCCATGTTGACGAAGACCAGGAAGGTGACCTTCTTGTCCTTCACACCGGAGAGCTTCGCGGCCGGCAGGTTGCCGCCGATCGCGTAGATGTGCCGACCGAAGACGGAGTTGCGCATCAGGTAGCCGTAGCCGACGACCAGCGCACCCAGGACCAGCAGGATGATCGGCGCGCCCTTGTAGCTGGCGAGCAGCATGGTGACCGCGAGCAGCGCGGCGGAGATGGCGATCAGCTTGAGCAGGAAGATGTTGCGGGGCACCACGTCCAGGGAGAATTCCTTCTGGCGTGACCGGTCACGGATCTCCTGGATCACCACGAAGGCGATCAGGGTGAAGCCCAGCAGCAGCGTGATGTTGTGGTAGTTCGTCGTGGGGCCGACCTCGGGCAGGAAGCCGTTGCCCATCTTCTGCAGGCCGTCGGGGAACGGGCCGAGGGTCTGGCCCTCCAGCAGGATCTCCGTCACACCGCGGAAGACGAGCATCCCGGCGAGGGTAACGATGAACGAGGGTATCCCGAGGTACGCGATGAAGAAGCCCTGCGCCGCGCCCGCCGCCGCGCCCGCCAGCAGGCAGAGCACGACCGCGAGCGGCCAGGACACGTCGTGCTGGACCGTCAGCACGGCCGCGAACGCGCCCACGAAGGCCGTGAGCGAACCGACCGACAGGTCGATGTGGCCCGCGACGATCACCAGCATCATGCCGATCGCGAGGATCAGGATGTAGCTGTTCTGCAGGACCAGGTTGGAGACGTTGCGGGGCAGCAGCAGGTCGCCGTCGGTCAGGATCGCGAAGAAGGCGACGATCAGGCCGAGGGCGATCAGCATGCCGTACTGCCGCATGTTGCGGCGCATGCCGTCCAGCATCAGCTGCAGCAGTCCGCCGCCGGTGGCCGATCCGGTCCCGCCCGACGGCGCCGGGGCCGGGCTCTTGGCGGTCACTTCCGTGCTCATCGGGTTACCTCTTTGTCCTTCGTCATCTGGCGCATCAGCGATTCCTGCGTGGCCTCGGCACGCGAGAACTCGCCGGTCAGCCGCCCCGCGGCCATCGTGTAGATGCGGTCGCACATCCCCAGCAGCTCCGGCAGCTCGGAGGAGATGAAGACGACCGCCTTGCCCTCAGCGGCCAGCTTGTCGATGACCGTGTAGATCTCGTACTTGGCGCCGACGTCGATACCGCGCGTCGGCTCGTCGAGGATCAGCACATCCGGCCCGGCGAAGATCCACTTGCTGAGGACGACCTTCTGCTGGTTGCCGCCGGACAGCTTGCCCACCGGCTCGAACACCGTCGGCGCCTTGATGTTCATGGTCTTGCGGTAGCGCTCGGCGACCTGGCGTTCCTCGTGCTCGTCGACGACGCCCCGCTTGGCGACCTTCTTCAGGGCGGTCAGCGAGATGTTGCGGTTGATCGTGTCAATCAGGTTCAGACCGTAGTGCTTGCGGTCCTCCGTCACGTAGGCGATGCCGTGCTTGACCGCGTCGGCCACCGACTTCGTACGGATCTCGGCGCCGTCCTTGAGGACCGTGCCGCCCGCGTAACGGCCGTAGGACCGGCCGAAGACGCTCATCGCCAGCTCGGTGCGGCCGGCGCCCATGAGGCCCGCGATACCGACGATCTCCCCGCGCCGCGCGTGGATCGACACATGGTCGACCACCCTGCGCTGCTGGTCGATCGGGTGGAGCACGGTCCAGTCGCGGATCTCCAGGGCCGGTGCCGCGCCCTCCTCCGCCTCGTGCGGTGTGCGCTCGGGGAAGCGGTGGTCGAGGTCGCGGCCCACCATCCCGCTGATGATCCGGTCCTCCGTGGTCTCCGGCGCCTTCACATCGAGGGTCTCGATGGACTTGCCGTCACGGATGATCGTCACCGAGTCGGCGACCCGGCGGATCTCGTTCAGCTTGTGGGAGATGATGATCGAGGTGATGCCCTGCTTCTTCAACTCCAGGATGAGATCCAGGAGTTTGCCGCTGTCCTCGTCGTTCAGGGCGGCGGTCGGCTCATCCAGGATGAGCAGCTTCACCTTCTTCGACAGGGCCTTGGCGATCTCCACCAGCTGCTGCTTGCCCACACCGATGTCGGCGACGCGGGTCTCCGGGTGGTCGTCGAGACCCACCCGGCGCAGCAGCTCGGTGGCGTGCCGCAGGGTCTCCCGCCAGTCGATGAACCCGCCCTTGGCGTGTTCGTTGCCGAGGAAGATGTTCTCCGCGAGGGAGAGGTACGGGGAGAGCGCCAGCTCCTGGTGGATGATGACGATGCCGCGCTGCTCGCTGGCCCTGATGTCCTTGAAGCGGCACTCCTCTCCCTCGAAGAGGATCTCGCCCTCGTAGCTGCCGTGCGGATGGACGCCGGAGAGCACCTTCATCAAGGTGGACTTTCCGGCGCCGTTCTCACCGCAGATGGCATGGACCTCGCCCTGGCGGACGGTCAGGGTGACGTCCGACAGCGCTTTCACACCGGGAAAGGTCTTGACGATCGAGCGCATTTCCAGGACGGGTCCCGCCATGGTCGTGCCTTCCAATCAGTGGTGGTCGGGGATCCGGCTTACTTGAGGTCTCCCGCCTTGATGTAGCCGGAGTCGACGACGACCTTCTGGTAGTTCTCCTTGTCGACGGCGACCGGCTCCAGCAGGTAGGCCGGCACGACCTTCGCCTGGTTGTCGTAGGTCTCGGTGTCGTTGGTCTCCGGCTTCTTGCCGTTCAGCAGCGCGTCGACCATGCTCGAGGCCACCTTGGCGAGCTCGCGGGTGTCCTTGTAGACCGTCATCGACTGGTCGCCCGCGATGATCGACTTCACCGAGGCGACCTCGGCGTCCTGCCCGGTGACGACCGGCAGCGGCTTGTCCTTGGAGCCGTAGCCGTCGGACTTCAGCGCGGAGATGATGCCGATGGAGATGCCGTCGTACGGCGAGAGCACGGCGTCGACCTTGCCGCTCTTGTACGACTTGGTGAGGATGTCGTCCATGCGGCGCTGGGCGGTGGCGCCGTCCCAGCGCAGCGTGGTGACCTTGGTCAGCTCGGTCTGACCGGACTTGACGACGAGCTGCTTCTTGTCGATGTAGGGCTTGAGGACGTTCATGGCGCCCTGGAAGAAGTAGCGGGTGTTGTTGTCGTCGTTGGAGCCGGCGAACAGCTCGATGTTGAACGGGCCCTTCTTGCCGCTCTTGAGGCCGAGCTTGTTGACGATGTAGTCGCCCTGGAGCTCGCCGACCTTCTCGTTGTCGAAGGAGGCGTAGTAGTCGACGTTCTCCGTGCCGAGGATCAGACGGTCGTAGGAGATGACCGGGATCTTGGCGTCCTTGGCCTGCTGGAGCACGTTGTTCATCGACTTGTTGTCGATCGCCGCGACGATCAGGGCCTTCACGCCCTGCGTGATCATGTTCTCGATCTGGGAGACCTGCTTGGCGGGGTCGTCCTCGCCGTAGACCAGCTGGGTCTTGTAGCCCTTGGACTCCAGGTCCTTGACGACGTTGTTGCCGTCGGCGATCCACCGCTCGGAGGACTTGGTCGGCATCGAGATGCCGATGGTCGCGCCCTTGGTGCTGCCGCCCTCGTCCTTGCTGCCGCCCTCGCTGTTCTGACCACAGGCGGACAGGGTCAGGGCGAGGGAGGCGGCGGAGGCTATGGCGGTGAGAGCGGCTCGACGAGTGCGCATGATCATCATCCTTGATGTCTTGTTGCCTGGAACGTTCTGGCGGTGAGGACGGCGCTTCGCGAGCGAGGGAGGAGCCGAGAGGACGCCAGAAGAAGATGTGGGGGATTCTGTGTGACCGCGTCTTCTTCTGTGAAGACGGTTGGCCAGTTCGTTATGCGGGATTACTAAATCGCTTCAGGTCCCCCGGCAGACGCGTGCCGAGCGGCGCCATGTCGCCGTCCGCCCCGTGCCGCGCCAGAAGGTCCAGGGCGAGCCGACCGCGCCGCACCCGCTCCTTGGCGGTGGACAGCGTCAGGTCGCGCATGTGGTGCCCGTAGGGGTAGATCCCGGGCGCCTTCGACAGGCCGAACTTCAGGTAGATCGGCGCGCCGCGTCTGATCAGCTCGGCGACCTCGTACATCCGCACATAGCCGCCGAGGTCGTCGGGTGCCTCGATGTACATGTCCATCGGAGCGCCCGACACCCGCCGGATCTCGGTGAGGTGATCGAGCGTCAGATCGCTCGGCACGTTGATCGAGTCGCCGCCGAGGTTCTCGTACACGGCGTACGCGGTCGGGTTCACGGGGCCGATGAGCGCCGAGACCTTGAAGGTGGTGTCGGCCGGCAGGATGCCCGCCTCACGGGCGCGGTGCAGTGTCCAGAGCACGCCCTCGTCGGCGACGAGCAGGCACTTCACGCCCAGCTCGGTCGCGCGCACGGCGTCCTCCACGCAGCCGGCGACCGCGTCGTGGCCGCGGGCGCGCAGCCCGGCGCCCCGGGAGTCGGTGCGGGTGGAGCCGCCGATGTCCCATGTGCCGCGGGGGCCGGTGAACAGGCAGAGCTCGATGTCGCGCTCGGCCGTCGCCTCCACCATCTCGGTGATCTCGGCGTCGGTGAGCATCCAGACACCGCTGCCCTGGCTGATCCGGTGGATCGGCACGTCGAGCCGCGAGGCCTCCTTGAGGACCACGGCGAGCGCCTCCGGCCCCTCCACGGAGGGAACCTCGGTGCGCCAGCGGCCGCCGCCCGGAAAGGTGTGCGGAGAGGCGTCGGCGGGGTCGAGAGCGGGCGCGTCCAGGCCGAGCGCGGCGAGCGCCTGCTCGCCGGGCCGACGGGGCGCCGGAGCGTTGGTGTCGGTCACAAGCTGTCCTTCAGGTTCGATATTTCGGACGAGGTTCGCGGCTCATCGCACAGAGATCTTGGGGTGTACGCCGGTACGGAGTAGTCAGGTACATCCGTACCGGCGTACGGCTCAGGGTTGTGTCACGGCCGCAGGAGGACCTTTCCGACCTTCGGGTCGCCGGAACCCACCAACTCGATGGCCTCCGGGAATTCGTGCAGCGGCAGCTCGTGCGTGACGAGCGGCAGCGGGTCGAGGAGCCCGGCCCCGAAAACCCGGACCGTGTGCGCCCAGGCGTCCGGCGGCGCCCCGAACACGGTGTGCACCTCCAGTTGCCGTACGACGAGGTCCGTCGGGTCGAGCCCGTCCGCGCCCGACGCCGGGATGCCCGTCAGGACCAGCCGTCCGCCGCGCCGCAGCAGCGCGGCGGCGGTGACGGCCGCGTCCGCGGAGCCGGCGGTCTCGATGACGACGTCGAAGTCGCCGGGCAGCTCCTCATCCTTCGTACGGAAGTCCGAGGCGCCGAACCTTCTGGACAGTTCCGCACGGTCCGGACGGGTGCCCACGACGAGCAGCTCGGCCGGGGACGCCGCCTTCAAGAACTGAACGGCGAACATACCGAGGGTGCCGGTGCCCACGACGGCCACCCGCTCCCCGGGGACCGCGTTGGCCTTGAGTGCGGCCGCCGCGATGCACGCGGCCGGCTCCAACAGCGCCGCCGCCGTCAGATCGCAGCCGTCCGGAAGAACATGCAGCAAGCGGGCAGGAAGTGTCAGCGTGGTGGCCATGGCGCCCGGCTGGGTGAAGCCGGTCTCCTCGTACCCCGCCGAACACAGCGTGGTCTCGCCGGCGTGGCAGCGGTCGCACACCTGGCAGTTCCGGAAGCCCTCGCCCACGACCTTGCGGCCTACAAGACTTGAAGGAACGCCGTCGCCGACGGAGACCACCGTCCCGGACCACTCATGGCCGGGGACGAGGGGGTAACGGACATATCCCTCGGGCCTGTTGCCCTGGTAGACCTCGCGGTCGCTGCCGCAGATCCCGGAGGCGTGGACACGGACCAGTGCCTCGCCCGCCGCGGGCTGCCGGGGCTCGTGCGGGACGAGCCGGTGCTCGCCCGGAGCCTCGATGACGACGGCGGTGGCCGCGTCGGGCGAGGTCGTCACTGGGTCCCCTTGGGCTTGCGCTGCTCCCAGCCCTCGGCCCACAGGTCGAACCGGGCCTGCTGCTGCGGGAACTCCGCCGCCGCGTCCACGTCCAGTTCGACGCCGAGGCCCGGCTCGTTGGAGAGGTGGAAGCAGCCGGTCTCGGGGTCGACCTGCGGGGCGCCCTTGATGACCTTCTTGATGTCCGCGTCCGCGAAGTCGTTGAAGTGCTCGAGGATCTTGAAGTTCGGCGCGGTGAAGCCGACCTGGAGCGAGGCGGCGGTCAGCACCGGGCCGCCCACGTTGTGCGGCGCGACCAGCATGTAGTGGGTCTCGGCGGTCGCGGCGAGCTTGCGGGTCTCCCAGATGCCGCCGATGTGGCCGACGTCCGGCTGGATGATGTCGACGGCCTGGCTCTCGAAGAGCTCGCGGAACTCGATCCGGTCGTGGATGCGCTCACCCGTGGCGATCGGCATGTCCACCTTGGCGGCGACCTTCTCCAGCGCCTTCAGGTTCTCCGGCGGCACCGGCTCCTCCAGCCACGCGGGCTTGAAGGGGGCCAGTTCCTTGGCCAGCCGGACCGCGGTGGACGGGGAGAACCGGCCGTGCATCTCCAGCATCAGCTCGGCGTCGGGCCCGATGGCGTCCCGCACGGCCTCGATCAGCGAGACGGCGTACAGGCTCTGCTCGTGGTCGAGTTCGAAGTGGCCGGTACCGAAGGGGTCGATCTTGAGCGCCCGGTAGCCGCGCTCCATGACGCCCCGCGCCGCCTTGTGGTACGCCTCCGGCGTGCGCTCGGTGGTGTACCAACCGTTCGCGTATGCCTTGACCTTGTCGGTGACCTTGCCGCCGAGCAGCTGCCACACCGGGACGCCGAGGGCCTTGCCCTTGATGTCCCAGCAGGCCATCTCGATGACGGCGATGCCGGACATCACGATCTCGCCGGCCCGCCCGTAGTCGCCGTACTTCATCCGCTTGACGAGATCCTCGACAGCGAACGGGTCGGACCCGAGAATGTGGTTGGCCTCCGCCTCGCGCAAGTAGCCCAGCAAGGCGTCGGTGTGGCCCAGCATGCGGGTCTCGCCGACTCCGGTGAGTCCCTCGTCGGTGTGCACCTGGACGTAGGTCAGGTTCCGCCACGGCGTTCCGACCACGTGTGTGCTGATTCCCGTGATGCGCACGGTGCTCCCTGTCCTTCATCGTGTCTGTTCGAAATTTCGAAGCTCGTTCGAAATGCTGGCGCGACAGTAAGGACGACCCGCTCCGAGTGTCAATGGGTCGAACGCACAACGGTCTCGTCACGAAGGTCCCGAAGAGGGGCGATGATCAGGGCTTGAGCCGTCCTGACCCGCCAGTACACAAGGTTCCTACACAACTTTCACGAGGGCGCCTGGGAACGTCACCGGCGCGCCAAATAATCTTCCGGCGTCATGGACTACTGCCACCCGTGCCAACGGCACCTCAACGGCGCCCTGGCTTGTCCCGGGTGCGGCGCACCGGCCGAAGAGAGCCGGTCGTACATGGGCGCATCGCCCGAACCGGACGACTTCACCGCGGAGGAACGCGGCGAAGCGTATGGGCGCGACGAGGCGTACGAGCGTGATGAAACGCGTGAGCGCGACGAAGCGGATGAGTACGGCGAAGCGCCGCGCGAAGGTGACGGTGAAGCGCGTGAGCGCGACGACGATGGCGAGGTGAACGTCGGCGGGCGCCGGGCCGCCCGCGCCGCCCGGTCCCGGTCCAAGGGCCGCGAACCCGGCGACCGTGCCGCCCGGCGGGACCGGCGGGCGGCCGCGCATCGCCGCCGGCGCAGGCGTCTGCTGCTGGTCGGGGCGGGGTTGGTGCTCGCCGCGGGCGGGCTGAGCCTCGCTGAACTCGGCATGGAGGCACCGCCGTCGCACCCGAACGCGGCGTCCGTGGACGACGCGGTCACCCCGTCGCCGGCCAACTCGGCGGAGGGTGCGCCGGACGGCGACTCCGGCGTGGGCGGGGTGGACGGCGCGGACGGCACGTCGCCGGACGACTCGCCTTCGCCGTCCGCCTCGGAGTCCGGGAAGTCCAAGGACGACGAGGACGCCGAGGACGAGGGCAAGCCGAAGGACCGTTCCGCGTCGAACGCCTCGGTCCGTCCCACGGCCGCGCCGCCCGCCGAGACCGAGGCCCCCCAGAACTCCGACACCTCGAACCCGGCCCCCACCACCCCGAAGCCCACACCCACCCCGTCCCCGTCGGAAACCTGCACGCGCATCCTGTGGTGGTGCTCGTAGGGCCGAGCGGGGACTTGCGCTGGGTGGCGCCTGGGGGAGGGCGCCCTGTCCTCCGGGTGGTGCGCGTGGGGGTGCGGGGTTCAGTCGGTCGGGCATGTCCGGGGGCGCGTGGATCCTGACCCGGCTGGGTGCTCGTGAGGTGCGGGTCGTGGTGAGTGGTGCCGTGGCCTGAGCGATCCTGCCGAGTGGTGCTGTGGCGTGCGGGATCTTGGCACTTGGTGCCGGGGCGCGCGAAGTTGTCGCCGGGTGGCGTCTTCCCGGGCGCGGAGTTCCTGCTGGATGGTGCCGACAGGGGGCGGTTGCCCGGCGGGTGTGCCCGTAGGGCGCGAGGGCTCTCCCAGGGGCCGGCGACGGTGGCCGTCGGGTCGGCATGAGCCCAGGTCAGGACGTCGATGCGGGGCCGGACGCCGAAGCCGGCGGTGCCGCGAGCCCGAGCTGACCGCAGCACGGCCGGGGGCGGTCCACCCTCGGCCCGGACCTCGCCGGCGGCGCCTGGCGGGCGCCGGACGCCGGACGCCGGCTCAGCCCGGCCGCGGCGGGCTCTCCCCGCAGTCCGAGCACCGCCCTTGGCGTGGCGCAGCCCGTCGCGCCTCCCCCCGGCCACCCGTCGGGACTCGCGCGTCGCCCCGCGGAGCCCCGAGCACCGCCCGCCGGCCCTGCGCGCCGCCCCGCCCCACCTCCGCGCACCCGCCGTGAAGCCTCCCCGCGCACCCGCCACGAGCCCTCGCGCGCTCCGCCGTGAAGCCCCCCGCGCACCCGCCACGAAGCCCCCTGCCCGGACCCCGAGGCCCTGCGGGCCCACCCCGAAGCCCCCCACGCACTCGCCCCCCAAAAACCCGTGAGCGCCCCCCAACGGCACCCGGTGCCAGCCCCGATTCCGGTGCCCGGGGCGGCCCTTGAGGGTCCCCGAGCCGGGTCTCGTGGGCTCGGCGATGGTGTCGCGAACACCCCCGTGGTGCTTGTCCACGGCGGTGGTCCGAGGGGGCCGCGGCGGTGGTGGGGAAGCGGGGGGTCGTGGTGTCAACACCGCAGGACCTGGGCCTTTTTCATGGGCGTAACGTGCGTCCGGGAGGGGGCCCGGCGTGACCCCGGCGGGAGGTCGCGTTATTCAACCGTGACGACTTCCCTGACGCAGCCCTCTTGACCCGCAGGAATTGTTAGCGCTCACAATGACCTCCGCATTCACCAGTCGGTTCCCGACGGCACCCGAGGAGGTACGAGCGTCGTGCCAGCAGTACTCCAACCCGTTTTCCCCGCCGGTGCCATGGGAACGTCCGGAACCCCCGCGTGAAGCCGACGACGCGGAGCGCTCCGCCCGCAGCAGAGGTCTTATCCGCCGACGACCGCCGAGGAGGTGCGGCCGTGACCCACTCACCGCTCCGGCCGCCCACCATGGCGGACGTCGCCCGCCTCGCGGGGGTGTCCCACCAGACCGTCTCCCGGGTCCTGGGGGACCACCCCAACGTCCGGGACGAGACCCGCGCCAGGGTGCAGCGCGCGATCGAGGAGATGGGCTACCGTCGCAACTCCTCCGCGCGGGCCCTGGCCACCCGGCGCACCCGGACCCTGGGTGTGGTGGCCTCCAACACCACGCTCTACGGACCGGCCAGCACCCTGTTCGCGCTGGAGGAGGCGGCCCGGGCCGAGGGGTATCTGGTCTCGACGGTCAGTGTGCGCAAGCTGACCGTGGAGACCCTCTCCGAGGCCCTGGACCACCTCAGCGACGGCGGGGTGGAGGGTGTGATCGCCATCGCCCCGCAGCGGTCGGCGGTCGAGGCCCTCGCCGAACTCCGCCGCCCCTTCCCGGTGGTGGCCGTGGGCACGGGCTCCGCCTCCACGGTTCCGAGCGCCAACGTCGACCAGTACCTCGGCGCCCGGCTCGCCACCGGCCACCTGCTGGCCGCCGGTCACCGCACGGTCTGGCACCTCGCCGGACCCGAGGACTGGCAGGAGGCCGCGGACCGGGTCGCCGGCTGGCGGGACACCCTCGAAGAGGCAGGCGTGGAACCGCCGATGCCCCTGAGGGGTGACTGGAGCCCGCTCTCGGGTTACCGTGCGGGCCAGGAACTCGCCGGCTGGGTGGGCCGCGGTCTGACCGCCGTCTTCGTCGCCAACGACCAGATGGCGCTGGGGGTCTTGCGGGCCCTGCGTGAAGCAGGGGTACGCACTCCCCAGGACGTCGCGGTGGTCGGCTACGACGACATCCCCGAGTCGGAGTTCTTCGCACCGCCGCTCACCACGGTCCGACAGGACTTCTCCGCGGTGGGCCAACGGAGCATCGCCCTGCTCCTGGACCTGATCGAGGGCAGGACCCCCTCGGGTCCGACCCGCATCGCCATCGAACCCCAACTCGTCGTCCGGGCCAGCACCTACCCGTACGCGTCCCCGCCGGGGACCGCACCACCCGGCTGACCCGGCACCCCCAGATCGACCACAAGACCCTCAACCGTCACAAGCCACCAGCGTGGCCGACATTTCGAACGATGATCGACAGGCTGGACACAGTACGGCCGGTCCATCGAGTACCAGCAGGTCCGTCCCCGGATCGGCTCTTCAAAGGAGAAGACACATGCTCAACAGACGGAACTTCCTCACCGCGGCGGTCGGCGTGGCGGCAGCGGCGGGCCTGTCCGCCTGCGCCAAGGAGGACGAGGGCGGCTCCGGCGGCTCCTCCGGTGGCGGCAGCAAGAAGATCACCCTCGGCTTCTCCCAGGTCGGCTCCGAGAGCGGCTGGCGCAGCGCCAACACCGACTCCGTCAAGTCGGCGGCCAAGGAGGCGGGCTTCAACCTGAAGTTCTCCGACGCGCAGCAGAAGCAGGAGAACCAGATCTCCGCCATCCGCAGCTTCATCGCGCAGAAGGTGGACGTCATCGCCTTCTCGCCGGTGAAGGTCACCGGCTGGGACGCGGTGCTCCAGGAGGCCAAGGCCGCGAAGATCCCTGTGGTCCTCACCGACCGCTCCGTGGAGACCAAGGACGAGTCCCTCTTCGTGACCCTGGTCGGCTCCGACTTCACCGATGAGGGCCGGCGCGCGGCCAAGATCCTGGAGAAGGTCCTGGAGAAGGCCGGCCACAAGGGCAAGGTGAAGATCGCCCAGCTGGAGGGCACGACCGGTTCCGCCCCCGCGATCGAGCGCGCCAAGGGCTTCAAGGAGGTCATGGAAGCGGAGCACAAGGACGACTGGAAGATCGTCGTCACGCAGACCGGTGACTTCACCCGCGCCGGCGGCAAGCAGGTCATGGCCGCCTTCCTGCAGTCCAACCCGGACATCGACGTGCTCTACGCGCACAACGACGACATGGCCATCGGCGCCATCCAGGCCATCGAGGCGGCCGGCAAGAAGCCCGGCAAGGACATCCTCATCGTCTCGGTCGACGGCGTGAAGGACGGCTTCATCGCGATGTCCGAAGGCAAGATCAACGCCATCGTCGAGTGCAACCCGCTGCTCGGCCCCCAGCTGATGGAGGTCGTGCAGACGGTCAAGGACGGCGGCTCGGTCGAGCGCTGGATCAAGACCAAGGAGAGCGACTTCATGCAGGACCAGGCCAAGGACGCCCTCCCCACCCGCAAGTACTGACCCGCACCTTCCGGCAGGGAGCCTCCGGCCGACCGACCCCTCGGTCCCGGGGCTCCCTGCGGGCCTGAACGAAATCCAAGAGGAGCGCTGCCATGGCAGAGCCACGGCCCGTCCTGGAGATGACGGGCATAGTCAAGGAGTTTCCGGGGGTACGGGCTCTGTCGGGCGTCGACTTCCGGCTCTTCCCCGGCGAGATCCACGCCCTCATGGGCGAGAACGGCGCCGGCAAGTCCACCCTGATCAAGGTGCTGACCGGGGTCTACTCCCTGGACGGCGGCACGATCACCCTCGACGGGAAGTCCGTTCGGTTCGCCAGCCCCCTCCAGGCGCAGCAGGCCGGGATCAACACGGTCTACCAGGAGGTCAACCTCTGCGCCAACCTGTCGGTGGCGGAGAACATCTTCATCGGCCGTGAGCCCACCCGCTTCGGCCGCATCCAGTGGAAGCGGATGCGCAAGGAGGCCGCGGAGCTCGTCGACCGGCTCGGCCTCGACATCGACGTCTCCGCGCCGTTGTCCGCGTACCCGCTGGCCGTGCAGCAACTGGTCGCGATCGTACGGTCGGTGAGCACCGGCGACGGCGAGGGCCAGGGCACCAAGGTGCTCGTCCTCGACGAGCCGACGTCCAGCCTCGACCGCGACGAGGTCCTCGAACTCTTCCGCCTGATGCGGCGGTTGAAGGACGACGGCGTGGCGATCCTCTTCGTCTCCCACTTCCTCGACCAGATCTACGAGATCTGCGACCGCATGACCGTCCTGCGCAACGGCACCCTCGTCGGCGAGCACATGGTGAGCGACCTCGACCAGGTCGGACTCATCCAGCTCATGATCGGCAAGGAGCTGGACAAGCTGGAGGAGCTCCACGAGCACCAGCTGCGCGCGGACGTCGGCGAGACCCTGCTGCACGCCGAGGGACTCGGCCGCACCGGTGGTATCGCCCCCTTCGACCTGGAGATCAAGAAGGGCGAGGTCGTGGGCCTCGCCGGACTGCTCGGCTCCGGACGCACCGAACTCGCCCGGCTGCTCTTCGGCGCCGACCAGCCCGACAGCGGCAAGGTCACCGTGGGCGGCAAGCCGGTCCCGATGAACGCCCCCAACGACGCCATCGGCGCCGGGGTCGCCTTCTGCTCGGAGAACCGCAAGGCCGAGGGCCTCGTACCGGACCTGACGGTGCGGGAGAACATCATCCTCGCCCTCCAGGCGGCCCGCGGCTGGACCCGGCCCATCCCGGCAGCGCAGCGCGACGAACTCGTGGCCAAGTACATCAAGGCCCTCGACATCCGCCCCGCCAACCCCGAGGCCCGCGTCGGCCAGCTCAGCGGCGGCAACCAGCAGAAGGTGCTGCTGGCCCGCTGGCTGATCACCCAGCCCAGGCTGCTGATCCTCGACGAGCCCACGCGCGGCATCGACATCGGCGCCAAGGCGGAGATCCAGAAGCTCGTGGTGTCCCTCTCCGAGGACGGCATGTCCGTGCTCTACATCGCGGCCGAGCTGGAGGAGGTCCTCCGCCTCAGCCACACCATCGGCGTGCTGCGCGACCGCAAGCTGGTGGCGCGACTGACCAACGGGCCGGAGATCACCCCCAGCAAGATCCTGGAGACCATCGCGAGCGGAGAACACCAGTGAGCACCCCATCCGCAGCCACGACGTCCCGCTGGCGGGCGCTGACACACCACCACCTGTTCTGGCCGGTCGCGGTCCTGGTAGCCCTGCTGCTCGTCAACGTGCCCTTCACCCCCGACTTCTTCTCGATCAAGATGACGGACGGCCACCTCTACGGCAGCCTCGTCTCGATCGTGCTGTTCGGCTCGCCGCTGATCCTGGTGGCGGTCGGCATGACCCTGGTCATCGCCACCGGCGGCATCGACCTCTCCGTGGGCGCGGTCGTCGCCATCACCGGCGCCCTGACCTGCTCGTACATCAGTGACCAGGCCGACCAGAACGCGCTGTCCGGGGTGTTCCTGGCCATGGGCATCGGCCTCGTCGCGGCGGTGGTCTGCGGCCTGTGGAACGGCTTCCTGGTCGCCCGCATGGGCATCCAGCCGATCATCGCCACACTGATCATCATGGTCGCCGGGCGCGGTGTGGCCCAGCTGATCACCGACGGCCAGATCATCACCATCAACAGCGAGCCGTACAAGCTGATCGGTGGCGGCTACTGGCTGACGCTGCCGTTCTCCATCTTCGTCGTGGCGGTGGTCGTCGCCGTCACGGTCGCGTTGACCCGCCGCACCGCCCTCGGTCTGCTCGTCGAGTCCGTCGGCGGCAACGCCGAGGCCAGCCGCCTGGTCGGCATCCGCTCCCGCCGCATCAAGATCATGGTGTACGTCTTCTGCGCCCTGTGCGCGGGCATCGCCGGCCTGATGATCAGCTCCAACACCTCGGCCGCGGACGGCAACAACGCGGGCCTGTGGATCGAGCTGGACGCCATCCTCGCCGTCGTCATCGGCGGTACGTCGCTGCTGGGCGGCCGGTTCTCCATCGGCGGCACGGTGATCGGCGCCCTGGTCATCCAGACCCTCACGACCACGATCTACACGATCGGCGTCCCGACCCAGACGAACCTGGTCTTCAAGGCCGTCGTCGTCATCATCGTGTGCCTGCTCCAGTCCCCGAAGTTCCGCGCGAAGGTCTTCGGCGCCAAGTTCGGGCCCAAGTCCGGTGCGGCGAGCGGCGGCAGCGCCGCCACCGAGCCGGCGAAGACCGTCACGACCGCCGAGGCCGCCCCCAAGATGGAGGTGTCGTGATGAGCGCGACCACCCAGACCCCGACGGCCCCGGACAGCCGTACGACGCCGCCGTCCAAGCTCGCCACGCTGCTGGGCGACCGCCGACTGCCGGTCCTGGTGACCGCCACGCTCTTCCTCGCGATGTACATCGCGGGCCTGAGCCGTTACCAGAACTACGGCTTCGGCGAACCGCAGGTCTTCCTCAACCTGTTCATCGACAACGGCTATCTGCTGGTGGCCGCCGTCGGCGCGACCTTCGTCATCCTGTCCGGCGGCATCGACCTCTCCGTCGGCTCCGTCATCGGCTTCACGACGATGTTCACGGCCTGGATGGTGGAGCGCCAGGGGGTGCCGCTGCTGCTCGCCGTCCTCCTCGCCCTGGGTGTCGGAGCGTTCGGCGGCTTCCTGATGGGCTATGTGATCCAGAACTTCGAGATCCAGCCGTTCATCGTGACGCTCGCCGGGCTCTTCCTCTTCCGCGGACTGTGCCTGGTCATCACCGAGGAGTCGATCTCGATCAGTGACTCCTCGGTGAGCAGCCTGGCCCAGACGCGGGTGTCGCTGGGCCTCGGGGAGCTGTCGATCGGTGCGATCGCGGCCCTCGTGGTCATCGCCGTCGCGTTCTACGTGCTGCACTACACGCGCTTCGGACGCCGTGTGTACGCCATCGGCGGCAACGAGCAGTCGGCCATGCTGATGGGTCTTCCGCAGGGCCGCACCAAGATCGCCGTGTACACGGTGAGCGGCTTCTGCTCGGCCCTGGCCGGCCTGCTGTTCATGCTGTACATCCAGTCCGGCGACCCGCTGCACGCCGTCGGCATGGAGCTCGACGCGATCGCCGCGACCGTCATCGGCGGCACCCTGCTGACCGGCGGCTCGGGCTATGTGATCGGCACGCTGTTCGGCGTCCTCGTCCTCGGCCTCATCAAGAGCATCATCCAGTTCGAGGGCACCCTCAGCTCCTGGTGGACGAAGATCGCCACGGGCGTCCTCCTGTGCGCGTTCATCTTGATCCAGCGCGCGATGACGACCCGCAAGCAGACCTGACCGACAGCGAGAGCCGTCCTCGACACCGGAGCGGCCCGGCCCACGAACCCCGTGCGCCGGGCCGCTCCCGTTGTCGTCCCTCCCGGGGTCACGGCCGAGCCCCGACCGCACTCCCGGGCGAAGACGACAAGGCGCAGGACCGCGAAGCGGCCCACTCCGGCGAGTGCCGAGGCGGACAGGTAGACGGCCTGCTCCAGCAGGGCGCCCGGTGTCTCCACGACGTGCCGCAGGACCAGCATCGCCGCACAGGTCACCGCGTACGCCGCAGCCGCCGACCCGGCCGACTGCGCGTGCTGGCGCCAGGTCGCCCGCCCGCCCGCACCGAACGCGAAGCGCGCGTGCAGCTCGGTGGAGACGAGTGTGGACACCACGGTGATCAGCGCGTTGGCCAGGCCCCACGGCAGCAGGGCGGCGAGCGCCGCCACGGCGAAGCTGGAGGCGACCCCCACTCCACCGCCGCAGACCACGAAGCGGACGAAGGCACCGAAGGCCCCGGGTGCCGTCCCCCGCCGACTCTGTGCCGTCTCCATGGCCCGCCCCCCCGATCGCCCGCACCCATCGTTTCTGATGATGGAAACGCTACGTTGCGTTCGCTAGTCGGGCAATGAGGTTGTTGCGTGCGGCAGTTATGAGTGCAGGTCAGTGCTGATAAATCGTTGCAACGAGGTTGAACTTAACGCAATGGTCGGCCCATGCTTCATTGCAATGGATGTGAGTGAAGGCTACGGGTGCGCTACGCCTCCAGCATGCGCTGGAGCAGGTCCCGCAGGGACTCCCGCTCCTTCGTCGACAGGCCCGCCAGTGGCTCCCGGGCGAAGTTCAGGGACTCGCGCAGGCCGCGGGCGACCTGGCGGCCCTCCGTCGTCGCGGCGGCCAGCTTCACCCGGCGGTCCTTGGGGTCGGGGCGGCGCTCGACCAGGCCCCGGGCCTCCAGTCGGTCCACTATGCCGGTCACGTTCGACGGCTCGCAGCGCAACTTCTGGGCCAGCTGACGCATGGGGAGCGGTTCGAGGGAAAGGAGGCCGAGGAGGCGGGCCTGCGCTCCGGTGAGGGCGTGCTCGGCCGCGGCGTCCTCGTACTCCGCGTGGTAGCGGGCCACGACGGTGCCGATGAGTTCGACGACCTCGATGGTCAGGGGGTCGGCGCGGGGGGTCGTCCTCTGTGTGGCCATGCTCTCCAGGCTACCTCTTTACTTGACAGCATGAAATATTCAGGAGCATGGTTGTTTCACGTACTGAAGTAACCGCACGGTATGTACGGACGGCCCCGACGATCCGTACGCCGCACGCACCCGCAGGAAGGCCCCCCATGTCCGACACCTCCGCCCTCCCCGCCACCAGCCGCGAATGGCACCTGCTCAGCCGCCCCGTCGGCTGGCCGAAGTCCGAGGACTTCGCCCTGGTCGAGGCGGAGATCCGGCAGCCCGCCGCCGGTGAGGTCCTGGTCAGGAACAAGTTCCTCTCCGTGGACCCGTACATGCGCGGCCGCATGAGCGCCGCCAAGTCGTACGTCGCCCCCTTCGAACTGGGCAAGGCCATGCAGGGCGGCGCCGTGGGCGAGGTCGTCGCCTCCGCGGCGGACGGCATCGCCGTCGGTGACCACGTGCTGCACTTCGGCGGCTGGCGCGAGTACGCCACCTTCGACGCCAAGCAGGCCGTCAAGGTCGACCCCGACGCCGCGCCCCTGTCCACGTACCTCGGTGTCCTCGGCATGACCGGCCTCACCGCCTACGCCGGTCTGCTGCGCACCGCCTCCTTCAAGGAGGGCGACTCCGTCTTCGTCTCCGGCGCCGCCGGTGCCGTCGGCAGCCAGGTCGGCCAGATCGCCAAGCTCAAGGGCGCCTCCCGCGTCATCGGCTCGGCCGGCTCCGACGACAAGGTCAAGCTCCTCGTCGAGGAGTACGGCTTCGACGCGGCCTTCAACTACAAGAACGGCTCCGTCGCCGAGCAGCTGCGCGAGGCGGCGCCCGACGGCGTCGACGTCTACTTCGACAACGTGGGTGGCGACCACCTGGAGGCCGCCATCGGACAGCTCAACCGCGACGGCCGGATCGCCGTCTGCGGCGCGATCTCCGTCTACAACAACACCGAGCCCGCCCCCGGCCCGAAGAACCTCGCCCGCCTCATCCAGACCCGCGGCCGCATCGAGGGCTTCCTCGTCGGCGACCACTACGACCTCCAGCCGCAGTTCGTCCAGGAGGTCGGCCCCTGGGTCGCCTCGGGCGCCCTCAAGTACCGCGAGACCGTCGTCGAGGGCATCGAGAACAACCTGGAGGCCTTCCTCGGCGTCCTGCGCGGCGACAACACGGGCAAGATGATCGTCAAGCTCTGAGCCCGGCGTTCGTCCGACGAGCGGGTCAGCCGCCGAGCGTGCGGCCGAACTTGGCGTCCTTCTCGGGGGCGCCGAGCTTCACGGGGCTGAGCGTGCCGGCGCCCGTCGTGGTCAGGCCGCTCGCGGAGCCGTAGAGGTTCCACAGGGCACCCGAGTCGGCGAAGGCACCGTCCTCGCCGGGGGCCGTCGTGGTCAGGTCCGCCTTGCCGTCCTTGTTCAGGTCGGAGAGGCTCACCCGGCGGCCGAAGTCGTCGCCCGACTCGGAGACGCCCGGCACGCCCGCGGTGGACTGGTTGTAGGCGATCGCGCCCTTGCCGGTCATGCCACCGGCGGTCTTCGACGCGCCCTTGAGCAGGATCACCGCGCCGGTACCGGTGGCGGCGCCGAGGCTCTCCCCGGGGACGCCGACCGCGACCTCGGCCTTGCCGTCGCCGTTCACGTCACCGGCGCTGAGGGACGCGCCGAAGGCGTCGTGCGCCTCGCTTGCCCCGGGAACCCCCGCGGTGGCCTGGGTGATGACCTTCTTGCGCGTGTTGCTCGGTCCGGTGGAGCCGCCGTACTGGATGATGATGCGGCCCGGGGCGTCGTCGATGACCTCGCTGACGGAGCCGATGTCGCGGGTGATCAGGTCGCCGTAGCCGTCGCCGTCGACATCGCCGACGGTGCCGCTGTACGCCGTGCCGAGGGCCTTGGAGGTGTGGCCGACGCCCGACCGCGACCCCTTCCAGAAGCGGGCCTCGTGCTGCATCTCCTCGAAGCCGTGCGTGGTGACGATGTCGTCGACACCGTCGCCCGTGAGGTCACCGGTGATGAAGGAGCGCAGACCCGAGGAGCCGTCATCCGTGGTGATGCTGTCCCGGGTGCGCGTCCTGCCGTCGCGGGTGAACGGGCCGTACTGGATCGTCATACCGGAGATGTCCGGGTCGTCGCTGTGGGCGGAGTTCACGACGAGGTCGCGCTTGCCGTCGCCGTTGAAGTCACCGAGGGCGAACTCGGAGTACCGGTACGGCAGAACGGTGTTCTGGCCGGTGAGGCCGTCCTTGGAGCCCCAGAGCACGGTCGGCTCGCCGCCGTCGCCGCCGCCCGCCACGAGCAGGTCGGTGTAGGAGTCGCCGTCGAGGTCACCGGGGAGCGTCTGGACACCGAAGGCGAAGGTGTCCTGGAGGTCGCCGGGGACGCCGGGAGTGGCCCGGCTGATCATCTGGTGGCGCGCCGTTCCGGGTCCGGAGGCGCTGCCGTACACGACCGAGACGTAACCGGCATTCTCCACACCGCCGACGGTGCCGAAGGGCGCCGCGACCGCGAGGTCGGCGTGTCCGTCGTGGTCGAAGTCGGTCATCGGCGTGCGGGGCGGCATTGGCGCGGCCGACGCCGTGCCGGAGGTGGCGAAGAGCGCGAGGGGGGTCGCGAGCGCGGTGACGGCGATCGCGGCGGTGAGAGTGCGGCGGGGCACTGTGCCTCCTGTGCGGAACGGGTGTGACGCAACGGGAGACGGGCCACGTCGAGTGAAGGTTGTACACCGCAGGAACTCCGTTGCGAGACGCGGACGTCTCCTCGACCACGGCGGCCGTTCACCTCGCGACCGCCGGCCGACGTGGAGCACGGCGAGTCCCGCCACCGGGAGTGGGCTCCCCCGTGACGCGCCCCGGTCGCGTTCGTTGCACACGACGGAGTCCGCACCCCTGGACGTGGGGTGCGGACTCCGTCGCGTTCCGGCGGCTCGGTTTGTGCCGTTCGTCCGAGGCCGTTCGTCCGCGGTCGTTCGCTTCGTGCCGCCCGGGTCAGACCTTCAGGGCCGCCGCGTGGGCCGCCCGCACCAGACCCGCGTTCTCCGGCGCCGCCCCGCCCGGGTAGGCCATGCGGCGGCGGGTGTAGCCGTAGGCGAGGCCGCTGCGGGGGTCGGCGAAGGCCTGGGAGCCGCCGGCGCCGCTGTGCCCGAAGGCGCCGGCGCCGAGGAACGGGTAGGCGTTCTCGGCGGTCGCCTGGAAGCCCAGCCCGAACGCCTTGTGGGCGCGGGCGACCAGGTCGTGGCCGACGGAGTGGATCTGGCCGAACTCGGCGACCGTGTCCGGCTTCAGCAGCGGCGGACGGCCGTTCAGCCCGTCAACGGCCGCCGCGTACATTCCGGCGAGACCGCGGGCCGACGCCGTGCCGCCCGCCGACGACTGGCCCTTCTCCCGCACGAGACGGGAGTTGGGGAAGGAGGTCAGGTCGTCGGCCCCGGGGATGTGCGTGTTGAAGGCGATCGCCGCCAGCGTGTGCGGGCCCTGCTCCACCGCGTCCAGTTCCGCCTGCTGGGCGGGCGTCGGCAGCATCGGCTGGACGGAGCGGAAGCGCGGCTCCTCCTCGGCCGGCAGCCCCAGATGGAAGTCCAGCTCGTACGGGGCGCGGATCCGCTCCTCGTACACCTCCTGGAGCGAACGCCCCGTGGCGCGGCGCACGACCTCCCCCGTCAGGGCGCCGATGACGAGCGCGTGGTAGCCGAAGGCCACGCCGGGACGCCAGAACGGGCGCTGCCCGGCGAGGCGTTCGGCGATGACCCGGTCGTCGGCCAGCTCCTCGGCCGTGAACCCGGTGTCCGGGCCGAGGAGGCCCGCCCGGTGCGCCAGCAGCAGCCGCAGCGTCACCGCCCCTTTGCCTTCGGCCGCGAACTCCGGCCAGTAGTGGGCGACTTCGCGGTCCAGGTCGAGGACACCGTCCTGGACGAGGAGCGCGACCACGAGATGGGCGGCCCCCTTGGTGGAGGAGAACACCCCGTGCAGCGCGTCCGCGGACGCCTCACCGTCGGGGCCGACCCACAGGTCCACGACCCGCCGCCCGCGCACATGGGCACACAACTGGCCCTCGTAGTCGGGGCGTTCTCCCGCCACGAACGCGGTGAAGCGCTCCCGCACTTCCTCGAATCCGGCGGCCACCGTGCCATGGACGGTGACCGTCCGGTTCGCCTCGGTCATACCTGTGCTCTCCTTGCTCGGCCGACGACGGTCGGCTGCTGCCGCACTACCTCAGGACACCGTCAGCAACGCCCGCCCCACCTGCGGGAATTCCCCCTTCGGGTGGGCGCGGAAGAGCGGCTCGGTGCCGAAGAGGACCGCGTGCGGGCCGCGGACCACGGACGCCTGCCCCGCCGCGGCTGCCGGGCCCCCGCTCCCGTCGTCCCGGGGCCGCCAGTGCCCGGACACGAGGAGGTCACCCGTGCCGTACGACTGCTCCACGGTGACGTCGGGGCCGAGGCCGGTGAACCAGACGGGCGCGTAGACGAAGCCGTGGTCGGGGGCGCCGCCCGTCACCGGTCCGCCCGCGTTCACCGTGCGCACCACGCCGTTGGCGTCCCCGTTGCCCTCGACCGCCGTCGCCTTCAGCAGCCCGGTGGCGTTGCTCAGCGCGGCTCCGGCCGCGCCCCCGCCGACGAGGCCGTGACCGGCGAGGAAGCCGGTCAGCGCCGTCCGCGCGGACGCGTTCAGGCCGTCGTACGACAGACCCGACGACACGAACAGCACATCGGCCCGCGACCAGTCGAAGCCCGCGTTGAGGACCGCGGTCGACACGGGGACCACGTCGAAGCCCATCTCCCGCAGCGCGAACAGCTCGCCCGCCGAGACCGCCGCCGCGACCCGGACGGGCCGCAGCAGCGTGCCGCCGCTCGCCCTCGTCGACGCGAACACCACGTCGTGCGAGCGGGCGAGAGCCGCCGCCTTCCGGCGGGCCGAGGCCGGCACGAGGGCGCTGCCGTCGGCCGCCTGCCGGACCCGGACGCCGTCCCTCAGCAGGGAGTTGAGTGCGGCGATCTCCTGCGGGGAGTCGAGACGCAGACGGAGCGTCCCGCGCGGCGCCACCCGGCCGACGGGAGCCGCGGACCGCACCGGGCGCACCGGCAGCGCCGACACCCGGCCGCTCTGCGCCGCCACGACGGTCGCGCCCCACAGCCGGCCGAGACTCCAGCCGGAGATGTCGTACATCACCGACACCTTGTCG
Source organism: Streptomyces neyagawaensis (assembly GCF_023516595.1). GTDB lineage: Bacteria > Actinomycetota > Actinomycetes > Streptomycetales > Streptomycetaceae > Streptomyces > Streptomyces neyagawaensis. The sequence goes on along the minus strand of NZ_JAMGBG010000013.1, from coordinate 270,386 downwards.
CTGATGTCCCGCCCGTCCGCCAGCAGCGCGTTGGCCATCCCGCGCTTGGCCTGGCGCATGTCGACGACGTACGACCCCTTCGCGTACGCCCGTCCGCCGAGCCGGAAGCCGGCCGTGGCGCGGGTGACGCGTATGTCGTTGGCGATCAGATGGTCGACGAGGCGCGCGGCGGCCGTGGCGGAACGCTGGGTACGGCCCGCCGGAACGACGTACGCGCGCGGGAACTCGGCGATGTAGACGTCCTCCGGGCCGATGCCGGGCACACCGGGCACGGTCTCCTCGGACACCGGCACCTGGGCGGCGCCCGCGGCACCGCGCCGGAACACCTCGATCTGGTCGGCGAGGAGCGAGGACCGCTTCTCCCGTACGAAGCCGAGGGTGGCCTCCATGGCCGCGCCCGCCACGTCCACGTTGATCGCGGACCGGCGGCGCAGCTCGGCGACCGGCAGCGACTCGTACGCCGCGTTGTTGACCTGGAGCGGTATCTCCACGGTGTGCGCGGCGACCGTGCCGTGGAAGGCCGCGTACTGCGGGGTGAAGACCGGCGGCCAGTCGTCCCAGCCCTCCTCCGAGTCGCGGAAGGGGATCTGGGCGGGGTCCACGCCGTCCTTGTCGTGGGTGTAGCCGAGGCCGTTGACGGCGGCCTCCATGCGCAGGGCGTTGGCGTAGGAGTTCTTCAGGAAGAGGTCGTACTCGTAGTTCTCGCCGTGCGGGGGAGTGGTCGGCTCGATGAGGGTGCCGTTGACGTAGCCGTGCAGGTCGAGCATGACGGCGGGCTGCTTGCCGATCTGGATCCGCCGCATCGCCCGCACCTCGGGCTGCGAGGCGGTCACGAAGTCACGGTTCATGTCGAAGCCGCTCGCGTTGGTCCGGGTGCCGGTGATCCGGCCGTCCGGGTTCGCCGTGATGTTGAAGTACAGCCGGCTGTGGGCCAGCAGGTCCTTCGTCCGGGTGTCCTTCGCCTTCGCGAGCCGCTCGATGAGCCGCAGGGCCGCGTCGGTGCCCTCCCACTCGTTGCCGTGGATGTTGTTGTTGAAGAAGACGGGCGTCTTGTACGTCTTCTTCAGGGTCCGGTCCTTGGCCGCGAGGCGGGGCGCGTTCTCGATGCGTTCGCGCATCCGGGCCTGGGCGCGGGCCTGCCGTGCGGTCTCCGGGGCGGTCACGGTGACCAGGTAGAGGCGGTGGCCGCCGGCCGAGCGCCCGGCGATCTCGACGCTCACCCGGTCGCCGAGCCTCTGGAGCGCGTTCAGCTTCGGGGCGATGGCGTGGTACGGGGTGAGGCCCAGCTTGATGGACTTGTCGGCGGGGTTCTCCGGGTCCGGGGCGAGGACCTGCTCGCGGGGGTAGCCGCGGACGGCGCGCCCGGCGTCGTCCGCCAGGTCGGTCTCGGGAGCGGTGAGGGCCCGTCGTGCCGCGCTCGCGGGGGCGTCGGACGCGCCCTTGGGGAGCGGGCTGCCTTCACGGACCGTCGGCCGGGGGTCGGCGCCCGCGGGATACGGGGCGATGAGCAGCGCGCCGGCGGTGACGGCGACGACGGCGGCACTGAACAGCGTGGATCTCGGACCGGGTCGGGGCGGACGCACACTACCTCCTGGAGTGGGGGATCCTTGACGGCCGGTGAGCGGGTGCCGACCACAGGTGGTCTACATGTTCGACTCCCGCGCAACAAGAGGGCCCCTGCGTCACGCACGTCTCGAACAGGGTTGTGGCGTAGGCGTGTTGGGGGTGCGGGACGGGCAGGACGGCACGGTGAGCGGACGTCATGGGGAAGTGCCGGACGGCGGGGGACTCGGGGATGCGACGATGCGGGTGCCGTCGCACGACGTACGAACCCGTTCGAGAGGTCCCTGGATGTCTGGTGAGGCGCGGAAGCACCGCGAAGTGGGCGCTGTGATAAGGCCGTTGGGCGCGCGGGCGGAGGGCGGGCGATGGTGAACCGCCGAGAAGACGTCTGGCTGCGCCGCTTACCGCAGGCGTGGAGCACCCCCACGGACCCCGGTAACGGCCCCGGCGCCGGCGCCGAATGCGAACTGGTCTGCTTCCCGCACGCGGGCGGCTCAGCCTCCTACTGGCGGCCCCTGGCCGTCGCCCTCGCCCCGGCCGTGGACGTGGCGGCCGTGCAGTACCCGGGTCGGCTCGACCGGCTGTCCGAGGCGCCGGTCGAGGATCTGCACCGGCTGGCCGATCTGATCGCCGAGGCGCTGGGCCCGCCGGGCGACCGGTCCCGCGCGCTGCTCGGCCACAGCATGGGGGCCTCCCTGGCGTACGAGGTGGCCGTACGGCTCGCCCGGCTGCCCGGGGGTGAGCCGCGGCTGCTCGTCGTGTCGGGCCGCCGCGCGCCCTCCGCGGCCCGGCGCCGGAAACGCAACCTGAACTGGCCGGTGGACGACGCCGAACTCGTCAGCCGCATCCGGGGGATGGGCGGCACCGACGCCATGATCCTCGACGACCCGGAGCTGCTGGAGCTGATCCTTCCGGCGCTGCGCAGCGACTACCGGGCCCTCGCCTCCTACGAGGACACCCCCGGCCGCCCCCTGTCCTGCCCCGTGATCGCCCTGGCCGGCGACCGGGACCCGCATGCGACCGTCGAGGAGGTCGGGGGCTGGGGCGAGCAGACCTCGGGCGACTTCCGCACCTGCGTGTTCGAGGGCGGCCACTTCTTCCTCAACGACCACCCCGAGGACATCGTCGCCCTGATCCGCGGACTGCTGCCGACCCGCGCCGGCTGACGGCATCCGGCAGACGGCCTCAGGTGGACCGCCTCCGGCTCCCCTCGGCCGTCACGCCGGTACGAGGGTCAAGGCCGGACTGCCGCACGCCCACGCAACCTAAAACCCATGCCTGCTTGCCTAATGCCTTTAGGCAACTCCATAATCGATTCCACTCGGTGGGAGGAAGACCATGGCGCGCGTGGGGCTCACCCCGGAACGTCTCGTCCGGGCGGGCGCGGAGCTGGCCGACGAGGTCGGCTTCGACGAGGTGACCGTCTCGGCGCTGGCCCGGCGGTTCGACGTCAAGGTGGCCAGCCTGTACTCGCACGTGCGGAACTCCCACGACCTGCGGACCCGTATCGCCCTGCTCGCCCTGGAGGAACTCGCCGACCGGGGCGCCGCCGCGCTCGCCGGACGCGCCGGGAAGGACGCCCTGGCCGCCATGGCGAACGTGTACCGCGACTACGCCCGCGAACACCCCGGCCGCGCCACCGCCGCCCGGATGCGGCTCGACCCCGAGACGGCCGCCGCCGGCGCGGGCGTCCGGCACGCCCGGATGACCCGGGCGATCCTGCGCGGCTACGACCTGGAGGAACCGGACCAGACCCACGCCGTCCGGCTGCTCGGCAGCTTCTTCCACGGCTATGTCAGCCTCGAACTCGGCGGTGGGTTCAGCCACAGCCTCCCCGACTCCGAGGAGACCTGGACCCGGCTGCTCGACGCCCTCGACGCGCTGCTGCGCAACTGGCCCGCCCCGTCCGCCCCTTGACCCCAGGTGAGGCATGCACACCGACGACCACTGGATCAGCACCCCCCTCACGGCCGACCTGCTGCGCGGCGCCCTCGACCTGGAGCGCACCGAGCACGGCCTGCTCCCGCACCGGCTCCCGGCACGCGCCCGCGCCCAGTGCGCCGACCCCCAGCTGGCCATGGCGGAGGCCCAGCCCTCCGGCGTACGCCTGGTGTTCCGTACCCGCGCGACCGCCGTCGAGCTCGACACCCTGCCCACCAAGCGGAACTACGTCGGCGTCCCGCCCCGCCCGGACGGCGTCTACGAACTGCTCGTGGACGGCGTTCCGACGGGCCGGGGGAGCGTCACCTCGGGCCACACCCTCACCATCGACATGACGGCCGGAACCACCGAGCGTGAACCGGGAGCCCCGGGCACCGTCCGCTTCACGGACCTCCCGGACGCCGACAAGACCGTCGAGATCTGGCTCCCGCACAACGAGACCACCGAACTGGTCGCGCTGCGCACCGACGCCCCCGTGGAGCCCGCCCCCGACCCCGGTCGCCGGACCTGGCTGCACCACGGCAGCTCGATCAGCCACGGCTCCGACGCCACCGGCCCCACCGGTATCTGGCCCGCCCTCGCCGCCTCCCTCGGCGGCGTCGAACTCATCAACCTGGGCTTCAGCGGCGGCGCCCTCCTCGACCCGTTCACCGCGCGCACCATCCGTGACACCCCCGCCGACCTGATCAGCCTCAAGATCGGCATCAACATCGTCAACCACGACCTGATGCGCCTGAGGGCCTTCGCCCCCGCCGTCCACGGCTTCCTCGACACCATCCGCGACGGCCACCCCACGACGCCCCTCCTCGTCGTCTCGCCCATCCTGTGCCCCATCCACGAGACGACCCCCGGCCCCTGCGCCCCCGACTTCACCGGCATCGGGGAGGGACGCCTGCGTTTCCGCGCCATGGGCGACCCCGCCGAGGTGCCCCTGGGCAAGCTCAACCTCGAGGTGATCCGGGCCGAACTCGCCCGCCTGGTCGCGGACCGGGCCGAGAGCGACCCGAACCTCCACCACCTGGACGGCCGGGACCTGTACGGCGAGCAGGACGCCGAGGCCCATCCCCTCCCCGACGACCTCCACCCGGATGCCGACACCCACCGGCTCATGGCCCGCCGCTTCGCCGCCCGCGCCTTCACCGCCGAGGGCCCCTTCGCACCCTGAAGGGCCGCGGCCCCCCTGGCCCTCCCCGCCCACTCCCTGGATAAAGTGCCCCCATGCGCGATCTAGGGGTGGGTTTCCAGTATCTCGTCCAGGGCCAGAAGTGGGTGGCCCGGCACGGCAGGCAGTACGGCTTCGGCCTGATCCCCGGCCTGATCACCCTGGTCCTCTATCTGGCCGCCCTGACCGCCCTGGCGGTGTGGGGCCCGGACTTCGTCGCCTGGTGCACCCCCTTCGCCGACGACTGGTCCAGCCCCTGGTCCGGCCTCTTCCGCGGCTTCCTCACCGCCGTCCTGTTCGCGCTCGCCCTCCTCCTCTCCGTCGTGACCTTCACGGCCATGACCCTCCTCATCGGCCAGCCCTTCTACGAGAACCTCTCCGAGAAGGTCGACCGCGACGTGTCCCCCGACGGCACCGCACCCGAGTCCGGTCTGCCGTTCTGGCGGGAGCTGTGGATCTCGGCCCGCGACAGCCTCCGTATCGTCGTCAGGGCGGCCCTGTGGGGCGTCCTGCTCTTCGGCCTCGGCTTCGTCCCGTTCGTCGGGCAGACGGTCGTCCCCGTCGTCGGCTTCTTCGTGACCGGCTTCTTCCTCACCGAGGAGCTGACGGCGGTCGCCCTCCAGCGCCGCCGAGTCGAGGTCCGCGACCGTCTCCGGCTGCTCCGCTCCCGCAGGATGCTGGTCTGGGGCTTCGGCACGCCGCTCGCCCTCGCCTTTCTCGTCCCGTTCGTCGCCGTCTTCCTGATGCCGGGCGCCGTCGCGGGCGCCACCCTGATGGCCCGCGACCTCCTCGGTGAGGAGACGACGGGCGGCGACGACGACCACGACGACAACGACGGCCGGAGCGGTGGCGGCCCCGGTGGCGGCCACGCGCCCCGGCCCCGGCCGGCGGACCCCTGGACCAAGCCCCAGGTGCGGTGACCGCCGGGGTGGGTCACGACGCGTCCGCGGCCACCCCCACGATGGCGCGCACCTGCGCGATGATGTCCAGCCGGTTCCGCACGAACTCGGGGTCGGTGACCGTCCCGGTCGCCGGGTCGGTGTTGCCCGTCCCGAACTGCAGCACCGGCGTGTGCACATGCCCGCCCGGCAGCGTGGCGTGCAGCCCCAGCCGGTCCCGCAGCAGCGTCGCCCGATAGGCGATCTCGTTGGAGAGGTAGTCCCCGCCGCCCCCGGCCCTGGCGGTCGAGCCCGCGGTCGGCCCCTCCGGCCGTACGACCGCCGTGGTGCCGCCCGCCGGTATCTCCGTCACGCTCGTGTTGTCGTACACCGGGAAGCGGCCCGTGGCGGCGGCGACGACGGCCGCGTACGGCAGGGTGGTCGACGTCCACTGCGGCTGTGTGGCGGGGTCCGTCACCGGGATGGTCTCGGTGCGCGCGATGTTGTCGTTGTCGGGGAAGCCGCCCCGCCAGGCCCCGTTGGTGCGCTCGATGTCGAAGCGCCCGACCCGGCCCTGGCTGACGGTGGCGAAGAGGTCCACCCGGGGCAGCTGCCCGCGCAGGGTGCGCTCCACCGTCCCGTCGGCGAAGTCCTGCCAGCGGACGGGGAAGACGACCGTCTCGATGCGCGCCGGTCCGTCGGCGGTACGGATCACCGTGCCGTCGAGCGCGAGCGCCGTCGCCCCGGACGGGTTGGAGATCCGGATGTCCCGGTCCAGGGTGAACGGGTCGAACCCGGTGACGAGGATCCGCTTCAGCCCCTTCCCGTCGGCGGAGCGGGGGTAACTGATCGCGTCCTGCCCCCGCGACGCCTGCTCCAGCCTCCCCAGCAGCGCGGCCCGTCGGGCGTCGGTCAGCTCGAATCCCGGTGCCCACGCGCGGACTTCCCGCGTCATGCCCAACCGGGCCCAGTACAGCGGCCGGTCGTCGTCCCGGCTGAGGTCACCGCCCGCCGGCCCCCGCCCCTGCGCCCGGTCCACCGCACGCGTCCACAGCCGCGATCCCTCACGGACGACGATCCGCTCCGCCTGCTCGTACGACCGTGCCCCGGCGAGCGCCCGCTCCAACTCCGGTGCGACGCGGTCGAATCCGGACCGCCGCAGAATCTCCTGGGGCACCGCACGGTCGAGCCGCTGCTCCTCGACGGTGAGGGACGCCGCGGTCCCCGGGGCCGCGTCCGGACCCGAGCCGGAAGCCGCGGCGGGCCCGGGGACGGCGAGCCCCGCGAACAGGGCCACCAGCCCCACCGCTCCCCGCGCTCCGGTCCTGCCGCGCCGCCTCAACCTGAAACCAAGTCCTGTGGAATACAAGGGAGTTCGAGTCCTTCCGTAGCTGTGACGCGATCGCGCCGTGGGGGGTGTGCCCGGACGGCGGCAGTATCGCGTGACGGAAGGGACGCACGCCATTCCGCGCGCCGCGAGGGATCGGTCCGGCTTGGCCGGGGCGGCGGGCGGCGGACGGCGGGTGGCGGGCTCGGCGGGCGGTGGGTCCGGCCGGGGGCTCAGCCCTACCGCTCCGCCCCGCCCACCCTGTGCTCCCCGCTCTGCTCGCTCCCCCCGCTCTCCCCGAGCAGGGTCAGGAAGTCGCGGAACGCGCCCGGCATGTCGACCCCCTCCGGGTCCAGCAGCCACTGGTACTGCAAGCCGTCCATCACGGCCACCAGCAGCGGCGCCGTCCGCTCGGGGGTGAGGCCGTTCGGCAGGCGCTCCCCGTACTCGGCGCGCAGGAGCTCGGCCATGGTCGCCCTGACCTTCCCGTACCGCTCCGTGAAGTACTCCCGCGCCGGATGCCCCTCGGTGACGCTCTCGCCCAGCAGTGCCGAGAAGGTCTGGACGATGCCGGGCCGCATCGCGTTGTACTCCACCAGCGAGGCCAGCAGCTCCAGCCGCCACCGGCTGTCCGGCACCGCGTCCCACTGGTCGCGCTCCTCCAGCACGGCGACGAGCAGCGCCTCCTTCGTCGGGAAGTGGTGCAGCAACCCCTGCTGGGTGAGCCCGACGCGCTCCGCGACCGCCGCCAGGCTCGCCGCGCGGTAGCCGCGCCCGGCGATCACCTCCAGGGCCGCCCGGACGATCTCGGCGCGCCGCTCCTGGCTCCTGAGCCTCGCGTTCATGGCGTCACCGTACGGCATCCCCATGACCTGAATGTTACGGGAAGATAACGTAACCTACCGATCAACAGGTAACGGGGTCACGATGAGGGCAGCGCACGGACCCGAGACCCAGGAGGACCCCATGGCGGGCACCCACGCCACTCCGGCCGACGAGGCGGCCCGCGAGGCCGTCGTCGACGCGGCCCTCGCCGCCCTCGACCTCGACGCGAAGACCCGGCTCCTCGCCGGCCAGGACTTATGGACGCTGCCCGCCCTCCCCGAGATCGGCCTGCGGTCCCTGGTGATGTCCGACGGCCCGATCGGCGTACGAGGCGTCCGCTGGACCGCCGACGACCCCTCCGTCGCCCTGCCGTCCCCGACCGCCCTCGCCGCCACCTGGGACCCCGAACTGGCCCGCCGGGCCGGTGTGCTGCTCGCCCAGGAGGCCCGCCGCAAGGGCGTCCACGTGCTGCTCGCCCCCACGATCAACCTGCACCGCTCACCGCTCGGCGGCCGCCACTTCGAGGCGTACAGCGAGGACCCGTACCTCACCGGAGAGATCGGCACCGGCTATGTGCGGGGCGTCCAGTCCGGCGGCGTCGGCACCACCGTCAAGCACTTCGTCGCCAACGACGCCGAGACCGACCGCTTCACCGTCGACAACCTGGTCCCCGAACGCGCCCTGCGCGAGCTGTACCTGGCGCCCTTCGAGGCGATCGTGGAGAACGCCCACCCCTGGGGCATCATGACCGCCTACAACACGGTCAACGGCACCACGATGACCGAGCACCACCACCTTGTGAACGAGGTCCTGCGCGGCGAATGGGGCTTCGACGGCTTCAACGTCTCCGACTGGACGGCCGCCCGCTCCACCACCGACGCCCTCACCGGCGGCCTCGACGTCGCCATGCCCGGCCCCGTCACCGTCTACGGCGAGGCCCTCGCCGCCGCCGTACGCGCCGGTGAGGCCACCGAGGCCCAGGTCGACCAGGCGGTCCGCCGCGTCCTGCGGCTCGCCGCCCGCGTCGGCATCCTGGAGGGCGCCGACCCGGTCGTCCCCGAGCCGCCCGCACCCGTCGACGGCGCCGCCCTGGCCCGCGAGATCGCCCGCCGCTCCTTCGTCCTCGTACGCAACGAGACCCGCGGCGAGCGGCCCGCGCTCCCCCTGGAGCCGGGCGCGACGGTCGCCCTCATCGGCGCCGCCGCCCGCGACGCCCGGATCCTCGGCGGTGGCTCCGCCACCGTCTTCCCCGCCCGGGTCGTCTCCCCGCTCGACGGCCTCACCGCGGCCCTCCCGGAGGGCGCCCTGACCTACGCGGTGGGCGCCGACCCCAACGAGGAACTCGCCGTCGCCGACCAGGGGTTCGTCCTGCGCGCCGTCTGCCGTGCCGCCGACGGCACGATCCTCGGCACCGCCTCCGCGCCCAACGGCCAGATCCAGTGGACGGGCTCGGACCTCCCCGACGGGGTCACCCCCGAGGCCCTGCACACCGTCGAGCTGACCGGCACCTTCACCCCGCGCGAGACGGGCACCCACACCTTCGGCATCAAGGGCCTCGGCACGTTCACCCTCACCGTCGACGGCACCACCCACTTCGACGCCGTCCAGGCCGCCGGCAAGGACGACCCCTTCGGCGCGTTCTTCAGCGCCCCCGTGCCCCGCGCCCAGCCCGACCTGACGGCCGGCACCCCGGTCGAGGTCTGCCTCACCCACGTCGTCACCCTCCCGGACAACGTGCCGTTCACCGCCGTCGGCTTCTCCCTCTGCCACCAGGAGCCGCAGCGCGACCCCGACGAGCTGATCGCCGAGGCCGTCGAGGCCGCCCGCGCCGCCGACACCGCCGTCGTCGTGGTCGCCACCACGGAACGCGTCGAGTCCGAGGGCTTCGACCGGGCGGACCTCCGTCTCCCCGGCCGCCAGGACGACCTGGTCCGCGCCGTCGCCGCCGCCAACCCCCGCACCGTCGTGGTCGTCAACTCCGGCTCCCCGGTGGAACTCCCGTGGCGTGAGGAGACCGCCGCGGTCCTCCTCACCTGGTTCCCCGGCCAGGAGGGCGGCGCCGCCCTCGCCGACGTCCTCACCGGCGCCCACGAGCCCGGCGGCCGCCTCCCCACCACCTGGGGCCCCCTCGCCGACGCCCCCGTCACCCGGGTGACCCCCGCGGACGGCGAACTCCCGTACAGCGAAGGCGTCTTCATCGGCTACCGCGCCTGGGACCGGGCCGGCGCGACCCCCACGTACCCCTTCGGGCACGGCCTCGGCTACACCGACTGGACCTATGAGTCCATCGAGGTGACCGGTACGACCACGGCGACGGTACGCCTGCGCAACACCGGCACCCGCCCCGGCCGCGAGGTCGTCCAGCTCTACCTCGCCCCGACCACGCCCGACGCCGACCGCCCGGCGCGCCGGCTGGCCGGCTTCGCCACGGTGGAGGCGGCCCCCGGCGAGACGGCGGAGACGACCGTCGAACTCCCGCGCAGGGCCTTCGAGACCTGGGACGAGGCGACGGACTCCTGGGCGTACGCGAAGGGTTCGTACGAGGTGGCGGCGGGCCGCTCGATCGCCGACCGCCGCGTCAGCGCCACCATCGAGGCGTAGCCGCAGGGGCGCCGCCGCGAAAGGCCCAAGGGCCAAAGGGCCCCTAAGGGCGCACCCCGAACCCGTAGACCGTCTCCGACCGGTACACGTCGCCCGGCCGCAGTTCCGTACTCGGGAACCGCGGCCGGTTCGGCGAGTCGGGGAAGTGCAGGTCACTTGCGCCGCGTCGATCCGCAGCTCGTGCCCGCCCGCGTTCCCCGAGTGCGCGCCGGCGAGGTTCCAGGACGCGTGGTTGGTCAGGTTCACCACGGCCGGCGCGTCGGTCACCGCCTCGTACGCGATCCGCGGCGCCCCGCCGTCGTCGTCCAGCGTGTACGCGACGGCCACCTCCAGCCGCCCGGGGAAGCCCTGCTCCCCGTCGGGGCTCACCCGCGACAGCCGCACCCCGCCCTCGACGGCCTCCGCGTCCCGAGATCCGAGAACCCCAGCAGGCCCTGGGTCACTACCCCTTCCGGCTGACGATCCGGTAGGCGATCTCCGCCAGCCGTGCCTGGCCGTCCACGCTGGGGTGGAACCAGTCCCACTGGCTGAGCTGGGCCTGCCCGAAGCGGTAGTCGAAGACCGCGTCCCCGTCGTACCGGCAGTGCCGGTCCTCGGCGCACACGTCCCGCAGCACGTCGTTGTACGCCTCCACACGGTCCTGGACGGCCTCCCGCCGCTCCGTCGCCGCCGTGGTCAGGACATCCGGGTCGGCCAGCATGGACGGGCAGATGCCGAGCTTCCACACCTGCTTGCCGAGCGGGTTCGTCCGGCCCTCGGACCACAGCCGCTTCAGATCGGGCACGCTCGTCACGAACACCTGCGCCTTGGGCAGGCTGTCGCGCAACGTGTCCATCGCGTCCTCGAAGTCCGCGCGGAAGTCCGCGACGGGGGTCATCTCGTCGGCGGTCGCCCGGCACGCGTCGTTCGCGCCCATCATGACCGTGACCAGCTCCGGCTTCCGGGTGACCGCCCGCGCCACCTGGTTCGGCAGGTCGGCCATCCGGGCCCCGGTGACCGCGTAGTTCCAGCTGCGCTCGGCCGCTCCGGTCCGGCCGAGCAGCCGTACGGCGAGACTGTCCACGGAAGCGTCGCTGCCGGTCGCCCATGACACCTCGGGGCAGTCCGACAGCACCGAGCACGCGTCGAAGCCACGGGTGATGGAGTCCCCGACGGCCACCAGCGAGCGCGGGGTGCTGTCCCAGGCGGGGGTCGGCGACGCGGAGGGCCGGGCCTTCGTGCCGGTGCCCTCGGGGCCGGGGGAGCTGCCGCCGGTGGCGTCGCAGCCGGTCACCGCCAGCAGCGCCGCCGCCAGCACGGCACCGGACACCGCCCTCGAACGGTGGCGTCGCTTCCGCATCCCCTGGTCCCCTCTTCGGTCATCCCCATGCAAGTTCCCACCCTTCCCAACGCGCGAGGGTTCCCGACACGGACGGCGGCCGGGACGGATGTGGCGGACGACGCAACTGATCCAGCCATTCCGGACGTCTCCTCAGATGGCCGAGTTCTTCCGGGGGTCCACCCCCGATGGCCCAACCGAAGGGTCGGACACGCGTCCCGCCGGGTGAAACCGCGCTGCTTCCCGGCGCCGGCTCCGACGGTACGTCACACTCCCCGCCCCGCCGCACGGTAGCCTCGGCCCGTGGCCGCTCGGCCACTGCCGATCCGTCAAACTGCAAGACGTCCCGCTCTGTGGAGGCCCCGGTGACGACACGTGGAGTTCTGTACGTGCACTCCGCGCCGCGTGCGCTGTGCCCGCACGTCGAGTGGGCCGTCGCGGGCGTCCTGGGCACCCGGGTGAACCTCGACTGGATCCGCCAGCCGGCCGCGCCGGGCACCTGGCGCTCGGAGTTCTCCTGGCAGGGCCGGGCCGGTACCGCCTCCCAGCTCGCCTCCGCGCTCCGCGGCTGGCACCTGCTCCGCTTCGAGGTCACCGCCGAGCCCTGCCCCACCGCCGAGGGCGAGCGCTACAGCTGCACCCCCGACCTGGGCATCTTCCACGCGGTCACCGGCATCCACGGCGACATCCTCATCCCGGAGGACCGCCTGCGCGCGGCCCTGACGAGATCCCGCGGCGGGGAGACGGACCTGGAGGCGGAGATCGCCAAGCTCCTCGGCAAGCCGTGGGACGACGAACTGGAGCCCTTCAGATACGCGGGAGAGGGCGCCCCGGTCCGCTGGCTCCATCAGGTCGTGTAGACAGAGCCGGGCCGCGGCACCGGTCCCGAAAGGGGGCGCGGGGCACTGAGCGACCAGCCCCGGACGGCCCGCACCTGGCCGAAACGCGGTCCATCAACGGCGAACAATCCGGACTCTTCCCACAACGGCGAATGGCCCGAACTCTTCCCAGAGTCCGGGCCATCGTCATGCGAAGCCGGTGTCAGATCGTCCTGAACGCCAGCACCACGTTGTGCCCACCGAAGCCGAACGAGTCGTTCAGCGCGGCGATCCGGCCCTCCACGGGCAGCTTGCGGGCCTCACCGCGCACCACGTCCGCGTTGGCCTCGGCCTCCGGGTCCAGGTCGTCGACGTTGATCGTCGGCGGGGCCACCCGGTGGTACAGCGCGAGCACCGTCGCGACGGTCTCCACACCACCGGCGCCACCCAGCAGATGCCCGGTCATGGACTTCGTACCGGAGACGGCCATGTGGTCGGTGTCGTCGCCGAACACCTTGCGCAGCGCCTTCAGTTCGGCGATGTCACCGGCCGGCGTCGACGTCGCGTGCGCGTTGACGTGGACGATCTCCGCCGGGTCCAGGTCGGTGCGCTCCAGCAGGTGCTCCAGGGCGGCGGCGATGCCCCGCCCCTCCGGCTCGGGCTGCACGATGTCGTGGCCGTCGGCGGAGATGCCCTGCCCGACCGCCTCGGCGTACACCCGGGCGCCACGGGCGGCGGCGTGCTCCGCGGACTCCAGGACCACGACGCCGGCGCCCTCACCGAGGACGAAGCCGTCACGGGCGGTGTCGTACGGGCGCGACGCGGCCTGCGGGTTCTCGTTGTTCTTGGACATCGCCATCATGTTGCCGAACGCGGCGATGGGCAGCGGGTGGATCGCCGCCTCGGTGCCACCGGCGACCACGATGTCGGCGCGGCCGGTGCGGATCATCTCGATGGCGTAGCCGATGGCCTCGGCGCCCGACGCGCAGGCGGACACGGGGGTGTGCACACCGGCACGGGCCCCCACGTACAGACCGACGTTGGCGGACGGGCCGTTCGGCATCAGCATGGGCACGGTGTGCGGGGACACACGGCGTACGCCCTTGTCCTTCAGCACGTCGTACTGGTCGAGCAGCGTCGTCACGCCACCGATGCCGGAGGCGATGACCGCGCCGACCCGGTCGGCGTCGACGGTGCCGTCGTCGGCGGAGGTCTCGGTGAAACCGGCGTCGGCCCACGCCTCCTTGGCCGCGATCAGCGCGAACTGCGCCGAACGGTCCAGCTTGCGGGCCTGCGGCCGGGGGATGACCTCGGTCGGCTCGACGGCGATCTGCGCCGCGATACGGACCGCCTGGTCGGCGGCCCAGTCCTGCTCCAGGGGGCGGACACCGGACTTGCCGGCCACCAGCCCCTCCCAGGTGGAAGTCGCGTCGCCACCCAGCGGTGTGGTTGCGCCGATACCGGTGACGACCACGGTGCGATTGGTCGAACTCACGGGAATGTTCTCCAACGGTTACGAGGATTCAGCGGCGCCACCGCCGGGTGGCGGGGCATGCGGACCGATGCCCGGGACCGGGCGGCCGGACGGCCGGTCCCGGTCCCGGTGGATCAGGCCTGGTGCTTGAGGATGTAGTCGGTCGCGTCGCCGACGGTCTTGAGGTTCTTGACGTCGTCGTCCGGGATCTTGACGTCGAAGCGCTCTTCGGCGGCGACGACGACCTCGACCATGGACAGGGAGTCGACGTCCAGGTCGTCGGTGAAGGACTTGTCCAGCTGGACGTCCTCGACCGGGATGCCGGCGATCTCGTTCACGATGTCGGCGAGACCGGCGACGATCTCTTCCTGAGTGGCGGCCATGTCAGGCGCTCCTTCGTAGATATCCAGAGGGTGGGCGTCCGCCGCGTCAGCGGCAGGTGTTGCTGTACCGCGCCGGACCACAAGATCCGGAACGGTTGCCTAGGGGAGGGTAACGACCGTCGCTGCGTACACGAGACCCGCCCCGAAGCCGATGACGAGCGCGGTGTCGCCGCTCTTCGCCTCTCCGGTCGCCAGGAGCCGCTCCATCGCGAGCGGGATCGAGGCGGCCGAGGTGTTGCCGGTGGTGCGCACATCACGGGCGACCGTGACGTGTTCCGGCAGCTTGAGTGTCTTCACCATCGAGTCGATGATCCGCTCGTTGGCCTGGTGAGGGATGAAGACGTCCAGGTCGTCCGGGCTGATCCCGGCCGCGTCCAGCGCCTGCTGAGCGACCTTCGCCATCTCGAACACGGCCCAGCGGAACACCGCCTGGCCTTCCTGGGTGATCGCGGGGAACTTGACGTTGCCCTCGCTGTCCAGCGGGAGCTGGGCGACGTCACCGATCCGGTACTCGTCCCACGGCACCGTCTGCTTGATCGTTCCGGCCTTGTCGCCCTCGGAGCCCCAGACCGTGGGGCCGATGTGCGGCTCCTGGGAGGGGCCGACGACGACCGCGCCGGCGCCGTCACCGAAGAGGAACGCGGTGGCCCGGTCCTCCAGGTCGGTGAGGTCCGACAGCCGCTCCACGCCGATGACGAGGACGTACTCCGCGGAGCCCTCGACGACCATGCCCTTGGCGAGGGTCAGGCCGTAACCGAAGCCCGCGCAGCCGGCCGAGATGTCGAAGGCGGCGGCCTTCGCCGTGCCGAGCTTGTCGGCGATCTCCGTGGCCACGGCCGGGGTCTGGCTGAAGTGCGAGACGGTGGAGACGACCACGGCGCCGATCTGCTCGGCGGTGATGCCGGCGTCCGCGATGGCCTTGCCGGACGCCTCGATCGACATGGCGGCGACGGTCTCCTCGTCGTTCGCCCAGTGCCGGGTCTCGATGCCGGAGCGGGAGCGGATCCACTCGTCGGAGGAGTCGATCCGCTCCAGGATCACGTCGTTGGGCACCACTCGGACCGGGCGGTAGCCGCCGACGCCGAGGATGCGTGCGTACGGGGCGCCCTTGCTCGGCCTGATCTTCGACATTTCTGTCTGGCTCCTAAGGTCTCAGGCGCCCGCCGCGTCAGCGGCAGGTGTCGATGTCTCGGCGATGAGCTCACGAGCGGCGTCGAGGTCGCCGGGAGTCTTGAGGGCCACCGTCCGTACGCCAGGCAGCGCGCGCTTGGCGAGACCGGTGAGAGTACCGCCGGGGCAGACCTCGATCAGGCCGGTCACGCCCAGCTCCTTGAAGGTCTCCATGCACAGGTCCCAGCGGACCGGGTTGGCGACCTGTCCGACCAGCCGCTCCAGCACCTCGGCGCCGGTCGCGACGGTCTTGCCGTCCTTGTTGGAGACATAGGTGACGGTCGGGTCCGCGGGCGTCAGGGCCTCGGCGGCCTTGGCGAGCGCGTCCACGGCCGGGCCCATGTGGTGCGTGTGGAAGGCGCCGGCGACCTTGAGCGCCACGACCTTGCGGACGCCCTCGGGCTTGTCCTCCGCCAGGGCGGCCAGCTGCTCCAGGGTGCCCGCGGCCACGATCTGACCCGCGCCGTTCATGTTCGCCGGGGTCAGCCCCAGCTTCTCCAGGTGCGGCACGGTCGTCGCCGGGTCGCCGCCGAGCAGCGCGGACATACCGGTCTCGGTGATCGCGGCGGCCTCGGCCATGGCCAGACCCCGCTTGCGCACGAGGGTCAGCGCGGCCGTGTCGTCGAGGACACCGGCGAAGGCGGCGGCGGTGATCTCACCGACGCTGTGGCCCGCGACCGCACCGGGAAGGACGTCCCCGAGGGCGGTGGCGGACAGCAGACCGGCGGCGACCAGCAGCGGCTGGGCGACGGCGGTGTCCCGGATGTCGTCGGCGTCGGCCTGCGTCCCGTAGTGGGCGAGGTCGAGTCCGATGGCGTCCGACCACGCGGCGAGGCGGTCGGCGGCACCGGGGAGTTCGAGCCAAGGGTTCAGGAAGCCAGGCGTCTGGGCGCCCTGGCCGGGAGCGACGAGTACGAGCACTCTCACACTCTCTCTTGGGGACGGCCGAAGCCGCCCGTGAGGACAGGGACGAAGAACAGCAGGGCCTTTTGTAGCCCTTCGACAAAACCCTAGAGCTGGTGATCCCCATCGACCAGACGCCCCAGGATCAACGCGATCCGCAACGTGAACGCAGAGCGTACATCGGAGGGCGACCAGCCGGTGACGTCAGTCACACGTCGAAGCCGGTAGCGCACGGTGTTGGGGTGGACGAACAGCATCCGCGCCGCGCCCTCCAGACTGGACGCCTGTTCGAGATAGACGCTGAGCGTCTCCAGGAGCGCGGAGCCGGCCTCCTCCAGTGGTCTGTAGATCTCCTCCACCAACTGCTCGCGCGCGTTGGGGTCGCCGGCGATCGCGCGCTCCGGAAGCAGGTCGTCCGCCAGCACGGGGCGGGGCGCGTCCTGCCAGGCGGAACAGGCCTTGAGGCCTGCGGCCGCCGCCTGCGCGGACCTGGTCGCGGCCAGCAGGTCGGGCACGATCGGCCCCGCCACGACCGGGCCCGCCGCATACGGGCCGATCAGCGACTTCGCCACCTGCAAGGGGTCGTTGTTGCCGCCCGCGATCACCACGAGCCGGTCGCCGAGCACACCCGTGAGCACCTGGAGCTTGGCGTGCCGGGCCGCCCGGCGGATGGCCTCCACGGTCAGCTCGCTGTCACCGTCGGGGGCCGTGCCGAGGACCACGCACACATGCTCCGGCGAGTTCCAGCCGAGGGCGGCGGCCCGGCTCACCGCGCCCTCGTCGGCCTCGCCGCTGAGCACCGCGTTCACGACCAGGGACTCCAGGCGGGCGTCCCACGCGCCCCGGGCCTCGGCGGCCTGCGCGTACACCTGGGCGGTGGCGAACGCGATCTCCCGCGCGTACACGAGCAGCGCCTCGCGCAGCACGCTCTCGTCGCCGGGGGCCGCGACCTCGTCGATCGCGGACTCCATGACCTCGATGGTCGTGCGCACCATCTCGACGGTCTGGCGGAGCGTGATCGCCCGGGTCAGTTCGCGCGGCGCGGTCCCGAACACGTCCGTCGAGATCGCCTGGGGGGCGTCGGGGTGCCGGAACCACTCCGTGAACGCCGCGATACCCGCCTGGGCGACCAGTCCGATCCACGACCGGTTCTCGGGCGGCATCGCCCGGTACCAGGGCAGCGTCTCGTCCATCCGCGCGATGGCCTGCGCGGCGAGGCTTCCGGACGACTTCTCCAGCCGCTTCAACGTCGCGGAGTGCGCGTGGACGTACGGTGCGGTCTCGGACTTGCTGGCTTCTGGTTCGGGCACGGGACCAAGAGTGCCTCATCCACGGCCCGACATGCGGCGCGGGTCGCTACCGTGGAGTACGTGATGGACGTCAGACGCGCCGGTACGCGCTACCCCGGCGGTGATGCGGAGGCCGGGATCGTCTCCCGGCACGCGTTCTCGTTCGGGGCGCACTACGACCCGGACAATCTCCGGTTCGGGGCGATGATCGCGTGCAACGAGGAGCGGCTCGCACCGGGCGCCGGGTTCGACGAGCACCCGCACAGCCACACCGAGATCGTCACCTGGGTCGTCGAGGGCGAGCTGACCCATCGCGACACCACCGGCCACGAGACGGTGGTCCGCCCCGGCGACGTCCAGCGGCTCAGCTCGGCGGGCGGCGTCCGGCACGTGGAACGCAACGACGGCACCGAGCCGCTGACCTTCGTACAGATGTGGCTGGCCCCGACGGCCCCCGGCGGCGACCCCGCCTACGAGATCGTCCGCGGCATCGCCGACTCCACCCCGTACGCGGTTTCCGAGGCCGGCGCCATGCTCCACGTCCGCCGCCTGACCACCCCGACCGAGCGCACCGCCGTCCCGGACGCCCCCCGCACATACGTCCACATCGTCCACGGCACGGTCCGGCTCGGCCCCCATGAGCTGGGGGCCGGCGACTCGGTGCGGGTGGAAGAGGAGAAGGGGCTGGAGCTGGTCGCGGTCACCGCCCCGGTCGAGGTGCTCGTCTGGGAACTCGGCGACTGAACCGCGTCGCCTTGCCGGTGGTCGCCCACCGGCGGTCCGAGCGACCGGGGTTCAGGCGGCTCGCCCCGCCTCGGCGAGCACCGCGTCCGTGAACGGCGTCCACGCCTCGAGCGCCCACGGCCCGAACGCGCGGTCCGTCAGGGCGACGCAGGCGAGACCCGCCGTCGGGTCGATCCACAGGAACGTGCCCGACTGGCCGAAGTGGCCGAACGTGCCCGGCGAGGACGTCGTCCCGGTCCAGTGCGGTGACTTGGAGTCCCGGATCTCGAAACCGAGCCCCCAGTCGTTGGGGTTCTGGTGCCCGTAGCCCGGGAGCACGCCCTTCGTGCCGGGGTACTGCACGGTCATCGCCTCGGCGACCGTCCGCGAGTCGAGCAGCCGGGGCGCCTGCACCTCGGCCGCGAACCGGACGAGGTCGTCGACGGTGGACACGCCGTCCTTGGCCGGTGACCCGTCGAGCGTGGTGGCGGTCATCCCCAGCGGCGCGAGGACCGCCTGCCGCAGATACTCGGCGAACGGGATGTCCGTCGCCTTCGCCACATGGTCGCCGAGCACCTCGAACCCGGCGTTGGAGTACAGCCGCCGCTCCCCGGGCGCCGACATCGCCCGGTGCTCGTCGAAGGCCAGCCCCGAGGTGTGCGCCAGCAGATGCCGTACGGTCGCCCCCGCGGGCCCGGCCGGTTCGTCCAGCTCGATCGCCCCCTCCTCGTACGCGACGAGCACCGCGTACGCGGCGAGCGGCTTGGTGACCGAGGCCAGCGGGAAACGGTGCCCGGTGGGGCCGTGCGACCCGAGGACGGTGCCGTCCGCCCGGACGGCGGCCGCGGCGGCCGTGGGGACCGGCCAGTTCTCGATCAGGGAGAGGCTCTGCAAGGACATACGACGAGCCTATGCGGGCCCGAGGAGCAGACGCATCGAGGGTCCGTGTCCCGGGTGAACCCGAGGGACGCGTACAGCGGTTCCGCGTCCGGTGATGCGGTGAGCATGACATACCCGGCGCCTCGTTCCCGGAACCAGTCCAGGAGCTCCTCCACGCATGCGCGGGCGTACCCCCGGCGGCGGGCGCCCGGGTCCGTGGCGACGCTGAAGACGTACCCGATCAGCCCGTGCGGATTGCCGGTCCGCCCGATCCGGTACTCCAGCGTCCCCGCCGCCAGCGCGGCCAATGTGCCCGGCCGTTCGGGGAGGTCGACGACGAACGCGGCGAACCTGCCGCCGTGGTCGGCGAGTTCGGAGGTCAGGGTGGGCAGCGCCGCGGCGTGCCAGTCCGTGGCGCCGGGCGTCCCGGCCAAGGAGTCGATCATCACCTGACGCAGTCGGAGCACTTCCGCCGCGTCCCCGTCCGTGGCACGCCGTACGAGACCCATGCCCCGCACGCTAGCCAGCGGGCTCCTGTCACGTCCTCATGTTTTCTCACCGCATTCGCTTGCTTGGAGCACACTCCAAGGTTTTAGCGTGGTGGGCATGACGGTGATGGAGACCACGAGTACCACCAGCACTGCCAGTGCCGACAGTTGTGCCGGACCGCCGCGGCAGCCCCGGCGGCCGGACGGGCAGGACAAGTACACGATCAGCGAGGTCGTCACCCTCACCGGTCTGACGGCGCACACCCTGCGCTGGTACGAGCGGATCGGCCTGATGCCGCACATCGACCGCTCGCACACCGGCCAGCGCCGCTACCGCAACCGCGACCTCGACTGGCTCGACCTCGTCGGCAAGCTCCGGCTCACCGGGATGCCGGTCGCCGACATGGTCCGGTACGCGGAGCTGGTGCGCGAGGGCGACCACACCTACGCCGAGCGCTTCGACCTGCTCAAGTCGACCCGGGACGACGTCCTGTCCCGGATCGCCGAGCTCCAGGACACCCTGGCCGTGCTCGACCGGAAGATCAATTTCTACGCGGACGCCGGGCAGGCCCTGGCGTCGGAGAGGGCTTCATGACGAACGGCGTGAACGGCTCGAACGGCGTGAACGGCGCGCACGACGCGATCCCGAAGGCACGACTGGGAGCGAACGGCCCCGAGGTCGGCGTACAGGGCCTCGGCTGCATGGGCATGAGCTTCGCGTACGGCCCCTCGGACGCGGCGGAGTCCCGGGCCACCCTGGAGCGGGCGCTGGAACTGGGCGTCACCCTCTACGACACGGCCCACGCCTACGGCGCGGGCGAGAACGAGAGGTTCCTCTCCCCGTTCCTCAAGGCGCACCGCGACGACGTCGTCATCGCCACGAAGTTCGGCCTGGCCGTGCACCCGGACGACCCGACCAGGCGGATCATCCGCAACGACGCCCCGCACATCCGCGAGTCCGTCGAGGGCAGTCTGCGCCGGCTCGACGTCGAGGCGATCGACCTCTACTACATGCACCGCCGGGACGTGGACGTCCCCATCGAGGAGACCGTCGGCGTCATGGCCGAACTGGTCCGCGAGGGCAAGGTGAAGCACCTGGGGCTCAGCGAGGTCACGGCCGGGGAACTCCGTGCCGCGCACGCCGTGCACCCCATCGCCGCCCTCCAGTCCGAGTGGTCCCTCTTCAGCCGGGACATCGAGGCCACCGTGGTCCCCGCGGCCCGCGACCTCGACGTGGCGCTCGTGGCGTACTCCCCGCTCGGCCGGGGCTTCCTCACCGGTTCCTTCGCCAAGGCCGAGGACCTCACCGCCGACGACTTCCGCCGCCACCAGCCCCGCTTCACCGGCGACAACGCCGCCGCGAACGCGGCCCTCCTGGACCCGATCCGCCAGGTCGCCGAAGCCCACGGCGCCTCCCTCGGCCAGGTGGCCCTCGCCTGGGTCCACCACCAGGCGTCCGTGCACGGCCTCCCGGTCGTCCCCATCCCGGGCACCCGCAAGCCGGGCCGGGTCGAGGAGAACGCCGCGGCCACGAGGCTCGCCCTGACCGAGGCGGACCTGGCCGTACTGGAGCCGATAGCGGCCGAGGTGGCGGGCGACCGCTACGCGGACATGAGGTTCACGTCGGCAGGCAGGGAGTAGCAGGGCGGGAGCAACAGGCAGGGAGTGACAGGCAGGGAGTGAAAGGCAGCAGCAACAGGCAGGGCGTACGAGGCAGGGAGGAGTCCGGGCCTCATAGTTCCGCGAGGAGTCCGGGGAGGAGTCCGGGCCTCACAGTTCCGCGAGGAGTTCCGCCTTCTTCGCGCTGAACTCCTCGTCGGTGACCAGCCCCGCCTCGTGCAGCTCCCCGAGGTGCCGGATCCGGTCGGCGATGTCGGCCGGGTCCCGTCGGGGCCCGGCCGCGACCGGAGCCAGGGCCCCGGCGCCCGTGGACCGCGCCGCCGCCAGGACCGCCGCGGCGAACGGCAGCGACTCGTGGACCGGCCCGTACCCCAGCCCGAACACCACGGCGGCCGGATCATGGTCCGCCTGGGGCGGGCGCTCACCGGCGGTGTCCCGCCGAAGCAGCCGCAGATACCCCTCGAAGACCTCCGGCGACCGCCACTCGACGCCGCTCAGCTCGCTCACCGGAAAACTCTGGTCCCCGGCCTTCCACTTCGCCGAGGAGGCACCCGTCCAGGACCACCGGAACGACACCGACCGCCCGTCGAACGACGCCTTCCCGTCGTACGCCTTGAACTGCAACGGCACCTCCGGCGCCGCCACCAGGAACCGCTCGGCCGGCCCCGACCCGTTCAGCCGGGCCCGCAGTTCGTCCGCGTAGTACTCGGCGAGGGTCTCCCGCTCGGCCGGCAGCACCAGCCGGTACGGGTCGGAGCCCTCCTTCAGCTGCTCCGCCGCCGCCTCCATCAGCGGGTCGGCGCCCGGCCGCGGCACGGCCCGCAGGACGACGGTGCCCCGCTTGCCCGGTGTGAGCGTCACCCCCGCGATCGCCTCCAGGGGGACGCGCCGCTCACCGAGCGCCTGGAACAGTTTCGGTGTTCGAATCCCCCGTTCGAAGCGGATGAGCACGGAGTCGGACTCGAACTCCCAGGCGGCATGAAATCCGGCCAGTACGTCACCCATGCGGCTCATCGTATGCGGACGGGGCGGTGAAGTCCCGACCCATGGCGAACCGCACTTTTACGGCCTCTACGCGCGTCAGGCGGCGGTGGCGTCCGGCAGACCCGCCCGGCACCCGTCGTTCTTCCGCGCGCACTCCACCAAGTGGTAGGCGCCGATCCCGATCTCCGCGAAGTTGTACAGGCTCACGGTCCCGGGCTCGAAGTAGCCGCTGTGCCCCTCGGCGTTGGACGCCGACAGCAGGCGCGCCCCGAACTCCGCCGACATCGGGTCGGTGCCGTGGCCGAGCCCGCCGACCTCCAGGTACGGCACGTCCTGGACCCAGTCGTCGGCGTCCCGCATGGCCCACACCCGGGCCGCCGTGCGCAGCGCGGAGACCTTCTCGGTCCGCATGCCGGGGCTGCCGGCGACCGCGATGTCCGTCACCCGCGACGGCAGGGAGCGCGCGGCGACCCCGCACACCACCGAGCCGTAGCTGTGGCACACCAGAGCGACGGTGGACCCGCCGGGCAGCGCCCTGACCAGCGTGTTCAGCCGGATCGCACCCTGCTCGGCGCGGAGCGCGGTGGCCGAGTCGAGGCCGAGGCCGTCGGGCGCGGTGTAGTCGGCCCAGGCGATCACGGCGGTACGCGTCCGGCTGCTCGCCGTGCGCTCCGCCCGGTACAGCGCCTCGGCCATGCCGACGGGCGCCGAGTACCGGCGGTTGGTGCGCTGGAAGTTGAGGATGTCGGTGTCGACGCCGGGGACGACGACCGAGACGCGCTCCGCCTTGTCGAGGTCGCCGAAGACCTCGGCGACCCGGCCGGAGCCGGCGGGGTCGAAGGCGAGGATCTGCCGGTCCTCGTCCGCCAGCGAGACATAGCGGTGCATGCGCCGGGTCGCCTCGTACTGGCCGGTCGTGGAGAGCCGTTCGTCGTGCGTGCGGGCCCGTTCGCGCTTGCTCTGCTGCCGGAGCGCGATGCGGTTGGCGCGGTAGCGCAGCTCGACGGGGGCGCCGTTCATGTTGCCGACCGCGAGCGGGTAGCGGTGGGCGAGCCGTCGCTGCTGCCGGTCGTCGAGCGAGGCGAAGAAGGCGGCCAGCCGGTGCGGGGACGACTCCGCGTCGGGCAGCTCACGCCCGTCGAGGTGTCCGTGCCGCCACGCGGAGAGCGACGCCTGCAACGGCGACTCCCCTCGATGACTGCGGATCGCCGTCCAGCCGGTGGTCGCCAGCATGACGAAAACGACGGCCAGCGCCAGCAGTGCGCGCCAGACGTTCAGTTGCGGGGAGGAGTCGAAGGAAGTCACTGAAAGGACACACTAAGAGAACGGAAGGGTCTCGCGTTAACCGAGTGAGAGGGATCACGTTTCGAGCGCACCTGTTCCACGTGGTGCGCAAAGAACGTCCCAGCGGTGGTGCTATGAGGGTATTTCAGCCGCTTCGCCACTTCTCGGCGAGTGAGGGCCGTAGGGCGTCGAGGTGAGCGGCGGTCAACTCCCGCATCGCCTCCATGCTGAGGTCGCCGCCCATGGCCCACAGGCGTTCGGTGACGCGCATCACCCCGGCGAAGACGGCCACCGCCACCCGCGGCCGGGGGTCGGCGCGGACGTCGAGTCCCTCGCGCTCGGCGACGATCGCCTCGATCTCGCGGGCCACCTCGTCCGCGCGGCGCAGATGGGCGGCGAGCAGTGCGGGCGTCGACTCGATCATCCCATAGCTGCGCAGATAGAGGTCGACGGGGACGATCTGCGCGACGGCCTCGCCCATGGCGTCCCAGCCCTCCAGGACGGCGTTGCGCAGGGCCTCCAGCGGGGCCTCGTGCGCGGGCCGGGCCCGCAGCGCCGCGACGAAGTGCTCGTGGGTGAGGTCGATGATCGCGAGGGCGGCCTCCTCCTTGCCGGCGAAGTAGCGGAAGAAGGTGCGCTGCGAGACGTCCACGGCCTCGGCGATCTCGTCGACCGTCGTCGCCTCGTACCCCTGGGTCGTGAACAGTTCCAGGGCGGCCCGCAGCAGCGCGTCGTGGGTGCGCTGCTTCTTCCGTTCGCGCAGCCCCGGGCGTTCCGCCGCCGTCGCCTCCGCCGTCTCCATGAACCCTCTTCTCCACCCGGCCTGTGCTCCGAGTGACGTGACAGTTACCGACTAGTGAACTCGTTTGTCAACTGTCAGTGGCTGACATTAGCCTCGCACGCATGACTAGTCAGACCACTGTCGACAAGACGGGACCGGGGGACCAGACGCCAGCAGCCCCGTCGGACCCGGCACCGAGCCAGGGGCGGGGCCTGCGCGGCCACCCGTGGTTCACCCTCCTCACCGTGGCCGTCGGCGTCATGATGGTCGCCCTCGACGGCACCATCGTCGCCATCGCCAACCCGGCCATCGCGGACGACCTCAAGGCGAGCTTCGCCGAGGTCCAGTGGATCACCAACGCGTACTTCCTCGCGCTGGCGGTCACCCTCATCACCGCGGGCAAGCTCGGCGACCGCTTCGGCCACCGCCAGACCTTCCTCATCGGTGTCGTCGGCTTCGCCGCCGCCTCCGGTGCCATCGGCCTGTCGAACTCGGTCGCCTTCGTGGTGACCTTCCGGGTCTTCCAGGGCCTGTTCGGCGCGCTGCTCATGCCGGCCGCGCTCGGTCTGCTCCGCGCCACCTTCCCCGCCGAGAAGCTCAACATGGCGATCGGTATCTGGGGCATGGTCATCGGGGCCTCCACCGCGGGCGGCCCGATCCTCGGCGGCTTCCTCGTGGAGAACGTCAGCTGGCAGTCCGTGTTCTGGATCAACGTCCCCGTCGGCGTCCTCGCCGTCGCCCTCGGCGTGTGGATCCTCCTCGACCACCGCGCCGAGAACGCCCCGCGCTCCTTCGACGTCCTCGGCATAGCCCTGCTCTCCGGGGCCATGTTCTGCCTGGTCTGGGCACTCATCAAGGCCCCCGAGTGGGGCTGGGGCTCCGGCACGACCTGGACCTTCGTCGCGGCGTCCCTCGTCCTGTTCGCCCTGTTCGCCTTCTGGGAGACGAGGGTCAAGGAGCCCCTGATCCCGCTGGGCCTCTTCCGCTCCGTACCGCTCTCCGCGGGCGTGGTCCTGATGGTCCTGATGGCCATCGCCTTCATGGGCGGCCTGTTCTTCGTGACGTTCTACCTCCAGAACGTGCACGGGATGAGCCCCATCGACGCCGGTCTGCACCTGCTGCCGCTCACCGGCATGATGATCGTCGGCTCGCCCCTGGCCGGCGCGCTGATCACCAAGGCGGGACCGCGTATCCCGCTGGCCGGCGGTATGGCCTGCACGGCGATCGCCATGTACGGCATGTCGACCCTGGAGACCGACACGGGCAGCGCCGTGATGTCCCTCTGGTTCGCCCTGCTCGGCCTCGGCCTCGCCCCGGTGATGGTCGGCGCCACCGAGGTCATCGTCGGCAACGCGCCGCTGGAGCTGTCCGGTGTCGCCGGTGGTCTCCAGCAGGCCGCCATGCAGATCGGCGGCAGCCTCGGTACGGCCGTCCTGGGCGCCGTGATGGCCTCCAAGGTCGACGGCGACCTGCCGGGCAACTGGGCCGACGCCGGTCTTCCGCCGCTCAAGGACGCCCAGCTCGACCAGGCGTCCGAGGCCGTCCAGGTCGGTGTGCCCCCGGTCGCGCCGGGAACCCCGCCGGAGATCGCTGCCAAGATCGCCACGGTCGCGCACGACACGTTCATGTCGGGCATGGCGCTGGCGTCCCTCGTCGCCGCCGGTGTGGCCGCCGTCGCCGTGCTGGTCGCGTTCCTGACCAAACGGGGCGAGAACGCGGAGGCGGGCGCCGGGGCGGCGCACATCTGATCTCCCCGGCGCTTCATGCGCGGGTTTCCGCCCACGTTCGCCTATCAGGGTGACAAAGCTGAAGATCACTTCCACGCGATACGCCCCGCAGGTCACAGTAAGTCAAGTCCTCCGCACGGCCTGGGTGTTCGACGGCGGGGGGCTGGGGGTCCGGGGCGCGCTGCCGGAGGGGGGCGGCGCGCTCGGGCACGTCCGTCAACACTCCGTGGTTTCGACCCTCATCGGGGGGTACCCGGCACTTCGTACCCGAACTGACGGCGAAGTTCAGGGAGTTGTTGGCGATGGCGGGTTTCGGACACAGTACGCGCAGGCACCCCCGCTCACGTGGCCGGACGTGGTCACGGACCGGGCCGGATCGCGCGACCCTCGGCATCATCGGAGTCATCTGCGCGATCGCGGGATTCTTCGTCCTGGGGATCATCCTCGGTCCCGTCGCGATCGTCTGCGGCTGGCTGGCCATGAACCGCAGCTGGTCCGGCACCCGCTCCGTCCCCGCCCTCGTCGCGGTCGTCCTGGGTGCCATAGACACGCTCCTGGCCATCCTCTGGCTGGCCGGCACAGCCACTCCGGGGGCCGGACTCTTCTGACCGTTCCTAAAGACTGAGCGGGTGTGGGTCCTGTTGCCAGGACTCATGCTCAGCCGGACGCCCCGAACGGTGTTGGGTGTCCTGGTCGCCCGCTTTCGCTCCGCGTCCGGCGCGCACGGATCGTGTCCGTGGTCCGGGAACGCGGGGGCGGGTTCCCTCACGCCCCGGGACACCTGGTGGGGCCTGGACGGTCCGATGCCCCTGCTCATCACTCCGGTGAGCAGGGGGCGGTGCCGTCCGTCGCCGGACCGGGTGCCCGAGGGCGCGCCTTCCGATCGCCACGGCGGCCGCGTCGTGGCGGGTGGGTTTCCTTGTCTTGCTGGTGAGGGGTTGTTGCCAGTGCTGGGCGCCCCAGCGGCTGGTGTAGGCGGGGTCGACGGCGACGACGGGAATGCCGAGTGCGGCGGCCATCGACACCAGCCGGGCCCGCAGCCTGGCCACGGGCATACCGGAGACCAGCCTGCGGAACCGCTTGCGGCGTCCGTGTTTCTCGCGGGTCGTCTCGCCGGTGAAGTCGAGGTCCTCGACGGCGATGGCGAGGTGATGCCGGCGGGCCCAGTGCAGCAAGCGGATCAGCGCGTGCCGGATCTGGGCGTCGCGGTGGGCGGCGCTGCCGGTCAGGTCGTAGCCGAACCGTCGGGGTGCGCCGACCGGGTTGCCGTGAGCGTCGAGCCGCCAGCCCGCCAGGTGGTCGGCGTTGGTGTCGACCCCCACCAGGCCACCCGCGCGGACCACGGCCAACGGCACACTCTGCACCACAGGGGTCGTCCAGGAGGCAGTCAGGTACCAGCGGCCGCGTGCGCTGTCCTCGTGGATGCGGTAGGCCACAGCCCGGTTCGCGTGGACGCGGTCGGCCCACTGCTCACCCCGGTGCGCGAACCTCACCCGGGCGGCGAGGACGTACCGGCCGTGCGGGGCGTTCGCCAGATACGCCAGCGGGGCAGGGAGTTTGAGGGAGACCTCGCCGTCGGGGGTGACGCGGATGGTCTCGTTGCCGAACCGTCTGCCGGACTCACCATCGGCCTGGAAGAAGCGCCGCTCCGCCTGCCACCGGGTGCGCCACTGCTCCTCGGCGAGCCGGGCGGCATCCAGGTGGTGGCGGGTGGTCAGCAGCCGCTTCCCACCCCGCACCACGCCCACGACCCCGGCCTCCCAGTCAGCCCGGAGGGCATGGAGCCGGTCGGTGAGCACGTGCAGACGGCGTGACTTCGCATGCCACTCCCGCCTGCTCGCATAGCCACCCGGAGCGTGCTTGCCGCCCTTCTCGCCCACCGGCAGCGACAGCCGGTGCGCGATCATGCGCACTCCCGCTTCCAGCTGCTGGATGTGTGCGAGTTGCCCGCGCCGGGCCAGTGCCCATTGATCATGCGTGGCCTTGGTGATCGACCCGGCCCAACGGGAGGACGACGCCCCCGTCAGCGCCCGCTTACGCGCGGCCCACCCTTCGGCGTCATGGTCCAGCCCCACCGCGCACCGGACCTTCAGATCCCGGGAGGCGAGAGTGCCCAGATGATCGCCGACCAGGCGCAGTACGGTCTCGTCCTCGGCCGTCAGGTGCCTGAGCCGGTCACGGACCGCCACCCCCGACGGGCCGACGGCGACGAACGGCGCCGCCAACTCCCGCACTCCACCCATCCCCAATCACCCCCCCGTCCGCGCACCGGCCGAACCCTCACCACGCTCCTCAACGACCCACCCAGGCGAAGGTCACACATTCGACTGAGGAACCTCCGTTCCGCCCGGAGGTCATGGAAGCAGTCCGGGCACTCACACTCGGCGACAGCAGCCGAGGGTGCAGAGCAGAGTCAGGGGCGGGGGTATGCGCAATCGGCCGACGACAGCCGAGGGTGCCCTTTACCGGCACCGGGCAGTGCGGCAGGCCCAGGGGCGCGGGGAACTGCGCGACCGGCCACGACGCACCCGCACCCGCCCAAGCAAAGACACCTCCACGGCCCCCGCGGCGCCCCCAAGGCCCCCGGCGCTCTCAAGGCACTCCCGTCAGCGCCGCTGCTCCGGCACCCCCCTCCCCGCCCGCAGCGCCATCACCTCGGCCCGCAGCAGCCGTACCTCCTCGGTCAGCTCCGCTATCGCCGCGGTCTGCCGCCGCTCCTCCGCGTCGTCCTTCTCGAACCGCGCTATGAACCACGCCGCGATGTTCGCGGTGACCACACCCAGCAGCGCGATCCCCGACAGCATCAGCCCCACGGCCAGCACCCGCCCCAGCCCGGTCGTCGGCGCGTGGTCCCCGTATCCCACGGTCGTCATCGTCGTGAACGACCACCACACGGCGTCGCCCAACGTGTGGATGTTCCCGTTCGGGGAGTCCCGCTCCACGGAGAGCACGGCCAGCGACCCGAACATCAGCAGCCCGATCACCGACCCGCCGATATAGGTCGTGAGCCGTATCTGTGAGGCCATCCGCGCCCGCTGCCCGACCAGCAGCAGCGTCGCCACCACCCGCAGCAGCCGCAACGGCTGGACCATCGGCAGCACCACCGCGCACAGGTCCAGCCAGCGCGACCGTACGAACTCCCGCCGCCGTTCGGCGAGGCCGAGCCGTATCACGTAGTCGAGCGCGAAGGCCGCCCACACCGTCCACTCGGCGACCTCGCACCACCACTTCACGTCCGCGCTCGCGTCCGGCCGGACGATCGGCACGGCGTACGCGACGGCGAACACCGCGGCCAGACCGAACAGCGGCCGCTGCGTGTTGTGCTCCCACCGGACCTGTGCCGAGGTGACTCGCTCCTTCATGGGCGCATCGTAGGAAACGTGAAGGGGTGGTGAACCCCCAGGTTCACCACCCCTTGACGGGTCGCCCCGTGCTATGCGTCGCCGCCGGCGGCGCCGGGGTCGGCCGCGGAGACGTCCAGCAGCTGGTAGCGGTCGATGGCCTGCTTGAGCACCGAGCGGTCGACCTTGCCCTCACGCGCCAGCTCGGTCAGCACCGCGACCACGATCGACTGGGCGTCGATGTGGAAGTACCGCCGCGCCGCGCCCCGCGTGTCCGCGAAGCCGAAACCGTCCGCGCCGAGCGACTGGTACGTGCCCGGCACCCACCGCGCGATCTGGTCCGGAACCGACCGCATCCAGTCGGAGACGGCCACGAACGGCCCCTCGGCGCCGCTCAGCTTCCGCGTCACGTACGGGACCTGCTGCTCCTCCTCCGGGTGGAGCAGGTTGTGCCGCTCCACCTCGACCGCCTCGCGGCGCAGCTCGTTCCAGGAGGTCGCCGACCAGACGTCCGCCTTGACGTTCCACTCGGCGGCGAGGATCTGCTGCGCCTCGACCGCCCAGGGCACCGCGACACCGGACGCGATGATCTGCGCCGGGACGGCACCCGACTCGCCGGCCTTGAAGCGGTGGATGCCCTTGAGGATGCCGTCGACGTCGACGTCGGCGGGCTCGGCCGGGTGCTGGATCGGCTCGTTGTAGACGGTGAGGTAGTAGAAGACGTCCTCGCCGGGCTTGCCGTCGGCGGTCTCGCCGTACATCCGGCGCAGACCGTCCTTCACGATGTGCGCGATCTCGAAGCCGAACGCCGGGTCGTAGGCGACACAGCCCGGGTTGGTGGAGGCCAGCAGCTGCGAGTGCCCGTCCGCGTGCTGGAGACCCTCACCGGTCAGCGTCGTACGCCCCGCGGTCGCGCCCAGGACGAAGCCGCGCGCGAGCTGGTCGGACATCTGCCAGAACTGGTCGCCGGTGCGCTGGAAACCGAACATCGAGTAGAAGACGTAGACCGGGATCAGCGGCTCGCCGTGCGTCGCGTACGCCGAACCGGCCGCGATCAGCGACGCCGTGCAGCCCGCCTCGGAGATGCCGTCGTGCAGCATCTGACCCGTCGGCGACTCCTTGTACGCGAGCAGCAGGTCACGGTCGACCGCCTCGTACTGCTGCCCGAGCGGGTTGTAGATCTTCGCGCTCGGGAAGAACGAGTCCATGCCGAAGGTGCGGTACTCGTCGGGCGCGATCAGCACGAACCGCTTGCCAATCTCCTTGTCCCGCATGAGGTCCTTCAGCAGTCGTACGAACGCCATGGTGGTGGCGATCGACTGCTGACCGGAGCCCTTCTTCACACTCGCGTACGTCTTGTCCTCGGGCAGGGGCAGCGGCTTCGCCCGTACGACGCGGGTGGGCACATAACCGCCGAGCCCCTTGCGGCGGTCGTGCATGTACTGGATCTCGTCGGAGTTCCGCCCGGGGTGGTAGTACGGCGGGAGCCCGCTCTCCAGCTCCTTGTCGGAGATCGGCAGGTGCAGACGGTCGCGGAAGCCCTTGAGGTCGGCGACGGTCAGCTTCTTCATCTGGTGCGTGGCGTTGCGGCCCTCGAAGTTCGGCCCCAGCGTCCAGCCCTTGATGGTCTTGGCCAGGATGACCGTCGGCTGGCCCTTGTGCTCGTGGGCCGCCTTGTACGCCGCGTAGATCTTGCGGTGGTCGTGACCGCCGCGGCCCAGGTGCAGGATCTGGTCGTCGGACATGTTCTCGACCATGGCGCGCAGCCGGTGGTCGTCGCCGAAGAAGTGGTCGCGGATGTACGCGCCGGTCTCCGTCGCGTACGTCTGGAACTGGCCGTCCGGCGTGGTGTTCATCTTGTTGACGAGCACACCGTCGCGGTCCTGGGCGAGCAGCGGGTCCCAGCTGCGGTCCCACACCAGCTTGATCACGTTCCAGCCGGCGCCCCGGAAGACCGACTCCAGCTCCTGGATGACCTTGCCGTTGCCGCGCACCGGACCGTCGAGGCGCTGGAGGTTGCAGTTGACGACGAAGGTCAGGTTGTCGAGGCCCTCACGGGCGGCGAGCGTGAGCTGGCCGAGCGACTCCGGCTCGTCCATCTCGCCGTCGCCGAGGAACGCCCAGACATGGGACTTGGAGGTGTCCGCGATCCCGCGCGCCTCCATGTAGCGGTTCATCCGCGCCTGGAAGATCGCGCCCAGCGGGCCGAGGCCCATGGAGACGGTCGGGAACTCCCAGAAGTCCGGCATCAGCCGCGGGTGCGGATAGCTGGACAGGCCGTACGGCGCCTTCGACTTCTCCTGGCGGAACGCGTCGAGCTGCTGCTCGCCGAGCCGGTCCAGCAGGAACGCGCGGGCGTAGATACCGGGGGAGGCGTGCCCCTGGAAGAAGATCTGGTCGCCGCCGTCGCCCTCCTCCTTGCCCCGGAAGAAGTGGTTGAAGCCCACGTCGTAGAGGGAGGCGGACGACGCGAAGGTCGCGATGTGGCCACCCACGCCGATGCCCGGGCGCTGGGCCCTGGACACCATCACGGCGGCGTTCCACCGCGTGGCGTTGAGGATCTTCCGCTCGATCTCCTCGTTGCCCGGGAAGAACGGCTCCGCCTTGGTGGGGATGGTGTTGACGTAGTCCGTGCTGCGCATCTCGGGCACGGCCACGCGCTTCTCGCGGGCCCGCTCGATGAGCCGGAGCATCAGGTAGCGCGCGCGCTCACGCCCGCGCTGGTCCACGGCGGCGTCGAGCGAGTCGAGCCACTCCTGGGTCTCCTCGGGATCGAAGTCAGGGACCTGACTCGGAAGGCCGCCAATGATGATCGGATTGCGATCGGATCCGGAAGCCACGCTGTTCCTTAGCTGTCAGAGGGCCACTCTTCATGGGTTCTTATGGGTGCCTGCACCGCCCCCCATCGTGTACCTCGAGGGCGCAAACGTCATCTCTACCGAGAGGTAACCAAGCTGGTCATCCGCTCTGTCACAGTAGGAAGGACATGCGGCACTCGTACCCCCGAGCGGTTGCCGAATGCGCAAACCGGACACAATGGTGTGGTGTGCGTCACCCGGTGCTGGGAATCGATGCCTGGAGTTGCGTGGACACGGCCCGGATCGTCACCGTTTCGGCGGTCTCGCAGGCTGGGTACTTGCGCGATCCGTCCCGCCCGTGTGGACTACGGCCAACGCTTCGCGTACGCGCGTGGCTGATTCCCCGGGGGCGACCCCACCCGAAACATGATCAGGAGGCAACCCGTGAGCGCGACCGCGGACCACGCGGAGGAGCGGACGAACCCTGCCGCGAGGCTGGGGTTCCAGCCCGAGCAGGTGGTCCAGGAGATCGGCTACGACGACGATGTCGACCAGGAGCTCCGCGAGTCCATCGAGGAAGTCATCGGCAGCGATCTCGTCGACGAGGACTACGACGACGTGGCCGATGCCGTCGTGCTGTGGTTCCGTGACGACGACGGCGACCTGACGGATGTGCTGGTGGACGCCACCACGTACATCGAGGAGGGTGGCTCGATCCTGCTGCTGACGCCCAAGACAGGGCGCGACGGCTATGTGGAGCCCAGTGACATCTCGGAAGCCGCGACGACCGCGGGGTTGTCCGCGTCGAAGAGCGTCAGCGTCGGCAAGGACTGGAGCGGAAGCCGTCTGGTGACGCCGAAGGCGGCGAAGTCCGGCAAGAAATAGAGCGTCGCCCGAGAACTCGGTGGGTTCTGCGTCGAGGCGGTCGCGGCTTGTCGTGGCCGGTCGCGCAGTTCCCCTCGCCCCTGGACGGGCGCCCCTACAGGGCCCGTCCAGGGGCGCTCCGTTTTCCCGCCCGGTCACCTGCGTAGGCTGGGTCACCCGAACAGCCCTACGAAGGGACGCAGGAAATCATGGCGATCCAGGTCGGCGACAAGGCACCCGACTTCGAGCTCAAGGACAACCACGGCGCCACGGTGAAGCTCTCGGACTTCCGCGGCGAGAAGAACGTGGTGCTGCTCTTCTACCCGTTCGCCTTCACCGGGGTGTGCACGGGTGAGCTGTGCGAGCTGCGGGACAACCTGCCGAAGTTCGTCAACGACGACGTCCAGCTGCTGGCCGTGTCGAACGACTCCATCCACACCCTGCGGGTCTTCGCCGACCAGGAGGGGCTGGAGTACCCCCTGCTGTCGGACTTCTGGCCGCACGGCGAGGTCTCCCGTGCGTACGGCGTCTTCGACGCGGACAAGGGCTGCGCGGTGCGCGGGACGTTCATCATTGACAAGGAGGGCGTCGTGCGCTGGACGGTCGTCAACGCCCTGCCGGACGCCCGTGACCTGAACGAGTACGTCGCCGCGCTCGACACCCTGTGATTCTTCGGTTCCAAGGCCTGCGGTTCTCGGGAACCCGTCACTAGGATCGACACGTTGATCCGATACCAACGCACGACGGGGCTCCCCGCCCCAGACATCTATGGGAGGACTTCGTGGGAGTCAGCCTCAGCAAGGGCGGCAACGTATCGCTGACCAAGGAGGCCCCGGGCCTGACCGCGGTCATCGTCGGTCTGGGGTGGGACATCCGCACCACCACCGGCACGGACTTCGACCTCGACGCCAGCGCGCTGCTGCTGGACGCGTCGGGCAAGGTCAGCAGTGACGCCAACTTCGTCTTCTTCAACAACCTCAAGAGCCCCGACGGCTCCGTGGAGCACACCGGTGACAACCTCACCGGTGAGGGCGAGGGCGACGACGAGCAGATCAAGGTCAACCTCGCCGCCGTGCCGGCCGAGATCGAGAAGATCGTCTTCCCGGTCTCGATCTACGACGCCGAGAACCGCCAGCAGTCCTTCGGTCAGGTCCGCAACGCCTTCATCCGCGTGGTGAACCAGGCCGGCGAGGCGGAGATCGCCCGTTACGACCTGTCCGAGGACGCCTCCACCGAGACCGCCATGGTCTTCGGTGAGCTCTACCGGCACGGCGCCGAGTGGAAGTTCCGCGCCATCGGCCAGGGGTACGCCTCGGGTCTGCGCGGTATCGCCCAGGACTTCGGTGTGAACGTCTGAGCCACCGGGGAAGAACCATCCGGCTCACCGCTCCGGCGCCGCAGTCGTCCTCGACCGCGGCGCCGGACGCGCTCGTACACCACAACTGAACACTTGCGAAGCCAGACATCGGGGAGGACCAGCACCATGGGCGTCACGCTCGCCAAGGGAGGCAATGTCTCCCTCTCCAAGGCCGCGCCGAACCTCACTCAGGTGATGATCGGACTCGGCTGGGACGTCCGGACCACCACCGGAGCCCCTTTCGACCTCGACGCCAGTGCGCTGCTGTGCCAGGGGGGCCGGGTGCTGGGGGACGAGTGGTTCGTCTTCTACAACAACCTGACGAGCCCCGACGGCTCGGTGAAGCACACCGGTGACAACCTCACCGGCGAGGGGGAGGGCGACGACGAGTCGATCATCATCGACCTCTCCATGGTGCCCGCGACCGTCGACAAGATCGTGTTTCCGGTCTCCATCCATGACGCGGACAACCGCGGCCAGTCCTTCGGACAGATCAGCAACGCCTTCATCCGCGTCGTCAACCAGCTCGACGGCCAGGAACTGGCCCGCTACGACCTCTCGGAGGACGCCTCCACCGAGACCGCGATGATCTTCGGTGAGGTCTACCGATACGGCGGGGAATGGAAGTTCCGCGCGGTCGGTCAGGGGTACGCGTCAGGCTTGCGCGGTATCGCCCTGGATTTCGGGGTCAATGTGTCGTAGGGCCCTTCCGGTGGGTCCAGCGCTATATGCGCAAAACCTGGGGCCTGGTGGGGGACGAGGGGCGCCCGACTAGACTTCGGCTTCGGAGTCAATGTTTGGTAAAGCCGCGCGCGGCGCGGGGGAACCCCGTACACACACGATTGGGTAGCCAGTGGTTCTGAAAACCTTCGGCTGGTCGTTCGCGGTCACCGCGCTCGGCTTGGTTGCAGCGGTTCTCTACGACGGGTGGACGGCGCTCGGGCTCGTCGCCATCCTGTCCATCCTGGAGATCTCGTTGTCGTTCGACAACGCAGTGGTCAACGCCGGGATCCTGAAGAAGATGAATGCCTTCTGGCAGAAGATCTTCCTCACCATCGGCATCCTCATCGCCGTCTTCGGCATGCGCCTGGTGTTCCCCGTCGTGATCGTCGCGATCAGCGCCAAGCTGGGCCCGATCGAGGCCGTCGACCTGGCGCTCACCGACAAGGACCAGTACCAGCAGTACGTGACCGACGCCCACCCGTCGATCGCGGCGTTCGGCGGTATGTTCCTGTTGATGATCTTCCTCGACTTCATCTTCGAGGACCGGGACATCAAGTGGCTGGGCTGGCTGGAGCGTCCGCTGGCCAAGCTCGGCAAGATCGACATGCTGTCCGCCTGCATCGCGATGATCGTCCTGCTGATCACCTCGATGACCTTCGCGACCCACGCCCACCAGCACGGCGGCACCCATGTCGACAAGGCGCAGACCGTGCTGATCTCCGGTCTCGCGGGCCTCATCACCTATCTCATCGTCGGCGGTCTCTCCAGCTTCTTCGAGAACCGCCTGGAGGAAGAGGAGGAGCGCGAGCACGAGGCGGAGGAGGAGGCGGAGCGCAGCGGCAAGCCGCGTTCGGCCGTCGCCCTCGCCGGCAAGGCCGCGTTCTTCATGTTCCTCTACCTGGAGGTCCTGGACGCGTCGTTCTCCTTCGACGGCGTGATCGGCGCGTTCGCCATCACCAACGACATCGTCCTGATGGCGCTCGGCCTGGGTATCGGCGCGATGTACGTCCGGTCGCTCACCGTCTACCTGGTCCGCCAGGGCACCCTCGACGACTACGTCTACCTGGAGCACGGCGCGCACTACGCGATCGGCGCCCTCGCCGTGATCCTGCTCGTCACCATCCAGTACGAGATCAACGAGATCATCACGGGCCTCATCGGTGTCGTCCTGATCGCCTGGTCCTTCTGGTCCTCGGTCCGCCGCAACAAGGCGCTGGCGGCCGCGGAGGGAAAAGCTGAGTCCTCCAAGGAGGAGGTGGCGTCCGGCGTCTGACCCCGAGGCGGGTACGACCCGGAAGCCGGGGCCGGTGTGACCGGTTCCGGAGTGTGACTGCCCTCCAGGTGAGGGAACGCTCTGAGCGGGGCGGCCGACGAGGACTCGTCCTCGTCGGCCGCCCCGCTGGTGGTTGACGCGACGACACGGCAGTTGTGGGGCGGGCATGAGTTTTCTGGACAACCTCTGGCGCGGACGGGCCACGGAGTTCGACGCGGGCAACGCGGCGACCAACGCCATCGAGCTGACCAAACGGCACCAGAAGGTCTCCCTCAGCAAGCAGGGCGCCGCCACCGGCCATCTGCGCGTCAACCTGTCCTGGCGGATGCGGACCTCCGACATAGGCGGACCCAAGCGGCAGAGCGTGCTCCGGCACCCCTTCAGGGCGCTCAAGCCGGAGCAGGTGGTGGCGCACAGCCAGAGCATGGTCAACGTCGACCTCGACCTCGGCTGTCTGTACGAGCTGGCCGACGGGACGAAGGGGGTCGTGCAGCCGCTGGGCGGCTTCCTCGGCGACATCAACGACCCGCCGTACATGCGGCTCAGCGGCGACGACCGGTTCGGGTCGGGGTCCGGCGAGACCATGTACATCAACCTGGACCATCGCGACGACTTCAAGCGGATGCTCGTCTTCGTCTACATCTACGACCAGACGCCGGCCTTCGACCGCACGCACGCGGTCGTGACGCTGTACCCGAGCAACGGCCCCCGGATCGAGATCGGGCTCGACGAGCGCCACCCGCAGGCCCGCTCGTGCGCGGTGGTGATGATCGAGAACGTCAAGGGGGAGATCATCGTGCGCCGGGAGGTGAAGTTCGTCTACGGCTTCCAGGCGGAGCTCGACCGGCTCTACGGGTGGGGCCTGCAGTGGGGGCGCGGCTTCAAGACCAAGGCGGAGCGCTGACCGGGGCCCCGCCCGCCCCCGCGTCCTCCCGCGCCCCGCACAGGGCCTTCCCCGGCTCCCGGACGCTCACCTGCCGATGAACTGCGGGCCCTGCGGAGGGAGCCGGACGTCGGAGCCCGGGCCGGCGCCCGTGGGCTGCGGGTAGCCGTAGGCGGCGCCGGCGGTCGCGGGGGCCTGCTGGGTGTGCGGATAGCCGTAGGCGGGCTGCGGCTGCTGGGTCGGCGCCGCCGGGGGGTAGCCGTACCCCGGCTGGGACGGGACCCCGCCGGCCGGCTGCTCCGGGGGGAGCGGGGCCGACACCTCGGGTGCCGGGGCCTGAGTCGTGGACGTCTGGTTCGCCGCGGCGGCCGCCGCCTCCGACTCGTCGACCGAGATGCCGAAGTCGGTGGCGAGGCCCTGGAGGCCGTTGGTGTAGCCCTCGCCGAGGGCGCGGAACTTCCAGCCGCCGCCCCGGCGGTACAGCTCGCCGCAGATCAGCGCGGTCTCCTCGCCCGTCTCCGGCTTGATGTCGAAGTACGCCAGCGGTTCCGCGTCGGAGACGGTGGCGTCGTACAGCAGGATGCGCAGGGAACGTACGTGGTCGAAGGTGACGTCGTCGGCGGAGGCCACGAGGAGAATCTGGCCGACGGCGGACTCGACACCGGCCAGGTCAGTCTGGATGGTGTCCGTGAGGCCGTCGGCGACGCGCTTCTTGCCGAGCCGCCACACCTTGCCCGAGGGGTGGCGCGGCTGGTTGTAGAACACGAAGTCCTCGTCGGACCGTACCCGTCCGTCGGGGCCGAGGAGCAGCGCCGAGGCGTCGACTTCCGGGGCACCCTGTCCGGGCGCCCAGCGCAGCACGGC
Source organism: Streptomyces neyagawaensis (assembly GCF_023516595.1). GTDB lineage: Bacteria > Actinomycetota > Actinomycetes > Streptomycetales > Streptomycetaceae > Streptomyces > Streptomyces neyagawaensis. The sequence continues at coordinate 232,145 of NZ_JAMGBG010000013.1, read as the reverse complement.
GCGGACCGCCGTGGCTTCGATCGGGACGTTCGACCCCTTCAGCATCGCGTGCGTCATGACGTTCATCCTGCCCTCTCGGTCCTGATCACGACAACGCGGGGGCGCGGACGGGCCGGTTGAGTCGTCGAGCGGCCGACATGGCCGGGTTACCAGAACTTCACGCCCGGAGGGAACTGAAGACACACATTTGTACGTACTATTACCGGCCACCTTCACGACCGGCCGCCCAGCAGCCACGGGGGATCTCCATGCGTCACTTCGGGCATATCGCCCCTGAGGAGCGTCAGCGCCTCTTCTTCCGCGAGCCGGGTTCCTTCACCGCCGACTCGCCGGCCCGTGTCCTCGCCGCCGCCCTCGGCGCCACCCTCTACAGCCCGGCGACCCGCGAGCGGCTGGCCGACGACATCGTCAAGCAGGCCGGGCGCGGTGTGGTCTCCATGGTGCTGTGCCTGGAGGACTCCATCGACGACGCGGAGGTCGTGGGCGCCGAGGAGAACCTCGTCCGGCAGTTCGCCGACCTCGCCGCGCGCCCCGACGTCGATCTGCCGCTGCTGTTCATCCGGGTCCGCTTCCCCGAGCAGATCCCCGACCTCGTACGGCGGCTCGGCCCGGACGTGACGCTGCTGTCCGGATTCGTACTCCCGAAGTTCACCGAGGAGCGTGGCATCGCCTTCCTGGAGGCGCTCACCGCCGCCGAGGCCGCGAGCGGGCGGCGGCTGTTCGCGATGCCCGTGCTGGAGTCGCCCGAGCTCATGTACCGGGAGACGCGCGTAGAGGCCCTCCAGGGCATCGCCCACACCGTCGACAAGTACCGCGACCGCGTCCTCGCCCTGCGCCTCGGCGTCACCGACTTCTGCTCCTCGTACGCCCTGCGCCGGGCACCCGACATGACCGCGTACGACGTCCAGATCGTCGCCTCCGTGATCGCGGACGTGGTGAACGTGCTGGGGCGGGCGGACGGCACCGGGTTCACGGTGACCGGGCCCGTGTGGGAGTACTTCCGGGTGCAGGAGCGCATGTTCAAGCCGCAGCTGCGCACCAGCCCGTTCCTGGAGAACCGCGCCGGGCGGCTGCGCGAGACACTGATAGAGCACGCCCTGGACGGACTGCTGCGGGAGATCTCCCTCGACCAGGCCAACGGTCTGCTCGGCAAGACCTGCATCCACCCCTCGCATGTGCTGCCCGTGCACGCGCTGTCCGTGGTCAGCCACGAGGAGTTCAGCGACGCCGAGGACATCCTGCGCCCCGAGCGGGGCGGCGGCGGGGTCCTGCGCTCCGCCTCCCGGAACAAGATGAACGAGGTCAAGCCGCACCGGGCCTGGGCCGAAAGGGTTCTGCAGCGGGCCGAGGTCTTCGGTGTGGCCAACGAGGACATCGGCTTCGTGGACCTGCTGGCCGCGGGGCTCGCCGACTGAGGAGCGCCGCCCGCACCCGCGGTGGCCGCCCGCACCTGTCGTAACCGACGAAGGAATCGATGAACAACGCAGTGAACCACCCGATCTGGTCCGGGACCTGGGTCGCCGAGCGGCTCGGGGTCGAGCTGGTGGGTGACGAGGAGCTGAGCGGTCTGCTGGGGCTCGCGCTGCGGCGCAACCCCAAGCGGGCGCATCTGCTCGTGTCGAACGTGCTCGGCAAGCATGTGCCGCAGTCGCCGGCCGTCGTGCACGGACACGGGGTCGCCCTCGGCCGCCGGGTGCGGGACCTGCTGGGGGCCGACGGGGCGCGGGCCTCGGTCGTCCTCGGGTACGCCGAGACCGCGACCGGGCTCGGGCACTCCGTCGCGGACGGCCTCGGCGACGCGCCCTACCTCCACTCCACCCGGCGGCCCGTCGACGGTGTCGCCCAGGCCGGCGGCTTCGAGGAGTCCCACTCCCACGCGACGTCGCACCTGCTGCTGCCGGAGGACCCGGAGCTGCTGGCCGGGACCGGGCCGCTGGTCCTCGTCGACGACGAGTTCTCCACCGGCAACACGGTCCTCAACACCATCCGCGCGCTGCACGAGCGGTACCCGCGCGAGCGGTACGTCGTCGTGGCCCTGGTCGACATGCGGTCGGCCGAGGACCAGGGGCGGCTCGCCGGGTTCGCCCGGGAGATCGGGGCGCGTGTGGACCTGGTGACCACCGCCAAGGGGACCGTGCGGCTCCCGGAGGGCGTGCTGGAGAAGGGGCAGGCGCTGGTCGCCGAGCACGAGGGGGCGCCCGCCGCCCCGGTGTGCGCGGGGTGGGTCGGCCGGGTCGAGCTGGGCTGGCCCCACGGGGTGCCCGACGGCGGGCGGCACGGCTTCGCCCCCGTGCACCGGGAGCGCCTGGAGGCCGCGCTGCCGGGAATGGCCACACGCCTCGCCCGGGCCCTGCCCGAGGGCGCCCGACGGGTGCTCGTCCTCGGCTTCGAGGAGCTGATGTACGCGCCGCTGCGGCTGGCGACGGAGCTGGAGCGGCTGGCGGACGGGGTGGAGACACGGTTCTCCACCACGACGAGGTCCCCCGTGCTGGCCGTCGACGATCCCGGCTACGCGATACGCAGCCGTATCGTCTTCCCCGCCCACGACGGGCCCGCGGACGGGCCGGGGGAGCGGTACGCGTACAACGTGGCCGGCGGCGGCTTCGACGCGGTGATCGCCGTCGTCGACTCGACCGCCGACACGCCCGCCCTCCACGCGCCCGACGGCCTCCTGGCCACCCTCGCCGCCCACACCCCGACCGTCCTCCTCGCGGTCGTCCCGTCCTACGTCCCGTCCCCTGCCCCGTCGAAGGACGGGGCGCCGCCCCCGCACCGCACCGAAAGGCCCTTCATGCTGCCCGAGCCCCTGCGCGGCCCCGCGTTCTCCTCCTATGCGGCCGAGGAGGTCGGGTGGCTGCTGCAGGACCTCTCCGAGGTGACCCTGGAGGCGCCGACCGAGGAGCGCGAGGAGGCCATCCAGAGCGGCGGGGCGCACTACGCCGAGTCGCTGCCGGTCGAGTACCAGCCGAGCGAGCAGTATCAGGCCCTCTTCCACAGCGCCCTGGACGCCTCGGCCGAGCGGATCGCCGTGGCCGTCGGGGTCGTCACCGAGACCGTGCTCGCGGAGCGGTCCCCGCGCCCCGTCCTGGTGTCGCTCGCCCGCGCCGGGACGCCCGTGGGCGTGCTGATGCGCCGGTGGGCGCAGCAGCGGCACGGCCTCGAACTGCCGCACTACGCCGTCTCGATCGTGCGGGGCCGCGGCATCGACGCCAACGCGCTGCGCTGGCTGGCCGCCCACCACGACCCGGCGGACGTGGTGTTCGTCGACGGCTGGACCGGCAAGGGCGCGATCACCCGGGAACTCGCCGTCGCCATCGAGGAGTTCGAGCGGGCCGAGGGCGTCACCGGGTTCGACCCGGAGATCGCGGTGCTCGCCGACCCCGGCTCCTGCGTGCGCACCTACGGCACCCGCGAGGACTTCCTCATCCCCTCGGCGTGCCTCAACTCGACCGTCTCCGGACTGATATCGCGGACCGTGCTGCGCGCGGACCTCGTCGGACCCGACGACTTCCACGGCGCCAAGTTCTACCGCGAGCTGGCCGGCGCCGATGTGTCCGTGGAGTTCCTGGACGTCGTCTCGGCCCGCTTCGCCGACGTCACCGACACGGTCGACGCCCGCACCAAGGAGCTGCTGTCCGCCGACCGCACGCCCACCTGGGAGGGCTGGGCGGCCGTCGAACGGATCAGCGAGGAGTACGGGATCCACGACGTCAACCTGGTCAAGCCCGGTGTCGGGGAGACCACCCGGGTGCTGCTGCGCCGGGTACCGTGGAAGATCCTCGCGCGGGCCGGGGCGGGCGCGGACCTCGACCACGTACGCCTGCTCGCCGAACAGAGAGGGGTACCGGTGGAAGAGGTGGCGGAGCTGCCGTACACCTGTGTGGGACTGATCCACCCCCAGTACACGCGGGGCGCGACCGGTGCCGACGGCAAGGCGGTGGCGGTCTGATGCCCGGCCCCCGTGTGCTCGTCGCGAGCGATCTCGACCGTACGCTCATCTACTCGACCGCCGCACTCGCGCTGACCATGCCGGACGCGCGGGCGCCCCGGCTGCTCACCGTCGAGGTGCACGAGAACAAGCCTCTGTCGTATCTGACCGAGACGGCGGCCGGGCTGCTCACGGAGCTGGGGGACGCGGCGGTGTTCGTGCCGACGACGACCCGGACCCGCAAGCAGTACCAGCGGATCAATCTGCCGGGGCCCACTCCCACGTACGCGATCTGCGCGAACGGCGGGCATCTGCTGGTCGACGGGGTCTCGGACCCCGACTGGTACGCGGGCGTGACCGCGCGGCTCGCGGACGAGTGCGCGCCGCTGGAGGAGGTCCGGGACCATCTCGCCGCCACCGCCGACCCGACCTGGGTGCGCAAGCACCGCATCGCCGAGGACCTCTTCGTCTATCTCGTCGTCGAGCGCGAGCTGCTGCCCGAGGAGTGGGTGAAGGGGATCGCGGTGTGGGCGGAGAACCGGGGCTGGACGGTGTCGCTCCAGGGCCGGAAGCTGTACGCCGTGCCGAAGCCGCTGACGAAGAGCGCGGCGATGCGGGAGGTCGCGCGGCGGACCGGGGCGCAGCTGACGGTGGCCGCGGGCGACTCGCTGCTCGACGCGGATCTGCTGCTGGCGGCGGACCGGGCGTGGCGGCCGGGGCACGGAGAGCTGGCGGACGCCGGCTGGTCGGGGCCGACGATCACGGCGCTGCCGGAGCGGGGGGTCATGGCCGGGGAGCGGATCCTGCGGGAGTTCCTCCGGGCCGCGCGGGAAGGGTGACGCGGGGGGCCGCCGGCCGGGCATGATCTCCGGTCCGGTCCGGTCCGGTCAGTCCTGTCCGGTCAGGGGGTGGGGGTGCCGCGGTCCGCGGGCTGCCGGTCGTCGGTGGTCGGGCGCGCAGTTCCCCGCGCCCCGTTGGCGCTGCCCTGCTTCAGGAGGCGGAGCAATACGAAGGCCAGCACGGCCAGCGCGGCGGCCGCCAGGACGATCTTCGAGTACGTCGAGACGACCGCCGTCACCTCGGTCCAGTTCGCGCCCAGGAAGTAGCCGGCCAGCACGAAGAGCGTGTTCCAGATCGCGCTGCCCAGGGCGGTGAGGAGCGTGAAGACGGGCAGGGGCATGCGTTCGACGCCGGCGGGGACCGAGATCAGGCTGCGGAAGACCGGGACCATCCGGCCGAAGAAGACCGCCTTGGTGCCGTGCCGGAGGAACCACGCCTCCGTCCGCTCCACGTCGGAGACCTTGACCAGGGGCAGCTTCGCCGCGATCGCCAGGGTGCGGTCGCGGCCCAGGAGGGCGCCCACGCCGTAGAGGGCGAGGGCGCCGATGACGGAGCCCGCCGTGGTCCACAGCAGCGCGGCGTAGAGGTCCATCCGGCCCGTGCTCGCGGCGAAGCCGGCGAGAGGGAGGACGACCTCGCTGGGGATCGGCGGGAAGAGGTTCTCCAGGGCGACGGCCAGACCGGCCCCCGGTGCCCCCAGCAGATCCATCAGTCCTATGATCCACAGGGGTGCGCCGCTCATCGACTCCGCTTGCATGGCTGTCATGGGCGCAGGCTAGGGGAACGAAGCTGAAGGGAGCCTGAGGTGCGGATGAACGCTCCCGGGCCGGAGGCCGTTGAACCCAGTGTGATCAACCGCAGCATCCGCCGCCGCAGCATCCACCGCCCCCGCCGCCGCCCGCCCGGGGCGCGGGGGCGGCAGCGGAGGCCGAGCCGCCCACCGCGACCGTCGACAGGAGCTTGACCGTGTCCTGGTGACCCGAGGGGCAGTCCGCGGGGGCGGACGACTCGGCCATCGGGCGGCTCAGTTCGAAAGTGTCGCCGCAGGTCCGGCAGCGGTATTCGTAGCGAGGCATGTGCTCAGGCTATCCGGCGGCGGGCCGCCGTCAGCAGGACTTGTTTTCGACGGGTCGGTCACACTGGCCAAATTTTCACGCTGCCGACCGGGGCGGTTGTGAAAGTGACTGATAATTTGTGGTCGCTGTGTGGAGACCGGACGGCCGGGGGACCGGGGGACCGGGGGACTCACAGCCGCGGGTGTGGCGGCTGTGACGGTCCACGCGGGCGATGCCAAGTGGGAGGGGGGACAGTCATGACCGCTGTCCTGTGTCGATCGGGAGCCACGTCCCCCGGTCGCTATGTCGCCGTGGGCGGGCGAAAGGTTGCCGCGTTCCGCCGGATCGTCGCCGCGCAGCACATGAGCCGTCCCCGCAGCGGAGCGCGCCATGGGCAGCGCTGAAGGAGAGGGTCGTATGCGCCGCCGCCGGGGAGCGGCACACGAGCGCCGGGAGCAGGGGCTCCCGGAGTCCGAGTTCACGATGGAGCTGAAGGCCCCGCCCCCGCCGGCGGACGAGACCATGGAGCTCAAGGCACCGCCGCCCCCGCCGGCCGACGAGACCATGCAGCTGCGCGTGCTCGAACCGGGCATGCTCGACAGCCGGCCCGAGCAGTCGGCGACGGGCGGCAGGCGGGACAGGCGCAAGGCGGCCCGGCCGTCGTTTCGCGCCAGATTCCTGGCCGCCGTGGGCCCGCGCCTCGCCCCCTTGGCCCCGTATGCCCGCCGAATACGCCCGCAGTACCCGCGCCCCGGCCGTACCGACTGGCGACGCTGGGTGCCGTCCTGGCGGCAGTCGCTGGGCGCCGGAGGGCTCGCCGTGGGGTTCAGCACCATGCTGCTGACCATCGCCTACGCCGCCACGGACATACCCGAGGACCTCAACACCTTCGCCACCCAGCAGGACAATGTGTACTTCTGGTCCGACGGCACACCGATGGCCCGTACCGGCTGGGTGCGGCGCCAGGCGATGCCGCTGAAGGACGTCCCCGAGGATGTGCGCTGGGCGGTCCTCGCGGCGGAGAACGCGAGCTTCTACTCCGACCCCGGCATATCCTTCAGCGGTATCACCCGGGCCCTGGTGCGCACCGTGGGTGAGGGCGACACCCAGGGCGGTTCGACGATCACCCAGCAGTACGTCAAGAACGTCTATCTGACCCAGGACCGCTCGCTCAGCCGCAAGTTCGACGAGGCGATGCTCGCCCTCAAGCTCGACAACCAGATGAGCAAGGACGAGATCCTGGAGGGCTACCTCAACACCAGCTGGTTCGGCCGCGGCACCTACGGCATCCAGCGGGCCTCCCAGGCGTACTACGGCAAGGACGTCAGCGAGCTGAACGCGAGCGAGGCCGCCTTCCTCGCCTCCCTCCTCAAGGGCGCCGGCCTGTACGACCCCTCCCTCAGCCGGTCCAACCACGCCCGGGCCGTCGTGCGTTGGGAGTGGATTCTGGACCGGATGGTCGAGCTCGGCAAGCTCTCCGAGAGCGAGCGTGCCAAGTACCAGAAGTTCCCCGAGCCGCTGAAGCAGTCGAACCAGTACGACACCGGCAAGCAGAGCGACTACCTCGTGGAGCTGGCCGCCCAGTACGCGAAGAAGGCCGGGAACATACCGGACCAGGAGTTCGACATGGGCGGCTACCAGATCTACACGACCTTCGACCGCAAGCGGCAGACCGACCTGACCGCCGCCGTCACCAAGGCCCGCGAGGGCGTCGCGAAGGACAGCCCCAAGAAGGCGAAGTCCGCCCACTTCGGAGCGTCCTCCGTCGCCGCCGACGGACGGATCCTCGCCGTCTACGGCGGCCCCGACCACCGCAGACAGGGCTACAACGAGTCCAACTCGACCACAGTCCCGTCCGGTTCGGCGTTCCTGCCGTTCGTCTACGCCGCAGCCCTGGAACACGGCGTCGTCAAGGAACGCGACGGCCGGTCGACACCTGTCACCCCGCAGACGCTCTACAACGGTGACGACGGAGTCGTCATCACCACGCCCGAGGGCCCCTACTGGGACCGCAACGGCAAACGGGTCCGCGCCCGCAACGACGGCAAGCGGTCCTACGGCCGGATCACCCTGCACGACGCGCTCGCCAAGTCCGTGAACTCCCCGTTCATGCAGCTCGGCATGGACACCGGTCTGAACAAGGTGCGCTCCACCGCCGAGGCGGCCGGACTGCTGCCGTCCAGCTTCGGTGCGCAGGTGCCCGCCCTGTCCGTCGGCAGCGCCACACCCAGCGCGATCCGCATGGCCAGCGGCTACAGCACGTTCGCCGCGGACGGCCGCCACACCGAGCCGTACTCGGTGCGGAAGATCACCCACAACGGATCCAAGGTCGGGATGTCCACACCCAAGCGGAAGCGGGCGGTGGGCGCGGCGGTGGCCCGGCAGGTCACCGAGGCGCTCACGGACGCCTTCCGCAGCGACCACCCCGCCTCGCCCGGCGCCGCCTCCTTCGAGGTCGCGGGCAAGGGCGGGACGACCCAGGACGACAAGGCCGCCTGGTACGTCGGCACGGCGGAGAAGGTGTCGACCGCGGTCGTCCTGTACCGGATCGACCTGTCCAAGAGCCTGGAGCCGTTGCGGCTCGACGGCATCGCCGGAACCCCGGGATCCGGCGTGCCCTACGACATCTGGTCCCGTGCGACGAGCGTCGGCTGACGCCCGATGAGGACCCGACCCGCCACCCTCGCAGAATGAGCCGCACATGAAGCCTGGCAGCAAGTCACACAAGGGCCGCCGCCGCAAAGCACGTCAGCCCCGTCGCACCACCCGGCCGCAGTTCCTGACCCTGGCCGCGCTGCTCGTCGTCGCCTCCCTCGTCGGCGGCTACATGGTGCTGAACCGTACGACCAGTACCGCGCCGACCGCGTCGTCCTCCGGTGGCAGGGACGGCAAGGGCAACTCCGCCAAGAACGCCGAACCGAAGTGGGACGGCAGGACCAAGGTCATCGGGGACGGCTCCACGTCGTACACCGGCCCGCAGAAGGGCCAGTTGAAGGCCGTACCGCTCAAGCGGGGTGAGAAGCCCCCGCAGTTCGTCGTGTTCTCCTGGGACGGCGCGCTGGCCGGCGACGACAACCTCTTCGATCACTACCGGCAGATGGCGAAGCGCTACAACGCGCACATGACGTTCTTCCTCACCGGCATCTACCTGCTGCCGAAGGACAAGCGGAACCTCTACGACCCGCCGCAGCACGACAAGGGCTCCGCCGCGATCAGCTACGCGACCGACGACCACATCCGCACCACCATCGAGGAACTCGGCGAGGCCTGGCGCGAGGGCAACGAGATAGGCACCCACTTCAACGGCCACTTCTGCGGTGCGAAGGGCGGCGGCGACTGGAGCGTCGCGGAGTGGAAGCGGGAGATCGAGGAGTTCAACTCCTTCCTGGAGAACTGGAAGACCAACACCGGCTTCACCGACATGGACCCGCTGCCCTTCGACGTCAAGGCCGTCACCGGCGGCCGCGCGCCCTGCCTGGAGGGGCAGAAGAACCTGCTGAAGGCGGTCAAGGGCTTCGGCTACCGCTACGACGCCAGCTCCCCGGGCGCCTACCAGGTGTGGCCCGCCAAGAAGGAGGGCGTCTGGGACTTCCCGCTGCAGATGCTCCCGTTCAACGACGAATACCAGGCGCTGTCGATGGACTTCAACTTCCTCTACAACCAGTCGGACGGCAAGACCGACGGTGACCCGGCGATGTACCAGACCTGGCAGAGGGAGACCATCGACACCTACATGTCCGGCTTCAACCGCGTCTACTACGGCAGCCGCGCACCGCTGTTCATCGGCAACCACTTCGAGCAGTGGAACGGCGGCATCTACATGAACGCCGTCGACGAGATCATCAAGAACGTCTGCACCAAGAAGGACGTGAAGTGCGTGTCCTTCCAGGAGTTGGCCGACTGGATGGACGTACAGAAGCCGTCGACCCTGGCGAACCTGCGCAATCTGGACCCCGGGCAGTCGCCGGACTGGGCGACAGTGGTCAAATAGTCTTCCCGTTCTCCGACTTGTTATTCCCCCCGACCTACTTCGCTTGAGGAGGTCATGTAAAGATTCGGACCCCGGGTACGACCAACTCGGGGGCAAGGAGAATGCAGTGAGATCAAGGACGTTGAGCCTCGCAGGCTCGACCGTCGCGGCGGCCGTACTGGCCACCGCGCTGCTGCCGATGACCGCCGCGCAGGCCGCCGGGTCGACCCCCAAGGTCACGAAGGCGACCAAGGACGCGTTCGGGCGGGTCGCGGACAACGTGATCACCGACCGCACGGCCGTGCTCGTCGGTGGTGGGGCGGCCCGCAAGTCGCTGAAGCCCACCGGTGGCGTCAAGCTGTCCAGCGCCCAGAAGAAGGTCGAGGACGGCAAGCTGAGCGCCCTGCGCGCCACCAAGGCGCGTCTCGCGGCCCTGGGCGAGGCCTACACCTCGGCCGACACCGCGGTCACCGTCGACAGCACCAAGGTCAAGGGCACGAAGGCCACGGTGAAGATCACCGAGCGGACGAGCCTCAAGTACAAGAAGATACGCGGCGACGAGCCCGCCTCCACGGGCTTCGAGGCGCACCACCAGCTCACCTTCACGGCGTCCGGTGGCACGTGGCAACTGACCGCCATGAAGGGCACGGACGGCGGCGCCCAGCGCATCAACGACCCCGTCGCCCCGGCGGCGGACGCCAAGCTGAGCCGTACGCCCATGGCCGTCCACCAGGCTCCGAAGGCCGCCACCAGCTGGCCCGCTCCTGCCGCGCCGAAGACGATCAACGGCGGGAAGTACAACTACCAGGCGATGGTGGCGTACACCGAGAAGTACTGGAAGAACTACAACCCGGCCTACCGCAAGTACAACTCGATGGGCGGCGACTGCACCAACTACCTCAGCCAGGGTCTCCTGGCGGGCGGCTGGCAGCAGATCTCCAAGGTGACGCCCGAGGAGTACGACACCTGGTACTACGCCTCGAACGGTACGGCCGACGCGTGGATCGGTGTCAACGAGTGGTCCTGGTTCACCCAGACCGCGAAGCGCACCACCCCGCTGGCGAACGTCTACCAGCTGGACCTCGGTGACGTGCTCCAGGTCGACTTCAACCGGGACGGCGACAAGGACCACTCGATGATGGTGACCTTCCGCAGTTCCAGCGGTGTGCCGTACCTGACGTACCACGACGCGGACACCTACCGCCGTTCGGTGGCGAGCATCATCGCCTCGTACCCGAACGCGTACTACTACGCGTACCGCACCTGATCCGGCCGACTCCCGTCGGGCCTCTCAGGAGCCCGTGCCGGCGCCCTCTCCGCCTTCGGTGAGGGCGCCGGCCCTTTTCCGCCTGCCCTCCTCGGTCTCGGCCCGCACCCGGCTCTCCCGCTCCGCCTGGGCGGGATGGCGGGCCCGCCAGTACGGGCTCTCGTGCGGCAGCGCCGAGCCGACCCTGCCGTACATCCCGAACGTCATCAGCAGGACACCGACGACAAAGCTGAACAGGACGTTCTGGATGCGGAAGGCGAGGAAGTTGGAGTCGGTGTCCAGCAGCGCCATGTTGCCGAAGCCGCTCAGGATGAACAGGACGCCCAGCGTCATGTTCAGCGTGGAGGCGAAGTTGCCGCCGATCACCATGCCGACGAGCAGCAGCAGCCCCACCGCGATCGACAGGACGCTCAGCGTGCCGTTCGTGTTCAGCCCCGCGACCTCGTCGCCGTGCGTGTCGAACCAGCCGACCTTGTCGATCAGGCCGAGGATGCCGAAGGCGACCAGGAACAGACCCATCAGGCCCGCCCCGACCCGGTAGACCCGGCTCAGCCGGTGGTCGACGGGCAGATGCTCGTCGATCTTGATCCGGCGCCGGGGACCCGCGTGCTTGCCCTGGGACCGCAGGGAGTGCGTGGCATGCGTGGCCATATCCGCCTCCTAGGCGTGAGCGGAGGCCTCCGTACCCCTTCAGCATCCGCCGGGGTGCCCCGGCGGGCAAACCGGCCCCGCCGTCAGGCGCTCCCGCCGCGCTCCTTGCGGATCTGGTCGACCACATGGGACACCGTCTGCCGCACGGACTCCGTCTCGGTCAGGAAGTGCCAGTAGTCGGGGTGCCGGCCCTCCAGCGTGGCGACCGCGCGGTCCAGCCGGGCCACGGAGTCGTCGAGCGGGCGGGCGTGCCGGGGATCGGGCGTGGAACGGCCCGCCATGGCGAGCCGCTGCGCGTCACGGATGGCGAACCGGGTGCGGTCGATCTCCTGCTGGGGGTCCTTCTGCACCGCGTTCAGCCGCCGCAGCCGGTCGCCCGCCGCGGAGACCGCCTCGTCCGTCCGGTTCAGCAGCGCCCGCACGGTCGACAGCAGCGCCGTCGCGTCCGGCCAGCGCTGCGCGTCACGCGCGGCCCGCGCCTCACGCAGTTTCAGCTGCGCCTGCTCGACATCGGCCGCGGCCTGGTCCGGCACCTGCTGGAGGTCCTGCCAGCAGGCCGCCACGAATCTGCGCCGCAGCTCGCTCAGCATCTGCGGCACCTGCCCCGCCCGGGTGCCCAGTGCCTCCGCGCGGGTCCGCAGCGACACCAGCCGGTGGTCGATCTCGGCGGCCTTCTCCGGCAGCCGCTCGGCCTCCGCCCGTACCGCCTCCGCCTCCCGCACGACCCGGTCGGCGCGCTCCAGCGTCTCCGCCACGCCATGCCGGCCGGCCCCCTGGTTGAGCTTGGTCAGCTCCGGGGCGAGCGCGGCGAGCCGCGCGGCGAGGTCGTCCGCCTTCAACCCCGACTCCCGTACGGCGTCCAGGGCGTTGGAGGCGGCGAGCAGGCCCTGCCGGGCGCGCTCCACGGCCGGGGCGAGCCGGGCCAGCTGTGTCTCGGCCTTGCCGAGCAGCGGGCCCAGCCCCTCGGCGAAACGGTCCAGCTCCTGCTTGACCCGCCCCAGCTCGTCCTTGGCGGCGGTCAGCTCGGTCCGGGCGCGGGCGGCGGCGGACGCCTCCAGGTCGTCCCGGTCGAGATCATGGGCGTCGACGGCGGCGATGTACCGGCCGCTGACCTCGTCGATCCGCCGACCGAGCGCCTCGAAGCCGGAGACCGCCTGGCGGGCGGCGGGGGAGTCGTCCACCGCGGTGATGGTCTCCATGGAGATCCGCAGGTCGCGTTGGGCGGTGTCCAGCTCGTAGAACGCGGCCGCCGCCGCGTCCTTCGCCGCCTGCGCCTCGGCCCGCTGCCCTTCCGCCCGCCCGCCGAACCACCGCCGGGTCCCGCCCCCGGCGAACGCGGCGGGCAGCGCCAGCGCGGCGAGCAGGGGCAGACCGAGGAGCAGGAGGGAGTCGCGGGCGGCGGAGCGCCGGGGGGCGCGGGGGGAGCGGGCGTGGCCGGGCCGCTGACGCGAGGGGCCGGCTGCTCGTCGTGGTGCACGGCTTTGGGGTTGTCGTGCGCTGGGCGCAATCGGCGTGTACGGCTCTGCTGGTGTCGCCGTCACATCCCTCTCCCGTGCTGTCATCCGCCCTGACCGGTGCCATTCTCCCACCGGTCAAGGACGAAAACACGGGCTGATCGGTTCAGGGACGAAATCGCCGGGGCGGGGGTGGGTGATCAGCCGGCGTTCCGTACGGTGACCGAGCCGTCCTCGGTGTGGGCCTTCACCACATGGGTGCTGCCGGAGTCACGGGGCACGGACACGGCCACGGAACCGTCGTCGCTCCCGGTCGTCACCCGGTACGCGGCCTCGCGGGGCAGCCCGATGGTGATGGAGCCGTCGTCGCTGCGGGAGTCCACCAGGTCGGGCACCGCGCCGAGTTCGAGCTTGACCGAGCCGTCCTTGGTGCTGGCCCGGACGCTGCGCGACTCGACGCCGAGCGCGTGCACCGAGCCGTCGTCGCTGTGCATCTCCAGCGGACCGCTGCTGTCGCTGACCCGCACCGCGCCGTCGGCGGTCCGGATCTTCAGCGACTGGGTGAACCCTTTCGCGCGCACGCTCCCGTCCCCGTCCTCCACGACGACGGCCACGCCGCGCGGCACCTCGATACGGTGCCTGGCGGAGCAGTCCGCGACGATGCCGGAGCACTTCAGCCGCAGCTTCAGCCGGTCGTCCTTCATCTCCCACGTCACCCGCGGGTCACCGCCGACCACGACCCGGCCCTCGAACCACCGGGTCACCTCGACCTCGTCCACGTCCGCCGCGACCAGTTCCAGCGCCGAGTCGTCCGAGTCGACGGTGAGCGTACGGCCCTGAAGGGCGAAGGCCCGGTGCTCCGGCTCCCGGTCGTCCCCGGCGTCCGCCCCGCACGCGGCGACGGACGCCATGAGCGCGACGGCGAGCCCGGCGACGGCCACCGTTCCCGTGCGTGACCTACGAGCCGTACGAGCCATGACGATCTCCCCCCGGGGCCGGTCTTTCCCATGTCCGCCGGCATCCGCCGAGCGTGCTTCGACCGTACGGAGCGGGGGTCTTCGGGCGGATCCGGGCCGCTCCCGGATCAGGGGTGGGGATAACCGTTCCTAAAGACTGAGCGGGAGCGGGTCCTGTTGTCAGGACTGATGCTCAGCCGGACGCCCCGAACGGTGTTGGGTGTCATGGTCGCCCGCTTTCGCTCCGCGTCCGGCGCGCACGGATCGTGTCCGTGGTCCGGGAACGCGGGGGCGGGTTCCCTCACACCCCGGGACACCTGGTGGGGCCTGGACGGTCCGATGCCCCGCACGATCACTCCGGTCGTGTGGGGGCGGTGCCGTCCGTCGCCGGACCGGGTGTCCCAGGGCGCGCCTTCCGATCGCCACGGCTGCCGCGTCGTGGCGGGTGGTCTTCCTGTTCGCAGTGGTGAGGGGTTGTTGCCAGTGCTGGGCGCCCCAGCGGCTGGTGTAGGCGGGATCGACGGCGACGACGGGAATGCCGAGTTCCGCCGCCATCGACACCAGCCGGGCCCGCAGCCTGGCCACGGGCATACCGGAGATCAGCCTGCGGAACCGCTTGCGGCGGCCGTGTTTCTCACGGGTCGTCTCGCCGGTGAAGTCGAGGTCCTCGACGGCGATGGCGAGGTGATGCCGGCGGGCCCAGTGCAGCAGGCGGATCAGCGCGTGCCGGACCTGGGCGTCGCGGTGGGCGGCGCTGCCGGAAAGGTCGTAGCCGAACCGTCTCGGTGCGCCGGGTTAACGGTTTGCGGGGCACGGCCCACGGCAATGTAGGCTGTCGACTCGTACTCGGGTGCGTAGCTCAGGGGTAGAGCGCCTGCCTTACAAGCAGGATGTCGGCGGTTCGAAACCGTCCGCGCCCACCGACCGGCAGGACCGGTGGACGGCTGTGCGACGGCCCCTCGAAGACTCTTCGAGGGGCCGTTCTCATGCTCGGTCCGTGGGGTGTGCCTGTGTCAGTCCCAGCCGCCGAGAAGGCCGGCGTTGGCCTGCGCGTGGCAGATGTTGTAGTCGCCGGACGCGTGCGCCTTCTCGGTGTGCCCGTCGACGGTGACGGAGCAGTTGATGTCCCCGGAGCCCTGGAGCTGGGCCATCACCGTGTAGTACAGGGCCTCGTCGTCCAGCGGAAGGGTGGCGGTGAACTTGCCGTTCTTCCAGGTGCCGGACCGGCTGTCGCTGTCGGACCCGTAGGTGATGTCGAGCGGGCCGAGGACGCCGTCGGGGGCGGTGCCCCACACCTTGAAGGTGACGACCTGCTTCTTCGGCTTCGCGGGCTTGTCGGCCTTCTTGGGTTCCTCCGTCTTCTCGGATTTCTCGGACTCCGGGGTCTTGCTCGGCTCGGGGTCGGCCGCGGGAGCGTCGTCCTTCTTCTTCTCGGCCTCGGTGCCCTTGTCGTCGTCGGTGCCGACCGTCGTGCCCTTGCTGGTGCTGCTGGAGTCGCCTCCGACCATCGCGCCGATGGCGCCGAGGATGACGAAGAGGACGAAGACGCCGAGACAGCCGAGTCCGACGATCATGCCGACGGGCGTCTTCTTCGGCGGCGGAGGCGGTCCGCCCCATCCGGGCTGCTGCGGGTACTGCGGTTGTGGTGCTCCCCAGCCTGGCTGCTGCGGTCCCCCGGGTCCGGGCTGCGGGTACTGCTGGCTCATCTCGCCCCCCTGGCGTGATTTGTGCGTGAGGGGCGAATGTAGTTGATGTGTGAACGGTGTAAAGGCTTCGCGATCATTCTGTGACACATGGGGTGACCCGGAATGGCGTAGGCCCGCGCGGTGGCGGGCCTTGGGTGGATCGCGACAGGGTGCGGGAGTTGTTCGAAGTCACCGCTGTCAGGCTCCGTCCTCCGGGGACTCCTCCCTCGTCTTGCGGGTGTGTTTCAGCAGGCTTCGGGCCGTGACGCGTTCCTCTGTGGCCAGCTCTGCCCAGAAGCGGTGGCAGCTGACGAACACCGCCAGTTCTCGTTCGCGTTCGCGGAGCTTCTCGACCTCGGCCTGTTCGTCGGGTGTCCAGCCGGGGGAGGCGGGGCGCTCGATCTGCCGCCAGCCCTTGTCGTCGCTGAAACCGTCCAGGGGCTCGACGGACCAGGGCAGCCGCTTCAGCAGTGCCAGGAGCTCGGCCCGGACCTGATGCAGCTCCTCCTGGCCGGCGAGGAGGTCACTGGGGAAGTCATAGGTCTTAGCCACACGACAATGCTACGCCTGTTCGATTTTATGATGCGAGTTCCTTCTTCCGCTTCGAGGGCGGTGTCATTCGAACGGGTGACTACACACTGATCTCGGCAGCCGTCCCCAGGGGCAGCCAGCGGAAGCGGTCGCGCACGTCGGCCGGCGCCGAGGCCAGATGCCGTTCGATCGCCGCCCGGTTCTCCCGGAAGTGGTGCCAACCCTCGTAGTGGACGGGGAGGACCGTGCGCGGTGTGAGGCGACGGCACAGCTCCACCGCCTGAGCGGCCGTCATGCTGTAGCGGACCGGGCCCGTCAGCGGGAAGCGCACGCCGCCCAGGTGCAGCAGCGCGGTGCCCACCTTCAGGCGTCCCGCGACGCTCCGTACGCCGTCGTGGAGGACGGTGTCCCCGGAGATCCACAGCACGCCGTGCTGCTGGCCCGTCCAGTGCAGGGCGAAGCCGGTGACCTCACCGGTGAGCGGTCGGGACAGCGGCGGTCCGTGGCGGGCGGGGGTCGCGGTGACGTCGATCGTCGTGCGTCCCGGCCCCTGGAGGCGGGTGGTGCTCCAGGGCGCCAGGCCGCGGGCGTTGCCGCCGAGTCGTCGCGCCCCGGACGGCGTGGTGAGCACGGTGCCCGCGGCCGGCAGCAGGGCGCGTCCGGCCGTGTCGAGGTTGTCGCCGTGGTGGTCGTGGGTGAGCAGGACGGCGTCGACCGGCGGCAGGTCCGCGGCGGCGAGGGCGGGGCCGGCCGTCTTGCGGGAGGAGGTTCCCCAGCCGAACGAGTAGCGGCGCCCCGGCGGATCGAAGGTCGGGTCGGTCAGCAGCCGCCAGCCCCCGGCCTCGATCAGCGCGGTCGGGCCGCCGATGTGCGTGACGCGGACGTTGGTCATGCGGGGATCCTTTCCTCTGTGGGCCCTTCCGGCTTCCCTACCGGTGTGGCCCGGGACGGCCGGCACGGCGACCGTCCCGGCCGTCCCGGGCGGGTCGGCGGCGGATCGTACGTCGCCGCCGCGGGCCCGCCCGAGGAAGCCGGGTCCGCGCGGGGTGCGGCGGTGCGCGGTCCCCCAAGCTCTCCCTTGGGTCTCTTCGGTATCTTCCCCTCCATGACCCTCGATGATCTGCGTGTCTTCGTCGCCGTGTGCCGGGCCGGGAGCCTCAGCGCGGTGGCGCGGGAGCTGGGCTGTACACAGTCGGCGGTGAGTCAGCATGTGCGGCGACTGGAGCGCGAGGTGGGGGTCGGGCTGGTCGAACGGCAGGCCCGCGGTGTCGTGCCCACGCGGGCCGGGCGCGTGCTCCAGGAAGCCGCGGCCGAGGGGATCACCGGGCTCGATCTCGCCCTGCGGCGGCTCGCCGAGATGGTGCGGGGCGACGGCGGCGTCGTACGGGTCGCCACCGGCGGCACGACCGTGCGCCACTTCATGGCGCAGGGCATCGTCGACTTCCGACGGTCGTACCCGGACGTGGGACTGGAGTTCCAGACCGTACGGTCCAGCGCCGGCTGCGTCGACGCGCTGGGCGATCCCGCGCGCGACCTCGACCTGTCCTGGGTCACCCTCGGGCCCGCCGTCCGCGGCATCGAACAGCGGGCCGTCGTCGAACTCCCCTGGGTGCTCGCCGTACGCGCCGACGACGAACTCGCCGGGCGGGAGCGGATCGACGCCGGGGAACTGGACGGGATGCGGCTCATCGGGCTGCCGGAGAACTCCACCTCCTACGCCCATCTGGACGCCGCGTACCGGGAGTTGGGCATAAAGACCGGCCCGTCCGGTGCCGGGGTCGCCGACTGGGACACCGCGATCCTCCTCACCGAACTCGGGGTCGGCCACGCCGTCGTCCCCGCCCTGCCCGGCTGGACCGGCCCCGGCCACCCCGGCCTGCGCTTCGTCCCGGTCCCCGATCTGCCGCCGCTCACCGTCGGCTGGGCGGTACGGCGGTGGGACGCGCTGTCGCCCCCGGCCCGGGCGTTCGCCGACACGGTCGCCCGGCACGCGGTGCGCGTGGGAGGAGCGGTGCGGCCGGCGTCCGAGGGGTGAGGGGGGAGAACTCGGGGGCAGGGGTGAGTGGCGGGCTCACTCATGCTCAGTTCACAGGAACGGTGAGGTGGTGGGTGGCTCAGTGGCCCGCCGCCCTCAGGTCCGCCACCACCCTTGCCGCCACCGGGGCCGGTACGCCGTGGCGTTCGGCGGCGCGGAGCAGTGCGCCGCCGATCGCGTCCAGTTCGAGCGGGCGCCCGGACTCGGCGTCGCGCTGCATCGACGACTTGGTGCCGGGCGGGAAGGCGTCGTAGCGGCGTACCGCCTCGGCCGGGTCCACGGGCGCGCCGACCGCCGCGCTGACCGCCGCCGTCTCCTCGACCAGGGCGGTCAGCTCCTCGCGGTGGCGGGTGCGGATCTCGCCCAGGGGCAGGCCGTAGCGGGTGGTCAGCAGGGCGAACGGGGCCAGGAACGACATCTTCGACCACAGCACCGCCGTCTCGCCGCGCAGCAGCCGGGTGCTGATGCCGGACCATTCCAGGGCCCCGGCAAGGGAGTTGAGGCGGTCGGCGGGGGCCTCGTCGCCGGTCAGGTCGACCTCCGCGAAGGGGCTGCCGTGCGCGATGACGCCCGGCGTGACCCTGGTCGACTCGACACGGATGGTCGCCGGGGCGATGGGGACGGTGTCGCCGTAGTGGGCGCGCAGGGCCGCCGGGTGTTCGACGCCGTTCAGGAACGGGACGACGAGGGTGCCGGGGGTCAGGGACGAGGCGGGGAGGCGGTCCAGGGCGGGGCCGAGCGTGGTGTGCTTCACGGTGAGGAGGGCCGCGTCGACCGGTTCGCGCAGTTCGGCGGCGGTCTCCACGCGGGCGGTGAAGTCGCCGAAGCGGGCACTGGTGACGCTGATGCCGTCCTTGTCCAGGACGCGGGCCGTCTCGTCCCCCGCCAGGCAGATGACGCGGTTGCCCGCACGGGCCAGGAGCGCGGCGAGCAGGCCGCCCACCCCGCCGGGTCCGAGTACCGCCACGGTGAGCCGTTCGTTCGTCGACATGGTCCCCTCGTCTCTGCGTCGCCCTCGTCGGTCGGCCGGCGGCCTCCGTGATGATCACAAGGGGGCAGGGTGGAGTCAATCCTCGGGGAAACTTGCCGATACCCAAGGATTTGCTTGATGCCGAGGTGGGAGCGGGGCGGGCGCGGGAGACTGGGCTCATGTGCCGAAGCATCAAGACTCTGCGACCGCCCGCGATCCCCGAGGAAGCCACCGAGGACGACATCCGGGCCGCCGCCCTGCAGTACGTCCGCAAGGTGTCCGGTTTCCGCGCGCCCGCCGCCCACAACCGTGAGGTGTTCGATCAGGCGGTGGAGGCCGTCGCGGCCGCCACGGCGGAGCTGCTGGCCGGGCTGGAGGTACGGGGCGCGGCGGCCCGCCGGGCCGGGTAGGTGCGACGGGCTGGGTAGGTTCGGCGGACCGGGTAGGCGTGACGTCCGCACCACGGCGGGCGCCCTGACCCGCTCGGGTCCGCCGGCCCTCAGCCGGTGGTCCGTGGCTGCCGCATGAAGTACGCCGCCGCCGCGCCCGCGCCGAAGAGGGCGGCCAGGGAGACCGCCGCCGCGAGCCAGGTGGGACCCAGCCAGTGGGCGCCGAGGTAGCCGAGGGCGACGCTGTAGCCGGCCCACGCGAGGCCCGCCAACGCGGACCAGGGGAGGAAATCGCGGGCGCGGTGACGGGCGGCGCCCGCGCCGAGCGAGACGACCGAGCGGCCCGCGGGGGCGAAGCGGGCGATGACGACCAGCAGGCCGCCGCCCCTGGCGAGCGCCGCGCCGAGACGTTCCTGCGCGGTGGTCAGGCGCCGGGAACGGGCGATCGCGCGGTCCAGGCGCGCACTGCCCGCCCAGGCCAGGCGGTACGCCACGAGGTCGCCGAGGACGGACGCCGTGGCCGCCGCGAGCATCAGGACGAGCACGTCGGGGACGTCACGGGGCATCGCGCCCGCCGCCGTCTCCGCCGCGGCAGCCGTGGCCGCCGCGACGACCAGGACACCGCTCGGCAGGACCGGCAGGAACACGTCCAGCACGATGGACGCGGCCACGACGGCGTAGATCCATGGGCCGGCGGTCAGCCAGCCCAGACTCTCAAGCACCGAGCACTCTCCTGTTGTCCCCCGACATCACGGTGATCCCGTGATAACCGAACAGCGTACGCCCCGCGTACGACAGAGGGCCCACAGGGGCTCGTGTGTCCGTCATGGACGGTTCATCAGAGTCGGTGCGTACGACCGGAAGAAGCCGCGGACGGGCCGGGGGAGGAGAGGGGGGCGCCGACTCGGGAGTGCGTGCGCGACCGCCGGGGGCGTGTCGCGCCCCCGGCGGTCCGGTGCTGCCGTGGCGGTGAGGAGACCGGTGCTCTCCGACCCGACTTCGTGCCTCACGGCTCGGTGTCGGTGTCGGCCTCGGTGTCCGTGTCCGTATCGGTGTCGGCCTCGGAGTCGGTGTCGGTCAGGCCGCCACCGGCTCCCGCTTGCTCGCCTCCCCGTTCTGGGCCGTCGAGCGCTTGGCGATGAACCTGTCCAGGCCGAGCGCGCCGGAGCCGGTGAAGATCAGGAGGAACATGGCCCAGCAGTAGAGGGCCGAGAGCTCGCCGTTGTTCTGTACGGGCCACAGGGCCTCTGGCTGGTGGACCTTGAAGTACGCGTAGGCCATGGCGCCCGAGGCGATGAACGCGGCGAAGCGGGTGCCGAGGCCGAGGAGGACCAGGCTGCCGCCGACGAGTTCGATGACGGCCGCGTACCAGCCCGGCCAGGATCCGGTGGCGGCGGTTCCGCCCTGGCCGTCGACGCCGCCGAGGACGCCGAAGAGGCTCTTGGCGCCGTGGCAGGTGAACAGCAGTCCGACGACGATGCGGAACAACCCGAGGACGTATGGCTGGGCGCTGTTGAGGCGTCCGGTCATGGGGGGTGACTCCTTCGGTATCACCCGGTCCGGAGGGACCGGTGGGGACGGGATTACCGGCGGGTCACTCCAGTTATGCACTGCTACTCGATAGTTACAAGTTCAACATCTGGCCAGGTCCTTACCTCCGCTTGGTCGGATTTTCCCCCCGTTACCGCGCGTAGAACGGCTCGTGCCACCGCATCCGCGTCCGAAAGAGTGACCGAATCCACGCCAGGTCGGGCTCCCGCGGCGGTCACCCAGTGCACCCCCTCCGTCGGCACGCCGAGAGCGAACCGCCTCTCGTGCGGCACCCCATGACGGTCTATCAGGTGATACGGGCGGGATGTCACGTCCAGCCCGCCCGTCTCGTGCCCGTCCACCCGGTGCGGGCGGCACGCGCCCTCCCGCAGCAGCCGGGCGAGCAGTTCGTCGGCCGTCCGGCGCACGTCCGGTTCGGGCAGCCGTGCCTCGATGAGCGTGGTGACCCGGACGTCGGAGCCCGGCACCTCGGGGGAGTGGGCGAGCCAGCCCCCGTCGTCCTGCCGTACCTCCAGGCCGGGGCCGAGGACCGTCAGGACGCCCGCCTCGATCAGCGCGGTCATCTCCTCGATACGGCTGCGGGGCGGGCCGATGGAGAGGAAGGCGTTCAGGGGGGTGTACCAGCGGTCCAGGTGCTCCCGGCGGGAGTCGCCGGTCAGTCCGCCGTGGTCCACGATCAGCCGCAGCTCGTTGCGCAGGTCCCGCAGCACGTCCAGCGCGGCCTTCTCCGGGCCCGCCACATTGCCGAGCGCGGCCCGCGCGGCATCCTCGCGGAGGTGGGCGAGCAGCCAGGCCCGCCAGGCCCCCGCATCCGGGAACGCGAGCCCCGCGTAAGGGCGCGAGACGCGCTCCCAGGACCAGCGGTCACGCTCGGGCACCCCGAACTCGTCGAGGACGGCGGCCTCTTGGCGGCTGCGGTGCGGAGCGGCCAGGAACCGCTCACGGAAGGTGTCGTCGCCCGCGGTCCGCTCGCCGGAAGCCTGCTCGCCCGCAGTCTGTTCACCCGTCGCCTCCTCGCCCAGGCGTCGCCTCAGCGCCTCGTAGTAGACCGTCTCCACCTCCTTCGCCACCAACGGCCATATCTCCGCGAGGAAATCCGGTGCCTCCCCGGAGTCGGCGCGCTTGCGGAAGCCGGCGATCACCTCGGGGGTCAGGACCAGCGGCACATGGCGGCCGTAGGGGCCTTTGGCGTTGTCGCCGCGCGCCTGGTAGGGCACTCCGCGCCGGGAGCCGGCGTAGAGGCGGGGCTCACGGCCCGAGGGGAGGTAGCGCGGCGACCGGGCCCGCCGGGCGCCCGGCCCCAGCTCGTCCTCGTCCCGCACGTCGTCCTGCTCGTCGTCCCGCACGTCCTCGTCCCGGTCGTACACGAAGCGGCCGCCGCGGCCCGTTGTCAGCAGGGCCATGTGGTCGAAGAAGTTGAGGCCGAGTCCGCGCAGGAGGACGGGTTCGCCGGGGGCGAGGGAGGAGAGGTCGAGGTCGGCCGGGTTGGCGGGCGGGAGGTGGCGCAGACCGTGCCGGGCGGCGTACGCGGTCGTACGGCGCTCCTCCTCGTCCGGGACCGTGGGCAGATGGCCCTGGGCGAGGACCACGGCGGCGAGGTCGGTGAGGACGTGACCGGTGGCGAGGGTGAGGCGCTGGCTGCCGTCGGGCGCGTCGTCGAGGCCGACCGCGCGGGTCCGGTGCGTCCGGATCCGGAGCGCGGGCGGCGCGCCCCGCACCACCTCGGCGAAGACCCACTCCAGGTAACGGCCGTACTGGGCGCGGGTCGGATAGTCGTCGGGGCCGGGCGCGGGCGGGCCGCCGGGGTCGGCCCGGCCGGCGGCCCACTCGTAAAGGCTCGGCCCCGGACGTATCGGACCCGAGCAGTCCACGCTCTCGTCGGTGAACAGGGTGACCTGCGAGGCCACGGTGTTCATCAGCAGCCGCGGGGACTGGGCGGTGCGCCACACCTGGCCGGGGCCAGGCGGGGCCGGGTCGACGACATGGACGGTCAACCGGATCCCGGGGCGCAGCAGTTCGGGTGCTGAGGCGCAGAGCCGTTCCAGGACGCTGGTGCCGCGGGGGCCGGCGCCGACGAGAGCGACGCCGATGTCACTGATCCCTGGCAACTCGGACAAGGGGGGAACTCCCGTGCATGTGGGGCGCATCGTGGGGCGCGGTGCGGCGGACCGCCCGACAGGAAGCGGACGGTCCGC
Source organism: Streptomyces neyagawaensis (assembly GCF_023516595.1). Classification (GTDB taxonomy): domain Bacteria; phylum Actinomycetota; class Actinomycetes; order Streptomycetales; family Streptomycetaceae; genus Streptomyces; species Streptomyces neyagawaensis. Next base: position 208,668 of record NZ_JAMGBG010000013.1, on the reverse strand, counting down.
CTCATCATGCCGCCGGACGGCACGCGAACGGAGCACTGAAACCCTTCAGGGCACCGGGTGTGGGATGCCTCACGCGCATCCCGGACAACAGGGGTGGCAACCGTGTCCAATGGCGGTATTCAGGGTGTGAGTGCCGACTCCGTGACCGTCTCCAGACGGGCCTTCCCGCCCCGTCGGGCCCGTGCCTGCTCGAACCGCAGCCGGGCCGAACGGCCGCGCAGGGTCAGGGTCATGAGCTGGTTGCCGAACCAGGGGCCGCCCGCCTTGTGCCAGTCGATGGACGGCCGCCGGCTCCGCCCGTGCCGTCCGAGCCACCGGCCGATCGCCCGGCCCTTCCGGCTCCAGCCGAAGTGGAAGCCCAGTTTCATGGACAGTGGGACGGAGTTGTGGACCGGGGAGCAGGTGAGCTGGAGGACGCGGGCGTCCGGAACGGCGGGGGCGTCGGCGGGCCAGGACGGCTGGGCGATGTAGGCGTGGTGCACGTCCCCGGAGAGCACCAGGACGGTCGCCGGGGCGCCGTCCCCCGAGCCGGCCTCGGCCGTCAGCGCGGTCAGCTCCTCGAAGGATTCCGGGAACGCGGCCCAGTGCTCCAGATCCGCCGCCCGCCGCACCTTCTCCCCGAACCGCGCCCAGCGCTCCCCGCGCACGCCCTGGCACAGCGCCGCGTTCCACGCCTCGGCCCCGTGCACCAGGTGCGGCAGCAGCCAGGGCAGCGAGGTGCCGATGAGGAGGTGGTCGCACGAGCCGGGGTCGTCCAGCGCCTGCTCCCGCAGCCAGGCGGCCTCGCCCGGGTCCAGCATCGACCGGTTCGCCTCGTCGAGGACCCGCGCGGCCCGGCTGTCGAGCATCAGCACGCGGACGCGCCCGAAGTCCCGCCGGTAGCTCCAGCGGACCGAGGCCGGGTCCCGGTCCGCCTCGGTGGCGTGCGCGCGCAGGATGTCCGTACCGTCCGGGACGGCGCGTACGGCTGCGTGGACCGGGTCGGCGGCCAGTTCGGCGGGGGTGAGGTTCCCGAGGTGCTGGTGGACCCAGTACGACATCAGCCCGCTCAGGATGCGCTCCTGCCACCAGGGGGTGTTCCGCATGTCGGCGAGCCAGGAGGCGCTGGTGTTCCAGTCGTCGATGACGTCGTGATCGTCGAAGATCATGCAGGTGGGCACGGTGGACAGCAGCCAGCGGATGCCCGGGTCGAGCCAGGACTCGTAGTAGAGGTGGGTGTACTCCTCGTAGTCCGCGACCTGGGCGCCCGGCGGTTCCCGCAGGTCGCGGCGGGAGGCGAGGTAGGCGCGGGTGGCCTTGGAGGTCTCGTCCGCGTAGACCTGGTCGCCGAGGAGCAGCAGGACGTCGGGGCGCTCGTCGCCGGCGGCGATACGGGAGGCCAGCGCGTCCAGGGCGTCCGGGCCCACCGGGTCGGGGTCGCCGTGGGGCGGCGCGGCCCAGCGGCAGGAACCGAAGGCGACGCGGACCGGGTCGCCGCCGACCGGGGTGTGGATCTCGGAGGGCGGGAAACGGGAGTCGGGCAGGGGCCAGACCGGGGAGTCGTCGAGGAGGACCTCGTACGACGACACCGTGCCCGGGGTCAGGCCCGTCACCGGCACCAGCGCGTAGTGATGGCCGGCGATCTGGAAGGTGCGGGCCGTGCCGCCCCCGCCGCCGGCGCAGCGCACCTCGGCCGTGCAGGGGCGGCTCGTCTCGACCCAGACGGTCGCGGTCGAACCGTCCACGTATCTCAGCAGTGGGCCAAGGCGCAGCTCCGCCATCGGCGATCACCCGCTCCCTCTCTGGTCGGAGGCCCCTGGGGACGCCTGTGTCCCTGCGGGCCACCCTCCTCCGTCGCCCCGTACGGTACGGAACGACGGGGGAGGCCGGGGAGGTTCCGGGTCACCTCGAGCGCGTCGGGTATGTCAGCAGTTCGCGAGGTAGCCGGTGAGGGCGCTCTTCTCGGCGGAGTCCACCGACAGGTCGTAGTAGTACTTCACCTGGACCCAGGCGCGGACGTACGTGCAGCGGTACGCGGTGCGCGACGGCATCCAGGTGGCGGGGTCCTGGTCGCCCTTGGCCTGGTTCACGTTGTCCGTGACGGCGATGAGCTGCGGGCGGGTCAGGTCGTTGGCGAACTGCTGCCGCAGCGAGCTGCTCCAGTTGTCGGCCCCGGAGTCCCACGCCTCGGCCAGCGGCACGAGGTGGTCGATGTCCAGGTCGGAGGCGGCGGTCCAGGTGGCGCCGTCGTACGGGGAGTACCAGCTGCCGCTGGTGGAGGCGCAGGCGGAGTCGGTGACGACGTTCGAGCCGTCCCGCTTGAGGACCGTCTCGCGGGTGTTGCAGCTGCCGCTGATGGTGATCCAGTGGTTGAACAGGTCCCGGCTGTAGCCGGTGCGGTCCTCGGTGGCCACGGTGAGGCTGGCGAGGTAGCTGCGGGCGGTGGCGCCGCTGACCGGGGTGGGCAGGGCGGCGGAGGCGGTCGGGGCGTTGAAGAGCGCGGCGGAGGCTATGAGTCCGCTGAGCGCGGTGAGTATGCTGAGCCGTCGACGCGCGTAGAACCTGCGCATGGGAACTCCTTGTGGGGCCGGGGGGTTGGGGCGCGAGCGATTGAAGGGTCGCGGTGGTGCGTTACCGGCGGATGAGCGTCGGGTGAGAAGTTAATGACGTGCGCATGACACAACAAGGGGTTGGGCCGGGATTGATGCGGGGGCGCCTTCCAGCTCGGGGGTGCGCCTGTTGTTGGCGGGTGCGGGTGCGTCGTGGTTTCTCGCGCAGTTCCCCGCGCCCCTGAAAAGCGACCGGGGCTGCGCCCCGTGCTTTTCAGGATGAAGGGCGGGCCGCAGGCCCGTTCCGGCGCGGGGCGTGACACATGCGGCTCTGCCGCGTGGGCGCGACAAGCCCCCGCCCACCCGCACCCGAAAGGCGGCCCCCGAAGCCCCCGCACCGCGTCGCGTACCATTGGCCGCGCAGAAGGGGAGTAGCTCTTCGCCGGACCGTCGACATACTGCTCAGCTCGTCTGAGCCGGCGCCCGGAGCGGGTCCATCGACAAGGGGCCCGCCAGCGAGACCTTCGGCAAGCAGTGCACACCCGTGCGACCCCGCACGGGTGACCGTGTGCTGCCGTGCCGAGGTGTCGCGTCAGTGGACGGTTTCTCTCGGTGGGGCAGCCCGACCGATTGAGGACCCTTGATCAGCTTCAGTGTCACGGCGCTCGTCTTCGGCGTCGTCTTCCTCGCCGAGCTCCCCGACAAGACCGCGCTCGCCGGCCTCGTCCTCGGCACCCGTTACCGCGCCTCGTACGTCTTCGCGGGCGTCGCCGCGGCCTTCGCCGTGCACGTCGCGCTGGCGGTCGCCGCGGGCAGCGTCCTCACCCTGCTGCCCCAGCAGATCGTGCACGCGCTGACCGGCGTGCTGTTCCTCGGTGGCGCGGCGGTGCTGCTGATGAAGAAGGACGAGGACGAGGAGGAGGTCCGCAGCCCCGAGAACCAGAGTTTCTGGAAGGTCTCCGGCGCGGGTTTCATGCTCATCCTCGTCGCCGAGTTCGGTGATCTGACCCAGATCATGACGGCGAACCTCGCGGCGCGGTACGACGACCCGCTCTCCGTGGGCCTCGGGGCGGTCCTCGCGCTGTGGGCCGTGGCCGGGCTGGGAATCGTCGGCGGCCGGGCGCTGATGAAGAAGGTGCCGCTGAAGCTGATCACGCAGATCGCGGCCGTGCTGATGACGGGGCTCGGTGTGTGGAGTTTGTGGGAAGCCGTGACGGGATGACGGAGGGGGTGGCGGTCGACCCCGTTGTTTTGTACCGTGGAGGAACAAAGTGGCTCCCGCCCGCATTCCCTGACCGGCGGGCGGGGCCGCCTTGTCCTTCACGGGGCCGTACCGCCGTCTCCGGACATCCGGCCCCTTCCCGCGTTCCCGCGCCCTGGAGCTTGCCGATGCCGGCCACGACCGTTCTGACCGCCCGCGCCTTCCTGCTCGACATGGACGGCACCCTCGTCAACTCGGACGCCGCGGTCGAGCGGGTCTGGCGGCGCTGGGCCGAGCGGAACGGGCTCGACGGCACCGAGGTCATGCGGGTGGTCCACGGACGCCAGGGGTACGCCACGATGGCCGTACTCCTGCCGGACCGGCCCATGGAGCAGAACTACGCGGACAACGCGCGGATGCTGGAGGAGGAGACGGCCGACGTGGACGGGGTCGTCCCGATCCCCGGCGCGCCGGAGTTCCTCGCCTCCCTCACCGCCGACGGAGTGCCGCACGCACTGGTGACCTCCGCGAACGTTCCCCTCTCCACCGCGCGGATGACCGCCGCCGGACTGACCCTGCCCGGCGTCCGGGTCACCGCCGAGTCCGTCGGCGCGAGCAAGCCCGACCCCGAGGGCTTCCTGAAGGGCGCCGCCGAACTGGGTATCGCCCCCGAGGACTGCGTCGTCTTCGAGGACTCCGAGGCGGGCATCCAGGCGGGCCACGCCGCCGGCATGCGCGTCGTCGGCATCGGCTCGCGCGCGGCCGCCCACGGGCCGGACGTCGTGGTCCCCGACCTGCGATCGGTACGGGTCGAGACGGGCGACGACGGGCTGGTCCGGCTGCACATCGGCTAGAGCGACCGCCGGGCCACCGCCTGGAGCGACCGTCGCGCCATCGCCTGGACCGACCGCCGGGCCACCGCCTGGACCGACCGTCGCGCCATCGCCTGGAGCGACCGCCGGGCCATCGCCTGGAGCGACCGCCGGGCCATCGGCCGGTGGTGGCCGTTGCGCCCCGGGCGGGGCGCGGGGCGGTGGCTGTCAGGCTCCGGTGTTCTTCGGGCCCGTCTGCTGGACCACCTCGAAGGACCAGACGGTGGAGGCGGACGCGGCCGGCTTGGGGCGGTCGGCCGGGGGCTGGTCGCCGCCGCCCTGGTGGGCCTGCTTCATCGGGCCCTCCATCCACGCCTCGAACGACGCCTCGTCGCGCCACCGGGTGTACACGAGGTAGTTGTCGGTGCCGTCGACGGGGCGCAGCAGCTCGAACCACTCGAACCCGTCGGAACTCTCCACCACCCCGGCACGAGAGGCGAACCGCTTCTCCAGCACCTCGCGCTGCTCCACGGGGACGGTGAGGACGTTGATCTTTACCACGCTGGGCACATGACACCTCTGAGCAAGAGGGCGCCGGGCTGGCGCCTGGACCTGGACGACGTGCGAGCAGTCTCCTACATCGCGGGCCGGGCCCCGGACGTCGACCCGTCCCGATGACTCGCCGCCCGGGTGACGGGCGGCGCACCACGCCGGTGCCCTCGCTGTCGAGGACACCGGCGTGGCGACTGTCAGCCGTTCATGCCCTTGTCGCCCTTGTCGCGGGAAGGTGAAGTTCTGCAGACCCCACTTGGCGTGGAGGCCGCCCTGCTTCACGAATTCCGTGCCTTCGGTGGTGCCGTCGGTGGTGAGGATGCCGATGCGGTCACCGGACAGGACGAGTGAGGTGACGGCGTCGGCCTCGTCGACCCGGTTTCGGGACGCCGAACGCCCCGCCGCAGCCTGTGTGTTGCCCGTCCCGGCTGCGGAAAAGCGCTGCTCGTCCCGCAGGGGGTCGGCTGTCGTGCGGCAAACTGTTGCCGCCCACCGTGACGTTGCCGGTCGGCCGTCGTGCCGGGCGGGGTGTCGGGAGGGCGGCGGGTCCCCCGGTTGAGGCGAACCTGGTCAGGGTTCCTCGGTCTCCGCTTCCAGGCGGGTTCGGGTCGCGAGGCCGTAGACGCCGGGCTCGTCGTCCTTCGAGACGGCGCGTGTCGTCTGGTAGTCGATGACGGCCTGTTCGACCTCGCGGTCGAAGTTCTGGTCGATGTCACCGTTGTAGAGGCCCAACTGGCGCAGCCGGAGCTGGAGTTCGGTGACCTCGGGGTCCTTGTCGCCGAGGCGGAGCGTCTTCGGGGCCTCCAGCCGACTGTCCCCCTTGTTCGCGTCGTCGGCCGTCGACTTGTCCGAGGCTCGGGCGCTGGGCGACGCCTTGCTGGGGCTGGGTGACGGGGACGCCGACGGTGACGCGGACGACTTCGAGGGGGAGGGGGACGGGCTCCCGGAGGGCTTCGCCCGTCCGGCGCCGCCCGGCGGCGGGGCCGGTGCGGGCGCCCCGCCCTCGGTGGCCTCCTCGGGTGTCCGCACCGGCGTCTTGTCGCCGTCCACCGTGGTGTCCGGCGCGCTCGCCCGCACGTCGTCCGGGAGTGCCCCGTTCCGCTCGGGCGCCTCGTAGGAGAACAGGCCGCTCATGAGGCCGGCCGCCGCCATCACCCCGGCCGCCGCCGTGCCCCCGAGCGCGACGATCAGCCCCGTACGGCGGCGACGGCCGGCGGAGCGGGGGCGTGCCGGCGTCGAGGAGCGGCCGGAGGAGGAAGCGGGTGGTGGGACCGTGAGCGGTCGGGTGTGGTCGTCGGCCGGTGGGGTCGTGCGCGGGGCCCGGAAGGCCGCCAGCCGCTTCGTCGCCGCCTCGGCGGGCTCGGCGTGTCCGGGGCCGCGTGCGTGCCCCCGGTCCCTGAGGGGGCCCGTGTCGTTCCGCTGTCCGTGGTCGTCCCCGGCGTCGCCCAGTTCCACGTACGGGCGGATGCGCAGCGGGTCGAAGTCCTCGGCTGCCGCGGCCTCGGCCGTGCGGGTTTCCAGGAGTGCCTCGGCGGCGCGGCGGCCACAGCCGCAGGACGGGCTTCCGTCCATGGCCCGGGGAGCGAAGCACTCCGGGCATATGTGGCTGTTCGGTTCACTCACGTGTGGTCCCTCCCCCGCGAAGACTCCCGAGTTTATGCAAACCGTCGTCACACAACCTCCCGATCGTCACAGGAGTGACATGCGCCGCAGCGGTTCGACAGGCCATAACCGGTCACACCGCCCACGATGGAATGAACACCGGAGGAATGAGGTAACCGGGGACGCCGTACGAGGCCCTCGGAGGCCCTCGGGAGGTCCGCATGACCGACGACACCGCCCACGACGACGGGGGCGGCCGCGCGACGGGGCACACGGCGGGAGTTCCGGCGGGAGATCCGGCGGAGGGCGTGACCTCCCTGGGTACCGCCGGTTCGCCTGGCCCGGCGGATCCGTCCGGCGGCCGTCGTCGGGCCGCGGGCCCCGCCGAGCACGTGGGCGGTGGGGTCATGGTGTCCATCGGCGCCCTGCTGCTCGGGATGCTGCTGGCCGCGCTGGACCAGACGATCGTGTCGACGGCGCTGCCGACGATCGTGAGCGATCTCGGCGGGCTGGACCATCTGTCGTGGGTCGTGACCGCGTACCTGCTGGCCGCGACGGCGGCGACCCCGCTGTGGGGGAAGCTCGGCGACCAGTACGGCCGCAAGCGGCTGTTCCAGACGGCGATCGGGATCTTCCTCGTGGGGTCGGCGCTGTGCGGAATGGCGCAGGACATGCCCCAGTTGATCGGGTTCCGGGCGCTCCAGGGCCTGGGCGGCGGCGGGTTGATGGTCCTGTCGATGGCGATCGTCGGGGATCTCGTCCCGCCGCGTGAACGGGGGCGCTACCAGGGGCTGTTCGGGGCGGTGTTCGGTGCCACCAGTGTGCTCGGGCCGCTGCTCGGCGGGCTGTTCACCGAGCATCTGAGCTGGCGCTGGGTGTTCTACGTCAATCTGCCGGTCGGCGCGGTCGCGCTGATCGTGATCGCCGCCGTCCTGCACGTCCCCCGCAAGGCCGAGCGGCACGTCATCGACTACCTCGGCACCTTCCTCATCGCCTCCGTCGCCACCTGTCTGGTCCTCGTCGCCTCCCTCGGCGGTACGACCTGGGACTGGGGCTCGCCGCAGATCGTCGGTCTCGCCGTGCTGGGCGTGGCGCTCGCCGTGGTCTTCGTGGCCGTGGAGCGGAGGGCGGCCGAACCCGTGCTGCCCCTGAAGCTCTTCCGCGTCCGCACCTTCACCCTCTCCGCCGTGATCAGCTTCATCATCGGCTTCGCGATGTTCGGGGCGATGACCTTCCTGCCGACGTTCCTCCAGGTCGTGCGCGGTGTGTCACCGACCATGTCCGGTGTGCACATGCTGCCGATGGTGTTCGGCCTCCTGCTGTCGTCGACGGTGTCCGGGCAGATCGTCAGCCGTACGGGCCGCTGGAAGGTGTTCCCCGTCGCCGGGACCGCGGTGACGACGCTCGGCCTGCTGCTCCTGCACCAGCTGGACGCGCACAGCGGCGACGGCGAGATGAGCGCGTACCTCTTCGTCTTCGGGCTCGGGCTCGGCCTGGTCATGCAGGTGCTCGTGCTGATCGTGCAGAACGCCGTCCCGTACGAGGACCTGGGCGTCGCCACCTCCGGCGCGACCTTCTTCCGGTCCATCGGCGCCGCGTTCGGGGTGGCCGTCTTCGGCACGGTCTTCGCGGGGCACCTCGGGGACAAGCTGGCGAGCGCCCTCGCCGGTGCCCGGCTGCCGGCCGGCGTCAGCGTGGACGGGCTGAAGGCGGACCCGAGGGAGATCGCCGAGCTGCCGTCCTCGCTACGTCCCGCAGCCCTCGACGCCTACGCCGAGGCCATCACCGACGTCTTCGTCTACGCGGCCCCCGTCGCCCTCCTCGGCTTCGTCCTCGCCTGGTTCCTGCGCGAGGACCGGCTGCGCGCCTCGGTGACGGCCCCCGACGGCACGGAGACCTTCGCCAGCAACCCCGTCGAGCGGTCGTCGTACGACGAGGTGTGCCGGGCGCTGTCCCTGCTCGGGTCGCGGGAGGGCCGGCGGGAGATCTACCGGACGATCACCGCGCGGGCCGGTTACGACCTGCTGCCCGCCGCGAGCTGGCTGCTGCTGCGGATCCGGCGGTACGGCTGGGTCGAACCCGCCGAGCTCGCCGACCACAGCACCGTGCCGCTGGATGTGGTCATGGCCGCCTCGCGGCAGGTCGAGGAGCGCCGGCTCGCCCGCCGTGAGGGGGTCGACCTCGTGCTGACCGGCACGGGCCGCGCGGCCGCCGATCGGCTCGCCAAGGCCCGTGAGGAGTCCCTGGCGGAGCTGCTGGGCGACTGGTGGGGGCCCGACCGGCCGACCGATCTGGTCCGTCTGGTCGAGGAGCTCACCGACGAGATGTGCGGCTCGGACGCCGAGCGCCCGCACGACGACCGGCCGGTCACCCGCTCGTCGCAGCCGCCTGCCGCGCCAGTCTCTTCGTGAACCAGTGGTCCGCGTACGGGTCGTCGTTGTGCGGCTCGCTCTCCTCGTAGCCGAGCCGTGCGTACAGGGCGCGGGCCTCGACGAGGTCGGCGCGGGTGTCGAGCACGATCCGCTCCGCGCCGAGGCGCCGGGCCTGGTCCTCGGCCGCCGTCACGAGCAGCGCGGCGCCGCCCCTGCCGCGGGCGTCCGTGCGGAGGAAGACCCGCTTCAGTTCCGCCGTGGTCGCGTCCACCATCCGGATGCCCGCCGTGCCGGCCGGTTCGCCGGCGTACCGCGCCACCAGCAGCACCCCGTACGGCGGCGCGAGCCGGTCCCCGGTGTTCGCCGCGATCTCCCGCTCCAGCTCGTCGGGGTCGGTGGCGCGGCCCTCGTGCAGCAGGTACCAGCGGTCGCTGACCTCTGTGTAGTACGCCCGCCAGAGCGCGGCCGCGACGGGCGAGTCGAACGGTTCGGGGGCTATGGACCAGGCGGTCGTCGTGGAGGCCATGGCGGGGATTGTCGGCGATCGGGGGAGGCGGACGCGAGTGGGTTTCGCGCGGCGGGGGCGGGCTTCGAGGGGCGGGCGGGCGCCGGTCGACAGGAGCCGTCCGTTGCGGCGCCGGCAGCGGCGGGGGTCGTGCCGGTCCGGCAGCGGCGGGGGTGCCGTCTTGGTCCGTACCGGCGGTGGTGGGCGCCGTGCCGGCCCTGCGCGAGAGTCGGTCGACAGGAGCCGTCCGCTCCGGCATCGGCAGCGGCGGGGGTGCCGTCCTGGTTCGCACCGGCGGTGGTGGGCGCTGTTCCGGGCCGGGGGCAACGACGGTCTCCCTGGGGCCACTTCAGGCGCCCCGGGGGCCGCGCCGGGTGCCGTCGTGCCTTCCGGTGGCCCGTCGTCGCCGTTTGAACGAAACGGTTCGGGCAACCCGGTGCGAGAGACGGCCCGCCGAGCCGAGAAGCCCTGGGCCGACGAACCTGGAAGGCACTCATGTCCACAGGCGTGATCATCGCTTTGATCGTGATCGTGGCGGTCGTGGTCGTTCTCGCGGCCGTCCTGACCCTGCGCGCCCGCGGCGCCTCGAACGGCGGCGGATCGCTGAAGCGGCGTTTCGGGCCCGAGTACGACCGGACCGTGGCCCGCCATGACGGCGACGAGCGGGCCGCCGCCCGTGAACTCGCCGAGCGCGTGAAGCGGCACGGCTCCCTGGAGCGCCGGCCGCTGCCGAGCGCGGAGCGCGAACGGTACGAGGCCCGCTGGGCCGCCGCCCAGGAACGCTTCGTCGACTCGCCGCGCGAGGCGGTCGTCGAGGCGGACCGGCTGATCGCCGACCTGGCCGGTGCGCGCGGCTTCCCCGACGGGGGCCGCTACGAGATCCAGTTGGAGGCGCTCTCCGTCCACCACGGCCACCATGTCCACGGCTACCGCCGGCTGCACCGTGCGGCGCAGGGCGGTTCCCCGGACACCGTCACCGCCGCCGACGGCCGTTCGGGCGCCGGCACCGAGGAACTGCGCGAGGCCATGATCGAGGGCCGCGCCCTGTTCGAGGACCTGGTGGCGCCCGGTCGCCGCGACACGCGGGCCGACCGTGCGGCGGGGACGGAAACCGACCGTACGGCGGACGACCGCCGCCACACGACCACCGCCGCCGCTCGCTCCGACGGCCGACACCATCTGCCGTGGGGTCTGACCAGGCGTCATGCGAAGGGGAGTTGAGGGGGATGACCGAGAACACGACGACAGGTGACGGCAACACCCGAGGGCGACGCGAGCAGCGCCCCGCGGCCACCGGCACCGCCTACACCACGGCCGCCACCGGAACCAGCGGCTCCGACATCACCAAGGGCGCCGTGGACCCCAACCGCACCACCGGTCCCAACGACACCATGGGTGCCACTGGTTCCACCCACACGACCGGGCCCGCCCACACCGCCGGCCCCAACGACACCATGGGCGCCACCGGCTCCCAGGACACCCGGGCACCGCTCGTGGCGGGCCATGAGGGCGAGGGCACGGTCGAGGGCCGCACCGAAGGGCTTACCGAGGGCCGTTCGGGAGGCCGGGCCACCGGATCCGCCGGGCATTTGCTGCCGCACGAGGAGACCGACAAGCTCAGTCTGCGGTTGCAGCACGCGGTCGGCGGCTTCGTCGACGGGCCCCGGACCGCTGTGGAGGAGGCCGACCAGGTCCTCCAGGAGGCGGCCTCCCGCTTCACCGACGCGATCAATCAGCGGCGCCGCACGCTGCGCTCCAGCTGGCAGACGGCGGACGAGGAGCGCGCCTCCTCCTCCGACACGGAGCAACTGAGGCTGGCCCTGCGCGACTACCGCGAACTGACCGAACGACTGCTCCGTCTGTAGCGGCGCCCCTGAAGCGGAGCCCCTGTACGAGGCCGCGTCCCCGGTCGTGCCCGGGGACGCGGCCTCCCGCGTGCGCGGCCGCCTGCCCGCGCCCGATGACGGGCCCCGATGACGTCAGCGGTTCTGCCGAGCGGCCCGCCACTCCTCGACGATCGCCTCGACGTCGTACGGCTTCAGACCCAGCGGCGGTCCCGGCGGCGGGCGGAACATCATGGCGCGGATCTTCGTGTTCACATCGGTGATGATCTTCCGCACGGCCCGCTCGGACGGGGCCCGTGCCGCGGCGGCAAGGGCGTCCTCCGCCTCCTTGCGCAACTCCAGCGCGGGCGGCAGCACCGACAGCCCCTCACGGGCCATCTTCCGCCTGATCCACCACAGTTCGTCGTACGTCGTGTCGTCCCCGTCGAGCGGTCGTCCCGCTCCGGGGAGGTGGGAGAAATCGCCGCGCTCCTCCGCGTCGCGGATCTGTTTGTCGACGAAGGACTCGAAGCTGACACCCGGTGGCTTTCGCTCGGTCATACGTCCATTGTGCCGGACCCCGCACAAGCGGACGATCCGGCGATTTATCATGCGGCGGCGGTGCGTCGAGCGCGCCGTGTCCAGCGACAATCGGAGTTTGACCCGTTAGGAGCGGTACGTGCTCGAACTCACCATGGCCTCGGTGTCCGAGGCGGACGCCGGGGCGACGGCCGGCATGCAGATGGCCGACGCGCCCAGCGAGCCGGGCGCCGTGCTCCGGGTGGGCCGGGACCGGGCGGTGTGCCGTCTCGCGACCCCGGACGACTGGCTGTTCGTCTCCCGTGTGCACCTGGAGTTCCTCTGCGGCCCCGACGGCACCTGGCAGGTGACCTGGCTGCGCGGTACGCACGCCGAGCCCTCCTCCGAGGTGCGCCTGGTCCTCCAGGGCCACCCGCCGCAGCCGCTGCCGTACGGCGGCACCGCGAAGCTCCCGCACAACGGCTCCGGCGAGCTCGTCATCGTCGACCGCACGGGCCCGCGCAGCGTGAACGTGGGCTTCTACCACGAGCTCTGAGACCGCCCCCGAGGGCGGCGCCCCGGCCCCGGCCCCGCCGTCCTCGGTTCAGTCCACTCGGTCCACTCGGTCCTCGGTCCGCTCAGTCCACGACCCGGGCCAGCGCGAACCCGTCGTAGCCCTTGGTGCCGACGGTCTGGATGGCGGTGCCGTCCAGTTTCGGGTGGGTGGCGATGAGTTCGATGGCGGCGCGGGTGCCGACGACGTCCGGTTCGGTGCTGTCGGCGTCGGCGACGCGGCCGCCCCGTACGACGTTGTCGACGATGATCAGGCTGCCGGCGCGGGTCAGGCGCAGCGCCCACTCCACGTAGTGCGGGTTGTTGGCCTTGTCGGCGTCGATGAAGACCAGGTCGAACGGTTCGGGGTTCTCGTCGGCCAGCTTGGGCAGCGAGTCCAGGGCCGCGCCGACCCGTACCTCGACGAGGGGGTCCAGCCCGGCGCGCGCGATGTTGCGGCAGGCGACCTCCGCGTACTCGGGGCTGTACTCCAGGGAGATCAGCCTGCCGTCGGCGGGCAGCGCGCGGGCCAGCCAGATCGTGCTGTAGCCGCCGAGCGTGCCGATCTCCAGGATGCGGCGGGCGCCCTGGACGCGGGCGAGGAGCTGGAGCAGCTTGCCCTGGTTGGGGGCGACGTTGATGTGCGGGAGCTCGTTGGCCTCGCTGTCGCGCAAAGCGGCCTCCAGGGCCGCGTCGTCGGGGGAGAGGTGGGTCGTGAAGTAGGTGTCGACGTCGTCCCACGTCTGCGAGCTGCTCATGGACCTGCGCCCTTTCCGATAGCTAGTTAGATCGGCTAACTAGTTGCGCTAACGAATGGTAGGCGCAGGTCCCTTCGCTGTCAGGCGTTTCGCGTGCGTGTTTCGGCCGTTCGAACTCGGGCGCCCGGACAGGTTCAGACGCCCGGACAGGTTCAGACGCCCGGACCCGGCTTGTGGTCCGTCGGCGGCGTGGGAGCGCCCGGCGGCACCGGAGCGCCCGGCGGCACGGGCGCGCCGTGCGGGTACCCGGCGTGCGGGCCGCCCGGCGGGACCCACGGGCCCGGCGCCATCGGGGGCAGCGGCGGCTGCTTGCGGGCGTTGCGGCGGAGCACGATCACGACGGCCACCGCCTTGATCGCGAGCACGGCGATGCCGAGCCCGAAGGTGAACAGCCAGCCGGGGATGCCGCCCACGGTCCACATCTCGTCCACGTAGATGACCTTTCGATAGGGGTCGTCGGCCGCCGTCCGCCGGAGCGTGTGATCGCCGGAGATCCGCGACGGCTGAGGGAAGTTCTGCTCGACGGCGGTCAGGAAGTCCGTGCCGCCGGCGGCGAGCTCGCCGAGCGGACCGCCGGGCGCGCCGATCCGGCCCGCGAAGGTGACCTGCGGCTCCTCCCCGCCGATCGACGAGCCCGGCTCCATCCGGTGCCCGGCGAGGACGTACAGGTCGAGGGCCTGCGGGGTGGTGGCGAGCTTCGACAGCCGCATCGGGTACACCGGAGCGTCGCTGGCGAAGGTGAGGTGCAGCGGGTCGAGGGTGCCCCCGAGCGGGACGTCCCCGGCCGCCTCCTCCGGCGCCAGCTTGATCGCCACGTACTCCCATTTCTGGCGGACGTACGGCTCCAGCGCGGTCTCCAGGCGGTCGGGCAGCGCGAAGCCGTTGTCGTCGAGCCAGTCGCCGAGGGCCCCGGAGTCCGTCGCGGTCAGCCGGGCCACGTCGAACGGGCCGAGCCGCTCCCGGCCGACGACGTCCACCGCGCCGTCGCCGGGCGCCGCTCCCGCCGAGCCGTCCTCCTCGAACCTGTCGAACGGCCAGTCGCTCGACCGCGGCCAGAAGTACTCCCGTTCGCGGTACTCGGGCGCCGTCTCCTCGGCGAGCCGGTCGAAGAGGGCCGCATCCCCCAGCTCCACTGTCGCCCGGTTCGGCACCGGCATGATCCACGCGGCCGTCCGGGCGTCCCCGGCGACCGTCAGACGCATCACGATCTGCTCCTCGCGGCCGTCCCAGCGCACCACGGACGTCTCACGGTTCACATACACACTGCGCTGCCCGTCCGGCACCATCGCCCCGCACCCGCAGGCGTACGCCGGGGCCACCAGCGACGCCAACTGGAAACCGAGCAGCGCCAGGACGAGGACCGTCAGCCGTCCCCGCGTCCCGCGTGCCGGGCGTGTGCGCCCCTGTACGAAGCCGTTCGTGCCCCGTGCCATCCCCCGTCGCCCTTCCCTCCGTGCGTCCGTGCAAGGGCCCATGCTCCCAGGTGATTGTCCGTGGCCGGTCACAACCCCGGCCGCGATGTGCATCCGTGATCCCCGTCGTGCCCTTGAGCCCTTCCACGGCCCAGAGCGGACTATCGTCTTCCGGACGAAACACGGGCGGCCGGAGGGTGACGCCGAAGTTGCCGGTGTCTCACCACCAGGGTCTGTCGTTTGGATCATGCCGGCTTCGGGTCACGGCACCTTGATGGCTGCCGGTGAGTGGGGCTAGGTGCGTGCAGCTGCAAGGCGGAGGAGGGCGTCAACGCGGAGCGTTGGCAACCGACGACAACGCCGCAGATGTGCGTGCCAAGCCCCACGGCCCAGGCGTGATCCAAACGACAGACCCTAGGGCGGTGCGAGGCCTTTCCATGGGACGGCGAACGGGACGGGAGGGACGACAGGGCGTGGCGAACGCGGAACAGGGCGGGCCGGGCGGTGCCGTTGGCACGGGTGGGGCGGCGGCCCGTTGGGGGACGGTGTGCGCCGTGCTGTGGCTGATCGCGGCGGTCCTGGCGGTGCGGCAGGTCGCGGTCGTCCTGCACACGCCCAGGAGTGAGCGGCTGACGGACCTGGAGACCTGGGTCGGACCCGACGGAGTTCTGCACGTCACGGGCTCGCTGTACGACTCGACGCGGTTCACGGGTACCCCGTTCGGCGGACTCGTCCTCAAGCCCCTCACCCGTGCGGCCGAACAGGCCCTCGGCTGGGGCTGGACCTTCGGCACGCTGTTACTGGTCGTCGCCCTCGGTCTGGTCGCCGCCCGCGCCCTGCCGCAGCCCGTCACCCGTCGAACAGCCCTGCTGGCGGCGCCCGTCGCGGTCACCCTGCTGATGCTGTCGCTGCCGGTCCGCAACACCCTCTACCTGGGCCAGACCAGCATCATCCCCGTGCTGCTCGTCCTCGCGGGCTGCTTCGCGGTACGCGGTGAGCGCGCCAGCGGTGTCTTCATAGGGGTCGCCGCGGCCTTCCAGCCGGCCCTGTTGCTGTTCGTGCCGCTGCTGTGGTTCACCGGCCGCCGCCGGGCCGCCGCGAGCACCGGTGGCACCTTCGCCGGCGCCACCGCTCTCGCCTGGGCGGTGATGCCGCACGACTCGTACGCCTACTGGGTGCACCATCTGGCGGGTGTGGGCCTGGGCGGCCGGGCGGACGACCTCGCCAACCAGTCGCTGCACGGGGCGCTGCTGCGGCTCGGCCTCGAAGGCCCGCTGGAGATCGCGGTCTTCTTCACGCTGGCCACGGCCGTCGCCGTGTTCGGCATGCGCCGCGCCATCCACTACGCCCGCGACGGGCAGTTGCTGCTCGCCGTCGCCATCACCGGCTGCGTCGTGGTCGCCGTCTCGCCGACGTCCTGGAAGCACCAGCTGCTGTGGGTGCTGCTGGCGGCGGTCGGCCGGGTCGGCAAGAAGGCCTCCGCGCGGTACGTGTGGCCGGTCGCCGTCGTCCTGGTGATGACGCTGCCCGCGAAGATGATGGTGCCGAACGTCGGTGTCCTGCACCCGGCGCGGGACAACGTCGTCCTGTTGGCGGCGCTCGCCTCGGCGCTGGTGGTGCCGTTCCTGTCCCGCACCTCGGAGTACTACCGGCACCCGATTCCGACCGTGTACGCGCCGAAGGCACAGACCCGCTTCAGCTGGGCGCCGCTGCTGCGCCGGGTCGCCACCCGCCCCAACCTGCTGCTCGAACTGCTGCTGATCCGCGTCACGTACGCCGCCTACCAGCGCACCCGGCTGGAGGCGGCCGGCAGCCGTGCCGTCGCCGAGGAGCACGCCCGGCAGATCCTCGGGATCGAGAAGGCGCTGTTCATCGACATCGAGCACTGGGTCAACCACGCGGTGGTCCAGGTCGGCTGGCCGCGGACCTTCTTCGACTTCTACTACACGTCGTTCCACTTCGTGGCACCGCTGACCGTCCTCGGCATCCTGTACTGGCGCCGCCCCGCCGACTACCGCTGGGCCCGTACGGCCCTCGGCTTCACCACGCTCCTCGCGCTCGTCGGGTTCTTCTTCTACCCGCTGGCGCCTCCCCGGCTGATGCCGGGCCTCGGCATCATCGACACGATCCACGGCGTCCAGGACTTCTCCAAGCCGGACTACGGCACGCTGACCCAGCTGGCCAACCAGTACGCGGCGATGCCCTCGCTGCACTTCGGCTGGTCCCTGTGGTGCGGGCTGACCATCGCGATCGTGGCCCCCCGGTGGTGGATGAAGGCCCTCGGTCTGCTGCACCCGACGTTCACGGTCGCGGCGATCGTCGCGACCGGCAACCACTGGGTCCTCGACGCGGTCGGCGGCGCGGCCGTCGTCGGCGCGGGCTTCGCCCTCACCCACCTCCTGACGGGACCGCGGGTGGCACCGGGCACGGACGAGGACGACGGGAAGACGGACGACGGGGCCCCGCAGACCGCCACAAGCGGCCCACGGGACCCCGTCCGTGGCTGACCGTCAGCTCCGGCGGCGGCTGACCGTCAGCCGATCCACAGGTCGTACGTGGCGCCGTCCCTGGTGTCGTTCGCGGAGATGAGCCGGGGCTCCCACCGCCAGCCCGTGCTGGGCTTGCGGTGGTGGAACTCCACCGAGCGGCCGGCCACCCACCAGTAGCCCTCGGCCGTGGTGCAGCCCTTCGGCGCGATCTCCCAGAACCGGGAGCCGACCCAGTCGCCGAACTGGTTCTCGCCGACGAAGAAGAACTTCACGGTCTCGTTCGAGCCGCTGCAGATCCGGAGCTGGACGTTCTTGGTGCCGGCGAAGGCCGTGCCCGGGATCGCCAGCGTGCCGAGGACGGTGCCCGCGACGAGTGCCGCCGCAGCGAACTTGCGCTTGAGGCTGCGCATGGGAGGACCACCATTTCTGAGTGAGCGGGAGCTCTGAGTGAGCGGGGATGAGGAGGGACGAGGGGGGAGGACGGGGGGATCAGCGCAGCAGGCCCTGGGCGCGCAGCCAGGTCCTGGCCGCCTTTCCGGGAGCCCCGCCCGCCTCGACCGAGGCGGCGAGCGTGGCCAACTGACCTGTTGTCAAGAGGTCGTTGACGCGGGCGAGGGCCGCCCTGCCGGTGGCGTCCACGGCGGGTGCGCTGATGAGCGGGAAGACATGCTCGGGCGGGACGACGGACTCGGGGTCGCCGAGGACGACCAGTCCGCCGCGGGCGAGCGCGGGGTCGCTGCTGCGCAGCACCAGCACGTCCGCCGTCCGTGAGGTCCCCGCCGGGGCGAGGGTGACGCCGTACGCCTTCTTCACGGAGGCGGCGGACGGGGCGCCGGGATCACCGGAGGCGGGGCCGCCGAGGGTCAGACGGTCCTTCACCGCTCCGAGGTCGTCGAGGCCGAGCAGCCCGTACCGGTCGGCGGTGGCCTCGGTGACCGCGACGACCAGCCCGCGCTGCGCCGCGGCCGCAGGCAGGGCGACGATCCCGGGAGGCAGCGCCATGCTCAGCGTCGCCTCCATGTTGCCGGGCAGGGTCTGGCCGCCCGGCAGGGCGCGCAGCATGGTGCTCTCGTAGGCGGGCGCGATGCTGATCTCCCCGTCCACCACGGCCTGGGCGGTGTGGGCGGGGGACACGTACGCGGTGTCCGAGGTCCGCGCCTTCTGCCCGGCGGCCGCGAGGAGTTCGCGGTAGATCGCCGCGACGACCCGGCTCTCGGCGGAGCCGTCGGTGCCGATCACGGCCGGCTCGCGCTCCGCGTGGCCGGCGCGGCTGCCGCCGGCCGGCCCGCCGGCGCAGCCGGAGAGCAGCAGGAGCGAGCAGACCGCGAGGGCGAGCATTCCGAGCGGGGAATGAATTCTGTGCATTCTTGATATCACGGAAGAATTCCTCGCATCACGCATGATCATTCCTACGACGAGCCGTGCCGCCCGTTCAGCAGTGCGCGCCGATTTCGGCGGAGGTCATCTTCCGGTCCTTGAAGTTGACGTATCCGTAGCTCGGGTTGTCCTTGTTGAAGCCGGACTGCTGGAAGTCGTAGATGTACCAGACGTAGTGGTCGTAGTACTTGTTCTTGAACTGGATCTCCCACCAGCCCTTTGCCTGCTGCTTCGAGGTGCCGCGTTCCAGCCAGCCGACACTGCGCGGCGAGATGTTGATGGTGTTGGACTCGGTGTCCGTGTGGGAGTTCTCCCAGGTGTGGCTGTAGCTGGTCTCGACGGAGGCCTCGAAGACCAGCGAGAACTTGTACGACGCCGAGACGGAGACACCGACGGTGTTGGCGGCGGTGGTGGTGTCCGACCAGTCGATGCGGTGCTGGTTGGTGTTGGTGCCGCAGTTGTAGGCGGTGCTTCCCACCTGGTGTTTCGGGCCGGTGTAGCCCCAGTAGCTCTGCGGGTGGAAGTTGCAGAGGCTGGCCCAGTCGCACGCCTTGAGGAGTTCGGCCTGGGTGGGGCCGGCGGCGAATGCCTGGGGGGCCGCGAGCAGGGAGGCACCCATGGTCAGAGCTGCGAGGGTCCCGGCAGTGCGGAAACGCCGAGTCGAACCGTTTCCGCGGTGCGCGAATGCCATTGATTGCTCCATGAGGAGGGGCGGAGTTTTGGGGGATGTCCGCCGACTGCGCCGTATGTTTTCAGTCCTCCCTCAGAGTCCGGTCAGAAAGGCATCGGAGGCGGTTCACAGTTCGGGGGAGGAATCGTGGTCGGCAGCGAGTCCCGGTACGCGACAAGGCCGCCGCCCGTCCTCGGGGGACGGGGGGCGGCCTTGCGGGGTGCGGTCACGGCGTGGGGCGCCGGTGGGGTGCCCCGTCGTGGGGGTGGGTCAGTCCACGTACCACTTACCGCACTTGGTGATGCCGTCGAACTCCCCGCAGGCGCGGGCGGCGTAGTTGGAGTTGTAGACGGACTGGGTGCGGCTGCCGGTGTAGGGGCCGCACATCTTCCAGCCGTCGCGCTTGGCGTTCTGGTCGCTGACGATGCCCTTGAAGTCGGGGAACGAGCGGAAGCTGCGGTCGACCCACAGCCGGTCGCCGGACTGGCGGCCGGACTTGATCTCCGCGCGGCTGTAGCGGTCGAGCGCCGACTCGTTCTGCAGCTCGACGCGGCGGCCCCGGAAGTCGAACGAGGCACCGGACTCGACGGCCCGGAAGCGGCCGATGACGGCGATGCCGTCGCAGTCGTCCTCGGTGGCCGAGGCCGCCGACGCGGGGACGAAGACGATGGCGCCGCTGCCGATCAGCACGGCCGAGGCCGCGATCGCGCGGCCCATGCGGGACTTGTTCACGAGGGTTCCTTCGGTGTGTGACACATGAACGGGTGGGAGCCGGCGCCGTGCTGGACAGGGCCGGGCCCCCGGTGAATGAGGCGCGCCGTCGTCCGTGTCGTTCCGACGGCGGCGGCGACGTCCACAGATTCAGGCAGCCGGGAACCCCCGGCAACAGCGGCCGCCGCGCCGGGACGGTGGGACCGTCCCACCCCCGCTGACCTGCGCGAACGGGGGGCCTCTGGGACGCCGTTGGGACGCGCGGGCGCGGGGAACGGGCCGACGGCGCCGGGAGGCCGTCGGCCCGAGTCGGGGGCCGGGGTGTCAGCCCGCGCTGACCTGGAGGTGTTTGACCCCGTTGATCCAGGCCGAGCGCAGCCGGTCCGGGTCGCCGACGAGCCGCAGGTTCGGCAGGGCGTCGGCGACCGCGTTGAAGATGAGGTCGATCTCCAGCACCGCCAGGGACTTGCCGAGGCAGAAGTGCGGGCCGCCGCCGCCGAAGCCCAGGTGGGGGTTCGGGTCGCGGGTGATGTCGAAGGCGTCGGGGTTCTCGAACACCTCGGGGTCGTGGTTGGCGGAGGCGTAGAAGATGCCGACGCGGTCGCCCTTCCTGATCCGCTTGCCGCCGAGTTCGGTGTCCTGGGTGGCGGTCCGCTGGAAGGAGTTGACGGGCGTGGCCCAGCGGACGATCTCCTCGGCGGCCGTCGCCGGACGCTCCCGCTTGAACAGGTCCCACTGGTCGGGGTGGGTGAGGAAGGCGTGCATGCCGTGGGTGATGGCGTTGCGGGTGGTCTCGTTGCCCGCGACCGCCAGCATCAGCACGAAGAACCCGAACTCGTCCGAGGCGAGGCTCCCCTCGTCCTCGGCGGCGACCAGCGTGCTCACGATGTCCTTCGCCGGGCACTGCTTGCGGTCGGCGGCCATGTTCATCGCGTACGCGATGAGTTCGGTGGCCGACTCCTGGCCGACCTCTTCGGTGATGGCGTACTCCGGGTCGTCGTACGAGATCATCCGGTTCGACCACTCGAAGATCTTCGCCCGGTCGTCCTGCGGGATGCCGATCAGCTCCGCTATGGCCTGGAGGGGCAGTTCGCAGGCGACCTGGGTGACGAAGTCGAAGGGGCCGGGCTGGGCGAGCGCCTCGCGCGCGATGGCGTGGGCCCTCTCGCGCAGGTTGTCCTCCAGGGCGCGGATCGCCCGCGGGGTGAACACCCGCTGGACGATCTGCCGTACCCGGGTGTGCTCCGGAGGGTCCATGTTCAGCAGGATCAGCCGCTGCGCGTCGATGGCGTCCCGCTCGATGTGCTCGTTGAACCGGATGATCGCCGTGTTCAGGAACGACGAGTACAACTCGGGGTGGGTGGAGACGTACTTGACGTCCGCGTGCCGGGTCACGGCCCAGTAGCCCTCGTCGCCGAAGCCCGCGAGGCCCGGCGCCTGCGGGACCCAGTGGACCGGTTCCGTGCGGCGCAGCTCGGCGAACTCGGGGAGGGGGACACGGTGGTGGAGCAGATCCGGGTCGGTGAGGTCGAACCCGTCGGGCAGCGCTGGACAGGGCATGGTCGACTCCCGTCGCTCAGACGGTCTCCGACGGACCGTCCCTGACGGTCCATCAGTTATCCGGGTCGCCGTGACCGTAGTAACGCGTTCTACAAGTCGCAAGGGCTACGGCGACCCGAATCCGTCGGGCGGGTCAGTCGGGCAGCCGGTCCAGCAGCCACGCGCCGAGCTCCGGGGTGATGGCGGTGTGCGCCGTGGTCTCCGAGGAGCAGAGGAAGTCGTCGGCCTCGGACTCGTCCGGGTCCAGGTCGTCGACGGCCGCGTACAGGTCCTTCTGCTGGTCGAGGTCGCGGATCGCGAGCGCGCTGACCGTGGGGACGAAGCAGATGTGCTCGTGCCGCAGATCGATGCCCGCGCCGAACCTCCTCAGCATGTCGGCGAGGATGCCGTACGAGCGGAGGGTGCCGCCGGGCGCGCCGTCGAACTCAGGGAAGTCGCTGGTCAGTATGGTCCGCTCGGTCGGCGGGAACCGTCGTTTCAGCTCGGCGACGACGATGTCCTTGCCCTGCGCCTGGGTGTGGAAGGCGGTCCCCGGGAAGATCCGCTCCACCTTCAGCGCGGTCTCGCCGGGCGGGATCGCGAGGCCCGTGCCGTCCCCGCGCCCGTTGGCGAGCGCGAGTCTCCTCGGCACGGTGGGCCAGCCTCCGACCTTGGACAGCGCGGTCAGGAACTGTGTGCGCTCGACGGCGATGGCGGCGTCACCGGTCACCGGGTTGAAGTGCCGCCACAGCATCTGCCGGGCGGCCGGGCTGTTCATCTGCCGGGCGAAGGAGTTCGGTGCCGGGATGAAGTGCGAGAACGCCTGGAGGCCGACGGGGACGACGGCGCCGCGGTGCGGGGTGTCGTACGAGAAGTACACGGCGGTGCGGTGGTCCATCCGCTGCGTCTCCAGCTTGGCGAGGGCGTAGCGGGTGACCAGGCCGCCCATGCTGAAGCCGCCCACGGTCAGCCGTGTGTCACCCGACTGCTCGGCGCGGGTCCGCAGGATCGCGGCGATCGCGGCGTCGGCGTTGTCCAGCAGGGAGGCGCTGCGCTCGTCGAAGCCGAGCAGGATGACGTCACGGCCCCGGCGGCGCAGTTCGCTCAACAGTGGGTAGGCGCCGCCGTCGAGGCCGGCGTACAGCCACTCCAGTTCGCTCCTGCCCAGGTTGAAGCCGTCGGCCATGACCACCGGCCGGGTGATCGCCTGGTTGCCCTCGCCGTGGAAGACGTGCGCGAAGCCGTGGGGCAGCTGCCACCGCGCGTCCGGTTCGGGTGCCGTGTACGTCCGGGGTGCCGTCGGTTCGGCGCTCACGGGGGCGGCGAGGGTGAACTCCCCGACGCTTCGCTCCGCCTGCTCGTGCTGTTGCTCGGACAACGTGGTCGTCTCCTAGTGCGGGGGGCACGGACCCCCACATCGCAGCAGCGCCACCGGGGGCCTGCCACGCGACATCGGGCGCTTCATCCGTACGAAGGGAGTGGGAGCGAGAGGCGATTACCTTCGCGGTGTCACCCCCGTGGCCCAGTGACGCGCCGTGAGAGCCGGGGTGACCTCCGGCTTCCCGCGCGCGTGGTGCGCCCGCGCACGGAGGAATCCGCCCGCGGATCGCGTGTGCGCCGTGCACGACCCTTGCGGCGATGTGTGTCACGTCGGCACGCTGTCAGGAGAACTAGAACGCGTACTAGTTCTGCGTGGCGGGCCGGGCCGGGACGCCCCGCGCCGCGCGGGTAACCGTTGAGAGGATCCCCATGGCCGCGGAACCCGTGATCGTCGAAGCCGTACGCACCCCCATCGGCAGGCGCGGTGGCGCGCTCGCCAATCTGCACCCCGCCTATCTGCTGGGCGAGACCTACCGTGAACTCCTCGGCCGCACCGGCATCCCCGCCGACTGCGTCGAGCAGATCGTCGGCGGCACGGTCACCCATGCCGGCGAGCAGTCCATGAACCCCGCGCGCACGGCCTGGCTGACCATGGGCCTGCCGTACGAGACGGCCGCGACGACCGTCGACTGTCAGTGCGGCTCCTCGCAACAGGCGTCGCACATGGTGGCCAACATGGTCGCGGCCGGGGTCATCGACGTCGGCATCAGCTGCGGCGTCGAGGCGATGTCCCGTGTGCCGCTCGGGTCGGGCTCCAAGCACGGCCCCGGCAAACCGTTCCCCGACGAGTGGAACGTCGACCTCCCCAACCAGTTCGAGGCGGCCGAACGCATCGCCCGCCACCGGGACCTGACACGGGAGGACGTCGACGCGCTCGGCCTGCTCTCGCAGGAACGGGCGGCAGTCGCCTGGGCCGAGGAACGCTTCAAGAAGGAGACGTTCGCGGTCCAGGTCCCCACGACCGAGGAGGAACAGGCCGCCGGGCAGGGCATGTGGCGCCTCGTGGACCGGGACGAGGGCCTCCGGGACACGTCCGCGGAAGCGCTCGCGCGCCTCAAACCGATCATGCCGACCGCCGTCCACACCGCCGGCAACTCCTCCCAGATCAGCGACGGCGCGTCGGCGATCATGTGGGCGTCGAAGCGGATGGCGAGGGCGCTGAAACTACGGCCGAGGGCGAGGATCGTCGCCCAGGCCCTCGTGGGCTCCGACCCCCACTTCCACCTCGACGGCCCGATCGACGCGACGAAGGCGGTGCTGGGCAAGGCGGGGATGTCGCTCCGCGACATCGACCTCGTCGAGATCAACGAGGCGTTCGCATCGGTGGTGTTGAGCTGGGCGCGGGTCTTCGAGCAGGACCTGGGCAAGGTCAACGTAAACGGCGGTGCGATCGCGTTGGGTCACCCGGTGGGGGCGACGGGAGCGCGGCTCATCACGACGGCACTGCATGAACTGGAGCGCACGGACAAGGAGTTCGCCCTGGTGACGATGTGCGCCGGGGGCGGACTCGCCACCGGGACGATCATCCAGCGACTGTAGAGGCCCAGTCCAGGAAGGTGGTGAACGCGGCGGGACCCAGGGTGAGATGGGGTCCCGCCGGGTTCTTGGAGTCTCGGATGAGGAGGGTGGGGGTGGGGGAGGAGGCGGGGGTCGCGGCGATCTCTACGCAATCACCGCCCTGGTCGCTGCTGTGCGACGACTTGCGCCAGGAGAGGGGGCCGAGGGGGGCGCATTCGACGCAGGAGCCGCCGGTGTCCGTGCTGTAGCTCGACTTACGCCATTGGGCGCTGGTCAGGCGAGGGATGCTCCCCATAGCGTTCCTCCATCACGTGCCGGATCAGCTCCACCGAGTCCTTGACGGACAAAGCGGCAGCTTGCAGATGATCGTAACGGAGCATGCGGTTCTCGACCGCGTCTGGATTGGCGGTCGCGTGGCCCGTTTCGTAGTCCTCGCTGTACACGATGGTGGGGTCGTTCGAGAAACGGAAGACGTCGAACGCTCCTGGGAAGCCGGCGTGGCTTCCGGCGGCGAACGGTAGTACCTGGATGTTGACGTAGGGGTTCTTCTCGCAGGCCAACAGTTTCAGCAGTTGGCCTCGCATCACGTCAGGACCGCCAAGCCTCTGGTAAAGCACGGCCTCGCCGAGTACCGCCCAGAACACCGGCGGCTTGTCCTTCTCGAAGATGCGCTGCCGTGCCATCCGAGCCGCGATGCGATTGTCCAGGTCACGGTCGTTCACAGCGCTGAACACGGCACCCGCGTAGGCTTCTGTCTGAAGCAGGCCATGCACAAGTTGAGGTTGGAAGACGTGGATCGCTGTGGCTCGTGCTTCCAGCTCCGCCACCTGTTGGAACCAGCTCGGGAGTTGGCTGCGCATCACCAGCGTCAGGAGGCGCGACAGCAACCCATCGGTTCCCAGCGCCACGTCCGCCCGTTCGCTGAACTCCAGCGTCGGAACTTTCCTCGCCGTCTCGATCTGGCCGATCAGCGATGCCGTATAGCCCAGGATGCTCCCCAACTGCTTCTGTGTCAGGCCCGCGGCCTCCCGGCAGCGCCGCAGCTCGTAGCCGTAGTAGTCGAGCGGTGAGGCGCCGGGGTCGAGGGTGTTGATCTGGGTCATGGTGCTGTCCCCTCGTTGAAGCTTGAACTCACTGTTGAACAGGTTGTGTCCGTTCTGTCGCCGACAGTAGTTGCGCCAGGTCACCCTTGTGGGGTGAACGGATACATTCCCCCCATCGTGCTGGGCGCTCGTCCCGCCCAGCACCGGATGTGCTTCACCGTCGGTGAGCACTCCGCGCACCACATCCGCCGCATCGTCCGCTCCTACCTCGACGAGTGGGAGATGCCGGAACTGACCGACGCGGTGGAACTCGGGGTCACGGAACTGCTCGCCAACGTCGTACGGCACGTCCCGGACCGCCGCTGCGCCCTGCTGTTGCTGCGGTCGCCGGGCGGGGTCCGGGTGGAGGTGACGGACGGGTCCGAACAACTCCCTGTTCTGCGCACCGACCTGTCGCCCTACGCGGACGGCGGCCGGGGTCTCGTGCTGGTCGACGCCGTGGCGGACAAGTGGGGTGTGGGCAGGTGGCGCGACGGCAAGACCGTCTGGTTCGAGTGCCGGTGCGGCGGAGAGGAGCGGTCCGCGTGAGCGGCACGACGGGCGGTGCCCGAGATGAGTACGGCGACGAGGTCGGCCAGGGAGAGCGCGCCGCCGGCGTCGTCGGCACGGCGGGGCACCCGGCGTACGGGCCCCACTTCGTCCAGCGCGACCCCGTCCCGGGCCAACACGTACGTCAGCGTCAGGAACGCGGCGCGGGCGTTGCCGTCGTCGAACGGGTGGAAGAAGCACACGTCGAGGTAGGCGCGGGCGGCGCGGGCCGGGAGCGCGAGGGCCGGTTCCGCGCTCTGCGCGAGGCAGTCGGCGAGGCGGTCCGGAAGGTCGGCGCCGGTGCCGTAGCGTTCGCGGCCCTCCTTCGCGTACGCCGGGTCGGTGCGGAACGCCGGGCGCGTCGGCAGGCCCAGCACCTGGCGCTGCCAGGCGGCGAGACGGTCGAAGGTGAGGGGCAGTCCGGAGGCGGCGTCGGCGCGGGCCAGGTCGAGGGCGGCGCGCAGGCGGACGGCACGTACCGGGGACCGCTGGTGGTCGTGGGCGTGGATGTCCTGCACCGCCCCGTCTTTTACCGGGGTGACCTTTACGACTGGGAGGCGTTCGTGCGGGCCGGCGGGAAGGAGCCCCGGCACGGTGACTGCACGTGTGCGATGCCAGGGGACCGTCTCGCGGAGGGCCTGCCATATCCGTAGGTGGTCCGGGGCGGCGGCCGGGCGGGGCGTGCTCAGGAGTCCGCCTCCAGGGAGGTCGCGAGGCGTTCCGCCACGTCGTCCACGAGGGTGCGCTCGGGCGCGCTCCAGCTGAGGAAGCGACCGTCGATCGCCTTCTCGACCTGGGCCCGGGCGGTCTCCTCGGCCACGCCCCAGCGGGTCAGGAACCAGATGAGGACCTGCTCGCAGTGGCCGTACCAGCCGCTGCCGCCGCCCGTGCGGTCCACGACCTGGGTGACCAGGCGGACGGTGGCGCGTTCCCAGGCGTCCTGGCGGTCCTCGGCGGGCATGCGGTCCAGCGGGTAGTGGTCGAAGCGGTCGGCCGTGTCCTCCAGCCAGTTCCGCCACTCGCACAGCGCCTCCGTGATCCGGTCGAGGGTCTCCTCCGGGTCGGTGGCGCTGATCGAGTCGCGGGTACAGCACCAGGCGCCGACCGGGCCGCCGTCGTAATCGCCCTCGTCGGGGGACCAACGCCAGCCGACGGTCCAGCGGCCCCACCGCTCGACCATGGCGAGGGTCATCTCGTCGGCCCAGTCCCAACCCGCCTCGAGGGACCACCGGATGATGTCGTCGTACGCGGCGTGGCCGGCCGGGCGAAGAGGGGTGCGGCGCGCGGGGGCCAGGGCGCGGACCGCCTCGGCGGCCTCGGCGGCGTCGAACGGATGCCGACGGGGATCGACGTCGTCCCAGGTCAGGTTCCTGGGGTTGAGCAGAGGGTTGAAAGCCATCGCGCACATGTTCTGCCGCGACCGGCTTCCCCTCAACCCAATTTCCGGGCGGCGCGCCGTGTGAGGGGCGGACCTGTGCGCGGGGCCCGCCCCCCTTCTGCCCGTACGGCGGTGTCAGCTCCCGACGGTCCTGAACGTCGTCGCCGTGCCGTGGTCGCCCAGGCCGGTCAGGACCTGGAGCTTCTTGATCGGCTTGGTGCCCGCGCTCTTGAACCGGGGCGTGGCGGTCCAGTTGGTGACGGCGTCCAGCATGTTCGCCTCGGGGGCGAGCTGCGTCGCGCCGGCCTTGACCGTGAACGCGGCGTTGAAGTTGGTGCCTTTGTGGCCCGACTTCTCGCTCTTGCCGGTGATCAGGCCGTCCTTGCCGGTCTCGTAGGACAGCGTGGTCGTGGCGCTGGTGACCGGGATGTCGAAGATCCGCTCGGTCGCCGTGACGGACAGGCTGATCGTCTTCGTGGACTTCGCCGTACGGGACGCGGCGACCGTGGTGCTCGTGAAGGTGACGTCCTTGTTGTAGCGGACGGTCTTCGTTTTCGCCTTGCTCGGGATGTCGCCGGTCTGCGTGACACCGAACGCCTTGAACACGCGGGCGTTCTGCAGATAGCCGACGAACGCCCGCTGCTTGGGCGCGGGCAGCCTGCTGAAAGCCTTGAACGTGGGGCCGCCGCCGGGCGCCCTCTTCAGCCACGTCTTGTAGGCGTCCACGGTCAGTTGCGACGGCGCGGCGGGCGCGGTGTCGGCGGCGAGCGCCTGGCCGGAGCCGCCGAGCAGGGCCACGGAGGCCGCTGCGGCCACGACGGTCACGGTGATGCGGTTGCGCACGGTGGGATCTCCTCGTCACACGGGGTCGCCGCACAGCCCGCACGGGTTCATGCCCCATGCGGGGTACGGCAGTTGCCCGGAAGTCGTCCTGGGGTCGCGACGAACGTACGGGCGGGCGGGGAGGGCGCGGAATTGTCTCTTGGGGCAGCGTCCGGAGGGGCAGTGGGCCGGGCGGCGGGCGGTGCGTGACGCCGGTGGCGGGGCTTCAGGCCGGTGACGGCGGATCCGGTGCGGGGCGGGTGCTGCGGAGGTAGGCCAGGACGGCCAGCACCCGGAGGTTCACATGGGCGCGCTCATGGCTCTCGGGGTGGGGCAGGCCCAGCTTCTGGGAGATCGCCGTGACCCGCTTCTCGACCGTCTTGAGGCTGTAGCTGAGGCGGCTCGCGATGGACGTGTTGGAGTGGCCCTCCGCCATCAGCGCCAGCACCTGCCGCTCCACGGGGACCAACGCGGCCAGCGGATCGGTCCTGCGGGGGCGGGTCAGCACACGCCGCACCACCTCGGGGTCGACCACGACCTCCCCGGAGGCGACCCGCTTGATCGCGTCGACGAGCCGGTCGGTGTCCCGCACCCGGTCCTTGATGAGGTAACCCACCGCCTGGTCCGCCGTCTTGAGCAGCCGCATCGCGTACGACGTCTCCGCGTAGTGGGACAGCACGAGGAGCCCGGTGCCCGGATGGTCGGCCCGGATCCGCTCGGCGGCCCGCAGCCCCTCGTCGCGGTGGTCGGGCGGCATCCGGATGTCGAGGACGGCCACGTCGGGCGGGTCCGCCGCCACGGCCTGCAACACCTCCGGCAGGGTGCCCGCCTGCCCGGTGACCGTGAAGCCGCGCGCGGTCAGTGTCTCGGCCAGCATGTGCCGCAGTAAGCCGGAGTCCTCGGCGATCACGATCCGCATGGCAGCTCCGCGACCAGCCGCGTACCCGCACCGCGCGGGCTGTGCACGCGCAGCCGCCCGCCGAGGGCGCCCACCCGGTCCTCCAGCCCCCGCAACCCCGTGCCCCCGGCGGGATCCGCGCCACCGGTGCCGTCGTCGGTGACCTCGATGACCAGCAGACCCCCGGCGCCGTCGTCCACCCGGACGCGTGCCTCGGTCGCCTCCGCGTGCTTGTACACGTTGCTCAGCGCCTCCGTGACGATGAAGTAGGCGGTCCGTTCCAGGTGTTCGGGCAGCCGCCGGTCGGGGATGTCCGGGACGACCGGCAGCGGCGCGCGCTCGGCGAGGACCTCCACGGCCGCCGCCAGGCCCTGCTCGGCGAGGGCGGGCGGATGGATGCCCTCGGCCAGGGCCCGCAGCTCGTGCAGCACCTCGGTCAAGTGGGCGGAGGCGGCCGCCAGATCGGACTCCTCCGGCCCGGACGGGCCCTGCCCGGTCGACTGGGCCCCCGAGGCTCGGGCACGGTCGACCAGCATCGAGATCACCAGCAGCTTGTGCTGCACCCCGTCGTGCAGATCCCGCTGGATGCGCCGGCGTTCGGCGTCGGCCGCCAGCACGATCCGCGCCCGTGAGGCCCGTACCTCCGCCAACCGCGCCCGCTGCGCGGCCAGGAGGCGCGCGTTGTCGAGGGCGAGCCCGGCCGCCGCCAGGACGGTGTCCACCAGCGGGCGCTGCTCGCGCAGGGCCGGATCGTGGACGAGGAGCGCGAGCAGCTCGCCGCGCCGGACGACCGGGGTGACGCAACTGCCTTCACGAGCGGGACCGTCGGTGTCGGTGTCGGCGGCGGCGACACCGTCCGCCCGTACGTAACGTGCGGCCGGGGCCGTCGCCCCGTCGCCCTCCTGCGCCGACTCCCCGCGCGGGAACCACAGTTCGAGCCCCGGATCGCCCAGCGCCTCCGCGAGGGCCTCCTCCACATGCGCCGGTTCCGCGGACTCCTCCAGCCGTACGACGAGGTCGGCCACCCGGACCCGGGCCATCCGGACCCGCACCAGACCGGCGACGAGCGCGACCGGTGTGACGATCAGACCCAGCGCGTATCCGAGGAGCGCGAACCGCTGGATGTCCGGTGCCGCCCGCAGCATCGCCGCACCCGCGCCGAGCACGACCACACCGCCCAGCGCGAGCATCGTCAGCCACACCGGCGCGTAGGCCCGGCGGACCGGCCGCCCGGCCGTGGACCAGCGGCGCACCACCAGGGCCGCGGTCAGCACGGTGAGCGCGGCGACGGTCACACTGCCGATCGGCGACCACACCGAGTGCGGCGCCGACGGGTCGCCCCACTGTTGCGGCTGTGGCGGGTACTCGGCGGCGTACCGCACGATCTGCGTCCCCACCGACGCGAGGTACAGCAGGGCGACGACCGGTCGTTCGTGGCGGTGGTAGAGCCGGCCTGCGGGCAGGGCCAGCACAAGGTGGCCGATCGCGGCGTACGTGAGGTGGTAGCAGCAGAAGCCGATCGCGAACAGGGTCCGGCTGTCGGCGAGTTGGAGGTCGCCGAGGTACCAGGTGAAGCCGACCAGCATCATCAGCCCGCCGGTGCCGTTCGCCGGCCGGCGCACCCGCAGGACCGCCCCGCACACCACGAACGAGGCGCCCGCCGACTGCACCGGCAGCCACAGCCAGAGCGGATACGGGGCGCGGTGCCAGGTGGTGACGATCGCCGTCCAGGCGACCAACACGCCGGCCACGCCCAGCACGAGGGGCACGAGGGGCACAACCGGTCGGCGCGGCCGGTCCGGATCCCGGCTGTCGCTCCCCCGTGGCCAGGAGGGGACCGGTGTCGGAACGACTCCTGCCGCTGGCATAACCCCATTGTGGCCGCCCCCGGCCCGCCCTGTCCGCAGAGAGGAGGGAAAACCCGCCGCGGGAAGGAGGGTTCACCCCGCAGTGCGACGCCGGTGCCGCTGCGAGCCTGGAGTGCGGAGGGGAGGGGAGGGCGGGGGACGACGGGGACCGGTGCGCTCCGCGTACCGCGTATCCGGAAGGCGGACCGATGCCAGAACCGCCGGTGGAGGACCCGAGGAGTGGTCCCGGTGGCCCGCGAGGGGAGCGGGGCGCCGGGTTCAGGGAGCTGCTCGCTCCGGTCCTTCGAGGCGGGGAAACCGTGCGGGCCTGCTGCCAGGGGGAGTGCGGCGGGTTCGCGGGGCGGGGGAGCCGACCCGTCGTCGTGGCGCTGACGGGGCGCAGGCTCATCCTGCTCCACCTCGTGCCGCCGGGCTCGGAGAGTGGCCCCGGCACCGGCGCGGGGTGGGCCGATCCGGTCGGCCGTGTCGTCGTCGAGTCGTTCCGTCAGGGGCGGAACGGGTCGAGCAGGCTCCGGCTGCGACGGCTGGCCGTACCGGATCGGCTGGTCCGGATCAGGGTCGGGGAGCAGTGGCGTACGGAGGTGGCGCTGATCGCGGCGGCACTTCCCCGGGCGACGCCCTTCACCCTGCCCGACTGATTCGGCTGATCCGACCGATCCTCCGGCTGATCCGCCCGATCCTCCGGCTGATCCGGCTGATCCGGCTGATCCGGCGGAGAGAACGAGGGAAAGGCGCGCGGGGACGGGGGAAAGCCACGGGGCCGGGGGAAGGGCGCGGGGGGACGGGGGAAGGCGAAGGCGGCGGCCCCGGGGATCGGGGGGCCGCCGCCTTCAGCTGTGATCCGGCTGGTCGCCGTGGCGGGTCAGTACCGCTTGGCGTCTCAGTACCAGTTGTTGGCCTGCCAGAAGGCCCACGCGCCACACGGGCTGCCGTAGCGGTCCTTCATGTAGTCCAGGCCCCACTTGATCTGCGTGGCGGCGTTGGTCTTCCAGTCGGAACCGGCGGAGGCCATCTTCGAACCGGGGAGAGCCTGGACCAGGCCGTAGGCACCGGAGGACGCGTTCGTCGCGTTGGGGTTCCAGTCGCTCTCGTGGTCGACGATGTTGGAGAAGCAGGTGTACTGAGCGGAGTTCGCGATCATCTTCTTCGCGGTCGCCTGGGCCTGCGCGGCCTCCGAGGTCGCGGCCTGCGCGGGCACGGCGGCGAGCAGCGCACCGGCGGTGGCGGCGGCGACGGCGGTACCGGCGAGGGCCTTCTTCGGGGAGGCGATGCGGCGGAGAAGGGTGCGAGTCACGGGGAACCTTTTCTTCGGGGACGTTGACGTCGCGGGCATGCCTTCACCACATGCGATGCGGTGGGGGCGTACGTCGGCGCCGAGCCCGTGTGGGTGGTCGGCGCCGTGCGACTCGTCCACAGAAGCAGCCCGGGTGGTCTGTCCGCAAACACCCCTTTTGCTAGTTGTGGCAGTATGCGGGTGGAGAGCGTGCTCTGTGACGTGGCTCTCAATTCGCAGGTCAGAGGCCATTACGGCGTGGGCATGCCACCGCTTTTGATCTACGGCCCCGCTTCGTATGTGACCTGCGCCCTGTGGGGTGGTTCACCGCGCACGCAACGCTCCGCGCACGAGGCCGGACTCCGCGTTCAGGGAGCGGGCGGGTCGAATGTGACCGCGCTCTCGAAGGCGGCCCGGCGTGTGGCCCGCCGTAGTGCCCGCAGCACCGGGGTGCCGAGCGTGAGGGTCAGGGCGACGGTGACCACGGCCCGGCCCAGGTCCCAGCCGAGGGAGGTGGCCAGGCAGTACGCGAGGAACCGGGCGAGGTTCGCGGCGGGGGAGGAGTCCGCGTGGAAGGCGATGTTCGAGGCGAGCGCGCCGATGAAGGGCCAGCCGTAGAGGTTCATGACCGTGCCGTAGGCGAAGGCCGCGACGAAGCCGTACGCCGCGAGCAGCACGAGTTCGGCGCGGCCCCGCAGCCGCCGGGCGCCCGGCAGCAGCCCGGCGCCCATCGCGAACCAGCCCATCGACAGCATCTGGAACGGCAGCCACGGCCCGACACCGCCGGTCAGCAGCGCCGACGAGAACATCGTCACCGCGCCGAGCGTGAAGCCGAAGCCCGGGCCGAGGACGCGGCCGCTGAGCACCATCAGGAAGAACATGGGCTCCAGCCCCGCCGTCCCCGCCCCGATCGGGCGCAGCGCGGCGCCGGTCGCCGCGAGCACCCCGAGCATCGCCACGGCTTTCGCGCCCATCCCCGCCTCGGAGATCGTCGCCGCCACGACACCGACGAGCAGCACGAGCAGCCCGGCGAACAGCCAGGGGGCGTCCTGCGCGTGCGCGCCGACCTGCGAGTCGGGGGACGCGAAGAAGGGCCAGGCGAAGGCGGCGACACCGACGAGGCTGACGAGCGCGAGGGCGAGGAGGGAACGGGGGGAGAGGGGAACGGGGCGGGGGCGCGGCGGGTGGGGGTGGGGGTTTCGGACGTGGGCGGGCTGGGGGGTGGTGCCGGATTCAGTGGTGCCGGATGCAGTGGTGTTGGCCGGGTCGGTCGGGTCGGTCGGATCGAGGGGGTCGGTCGGATCGAGGGGGTCGGCTGAGTCGGTCGGGTCGGTCGGGTCGGTCGGATCGGCGGGGGCGGTCGGATCGGCTGGGTCGGCCGGATCGGTCGGTTCGAGGGGGTCGGCGGGGGCGGCCGGATCGGCTGGGTTGGTCAGGTCGGCGGGGTTGGTCAGGGGGTCCGCGGGGGCGGTCGGGGCGGTCACGTCGGTCGGGTCGGTCGGGGGCAGGGGGTTCGTCACGGTCGCTCCCGCTCGGCTGCGCGCAGGGTGGTGAGGGCGTGGCTCACCTGGGTCGTGGTCAGCCATTTCTGCGGGGCCAGGATCTTCGTGACCTGCGGGGCGAAGGACGGGGAGCCGACGACCACCTCGGCGGTCGGGCCGTCGGCGACCACCTCACCGTCGGCGAGGATCAGCACGCGGTCGGCCACCTCCGCCGCCAGCTCCACGTCGTGCGTGGCCAGCACGATGGCGTGGCCCCCGGCGGCGAGCCCGCGCAGGGTCGAGACCAGGCGGGCCTTGGCCGCGTAGTCGAGCCCCCGGGTCGGCTCGTCGAGGAGCAGCAGCGGGGGCCGGGCCGTCAGTACGACCGCGAGGGCGAGCGCCAGCCGCTGGCCCTCCGACAGATCACGGGGGTGCGTGGCGTCCGTCACCCCGGGCAGCAACTCGTCCACCAACCGGCGGCAGGTGCCCGGCTGCGCGCCCGCGTCCCTGTCCGCCGCCGCGCACTCGGCCGCGACCGTGTCCGCGTACAGCAGGTCCCTCGGCTCCTGCGGGACGAGACCGACCCGGCGTACGAGGTCCCTCGGCGCCGTCCGGTGCGGTCGCGCCCCGCCGACCTGCACCGAACCGGCCGTAGGGGCCACCAGGCCGACCAGTGCGGACAGGAGGGTGGACTTGCCGGCGCCGTTGCGGCCCATGAGGGCGAGGGTCTCGCCGGGGGTGACGGTGAGGTCCACGCGGCGGAGGGCGGGGACGCTGCCGCGCCGCACCGCGAGCGAGGTGACTTCGGCGAGGGGGGCCGGCGGGGTGGCTTCAGGGAGGGCTGAGGGGTCTGTGGGAGCGGTGGCCGGCTCGGGTGGGCTGATCGGATCCGGGGCCGGTGTGCGGGAGAGGAGGCGGCGGAGTCGGGGGAGGGTGGGCTCGGCCGTGGTGTGCCGGGTGCGGGCGGTGGGTGGCTGGGCGCGCAGTTCCCCGCGCCCCTGGGCGGGGGTGGTGCGGGGCGGGGTGTGGGAGGCCAGGCGGGCTCGTAGGGGCGCCGCCCTGCGGCGGGCGTCCCGCACCGTCAGGGGGAGCGGCGTCCAGTCGGCCAGGCGGCCCAGGGTCACCACCGGGGGGTGGACCGGGGAGACGGCCATCACCTCGGCGGGGGTGCCCAGGACGGGGCGGGCGCCCGGCGAGGGGAGGAGGACGACCTGGTCGGCGTACTGGATGACGCGTTCGAGGCGGTGCTCCGCCATCAGCACCGTCGTGCCGAGGTCGTGGACCAGACGCTGGAGCACCGCCAGGACCTCCTCCGCCGCCGCCGGGTCCAGCGCGGAGGTCGGCTCGTCCAGGACCAGGACATCGGGGTGCGGGGTCAGCACCGAGCCGATGGCGACGCGCTGCTGCTGCCCGCCGGAGAGCGTCGCGATGGGCCGGTCGCGGAGGCCGGCGAGGCCGAGGAGGTCCAGCGTCTCCTCCACCCGTCGCCGCATCACGTCCGGAGCCAGGCCCAACGACTCCATGCCGTACGCGAGTTCGTCCTCGACGGTGTCCGTGACGAAGTGAGCGAGCGGATCCTGGCCGACCACGCCCACCACGTCGGCGAGTTCGCGCGGCCTGTGCGTACGCGTGTCCCGGCCGGCCACCGTGACCCGGCCGCGCAGGGTGCCCCCGGTGAAGTGCGGCACGAGTCCGTTCACCGCGCCCAGCACGGTCGACTTGCCGACGCCGGACGGCCCGACCAGCAGGACGAGTTCACCCTCCGGGACCTCGAAGTCGACGCCCTGGACGGAGGGTTCGACCGCACCTTCGTACGTGACGGACACGTCCTCGAAGCGGATCATGCGTCTTCCTTGCTGGGGGCGGTGACTGTGGGGGCGGTGACTGTGGGGGTGGGGGCGGTCGTGGAGATGGCGGGCGCGGGGGCTTTCGCGGAGGTAACCGGGGGCGGCGGACCGGGCGCCGCGAATGCCGGCAGCAGGCCCACCAGGAGCGCGGCGGCCGGCCACAGCGGGAGCTCCGGCGCGGTGAGGGGGACGACGGTGGGGTGCAGGGCGGCGGAGTCGTACGCCCCGCAGAGGACCAGGAGGACGGCGACGGCCGCGCCCGACGCCCCCACCAGGGACGCCCGTACGCCCCACGGGTCCGGCCGGTAGCGGGTGCGGGGCGAGCGGCGGCCGCCCAGACGCAGGCCCGCGAGGGCGGCGGCGAGGCCGGTGAGCAGGACGGGGAGACCGTAGGCGCCGCCGGCCGCGGTCAGGACGCCGTACGTTCCCGCGCAGACCCCCAGCAGTCCGCCGAGGGTCAGTGCGGCTGTCGTACGGCGGACGCGGGCCGGGACCTCGGCGGTGCGGCCGTACCCGCGTGAGTCCATCGCGGCGGCCAGGGCCACCGACCGTTCCAACGCGCCCTCCAGCACGGGCAGCCCGACCTGGAGCAGCCCGCGGATGCCCCGGTCGGGGCGCCCGCGCAGCCGCCGGGCGGCCCGCAACCGCTGCACGTCCGCCACCAGATGCGGGGCGAACGTCATCGCCACCACCACCGCCACGCCCGCCTCGTACAGGGCGCCCGGCAGCGACTTCAGCAGCCGGGCCGGGTTGGCGAGGGCGTTGGCGGCACCGACGCAGATCAGGAGCGCGGCCAGGCGAAGCCCGTCGTACAGCGCGAACAGCACGCCCTCCGCGGTCACCCGGCCGCCCAGGCGGATGCCCTGCGCCCAGTCGGGCAGCGGGACTTCGGGGAGCGTGAGGAGGATGTGCGTGCCGGGGACCGGCGAGCCCAGCACCACGGCGAAGGCCAACCGGATGACCAGCACCGCCAGGCCGAGCTTCACGAACGCGGTGTACGAGCGGGCCCACGGGGCGTCGGTGCGGTGCGTCGCCACGACGTACCCCGCCACGGCTATGAGGAGGGCCAGGAGGAGGGGGTTGGTGGTGCGCGACGCGGCGGTAGCGAGCCCGAGGGCCCAGAGCCACCAGGCGAGGGGGTGCAGGTGGTCGGCCCGGTGTCCGTGGCGCGGGGGATCCGTGGGGTGAGTGCCCTGCGTATCCGCCGCACCGCGGGCCGGCGGTCCGTGGCTAGCCACGGCGGCGTCTCCTGGCCTGCCACACCGCCGCCGCGCCGAGCACCGCGACGGCACCGATGCCGACGAACAGCCCGACGGACGGGCCCTTCTCGTCGGACGTACGGGCGTCCTCGGAGGCGGCCGAGCCGTCGGACGCGCCGGAGGTGCCGGACGCGCCAGATGCGCTGGACGCGCCGGAGGTGCTGGACGGGTCGGGGCCGTCATCGGCGATCGCCTCCCCGCACCCCTTCCGGGGATACCCGGCGATCGAGCAGAGCAGCGCGTTCGTGTCGTACCGGAGCGGCTTCGCCACGGCGGCCAGCGCGTCGGCGGTGGTCGCGTCCGACGGCACGCGCGCACAGGCGGTGCGCGCCGGCGGGGGCGTCTCACCCGCCGGCGCGTCCTCGGCGGTGCCGAAGTCGAGGACGAGCGCGATCCGCTTCTGCCCGTCACGGGCGGCCGTACCCGAGCAGATGGCGTCGAAGCGGGCGGCTCCGCGCGGCTCGGCGGCGTCGTCGGAGTCCGCACTGACGGCGAACCGGAAGCCCTGGACGTCCCCGTCGGAGGGCCGCGCCGTCGACGGCCCCTGCGTGGCGTACACCCAGCCGAAGCCGTCCGCCCCCCGGTCCCAGAAGGACCAGTACCGGTAGGCGGCGGCATGGGCCGGTCCGCCCAGCCCCACCAGGACGCACAGCAGAAGCAGGGTCGCCGCCGACGCGGCCGTGGCGCGCCCGCCGGTGAGGGTCATGTCCGTCGCCGCTTCCGGGTGAGGCGCGTCAGTGCGGCCCCGGCCAGCGCGGCGAGGCCGAGCCCGGCGCCCAGAACCACACCGGTCGCGATGCTCCCGTCGTCCCCGCCGTCGGCGGTGTCGTCGCTGGGCACGCTTCTGTAGTCGTCCACGTCCCGCGCCGGGCCGGTCTCGGTCAGCTGGGCCACGAGGTCCGCGCCGCCGAAGTCGCGCGGGTCGGTGCCGGCGGCGTGCGCGGCGAGGATGAGCTGGGCGTACGCGGCGGGGCCGGACTTCGCCGCCCAGGGGCCGTGGTTCTTCTCCAGCCAGGCGAGCGGCTTCGCGGTGGTCTTCGTGTCCCCGGCGGCGGCCAGCGCCACGACCGCGTCGGCGGTGTTGCCGAGGTCGGGCTGGTCCTCGGCGCCCGGGAGGGCGGACTTCAGGTAACCGTCGGAGGTGAGGGCCCCGGCGAGGTACACGGCACCGTTGTGCGCCGCGTCCTCGGGCGAGGTGCCGCTGACGCACTCACCGGCCGTACCGGCACCGGCGTTCGCGCTGCCGCTCTCCGCGTTCTCCCCGGCTTCCCCGGTCTTGGCGGCGTCGACGACGAACCCCTCACCCAGACTGCCGACCACGGCGGCGGCCGTGGCGTCGGCGTTGGCGGCGAGCCCGCCCTTCTTGTCGGGCTGGTAGGCGAAGGCACCGCTGCCCTCGGTGCCGGCTGCGCAGGGGAGGGCGAGGGCGCGCAGGGCGTCGTAGGGGGAGTGGCCGGCCTTCTTCTGCCCGCCGGGCGTCTCGCCCGCGGCGGCGAGCGCGCCGATGACGACGGACGTGGAGTTCGCGTCGCTGGGCCCGCCGGCGGTGAAGCCCCAGCCGCCGTCGTCGTTCTGGTGGTCCTTCAGCCAGCCGACGGCCCGCTCGGCCTGCGCGTCGTGCCCGCCGACGGCGGCGAGCGCCTGCACCGCGGCGGCCGTGCTGTTGGTGTCGACGGCCGTCTTGGCGTCGCACTCGGCGGTGGGGTCGGGCCGGTACGCTGCGAACGCGCCGTTCGCGCACTGCTGGCCGAGCAGCCAGTCGACGGCCCCGGCGCCGGGCTTCTCACCCACGGCGTCGAGGGCGACCAGCGTGAGCGACTGCCGCCAGACACCGTCGAACTTGGGGTCCGTCGACCCGTACAGACCGGTGGGTATCGCCTGCGACGGCGACGCGGACGGCGCGGCGGGGGCGGTGTCGTCGGCGAGGGCGGCCGGCGCGAAACCGGTACCGAGTCCGGTGCCGACCCCGGCTGTGGCGGCCAGTACGGCGACGACCGCGGCGCTGCGGCGGACATTCATGATCGGGGGTGCCTCTCCCTG
This sequence comes from Streptomyces neyagawaensis, assembly GCF_023516595.1. Taxonomy (GTDB): domain Bacteria; phylum Actinomycetota; class Actinomycetes; order Streptomycetales; family Streptomycetaceae; genus Streptomyces; species Streptomyces neyagawaensis. The sequence goes on along the minus strand of NZ_JAMGBG010000013.1, from coordinate 169,851 downwards.
ACGGGAGCCGGGCGCCACGGCGCGACGCCGGGCGGCTCGGCTCCGTATTCCTCGACGGTGCCGTGCACCGGCGGACGCCGGTGACGCGAGCCGGTCACAGTTCCGCACAGGGCAGTCCGACTCGCCGATCGCACGGACGGCTTCGGCTCACGGTTGCGGGTCAGCGCCGGATTTGCACCGGCTTCCCCCTGTACGGGCGTGACAACCCGGCCACTCTACCTGCCGGTAGGCAACAGCCGGAGGGCCACCTGCGCCGGAGGGTAGGTTCGGGAACATGCGGACGGGGAGACTGCTGGGCGCGGGGCGTACGGCGGACGTGTACGAGGTGGCGGACGACGCGACGGGAAGCGACGCGGTCGACGACGACGCGGTCGAGGACGACGCGACCGCCGATGGTGCGGCCGAGGATGGTCGATCCGTGGACGCCGCCCGTGCTGCCGGCCTCCGCGGCGCCGGTGTCCGCGGCGCCGGTGTCCGCGGCGCCAGCGTTCACGGCACCTGGGTGCTGCGCCGGTACCGGGACGGCTGGGGCGACGCACGGGCCGAGGCCGAGGTCATGGAGCACGTACGCGCCCACGGCTATCCGGCCCCACGCGTCCGCACGGCGACCCGTACCGACCTGGTCCTGGAACGCCTTTGGGGCCCCACCATGCTGGAGGCGATCGCCGCGGGTGTCCTCCCGCCGGAGGAGGCCGGCGCCGAACTGGCCCGCCTCCTCCACGCGCTGCACGCGCTCCCGCCCCGCCGCTCCACCGACCCGGCGACCCGCGTCCTCCACCTCGACCTGCACCCCGAGAACGTCCTCCTCACCCCGGACGGCCCCCGCGTCATCGACTGGGCCAACGCCGAGGAGGGCCCGCCCGGCCTCGACTGGGGCATGTCGGCGGTCATCCTCGCCCAGGTCGCGGCCGACACGGCCGACGCCCGCGCCCCGCTGGCCCACGCAGCACTCACCGGCCTCCTCGCCCACCAGTCGCCCAACGCCCCCTCAGCCCTCACGGAGGAGGGACTGACAGAGGCGATCACCCTCCGGTCGACCAATCCGACGATGAGTGTGCGAGAGGTACGACTCCTCGATCGGGCCCGGGAGTTGATCCGTTCGGTCGGTGTCCGCTGAGGCCGTGTTCGTCGACGCCCGGTCTCACGCCGCCACGTACGTCACCGGGTCGGTGCCCGGGACCGCCTCCGCTCGGCCCTGTTTCACCAGGCGGCGCAGGTGGGCTTCCGCCTCGGCGACGGCGATGTTCCTGGAGCTGTAGGGGATCTGGGACCAGGGGCGGTTCCACTCCATGCGTTCGGCGAGTTGCCACGGCGTGAGCGGGGTGGTGAGGAGGGAGCGCAGGTCGGTGAGGCGGGACTCGTGGTGTGTGAGCAGCTCCCGTACGCGGGCCGAGGCGTCGGTGAACGTGTACTGGTGCGCGGGGAGGACCTCGGCCGGACCCAGCCGGGCGACGCGTTCGAGGGAGTCGAGGTAGTCGCCGAGCGGGTCGGTCACCGTCGTGTCGTCGGGGTCCTCGTACAGGCCGATGTGCGGGCTGATCTCGGGGAGGAGATGGTCGCCGGAGAACAGCCGCCCCCGGCCGGGCAGTTCCGCCGGGTGGTCCTCTTCCAGGTGCAGGCAGACGTGGCCCGGGGTGTGGCCGGGCGTCCAGATCGCGCGGAGGCGGCGGCCGGGCAGGTCGAGGAGTTCGCCGGGGACGATCTCGCGGTCGGGGAGCGCGGGGGAGAGGCCGGGCAGGGTGCGGCGACCGCGCGGGGCGCGCAGCGGCGCCACGTGCTCCTCGGGCGCACCGGCCGCCGTCAACTTGGCCGCCATGTACGTGAACCAGCGCTCCGGCCGCGTCTCCCGCGTCCGCCGTACGACCGCCGCGTCCGCCGCGTGCATGGCCAGCCAGGCGCCGGACGCCTCCCGCACCTTGCCCGACAGGCCGTGGTGGTCCGGGTGGTGGTGGGTGATCACCACGCCGGTGATCTCCCCCACCGACGTACCGCACGCGACGAGGCCCTCGCACAGGGTGTCCCAGGAGGCCGGGTCGTCCCAGCCGGTGTCGACGAGCACGGGCCCGCGATCGGTGTCGACGACGTACACGAGCGTGTGGCCCAGGGGGTTGTCCGGGATGGGGACCCGAAGGGACCGGACGCCGCCGCCATGGTCGTACACCTGCGTCATGGGCTCCCCAATCGCCGCCGTCCGGCAACTATAACTAGAACAGGTTTCGATGGGAGGCCGAGTCAACCGTCCCCCTCCACCGTCCCCGGCCGACGTCCTCGTCAATCGTCCCGAGCCGTCCGTCGTCGCCCCGCGTGGACACCCCCGTGGACTCCTCGAACCGGAGCTGGTATCAGTTCCCGTATCACCTATCTGATGCATCGTCAGAAATAGGATCGGCTCCGGGGAGGCAGTCGGCCATGACCGAGCTCGTGGAACACGGACAGCTGTTCATCGGCGGGGAGTTGACGGACCCCCTGGGCACGGACGTCATCGAGGTGGTCTCGCCGCACTCGGAGGAGGTCATCGGCCGCGTACCGCACGCCTCACGGGCGGACGTCGACCGGGCCGTGGCCGCCGCGCGGAAGGCGTTCGACGAGGGGCCGTGGCCCCGGACGACCCTCGACGAACGCATCGAGGTCGTCGCCCGCATCAAGGACGCCTTCGCCGTGCGCCACGAGGAGTTCGCCCGCCTCATCAGCGCCCAGAACGGCACCCCGTTCACCTCCAGCGTCATGGTGCAGGCCCTCGCCTCGATGATGGTGTGGGACGCGGCGATCACCACGGCACGGAACTTCACCTACGAGGAGCACCGCGACGGCGTGCTCGGGAAGATCCTCGTGCGGCGCGAACCGGTCGGGGTCGTCGCGGCCGTCGTCCCGTGGAACGTCCCGCAGTTCACCGCCGCCGCCAAACTCGCCCCCGCCCTGCTCGCGGGCTGCCCCGCGATCCTGAAGGTCTCGCCCGAGACCCCGCTCGACGCGTATCTGCTCGCGGAGATCGCCGCCGAGGCCGGGCTCCCGGAGGGCGTCCTGTCGATCCTCCCGGCGGACCGCGAGGTCAGCGAGTACCTCGTAGGGCACCCGGGCGTCGACAAGGTCTCCTTCACCGGCTCGGTCGCCGCGGGCAAACGCGTCATGGAGGTCGCCGCCCGCAACCTCACCCGCGTCACCCTGGAGCTGGGCGGCAAGTCCGCGGCGGTGATCCTGCCGGATGCCGACGCGCAGACCGCCGTCAACGGCATCGCGCCCTTCGCCTGGATGATCAACGGCCAGGCGTGTGTCGCCCAGACCCGCATCCTCGTCCCGCGCACCCGCTACGACGAGTTCGCCGAGGCGTTCGCGGCCGCCGCTTCCGCGCTCAAGGTCGGCGACCCCCTCGACCCCGCCACCGAACTCGGCCCGCTCGTGGCGCGGCGGCAGCAGCGCCGCAGCCTCGACTACATCCGCATCGGCCAGGAGGAGGGCGCCAAGATCCTCACCGGCGGCGGCCGCCCCGCCGGCCTCGACCACGGCTGGTACGTGGACGCCACCCTCTTCGGCGACGTCGACAACTCCATGCGCATCGCCCGCGAGGAGATCTTCGGCCCGGTCATCTGCCTCCTCCCGTACGGCGACGAGGCCGAGGCCGTACGGATCGCCAACGACTCCGAGTACGGCCTGAGCGGCAGCGTGTGGACCGCCGACGACGAGCGCGGCATCGAGATCGCCCGCCAGGTCCGCACCGGCACGTACTCCGTCAACACCTTCAGCCTCGACATGTTCGGCCCCTTCGGCGGCTACAAGAACTCCGGCCTGGGCCGCGAGTTCGGCCCCGAGGGATACGGCGAGTACCTGGAGCACAAGATGATCCACCTGCCCGCCGGGTACCAGCCGCCCGCCGACGCGGACGCCGCTGCCGGGGGAGAGGGGGTGGGCTGATGGGCGACCGCTGGCGCGTGGAGGTCGACCGGGCGATCTGCATCGGCTCCGCCCAGTGCACGCACCTCGCCCCGGACGCCTTCCGCCTCGACACCGCGATGCAGTCCCACCCCACCGAACCGGAGACGGACGCCAACGAACGCATCCTGAAGGCGGCGGAGGGCTGCCCGGTGGAGGCGATCTCGATCACCCTGCCCGGCAGCGGCGAGCCGGTGTTCCCCCCGGAGGAGTAGCCGCCCACCACCCCTTACGCTGTGCCCTCGTATCACCGTGAACCATCAGTGACCAGGGCGGGAAAGCGTGCGGAAGTCCGAGGCCAAGCAGTTGATCGAGCAGGCGCGTGCCGCCTGGGACGCCGAGGAGTGGCAGCGCGCCGCCGACCTCTACGAGCAGGTGCTCGCCCACTACCCGGACCTGGAGGCGAGCGCGGTGTGGTGGTACGACGCCGCGCTCGGCCACAAGTTCCTGGGCAACTGGGAGAAGGCGTACGAACTCGGCGTCCAGGCCGCCGCCCGCTCCCCGCGCGGCGAGGGCGACCCGGCGTTCTGGAACCTCGGTATCGCCGCCACCATCCGCCGCGACTGGGCGACCGCCCGCGACGCCTGGTCCGGCTTCGGCATCGACCTGCCCGACGGCGACGGCGAGATCGCCGGCCGCTTCGGCAACGCCTGCGTGCGCCTCGACACCGACGGTGAACGCGAGGTCGTTTGGATAGAGCGCCTGTGCCCCACCCGTGGCCGTGTCCTCAACGTGCCCGTCACCGGCGGCCGACGTTACGGCGAGATCGTCGTCCACGACGGAGAACCGAAGGGCGAGCGGGTCGTCGACGGTACGAACTACCCCGTCTTCGACGAGCTCCTCCTCTTCGAACCCTCCGACCTGCCCACCCTCTCCGTGACCGTCGCCGCTGCCGAACAGGCCGACCTGGAGGCCCTCCTCCAGCTGTTCACCGACCACGACTTCGGCGCGGAACCCGAGAGCAGCCTCGTCGTCCACTGCGCCTGCTGCAGCGAGGGCACCCTCCACAAGGAGCGCAGCGTCCACGCGGGCGCCCAGCGCGTGTCCCTCGCGGCCCCGGAGGAGGACGCCCGACGCCTGCTGGACCAGTGGGCGGTCGGCACGGCCATCGGGCGCAGCTGGAGCGGGCTGGAGGCAGTGGCGTAGAGATCGGAGGAGAGCGGAGTAAAAAATCCTCACCAGGGGGTTGCATACCCATATGGGCGTTCTATCCTGGAATTCGGCCTACGGGACGAGTGAGGGAGTTCGACCGGAGTAGCCGACATTTGCGAGAGGCGCAGGTCTCCGCTGGTGCCGACGTCGACGGTCGGGCTGAGAGGCCGAAAGGTCGCTGGTGCAGGACCGGACGGCGACCCCCAGAACCTGATCCGGGTCATACCGGCGCAGGGAACCCGTCTCGTAGGTCCTTCATGTGTGAGTAGATCTTCATCCGCCCCGGTGCCCGCGCGGCGCCGGGGTCATTTCGCGTCCCCGGGGGCCGTCAGGTCGATCAGGCGGCAGACCGTCTCGATGTCGATCTTCACCTGGGCGATGGAGGCACGGCCGGAGAGCCAGGTGATGAGGGCCGAGTGCCAGGTGTGCTCGATGACGCGGACGGCGGAGAGCTGCTCGGGGGTGGGGTGCTCCAGCCCCATCGCGTCCAGGATGATCGCCGTCGTCTGGTGGGAGACCTGGTCCACCTCGGGGCTGACGCTGCGGTCCGCGAACGTGAGCGCGCGGACCATGGCGTCCGCGAGGTGCGGCTCTCTCTGGAGCGCCCGGAACGCCCGCATCAGGGTCTCCGCCACCCGCTCCGCCGCCGTCTCGCCGGTCGGCGGCTTCTTCCGCAGCGTGCCGTGCATGTGCTCCAACTGGTCCTGCATCGTGGCGACCAGCAGATGGATCTTGGAGGGGAAGTAGCGGTAGAGCGTGCCGAGGGCGACCTGCGAGGACTCGGCGACCTCCCGCATCTGCACGGCGTCGAAACCGCCCCGGCTGGCCAACTGCGCGCTCGCGTGCAGGATCCGGCGCCGGCGGGCCTCCTGCCGCTGGGTGAGGGGCGGCGAGTCCGGCCGCGACTCCGGGCGCTGTTCCTGTCGGGCGCTACTGGCGTCCACCTTGGCTTCCGCAGGCATGGGTACCGTTCCGTGACAGTCGGTGAGGGCGTGCGATCCGACAGCATGCCAGGGCGCGTGCCGTGGCGTGAATCACCTGATCCACCGCTCACCGCGGCCCTACCTGCCGGTAGATTCAGTGCTCCTTGAACGATCAAGTCTGTAACTTGTTCTAGATTACCGTCCCGACGTAATCTCACCGGACAACACAGGCAGAAGGGGGCCCGAGAGTGACCGCTGAGGCCAGTGAGGCGGGGCATCACGTCGGCCCCGCCGCCGACGGCGGCCGACCGCTCAACATCGCGCTCCTCACCTATAAAGGGAACCCGTTCTGCGGGGGCCAGGGCGTGTACGTACGGCACCTCTCGCGCGAACTCGCCCGCCTCGGCCACCGGGTCGAGGTCATCGGCTCCCAGCCCTATCCCGTCCTGGACGAGGACGCCGTTCCCGGCGCCGGGCCGGGCGGGCTCTCCCTCACCGAGCTGCCCAGCCTCGACCTCTACCGGCAGCCCGACCCCTTCCGCACCCCGAAGCGCGACGAGTACCGCGACTGGATCGACGCGCTCGAAGTGGCGACGATGTGGACCGGCGGCTTCCCCGAGCCCCTGACGTTCTCCCTCCGCGCCCGCCGCCATCTGCGCGCCCGGCGCGGCGAGTTCGACGTCGTCCACGACAACCAGACCCTCGGCTACGGCCTGCTGGGCGAGGTGGGCGCGCCCCTCGTCACCACCATCCACCACCCCATCACCGTCGACCGGCAGCTGGAGCTGGACGCCGCCGAGGGCTGGCAGCGCCGTATGTCCGTACGCCGCTGGTACGCGTTCACCCGTATGCAGAAGCGCGTCGCGCGCCGGCTGCCGAGCGTGCTCACCGTCTCCGGCACCTCCCGCCAGGAGATCGTCGACCACCTCGGCGTACGCGGCGACCGTATCCACGTCGTCCACATCGGCGCCGACACCGACCTCTTCTCGCCCGATCCGTCCGTCGCGCGGATACCCGGCCGGATCGTCACCACCTCCAGCGCCGACGTGCCGCTGAAGGGCCTCGTCTTCCTCGTCGAGGCGCTGGCGAAGGTCCGCACCGAGCACCCCGCCGCCCATCTGGTCGTCGTCGGCAAGCGGCCCACCGAGGGCCCCGTCGCCCAGGCCATGGAGCGCTACGGCCTCGACGGCGCCGTCGACTTCGTGAAGGGCATCTCCGACGCCGAGCTGGTCGACCTGGTGCGCTCCGCCGAGGTCGCCTGCGTGCCCTCCCTGTACGAGGGGTTCTCGCTGCCCGCCGCCGAGGCCATGGCCACCGGCACGCCACTGGTCGCCACCACCGGCGGCGCCATCCCGGAGGTCGCCGGACCCGACGGCGAGACCTGCCTCGCGGTGCCCACGGGCGACGCGGGCGCCCTGGCCGCCGCGCTGAACCGGCTGCTCGGCGACCCCGACCTGAGAGCTCGGCTCGGCCACGCGGGCCGCGAGCGGGTGCTGCGCCGGTTCACCTGGGCCAAGGCCGCCGAGGGCACGGTCGCCCACTACCGCGAGGCGATCGCCCGCGCCGAGGGGCGCCCGGCGGGGGCCGCCGTGAGCACCGCCCCGCGTGCCGTCCCGACGGCGGACCGCACCGCCGAGCACACCACCGACCACACCGCCGACCGAGTCGTCGACGCCCACGAGGCCGTCGAAGAAGCAGTTGAAGCAAACCGCGAAAGCGCCGACCGCGAAAGCAGGGCCACGTGCTGACCGTCGACTTCTCCCGGTTCCCGCTCGCCCCGGGGGACCGCGTCCTGGATCTCGGCTGTGGAGCGGGCCGGCACGCCTTCGAGTGCTACCGGCGAGGCGCCCAGGTCGTCGCCCTGGACCAGAACGGCGACGAGATCCGCGAGGTCGCCAAGTGGTTCGCGGCGATGAAGGAGGCCGGCGAGGCCCCCGAGGGCGCGACCGCCACGGCCATGGAGGGCGACGCCCTCGCCCTGCCCTTCCCCGACGAGTCCTTCGACGTCGTGATCATCTCCGAGGTCATGGAGCACATCCCGGACGACAAGGGCGTACTCGCCGAGATGGTCCGCGTGCTCAGGCCCGGCGGCCGCATCGCGATCACCGTCCCGCGCTACGGCCCCGAGAAGGTCTGCTGGACGCTGTCCGACGCGTACCACGAGGTCGAGGGCGGCCACATCCGCATCTACAAGGCGGACGAACTCCTCGCCAAGGTCCGCGAGGCCGGCCTCAAGCCTTACGGCACCCACCACGCGCACGCCCTGCACTCGCCGTACTGGTGGCTGAAGTGCGCGTTCGGCGTCGACAACGACAAGGCGCTCCCGGTCCGCGCATACCACAAGCTGCTGGTCTGGGACATCATGAAGAAGCCCCTGGCCACCCGGGTCGCCGAGCAGGCGCTCAACCCGCTGATCGGCAAGAGCTTCGTGGTGTACGCGACGAAGCCGCACCTGCCGCGGATCGCCGACGGCGACGCCGACGGGGGCGCGACGGCAGCCGGGCCCGCTTCCGAGACCGGTGCCGAGGCCGGGGTGGCCGCCAAGTGACGACGCCCCGGACAGAACACCTGGTCCTGCCCGGGGTACTGACCGCCGAGCAGGCCGCCGCCACCGTCCGAGGGATCCTCGCGGTGCAGCGGGAGGACGGCGCGATCCCCTGGTTCCGCGGACACCACCTGGACCCCTGGGACCACGTCGAGGCCGCCATGGCCCTCGACGCGGCCGGAGAGCACGACGCCGCCGAGCGCGCCTACACCTGGCTGCTCCGGCACCAGAACGAGGACGGCTCCTGGTACGCCGCGTACGCCGACGGCGACGCCGCCGACGTCACCGACCGCGGCCGGGAGACCAACTTCGTCGCGTACATAGCCGTCGGCGTCTGGCACCACTACCTGGCCACCGGCGACGACACGTTCCTCGACCGCATGTGGCCCGCCGTGCACGCGGCGATCGAGTGCGTGCTGCGGCTCCAGCAGCCCGGCGGGCAGATCGGCTGGAAGCGCGAGGACGACGGCACGCCCGTGACCGACGCCCTGCTGACCGGCTCCTCGTCCATCCACCACGCGCTGCGCTGCGCGCTGGCCATCGCCGAGCAGCGGGAGGAACCCCAGCCGGACTGGGAGTTGGCCGTGGGCGCGCTGCGGCACGCGATACGCCGGCACCCCGAGCGGTTCCTCGACAAGGACCGCTACTCGATGGACTGGTACTACCCGGTCCTGGGCGGCGCGTTGACGGGCGCGGAGGCCAAGTCCCGTATCGAGGAGGGCTGGGACCGCTTCGTCGTCCCCGGCTTCGGTGTCCGCTGCGTCGTCCCCAACCCGTGGGTGACGGGCGGCGAGTCCGCCGAACTCGCCCTCGCGCTCTGGGTCATGGGAGAGTCCGACCGGGCCCTGGAGATCCTCCAATCCATCCAGCATCTGCGCGACCCCGCGACCGGTCTGTACTGGACGGGCTTCGTCTTCGAGGACGGGGCCGTCTGGCCCGAGGAACTGACCTCGTGGACGGCCGGATCCCTGCTGCTGGCGGTGGCCGCGCTCGGAGGCGACGAGGCGACGTGCGCGGTGTTCGGCGGGGAGCGACTGCCGCGGGGCCTGGACGACGTCGAAGAGTCTGACTGCTGCTGAGGTCCGGCCTCCGGGTGGGGAGCTTGAGGTCGTGAGGCGGCCGCGGGTGAGTGGGGGCTGCTCGCGCAGTTCCCCGCGCCCCTAAAAGCACGGGCCGGGCCCGGGGGTGTTCAGGGGCGCGGGGAACTGCGCGAGCAACCACGACCCACCCGCAGTCACCCAGCGGCCGCAACCCGCCCTCGCCGTTCCGCGAAGCGCTCAGTGTCGGTGCATGCGGTTCGCGATCGCGTGGCCCACGAACAGGTAGACCACGGCGGCGAGCCCGTACCCGGCGACGACCCGCGCCCACTGTTCGTCGAAGGTGAACAGGTCGTGGGACCAGCCGGCCAGCCAGCGGGCCGCGTCATGGACGAACTGCACGAAGTCGTTCGCGCCGTTCGCACCGAGCAGATACATCAGGATCCACAGGGCCAGAATGAAGGCCATCACGTCCGCGACGATCGCGATGACCCGGCCCGCCTGGTTGGAGCCGCTATATCGAGACATGCTTGACGGGTTGCCGCTGATTCGTGGCTGAAACCCTATGAGTTCAGCTCGGCCAGCACCCGCAGCGTCGGCAGGTCCGGTGACACGACGAGCAGATCCGTCACCGGCCCCTTCCGCCACACCTCCAGCCGCTCGGCGATCCGCTCCCTCGGCCCCACCAGCGAGATCTCGTCGGCGAACGCGTCCGGCACCGCGAGCACGGCCTCCTCGCGACGGCCGTCGAGGAACAACGCCTGTATCCGCCGCGCCTCTTCCTCGTACCCCATGCGCGCCATGAGGTCGGCGTGGAAGTTGCGCTTCGCGTGCCCCATCCCGCCGATGTAGAAGCCGAGCATGATCTTCACGGGCAACAGGCCCTCGGCGACGTCGTCGCAGAGCTGCGCCCGCGCCATGGGGGCGATGAGAAACCCCTCGCGCAGATCGGTCAACGACGCCTCGTAGACGTCCGTCCGCGTCGGCGACCAGTACAACGGCAGCCAGCCGTCCGCGATCCGCGTGGTCTGCGCGATGTTCTTCGGCCCTTCGGCGCCCAGCAGGACGGGCAGATCGGACCGGAGAGGATGCGTGATGGACTTCAGCGGCTTGCCCACACCGCTGCCGTCCGGACCGCGGTACGGCACCGCGTGGAAACGCCCGTCGAGCTCGACCGGGGCCTCCCGCCGGAGCACTTGGCGTACGACATCGACGTACTCCCGCGTCGCGGTCAGCGGCGACCTCGGGAACGGCCGCCCGTACCAGCCCTCCACGACCTGCGGACCGGACAACCCGAGCCCCAGAAGCATCCGCCCGCCGGAGAGATGGTCGAGGGTGAGCGCGTGCATGGCGGTGGTCGTCGGCGACCGCGCCGCCATCTGCGCCACCGCTGTACCGAGCTTGATCCGCGACGTGCGCGCCGCGATCCAGGTGAGCGGCGTGAACGCGTCCGACCCCCACGACTCGGCCGTCCACACCGAGTCGTACCCGAGCCGCTCCGCCTCCTGAACGAGCGGCACATGATCCGCCGAAGGACCACGCCCCCAGTACCCCAGTGCCAGACCGAGCCGCATACGCCGCCTCCTGACGCCCCGTCAGTTCCGGTGACCAGGAGGGCGACTGTACGACAACGGCCCCCCGCTCGGAAGAGCGAGGGGCCGGTCGTACGGCGAGGGTGCGGCGTCGCGCTCAGCCGCGCTGGATGCCGGTGGTGTCCTGGAGGACACCGCGGCGGCCGTCCTGGGTCTGGGCGACCAGGTTGGCGCCGCGCTGCTCGACCGCCAGGTACCAGGTACCGGGGGCCAGTTCGGCGATCGTCGACTGCGAGCCGTCCTCGGCGAACAGGGGACGCGCCACGGGCACGGCGAACCAGAACGGAGAGAAGTCACCTGCGGGCGGCTGCGGAGCGGCCTGCGCCTGCTGCGGCTGCGGCTGACCACCGAACGGCGCGCCCGGCTGCCCCGGCTGGGGCTGGCTCGCACCGAACGGCGCCTGGGCACCGGCACCCGGGTAGCCGTAACCACCGGGGGGCTGGGCGCCGTAGGGCTGCGGGGCCGCCGGGCGCGGGGCGCCGACGAGGGCGGCCTTCAGCGCGGGGACGAGGGGGGTGGCGACGGCCGCGGCGGCCATGATCAGGGTCGCGATGAGGGCGAGGATGAGGCCGGCGCCGGCGTCGGTGCTGTTGCCGCTCGAGCCGCTGCCGAAGTTGTCACCACCGCCGGTGGGGTCGAAGATGTTGCCCAACGCGCTCCACGCGGCGAAGACGGTGAAGGCGATGCCGAAGTGGCCGAGGTCGATCCCGGCGATCTTCGGCGCCTGCGGCAGGCCCCGGGCGATGACGATGAACACGGCGCCGAAAATGCCTGCCAGCACGACGCTGAGCAGCACCGGCCCGCTCTCCCAGAGATTCGGCATCTCGAAGCTGTCGGGAACACCGTCGAGGGAGTAGTTGTCGAGGAACGACGCGATGAACAGCAATACCGCTGCTCCGATCACGACGCCGTCGCCTCTGGTGAGGGAGCGGATATTCACTTCAGGTCCTTCGTCAGTCGTCTCGTCATCGGTGTGGAGGCGTCGCTGTTCACCATGGCGCCGTCAGGCTCTGGTGGGAAGCGCGGGGGTGGCCCCTCATCGTAGGGATGACCATATCGTCCACCCGACGTAGGTGTACGTCGGGATTGCCACGATGATCACGACCCTCCCCCTACCCGCGCAGGAAACTCACGATTCCCTCAGAGATCCCCTGCGCGGCCTTCTGCCGCCATGTGCCGGTGGTCAACAGTGCCGCGTCCTTGCTATCGCGCATATTGCCGCACTCGATGAACACCTTGGGAACCGTTGACAGATTGAGACCGCCCAGGTCCTGACGTGTGACGAGACCGGTACCTCCGCCCACATAGTTGGAGGGAGCGCTGCCCGTCTCGCGGACGAACTTGCCCGCGATGCGCTCCCCGAGATCGCGGGAGGGACCGACGATGGGCCGGGTGTCGGCGGCGCCCTCGTGCACCGCGCCCGGAAGGATGACGTGGAAGCCCCGGTTGCCGGCCGCCGAGCCGTCCGCGTGGATCGACACCACCGCGTCGGCCTGAGCCGCGTTGCCGATGCGGGCCCGCTCGTCGATGCAGGGGCCCCACTCCCGGTTGCCGTCCTGCGTGAACTTCACGGTGGCGCCCTGCTGTTCGAGGAGCGCCCGGACCCGGCGTGACACGTCCAGCGTGAACTCGGCCTCCGTGTAGCCGTCGTTGGTCGACGTCCCCGTGGTGTCGCACTCCTTCATCCCGGTGCCGATGTTCACCTTGCGGTTGATCTCGGCGGTGTGCCGGAAGTTCCCGGAGTTGTGACCGGGGTCGATGACGACGACCTTGCCCTTCAGGGGCCCGTCGGCGGCGGCCCCGGAGGAGGCCGTCGGGCTCGCCTTCTTGCCGTCGTCCCCCTTCTTCCCGTCCTTCCCGTCCTTGCCCTCGCCGTCCTCGGAGGCGGTCGGCTCGGCGGAGGGCGTCGACGACGCCGGGGGAGCGGTTCTCGGCTGGTTGCGCGCGGCCGCCCGGTGCGACCCGTCGTCCCCGCCGCCGGGGTCGCCGACGGCCTGCCACACCCCCCAACCGGCCACCGACCCCACCACGACGGCGGCGACGGCCACGGTCAGCGGGCGGCGCAAAGGCGAACGGCGGGGCTGGGGCGGCTCGAAGTCCGGTCCTACGTACGACACGCCTGCCACCATACGGGGCGGGCCGGCGCCGGCGGCCTCACGACGCCGTACCGTCACGCTTCACCCCCTCCCGCCGCTCCCCTTTCCCCCGTGCGGGGGCGCGGCCCCGAAACAGGGTGTGACCAGCGGATGGGCGGATGCCCGGTCGCACGGTAGAGTCGGCCAATTACTGCTTGTCGTGGGGCAGGGCTCGGCCGGGCGGTGGCAGGGGCCCTGGGGGGAGGGCCTGCAAGGGATGAGTCGTCGCTCCAACGGGTTGGTCGGGGTCTGGGCCGAGGCACAGCGCCAGCAGCAGCGTCAGCTGGAGGCGCGCGCCAGGCAGCAACGGGAGTACGAGCGCCAGCAGCGCGCGTACCAACGGGAGGTGGCCCGCAGCCACCGCGAGCAGCAGCAGGCGTACCGGCAGCAGCGTGAGGCGGAGGCCCGGCGGCGTACCGAGGAACTGGACGCGCAGGTCGCCGCCCTCCAAGGGTTGCTCGCCGCCGGCTGCCGGGCCCCGGCGTTCCGCGCCGCCTCCCTCACCCGCTCCGAGCGGCTGGAGCCCTTCGCGCCCGGCGCGCTCGCCCAGCCGGTGCCCATGCCGGACCCCGGCCAGTACCAGGCCCAGGGCGGCTGGACCGCCGGCCGGAGGGCGCAGGCGCAGGCCGAGGCGCGGGCCCGCTTCGAGCAGGACTGGCACGCGGCGCAGGCCGCGGAGGCCCAGCGGCAGCGGCAACTCGCCCAGTACCAGCGGCAGTACCAGCAGTGGGCCGACGGGCAACTGGCCGACATCCGCCGGCACAACGCGGGCGTCGCCGAGATGACGACGGCCCTGCGCTCCGGCAGCGACCCGGAGGCCGCCGTCGAGTACTTCTCCGCGGCGCTCTACGCCTCCGCCGCCTGGCCCGAGGGCTTCCCCCGCCAGGTCTCCGCCGCCTACGACGCGGCCGCCCGCGAACTCGTCCTCGACTGGGAACTGCCCCGCTTCGACGTCGTCCCCGAGGCGAAGTCCGTGCGCTACCAGGCCGGCGTCGACCAGGACAAGGAGACGGCCCGGCCCGTCACCCAGCGGCGCGCCCTCTACCGGGACGTCCTCGCCCAGTGCGTCCTGCTCGTGCTGCACGACCTCTTCGCCGCCGACGAGTTCGGCGCCCTGGAGGCGGTCACGCTGAACGGGTTCGTCGACGACCACGACCCGGCGACCGGCCGGCGCGCGCAGATCGTCCTCGCGAGCGTCATGGCCCCGCGTGCGGTGTTCACCGGCCTGAACCTGGAGCAGGTCAGCGCCGTCGACTGCCTGCTCGACGGGCTGCGCGGCCAGCTGTCCGCCAAGCCGGACCAGCGCACCACCGTACGGCCCGGCCGCCGGCCCGCCGACGTCGGCAACGGTGTCGTCACCCACGGCGGCGACGAGGAGCCCGATCTGCTGGAGATGGACCCCGTCGCCTTCGAGGCGCTGGTCGCCGAACTCTTCCAGGCCATGGGCATGCAGGCGGTCACCACCCAGCGCTCCAACGACGGCGGGGTGGACGTCGACGCCCTCGACCCGGCGCCGATCCGCGGCGGCAAGATCGTCGTGCAGGTCAAGCGGTACCGCAACACCGTCCCGCCGACGGCCGTCCGGGACCTCTACGGCACCGTCCAGCACGCGGGCGCCAACAAGGGCGTCCTGGTGACGACGTCCAAGTTCGGCCCCGGCTCGCACACCTTCGCCAACGGCAAGCCGCTCGAACTCGTCTCCGGCAGCGAACTCGTCGACCTGCTCCACCGGCACGGGCTGCGCGGCCGTCTGGGCACGGGCGGCGGGCGCGCCGTCCCCGCCCAGCGGACGGCGCCCGACCCCCGCCAGGCACTGGCCACGACCCCGGACACCCCGCCGGGCGACGCCGACGACTTCAGCGTGCTGGGCATGGGCTGGAGCGGCACCGTCGCCCTGGACGTGTGCGCGCTCGTCTGCCACGGCAACCGGGTGCTCAGCGACGACCACTTCGTCTTCTACAACAACCTGCGCACCCCCGACGGCACGGTTCGCGCGCTCCCCCCGGCGGCACCGGACAAGGCCGCGATCCGGGTCTCCTTCGACGCGCTGCCCGCGGAGGCCGACCGGCTCGTCCTCGTGGCGGCGATCGACCCCGCCGTCAACCCCGAGGCCGACCTGTCGGGTTTCACCGACGCCTGCATCCGGCTCCTGGACCCGTCGCGCACCGAACAGGGGCGCCTCGACGTCTCCGACGGCCGCCCCGGCGAGACCGCCCTGGTCCTCGGCTCCTTCCGCCGCCGCGCCAACGGCGACTGGGACTTCGTCCTCGGCGGCAAGGGCTACCGCGGGGGGCTGGAGGAACTGGTCCAGGACTACGGGATAGAGGTGGCGTAGGGCTGGGTGCCACCACCGGTGGTGCCACCACCGGTGCCGGTGGCACCACCGGTGGCGGTGCCGGTGCCGGTGCCTGTTCCGGTCCGGTGCCAGTGGTGATCCGGGTCAGACGCCGGCGCCCGTGCGCCGCAGCACCCGCAGTGAGTCCGTCGCCGAGACCTCCGTGAAGGCGCCGGAGGCGAGGGCCCGCAGATAGACGCGGTACGGGGCCTGGCCGGTGAACTCGTCGACCGGGTCGGGGAACACGTCGTGGATGACGAGCAGGCCGCCCTCGGCGACATGCGGGGCCCAGCCCTCGTAGTCGGCGGTGGCGTGCTCGTCGGTGTGGCCGCCGTCGACGAAGACCAGGCCGAGGGTGGAGTTCCAGACCTTCGCCACCTGCGGTGAGCGGCCCACGAGGGCGATGACGTGCTCCTCCAGACCCGCCCGGTGCAGGGTGCGGCGGAACGTGGGCAGCGTGTCCATCAGCCCGATCTCGGGGTCGACGGTCTCCGGGTCGTGGTACTCCCAGCCCGGCTGCTGCTCCTCACTGCCCCGGTGGTGATCGACCGTGATCGCCGTGACGCCCGCCTCGCGCGCCGCGTCCGCGAGGAGGATCGTCGAGCGGCCGCAGTACGTGCCGACCTCCAGCAGCGGGAGCCCCAGGCGCCCCGCCTCCACGGCCGCCGCGTACAGGGCCAGCCCCTCGCCCACGGGCATGAACCCCTTGGCCGACTCGAACGCGGCGAGGATCTCCGGCTTGGGGGCCGCGGGCATGGGGTCCTCCGTGGTGGCGTGGGCGGGTGCGGGTCCGCTGTGCGTGCGGGTGCCTCGCGGGTGCGGGTGCGGGTGTCGTACAGGCGTTTAAGGGCCGTACGAAACCGGGGGGTGCCCCACATGCTGCCATGCGGCCCGTCGGCTGCGTCAGGACACCCGGCGGCTCGGCTGCGTCAGGACACCCGCTCGACCGGGCGTTCGGCGGTCGCCTTGTCGTCCGCGTTGTCGTCCGCGCTGCTCGCCAGGAGGGTCGGGCCGTTCGCGGGACGGCGGCCGGGGAGGAACACGGCGAGGAGGATGCCGACGGCGACCGCGGCGGTGGCGATCAGGAACGAGACCCGGAAGCCGTGCATGGTGGGAATCGCGACCCCGCCGACGTGGTGCGCGGTGTTGGCGAGCACCATGCCGATGACGGCGCTCGACACGGACGTGCCGATGGAACGCATCAGGGTGTTGAGGCCGTTGGCGGCGCCCGTCTCGGACGGGTCGACGGCGCCGACGATCAGCGCGGGCAGCGAGGAGTAGGCGAGGCCGATGCCCGTGCCGAGGACCACCGACACCACCACCGTCTGCCAGGCGGCGCTCATCAGCCCGAGGCCCGCGCCGTAGCCGACCGCGATGATCAGCAGACCGAGGATGAGGGTGCTCTTGGGGCCGTACTTGGCGGACAGCCGGGCGTAGACGGGCGCGGTGAACATCATCGTCAGGCCGAGCGGCGCCACGCACAGGCCCGCGACGACCATCGACTGGCCGAGGCCGTAACCGGTGGCGGTGGGCAGCTGGAGGAGCTGCGGAAGGACGAGGGAGACGACGTAGAAGGAGACGCCGACCATGATCGAGGCGAGGTTGGTGAGGAGCACCTCGCGGCGGGCGGTCGTGCGCAGGTCCACCAGGGGCGCGGGGATGCGCAGCTCCAGGACGCCCCACAGGAGCAGCACCAGGGCCGACGCGGCGAACAGGCCGAGCGTGGTCACGGAGGTCCAGCCCCAGTCGCTGCCCTTGGTGATCGGCAGGAGGAAGAGGACCAGGCCGAGGGAGAGGCCGAGCGCGCCGAGGAGGTCGAAGGAGCCCTGTGCCCGCGTCTTCGTCTCGGGCACGGCGACGAGGGTGAGGACGATGGAGAGGACGCCGAGGCCGGCCGCGCCGAAGAAGAGGACGTGCCAGTCGGTGTTCTGGGCGACGGCCGCGGCCAGCGGCAGGGCGAGTCCGCCGCCGACGCCGATGGACGAGCTCATCAGGGCCATCGCGGAGCCGAGGCGCTCGCGGGGCAGCTCGTCCCGCATCAGGCCGATGCCCAGCGGGATCGCGCCCATCGCGAAGCCCTGGAGGGTGCGGCCCACGATCATCGGGATCAGGGCGCTGGTGAAGCCGCTGATCAGCGCGCCCACCACCATCACCGCCAGGCTGGCGAGCAGCATCCGGCGCTTGCCGTAGAGGTCGCCGAGACGGCCCATGATCGGGGTGGCCACGGCGCCCGAGAGGAGCGTGGAGGTCAGGACCCAGGTGGCGTTGCTGGGCGTGGTGTCAAGGAGTTGGGGGAGATCCTTGATCACCGGGACCAGCAGGGTCTGCATCACCGCGACCACGATGCCCGCGAAGGCCAGCACGGGGACGATCCCGCCGTTCGTTCTCGTGGCGGGCTCGTGGGCGACGGGTGTGGGCGGGTGCGTCATTGAGGGAGGCCTCCTGGCCGGACGTGGGTGCGTGACAGCTGAACCTCGTCGACCAGGGCAACTATTCCGATGGTTCGAGTGGCTAATGAATTCTTGACCAGTCCATGGGAATGTGATCGTCCGTCAGGTCGTCCGTCAGGTCGTCGGTCAGGCTCCTGGGCTTCGCTGGGCGGGCTGCCGCACGGGCCGCCGCGCGGGCTGCTGCGCGGGCGCGGCGAGGCCGTCTGAAGTTCTCCGCCGGACGAGGCAACGGATCCGGGCCCTCGTGGACTGTTAAAGACATCTAGGAGGTGCTCATGGGGGATCGGAAACAGGCTCGGGACGAGGAGTTCCAGAGCTTCCTCGTCGGCCGCTGGCCACGGCTGATGCGCACGGCATTTCTCCTCACGGGGGAGCAGCACGCGGCGGAGGACCTGGTGCAGACGACGCTGGAGCAGGTCTACGCGGCCTGGCGCCGAGTCGCTTCGACGGACGACCCGGACACCTATGTACGGCGCGTCATGATCAACGCCCATGCGCGCAGGCACCGCAGACGCCTCAAGGAGTTCCTGGCGCCGAGGACCGACTCGGACCTGGTGCCCGAGGTGCCGGACACCGGCGACCGCATCGCCCAGGCCGACGACCGCGGCGCGCTCCTCACGGCGCTCTCCCAGCTGCCGCCCCGGCAGCGGGAGGCCGTGGTCCTGCGGTACTGGGAGGACCTGAGCGAGAGCCAGGCGGCGGAGGCGATGGGCTGCTCCGTCGGCTCGGTCAAGAGCAACGCGGCGAAGGGGCTCGCGAAGCTCCGCGCCATACCGGGACTGGCCGAGACGGTGACACAGGGAGGGCGGAAGTGAGGGACGCGGACGACACACATGGCATCGACGGCGGGCACGGGAAGGCGGAGCGGCACATGACTCGGGGCGATGGCACCCATGGCGGCGACGACACGCTCGGCGGCCTCACGGGCAGCACGGCGCTGGAGAGGGACATCGCCCTGCTGCTGGCGGACGCGGCCGACGACGTGGAGATCGGCACAGCTCCCTACCAGGCGGTGATCCGGGGCGGCCGGCGCCGCAAGGCCCGCCGCTGGGCCGTCGCGGCGGCGGTGACGGTGGTGCTCGCGGGCTCCACCGGGGCGCTGGCCCTGGCCGGCGCGGCGGACGGGGGCCGGGTCGCGGTGCCCCCGGCGGCCACGTCACCGGCCGAGCCCGAGCAGCGCCACCTCTACCAGCCGCAGCGCACCCAACTGGCCTCGGGGCGCGACCAGGGCCGCGACTGGAAGGTCACGGTCGACTTCTGGGACGCGCCGAGGACCGAGAAGGAGGCGGAGAAGCAGCTCGCCGCCATGGCGCTGCGCGGCGACAAGCCGACGGACGTGGACGGCCCCGCCGAGCTCGTGGGCCACGCCTGGCACTTCGTGCATCTGTCCGTGGCTCCGGGGCAGACCGGCAAGGTGCTCGACGGCGAGGAGTGGACCGCGGCCGGCGCGGACCACCAGGCGTTCGCGATGGCCCTGCCCACCGGCGGCCAGGACGCGGACGGCGCCCCCAAGCGCCTGGTCATCGGTGAGGTCGCCCCGACCGCCCAACAGGTCCGCGTCACCTGGTCCGACGGCACGTCCGTCGACGCCAACCGCGAGTCCGACCTGCCCTTGTACGAGGACCTCCGCAACCCCCGCATCGTCGATGCCAAGGGCTCCCCGGTGAGCTGGTTCGTGGCCCTCGCACCGAAGGGCGCGGAGTACGAGTCGGTGAAGGTCGTGCGGTGAGGGGGTGACGGGGCCGGGCCGAGGGGTGGGCCGGGCGATGGTTGCCGGGTGGCCTGCGGGGGTGGGCACCCGGGGCAGGGTCCCGCACCTGCGGCGGCTCCGGGTCCACATCTGACACAGTGTCAGGAGTCTTCACAAGTGCACGTGCCTCGGCTATACAGAGGGTCGCCGGACTGGAACGCGTTCTAGAAGGGCGGGTTCCGGACCCCTGTGACGACCTCGGCGCGGCCGCTGGTGCGGACGGTCGTGCCGAGGTTCCGAGGTTCTTCCGAGAACAGGAGCCCCATGCCCATCGACGCAGCCAAGGCCCTCGCGGCCGAGCCCCGTTCCGCCGAGATCGCCTGGACCCGCAAGGACGTCCTGCTCTACCACCTCGGCATCGGCGCCGGCACCCCCGCGACCGACCCCGATGAGCTGCGCTACACCCTGGAGTCCCGGCTGCATGTCCTGCCGAGCTTCGCCACCGTCGCGGGCGCCGGCTCACCGGACGTCATCGGCGGCCTGAACGCCCCGGGTGTGGACGTCGACCTCGCCAAGGTCCTGCACGGCGGCCAGCGTGTCGCCCTGCACCGGCCCATCCCCGTCGAGGGCCGGGCGACCGCGACCTCGCGGGTCGCGGCAGTCTACGACAAGGGCAAGGCCGCCGTGCTCGTCATGCGCACCGACGTCGCCGACACCGACGGCCCCCTGTGGACGAACGAGGCCCAGATCTTCGTCCGCGGTGAGGGCGGCTGGGGAGGCGAGCGCGGCCCGTCCGCCCGCCAGGAACCACCCTCCACCGCCCCCGACAAGGAGGTCGAGCGCGTCGTACGCGAGGACCAGGCGCTGCTGTACCGCCTCTCCGGCGACTGGAACCCGCTGCACGCCGACCCGGAGTTCGCCGCCCGCGCCGGATTCGACCGGCCGATCCTGCACGGGCTGTGCACCTACGGGATCACCCTCAAGGCCGTCGTCGACACGGTGCTCGACGGGGAGGTCGCCCGGGTCCGCTCCTACGGCACCCGCTTCGCGGGAGTCGTCTTCCCGGGGGAGACCCTCCGCATCCGGATGTGGCGGCCGGACGACCACGCGGTGCGGGTGGCGGTCAGCGCCGTCGACCGGGACGACGCACCGGTGCTGGCGGACACCCTCGTCGAGCACGAATGAGCAGCTCAGCACAACCGTAGGCCAAGTACGCCGGACAGGTTCCGTACTCCTGACGGGTTACTGCCGGCAGGTACTCCTGAGGGGAGCCGCACCATGCGCGCAGCCGTACTGCACGAGATCGGCCAGGACAAGCTGGAGGTGCTCGACGATGTCGAGGCCGCGGGCTTCGGGCCGGGCAAGGTGAAGATCCGGGTGCGGGCCACGGGGCTGTGCCACTCGGACCTGTCCGCGATGGCCGGTGTGCTGCCGCAGCCGGGCCCGTTCGTCCCCGGACACGAGGGCGCCGGCGAGATCCTCGAGGTCGGGGAGGGCGTGAGCGGCCTGAAGCCCGGCGACCGGGTCGTCGTCTGCTGGCTGCCGGCCTGCGGCAGCTGTCCCGCCTGCAAGCGCGGCCAGACCCAGCTGTGCCTCGCCGGGTTCCTCAACGCCGGAACTCCCAACTTCAAGCGGCCCTCCGGTGACGTCTTCGGCTTCGCGGGCACCGGCACGTTCGCCGAGGAGGTCGTCGTCGACGCCGGGTGCGCCGTACCGATCCCCGACGACGTGCCGTTCGACGTCGCCGCCCTCATCGGCTGCGGTGTCACCACCGGGCTCGGCGCGGCCCTCAACACCGCCGACGTGGAGGCCGGTGCGTCGGTCGCCGTCATCGGCTGCGGCGGTGTCGGCATCTCGGCGATCCAGGGCGCCCGGCTCAAGGGCGCCGCCGAGATCGTCGCCGTCGACCCGGTGGCCGCGCGCCGCGAGGCCGCCCTGAAGTTCGGCGCAACCAAAGCCGTCTCCCCGGAGGAACTGGCCGAAGCCAAGCAGTCCGTCACCGGCGGCGAGGGCTTCGACTATGTCTTCGAGGTCGTCGGCCGCTCGGCCACCGCCCGCACCGCGTACGAGAACACCCGGCGCGGCGGCACCCTCGTCGTCGTCGGCGCGGGCGCCATGGACGACTTCCTCCAGCTCAGCATGTTCGAGCTGTTCTTCGACGAGAAGCGCATCCTGCCGTCCATGTACGGCGGCGGCGACGTCCTGCGCTCCTACGAGCGGGCCATCGCCCTGTGGCGGGCCGGCCGCATCGACCTGGAGGGCCTCATCACCCACCGGGTGCCACTCGCCGACATCAACGAGGCACTGGACCAGATGCGCACGGGGGCCGCGCTGCGCACCTGCATAGAGATCTGACGCCACCGGGCGCTCCGGGCAGCCTGGGTGGCCCGGGCAGCCCGCGGGTGGCCCGGGCAGCCTGGGTGGCCCAGGGACGCTCGGGGGACCCTGACCCTGCCGCCCGTGCCGGTTCCGCCGTGCCCGACGAACTCCGACGATCTCCGACGACTTCAAGGATGCCCATGTCATTGCCACTGGAGGGACTGTCGGCGATCGTCACCGGCGCGGGCCGGGGTCTCGGCCGGGCCGAGGCGCTGGAGCTGGCCCGGCTCGGCGCGGCCGTCGTCGTCAACGACTACGGGCAGCCGGGCCGGGACGGCAGCGGCGGCGCGTCCAGCGGACCCGCAGAGGAGGTCGCGGCGGAGATAGGGGCCACGGGCGGCCGCGCCCTCGTCCACACCGGTGACGTCTCCGACCACCGCCAGGCGCGCGAACTGGTCGAGTCGGCGATCGGCGCGTTCGGGAAGCTGGACATCCTGGTCAACAACGCGGGCATCCTGCGCGACCGGATGGTCTTCTCGATGTCCGAGGACGAGTGGGACTCGGTGATCCGGGTCCACCTCAAGGGCCACTTCAACACGATCCGCTTCGCGTCCGCGCACTGGCGGGAGAGGTCGAAGACGGCCGGTGCGCCGGTGTACGGGCGGATCGTGAACACCTCGTCGGAGGCGTTCCTCGCCGGCTCGGCAGGACAGCCCAACTACGCGGCGGCCAAGGGCGGGATCGTCGGTCTGACCACGTCCTCGGCGCAGGCGCTCGCCCGGTACGGCGTCACGGCGAACGTGATCTGCCCCCGGGCGCGGACCCGGATGACGGAGGACGTGTTCGCCGGCCTCGCCCGCCCCGAGCAGGGACCCGACCCGCTCGCCCCGGAACATGTCGCCCCACTCGTCGGCTACTTGGCCTCACCCGCCGCCGGACACATCAACGGACAGGTCCTCGTCGTCCACGGCGGCATGGTCGCGATCGTCGAACGGCCGCGGGTACAGGCGCAGTTCGACACCAAGCAGGACGCGTTCACGTACGACGAACTGGACGGCCTCCTCACCCCGTACTACGCCGACCGCCCTCAGGGGGAGACCTTCGCGGCGACGGAGGTCCTGGGGCTCCGCAAGCGCGACGGGTCCGACTGACCGACCGCGCCGCATCGCCCCCCGTCCGGCCGGGCCGTCCCACCTTGCCCCGCCGTGCGCGCCGCCCCACGCAACAGCCCCGCCCCCTCGGTGACGGGGCGGGGCCGGGTGGTGCGGTGGTGTGCGGTCCGGCGTCGGATTGACGTTTCTTCAGATCGAAGGTGCGGACCGACCGTAGATGTACCGCAGGCGCACCGGAGAGGTGCCGGAAAATGACTCGTGCCGCTGTGTTAGGCGGCCGTCGTCGTCTCCGCCTGCTCGACCGGCTTGCGGTGACGCCCGCGAGGCGTCGTCTCGGCGTCGTGGGCCGAGATCTGGCCCCGGTGCCTGCCATGGCCTTCCGCCTCGTGGGGGTCGGCAGTGGGCGGCTGAGTGGTGTGCGCGTCGCTCATGGAAAGTGTTCCCCGTCGGCATGATCTTCTTACAGGCGGGTGAGTTTAACGGCCCTTGGTGCACGATCCGAAGGCGCCCAAGGGCGTGTCGGCCTCCCCCGTGACGCGTTGGCCGAAACTCGCACAGGCCCGGGCATGAGCACCTCACCCAACGGTCACCTCCTCGTTCACCCGCCCTTCCAGCGGCGCCTGTTGCAACGGCACCGGCCGGGCCGCGACGGCGAGCCCGCCCGCCGCCACACTCGCGGGTTCGGGCTCGGGTTCGGTCTCGGTCTCGGTCTCGGTCTCGGGCGGGAGTTCCGCGGTGCCCGTCACCCCCATCAGTGCCACCGCCCCTACGGATTCACCCGGCGCTCCTGGCTCCCCAAAGGCGCCGCCCACCCCTGATGCGCTGGGCGCGTCCAACCCGCCTGGTGCGCTGGGCGGTCCCGGCGTCTCAGGCGTTCCGGGCGCGCTCGGCGTACCCGGCGTTCCGGGCGCGCTCGGCGCACCGCGCTCATCCGGCGGCGCCCCCTCGCACGCCGGCACCACCCCCAACGCATCCTCGTGCGCCGGTCCCTCGTACGGCGGTTCGCAGGCGTCCGGCTCGTCCGCCCAAGGCACTCCGACCCGTGCCACCCCGCACCGCACCATCCCCGTGGCGTAGGGCAGTTGCAGCACTCCGTCCCTGGTCCACAGTCCGGCTCCCGTCAACCATCCCTCGGGGGCGGGCAGATGGTGGACCTGCCGGGAGGCCGGGCGCCACAGGCCGACCCAGCTGCCCCGGGCGCCGTCCACGCGGAGCGCGACCGCGCAGCTCTCCGGGGTCAGGATCTGGCCCGGCTGGATGGCGAAGGGGGTCATGCGATGGTCGTCGGGGACGCGCAGGCACTCGGGGAAGCGGACCGGCAGGGTGCTGCCCAGCACGCCCCAGCCGAGCCGGTCGTGGCCGGGCGAGGGCGCGTCCGAACTGATCAGCAGCAGCCCGCTGTCGGGGTCGGCCAGCAGCAGCCGGTCGTTGCTGTCCTCCGCGATCTGGAGGAGGGGTGAGACCTCGCCCCCCTCCAGGTCCACCACGACCGTCTTGGTCCGGCCGTCCGCCTCCCGGTCCAGGGCGAGCAGCCGGCCCGCCCCGTCCAGCCAGACCCCGCCCGAGCACCGCCCCGGGACCTCCGCCACCGGCTCCGGCCCGAACGCCCCGCCCGCCACCAGCCACACCGCCGTGGAGCTCCGGCCCACGGCGAGGGCGTAGGCCCACTCCCCGCACGGGCTGGGCGGCAGCAGCCGCAGCTCGGTCGTGGGGTCCCCGCACTCGACGGCGCCGAGGAGCAGTTCACCGGTGCCGGGTCCGGTCGGGTAGAGGAGCGAGAACAGATGCCGTTCGGCCGCCAGCCGGTGGATGAGGACACGGCCGTCGGTCAGGGGGAGGACCTCGGTGCCGGGCTCCTCGGGCTGGCTGGCGGGCAGCGGTACGGCGTACGGCTCGGGGCCGTCGAGGGTCCAGCGCTCGGGGAACCAGGAGTCGTCGCCGGCGAGGGCGAGGCGTGCCCCGTAGCTCCCGTCCACGGTGATCACGCAGCCGGGCGGTGACGCGTACCGTTTCTGCTTCCCGTCGCCGGGGGAGCCTTCCTCGCTGTCGTCGTGCCCCTGTCCCGCCTCGTTCCCGTGGCCCGTCGTGGGGGATGGGGATGCACAGGCCGTCATCGTTCGATCACCTCCGACCATGAAGCTAGTTTTCGCGCGCACAGACGTGGGACAACCGGGCTTCCCCTTCACACATAAGGGTGCTCATCCCGCGATTCGCCTGAGGGAACGGCGAGATGTGTGCTGCCGGACGTGTCGAGGGACGCGGACGGAGGCCCGGGGAGAGGGCGGCGATCGGCGCGGGGAGCGACAGGCGAGGCGGGCGGGGAGGCGGGCGGGGAGCGGTGAGTGCGGCGGGCGGGAGCCGTCGGGCGCGGTGGGCGGGGGCAGTGGGTCGTGGTGGGCGGATGTCGGGGCGGCTGGTCAAGTGACCCGTGGCCGGTCGGGGACGGCAGTGGTGCAGGTAGCCTTTGTGCGTGCCCCGTCTGTCTGAAGTCATCGCCGAGCTCGACGCCCTCTGGCCGCCCGAGAGGGCCGAGGGGTGGGACGCGGTCGGCACGGTCTGCGGCGACCCCGACCAGGAGGTCACCCGGGTCCTCCTCGCGGTCGACCCCGTGCGGGAGATCGTCGAGGAGGCGGTGAAGCTGGGGGCGGACCTGCTGGTCACGCACCATCCGCTGTATCTGCGCGGGACGACGACGGTGGCGGCCTCCACGTTCAAGGGCCACGTCGTGCACACCCTCATCAAGAACGACATCGCGCTGCACGTCGCCCACACCAACGCGGACACCGCCGACCCCGGAGTCAGCGACGCCCTCGCCGGGGCGCTGGACCTGCGGGTCGTACGGCCCCTCGTGCCGGACCCCTCCGACCCCGCCGGGCGGCGCGGTCTCGGCCGGGTCTGCGAGCTGGACCACCCGCTGACCGTGCGGGAGCTGGCCGCGCGGGCCGCCGAGCGGCTGCCCGCCACCGCGCAGGGCATCCGCGTCGCCGGCGACCCTGAGGCGCTGGTCCGCACGGTCGCCGTCAGCGGCGGCTCCGGCGACAGCCTCTTCGACGACGTACGCGCGGCCGGTGTCGACGCGTTCCTCACCGCGGACCTGCGCCATCACCCCGCCTCCGAGGCGGTCGCCCGTACGACGGAGGCCGCCGCCACCTCCCTCGCGCTGCTCGACGCGGCGCACTGGGCCACCGAATGGCCCTGGTGCGAGCTGGCCGCCGCCCAGCTCGACGAGATCTCCGACCGCAAGGGATGGGGCCTGCGCGTCCACGTCTCGAAGACGGTCACCGACCCCTGGACCGCCCACGCGGCGTCCACCACCGCCACCGACAACCTGGGAGCCCCCAACTGAACGCCGCGCCCGCCGACCAGATCCGACTCCTCGACGTCCAAGCACTCGACGTACGCCTCCAGCAGCTCGCGCACAAGCGGAGGTCGCTGCCCGAGCACGCCGAGATCGAGTCGTTGACGAAGGACCTCACCCAGCTGCGCGACCTCCTCGTCGCCGCGCAGACCGAGGAGAGCGACACCGCCCGCGAGCAGACCAAGGCCGAACAGGACGTGGACCAGGTGCGCCAGCGCGCCACCCGCGACCAGCAGCGCCTGGACTCGGGCGCGGTCAGCTCCCCGAAGGACCTGGAGAACCTCCAGCGCGAGATCGCCTCCCTCGCCAAGCGGCAGGGCGACCTGGAGGACATCGTCCTGGAGGTCATGGAGCGCCGGGAGTCCGCGCAGGAGCGGGTCGCCGAGCTGACCGAGCGGGTCGGCGCCGTCCAGGGCAGGATCGACGACGCGACCGCCCGCCGGGACGCGGCCTTCGAGGAGCTCGACGGCGAGGCCGCCTCGGTGACCAAGGAGCGCGAGGTCATCGCCGCGTCCGTCCCCGCCGACCTCCTCAAGCTCTACGACAAGCTCCGCGAGCAGCAGGGCGGCATCGGCGCGGCCAAGCTGTACCAGCGCACCTGCCAGGGCTGCCGCCAGGAGCTGGCGATCACCGAGCTGAGCGAGATCCGCAAGGCCGCGCCCGACACGGTCGTCCGCTGCGAGAACTGCCGCCGCATCCTGGTGCGCACCTCGGAGTCGGGTCTGTAGCCGGGGGCTGGGAGCGGCCGTAGTCGACTGACCAAGAGGTTGATGTGGTACGGGAGTTCATCGTCGAGGCCGACGGGGGGTCCCGGGGCAACCCGGGGCCCGCGGGCTACGGTTCGGTCGTCCTCGACGGGGCGACGGGGGAGCCGCTGGTGGAGGCCGCCGAGTACATCGGGGTCGCCACGAACAACGTCGCCGAGTACCGGGGCCTCATCGCGGGTCTGAAGGCGGCGTACGCGCTGGACCCGGCGGCCACCGTCCGCGTCCGGATGGACTCCAAGCTCGTCGTGGAGCAGATGTCGGGCCGCTGGAAGATCAAGCACCCCGACATGAAGCCGCTGGCCGCCGAGGCCCAGCGGGTCTACGCCCCCGGCCATGTCACGTACGAGTGGATCCCGCGCGACCAGAACAAGCACGCCGACCGGCTCGCCAACGAGGCGATGGACGCGGGCAAGCGGGGCGAGCAGTGGTCGCCGTCCATGTCCACGGCGGACCTCGACACCCGCGCGACCCGGCAGGGGGCGGGGGCTGCCGCGTCCGCCGCCGTGCCCGAGCCGTCGGGTCCGCCCGGCGACGCGGCCGCGGGCGCGGCGAGGGCCAGAGCCGCGCTGGCGGGCGCGCGGGGAGGGGCCGGGAACGACCAGGGTGACGAGGGCGGAACGGGACCGAGGACGACAGCCGCCGAGCCCTCCCGTCGCGCCGTCGAGCCCTTCCGTCGCGCCGTCGAGCCCTCCACCGGTGCCGCCGCCGAGACCCCTGCGGGTGCCGCCGCCGAGACCCCTGCGGGTGCCGCCGTCGAGCCCCCGGCCGGTGCCGCCGTCGGGGCCTCTGCTGCCGCTGCTGCTTCTGCCGGGGCTGTCGCCGATGTCTCTGCGGGCGGGGCGGCTGAGCCCCCGGGTGGGGCGGTGTCCGATGCCTCGGCGGGCCGGAAGGCCGCCGCCGACATCCGTGCCGCGAGGAACGTCGCCTCGACGGCCCCCGATCTCGGAACCCCCGCGACCTTCGTGCTGCTCCGGCACGGGGAGACGGCCCTGACGCCCCAGAAGCGGTTCTCGGGGAGCGGCGGTTCCGACCCGTCCCTCTCCGACGTCGGCCGCTACCAGGCGGAACGGGTCGCCGCCGCGCTGGCCGCCCGGGGGACGATCCAGGAGGTCGTGTCGTCGCCGCTGGCCCGCTGCCGGGAGACGGCGGAGATCGTCGCGGCCCGCCTCGGGCTGGGCGTGACCCTCGATGACGGGCTGCGGGAGACGGACTTCGGCGCGTGGGAGGGGCTCACCTTCGGCGAGGTCCGGGAGCGGTACCCCGACGACATGAACGCCTGGCTCGCCTCACCGGACGCGGAGCCCACCGGCGGCGGGGAGAGCTTCGAGGCCGTCGCCCAGCGGGTCGCCGCCACCCGCGACCGGCTGACCGAGGCGCACCGGGGCCGTACGGTCCTGCTCGTCAGCCATGTCACGCCGATCAAGACCCTGGTCCGCCTGGCCCTCGGAGCGCCCCCCGAGTCCCTGTTCCGCATGGAACTGTCGGCGGCTTCTCTGACGGCCCTGGCCTACTACGCCGACGGCAATGCCACGCTCCGCCTCCTCAACGACACGTCACATCTGCGCTGAGCGGCGACGGCCGCAGGGATCGGTCGCGGTGCCGGCCGGGTGAGCCCCGCGCAGGTGCTCTACGCTCCGAGCAGGGCCGCCGCGCTACGCGCCAGCGCCTCGACCCGTCCCCAGTCCCGTGCGGCGATCGCGTCGGCCGGGAGCATCCAGGTCCCGCCGACGCAGCCGACGTTGGGGAGGGCGAGGTACTCGGGCGCGTTGTCCGGCCCGATCCCTCCGGTCGGGCAGAACCGGGCCTGCGGCAACGGCCCCGCGAGCGACTTCAGATAGGCCGTACCCCCGGCCGCCTGCGCCGGGAAGAACTTCATCTCCCGTACACCGCGCTCCAGCAGCGCCACGACCTCCGACGTGGTCGACACCCCGGGCAGGAACGGCACCCCGGACGCCTGCATCGCCGTCAGCAGGGCGTCCGTCCAGCCGGGACTCACCAGGAACCGCGCCCCGGCCCGCACCGCCGCCGTCACCTGTTCCGGCGTGAGGACCGTGCCCGCCCCGACCACCGCGTCCGGCACGGCCCCGGCGATCGCCCGGATCGCGTCGAGCCCGGCAGGGGTCCGCAACGTCACCTCGATCGCCGGCAGCCCCCCGGCGACCAACGCCCGCGCGAGCGGCACGGCGTCGGAGGCGTCCTCGACAACGACGACCGGGACGACGGCAGCGAGGTCGAGCACGGACGACGTCGAGACGGAACCGACGGGCGAGGGAGAGGTCATGGGCTCATGCTGCATGGCCTCTCCAGCGTGCGCAAAGGGCGTTGCGCATGCCGCAATGCCCTCTTTGCTCAAGCGCCGGCGTCCCGTCAGTGCACCTCGGTCACCAGCACGTCCAGCGTCCACGCCTTCCCCGCCCCGGCCGGAGGCTCCACCTCCACCACGTACCCGAGGTCCCGCAGTGCCTCCACCAGCTGCGCCGGGCCCGTGGGCGCGGCGCCGGCCGACAGCAGGCTGCGGACGATACGACCCTTGGTCGCCTTGTTGAAGTGGCTGACCACCTTCCGGGTCGGCGCGTGCAGCACCCGTACCGTCGCCGTGCGCCCGGCGATCTCGCCCTTCGGCTTCCACGCGGAGGCGTAAGCCGAGGACCGCAGATCGAGGACGAGCCCGTCGCCGGCCGCCTCGGGAAGGGCCGACGCCATCGGCGTACGCCAGTGCGTGCCGAGCGCGCCCACGCCGGGCAGCTTCACGCCCATCGAGCAGCGGTACGAGGGGATGCGGTCCGTGACGCGGACGGCGCCCCACAGCCCGGAGAAGACCAGCAGCGAACGCGCCGCCCGCTTCTTCGCGGCGGTGTCGAGGGAGGCCAGGTCGAGGGCGTCGTAGAGGACGCCGGTGTAGATCTGGCCGGCCGGGCGGGCCCCCGCCGTCCGCAGCTCCGCGTTCTTGGCGACCTCGCCGCGCAGCCCCTCGCTCAGGCCGAGCACCTCGCGGGCCTTGTCCTCGTCGCCCGCGCACAACTCGACCAGGTCACCGAGCACGGCCTCCCGCGCCTCGGTGAGCGCCGGGAGGGAAAGGGACTCCAGCTTCAGCGGAGCGCCGCCCGCTGAGGGGGCCTTTCCTTCGGACGGGGGCAGCAGGACGAGCACGGGTACTCCTTCGGATAGGGCTCCGCGACAGCGTACGGGGTGCGAACCGGGCGCCCGGCGGCCTGGTCGGTCGGCCCGCACCGGCACCCGTCGATACGTCGACCACCCGCGCCGACCCGGTCGGCCCGCGCGAGGTTTACGTCGGTAGGTCGACCACCCGTGCCATGCCGGGTGACCGGGTTGGCCCGCACGGGGCTCCTGTCGGAGGCCGACCATTCGGACCGGGCCGGGCGACCCGGTCGGCCCGCACAACGCTCCCGTCGGCATGCCGTCCCGCCCGCCCCGACCTAGGCTCGACGCATGCCCCGCCGCCACCTCCGCGTCCTGGGCGCCCCCGAGGCCCCCCTGCGGGCTGCCCTGCGCGCGCTCCGCGGTGAACTCGGCGTGCCCGACGCCTTCCCCCTCCAGGTCCTCGTCGAGGCGGAGCACGCCGCGAAGTCGCCCCGGCTCCCGTCGTACGACGCCACGGACATCCCCCTCTTCACCATCGACCCGCCCGCCTCCACCGACCTCGACCAGGCGATGCACCTGTCCCGCCGCACGGGCGCGGCCGGCGGCCGGGGCTACCGGGTCCGGTACGCCATCGCCGATGTCGCCGCGTTCGTCACCCCCGGCACAGCGCTCGACGCGGAGGCCCACCGCCGGGTGACGACCCTGTACTTCCCCGACGGCAAGGTCCCCCTCCACCCCGCGTGCCTCTCCGAGGGCGCCGCCAGTCTGCTCCCGGACCACACCCGCCCGGCGGTGCTGTGGACGCTGGACCTCGACGCGGACGGCCGTACCGAGCGCGTCGACGTGCGCCGAGCCCTCGTCCGCAGCCGCGCCAAGCTCGACTACGCGTCCGTGCAGAAGGAGATCGACGCGGGCACCGCCGAGGAACCCCTCGCCCTTCTCAAGGAGATCGGACACCTCCGGGAGCGCCTCGAAGTGGAACGCGGCGGCATCTCCCTCCACGTCCCCGAACAGGAGATCGTCGAACGGGACGACATCGGCGGCCATGGAGCCCAGGGGACGTACGCGGAGGACGACATCGGCGGCCATGAAGCGCCGGGGGCGTACGCACTCGAAATCGCCTACCGGGCGCCCCTCCCCGCCGATGCCTGGAACGCCCAGATCTCCCTGCTCACCGGTATGGCCGCCGCGGAGCTGATGCTCGGCGGCGGCACCGGGATCCTGCGCACGCTGCCCCCCGCGCCGGACGGCGCCGTCGGCCGACTCCGCCGGACCGCGACGGCGCTGCGCATCGACTGGCCGCACCACGTCTCGTACGCGGGCCTGGTCCGCGCCCTCGACCCGCACGAACCCCGCCACGCCGCGTTCCTCCAGGAGTGCACGACCCTGCTGCGCGGCGCCCACTACACGGTCTTCCGCGACGGCGCCCTCCCCGACATCACCACACACTCCGCCGTCGCCGCGCCCTACGCCCACTGCACGGCCCCGCTCCGCCGTCTCGTCGACCGCTACACCGCGGAACTCTGCCTCGCCGCGGTCGCCGGCACCCCGGTCCCCGAGTGGGTCCTCGCAGCCCTCGACACCCTCCCGGACGAGATGGCCGGCGGCAGCCGCCTGGCGGGTCGCGTGGAGCGCGAGTGCGTGGACCTCGTGGAGGCCGCGCTGCTCAGGGACAGGGTCGGCGAGGTCTTCGACGGCTACGTGGTGG
This sequence comes from Streptomyces neyagawaensis, assembly GCF_023516595.1. Taxonomy (GTDB): domain Bacteria; phylum Actinomycetota; class Actinomycetes; order Streptomycetales; family Streptomycetaceae; genus Streptomyces; species Streptomyces neyagawaensis. The sequence goes on along the minus strand of NZ_JAMGBG010000013.1, from coordinate 137,699 downwards.
ACGTCGAGGAGGAGCGGACCGGGAAGGGCGAACCGGCCAGGGGCACCGTCCAGTTGGAGTCCCCGGCGGTCATCGGTCGCGTCGACGGCCGGGACGGCGAACCGCTCCCGCTGGGGGAACGGCTGCGCGTACGGCTCACACAGGCCGAGCCGGGAGTGGCGAAGGTTCGCTTCGTACCGGCGTGAAGTCCCCCTGGGCTCGCCGGAGTCGGTCGATCTCGCCCACGAGCCGATCGGCGTCGTCCGCGTGGAACCGTACGAGCCGGACCGCCCTGGGGCGCCCGAAGAACGTCAAGTACCGTGCATCGTCGGCGAGTTCGAGGGTGACGGTGGTCTGCGAACCGGCCTCCAGACTCAGCTCACCGTCCTTCTTCTCGTGTGTCAGGCACAGCTCGCGGCGCACCGAGGAGACGGTCGTGAGCGGGACGAGGAGGTCCACGGAGGCGAAGCGGCGCAGCCGCAGGGTGGTGTCGGTGAGGACGTGGGGGCGGGTGACCGAGGCGGCGTGCAGTCCGGCGACGATCAGGATCGTGTAGAGGTCGAGGGCGAGGAGGACCCGGTGCGCCAGCGGGTGGTCGTCCAGGAGTACGGACAGGGTGACCGTCTCGACGACGCACACGAACCCGAAGCCGAGCATCATCGCGCCCTGACCGCGCGCGTACCCGAAGGCCCGCCCCTCGCCGACCCCGTGAGGCCGCCGGACCATCCAGCGGAACAGGCTGGCCAGCAGCAGGAGTTCATGCCGGATGAGGGCACGGCCGATCCGGTGGGCACCACCGATCAATACGGCAGGCCTCTTCCGCGCCCTCGGTGTCCCCGGCGTCCCCTGCGTCCCCGGTGTCCTTGGCGTCCTCGGTGGGTTCATCGGCGGTCCTCCATGAGTATCCGGAACGTGCGGCGGATGGCCTCCGCCTGGGCTGGAGCGAAGTCGGCGAAGAATGCCCGCAGAAAGGCGCTGTTGCCGCCGCCGCGTGCGTCGGGGCGGCCGGTGCCGGTGCCGGTGCCGATGCCGGAGCCCTTGCCGAGCCCGAGCCCGAGGTCGAGGTCGAGGTCGGCCGGAATGAGCTCGGCGGGGATGAGGTCGGCGAGGAGCCGGGCGGCCTTGTCGACACGAGGGTCGTCGAGGCCGGCGTCGGCGAGGTCGTCGAGCAGCGCGTACGCCTCGTGCGCCCGCTCCACCGCGCCGGGCGCCGCCATCATGGCCTCGAGCCCGGCCAGCAGTTCGGCCCGGGCCTGCGGGGGTGCGGTCGTCTCCAGGAGTGCGAACACCTCCCGGTCCTTGGCGGCCATGGGGGATTCGGGCGGCACGGTCCCGAACTTCCCGAAGAGGGCGGCGAGTTCGGGTGAGACGGGTCCCTCGGCGGGCAGTCGCCCACGCCGGGCGTCCTCCCTCAGGACCCGCAGCCGGACGCGCCGCTCCCTGATCGCCGACTCCTGCCGCGCGAGGTCCTCGTCCAGCTCGCCGAGCACCTCGACGAGCTCGCGCCCGGCGTCGTCGGCCAGCACGTCACGTACCTCGGCGAGCCCGAGCCCCAGCTCCGTCAGCCGCCGGATCCGCGCGAGCACGACCGCGTGCCGCAGGGTGTAGTCCCGATACCCGTTCGCCCGCCGCTCCGGCTCCGGCAGCAGCCCCAGGTGGTGATAGTGCCGCACCGCCCGAGTGGTCACTCCGACGGTCGCGGCCAGCTCTCCGATCCGCATGGGACCAGTAGAAACGTTGACGTTGCGGCAGGGTCAAGCGACATCGGGGGAGCCCCGCGGCAGCGATGCCGGAATGTTCTGCTCTGGCCCGAGGGGTGCCTCGTGAAGCCTGGTCCGGCGAGCTGTCAGTAGTGCTCTTCTCGGTAGGCGCCGTCCGCCTCGACACCGGCGGCCCACTCGGCGAAGTCGGTGTTCGCCAGCTCCATGTTGTCGACGAAGGAACCGGCGGCCGCGAGGGCGATCCTGAACGGGGCGTCGTCCTCGTCGGGCACGTTGCTCACGGCCAGCAAGGGCAACTCCGCGGAGCCCAGTGCCCGCTCGTCGGCGACGAGGACGAGCGTGCTGTCCGGCCAGTCCTCGCCGTCGCGGCCGATCCGCGCCAGGATCTGCTCCGGGGTGAAGCCTGAGTAGGCGCGGTTGTCGACGATGGTGATCGACTCGATCGGCTCATGGCGCTCCGGGCCCTCTTCGACGGCCTGGAGCAGGCGTGCCCACTGCTCCGGCCGCTCGAAGGACGTCCGCACCAGGAGCGGCCCGGCGGCCTCCTCGATCATGTCGGAGGGCGGCTCGGGCTCGGCGCCCGTACGGACAACGGGGATGACCTGGATCAGGAAGCGGGGCCGCTTGTCGTCCACCGAGCGGTCGTCGGCGTGGACGCGGACCAGATAGGGGCCGGCTCCCGCGGTGGCGAGATTCTCCTTGCGCAGGGGCTCGTACCCGCTGTCGCACAGGGCGAGGAAGCCGGTCGTGGAGACCACGGTGATCTCCTCGACCTCGTCCCAGCCGTCCTCCGCGCCCGGGTCCTGACCGGCGTAGAGGGTGACGATGGGGTTCTCCAGGGCGCTCCCGGCGTCGATGTGCAGCCAGTCCTTCTCGGCGGCCAGGAACCCGCGTCCGCGCGGCGGCCTGCCGGCTTCGGGGTCCATGACGGCCAGGTCCCCCCACTCCTTCAACTGGAGCGGCCGGGTGCGACCGTCGAGGAGCGGCCAGGTGGAACGCCGCATGGAGAACCTCCATCGTGCTTCTGTGCCCGCCGGTTCCGTCTCGGAAGAGTAGACGGGCACGGTGGAAGGCGAGTCGCGTGCGTTACCGGACCTCGACGGGGAAGGACGACACCGCCCCGCGGCTGCCCTCCGTGAGACAAGCACGCTATGGGCGTCAACTTCCCTGCTGCTATCGGCCGTTGGGGCGCTGCCCCGCAGGACGGGTCCGGTTCCGGCCAGGAGGGGGCGGCGAGGATCGCGACAACGGAACCGCTTGGTGACGCGGCCTGGGGGCGGGGGCTGGTGACGGGGTTGTGCCACCGCCCACCGCGGCCGGCGGGGAAGGGAATCGAGCCACTCGCGCGTTGCACCGTCGGAAACGACCGTCGAAGGGGGCGCGGGACGTGGGCGGCAGAGAACAACAGGCAGAGGCACAGGCGCAGCGGACACAGCGGACGCGGCAGACGCAGCAGCCACAGCAGCACACGCAGCAGGAACAGCAGACGCAGCGGCAGCCACGGCGGGCCCCACAGACCCCCCAGACCCCACAAACCCGGTGGACACGGGCGACCCTCGGCCGTCCCGACCGCCCCCTCGACCTGCTGACCGCCCGCTTCGACCGCCACCGCTACGCCCCGCACACCCACGAGGAGTTCAGCGTGGGCATCTGCGTCCTCGGTGCCTCGTGCATCGACTACCGGGGCGGCGCCCTCACCGTGGGGGAGGGCGCGATCGTCGTGCTGGCCCCCGGGGAGGTCCACACCGGCGAATCGGCGTACGGCACCTACGCCTACCGCGCCCTCTACCCGGCCCCCACCCTCCTCACCGACGGCATCGTCGGCGGTACCCCGCATTTCCGGGAGCCCCTCCTGCACGACCCCGAACTCGCCGCAGCCCTGCGCACCGCCCACACCGAGCTGAGCACCTGCCCCGACCCGCTGGAGGCGGAGTCCCGCGTCCCCTGGTTGCTCACGGCTCTGGCCCGCCGCCACTCCACGGCCCGCCCCACCTCCGACACGGTCCCCGGCGCCGGCACCATCGCCCTCGCCGTACGCGACCGCCTGGCCGACGAACTCCAGGCCCCGCCGTCCCTCGCCGACCTGGCCGCCGACCTGGGCCTCTCCCGCTACCAGCTGCTGCGTGCCTTCCGCACGACGATGGGCATGCCCCCGTACGCCTGGCTGGCCCAGTACCGGGTGAGCCGGGCCCGCGCCCTCCTCGAACTGGGGGGACGCCCGGCGGAGGTCGCCGGTCAGGTGGGCTTCGCCGACCAGGCCCACATGACGCGCTGGTTCGGACGGGTCCTGGGGGTGACCCCGGCGGCGTACCGGACGGGCGTACGGCAGTAAGCCCGAGGAGGCAGCCCGAGTAAGCCCGGAGGGGCGGCTCTTCGCGCCACCCCTCCGCAACAACGTTCAAGACCCCGACCTCCCACCAGCCGGACACTGATCCCATGACTGCACGCGGCTGGTTCCTCTTCTCGCTGATGGGAGTCCTCTGGGGCATCCCCTACCTGATGATCAAAGTGGCGGTGGACGGCGTGTCCCCGTCGATGGTGGTGTTCGTCCGCTGCGCCCTGGGCGCGGCACTCCTGCTCCCCTTCGCGATCCGCCAGGGCGGACTGGCCGCGACCGTACGGACCCACTGGCGCCCCATGCTGGCCTTCGCGGTGATCGAGGTGATCGGCCCCTGGTGGACCCTGACCGACGCGGAACGCCACCTCTCCAGCTCCACGGCCGGCCTGCTGATCGCGGGCGTACCGATCGTGGCCGTGCTCCTGACCCGCTTCTTCGGCGACACGGAACACCTGGGCGCGCGGCGGCTGACGGGACTGATCCTGGGCCTGGCCGGAGTAGGGGTCCTCACGGTCCCGCACCTGGCCGGGGGCGACGCCCGCTCGCTGGCGGAGGTGGCGGTCACGGTGATCGGCTACGCGACGGCACCGCTGATCATGGCCCGCCACCTGAAGCAGGTCCCGACGCTGCAACTGATCGCCCCGGTGCTGCTCCTGTCGGCGATCGTCTACGCCCCGGCGGCGGCCCTGACCTGGCCGACGGCCATGCCCTCACCCTCGGTCCTGGCCTCCCTGGCGGGCCTGGGAGTGATCTGCACGGCGCTCGCGTTCGTCGTCTTCCTGGAACTGATCCGCGAGGTCGGCCCGACGAGGGCGACGGTCTTCACGTACGTCAACCCGGCGGTGGCGGTGGCGGCGGGCGCGCTGTTCCTGGACGAGCGTCTGACGGGGACGGTGCTGGTGGCGTTCGCCCTGATCCTGGCGGGCTCGTTCCTGGCGACGGCGGGGCCGGGGTCCGGTCCGAGGCGGAAGCGGACCGCACGGCTGCCGTCGCAGCCGAAGCCGGCGGGACCGAGGCGCTCCAGCCGCCCGGTAACATGGTCGACACGGCAGACGAGCCGGGCGGACGGCCGCGTGGAGTCCCCCCTCCTAGGGGGCTTCCCGAGGAACGTCCGGGCTTCACAGGGCAGGGTGGTGGCTAACGGCCACCCGGGGTGACCCGCGGGACAGTGCCACAGAAAGCAGACCGCCGGGGACCTCGGTCCTCGGTAAGGGTGAAACGGTGGTGTAAGAGACCACCAGTGCCCAGGGTGACCTGGGCAGCTAGGTAAACCCCACCCGAAGCAAGGTCAAGAGGGAGTACCTACCAGGGTTAGGCAAGGGCTCCTGCGCGGACGATCGAGGGCTGCCCGCCCGAGTCCGCGGGTAGACCGCACGAGGCCGGTGGCAACACCGGCCCTAGATGGATGGCCGTCTCCCCGGCCGCCGCGAGGCGACCGGGTGACAGAACCCGGCGTACAGCCCGACTCGTCTGCCGCCCCGTAGTTCCGCAGGTCAGAGGTATTGTTTACCGGATGAACAAAACCTCGGGGTCGAATCCGGGGCGAATCTGCGCGGCTCCCCGTGACCGACCTTCACGGCCGGCTCGTCGGCGTGGTCAGCCGACAGGACCTGCTGCGCGCCCTGATCCGCGACGACACCGAGATCCAGGCCGAAGTCGAGTCCCTCGTCGGGCAGCATCTGGTGGATACACGTGCCGTCGACGTGGCCGTGAAGAACGGCGTGGTGACATTGACGGGGCGGCTGGAGAAGGACCTCATCCTCGAACTGCTCGCGCCGGTACGGGACATCGACGACGTGGTCGAGGTCGTCGACGCCATCGTGGCGGTGTGAGCCGACGGCGTCCGTTCGCCCGTTCGCCCGTCCGTCCGCCCGCCCGCCCGTTCGCCCGTCCGCCCGTCCGTCCGCCCGTCCGACGGTCCGTCGTGGCAGACGCCGGATCCTTCGTGGGTCACTCTCAGGGGGCGAGGGAGAAATAGTTCTCCTCCTCCTGGGTGAAGTGCAGCCGCAGGACGGTGTTGAGGCCGTAAAGGCAGGAGCGCAGGTCGTCGAGTTGTTCGGGGGCCAGGCCGCCGTCGGCGCGGGCCAGTTCGAGGTGGGTGGCGATGCGCCGTGAGAGGCGTTCGATCTCGGTGTGGGCGCGGCTCATGGTGGCGGTGGCCTCGGGGCCGCCGAGGGTGGGGGCGATTGCGGGATAGAGCTCGTGTTCCTCGGCGTACTCGTGGGGCAGCAGCCGTTCGACGAGCAGGCGGTGGGTCTCCTCCACGGCGGTGAGGGCTGTGGGCCCGGGGGTGCCGGAGAGGCGGTCGGCTGCGTCGCGTACGGCGTCAAGGACGTCCTGAAGGTCGTGGTGTTCGTCGGCGAAGCGGTGGATGAGGGCTTCGGCGGCGGGGGTGACGGCGGGGCGTGCCCCCTGGTCGACGCGTAGGGCGCGCAGGGCGTTGAGGATGACGGCGACGTCTATGCCCTCTTGGAGCAGCGCGCCGACGGCGGGCGGGAGCAGGCCGACCGCGGCCGCGGCCATGGCGGCCAGCGACATCACCATGCCGCCGAGGGCACTCTGGACGGCGATGCGGCGGGCGCGCTGGGCGATGGTGACGGCGTCGGCGAGGTGGTCGACCCGGTCGGTGGTCAGGACGATGTCGGCGGCCTCGGAGGAGGCGGTGGAGCCGCGCGCGCCCATGGCGACACCGATGTCGGCGGCGGCCAGGGCGGGGGCGTCGTTGACACCGTCGCCGACCATCACGGTGACGGCGTGCTCACGTTCGGCGCGCACGGCGGCGACCTTGTCGGCCGGGCCGAGTTCGGCGCGTACGTCGTCGAGGCCGAGGACGGCGGCGACTTCGTGGGCCGGTGCGGCGCGGTCGCCGGTGAGCATCAGCAGCCGCTCGATGCCAGCCGCGCGCAGGTGGCGCAGGGTGCGCGGCGCGTCGTGGCGCAGGGGGTCGCGCAGCAGGACAGCACCGGCCGGCTCCCCGTCGAGGGTGAGCCAGGCGACGGCCGCGCCGTCAAGGAGGGCACGGTTGTCGACCGCCCCGGCCCAGGCGGGCCGTGCCTGGTCGGGGTCCAGGCGCCCGACGGACACGCGGTGTCCGCCCACAGTGCCGGCGGCGCCTCGGCCGGGTTCTTCCGTGACGTCCGTCGGGGCTGTCAGTTCCAGTCCGCGTTCTCTGGCGGTGTCGACGATGGCCTGGGCCAGGACGTGGGGCGAGTACTGATCGAGTGAGGCCGCCAGACGCAGGACTTCCGCGGGCTTCAGATTGGGGGCGGCGGTGACGTCGAGGACGCGTGGGCGGCCTCGGGTGAGGGTGCCGGTCTTGTCGAGCAGGAGGGTGCGGGCGCGGCCCAGGTTCTCCAGTGCGCCGCCGTCGCGGACGACCACGCCGAGGCGGGAGGCGCGGGAGAGACCGGAGACGATCGCGACCGGGGCGGCCAGCAGCAGCGGACAGGGCGTGGCGACGACCAGGACGGCGACCGCCCGTACGGCGGAACCGCTGATCAGCCAGGCCAGTCCCGCGATGACGAGGGACAGAGGAAGGAACCAGGCGGCGTAGCGGTCGGCCAGCCGCACGACAGGCGCGGACTCGGCCCCGGCCTGCTGGGCCAGCCGCACGATTCCGGCGTAGGTGCTGTCCCGCTCGGTGGCGGTGGCGCGCAGTTCGAAGGCGCCCCCGGCGTTGACCACGCCGCTGCGCACTCCTTCGCCCAGGAGCCGCTCGACCTGGACGGGCTCACCGGTGAGCACCGACTCGTCGAGGACGGCTGCGGCGCCGTCCACGCGACCGTCGACGGGAACGACTTCACCGGGACGGACGACGAGCAGGTCCCCGACGGCGACCTGTTCCAGCGGCACTGTTACCACGCCCGAGTCGGTACGCCGGTGCGCCGAGCGCGGCGCGTGTTCGAGCAGGGCCCGCAGGTCGTGGGAGGCGCGCCGCTGGGCAGCGGCTTCCAGGGTGCGCCCGGTGGCGAGCATCAGCGCGATCAGGGCACCGGCCAGGTACTCACCCACGGCAAGGGTCCCGCCGAGTGCGAGTACGGCGATCAGGTCCACGCCCGCCTGTCCGCGCCGCAACGCGGCCAGCACCCACCACACCGCGGGGACCACGGCGGCCACGGTAGCCAGAGCCCAGAGCAGGTCAGCGACGTTTGGGGCGTCCACGAGCCAGGCGATGCCGCCGCCGGCGAGGGCGGCCGCCGTGACGACCAAGAGGACCGGTTCCAGCCGTCGGGACACTCCTGTGGAGGTCAGGCGGTGCAGTCGCGCTGCGAGAGCGGAGTGGTTCATGGCACACCTCGGAAGATCCGGCACGGTGACCGCCGGATCGGTCTTCTTCCATCCCACCGCGGCACCCGGGCCCTGCGGAAGGGGACGTCCGGCCCTGCTCTTGGGCCGGGCGGATGGGCACGGGAAAGGCGCATGGGCCTCGCCCTGCCGCTGGTCGCCCCGATCACACTTGTGATCAGGAATACCCGGCGTACAGCCCGACTCGTCTGCCGCCGCCTGCGGCTTTGCCTCGGAAAGGGCCTCTGACCCGCGTCGGAGGACCTTGCCGATCTTTCGGGGCCTGCCGTGTCAGGCGGCGGAAAGTCCCTCGGAAGTCCCTCGGACAAGGCTGAAAGTCCCTGAGAAACCCGTCCATCGCCGGCCTTCGCACAACGCGTACGAAGGCCGGCGTCGCCCAGGAGATCACGCTCACCCTCGGATACACGTCCTCTGCGGACGTCCCCCTGGACGCCATCGAATCCCTTGCGGCCGCGCTGGTCGACGAGCATGGCCTGGTGTCGATGCTCACGATGCTCCGAGCGGCTCGCGGGGACCTGACCCTGACCCCGCGTCTGGAGGCCCCACCTGTCCCTGTGTCCTTCACCCTCGGCAGCCGGGACGTCAACGCCATCGGCCTCACCCACGCCCGTCGCCCACCCCTCGCCCTACGCCCCCAACTCCTGGGTGCACTCACGTCCCCGGCCCGGCACTACCCCTTCGGCGACGGAACCAACGCAGTGGCGTGGAACGCGTTCCAGCACGTCACTACCCATCTCGGGGCTGTTCCCGGAGCGGTATCACCGGGTCCTTCTCGTTCGGTAGGGAACGCAGCGCCCGAACCGTGTCACTGCCGAGCTGCGCCTCCTTACAGCCCGGTTGGGTAGGCATCGCTCGACCCGGCCCCGCCCCTGCGGTCAGCCCAGCAGCGCCGCCAGCCGCCGCCACCCCTCCCTCGGCAGCGCGTCCCCCGGCCCTTCGTCGATCACCTGCAACGCCACATGGTCCGCCCCCGCCGCGTGGAACTCGTCCACTCGCGACCGGATGCGGTTCTCGTCGCCCCAGGCGTACACCGCGTCGATCAGGCGGTCGCTGCCACCGTCCGTGAGGTCGTCCTCGGTGAAGCCGAGGCGGAGGAACGTGTTCGTGTAGTTGGGCAGGCCCAGGTAGAAGGAGAGGTGGGCGCGGGCCGTGGCGCGGGCGCGGGTCGGGTCGGTCTCCAGGATCACCTTCAGTTCGGGGGCCAGGAGCCGCCCCTCGCCCAACGCCTCGCGCGCCTGAGCCGTGTGCTCCGGCGTCACCAGGTACGGGTGTGAGCCCGCCGCCCGGTCGCGGGAGAGGCGGAGCATCCTCGGGCCGAGGGCGGCGAGGACGCGGCGCTCCGCGGGGACGCCCGCCGCGTCCAGCGCGTCCAGGTAGGCGACCATCGCCGAGTACGGGCGCCGGTACTGGTCGGCGAGCTTGGCGTGGCTGACGCCGAGGCCGAGCAGGAAGCGGCCGGGGTGGGCGGTCTCCAGGGCGGCGTACTCCGCGGCCGTGTCGCCGGCCTCGTACTGCCAGATGCTCTGGATGCCGGTGGCGACCGTGAGTCGGGTGGTCGCCTCGATCAGCGGGACGGCGTGGCGTACGGCCGAACTGCCGCCCAGCCAGATCGCGCCGAAGCCGAGTTCCTCCAACTCGACCGCCGCCTCCGCCAGTTCACCCCGCCGCGCGGGGTCCTCCGCTCGTAGGCCCATGCTCCAGATGCCGTGTCGTCCTGTGTGCTGAATCCCCATGCCGTCACCAACTGGGCCGCCGGGGCCGTGTATTCCGCCGAAGCCGGCCGCCCCATCGGGTTCCTGGGACGCATCCGCACGCATCCGCCACGAAAGTCGTGTCCGATCCATTGACGCCCCTCCTGCCCCACGCTTACCTTCTGGCCGAAGTTACGCACAGCGTTCGCAATGTCGAACACTCGAAGATCCCTGAACATCCCCCCTGCTGAGCCGCTCCCGGAAGGGACTTGCCGTGGTCCGCACACGCGTACGCCACCTACGCCACTGGGTGACCTGGGGGGCCGCTCTGGTGGCCCTCCTCGCGTCGCTCCTTGCCGTCCAGCCCGCCGGCTCCGCCGCCGCGGCCGACGGCAAACCGTTCACCAACCCGGTCAAGTCGCAGAAGGGCGCCGACCCCTGGCTGGAGTACTACAACGGCAACTACTACCTGGTGACGACCTCGTTCACCGGTGAGCTGACCATGCGGAAGTCGCCCACGCTCGCCGGGCTGAGCACCGCGCCCAGCGTCCAGGTGTGGTCGGACAGCACCTCCACCCGCAACTGGAACATGTGGGCCCCGGAGATCCACTTCTTCGACGGCAAGTGGTACCTCTACTACTCCGCCGGGCCCCGCGGCACCGCCTGCTGCGACAGCCAGCGCACCCATGTGCTGGAGAGCGCGGGGTCCGACCCGATGGGGCCGTACACCTACAAGAACACCCTCACCGGCGCCAACACCACCCCGGGCGGCTGGCTCATCGATGCCAGCGTGCTCAAGCACGACGGCAAGCTGTACCTGGTGGGCAGCGGCTTCGTCGGCGGCGGCAAGCAGAGCCTCGTCATCGCGCCGCTCAGCAACCCGTACACGCTGGCCAGTTCCACCTTCACCGTCATCTCCAGCCCGACGCTCGGCTGGGAGACGCAGAGCGGTGAGGTCAACGAAGGGCCCGAGCCGCTCTACCGCAACGGGCGCACCTTCCTCATCTACTCCGCCAGCGCCTGCTGGGGCCCCGACTACAAGCTCGGGCAGTTGGAGCTGACGGGTTCCGACCCGCTGCTCGCCTCCTCCTGGACCAAGAAGCAGACCCCCGTGTTCCAGCGCGCCGACGCCAACGGTGTCTACGCGCCCGGCCACAACGGGTTCTTCACCTCGCCCGACGGCACCGAGAACTGGATCGTCTACCACGCCAACGACGCGGCCGGTGACGGCTGCGACAACGGTCGGACGACCCGCGCGCAGAAGTTCACCTGGAACGCGGACGGTACCCCCAACTTCGGCACGCCCGTCGCCCTCGGCACCACCCTCGCCGGCCCCTCCGGTGAGACGGCGACGACCCCGAACGCGTACACCATCGTCAACCGCAACAGCGGCAAGTGCCTGGACGTCAGCGGCGGCAACACGGCCGACGGGACCAACATCCTCCAGTGGACCTGCAACGGCGGCGCCAACCAGAAGTGGCGTATCGAGGACCGCGCCGACGACACCAGCCGCCTCGTGAACGTCGCCACCGGCAAGGTCGCCGACGTCGCCGAGTGCGCCGCCGCGGACGGCACCGACATCCGCCAGTGGTCCTGGCTGAACAACAACTGCCAGAAGTTCCGCATGGTCTACCTCGGCGGCGACTACGTCCGCATCGTCAACGCCTCCACCGGCAAGGTCATGGACGCCGCCGACTGCGGCACAGCCAACGGCACCGACGTACGCCAGTGGTCCTGGCTCAACAACAACTGCCAGCAGTGGCGGCTCGTCCCCACGACCGCCTGACCCGCCCGACCACCACATGGCTGCCAAGTCACATGGCCGCCTGACCGGCGGACTGCTCCGGCCTCCATGAACGCCGACGCCGACGCCGAGCCGACGCCGATGCCGTCCGCCGGTCCGCTCCACCCCGCACATCCGAAACCCGAAGGGCCGCACAACATGAGACGACTCGTCAGACGGGCCATGGTGGCCGCGGCAGCGGCGCTCGCCGTGCTCACCGGCGTGACCACCCCCGCCCAGGCCGCCGCGCCCGCGTCGCCCGCCGTGACGTTCACCAACCCGATCGCGCTCCAGCGCGCCGACCCGCACATCTTCAAGCACACCGACGGCTACTACTACTTCACCGCCACCGTCCCCGCGTACGACAAGATCGTCATGCGCCGGGCCACCACCCTCCAGGGCCTTGCCACGGCCCCGGAGACGACCATCTGGACCAAGCACGCCAGCGGTGACATGGGCGCCCACATCTGGGCCCCGGAGATCCACTTCATCGACGGCAAGTGGTACGTGTACTTCGCGGCCGGTGCCTCCGACGACATCTGGAAGATCCGCCCGTACGTCCTGGAGTCCAGCTCCGCCAACCCGCTCACCGGCACCTGGACCGAGAAGGGCCGCATCAGCCTGCCCCTGGACACCTTCTCGCTGGACGCCACCACCTTCACCCACAACGGGACCCGCTACCTCAGCTGGGCGCAGAACGACCCGGCGGTCGGCAGCGGCACCAACCTGTACCTGGCGAAGATGGCCAACCCCTGGACCATCAGCGGCAGCCCGGTGATGATCTCCAAGCCCGAGTACTCGTGGGAGACCGTCGGCCACCGGGTCAACGAGGGCCCGGCCGTCCTGCAGAAGAACGGCAAGGTCTTCATGGCCTACTCGGCCAGCGCCACCGACGCCAACTACTGCCTCGGCCTGCTCACCGCCGACGCCACCGCCGACCTGATGAACCCGGCGTCCTGGGCGAAGACGTCCACACCGGTCTTCAGGAGCAACGACAGGACCGGCCAGTACGGGCCCGGCCACAACACCTTCACGGTTTCCGAGGACGGCAAGTCGGACATCCTCGTCTACCACGACCGCGACTACAAGGACATCAGCGGCGACCCGCTCAACGACCCCAACCGCCGCACCCGCTACCAGAAGCTGTACTGGAACGCAGACGGCACACCCAACTTCGGCATCCCCGTAGCCGACGGCGCGACCCCGGTCCGCCTCTCCTCGTACAACTACCCGGACAAGTTCATCCGGCACTGGGAGTACCGCGCGAAGCTGGAGGGCAACGTCACCAACCTCGCCGACTCGCAGTTCCGGATCGTCACCGGTCTGACGGGCAGCGGCACGGTCTCCCTGGAGTCGGCGAACTTCCCCGGCTACTACCTCCGCCACAAGAACAACGAGCTGTGGGTGGAGAAGGACGACGGCACGGCCCTGTTCGACGCCGACGCCTCCTTCCACCAGCGGGCCGGTCTCGCCGACAGCGCGGCCGGGGTGTCGTACGAGTCGTACAACTTCCCCGGCCGCTACATCCGGCACTACAACAACCTGCTCTACACCCAGCCGGTCAGCACGACCCTCGACCAGCAGGACGCCACCTTCTACAAGGAGTAGCCGGCCTCGACGAGCGGGCCTCCACCAGCGGGCTTCCGCATGCGGTGCACCGTGTCCCCGTGGGGCGCGGTGCACCGCTCATTGCTGTCATTCCGGTGGTACCACCTGCACCAGGCCCGACTGGTACGCCATCACCACCAGTTGCGCCCGGTCGCGGGCGCCGAGTTTCGTCATCGCGCGGTGGATATGCGTGCGCACGGTCAGCGGGCTGACGTAGAGCTTCTCGGCGATCTCGTCGTTGGACAGGCCCTCCGCCGCCAGGGACATCACCTCGCGTTCCCGGGAGGTGAGCGTGGCGAGCTGCTCGGGCGCGGTCAGCGGGGTGCCGGGGGCGGGGGTGGTGAGGAAACGGGTGATCAGCGTGCGGGTGGCGGTGGGGGAGAGCAGGGAGTCCCCGGCGGCGACCGTGCGGATACCGTCGAGGAGGGCGTCCGCGGTGACGTCCTTGCCGAGGAAGCCGCTCGCGCCGGCCCGCAGCGCCTGCGCCACGTACTCGTCGATCTCGAAGGTCGTGAGGATCAGTACGCGGGTGTCGGACAGGTCCTCGTCGGCGCAGATCACGGCCGTGGCGGTGAGCCCGTCGGTGCCGGGCATCCGGATGTCCATGAGGACCACGTCGGGGCGGTGGACGCGGACGAGATCGACCGCCTCCCGGCCGTCGGCGGCCTCGCCGACGACCTCCAGGTCCGGGCAGGAGTCGATGAGGATACGGAAGGTGGCCCGCAGCAGCGCCTGGTCGTCGGCGAGCAGCACACGAATGGTCATGAGGTCGGTCCGCCTTCGAACTGGAGGGTGCGGGGGCGGGGTCGCAGCGGAAGATCGGTGGTGACCTCGAAGCCGCCCTCGGGCCGGTGGCCGGCGCTCAGGGCACCGCCGACCGACTGGGCGCGCTCGCGCATGCCGACGAGACCGAACCCGCGGCAGTTGTCGAACACACTGGCGGGGGCTGCCGTGCCGTCGCCGTCGTCGGTGACCGTGATCGTCAGGTGCGACTCCCGGTAGGCGAGGCGGATCCGGGCCGCGTCCGCGTCGGCGTGCTTGCTGACGTTGGTGAGGGCCTCCTGCACGATCCGGTACGCGGTCAGGTCCACGCCCGGGTCGAGCGGCCCCGGCGGGCCCTCCGTCGTCATGGTGACCGTGAGGCCCGCGGACTCGCACGCGGCGACCAGGTCGGGCAACTGGTGCAGGCCGGGGGCGGGGGCGAGGGGCGCCTCCGGGTCGTCGGGCTGGCGCAGCACACCGACAGTGGCCTTCAACTCCCGCAAGGCCGACGACGTGGTGGCGGTCAGGTCGGTGAGGATCCGGTGGGCCTGCTCGGGGTCGACGCGGGTGAGGTGCGCGGCGGTGCCCGCCTGGGCGTTGGCGAGGGCCAGATGGTGGGCGACCACGTCGTGCAGATCACGGGCGATGCGCATGCGTTCCTCGGCGACCCGGAGGCGGGCCTCCTCCTCACGGGTGCGTTCGGCGTGCTCGGCGCGGGCCTGAACCGACTTCAGATAGGCGCGCCGCACCTGGGTGGCCTTGCCCGCGGCGAGGGGCAGCAGCAGCCAGAAGACAGGGCCGATCGTCCTGATCAGCAGGGAGAGGTGGTCCATGGAGTCGGCGAACACCGCCGCGAGCGTCGTCGCCCCGATGGCGGTGAGGCCGTAGACGCGGGTGGTGTTCCGGTCGGTCTGGGTGGACAGCCAGTACAGGCCCCCCATGACCGGTGCCAGCAGCAGGGGGGTGACCAGATAGCCGAGGGAGACCGCGACGATCGTGCACAGTGCCGTGATGACCAGCACGGTGCGGGGGTGGGCGCGGTGCTTGAGCAGGGCGAGGCAGGAGAGGCCCATGAGGGCGACGCCGACGTTGTCCTGGTCCGGCGGGTCGGCGCCGGGCAGGGTGAGGGCGCTGCCGAGGGTCGCGCACGCCATCAGCATCGCGGCCATCGTCAGATCGATGAGGAAGGGATGGCTCTCGGAGAACTCCTCCAGGCGGTCGGCGTAGCGCCGGTCCAGGCTGATGCTCATCGGGACTCCGGTCGGTGGGACTGGGAACCATGGTGGTCGACGTCGGGCGCGCACGCCCCGGGGGCCGTCCGTGGTCTTCGCCGCGGACGGCCCCGCCGGGGGGTGCGGGGTGGGTCAGACGCGGGCCGCCGCGGGTTCGGCGGGCTCCGCCGGGCCGGGCTCCACCTCGGGGCGGCGGCTGAGCGCCTCGCCCTCCACGTCGACGCGGGGCAGCGCGCGGTCCAGCCACTTCGGCAGCCACCAGGCCTTGTCACCGAGCAGCGCGAGCACGGCAGGCACGATCGCCATCCGTACGACGAACGCGTCGAACAGGACCGCCGAGGCCAGTCCGAAGCCGATCATCTTGATCATGGACTCGCTCTCGCCGATGAACCCGGCGAACACCGCGATCATGATCAGGGCGGCCGCCACGACCACCCGGGCGCTGTGCCGGAACCCGCTGGTGATCGCCTCGTCGGGCCGGTCGCCGTGGACGTACGCCTCCCGCATGCGGGAGACGAGGAACACCTCGTAGTCCATGGCGAGACCGAAGACGATGCCCACCAGGAAGATCGGCATCAGGCTCATGATCGGGCCGGTCTGCTCCACGCCCAGCAGCTCCGCGCCGTGGCCCTGCTGGAAGACCAGGACGACCACGCCGAGGGAGGCGAGCACCGACAGCAGGAAGCCGAGGGCGGCCTTCACCGGGACGAGCAGCGAGCGGAAGACGACGAGCAGCAGCAGGACGGCGAGGCCGACCACGACCAGCAGATAGGGGACCAGCGCCGACTGCACCTTGTCGGAGATGTCGATGTTCAGGGCGGTGGTGCCGGTGACCTCGTAGGTCGCGCCCGTCCTCGACTCGATGCCGGGACGCTCGTCGCGGATGACCGTCACCAGGTCCTTGGTCTTCTCGTCGGTCGGCGCGGTGGCGGGGACGGCGGAGAAGACGGCGGTGTCGCCGGCCTCGTTGAAGCGCGCGGGGGAGACGGACACGATGCCCTCGGTGGCGCCGATGTCCTTCGCGACGGTCTCGGCGGCGCTCTTGGCGTCCTCGGCGCCCCGGGCGTCGACGACGACCGTGAGCGGCCCGTTGAAGCCGGGCCCGAAGCCCTCGGCGAGCGCGTCGTAGGCGCGGCGCTCGGTGGTGGAGGTCGGCTTGGCCTCGTCGCCGGGCATGCCCAGCTGGAGGTCGGTCATCGGTACGGCGAGCGCGCCGAGACCTATGACGCCGAGGAGGAGGACGGGCACGGGCCGGCGCAGCACGAACCGGGACCAGCGGGTGCCGCCGTTGTCGCCGCTCTCCGCCGGCCGACCGCTCTTGCGGGCCTTGCGGGCCAGCACCGCGTTCGGCCAGAACCCGAGGACGGCCGGGACCAGGGTCAGCGCGATCAGCACGCCGACGACGACCGCCCCGGCGGCGGCCAGCCCCATCTTCGTCAGCATCGGGATGCCGACCACGGACAGCCCGGCCAGCGCGATGACGACGGTGAGCCCGGCGAACACGACCGCCGATCCGGCGGTGCCGGTGGCGAGGGCGGTCGCCTCCTCGGGCGTACGGCCCTTGGCGCGTTCCTCGCGGTAGCGGGAGACGACGAACAGGGCGTAGTCGATGCCGACCGCGAGGCCCAGCATCATCGCGAGGGTGCCGGTGGTGGTGGACAGGCCGAGCGCGTCGGACAGGGTGAGGATGGTGGCCATGCTGACGCCGACGCCGACCAGCGCGGTCAGCAGCGGCAGCCCGGCCGCGGCGAGCGAGCCGAACGTCACCAGCAGGACGACGGCGGCGATGGCGACGCCGATCACCTCGGCCGCACCGCCCGCGCCGCCCTGCTCGGAGACCGCGTCGCCGCCCGCCTCGACGGTCAGCCCGGCGTCCTGGGCCCGGTGGAGGGCGTTCTCCAGGTGGGTCCTGCCGGCGTCGGAGAGTTCGTTGGCGCCGACCTTGTAGGTGACGGTCGCGTACGCCGTCGTGCCGTCCTGGCTGACGGCCCGCGCCCGGAACGGGTCGACGGCGCTCGCGACCTGGGAGCCGTCGGCCAGGTCGGCCACGGTCTCCTCGATCGCCTTCTTGTTCCCGGCGGCGGTGACCTTCTCGCCGCCCGGCGCGACGAACACGACCCGGGCGGTGGCGCCGTCGGCGGTCATGCCGGGGAAGCGCTCCTCCAGCAGGTCGAACGCCTTCTGGGACTCGATGCCCGGCATGGAGAACTCCTCGTCGGAGGCTCCGGGGGCCTTGACGGCGCCGACACCGACGGCACCGAGGACCGCCACCCACACGAGGGTGACGTACCAGCGTTTACGGAAGGCCAGCCGGCCCAGCCGATAGAGGAAGGTTGCCATGGGGCGCAGGTCTCCACGTCAGATGTCTGGGATACCCGCACAGACTCCCGTTCCGAGGCCCTCCGGGTCGTCGTGCGCCTGCCGACAATCCCGGGTACTCGAATCGCAGTACGACCCGGCCGCCGGATCACCCCCCGGTATGACCGCGTGGAACCCGCGCCCCTCTCACATGGCGTGCAGGGTGTCGCGCGACGCCTTGATGAAGTCCTTCAGGGCCTGCCAGAACGGCCGGTAGCAGGCGTCGAAACGGGCGACCGCGTCCGCGTCGCCCTCGATCATCGCCTCCATCGCCTTGTGGAACGGGCTCGTCGAGCGCCGTACGGCGTTGGCGAGCTCGGCGACCTCGTCCGGGCCCTCCAGCGACACGATCCACGTACGGTGCCGCAGCGCCGCGTACTCCTCCCGCTGCCGGTCCCGCAGCGCCCGCAGCTCCTCCACCTGCCGGGGCCCGAGCCCTCCGTCGGCGGCGCGGACGACGTCCGACACCTTCCAGTGCACGTCGCTCAGCCGCTGCGCCTGCTCGATGAAGTCCGCGTACGCCGCCCGCCGCGCCTCCCTGAGCCGCTCCACCCGCTGGGCGCCCGTCGTGGTGTCCGCCTGGATGCGGGCGGCCCGTGCCGTGCCCCGGCTGGTCACCCAGCTCGCGACCACGGCGGTACCGGCCGTCAGGGCGGCGATCCAGAACGCGTCGTCAGCCACGGCGGGCGCCCAGGGAGCGTTCCGCGACCCCGGCCAGATGGGCGGCGAGGACCGCGCGGGCGTCCGGGGCGAGGGTGCGCAGCGCCACCATCGCCGTGATGATCACGTCGCACAGCTCGGCCCGCACGTCGTCCCAGGTGTGGGTGGTGCCCTTGCGCGGGTTGGACCCGGTGACACCGATCACCGCCTCGGCGACCTCGCCGACCTCCTCCTGGAGCTTCAGCAGCCGCAGCAGCAACAGCTCACGGCCGTCGTGCGCACGGTTCGAGTCCAGCCAGGAGTACAGCAGCTCCACGGACCGCCAGGGGTCGCCGGGGGCGTGGCTGGACTGCGTGGGGTCGTCGGGGGCGTGGCTGGGCTGCCGGGGGTCGCCGGGGGCGTCGCTCCGCTCGCTCATGGGCGCAGCTTGTCACGCCCGTACCGAGCGGGGAGGTCACTCCTCGAACAACGGCTCCTGCTCGCCCTCCTTCTGCCGCCGCACCCGCTTGATCCGGGCGCCGATCACCAGCGCCGTGGTGGCGGCCGTGAAGGCGAGCGCCGACGGCACCATCCAACCCCTGTCGACGACGTGGTGGAACGCGTGGTCGAGGGAGAGCCTGCCGGGACCGGTGATCGCGAGTCCCGCGGCGGCCAGGCCCAGGGTCGCTGCGTACTCGTAGCCGCCGTTCGCGTTGAAGAAGCCGTTGGGGGTGTGGACGGCGGCGGCGCCCGCCATGGCGCCGGCCGCGGCGGCACCGGCGGCGGGGGTCGCGAGACCGAGGGCGAGCAGGGTGCCGCCGCCCGTCTCGGCCAGCCCGGCCGCGGTGGCGCTGGCCTTGCCCGGCGCGTACCCCACCGACTCCATGAAGGCGCCGGTCCCCTCGATGCCGTGCCCGCCGAACCAGCCGAACAGCTTCTGTGTGCCGTGCGCGGCGAGGACGCCGCCCGTGCCCAGGCGGAGGAGCAGCAGGCCCAGATCGCGTCGGTCGAATGTGGTCACGATGACTCCCGGAACGGACGGTGGCGATCGGATGGTTTCCCCTCCCGCGTATCCACCGTCGCACCGATGACACGCTTCGGGACACCCCGCGCGGCCGTTCGAGTGGCGGGGTCGGAACGCGCCGTCGCCGTCGCCGGTCCGACCGCGGTCACTCCGCCGCGCGCCTCCGGTGGCGGGCGCGTACCGGCGGTGTGAGGCTGACCGGCATGCCGATCGCACCCGCCAGACTCAGTGACCCGACCGTCCGCGCCTTCGTCAACGCCGTGAACGCGCAGGACCGCGACGCCTTCATGGCCCTCCTCGCCGACGACGCGACCATGTCGGACGACGGCTCCGACCGGGACCTCGCGGACTGGACCGACCGGGAGATCTTCTCCTCCCACGGCCACATGGAGGTCCAGCGCGAGTCCGACGGCGGCCGCTCCCTGGTCGCCAACTACCGCAACGACACGTGGGGCGAGATGCGCACCGCCTGGCGTTTCACGGTCTCGGACGACGGCAGGATCTCCCACTTCGAGACCGGCCAGGCCTGACGCCGCATCCGCACGCCCGGCTTACGCGACTCCTTCTCCGCAAGGTGCGGAAGGTCCGCAAGGTCCGCAAGGGATTTCCCCCGCGACGGCTTGCCTTCGCGTGCGCTCCAACTCCTACCGTCCTCGGTCATGGAGACCAACACGTACACGAGGCCGCTCGGCCGCAGCGGCATCCAGGTCAGCGCACTCGGCTTCGGCTGCTGGGCCATCGGTGGCGAGTGGCAGTCCGCCGACGGGCAGCCGCTCGGCTGGGGGAGGGTCGACGACGAGGAGTCCGTACGGGCCGTGCAGCGTGCCCTCGACCTCGGCGTCACCTTCTTCGACACGGCCGACGTGTACGGGGCCGGCCACAGCGAACGCGTCCTCGGCCGCGCTCTCGGCCGGCGCCGCGCGGACGTCGTCGTGGCCACCAAGTGGGGCAACGTCTTCGACGAGCGCACCCGCACCCTCACCGGCCAGGACGACACCCCGGCCCACGCCCGCCACGCCCTCACGGCCTCCCTCGACCGCCTCGGCACGGACCACGTCGACCTGTACCAGCTCCACCTGTCCGACGCCGACCCCGAGCGGGCGGCCGAACTCCGCGACATGTGCGAGGAGTTCGTCCGCGAGGGCCTGATCAGGGCGTACGCGTGGAGCACCGACGACCCCGAGCGGGCGGCCGTCTTCGCGAAGGGCGCGCACTGCGCGGCCGTCCAGCACCGGCTGAACATCCTCCAGGACGCCCCCGAACTCCTCGCCCTGTGCGAGGAGTCCAACCTGGCGAGCGTCAACCGCAGCCCCCTCGCGATGGGTCTGCTCACCGGCAAGCACACTCCGGGGCGTGCCCTGGCGGCCGGTGACATCCGCAGCACCCCGCCCGCCTGGCTGCCGGGCTTCACCGCGGACGGCGGGGCGGACCCCGAGTGGCTCGGCCGGGTGGAGGCGCTGCGGGAGATCCTCACCAGTGAGGGCCGGACGCTCGCGCAGGGCGCCCTCGCCTGGATCTGGGCCCGCAGCCCGCGCACGGTGCCCATCCCCGGCTTCCGCTCGGTCGCCCAGGCCGAGGAGAACGCCGGCGCCCTCGCGAAGGGGCCGCTCACCCCGGACCAGCTGGCCGAGGTCGACCGGGTCCTGGGGCGCTGAACCGCCCGCCGGGCCGGTATGGCGGGGCAGCCGTCCCGTGCCCCGGTGCACACCCCGCGGTCCCACGCGAGGTCCGCCCCCTTCCGGAGCGCGGGACGGCTGCCCCATCCCCCCTCGGTGTGGTGATGGAAGCCGTCTCCTCCAACTGTGAAGCCGAGATGTGAAGCTCCGGTGGAGGAGTGATGAGCATATGACTCCCACGTGCTCGAATGGCCCGGAGTGGCAGCTTCCGTTTGTGCAGGTTGAGTGCTGGACCAGTGGTCCGGCAGGGCTCAGCCGCGCCCCACGTACGGCATCGTCGTCGCCATCACCGTCGCGAACTGCACATTCGCCTCCAGCGGCAGCTCCGCCATGTGCCGCACGGTGTGGGCCACGTCGGCGACATCCATCACCGGCTCGGCCATGAGCTGCCCGTTCGCCTGCACAACCCCGCGGCTCATCCGCTCGGTCATGTCGGTCGCCGCGTTGCCGATGTCGATCTGCCCGACCGCGATGCCGTACGGCCGGCCGTCGAGCGACAGCGACTTGGTCAGGCCCGTCAGCGCGTGCTTGGTCGCCGTGTAGGCCACCGAGTGCGGACGGGGGGTGTGCGCCGAGACGGAGCCGTTGTTGATGATCCGGCCGCCCTGCGGGTCCTGCTCCTTCATCTGCCGGTAGGCCGCCTGCGCGCACAGGAACGCCCCGTTGAGATTGGTGTCCACCACATGCCGCCAGGCCGCGTAGTCCAGCTCCTCCACCGGCACCCCGCCCGGCCCGAACGTCCCCGCGTTGTTGAACAGCAGGTCCAGCCGCCCGAACCGCTCCCGCACGGCGGAGTGGAGGGCCGCCACCTCCTCCGGCCGTGACACGTCCGTGGGGACGCACAGCGCCTCCCGTGCGCCGCCCGCCGTCTCGACGAGCTTCTCCTCCCGCCGCCCCGCGAGCGCCACCGACCATCCGGCGCCGAGCAGCTCCAGGGCCACCGCCCGCCCGATACCGGAGCCCGCACCCGTCACGATCGCGATCTTCGTTCCCTCGGTCCTCATGGGCCCGCAGCGTAGGGGAGGCGGCGCGGCGGACCGGGCAGAAGGGGGCCGGACATATGGAACTCATGCGTCCGCCACCTGGCTGTTGTGTACGGGACAGAAGATCGTCGAACCTGGCCACTCCAATGCTCCAGGACAACTACCTTCAGGAGAAGGCCAGATGACCCACGCAGCCCACAGGGCGACCCAGCCGCACTCGTCCCACTCACCGGAACTGCGTGCCGCCGCACGCCACTTCGACCGCCGTCGCTTCCTCACCCTCACCGGCGCCGCCGCCGCGCTGGCCCTCGCCACCAACCTCCCGACGGCGGGCGCCGCGGCCGCCGCCGAACTGGACCCGGGCCGGATCACCGAGAACCCCTTCACCCTCGGCGTGGCCTCCGGCGACCCGCTGCCCACCTCCGTGCTCCTGTGGACCCGGCTCGCCCCCAAACCGTATGAGCCCGACGGCGGTCTGCCCGCCGAACGCGTCGTCGTCCGCTGGGAGATCGCCCGCGACGAGGACTTCCGACGTGTCGTCAGACGTGGTGCCGCCCTCGCCCACCCCGAGTTCCACCACACCGTCCACGTCGAGGTCCCCCACCTCGACCCGGGCCGCGAGTACTACTACCGCTTCCGTGCCGGCTCCTGGATCAGCGACACCGGGCGCACCCGCACCGCCCCCGGACGCGGCCATCTCTCCGGCGCCTCGGAGCTCTCCTTCGCGGCCGTCTCCTGCCAGCGGTACGACCAGGGCTACTACACCGCCTACCGGCACCTCGCGAACGAGGACATCGATGTCGTCCTCCACCTCGGGGACTACCTCTACGAGTACGCCGTGAACGCCGTCGGCGGCGCCCGCAACTACACCGACCGCGTCCTGCCCGCCCACTTCAACCACGAGACCGTCACCCTGGAGGACTACCGGCTGCGGTACGCCCTCTACAAGACCGACCCCGACCTCCAGGCGGCCCACCGCGCGCACCCCTTCGTCGTCACCTGGGACGACCACGAGACCGAGAACAACTACGCCGGCGACAACGACGAGCACGACAGCCCGCCCGAGGAGTTCCTGCTGCGCCGCGCCGCCGCCTACCGCGCCTACTGGGAGAACCAGCCGCTGCGTCGCCGACAGCGGCCCGACGGCCCCGACATGCGGCTCTACCGCCGCTTCTCCTGGGGCCGCCTCGCCCAGTTCGACATCCTCGACACCCGCCAGTACCGCGACAACCAGGCCCAGGGCGACGGCTGGCAGATACCCGGCCCGGAGTCCGCCGACCCGGCGCGCTCCATCACGGGCGACGAGCAGGAGCAGTGGCTGCTGGACGGCTGGGCCGACTCCGACGCGATCTGGAACGTCGTCCCCCAGCAGGTCACCTTCTCCCAGCGCCGCAACGCCGTCGGCGAGAACTACAAGGTGTCGATGGACTCCTGGGACGGCTACCGGGCCTCCCGCGAACGCGTCCTCGCCGGCGCGGAGGACGCCGGCATCGAGAACCTGATGGTCCTCACCGGCGACGTCCACGTCGGCTACGCCTTCGACATCAAGCGCGACTTCGACGACCGCTCCTCGCGCACCGTCGGCGCGGAACTCGTCGCCACCTCCGTCAGCAGCGGCGGCAACGGCTCCGACAAGCCCGCCAACTGGGACACCTACATGACCGCCAACCCGCACATGCGGTTCTACAACGGCCGCCGCGGCTATCTGACGGTCTCCCTCGACAGGACGCAGGCCCGCGCCGACTTCCACGCCCTGCCGTACGTGACGACGCCGGACGCGGGCCTCACCACGGTCGCCTCCTTCGCGATGGAGGCGGGCAACCCGGGCCTCACGCCGCTGTAGCCGGCGATGGAGGCGGGCAACCCCGGCCTCACGCCGGTGTAGCCACCAGATCGCCGTCCCGCCTGCCGTCCTCGCCGGGGTAGCGGACGCCGACGCGTTCCCGGATCGCGTCGAGCGTCCGCATCACGGCGAGGGTGCCGTCCAGCGGGACCAGCGGGGACTCGGTCTCGCCCGCGCGCAGGGCCCGCATCACCTCGGTGGCCTCGTGCCGGAAGCTGTTGCGGGGACCGTCGGCCGGGTCCGCGGCGAAGGTCTGCGGCTCACGGCCGTCGCGGTGCAGCACGAAGTGGTCCGGGAAGAAGAAGCCGTTCGGGATGTCGATACGGCCCTGCGAGCCGGTGACCGACGCCGAGGTGGCCGTACCGCCGACGATGGAGCAGTGCACCGAAGCGATGGCACCGCTCTCCCAGGAGAGCAGTGCTCCGGTCTGGAGATCGACGCCCTCGTCCGAGAGCACCGCTCTCCCCGTGACGTCCGAGGGCTCCCCGAGCAGCAGCTGCGCGAACGAGATCGGGTACACCCCGAGGTCCAGCAGCGCGCCCCCGCCCTGCGCCGGGTCCCGCAGCCGGTGCGACGGCGGCAGTGCTCCGTTCCTCGCCCCCGGCAAGAGGTGCCCCGCGAGCCCGAAGTCCGCCTGCACGGTCCGCACGTCACCGATCGCGCCGTCCCGCACCATCTCCGCGAGCCGCCGGACCAGCGGATTGCAGTACATCCACATGGCCTCCATCAGGAACCGCCCACGCCCCCGCGCCAGCGCGACCAGTTCCTCGGCCTCCCGCACGTTCAGCGTGAACGGCTTCTCGCACAGCACGCCCCGGCCCGCCTCCAGGCACATCCCGGCGGCGACCCGGTGCGCCGAGTGCGGCGTGGCGACGTACACCACGTCGACGTCCTCGTCCTCGGCGAGCGCGCGCCACTCGCCGTACGCGCGCGGTATCCCGAACCGCTCGGCGAACGCCTTCGCCGACTGCTCGCTGCGCGACGCGACCGCCACGACCTCGGCGTCCGGCAGATCGACGAGGTCCGCCGTGAAGCTCGCGGCGATCCCTCCGGTCGCCAGAATCCCCCACCGCACCCGCCCGTCCCGCGCCATCGCCACCCCTGTCCTCGGCCCCGGGGCGCGGTGGTGACCCCGCCCACGTCGTACGAGCTGAGAGCATAGGTGGCGGACCGAACAGTCAGGGAGGGGCACATGCCCGAGGGGCACATACCGGGCTCGGCGGCGGACGGGTCGAACACGGTGGCGGCGGGCGGGCACCCGGAGCCGGACACGGCGGCGGCGACCGGACCGACGGAGGGGCTGCCCGAGACGGCGGTGTCCGGCCCCGACCACCCGCGGTCCGGCGCCGAACCGGCGGAGCGAACGCCACCGAACCCGGAACCGGAGCGGCCGGCCGACGAGCAGCCACCGGCGCCGCGCTCGGGGCCGACGAAGGCCACCCCCGTCGCCCTGCGCCGCACCGGGCTCCTCGTCACCCTCGTCCTCGGCGGGCTCACCGCCACGCCGCCCCTGGCGATGGACATGTACCTCCCGGCGCTGCCGGAGGTCACCAACTCGCTGCACGCCCCCGCCGCCACCGTCCAGCTGACCCTCACCGCCTGCCTCGCCGGTATGGCCCTCGGCCAGCTGCTGATCGGCCCGATGAGCGACCGCTGGGGCCGCAGGCGCCCCCTCCTCCTCGGCCTCGCCGTCTACGTCCTCGCCACCGCGCTGTGCGCCCTCGCCCCGACCGTCGAGACCCTCATCGCCTTCCGCCTGGTGCAGGGTCTCGCCGGCTCCGCCGGGATCGTGATCGCCCGGGCCGTCGTACGCGACCTGTACGACGGCGACGCCATGGCCCGCTTCTTCTCCACCCTGATGCTGATCTCCGGGGTGGCCCCGATCGTCGCGCCCCTCGTCGGCGGCCAGATCCTCCGCGTCACCGACTGGCGGGGCGTCTTCGTCGTCCTCACCGTCATCGGCGCCGCCCTCCTCGCGGTCGTCTGGGCGCGCCTCCCCGAGACGCTGGCCCCCGCCGAACGCCACGGCGGCGGCGTCGGCGAGACCCTGCACGCCATGCGCGGCCTGCTCACCGACCGCGTCTTCATGGGCTACGTCCTCGCCGGCGGCTTCGCCTTCGCCGCGCTCTTCGCCTACATCAGCGCCTCCCCGTTCGTGATCCAGGAGATCTACGGCGCCTCCCCGCAGACGTTCAGCATCCTGTTCGGCGTCAACTCGGTCGGCCTTGTCATCGTCGGCCAGATCAACGGCAAGGTCCTCGTCGGCCGGGTGAGCCTCGACAAGGTGTTCGCGGTCGGCCTCACCGTCATCATGCTCGCCGCGACCGCCCTGCTGCTGATGTCGCTGGGCGCCTTCGGCGAGGTCGGTCTGGCCCCGGTCGCCGCGGCGCTGTTCGTGCTGATGTCCGCGATGGGCGTCACCCTCCCCAACACGCAGGCGCTCGCCCTCATGCGGGTGCGGCACGCGGCGGGGTCGGCGTCGGCGCTGCTGGGTACCTCGTCCTTCCTGATCGGCGCGATAGCGTCCCCCCTGGTCGGCGTCGCGGGCGAGGAAACCGCCGTCCCCATGGCCGTCGTCCAACTCACCGCGACACTGGTGGCGGCGACCTGCTTCGTGGCACTGTGCCGTCCCTGGAACAAGCGTACGAAGGCAGAGGATGGGGGTATGCCCCTCCCGAGCGGAACCGAGAGGAAGGGGGAGGAGAGCTGAGCGCGCCGAGACTGCGCACGGACACCCCGGAACGGGCCGGACTCGACCCCGAGGAACTGCGCCATCTCGTCCGCGAGGTGCGCGCGCTGACGGAAGGCGACCGGCCCCGGGCGCCCGCCGCCGTCGTCCTCGCCGGCCGCGGTCCCGTCATCGCCGTCGAGGAGGCGGCGGGCTGGGCGGTCCGCTACGAGTCCTACGACGAACACACCGGCAGCGGGGTGGAACTGCCGCCCCGGTCCCGCGTCCCGGCGACCCCCGACACCCCCTTCGACCTGGCCTCCCTCACCAAGCTGTTCACCGCCGTCGCGGCGGTCCAGCAACTGGAGCGCGGCACCCTCGGCATCGACGCGAAGGTTGCCGCGTACCTGCCCGACTTCTCCGGCGCCGCCGCGCACGGCCTCACCGTCCGCCATCTCCTCACCCACACCTCGGGGCTGCGACCCGAACTCCCGCTGTACGACTGCGGTTCCGCCGAGGCGCGGCTGGCGATGCTGCGGCGCGAGGAGCCGATGACGGCGCCGGGCACGGTTCATCTCTACTCCGATCTCAACCTCCTGCTCCTCCAGCACGTCCTCGAACGCCTCACGGGCCGGGGCCTGGACGACCTGATCCACGTCGGCATCACCCGCCCCCTGGGCATGACCGCCACGGCCTTCGGGCCCTGCCCCGGCGCGGCGGCGACGGAGGACCAGCGTCGGCCCTGGGGGAAGGCCGAACGGGGCATGCTGCGGGGTCAGGTCCACGACGAGAACGCGTGGGCGCTCGGCGGGGTCGCCGGACATGCGGGACTCTTCTCGACGGCCCGGGACCTCGCGGTGTTCTGCCGCACCCTGCTGGCCGGCGGCTCCTACGGCCCCGCCCGCATCCTCGGCCCCGACTTCGTGGAGCTGATGCTGACGCCACCGGGGCTCGGGTTCGCCGTCGACCAGCCCTGGTTCATGGGCGAACTGGCGGGCCGCGGAGCCGCCGGCCACACCGGCTTCACCGGCACGTCCCTCGTCCTCGACCAGTCCACGGACACGTTCCTGATCCTCCTGACCAACGCGGTCCACCCCCGTCGCGGGGCCCCTCTGAACGCGGCCCGAGCGGCGGCGGGGACCAGGGTGGCGCGGGCGGTGCGGGGGATGTGAGCGGGTTCGGATGCGCGCCGCAGGGGGTCGTCGTGGGGGGCCGCGGTGGGGGCCGCCGTGGGGCGCCGGGCTTCGGCGCGGGCGTGTGGTCCGGGCCTCGTAGAATTCCTTCGTGAACGCCCCTCTCTCCCCGTCCGACACCCTCCGGACCGCTCTCGCCCATCTGCTCGACGGGCTTCCGCCGAAGGCGGCCGCGCAGGCGGTGGAGCGGCTGATCGTGAACTACCGGGGGCGGACGCCCACCGACGCGCCCGTGCTGCGGGACCGGTCGGACGTGGTGGCGTACGCGGCGTACCGGATGCCGGCCACGTTCGAGGCGGTGTGCGCGGCGCTGGAGGCGTTCGCGCGGGCCGTGCCCGGCTGGGAACCCGGCAGCCATGTGGACGTCGGCGGAGGCACGGGCGCCGCGACCTGGGCCGTGAACGCGACCTGGCCGGGCGGGCGCCCGGTGACGGTGCTCGACTGGGCGGAACCGGCGCTCGCGCTGGGCCGGGAGATCGCCGCCGCCCACCCGGACCTCAAGCCCACCGAGTGGCAGCGCTCTCGTATCGGAGCGGCGCTCACCATCGAGAGCACTGATCTCGTCACGATCTCCTACGTCCTCGGCGAGCTCACCGACGCCGACCGGACCGCCGTGGTCGACGCCGCAGCGACCGCCGCGCAGGCCGTCGTGGTCATCGAGCCCGGCACCCCCGACGGCTACGCCCGTGTCATCGACGCCCGCGACCGCCTGGTCGCCGCCGGGTTCCACGTCGCCGCTCCCTGCCCGCACAGCGCGGCCTGCCCGATCGTCCCCGGCGAGGACTGGTGCCACTTCGCCGCCCGCGTCAGCCGCTCCTCCCTGCACCGGCAGGTCAAGGGCGGCTCCCTGGCGTACGAGGACGAGAAGTTCAGCTACGTCGCCGCGACCCGCTTCGCCCCGGCCCCGGCCGCCTCCCGTGTCGTGCGCAAGCCCCAGATCCGCAAGGGCCAGGTCCTCCTCGACCTCTGCGGAACCGGGACCGGGACCTCGACCACCACGGACGCCGCCACCACTGCCCTCTCTGGCGCCGACGGCGACGGCGGGAGTGGGCCCGGCACCGGCTCCGGCCCCGTTCCCACCCTCGGTCGGACCACCGTCACCAAACGCCATGGCCCGCTCTACAAAGCGGCCCGTGACGCCGACTGGGGCGACGCCTGGCCCCCGCCGACCGGGGACGACGACCGGGCCTGAGCCCTCGCCCCCGGAAGGCGGCCGCTAGTACGACGACGGGGGCGGGCCCGCCGTGCCCGCGGGGCCCGCCGCGCCTGGCACGTACGGCTGGGCGGCGGGCGGTGTCGGCCAGGGATGGGACGACTGCGGCAGCGCGGGCCCCGCGGGCGTGGAGCGCTGGGCGCCGACGAGGGTGAGCGCGGTCGCCGCGAGGCTCAGGAGGACGGCGCCGGTCAGCAGGTAGAAGCCGAGGCCGAAGCTCATCTCCTGGGTCTCCGACTCCCACTGTGTGACGCTTACCGACTCCATCACGACCGCCAGGGTCGTGCCGAACAGCACCGCCCCGCCCGCGACCCCGAGCCCCCGTCGCAGCGCGGGTCGTCGCCCGGGGCCCACCAGCAGGAAGACGGCCGCGACGAGGGCGGCGACGATCCCGACCAGCAGCGAGACCCCGTCGAACTGCACCCTGTCGACCGCCCCGTTCGCCGACACCAGGCCCTCGGCGAACTCGGTCCGATGGGACCACGCCTTCGACACGCTCTCGACGACCACCTCGTCCTTCTCCCTGTCGCGGTAGTCGACCGCCGAGTTCAGCGTGGTGAACGAACCGCCGATCGTGAGCGCCGCACCGAGGGCCAGCAGCGCCCCGGACAGCCGGTCGGA
Organism: Streptomyces neyagawaensis; assembly: GCF_023516595.1. Lineage (GTDB taxonomy): Bacteria > Actinomycetota > Actinomycetes > Streptomycetales > Streptomycetaceae > Streptomyces > Streptomyces neyagawaensis. The sequence goes on along the minus strand of NZ_JAMGBG010000013.1, from coordinate 108,062 downwards.
CACCCCGCCCGTGCCGCTCGCCGGGCCGGGCGGGGCGCTCGCGTAGGGGTACGGGGCCGACGGCGGGGGAGGGGCCGGCCACCCTTGCCCGGGCGCGGGGGGCGTCGGGGACACCGGGGGCGCCGACGGGTGGGGGACCGGATGGTTGGGGACCGGCGGCTGGGAGGCCGGGGGCGAGGGCGCCGGGGGTGGGGAGGCCGGGGGCTGGGGTGGTGTGCCCGGCTGGTCCGCCGGCTGGCCGGATTGCGTCGGTTCCGTCATCTCATGATGATACTGAGGTCAGTTCGTGTGCATAAGGTGAACTCTGCTTGTCAAAAGCCGAGTTGTGACCGTCAAAATCGGTTGCGGCGCCGGGGGTGCCTCGGGCTAAGTCGTGATCATGTCGACGACAGCGCCCCATCTGGAAGAGATCACCCCGGCCAACATCGAGGCCGCGCTGGCCCTTCGTGTCCGCCCCGACCAGGAGCACGCCGTGGAGCCGGTCGTGAAGTCCCTCGCGGAGGCGTACGTCCATCCCGGCGTCGCCTGGCCCCGCCTCATCCGGGACGGCGACCGGGCCGTCGGCTTCCTCATGGCCTTCCTCGACATCGACTGGAAGGGCGACGGCAGCGGCACGGACATCCGCTCCGGCCTGTGGCGTCTCAACATCGACGCCGCTGAACAGGGCCGGGGGTACGGCCGGTTCGCCGTGGAGTCCGTCGCCGCCGAGATCCGCCGCCGGGGCGGTACTCGCCTCCATGTCACCTGGCATCCGGGCCCCGACGGCCCCGAGTCCTTCTATCGCCGCCTCGGCTTCGACCTCACCGGCGAGACGAGCGGCGGCCAGACGGTCGGCGTACTGAACCTGCCCGACCGCCCCCTCTCCTGACCCCGGTCGGCCGCTCGCGCGGCCCCGGTCGGCCCTGCGCGTGGCCCCGGCCGGCCGCACGCACGGCCCCGACCGACCGCTCTCCTGACCCCGGCCAACCGGCCAACCGGCCAACCGCCCGCCCGCCCGCCCGAAACCCGTGCGCCGCGCAGCCCGCCCCGCCCCGCCCGCAAGCCGCGGCGGGGCGGCCCCGCACGGGTTCACGATGCCTCGCCGTCCGCTTCCGGCGCTTCCGTCGCTTCCTGCCTCCCGGCGCCCTCCTCCACGCGTTTCTCCTGGAGCTTCCGCAGCAGCTCCCGCTTCTGGGCCTGCGGATCGACGCCGCCGCCGACCCGGCCGCCCCGCCCTCCGCCCCGCAGGGCCTCGCGGCCCAGGTTCCGGCGGGCGCCGCCCACTCCCAGCATGTTTCCTGCTCCACCACGGGTCATGACGGTCTCCTTCTGCTCATCAATCCAATGCGGGACGATACGTTCCGTCTCGCTCGTCGACCGCTCCACTGTCAGGCGAGACGCACCGTCTTGTCAACCTGATAAGTTCGGGGCATGGCCAACAAGACCGCCCCTGACTCCACCCGCCGCAGCGAGAAGTCCCGCCGCGCCATCTACGACGCCGCCCTCGCCCTCGTCGGCGAGGTCGGCTACCAGAAGACGACCATCGAGGGCATCGCCGCCCGCGCCGGCGTCGGCAAGCAGACGATCTACCGCTGGTGGTCGTCCAAGGCGGACGTCCTGCTGGAGGCGTTCCTCGACCTGAGCGCCCAGGCGGCGGAGGCGGCGGCCCGGCCCGAGGTCCTCGGGGAGCAGGCCCAGTACGAGATCCCCGACACCGGGGACCTGGAGGCCGACCTCAAGGCCGTGCTGCGCGCCACCGTGGACGAACTGCTCGACCCCAAGTTCGAGGTCCCCTCACGCGCCCTGGCCGCCGAGGGCGTCGTCAACCGCCAGCTCGGCACCGAATTCGTCGCCAAGCTCCTCGAACCCCAGCTCCAGCTGTATGTGAAGCGCCTGCGGGCGGCCCAGGAGCAGGGGGCCGTGCGCCCCGACATCGACCCGCGCATCGCCCTGGAACTCTTCGTCTCCCCGCTCGCCCAGCGCTGGCTCCAGTACACGGGCCCCATCTCGTACGACTACACGGACGCCCTGGTCGAATACGCCCTGTACGGCCTCGCCCCCCGCTGACTCGTCGAGCGCCGTCAACTCTCCGCACCGGTGTGACCAAACCGACCGGACCGAGCCCCGCGGCGGGCTGTAAATCCCGTCAAAGCATGGAATAGCGCACCATCCCTGTCCGCGCTCCGGCTTCGCCCCACCTACCCCGGATGGGCGCTCCGGTCCCCTGCGACGCAGGATGGTGGGACGATGAGGCATGCTGTCCGCACCACAGCGAGGCGAGGGGATAGATGAGCGCGACGTTCGGCGGCCGGTCCGGTCGGCAGGGCAGGATCTCCGAGTGGCTGCGGGGCCGACGCGCAGGCCGCCCGCTCGACGAGACCCCCGACGCCGCCGGCCGTGAGGCGCTGCTGCTCGCAGCAGCCGCCGCCGGACTCCCGCTCGCGCCCGCCGCGCACCCCTCGGGCTACCGGTGCTCCTGCGACCGCGTCGGCTGTCCGACGCCCGCCCGCCACCCGGTGTCCTTCGCCTGGCAGACGCAGTCCACCACCGACCGCGCCCAGGTGGAGCGATGGGCCCGGCACCAGCCGGAGGCCAACTTCATCACCGCCACCGGCATGGTCCACGACGTACTCGACGTACCGCTCGCCGCCGGCCGCCGGGCCCTGGAGCGGCTGCTCGCCTCCGGTGTGGAGGTGGGGCCCGTCGCCGAGTCGGAGTCCGAGGCGGAGGACGGACGGCTCCTCTTCTTCACCCACACCCGGGGCACCCCCGAGGACGAGGACGAGTGGTGGCCCTGCGAGCTGGACTGCCACCCGGAGACCATGGACGAGCATCCCGGCCTGCGCTGGCACTGCCGGGGCTCCTACGTCCTCGTACCACCCGCCCGGCTCCCCGGTGACGTCGCCGTCCACTGGGTGCGCGGCCCGGAGCACCCGCTGCCCGACCCGCTGAGCCTGCTGGAGATCCTCACCGACGAATGCGCCCGCCACGCGGCCGGGAAACCGGACACCACCGCCTGGCCGCAGCACGGCTGAACCCCGGAGGCGTCACCCGCCCCCGGGGAACGGGCCCCGTCTGTCACTCGCCCTTCGCTGTCACTCGCCCTTCGCGGACGTGAGACCGCCCACCTGGCCGAGGAACCTCACCTGCTCGTCGGACGCCGTCCGCGCCGGGTCCAGGACCGCCTGGTTGGAGACGAACTCCAGCGTCAGCGACTGCCGCGGCTCGCCCGTCATCAGCGCCCGGACAGCCGCGTCGTTCACGGGGATGTCCACGCCCTGCGCGGCCGTCTGCTTCTCGTAGTGGCGGGTCGTGAAGAAGACCAGCGCTCCGCCGTCCGTGGTGCGCAGCCCGACCGGCGCGTAGTCGCCGTTCGTGAGGGGCTCGTCGACGTACTGCCGCACGATGCCCGGCCGTTGCGCGTTCTTCTGGCGCTTCGCGCGCTCCTGCGAGGTGTACGGGCCGTCGGCGAAGAGGGCGCTGTCCTCCTTCAGATACGTCACGTACTTCTCGGGCAGCTCCGCCGGGGCCACCGACAACTGGGGGTCGTCGGCGGCCACCACCTGCGCGTAGCCGTCCTCGTCCTTCTTGAACTGCGGGACGTCGGAGGCGGGCATGATCGTGAGGAAGGACACCTCCCACACGTCGTCCAGACCGTCGCGGGTGAACACGAACAGCCAACGGTCGCTGTTCCGGCCCTTGTTGGCGGCCGCGTCGACCAGGAACCAGCGGGGCCAGGCCGCCTTCTCGGGGATCGTGTACTTCACGTCGCTCAGCTTCAGCGGCACATGGTCGGGGTTGCCGCTCGGGCTGATCTTCGCGCCCGAGCGGAGCTTGCCGCCGTCGATGTCGGCGAGGGCGCCGGTCACCCGCGACGCGTCCCGGGACTGGTCGTACTCCTTGTCCGCGTCGTTGTACGCGGCGGTGAACTCCTCCAGCGCCCGCGCCGCCTCGCCCTGGGTCGACGAGGGCACGATCTCCAGATCGCCGCGGACCACCACGCACCCGCTCGCCGTCAGCGACAGCACGGCCACCGCCGCGCTCAGCAGCGCCCCGCAGCCGTGACGCCGAAGCCCGCGCCGCCCCTCGCGCGTACGAACCGGACGAACCTCACGAAGCCTTCGTGTGCTCGGAACCCCGCGAACCCTGCTCATCAGGAACCTTCACCTTCCCCTTCCCGGAGGCGAACCCTACCGGGGCGAGGAACAACGCGAGCGTCGGGACCAGATACAGGAGCCAGACCGTGACTTGGAGGACCGTCGGGTCGGGCTGGAAGTTGAACACGCCCTTCAGCAGGGTGCCGTACCAGCTGTCCGGCGGGATCGTCCCCGTGATGTCGAACGCCTTGTCCGTGAGGCCCGGCAGGAAGTCCGCCTCCTGGAGGTCGTGGAAGCCGTACGCGAGGACGCCGGCCGCGACCACGACCAGCATGCCGCCGGTCCACGTGAAGAACTTGGACAGGTTGATGCGCAGGGCACCCCGGTAGAACAGCCAGCCGAGGACCACCGCGCTCGCGAGGCCCAGCAGCACTCCGATCAGCGGGCCCTCCGTGCCGTCGCTGGACGCCCGGACGGACGTCCACACGAACAGCGAGGTCTCCAGGCCCTCCCGGCCCACCGCCAGGAACGCGGTGGCCACCAGGGCGCCCGTGCCCAACTGGAGGGCCGTGTCGAGCTTGCCGTGCAGCTCCGACCGCAGGTGCCGGGCCGTGCGGCGCATCCAGAAGACCATCCACGTCACCAGGCCCACCGCGATGATGGACAGTGAGCCGCCGAGCGCCTCCTGCGCCTCGAACGTCATCTCCTGCGAGCCGAACTCGAGGACGCAGCCGAAGGCCAGGGCGAGACCGACGGCGGCACCGATACCGATCCAGATGGGCTTCAGGGCGTCCCGGCGCTCGGTCTTCACCAGGTAGGCGATGAGGATGCAGACGACGAGACTGGCCTCCAGGCCCTCGCGCAGTCCGATCAGATAGTTCGCGAACACAGGGTCAGCCCTCCGTCGTCGAGGAGAACAGCGCCCGTCCCCACCAGTCGTCCGCGTCGCGGACGCCGGGCGGGACGGCGAAGATCGCCGAACCCACGTGCTGGATGTACTCGTTGAGCGCGTCCGTGGCCAGGTTGCGCTGGATCGGGATGAACCCCTTGCGCACGTCCCGCTGGTACGCGAGGAAGAACAGCCCCGCGTCCAGGCGGCCCAGGCCGTCGGTGCCGTCGGTGAACGAGTAGCCGCGGCGCAGGATCGTCGCCCCGCCGTTGGAGTCGGGGTGCGCGAGCCGTACGTGCGCGTCGGGCTTCATCGCCTTCAGGAACGGCTCGTCCCGCTCCTTCGCCTTGCCGACGGGCGCGCCCTCGCCCTTGTCGCGGCCGAAGATGTCCTCCTGCTCCTGGAGCGAGGTCCGGTCCCAGGGCTCGATGTGCATCCGGATGCGCCGGGCCACCAGGTACGAGCCGCCGGCCATCCAGGCGGGCCCGTCCTTCTCGTCCACCCACACGTGCTTCTTCAGACGGGCGGTCTCCGTGCCCGCGATGTTGCGGGTGCCGTCCTTGAACCCCATGAGGTTGCGGGGGGTCTGCGCCTCGGGCGTGGTCGACGAGGTCTTGCCGAAGCCGAGCTGGGACCAGCGCACCGACACCTTGCCGAAGCCGATGCGGGCTAGGTTGCGGATGGCGTGCACCGCGACCTGCGGATCGTCCGCGCACGCCTGGACGCACAGGTCGCCGCCGCTGCGGGCCCGGTCCAGGTTGTCGCCGGCGAACTGCGGCAGGTCCACCAGCGCCTCGGGGCGCTGCTTCGCCAGCCCGAACCGCTCGAACAGCGAGGGCCCGAAGCCGACGGTGAGGGTCAGCCGGGACGGCTTCAGCCCCAGCGCCTCCCCGGTGTCGTCCGGGGGCGCCTCCGCGAGACCGCCGTACGCGCCGTCGCCGACCGCCTTCCCGGCGGTCATCCGGCGCGCGGCCTCCGTCCAGTCCTTCAGCATTGCCACGAACGCCTCGCGGTCGTCCGTCTCCACGTCGAACGCGGCGAAGTGCAGCCGGTCCTGCACCGGCGTCGCGATACCGGCCTGGTGGGTGCCGTGGAAGGCGATGGGACCGCCGGCGGCCACCGTCTCCACGGTGTCCTCGCCCGGACGGGCCACGGCCACGGCGCCCCCGGCGACGGCGGCGCCGAGCGCGAGGCCGGCACCGCCCCAGCCGATCAGCGCCCGCCGCGACGGCGCCCGCGAGCCGTCACCGGCCGGGGTGCCGGCCCCCGCGGTGTCGGTCGAGGCGGTGTCGTCGCCGGTCGTGCCGTCGGTGCCGGCGACCCCGTCCCCGGTGCCGTCGGTGGTGTTCTGGGTGGTGTCCGTCATGACTGCCGACTCTCTTCCGTCGCCTACTTCACGACCGCCGCTGCGAGCTGCGAGAGCGGCTCGGCGAGCGCGTTCACCGCGTCCGACAGCTTGTTCTGCTCGGCCTTGCTGACCTTGTCGTAGGAGACGAAGTCGTAACCCGTCTTGTCCGCGCGGTACTTGTCGAGCAGCGTGTTCAGCGCCGTGAACTGCTTGTCGAGTTCCTTCGTCAGCTCCGGGTCGTTCTCGGCGGCGACGGCCTTCAGCAGCTTGTACGACTCCTCGGCGCCCTCGACGTTCGCCTTGAAGTCGACGAGGTCGGTGTGCGAGTAGCGCTCCTCCTCGCCGGTGACCTTGCCGGTGGCGACCTCGTCGAGGAGTTCCTTGGCGCCGTTGGCCATGGAGGTCGGGGTGATCTCCGCCTTGCCGACCCGCTTCTGCCAGTCGACCAGGTCCTTCACCAGCTGGTCGGCCAGCTCGGAGTCACGGTCGGTGAGCTTGCCGTCCTTCCACAGCGAGCGCTCCAGACGGTGCCAGCCGGTCCAGTCCTTCTCCGGGTCCTGGCCCTCCTCCAGACCGTCCTCGCGGACATCGACCTTCGGGTCGATGTCACCGAAGGACTCGGCGACCGGCTCGGTGCGCTCCCAGCCGATGCGGGAGGGCGCGTACGCCTTCTTCGCCGCCTCGACGTCGCCGTCCTTGACGGCCTCGGCGAACACCTTCACCAGCGGGATCGTCTCGTTGGCCTGCGTCTGCACGTACTTGCGGTACGAGGCCACGGCCTCGTCCAGCCGCGGGTCGCGCTTCGCCACCTTGCCGGAACCGGTCGCGGTGACGTCCTGCCGTATGCCGTCGCCCTTCATGCCCGGCTTGCACGCGATCCGGTAGTCGCCCGCCTTCACCTCGGCGGTGACCTTCTGCTTGGTGCCGGGGCCGATGTTCTCGCGCTCGGTGACGACACGGTCGTCGGGGAAGAGGAGGTAGACCTCGGTGACCTTCGAGCCCTTGTTCTCGATGTCCAGCTCGACGTGCCCGGCCGGGAACTCCTTCTTCGACACCTCGCACTTGGTGTCGGTCGCGGTCACCGCGATGACCCCGTCCGCGCCCGCGCTGCTCTTCTCGGTGCAGCCCGTGACGGCGGTCAGGGCCGCGACGGTCGTGGCGGCGGTGACGAAGGACAGTCTGAGGGGGCGCATTTCGGCTCCAAGGAAGGACAGGGGAACACACAGATAAGGTGAGGCTGCCCCAAGTTATCTGAGGCTTACCTCACCAGATGCCGTGCCTCCAGTGAAGCCCGCGCCCCGGCGCCCGTACGAGCACGGCCCGATCACGGTGGCCCAAAACAGGACCCATCGTTCAGTCAAGGGCCGGTCAAGTTTCCCATTCCGCGGTCAAGAACCCCGTTTCGGTGTGATCAAGACATCACCGGCCCTGTGATCAAGACATCACCGGTCCGAGGACGCGGGACGCCGCGACCGCCCGCCGGTGACCGGGGGAAAAGCGACCGAGTGGCCCGGGTGATGCTTCAATTCCGCATGTGACTGACTTCGATGTGCTGCGGGTGTTCTGCGGGCCCGGCGGCGGATACGGCAACGAACTGGGCGTCGTCCGCGAGGGCTCCGTGATGCCCGACCGTGCCGACCGCCAGGCGTTCGCCGCCAAACTCGGCTTCAGCGAGACCGTGTTCGTGGACGACCCCGAGCGCGGAGTCATCGACATCTACACCCCCACGCTGCGCCTGCCGTTCGCCGGGTACCCCTGCGTCGGCACGGCCTGGCTCCTCGACGTACCCGAACTGGTCACCCCGGCCGGTGTCGTCGGCGCCCGGCTGGACGGCGAGTTCAGCTGGATCGAGGCCCTGCCCGAATGGGCGCCGCCCCGCACTTTCCGTCAGTACGGCACCGCCGCCGAGATCGACGACCTCACGGTCCCGCCGCCCGGTGAGTGGATCTACGCCTGGGCCTGGGAGGACGAGGCCGCCGGCCGGATCCGGGCCCGCGCCTTCCCCGGCCGCGACGACGGCATCGACGAGGACGAGGCCACCGGCGCGGCAGCCCTCCAGCTCACCGCCCAGCTGGGCCGCGCCCTGAACATCACCCAGGGCGCGGGCTCCCAGCTCCTGACGGCCCCACAGCCGCACGGCTGGGTGGAGGTCGGCGGAAGGGTGTTCCTGGAGCGCTGAGGAAGCGGTCCGGAACGGTGAGGTAGCGGTGCGGAACGCTGAGGTGGCGGTGCGGAGTGATGAGGTAGCGGCGCGGAGCGATGAGGTAGCGGCGCGGAGCGATGAGGTAGCGGTGCGGAACGCTGAGGTGGCGGTGCGGCCGGTCCGTCCCGACCGCTCCGCCGCACGCCTCACGCGGACAGGGGGAACTCCTCGCCCAGGGCCAGGAACACCGCCGTGTTCAGGGCGAACGCCCGCTTGCACTCGCTCACGATCCGCTGCTTCTCCAGATCGTCCGCCCGCACCCGGTCCAGCAGCTCGCGGTACCCCCGCTTGAACGCGGCCGGATTGGCGATGTCCTCGAACACGTAGAAGCGGACGCCGTCGCCCTTCCGCTCGAAGCCCCATGTCTTCTCGGCCCGGTCCCGGATGATCTGCCCGCCGGAGAGATCGCCGAGATAGCGCGTGTAGTGGTGGGCCACATAACCGCCGGGCCAGCTCCGCGCGCACTCGGCGACCCGCGCCGCGTACGCCTCCGTCGCCGGCAGTGCCGAGAGCGTCGAACGCCAGCGCGGCCCGCGTAGATGCCCCAGGTCCCGCTCCAGCGCGGCCAGCCGCATCAGCTCCGGCTGGATGAACGGCCCGGCGACCGGGTCGTCGACCAGTGCCCGCGCGCCGCTCTCCAGTGCCTCGTACACGAACCACAGCTGCTCGGTGTACCGCGTGTACGCCTCGACGCCGAGTTTGCCGCCGAGCATGTCGCCCATGAACGTCGTGGTCTCCGCCTCGGTGTGCTGCTCGTGCGACGCGGTGCGGATGAGCGTGGAGAACGCCGTGTCCGAGGTGACCGACGCGTTCATGAAGGCCTCCGATGCCTAGGGGGAGACGAGAAGCTGTGCTCAGTTTCGGTGGTTAGGCTTACCTAAGTCAACAGGTTCCCGACTCCCTGTCGGTAAAAACGGTACCCCGGATCATCACGACTCCCACATGGAATGAGGACGAGATGAAAAAACCCGCCTGGGGCCCGGGAGGGCCGAAGGCGGGTGGGGTGGCACGGCGCGGGTGGGCCCGCGGGCGGGCCGGGTGTCACGGAAGGGTGCTGGGTGTCACGGCGCGTGCCGCTGTCACGACAGGGCTCCGGGTGTCACGGGAGGGTGAGGATGTCCGCCCCTGTCTCCGTGACGACCAGCGTGTGCTCGAACTGGGCGGTGCGCTTGCGGTCCTTGGTCACGACCGTCCAGCCGTCGTCCCACATGTCGTAGTCGTACGACCCGAGGGTGAGCATCGGCTCGATCGTGAAGGTCATTCCGGGCTGCATCACGGTCGTGGCGTGCGGGGAGTCGTAGTGCGGGATGATCAGCCCGGAGTGGAACGACGAGTTGATCCCGTGCCCCGTGAAGTCGCGCACGACCCCGTACCCGAACCGCTTGGCGTACGACTCGATGACCCGCCCGATGATGTTGATCTGCCGCCCCGGCTTGACGGCCTTGATGGCGCGGGTGAGGGACTCGCGGGTCCGCTCGACGAGCAGCTTCGACTCCTCGTCGACGTCACCCACGAGGTACGTGGCGTTGTTGTCGCCGTGGACGCCGCCGATGTACGCCGTCACGTCGAGGTTGACGATGTCGCCGTCGCGCAGCACGGTCGAGTCGGGGATGCCGTGGCAGATGACCTCGTTGACGGAGGTGCACAGCGACTTGGGGAAGCCTCGGTAGCCGAGGGTGGAGGGGTAGGCCCCGTGGTCGCACATGTACTCGTGGGCGACGCGGTCCAGCTCGTCGGTGGTGACGCCGGGGGCGATGTGCTTGGCGGCCTCGGCCATCGCCCGGGCCGCGATCCGCCCGGCGATCCGCATCGCCTCGATCGTCTCGGGCGTCTGCACCTCGGGTCCGGTGTACGGGGTGGGGGAGGGCTTGCCCACGTACTCGGGGCGGCGGATGTGCCCCGGGACGGAGCGGGCGGGGGAGAGCGTCCCCGGTGCGAGCAGCGACTGGCCAGACATGCCAGCGAGTTTAACCAGCGGTGGTGGGGGACCATGTCGGTGACGACTGGTGAAGGGAACTCAGGCCATGCCCCTGTTCAAACGCCGCGCGGCCGGCAAGCCCGGCGAGTGGTACTACTGCCTGGAGCACAAGAAGGTGGAGGAGGGCCCGGACTGCCCCGGCAAGGACCGCATGGGCCCGTACGCCAGCCGCGAGGAGGCCACCCGCGCGATGGAGACGGCCCGCGACCGCAACGCGGAATGGGAGAACGACCCCCGCTGGCAGGACGCCCCGACGGGCGAGGACGGCCGCGAGGGCTGACCGCCGGGGCGGGGCGGGGCGACGGTGCCCGGGGGTGGGCCGACGGGTCGTGGTGACGGCGCCCCCGCCGCTCCGGCGGCCGGGACGGAAAAGTGGCCGTGTGAGTGGGGGTGCGATCCGCACCGGCTTGGGCGAGGCTGACGGTATGGCTTCTGCGATGCCCGTGGTCGTGTACCCGCCCGACGAGGACGGGGGCCGCCGCGTACGCGTGGACGGCGAGATCCTGGGCCGCGCGTACGACCTCCGCGACATCGGCGAGTTCCTCCGCCGGGCGGGCATCGAGGACGCCGACGAGACGTACGTGGCCCAGTCCGCCTTGATCGAATGGCGAGGCGGAGGCCCAAACACGTGGACCCCGTAACACCCGAGACCCGCCAACGCCGCCGCCCCCCATGGGAGACCCGTACGGGTGATGGGGGAGTGTCGGGCGGTGCGGGGCGGGGCAATGCGGTGGCCCGCAGTCGCCGACGGCGCCGGCCCCCCACGGGAGACCCGTACGTGTGATGGGGGAGTGTCGGGCGGTGCGGGGCGGGGCAATGCGGTGGCCCGCAGTCGCCGACGGCGCCGGCCCCCCACGGGAGACCCGTACGTGTGATGGGGGAGTGTCGGGCGGTGCGGGGCGGGGCAATGCGGTGGCCCGCAGTCGCCGACGGCGCCGGCCCCCCACGGGAGACCCGTACGTGTGATGGGGGAGTGTCGGGCGGTGCGGGGCGGGGCAATGCGGTGGCCCGCAGTCGCCGACGGCGCCGGCCCCTCGCGGGAGACCCGCACGTGTGACTGGGGAGTGTCGGGCGGTGCGGGGCGGGGCAATGCGGTGGCCCGCAGTCGCCGACGGCGCCGCCCCCCACGGGAGACCCGCACGTGCGACCGGGGAGTCACGGGCCGGGCGGGTGGGCAAGCGCCCGCCCCGCCCGCATCCGCACCGCATGCTCATTCGTCCGCACGTCATACGTCATCAGCTTTGGCAGACACACCGCCAACACCCCCACCGCCGCCACACACAACACCCCACCGGCCCACACGGACGCCCGCACCGACGTCCACGCGGCCATCGCCCCCGCCCGCACCTGCCCCAGCTGGGGCCCCACGGAGTACGACAGCAGCTCGATCCCGGCGAGCCGCCCCCGCAACTCGTCGGGGATGGTCTGGTTCCACATGGCCGCCCGGAAGATCCCGCTGACCATGTCGAAGCCCCCGCCCAGCACCAGGAACGCCAGCACCAGCCACACCTCACGCACCAGCCCCGCCCCCACCACGGACAGCCCCCACAACGCCGCCGCCAGCACCACCATCCGCCCGTGCCGATGCACCCGAGACGTCCACCCGCTGGTCAACGTCACCAGCAGCGCCCCGGTCGGCAGCGCCGCGTACATCAGCCCCAGCGACCACTCCGCGTCCAACTCGTCCGCGAGGAACGGCAGTACGGCCAACGGCATCGCCAGGAACATGGCGGCGAGATCGACGGCGTACGTACCGAGCAGTTCCTTCCGGCTCCAGGCGTACCGCGCGCCCTCCGCGATCGACCGCCACGACGGCTTCGCGGCCTCGTGCGAGGCGGGGGAGGGCGCCAGCCCCACGGCCAGGGCGACGGAGACGACGAACGTCGCGAGATCCGCCGCGTACGCCCAGCCCAGCCCGGCGTACGCGACGACCACCCCGGCGAGGGCGGGCGCGGCGACACCGCCGACGGTCCACCGCAGCGAGTTGAGGGAGGCGGCGGCCGGCAGATGCTCGTGCGGGACGATCCGGGGGACGATGGAGTCGAGGGCCGGCCGTTGCACCGCGACGAGCGCGGAGGAGAGGGCGGCGACGAGGTACAGCGGCCACACGAACGGCTCGGGCAGCAACGCGTTCACGAGGAGCGCCGCGCACAGCAGGCCCTGCCCGACCTCGGTCCACAGGATCAGGGCTCGCTTGTCGAGGGCGTCCGCGAGGGCCCCGCCGTAGAGCCCGAACACGATGAGCGGTACGAGTTCGACGGCCCCGATGGCCCCGACCGCCGCGACCGACCCCGTCAGCTCCTTCATCTGTACGGGCAGCGCGACGAAGGTCAGGAAACTCCCGAAGTTGGTGATCAGCCCGGCCACCCACAGCCGCCGAAAGTCCACGGACACCCGCCAGGGAGCGAGATCCGGCAACAACGAAACGAGCCGCGCGGCCGTGCCGGAGGGCGAGGGAACCGGCGCCGAAGGGGGCGAGGCGGAAGCGGAGGGGGAGGGCGCCGGAGGGAGTCCGGGCGAAACCGAAGGGGGAGACGCCTCGGCGAGAACAGGCGAAGCGGGAGGGAGGGGCGCCGAAGGAGAGGAGGGCGGCGCGGGCGTCGCCGTGGGGGAAGGCGCTACAGGGGATGTCGGTGCGTGCGAAGCCGTGGGGGAAAGCGCCGTGGGGGACGCCTCTGCGGGCGGAGCCGAAGGCGAGGGAACGGCCGCTGGTGAACGCGTGGTCGAGGCAGCGGCAGAGGCGCACTCGTCGTCATCGGATCTACTCACGCCGCCCCATGCTCAGCCGCGCCACCGCCTGGAGCAACCAGTTTTTTCAGGCCCCGCCCACTTCCAACTCGGCCTTCCCCTGCCCTCCCCCCAACCAGCCCGTCCCCGTCCCCATGACCTCGGCCGCCCTTCTCTCGCGTCCCCCGTGCCTTCGGCCGCCCCTCTCTCGCCTCCCCCATCACCTCGGCCGCCCTTCTCTCGCGTCACCTCTCCACCCCGGCTGCCCGCAGCGGCGACCCGTCTTCCGAAGGCAGCTCACACGAGCGAGTCGGGTGGGTGAGTGGGCGAGATCCGTCACCACCGGGCCGGCGGTGGGGACGTCAGGTGGTCCGCCAGTCGGGACAGACGGTCACGCAACCCGCCCCGCCCCCTCCGCCGGGGCACCACGTTCTCCCCGGCCGCCGCGCTGACCAGGTGCTGCACGGTGTCGAGGTCGACCTCCCGCTCGTCCGGCGCCACCAGCGCCTCGTGGGCCATCGTGTCCAGCTCCCGGTGCCCGGTGTCCAGCGCGAGGACCCTCGCCCCGGCCCGCCGCGCGTCGTCGACCCGCTCCAGCAGACCGGCCCCCGGCGCGGACGGCGCCACCACGAGCAGGGTCTCGCCCCGGCGGGCCTTTGACAGCCGGCCCAGCCCGACCGCGAGGTGCGCCGGATCCGAGGGGCGCGTGGCATGCCGTACGAGCGTGGGGGACAGCTCCGGGGTCCCGGACCAGGCCGCCTCGTCCACCAGATGCGCCGCGAGGTGCCACGGCTCGTACTCGGCGGTGCCGACGAGGAGTAGTCCGCCCCCGTACGACTCCACGGACCGCCGCAGTATCCCCGCGAACCGCCGTGTCGCCCCCAGCCACTCGGTCCCGGCGAGCACCTCGCGCAACAACGCGACCCGTATGGCATCCATGCGCCAGCATCCTGCCGCAACCGGCCACTCGTGACCCGGTGTTCACCGCGATTTCGCCCGAGCCGGGCACGCACGGCGAGTCAGCCCCGCACCCACATCCCGCAACCCAAGGAGCCCCTCATGCCCCCCACGGCCGACACCACCCCCGAATGCACTACTCCCGAATCCACTGCTCCCGAGACCACCACCCCCGAATCCAGCACCCCCTTCCGAGCCGGCCGCGAAGGCTACGCCAGCTTTCGGATCCCGGCGGTCGTGCGTACGGCGTCCGGCGCTCTGCTGGCCTTCTGCGAGGGGCGGGTCGGCGGGCGGGAGGACTTCGGGAACATCGACATCGTGGTGAAGCGGTCGACGGACGGCGGTCGCAGCTGGGGCCCGCTGCGGGTCGCCGCCGAGAACGGGGACGGCCTCGCGGGCAACCCCGCCCCCGTGGTGCTGGACACCGGCCGCATCCTGCTCGTCCACGTCAGGAACGCCGCGTCCGCCACCGAGGACGCCATCCGCCGGGGCACCGTGAGCGCCGCGGACGGGCGGCGGGTCTGGGTGCGGCACAGCGACGACGAGGGGGAGACCTGGTCGAGCCCCCGGGAGATCACCGAGGACACCAAGAAGAGGGAGTGGCGCTGGTACGCCACCACCCCCGGGCACGCGATCCAGCTGAGCTCCGGCCGCGTCGTCGTCCCCGCCAACCACTCCCTCCCGCCGACGGGCACCGACAACGGCACGGAGGGCAAGTACAACGGCGGCCACTGCCTGCTCAGCGACGACCGCGGCGAGACCTGGCGGATCGGCTACGTCGACGACAACACCGACGGCTACATCAACGTCAACGAGACCACCGCCGCGGAACTCCCCGACGGACGCGTCTACTTCAACACCCGCAACGACTCCCCGGCCCCCGGAACCCGCGCCGACGCGTACTCCGCCGACGGTGGCGCGAGCCTGGTCAAGCCGTTCCGGCCGCAGGCGGGCCTCGTCGGCCCGGTCGTCGAGGGCAGCCTCCTCCAGCTGAGCGACCCCGATCTGAGCGGCCCCGACCTGCTCCTCTACTCCGGCCCCGCCGACCCCGGCTTCCGCGCCCTGATGACCGTATGGGCCAGCACCGACCACGGCACGACCTGGCGGGTCGCCCACACCGTCGACGGGCTGCCCGCCGCGTACTCCGACCTCGTCCGCGTCGACGAGCACACGGTCGGGCTCCTCTACGAGACGGGCGACTTCAGCGCGTACGAGACGATCACGTTCCGCAGGATCCCTGTCACCGCCCTCCGGTAACCGCCCGTGCCCGGCCCACCCCCGCCACGACCGCGCACGTAAAGTCAGCCCATGACCTCTACTGACAGTGCACAGACGACCCCCGGTACGCCCGAGACCCCCGGTGCGGCGCCCGCCAAGGCCCCGGTCAAGGACCCCTGGGACCTCCCCGATGTCTCCGGGCTCGTCATCGGCGTGCTCGGGGGCACCGGGCCGCAGGGCAAGGGCCTCGCGTACCGCTTCGCCAAGGCCGGCCAGAAGGTGATCATCGGCTCGCGGGCCGCCGACCGCGCGCAGGCCGCCGCCGAGGAACTCGGCCACGGCGTGGAGGGCGCGGACAACGCCGAGACCGCGCGCCGCAGCGACATCGTGATCGTCGCGGTGCCGTGGGACGGGCACGCCAAGACCCTGGAGTCCCTGCGCGAGGAACTGGCCGGCAAGCTCGTCGTCGACTGTGTCAACCCGCTCGGCTTCGACAAGAAGGGCGCTTACGCGCTCAAGCCGGAGGAGGGCAGCGCCGCCGAGCAGGCCGCCGCCCTGCTGCCGGACTCACGGGTCACCGCCGCCTTCCACCACCTGTCCGCGGTCCTTCTGGAGGACCCGGCGATCGAGGAGATCGACACCGATGTGATGGTGCTCGGCGAGGTCCGGGCCGACGTCGAGATCGTGCAGGCGCTGGCGGGTCGCATCCCCGGTATGCGGGGCGTCTTCGCGGGCCGGCTGCGCAATGCCCACCAGGTGGAGGCGCTGGTCGCCAACCTGATCTCCGTGAATCGCCGCTACAAGGCGCACGCCGGGATCCGCCTGACCGACGTGTGAGGCCGCGCCGGGCATGGGGGACACTGGACGCCGTACGACCCCGTCGTCACGACCTCGTCGTCACGACCCTGTCGTACCGCCTCGTCCGACCGCCCTGTCAGGAGCCGACTCCCATGCCCCCCTTGCCCCCACCCGGCCCGGCCCGGCGCCTCGCCGTCTACGCCCTCGTCGTCTGTCTGCTCGCGATCACCGCGGCCGTGGTGTCCTTCGCCCGGGGCAGCTGGCTGGGTGTGGTGTGGGTGCTGATGGCCGGGCTGTCGTCCAACATGGCCTGGTACTACGCGCGCCGCGCGAAGATGGAGCGCCAGTCCGCCGCGAGCTGAGGCCCCGCCTCAGCCCACCGGACGTCACAGACCGGTCAGGCACACGTCGCTGTCCTCACGCCAGAAGCGGTACAGCCAGTAGCCGCAGTCGGAGAGCTGGTCCTCGATGCCGAGGCCCCGCATGAACGCGTCGATCACGTCCCAGAACACGCCGTTGACCGCCGGGATCCACAGCACCGCGAAGACGAGCAGCAGCCCGAACGGCGCGAGCGGCTCCACCTGACGGCGGATCCTGTACGACAGCCAGGGCTCGATCACGCCGTAGCCGTCGAGGCCCGGCACCGGCAGGAAGTTCAGGATCGCCGCCGTGACCTGGAGCATCGCCAGGAACGCGAGGGCGAACAGGAACGCCGCCGGCACCCCGTCCGTCACCCCCAGCCAGAACGGCGCCGTGCAGACCGCGGCGAACAGCACGTTCGTCAGAGGGCCGGACGCCGAGATCAGGCTGTGCTTCCAGCGGCCCTGGATCCGGTTCCGCTCGATGAAGACGGCACCGCCCGGCAGACCGATACCGCCCATGATCACGAACACGACCGGCAGCACGATGCTGAGCAGGGCGTGCGTGTACTTCAGCGGGTTGAGCGTGAGATAGCCCTTCGCGCCGATCGAGATGTCGCCGCTGTGCAGGGCGGTACGGGCGTGGGCGTACTCGTGCAGACAGAGCGAGACGATCCACGCCGACGTCACGAACAGGAAGACGGCCAGCCCGGGCTGCTCGGCGAACCCGGTCCAGGTGGCCCAGCCCGTGACCGCCATGACGGCCACGATCCCCATGAAGACGGGGCTGATCCTCCGGTCGCTCCGGCGGGACGCGGCGGTGGTCATGGGGCTCCTAGGGCACTCGTGGACGTGTCGATCACTCGTATGGACTGCCCGACCGTACCGGGCGCAAGGCGAAAACGTCTCGCGGTCACCTCCTGGTTCCTAGGAAGGTGGGGGACATGAAGGCGGGGACGTACGGTCGGGGGACGTACGGTCGGCGGTCGAGGGCCGTCCCGGCAGGCCCCCCGCGACGGCCCGGCCACCGGCATCGAACCGACGGAGACAATGGACCCCGTGCGTTACCGCATCCTCGGCACCACCCAGGCATCGCACGCCGACGGCACCCCGGTCCCGGTCGGCGGCGCCCGGCTGCGCGCCCTGCTGACCGTGCTCGCGCTGCGCCCGGGCCGCACGGTCACCGCGGCCACGCTGGTCGACGAGGTGTGGGCCGGTGACCCGCCCGTCGACGCGAGCGGCGCGCTCCAGGCGCTGGTGGGCCGGCTGCGCCGGGCGCTCGGCCCGGACGCGATCCTGTCGGCGCACGGCGGCTACCGGCTCACCGCAGCCCCCGACGACATCGACCTGCACCGCTTCGACCGTCTCGCGGCCGAGGGCGCCCGCGCGCTGGCCGACGGCGACCCCGCCAAGGCGGCCGACGTCCTCGACGACGCGCTCGCCCTCTGGCAGGACCCGCCGCTCGCCGACCTGCCCGACCGGACCGCCGAGGCCGCCCGCTGGGAGACCCGCCGACTCGACGCGCAGCGGGCCCGCCTCACCGCCGCGCTCGCCCTCGGCCGCGCCGGGACCGCCCTCGCCGAACTCACCGCCCTGTGCGACACGCACCCCCTCGACGAGCCCCTCCAGTGCCTCCGGCTACGCGCCCTGCGCGACACCGGCCGCCCGGCGGAGGCCCTGGCCGCGTACGACTCCGTACGCCGCCTCCTGGCCCACCGCCTCGGCACGGACCCGGGCCCCGAACTACGGTCCCTGCACGAGGAACTACTCCACACCGACGGCCACGGCACCCCGCCCTCCCTCGGCGGCCGCGCCGTCCTGCCCTCCGCCGATGGGCGCGGCGTCCTGCCCTCCGCCGATGGGCGCGGCGTCCTGCCCTCCGCCGATGGGCGCGGCGTCCTGCCCTCCGCCGATGGGCGCGGCGTCTCGCCCTCCGCCGATGGCCGCGGCGTCTCGCCCACCGCCGACGGCCATGCCGCCCCGTCGCCCGCCGGCGGCCACCTCGCCCCGTCGCCCGCCGGCAGGGGCCGCCCCGGTCAGCCGGTCCCTCATGCCCGCCCCGGTCGGCCCGCCCCTGACGGTGGCCCCGTCCAGTCGGCCCCCGACGGTGGCCCCGTCCAGCCGGCCCCCGGGCGGCAGCCCGTGGAGGACGGGCGTCCGCGTGGCAACCTTCGGGCCCGGCTCACCTCCTTCGTGGGCCGGGACGCCGATATCGACACCATCCGCACCGACCTGACCGCCGCCCGCCTGGTCACCCTCCTCGGGCCCGGCGGCGCCGGGAAGACCCGGCTCTCGCAGGAGGCCGGCGAGGCGGTCGCGGCGTCCGCTCCCGACGGTGTCTGGCTCGTCGAACTCGCCCCTGTCGACGACCCCGCCGACGTCCCGGAGGCCGTCGTCACCGCCCTCGGCGCCCGCGAGACCGTCCTGCGCGGAGCCGGCGCCGAGGAGATGCGCGTGGTCTCCGACCGCCACGACGACCCCCTGGGCCGGCTCACCGAGCACTGCGCCAGACGCCGGATGCTGCTCATCCTCGACAACTGCGAACATGTCGTGGCCGCCGCCGCCCACCTCGTCGAGCATCTCCTCCAGCACTGCCCCGGCCTGACCGTCCTCGCCACCAGCCGCGAACCCCTCGGCGTGCCGGGGGAGTTGGTGCGGCCGGTGGAACCCCTCGACCAGCCCCACGCACTGCGGCTGCTCGCCGACCGGGGCGCCGCCGCCCGGCCCGGCTTCACCGTCGCCGACGACCCGGAGGCCGCCGCCGAGATCTGCCGCCGCCTCGACGGCCTCCCCCTCGCGATCGAACTCGCGGCGGCACGGCTGCGCATGCTGACACCGCGCCAGATCGCCGACCGGCTCGACGACCGCTTCCGGCTCCTCACCTCCGGCAGCCGCACCGTCCTGCCCCGCCAGCAGACCCTGCGCGCGGTCGTCGACTGGTCCTGGGAACTCCTCGACGAGGAGGAACGGGACGTCCTGCGGCGGCTGTCCGTGTTCGCCGGCGGCTGCGACCTCGCCGCCGCGGAGGCCGTCTGCGGCCCCGCCGCGCTGGAGGCGCTCGGCTCCCTCGTCGACAAGTCCCTCGTCGTCGCGGCCCCCACCACGAACGGCGGGATGCGCTACCGGCTCCTGGAGACCGTCACCGAGTACGCCGGCGCCCGCCTCGCCGAGGCCGGCACCCGCCCCGCCGCCGAACTCGCCCACCGCACGTACTACCGCGAACTCGCCCGCACCACCGCCCCGTTGCTGCGCGGCTCCGGCCAGCGCAGGGCCAACGAACTGCTGGAGCTGGAGTACGAGAACCTCCGCACCGCCCTGCGGCACGCCGTCGCCGAACGCGACGAGCAGGAGGCGCTCTGCCTGATCCTGTCGCTCGCCTGGTACTGGCAGATGCGCGACCTGAAGACCGAGGCCCGGCACTGGGCCACCCAGGTCATGGCGCTCAGTCCCGACCCGTTCGCCCCGCCGGCCCGCCCCGTTCCCGATCTGCTCGAGGGCCTCACCGACAGCCCGCCGCCGATGCGCCCCGAGGTGCTCGACGAGGCCCGGCGCGCACTCCACCTCGTCCATCTCGCCTGCATGGACATGGAGATCTCCGTCTGGGAGACCCCCGAAGGGCAGCAGAAGCTCCAGGTCATCCGGGACACCTACCGTCCGGGCCAGCCGCAGACCTGCCGCTTCCCGGGCTTCATGTGGTTCTACGCCGTCGTGCTCTCCGGCGACATGGAGCGGCTGCGGGAGATCCTCGACGCGAGCATCGCCACCGCCCGTGACCTCGGCTACACCTGGGAGCTGGCCCAGGCCCTGCACATGCGGGCCAACATCCTCGCCAACCGCAGCGACTGGTCCGGCGACGCCACCCGCGACGCCGACGAGGCGCTGGAGCTGTGCGAACGGCTGGGGGACGCCTGGGTCGCCGCCGAGGCGCTCTCGGCGCGCGCCATGAGCCGCGAGCGCACGGGCCGGTTCGACCTCGCCGCGGCCGACTACCGGCGGGCCATCGTCCACGCCGAACGGATCGGCACCAACGCCCACTCGGGCGTCCTCGGGGTCCGGCTCGGCAATGTGCTCCTGGAGTGCGGGGAGGCCGAACTCGGCGAGAAGATGCTGCTGGACGTGCTGGCGCGGCACGACACGCCCAAGGAGGCGCTGCCCGCGGCCCGTCTCTACCTCGCCATCTGGTTCGGCCGCACCGGGCGCCTGGAGGAGGCGTGGCGGCACATCACACGGCTGCGCGAGGAGTTCGAGGCCGTCGACTTCGTGCTGTTCGCCGGCTTCGTCCTCG
Source organism: Streptomyces neyagawaensis (assembly GCF_023516595.1). GTDB lineage: Bacteria > Actinomycetota > Actinomycetes > Streptomycetales > Streptomycetaceae > Streptomyces > Streptomyces neyagawaensis. The sequence goes on along the minus strand of NZ_JAMGBG010000013.1, from coordinate 87,224 downwards.
GCCTCGAGGCATGGCTGATGACCATGGACGGACGCCACACCGAGGCCCGCGAACGCATCCGGAAGGCGTTCGAGCAGGCCATGGACCCGCTGGCCCAGACGATCACCCCCCAGCTGCCCGCCTCCCACCTCGTCACCGCCGCCGTCGCCGTCAGCGGCGTGGACGGCGGTGCCCGCGCCGGGGACGCGGCCCGGCTCCTGGGCGCCTCCGACGCCCATCTCCCGCGCGGCCACCACCCCAGCCCGCTGGAGGCCGAGGGACGCGCGCAGGCGGAGGTCGAGGTCAGGGCCCGACTGGACGACGAGGCGTACGAGGCGGCGTACGCGGAGGGAGCCGGACTCACCCTGGAGGAGGCCGGCGCCCTGATCCAGGGCCCGTCCGGCACACGTCCGGCGCCCTGACCCGACGCCCGTCCGGCGCCCTGATCCGACGCCCGTCCGGCGCCCTGACCGGCGGATCAGCTCTTGGTGCGGAACTTGTGGATCGCGATCGGCGCCATGACCGCCGTCAGGATCACGGACCAGCCGAGCGTGATCATCACGTCGTGGGCGACCGGCCCGCCCGTCATCAGACCGCGCGCGGCGTCCGCCAGGGAGGACAGCGGGTTGTAGTCGGTGAAGCTCCGCAGCCAGCCCGGCATCGACTGCGGCGGCGCGAAGATCGACGAGCCGAACTGGAGCGGGAACAGCACCAGGAAGCCCATCGCCTGCACCGACTGCGCGTTCTTCAGGGTCACGCCCAGCACCAGGAAGATCCACATCAGGGACGAGCCGAAGACCACGGACAGGCCCACCGCGGCGAACAGGCCCGGCCAGTTGGTGATGTCGAAGCCGATGAGGACGGCGACGGTCAGCAGGATGGTCGTGGCGAGCAGCATGCGCAGCAGCTCGACGGAGATCTTCGCGAGCAGCACCGAGGACCGGCCGATCGGCAGCGACCGGAAGCGGTCCATGATGCCCTTCTGGAAGTCCTCGTTGAAGCCGGTGCCGACGCCCATCGCGATGTTCATGCCGAGCATCGCCATCAGTCCCGGGATCACGTACTGCACATACCGCTCCTGGCCGCCGCCCAGCGCCTGCCCGATGGAGCCGCCGAAGACGTACACGAACAGCAGGGCGAAGACGATCGGCATGAGGACCGCGTCCGCGACGGACTGCGGGTCGTTGCGGATCCACAGCAGATTGCGGCGCACGAGCGCGCCCGTGTGCCGGGCCTGCGCGCGCAGCCCGATCCGACCGTCGGCGTCACCGGTGCGGGGGAGGGTGTTCAAAGGGGCGGCGCGCAGCGCCTCGTTCAGGGTGGCGGTGGGCGACGGGTGGGAGCTCATACGGCGACCTCCTCGTAGGTGGTGGACGGGGCCGGGTCCTGCGGGGCACTGGCCTTGTGGCCGGTGAGGGAGAGGAACACCTCGTCGAGACTGGGCAGTTCGGTGCTGATCGAGCCGATGGTGATGCCGCGGTCGCTGATCGCGCCGACGACGGCGGTGAGCTGCTCGTCGCTGAGGATCGGCACGAGCAGGGTGCCGTTCTCGGTGTCGACGGTGGTGGTGGCGAGCCCGGTGATCCCCAGGTCGTCCAGTTCCCGCGCGAGCGGTCGCAGCTGCGCCGGGTCGACCGGGCGGACGCGCAGCGTACGGCCGCCGACCTGCGCCTTCAGTGCGTCGATGCCGCCCTTGGCGATGACCTTGCCGCGGTCGATCACGGTCAGCTCGGAGGCCAGCTGCTCGGCCTCCTCCATGTACTGGGTGGTCAGCAGCACGGTCACCCCGTCGCCGACCATGCGCTTGACCTCGTCCCACACCTCGATGCGGGTGCGCGGGTCCAGGCCGGTCGTCGGCTCGTCCAGGTAGAGCACGGCCGGGCGGCCCATCATCGACGCGGCGAGGTCGAGCCGCCGCCGCATACCGCCGGAGTAGGTGGCCACCGGGCGCCCCGCCGCCTCGGTCAGTGAGAACCGCTCCAGCAGACCGTTCGCCCGGCCCCGGGCGTCCTTGCGGGACAGGTCGAGCAGACGGCCGATCATGTAGAGGTTCTCGAAGCCGGAGAGTTTCTCGTCCACCGAGGCGTACTGGCCGGTCAGGCCGATCACCCGGCGCAGGGCGCGCGGCTGGCGCACGACGTCGTAGCCGGCCACGGTCGCCTGCCCCGAGTCGGGCGTGACGAGCGTGGACAGGCACCGGACGAGTGTGGTCTTGCCGGCGCCGTTCGGGCCGAGCACGCCCATCACGGTGCCCTCGCGGACGTCCAGATCGACACCGTCCAGCGCCCTGGTCTCGCCGTAGTGCTTGACCAGCCCCCGTACGGTGACAGCGCGGGTCGCGCCGCTGGGTTCCTTGTCGATTCGTGTCATGCGGACGACGGTGTCAGGGGCCGCCGACAAACGACCGACAAGTCACCGACAGCGCGCGGCGGGGTGCCGGGCGCCCAGTAGCTCGGGGGTGCGCTGTTCGTTGGGCGGGTGCGGGCCGGTGGGGGCTGGTCGAGCAGTTCCCCGCGCCCCTGGAGGGACGGGCCTGCGGCCCACCCTTCCCGTGAAAAGCACGGGGCGCAGCCCCGGTCGCTTCTCAGGGGCGCGGGGAACTGCTCGACCAGCCCCCACCCACCCGCAGTCGCCCACGCACCCGCACCCCCGAGTCATGACGCGCCCCAACGCCACAGCCCGCCGACTGGGGGAAGATCGGCGGGCTGCTCCGTACCGCAGTGGCTGTAGGGCCACCAGACCAACGGCCTAGTGAACCGAGTGCTCCTCCAGCGGGAACGTCCCGCCGACCACGTCCTCCGCGAACGCCTTCGCCGCGTCGGTCATGACGCCCCGCAGGTCCGCGTACTGCTTCACGAACTTCGGTACCCGCCCGCCGGTCAGCCCGAGCATGTCCGTCCACACCAGGACCTGCGCGTCGGTCTCCGCCCCCGCACCGATCCCCACGGTCGGGATGTGCAGCACCCGCGTGACCTCCGCGGCCAGCTCCGCCGGGACCAGTTCCAGGACCACCGCGAACGCGCCCGCGTCCTGCACGGCCTTCGCGTCGCGCAGCAGCTGCGCCGCCGCCTCCTCGCCGCGGCCCTGCACCCGGTAGCCCATCGCGTTGACGGACTGCGGGGTGAGACCGATGTGGGCCATCACGGGGATGCCGGACTCCACCAGCAGCCGGATCTGCTCGTACGACCGTTCGCCGCCCTCCAGCTTCACGGCCCCCACCCCGGCCTCCTTCACCAGCCGGGTCGCCGAGCGCAGCGCCTGCACCGGGCCCTCCTGGTAGGAGCCGAAGGGCAGGTCGCCGACGATCAGGGCACGGCTGGTGCCCCGTACGACGGCCGCCGACAGCATGGCCATCTCGTCGAGGGTGACGGGCACGGTCGTGTCGTACCCCAGGTGACAGTTGCCCGCCGAGTCGCCGACGAGCATGACCGGGATCCCGGCCTCGTCGAAGACGGACGCGGTCATCGCGTCGTACGCGGTGAGCATCGGCCACTTCTCGCCGCGTTCCTTGGCGAGGGCGATGTCGCGGACGGTGATGCGGCGTGTGCCCTTGCCCCCGTACAGCGCCTTGCTGCCGTCGGAGGGCTTCGTCTGGGCAGCCGAAAGCTGCGTCATTGCCACGGCTCCTTCATGTCATCTCGAGGCGCCCTGACGGCGTCCCCGGACCGACTCCATGGTGGCACCTCGTCCCGGCGAGGGCCAGAGCGGGTGCGTGTGACCGTTCAGGCGCCCGTCACGTAAGACCTCGGTAAAAGAATTCCGATACGAGACGGTCTCGTATCGGAAATGGCCTACTCTCGAAGGCATGACTTCCGCAGCCCCTGAATCCCGGATACCGGAAGCGGTGCACCGGCGCCGCTGGGCGATCCTCGGCGTGCTGATGCTGAGCCTGCTGATCGTGGTGCTCGACAACTCGATCCTCAACGTCGCCATCAAGACGATCTCCACCCCCGAGCCGACCGGTCTCGGCGCCACGCAGAGCGAGCTGGAATGGGCGATCAACGCCTACACGCTCGTCTTCGCGGGACTGCTGTTCACCGCGGGCCTGCTCGGCGACCGGCTCGGCCGCAAGAAGGTGCTGCTCGGCGGTCTGGTCGTCTTCGGCCTCGGCTCGGCGCTGGCGGCCGGCTCCGGCTCGCCCGTGGAGCTCATCGCGTTCCGCGCGGTCATGGGTCTCGGCGCCGCCTTCGTGATGCCCGCCACCCTCGCCGTCCTGATGAACGTCTTCGAACGCGAGGAGCAGCCGAAGGCCATCGGCATCTGGGCGGGCGGCGTCGGCCTCGCCATCGCCATCGGCCCCATCACCGGCGGTGTCCTGCTGGACCACTTCTGGTGGGGCTCGGTCTTCCTGATCAACGTACCGATCGTCGTCCTCGCGCTCGGCCTGATGCTCTGGCTGGTGCCCGATTCCCGCGACCCGAACCCGGGCCGGATCGACCCCGTCGGTGTGCTGCTCTCCGTCGTCGGTCTGGTGCTGCTCGTCTACGGCATCATCCGGGGCGGCCAGCTCGCCGACTTCACCGACGCCACGGTCCTCGGTGCCATCGCCGCCGGTCTCGCCGTCCTCACCGCGTTCGTCCTGTTCGAGAAGCGCAGCGACCACCCGTCCATCGACATCTCGTTCTTCCGGAACAAGGTCTTCTCCGCGGCCATCGGTGTGATCGGCCTGGTCTTCTTCGCCCTGATGGGCGTGACCTTCTTCTCGGTCTTCTACACCCAGACCGTCCGCGGCTACTCGCCGCTGCAGACCGGTCTGCTGATGCTGCCGCTGGCCGTCGCCCAGCTGGTGTTCGCGCCGCGCGCCCGACTCGTCGTCGACCGCTTCGGCAACAGCGCGGTGTGCACGGCGGGCATGCTGCTGATCGCCGGGATGCTGGCCGCGTTCGCCGTCCTGGACGGGGACACACCGATCTGGCTCCTCGAGGTCATCTTCTTCCTCATGGGTGTCGGCATGGCCCACGTCATGACCCCGCTGAGCGTCGTCATCATGCAGGCCCTGCCCCGTGAGAAGGCGGGCTCCGCGTCCGCGCTCAGCAACACCTTCCGCCAGGTCGGCGGCGCCCTCGGCATCGCCGTCCTCGGCTCCGTGCTGTCCACCGCGTACCGCTCCGGGATCGAGGACAAGCTGCCGGCCGGCGCCCCGCACGCCGCCGCCGAGTCCATCGAGGCCACCCTCGGTCTCGCCGCCCGTCTCGGCGACCGGGGCGCGGCCCTCGTCGGCCCGGCCCACGACGCCTTCCTGCACGCCATGCACGTGACGGCACTGTGCGGGGCCGCCGTGGCCGTCCTCGGGGCGGTCGCCATGGCCGTCTTCCTGCCGGGCCGGCCGACGGGCGGCCAACCGGACCAGAAGGAGGCCGAGTTGGTGGTCCAGGAGCACTGAGGTTCAGCCAACGGGGCGGAAGGGGGGCGCCCTTCGGGGTCGCGGCCGGGGGAGAATCACCCCGGTGCGACGACAGAGACGGAGTGGACCGTGAGCCTCGCCGGAAGCCGGACCCAGGACGGACGGGCCCGGGAAGTGAGCCCCGTGCGGGGGCGGCCCCGCAGCGAGGCCGTGGAGCGCTCCATCATCGAGGGCGTGATGAAGCTCCTGGAGGACGGTGTGCCCCTCGCGGAGCTGTCCATAGAACGGGTGGCCCGCACCGCCGGTGTCGGAAAGGCCACCATCTACCGCCGGTGGCGCGGCAAGGAGGAGCTCTTCGTCGACGTCCTGCGCGCCGCAGAACCGCCCGACCCGGTCCTGGCCGGCACCTCCATGCGCGACGACCTGGTCGTCCTGCTGGAGGCCGTCCGCCGACGCGGACTCGTCAACCGCTCCTCGGCGATCCTGCACAACGTCTTCGCCCAGATGAAGTCCAGCCCCAAGATCTGGGACGCCTACCACGCGAACGTCGTCAACCCTCGCCGCCGGATCCTCGCCGACATCCTGCGGCGCGGGCAGGACAACGGCGAACTGCGCTCGGACGTCGACCTCGATCTCATCGGCGACCTCTTCTTCGGCCCGATGCTCGTGCGCACCATCATGCGTCCCGACTCCCCGCTCCCCGAGGACCTCGCGGAGGTCGTGGTCGACACGGTGCTCCAAGGGCTGCGTCCGCCTGCGAGCTGAGTCACAGCGAATGTTCGCATTCCGTTACAGAGCTCACCCGTTCACCGCCGGTTCGGAACTCCGAACAGCGGGTTGTTCGTCCTCGTGCCCGTACGGCCGCCACGCGGCGGCAGGATCGACGGCGATCATCCCCTAGGGTCTAGGGGGTGCCTCGAAGTCCCGCACCACACCCCGGTGTCGTGGACTTCCCGGCACTCCCCGGGCGCGGGGGACGGTGTGCACGGCAGGTTGTGAGGCGACGGTATGGCGCAGGCGTACATGACGGAGACGGGCGGCGGCGGCACGGGCGAGGGCCGCGAAGGATCCCGGCTCCGGCGCCTGCTCGGCCGGTGGTTCGGCGGCTGGAGAGGCGACCGCGGGATCTGGCGGCGCGGCGCCGTCGTCGCGGTCCTCGCCCTGCTCGTCGCGCTCGCGATGGTGCTGCACGCCCAGGTCCCCAACAGTGTGGGCAACCTGGGCAGTCTGACCGAGACGTTCCTGCCCTGGCTGGGCATCGCGATCCCGCTGCTGCTGGTCCTGGCGATCGTCCGCAGGTCGGCGATCGCGCTGATCGCGGTGCTGGTCCCCACGATCGTCTGGCTGAACCTCTTCGGCGGACTCGTCACCAGCAAGACCGGCGGCGGCGGCGACCTCATGGTCGTCACCCACAACGTCAACGCGGACAACCCCGACCCGTCCGGCACCGCCGGGGACGTCGCCGCCTCCGGCGCGGACGTCGTCGCCCTGGAGGAGCTGACGGAGGCCGCGGTGCCGGTGTACGAGAAGGCGCTCGCCACGACGTACCCCCACCACGAGGTCGTCGGCACCATCGGGTTGTGGAGCAAGTACCCGATGAGCGCCACCAAGCCCGTCGACATCAAGCTCGGCTGGCAGCGCGCCATGCGCTCCACCGTGACCACCCCCGAGGGCCCGGTGGCCGTGTACGTCGCCCATCTGCCCTCGGTGCGGGTGAAGCTGGCGGCAGGGTTCACCGCCCGCCAGCGCGACAGGAGCGCCAACGCGCTGGGTGAGGCCATCGCCGACGAGCCCCTCCAGGACGTGGTCCTCCTGGGTGACCTCAACGGCACCATGAACGACCGCGCCCTGAACGCCGTCACCGCCCAGATGCGCTCCACCCAGGGCGCGGCCGGCGACGGCTTCGGCTTCAGCTGGCCGGCGTCGTTCCCGATGGCCCGGATCGACCAGATCATGGTCCGGGGTCTCGAGCCGACGGCGTCCTGGACCCTCCCGGCGACGGGCAGCGACCACCTGCCGGTGGCGGCACGGGTGACGATCACCACGTCAGATCGCTGATACCGCAGGTCAGCGGGGCGGGAATGGAGAGCCCGGAGAGTTTGTTCCGTCAGTGAACATATAGTGGGGAGGAATCCCGAGGGGTCCTTGGGGTTCCCTGCTTCCCCCTGCTCTCCTGCTTCCCGAAAGGTCTCCCCATGCCCTTGGCCCTGCTCGCCCTCGCCGTAGGAGCCTTCGGGATCGGGACGACCGAGTTCGTGATGATGGGCCTGCTGCCCGACGTCGCGGCCGACCTCGGTGTCTCGATCCCCGCCGCCGGCCACCTCGTCTCCGCGTACGCGCTCGGCGTCGTCGTCGGTGCCCCGCTGCTCGCGGCGGCCACGGCCCGGATGCCCCGCCGCACGGTCCTCATCGGGCTGATGGCCCTGTTCGTGGCCGGCAACGCGCTCTCCGCGCTCGCCCCCGACGAGCACTGGCTGCTCGCCGCCCGCTTCCTCAGCGGTCTGCCGCACGGCGCCTTCTTCGGCGTCGGCGCGGTCGTCGCCACCGGGCTCGTCGCACCGGAGCGCAAGGCCCGCTCGGTCTCGCTGATGTTCCTCGGGCTGACGGTCGCGAACATCGCCGGTGTCCCCGTGGCGACGCTGCTCGGCCAGGAGTTCGGCTGGCGGGTCACCTTCCTCGGCGTGAGCGCCATCGGTCTCGCCGCCATCGGATCGCTGGCCGCGCTGCTCCCGCACGACCACGCCACGGCGCCGGGAACCGGGCTGCGCGGCGAACTGGGCGCCCTGCGCTCCCTGCCCGTCTGGCTGGCCCTCGGCACGACCGTCGCCGGTTTCGCCGCGCTGTTCTCCGCGTACAGCTACATCACCCCGATGCTCACCGGCTCCGCCGGGTACGCCGACAGCAGCGTCACCCTGCTGCTGGCCCTGTTCGGGGTGGGCGCGACTATCGGCAACCTGGCCGGCGGCCGTCTCGCGGACCACTCGATGCGGGGCACCCTCTTCGGCGGCCTGACCTCCCTGGTCGTGGTCCTCGCGCTGTTCCCGGTGTTCATGTCCGCCCAGTGGAGCGCGGCCCTGGCGGTGGTCCTCCTCGGCGTCGCCGCGTTCGTCACCGGCTCGCCCCTCCAGCTGATGGTCATGGAGAAGGCCGCCTCCGGCCCGTCCCTCGCGTCCTCCGCCAACCAGGCCGCCTTCAACCTCGCGAACGCCGGCGGCGCCTGGATCGGCGGCCTCGCCCTCTCCCTGGGCCTCGGCACCACGTCCCCGGCGGTCGTCGGAGCGGGCCTCGCCGTCCTCGGCCTCGGGGTCGCGGCGGTCGCCTACGCGGTGGACGTCCGCCGCGCGACCGCGGCACGGGCCGCGCAGGCGACCGGGGGCCGCCTGGTGGCCTCGCACGTGCCCGCCCGGGAGTCGGAGCCGGAGCCGGTACGGGGCTGAGGGCGCCCGCCCCGCCCCGCCGGCACCGCCCTGCTGGCCCCGTCCCGCTGGGCCCTCCGCTGGGCGAGCCGTGTGCCCCCGTATCGCCCCGACCCGGTGGCGGCCCGCGTGGATTTCCGCTTCGGTGAGGGAGAACCCGTTCAGTCGGACGCGCCGGCGGTTCGCGTGATGAGCGCGCCGGAGGCGTACGCCCTCGGCGTGCGGCGCTTCCGTGCTCCCGTCGACGGCGACCTGGAGGACCAGGAGGACCAGATGGACATCTCGCTCGAAGTGATCCCGCTGCCCGTGACCGACATCGACCGGGCCCGGGACTTCTACCGGGACAAGGTCGGTTTCCACGTCGACATCGACCAGGAGGTCATGCCCGGCATGCGCATCGTCCAGCTGACGCCGCCGGGCTCCGGTTGCTCGATCGCGCTGGGCGACATGATCTGGGAGATGGCCCCCGGCCCCAAACCGGCCCCCGGCTCCTACCAGGGCCTCCAGCTCTGCGTCGCCGACATCAAGGCCGCCCGCGCCGAACTCGTCGAACGGGGGCTCGACGTTTCCGAGCCCGTCCAGTACGCCCCCGACGACGGCGCCACGTTCATGTACTTCACCGACCCCGACGGGAACGGCTGGGCGATCCAGGAGTACCGCCGCCGCGCCACGGAGCCGCTGCACCGTGTGCTGGCGGACCTGGCCGCACGGGAGCGGTGAGACCGGCCCGCGACTGCGGGGCCCCGACACGGAGACACCGCGGCGCCTGCGCACGCCACGTCGAGGCCGTTGCGGTTGCCCTTGGGGATGTTGCCACCGCCGTTCTGGCACGTGAACGGGGGATCGGCGTCGGCGATGCCCGCGGCACTGCCCAGGCTCGTCAATGGACCATGACGCCGTGCGGGCGGCCGGGGTCGTGCGGTGGGCGGGGCGCCCCGGTCGTCCGCGTACGGGCGCCCCACCCGCGCTTCGCTCACCTCACCGGACGTAGGACTCCACGTAACCCCGCGCGGGCGATCCCACGCCCGTCACGTCGTCGTAGCCGCGTACCGCCGTCAGGGAGCTGTCCCGGCCGAGCGTGCGCACGGACGTGACCAACCCCTCGGAGGCGTCGTACGTGTTGGCGTAGTCGACGCGGGCCACGGCCAGACCCGTGCCGGCGCCCAGGGGGGTGTCCGTCACGTCGTGGTACGCCTTCGTGCCGTAGCGGGCGTAGATCGCCGGGTTGGCGAAGCCGAGCGGCCGGCCGCCGCGGGCCTGCTGGGCGAGGGACTGGACGGCCGCGATGACCGGCGCGGCGAGGGAGGTGCCGCCGATCCGGTACTCGCTGTACCGCTGCGACCCGTCCGGGAAGGACTGCGTCTGTCCGACCAGGAAACCGGTGTTGGGGTCGGCGATCGCCGCGATGTCGGGGACGACGCGGTTGCCGGCCGCGCTGTTGGCGGTGGCGAGGGCGTGCGGGACGACACCCCGCTGGTAGAACGGCTCGGCGACCGTCCTGCTGGTGCCGCCGCCCGCGCCGGAGGTGAAGGCGCCGGGGAAGCCCGTCCAGCTCCCGCCGTCGTCGGCGAGCGTCGCCTTGAGCGTGCCCCAGCCGGTCTCCCACAGATACGTGTCGTTCCTGCCGACCGCGAGGGACGTACCGCCGACCGCCGTCACCCACGCCGAGTTCGCCGGGGTGTCGACCTGCTTCGTCCCGGTGTTGGCGACCTCGTCCCCGTTGTCACCGGAGGAGAAGTAGAAGCCGATGCCCTCGACCGCGCCCAGCTGGAACACCTGGTCGTAGGCGGCCGCGAGGTCGGGCGTCTGGTGGGCCTCGATGTCGCCCCAGGAGTTGGAGACGATGTCGGCGAGGTGGCCGTCGACGATCGTGCCGAGCGCGTCGAGCAGGTCGTCGTCCTGGCAGGACGAGGCGCCCACATAGGTGATCCGCGCGTCCGGCGCCACCGCGTGCACGGCCTCGACGTCGAGGGTCTCCTCGCCGTACCAGCCGGACGCCTGGCAGTCGTCGGTATGGGTGTAGTTCTTCGGCAGGACCTGGCGCAACTGCCCTGCGGCGTACGGCGCGTCGCCGTGCAGGCCCGCGTAGGCGGCCGCGTCCGCGACGATGGTCGGGGAGGCGTACGCGTCGGTGATCGCGACCCGCACCCCCTTGCCGGTGTACCGGCCCGCGCCGTACGCGGCCCGCAGCTGTCGGCCGGTGTAGCCCTTCACGGCGTACGGGATCTTCTTGCCGTACGCGTCCGGCAGGGTGCTCGCGATGTTCGAGCCGTAGTACGAGGAGAACGGTCCGGAGTTGCGGAACACGGCGCCCGGCGGCGGCAGTTGGTCGTCGTGGGTGGCCCGGTGGGGTGCAGTGTCCAGGCCGGTGACGGTGAGGACGGCGCCGTTCAGGGTGGCCGGTGCGGAGGCCGTCGTGGTGGGTGCGCGATAGGTGTGGCCGTCCTTGCGGTAGTTGTGCAGCTCGGTGCCGAAGGCCCGCTCGGCGGCCGCCACTTCACCGGTGACCGTGACATAGCGCCGGGTCGTGCCGGTGATGCGCAGCCCGGCCCCCTCGAGCCAGGACTTCACGGCCGAGACCTGCGCGGGGGTCGCGCCGAAGCGTGCCCGCGCCCGCGCGGCGCTCAGATACCTGCCGTACGACGCCGACGACGGGTCGGAGACGGCCCTGGCGTAGGCGGCCAGCCCGTCGGCGTCCCGGCCGGCCAGGTAGACGCGGAGAGAGACGGAGGAGTTGTCGGCGGCGGCTCCCCGGTCGGCCCGGGCGGTGGCCCACGCGGGCCTCGTCCCCCGCAGGGTGTCCCGGCCGGGGTGGGGCGCGGCCTGCGCCGCGGGCGCCCCCAGCGTCAGCGCGCCGGCGAGCAGGGGCAGTGCCGTGGCCAGGCTCGCGCCGGCGCGCAGCGCGGCACGCCGTGACCTCGTGGATCTCATGGATGAACTCCCTGGGATGCGGTTCGTCGCGAGTGGGTGGGGTGGGCCGAGCGGATCCGGTGGATACGTGTGGATCACTCGGCCTCGGCCACTCTCGCGATGAACCGTTCATGCCAGGGAATGGCTCGGGGCACGGCTGGGCCAAGAAGCGCCCAAGCGAACGTATCGACGCCCCAAGGAACCGTATGCGCAAGCGATTTGCGGCATACCTCCCCGGGGCGTCATGCCCACCGAAGGGCTGAGGTGCTGAACTGCCGGACGCGCCAAGGGGCGGTGGACGGATGGCGGATGCGGCCGGACGGGCCGGCGGTGGTGGGGGTGACCGGGTGGGCCGGAGGCGGTGGACCGGGCCGGATGGGCCGGAGGTGATGGAGGTGACCGGACGGGCCGGAGGCAACGGACGGAGCCGGGGGGCCGGAGGCGGTGAACGGGGCCGGATGGGCCGGAGGCGGTGAACGGGGCCGGATGGGGCGCAGGCGGTGGACCGGGCCCCTTGTGTCACAGCAGTCGGCCCGCCCGATGTTGTGTCGGGCGGGCCGGTGGGGGCGTGGGCGGGTGTCGTCCTACGGGCGGGGTGCGGCCCCCCGGGCCTTCAGCAGGTCCGTCATCAGCGAGATCTCGGACTCCTGGGCGTTGACCATGCCCTGGGCCAGCTTCTTCTCCACGCCGACCGTGCACTTGGCGACGCAGCCCTCCGCCATGTGGATGCCGCCCTTGTGGTGGTCGGTCATCAGCTGGAGGAAGAAGATCTCGGCCTGCTTGCCGTTGAGCTTGCCCAGCTTCGCCATCTCCGCGTCGGTCGCCATGCCGGGCATCAGGGAGCCGTCCTCGCCGGAGGCCATGTCGCCCATGCCCATCCAGGCCATCGGCTTCTGCGACGACACCTTCGGCAGACCCCACAGGTCGAGCCAGCCGATCATCATGCCGCGCTGGTTGGCCTGGGTCTGCGCGATGTCGTACGCGAGCCGCCGGATCTCCTCGTCGTCCGTGCGGTCACGGACGATGTACGACATCTCGACGGCCTGCTGGTGGTGGACCGCCATGTCCCGGGCGAACCCCGCGTCCGCGGAGTCCGTGGCGGGGGCCTTCATCCCGGAGTCGTCGCCGTCGGCGACCGCGTACGTGATCGCCCCGGCCGCGACGAGTACCGCCGCGGCGCCGGAGGCGATCCAACCGATGTGCTTCATCCGTCCCACTGTTCCAGATCGCGTTCGGCCGTCGTCAGGAAATGCCGTTGGTGCAGGCGGCACCCGGCTCGGGCGTCTGCTGGCCCTGGACGAACTTCTGGAAGAACTTGTCCACGTTCGGGTCGGTGGCGCTGGTCACCGTGCGCTGGTGGCCCCAGGCGTTGAGCATGATCGGGTCCTTCTGGCCCTCGACCGGGCTCATCAGGGTGTACGGGGTCTTCTTGACCTTGGCCGCGAGCGCCTTGACGTCCGCCTCGGAGGCCTTGCTGTTGTACGTCACCCAGACCGCGCCGTGCTCCAGGGAGTGCACGGCGTTCTCGTTCTTGATCGCCTTGTCGTAGACGTCGCCGTTGCAGTTCTGCCAGACCGGGTTGTGGTCGCCGCCGACCGGGGGCGTCATCGGGTAGGTCACCGACTTGGTGACGTGGTTCTGGGTGAGCTTGGTGCTCCAGGTCTTGACGCCGTCCGCGTCCGTGGTGAACTTGCCCTTGCCCTTGGCGTCGCTCGCCGTGGCGCTGTCGGCACCGTCGTTGTCCGCCTGCGAGCGGATCAGGACCGTGCCGCCGACGACGAGGCCGGCGACTATCACCACGCTGGCGCCGATCACGAGGATCCGGTTCCGGCGCTCACGGGAGCGCTCGGCACGGCGCATCTCCTCGATGCGCGCCTTGCGCGCCGCGCTGCTGGTGTTCTTGGCGGCCATGGGTTGAGTCCTTAGTGGGGGATGAGGCGGATGGGACAGTAGGACCAGCTGATCGTAATTTGATGGGCTCCCTCTCGTAAACGAGGGATCCCGCCCTCCCATGGTCGCGCGCGGGGCGGGAGGGGCGCGCGGTTATGACCAGGGCGTTACGGACGGGTACGGCCGTGGCCGTATGCCGGACGCCGCGGGCGTTACGCGGGCGCCCGCGAGCAGGCAAGATGGGCGGCAGAGAGGTTGAGCGGCGCAGCGCGCGGTACTTCTGCCGTACGCCTGCCGTTCAGCCCGTGGTCGGTCCGCCGATCAAGGTGCGCAACACGCGTGAAATGGTGTTGTGGTGGGATGCTCAGACGCCCGACCGCATCCCGACGCTCGGGAGCAGGACGGCCTGACCAGCAAGGAATGGGTGGAAGCGGAAGATGGACAAGCAGCAGGAGTTCGTGCTCCGTACCTTGGAGGAGCGCGACATCCGTTTCGTACGCCTGTGGTTCACGGACGTGCTGGGCTTCCTGAAGTCCGTGGCCGTGGCCCCTGCCGAACTGGAACAGGCGTTTGACGAGGGCATCGGCTTCGACGGCTCCGCCATCGAGGGCTTCGCCCGGGTATACGAGTCCGACATGATCGCCAAGCCGGATCCGTCGACGTTCCAGGTCCTGCCGTGGCGCGCGGAGGCCCCGGGCACGGCCCGGATGTTCTGCGACATCCTCATGCCGGACGGCTCCCCGTCCTTCGCCGACCCGCGCTACGTCCTCAAGCGCGCCCTGGCCAAGGCGTCCGACCTGGGGTTCACCTTCTACACGCACCCCGAGATCGAGTTCTTCCTGCTGAAGGACAAGCCGCTCGACGGGTCCCGCCCCACCCCGGCCGACAACTCGGGCTACTTCGACCACACCCCCCAGAACGTCGGCATGGACTTCCGCCGCCAGGCGATCACCATGCTGGAGTCGATGGGCATCTCGGTCGAGTTCTCCCACCACGAGGGCGCGCCCGGCCAGCAGGAGATCGACCTGCGCTACGCCGACGCGCTGTCGACGGCCGACAACATCATGACGTTCCGCCTGGTCATGAAGCAGGTGGCGCTGGAGCAGGGCGTCCAGGCGACCTTCATGCCGAAGCCGTTCTCGGAGCACCCCGGCTCGGGCATGCACACGCACCTCTCCCTCTTCGAGGGCGACCGGAACGCGTTCTACGAGTCGGGAGCGGAGTACCAGCTGTCGAAGGTGGGCCGCTCCTTCATCGCGGGCCTGCTGAAGCACGCGGCGGAGATCTCCGCGGTGACGAACCAGTGGGTGAACTCCTACAAGCGGATCTGGGGCGGCACCGAGCGCACCGCCGGCGCCGGCGGCGAGGCGCCCTCGTACATCTGCTGGGGCCACAACAACCGCTCGGCCCTGGTCCGCGTGCCCATGTACAAGCCCGGCAAGACGGGCTCGGCACGCGTCGAGGTCCGTTCCCTGGACTCGGGCGCGAACCCGTACCTGGCGTACGCGCTCCTGCTGGCCGCCGGCCTCAAGGGCATCGAGGAGGGCTACGAGCTCCCGCCGGGCGCCGAGGACGACGTCTGGGCCCTCTCCGACGCGGAGCGCCGCGCGATGGGCATCGAGCCGCTCCCCCAGAACCTCGGCGAGGCCCTGGCCCTCATGGAACGCAGCGACCTCGCCGCGGAAACCCTCGGCGAGCACGTCTTCGACTTCTTCCTGCGCAACAAGAAGCAGGAGTGGGAGGAGTACCGCTCCGAGGTGACCGCGTTCGAGCTGCGCAAGAACCTGCCGGTGCTGTAAGCGCAGGCCAGGGCGGGTTTCCCGCTGTGACGGCACGTGGGGCCGACGGTCGTGGGCCGTCGGCCCCACGGTGTCTCAGTGGCCCTGGGCCGTCTGTGGGCCGTCAGACGAGATCTCGCGTCCCAGCATCCAGGGCGATCGATGGAGGCGAGACAGCTTTGAAGCTGGGCCGAACCCTGCGGGGCGCGTGCGGGAGGGGTCATGGAACTTGGATGAAGCAGTGGCACAGCGAGACGCTGCATGTATCGTTTTATGTCCTGCGGCCGTAAACCACCCACGCGGGCTAATTGTCGCCCCTCCTATGTGACTATCGCGTTACAGAGGGCAATGCTCGTACCTTCGATGGGTGCAGTGGAGCACTCTTCTAGCCGTAGTCATTGGTGCCATAGTTGGCGGGTTAAGTACCGCCCTGGCCGATCACCTTCACTGGCGCAGAGGCGTGATTGAACGAGACCGGGAGAACCTCCGCACGGCCTACGTGGAGTTTCTCGACGCCGCTGCTCAAACCGCGTCTGCCATCAGCGACGCAGCTCACGATCTGGCAAATCCACTCGATGAGCGCGCGAAGACCGCTAGGCAAGCAGTCAATCAACTTGGACTGTATGCGAACCAGTTTCACGTCGAACTGACTGCCCCCCACCCCATCTTGCCGTTGGCGGACAAGGTTGTAGGGGCAGTCCTTACCCTCCGCAATGCCGTAGCGGAGGGATCACTTCCAGGGTCCCAGCCCTACGAGAAAGCTTGGGACAAAATCCACGAGACCCGCCGCGTCTTGCGGAATGCCATGCGAGATACCATCTCCCGGGGGCAAGGCGATTAGATCGTAAGGCCGCAGTCAACACTGATGTACGCGTGAACCGCAGGTGACCCTGCAGCTTCTGAGTCTCAAGCGACGTAGGTAGGGGTCCCGTCGTCAGGATTCGTTTGGCGTCGAAACGCCACCTTCGTACAGGCTGTCCACAGCCTTCCGGGCTCGTGCGTCGCTGCTCGGCATTAGGTGCGTGTAGACCCGGAGCGTGAACCCCGGATCGTTGTGCCCGACGTAGGCACTGAGTGCTTTGACGTTCTCGCCGGCGTCCAGCAGAACGGACGCGTAGAAGTACCTGAGGGCGTGCATGCCGTGCTCGCGGGCGGCCTGGTGACGCTCGCCAGGCTTGGGCTCGGGGATGACGCCAGCGGCGACGAGCGCGGCCTTCCATGCCCGAAGGTTGAAGTCGGTCCGTCGAACTGCGCCGGCATCGTCGAGGCGGGTGAACACGAGCCGCTTCGTGACAGGCGGACCGTCCGGCCGCAGCCAGGGCAAGGTGACGTCGACCGGCGGGAAGTCCGCCATGTGCTGCTTGAGGATCTGCGCTACGCGATCCGGCAGGGGGACATCACGCTCTTTTTCCCGCTTGGGCGGCGCAAACACCAGATGCCCCCGGCCACCTTCACCTGATTTGCGATGTGCAGCCATCCAGTGTCGAACCCGATCGCTTCGACAGACAGGCCGAAGATCTCGCCTTGCCGCAGGCCACATCCGCCGCCGACGTCGACTGTCGCGCGAAAGCGCTCGGGGAGGGCCGCACGTATGGCGAAGACGCGCTCGGCGTCCCACGGCACAATGCGGCCCGTCCCGGGTGCCGGGGGACGAACAGATTGCGCGTGGCACGGGTTCTTCGACAGGTGACCGTCGTCGACGGCGGCGTTAAGGACCGTCGATACGTTGTTGTAGATCACGCGCCGGTACGACGACGCGGGTACGGCGGACTCCAGGCTGCTCAGCCAGTCACGAATGTGTTCAGGCTTGAAGGAACCGAGTGGGCGCGGCCCGAGGTAAGGAATGGCGTGCCCCCTCAGTGACGATTGGACGGACTCCCGGGTCGTCATGGCGGTGGTCTGCGTGCTCAGCCATTTTTCCGCGTACTGCCGGAACGTGGTCCGTGCCGTGCGCGGGTCGATGTACTCCCCGCGCGCCATGTCCGCCTCAGTCTGAGCGAGCCACTGTTCAGCGAGCCGCTTCTGTCGGTCGGGGGAGCTCTTGGATTTCTCGGTGCCGTCGGGGCCGATGTACCGGGCCCGGTAGCGCATGCCGCTGCCGTGGCGGTCGGTCTTGACGCGGACGGTCTTGCCGCCGGTGTTCGTCTCGGTCTTGAACCAGCGGTCTTGGATGCGGCCTGCCATGTGGCGGCGGTCCTCTCAACACACAGCAGGGAGAGCCGCTGGGCGGCGGCTCTCCCTGCTGTCTGCGGTGGGTGTTGGGTTAGGCGGCGTTCTGGTCGGTGCTCTTGCGTTCTGCGACGTGGGCGAGCACGTCGGCGGGGTCGTATCGGATGTACTTGCCGATGCGGAAGCCGGGCGGGCCGATCCGCTTCTTTCGCCACTGGTAGACGGTCTCTTTGGGCACCTTGAAGATCACGGCGATGTCGTCGGCGGTGAGGTAGCGGTCCGGCAACCCGCCGCGGAGCGTGGCGCGCGGGTCGGGCTGTTCACGTGCGGTGCTCATGGCATGTCCTCCGGGCGCGGGTGGGGTTCCTGTTTCGGGGGCGCGGTGGTCTGTGCTGTCCGAAGCTGGGATTTCTGCGTCATAGCGTCACCTGCGTCAATCAGGCTTCTGACCTGCTGGTTCCGGTGACGCAGCAGGGTGGGCCCTGCGTCACCGATGACACGGGCGCTCGTCACGGGGTGACGCTGATGACGCGGGATGACGCAGGATTCACCGTCTGCGTCACCCCCTGTTGCCGCAGGTCAGCGGCCGTCCGTCGGGCCCGTGGTGACGCAGTGACGCAGACCTTCCCTACTTAGGAAAGAGAAAGGGTGGTGTCTGTGGTCTTACGTCACCGCTCAGGGCTTGAAGAACGGGCCGCTTCGCGGCGCGACCTGCGCAGGGCGGCTGTCGCCGCCGAACAGCAAGAGGAGCACCCCCGGCGAGGCGTGCTCCTCTTGCCTGTCCGGGCGGGCGGTCAGAACGCGGTCCGCTGCTCGGGCGGCGGGGGCGGGGCCTGGCGACCGATTTCGATGTAGCGGGCGGCGCTGGTGCGCCCCCAGTCGACGAGGACGCCCCGCGCGGCCAGGGTGGGCTGGATGCGCCTCAGCCGGTCGGACAGCACCTTGCCGGTGGTGTGCCACCCCTTGGGCAGGGGGCGGCATTCCTCACCGCTGTAGAGGGCGGTCAGGGCGTGCAGCCACTCCGCCGACGTCATCCGCACCTCTTCGCCAGGGGTGAGTTCGGCGGCGTGCTTGAGGACCGTCTGCGCCAGGAGATCACCCTCGATGACGTCGTCGTTGAGGTCGTCCAGGCCGGCCCGGTACGCGGCCAGCGTCCCGAAGCCGGTGGCGGTGTCGAGCTGGGCACACAGATGGGCGAAGTCGGCCATCCGCAGATCGGTCGGGGTCTCGGCCTGTACCGCGCGGACCTTGACGGTCAGGTCGAGCAGGGAACCGAGAACGACGGGCAGGATCTCGGCGTACTCCGCCCACAGCTCCGCCTCGGTGCGCCGCACCCGCGGGCGTTCCAGGCGCAGGGTCAGGAGCCGTTCGGCGAGATCGGGGCGGATGACACCGACGTCGATGCCGGTCAGCAGCATCGGGCGGCGGTAGCGGGAGCTGACGACGTCGCCGTCGGTGAACAGCGCGCGCTTGATGCTCTCGGCTCCGGTGATGACGCAGCACATGAGGTCGCAACCAGAGAACGGTCGAACCCGCGACGCGTCGATGATCGAGCGCCGTCGGTCAGCCTGCATACAGTGTCGGGCGGCCTTCCCACGTTGGGCCGACGCAGTAGGTGATGCACCCTGAAGCCACAGCCTCGGTGCCCGCAGAGTCGGGCCGTCTGTGGGCCGTCGAAGGGTGGCCCACGGCGACCAACGACAGCCAATGACAACCGCTCGATCACAGGGCAGAGCTGCGCCGACGTCGATCGCGGGAGGTCGGTCCGGGCCGACGTCACTTCCTGCGCGAGAAGTGATAGAGGTGGGATCTCGCACTCAGGTTCAAGGATGGGATGACGCACCTTCGGGCTGGCCGCCCAGCATGCCCCAGAGGGGACTGCCGCACCAGTGGCAGTCAGCGTCACCACGGTCGGGATGCACGACTGGAAAGTTCCAGTCCACCTCAACGCCTCGTGGTCGTTTCTTTACGGCTGATGGTGACGCAGTTGACTTGCCATGCGCCTGACGCTGACGGTGATCGGATGCGTGGCCGGCAGGTGGGTGCAATCGGTTTCGAGCGCGGTGAGGCGCTCTAGTGCGTCGCCGTCTCGCCCGCCCTCCATCAAAAGCTGAACCACCCCCCTGCGTCGGTCCAACACGGCGAGGTCCCCTGGCCCCAGTGTGCTGATGCTCTTTTGTACGGCAGTTTCGAGAAGACGTAAGCCCTCGTCATGGGCTCCAGACAAAAATGTGCTGCTTGCGAGCCCAAATTCCAGGCCCAGGACGACGCGATGATGCTCCCCCAGTATTGAAACTGCTCTGCCTGTCAGTCGTTCGTAAAGAATGCGGGCTTCGGAATGGCGGCCACAGTGCAAAGTGAAGGACGCGACCATGCTTTCTGCCATCAGAGTCTCCTCATGGTCAGCGCCGAACTCTTGTCGAAGAGCCCGCGTTCGTTGCTTGGCGACGACCAAACCTTCCTCTGCGGACCGCATGGGCGCGTCCGATTCCCATAAGATTGCCTCGGCTTGGCCGATACCTGCTTCTGCCGCACGTCGCAGTGCCGGGAGGGCGAGAGGGAAATTGCCCGTCAGATAGACGTTGCAGGCAATGGTGTAGGCCTCATGGGGTGATGCAAGGTCCATTACTGCAACCCATACCGGTTCTGGTATGGCGTCATGCGTAGGAAGGTCGATCAAATAGTCGAAAGCCAAGAGTCCATGCTCGATATTGCCGAGTAGCAGACTGTTCGCCCCCGCTGGGACCGTCGGGGTCAGAGCCCAGGTCAGCGCCTCTGGGAACGACTCGGGACGCAATTCCGTCCCACCGCGACGAACAAGGTAACCCTCGTGAAGCTGCTGGAGAACTTCCGCGGGCAGAGGGCGGTGGTAGCCAGCGCGGCGGGCATCGACAGCCGCTGCAACCAGTGCCGCTCCGCGAGGGTGGTGTCCTGGGACCCACGCATGCTGCCAGCTTTCGACCAGTTCCGGGCCAGCCGCTAGCAGTTCGGCCACCCCGAAGCGTTGATCGCCGGCCAATGCGCGGACGAGTCGGGGGTCGGTCGTCAGTGCACGAGCGCGTTCGCGCTCGGTGTCTGTCCATCGCCTCTCGACGTGGACCACTTGAGCTTGTCTCAATACGGCCCGGCCTTGACGCCAAATTTCTTGAGCAGGCCCGGAAGCCTCGATCTCCGCACGATCACGGTAGCGGTCGTACTCGTGACTGCGCATGGTGGCCAGAACCAGCACCTGCCGGTCCGAGATCAGCAGGCGCTGCAGCGTGGACATGGTCAGGCCTCCTGGCCCCAGAAAGCGTTCTAAGTCATCCAGCCACACCACACAGCCGTTTTTGGCATCCCAGTCGTCTAACAGCACTGCAATGGCCTCGCGCGTTGAGGGAGCTACAAAATGCTCATCAGGATGCAGCAGCCGAATCGCCTCGAAAGCAGCTCGCGTCTTACCCGAAGTGGACTCGCCGACCAGGAGGACGAAGCCCCCCCGGCGCAGGGCAGCGTGCAGGTGCGGCTCTATATCGCGAGTGACATACGCCGGAACCCTATCGAGCCTGCCTTCCCGCTCAGTGGGCTCGGCCGGGTGCACTCCCACCGCGATGGGGTCACGCAAATCCCGCACCAGCGGAAAGCGCCCTCCAAGTGAGGCGATCTGCAGGGCCTCCGGCCGGCGACGAGCCGCCTCAGCCTGCCGCTGCCACTCCGATTGAGCGCCTAGTGCAACAACACTCACAACGGCCGCGACCGCAGCCCCCAGCACTCCTGCTGATGCCTCCGACCCCCACAGAGCAGCGAGCAGTCCAATCACCGCGCTGACGACCACCACAGCGACCAACCGCACCCACGGTCGGTACTGACTCCCCGTAATTCCCACCGTTCCCCCCACCTCCGATGGCCAGGGACTCCCCCGGGAAGCCTTCCCCGAGTAAATGGGGCCGAACCGGTAGTTGTAGGGCCACACTGGTTCGTTCAACGTGCCGTGATGTACGAACGCCCGCGACAGACCGGAGATCTGCTTGCCGTGTGCGGCAGGCCGCAAGGAAGGTCACGTCATGGGGGCATTGCGTCGGTCTCTGCATCTGCCAGTCCCGCCCGGTTGGGCCGTCTGTGGGCCGTCGCAGGGTGGCCCACAGCGACCAACAACAGCCGCCGCTGCTCGCTCCAGGACGTGCGGCACGCGCGTGACGTCCTCGGCGCCGTTCTGCGCGGCCTGCCGCGGCGGCCCCGCACCGAGCTGGGGCGTCTGGTCGCCGCCCTCGACGCGGTCTACCTGGACCGCACCCTCCCCGATCCCTTAGCCGATTTACGTCGGGAGTGGCGGCCCGACGTGTGGTGGTACCGCCGCCTCGAAGGTTGCCGGTACGCCGCGACGGGGGTCGTCTGACGCGCGCGCGGGCCGTGACCGTCCTGTCAGGTCCGGCCCGGCGTTCAGCCCTTCGCCTCCCTGCCGAGGAACCGGCCAGCACCGCCACCCCGGTCGGCAGCGCCACGAGGTGGCCGACGGCGAGGGCGGTGCCTCGCGGCGCGGGCAGGGACGGAACGGCCCAGGTCACCGCCGCGGCCACGAGCACGGTGACCGTCATCAGGGCGAGCAGCGCGGTGATCACAGCCGGCCCGCGTGGCCGCGCCCCCGCCCGGTACAGCTCCGCCCCGGGCCCCAGCGCGACCAGGGTCGTCATCAGGGCGACGAGGCCGGGATCGGGCAGCCACCCGAACGGCCACCCCACCAGGGCGAGGATCGCGGAGAGGCCGAGCCCCACGCACTCCAGCACCACGGTGGTCGCCACTGGCTCCCACACCACCCGCTCCGACCACGCCCCGCCCGATTCCCACCGCCTCATCCCCGCCAGCCCCCGCAGACGGCGCCAGACGCAGCCCCTCCGCCCGTTCCCCTCATCGGCCGACCGTTCCACCACAGCCACCCCCGCCCCCCACTCCACCCCTCCCCACCCAACCACCTGCCCATCCGACCGACGCTTCCCCCAGGTACTCCGGTTAGGCTCAGGCCGTACGACCTTGATCCTTGATCGGGCTCGATCGACGCGGGAGGCCGGGGATGACGGCGCCGGGGCGCAGGAGCAGCACGTTCTCGCGACTGCTGCGGCACGGTTTCACGGACCCCTCGGCGGCCGAGCGGCTGCTGGAGAGTGCGGAGCTGGCGGCCGTACGCAGTGATCCGGTGCTGCTGGACGCCCTGGGGGCGACCGCTGATCCGGACCTCGCGCTCGCGGGGCTCGTCCGGCTGCTGGAGGGGCAGCCGGACCACACGGACCGGCGCAAGGTGCTGGACACACTGATCGCGGCGAAGCCGCTGCGGGACCGGCTGCTGGGGGTGCTCGGCGCGTCCGCCGCGCTGGGCGAGCACCTCGCACGGCACCCGCACGACTGGCAGGCGCTCGTCACGTACGAACCGCAGGACCTGCATCCGGGGGTCGAGGAGTTCGAACGCGGCCTCGCCGAGGCCACCGACCCCGTCTCCCTCCGGGTCGCCTACCGCCGCTGCCTGCTGTCGATCGCCGCCCGTGACGTGTGCGGCACCACCGACGTCGCCCAGGCCGCCGCCGAACTCGCCGACCTCGCCACCGCCACCCTCCGCGCGGCCCTCGCCATAGCGAGCGCGGCCGCGGCGGCGGACGCGGCGCTGTGCCGGCTCGCGGTGATCGCGATGGGCAAGTGCGGCGGCCACGAGCTGAACTACGTCTCCGACGTCGACGTCATCTTCGTCGGCGAGACCGCGGACGGCGCCGACGAGCAGGCGGCCATCCGCGCGGCCACCCGGCTCGCCTCGCACATGATGCGGATCTGCTCCGAGACGACCGTCGAGGGCAGCATCTGGCCCGTCGACGCCAATCTGCGCCCGGAGGGCCGCAACGGCCCGCTCGTACGGACGCTCAGCAGCCACCTCGCGTACTACCAGCGGTGGGCGAAGACCTGGGAGTTCCAGGCCCTGCTGAAGGCCCGCCCGGTGGCCGGGGACCTCGACCTGGGGGAGCAGTACGTCGCCGCGCTCGAACCCCTCGTGTGGAAGGCCGCCGAGCGGGAGAACTTCGTCGCCGACGTGCAGCGCATGCGCCGCCGGGTCGTCGAGAACATCCCGGCCGCCGAGATCGACCGCCAGCTGAAGCTGGGGCCGGGCGGCCTGCGGGACGTCGAGTTCGCCGTGCAGCTGCTCCAGCTGGTCCACGGGCGTGCCGACACCTCGCTGCGCAGCGGCACCACCCTCGACGCGCTGGGCGCCCTCGCCGCCGGCGGATACGTGGGCCGCGTCGACGCCGCCCAACTCGACGCCGCCTACCGCTTCCTGCGCTCCATGGAGCACCGCATCCAGCTCTACCGGCTGCGCCGCACCCATCTCGTCCCCGAGGACGAGGGCGATCTGCGGCGCATCGGCCGCTCGCTGGGCCTGCGCACCGAGCCGGTCACCGAGCTGAACCGCGAGTGGCGGCGCCACGCGGCCGTCGTACGGCGCCTGCACGAGAAGCTGTTCTACCGCCCGCTCCTCGACGCCGTCGCGCAACTCGCGCCCGGTGAGGCCAGGTTGAGCGCCGACGCGGCCCGCGAACGGCTCGTCGCCCTCGGCTACGCCGACCCGGCCTCCGCCCTGCGCCACCTGGAGGCACTGGCCTCCGGCGTCACCCGCAAGGCCGCCATCCAACGCACCCTCCTGCCCGTCCTGTTGGGCTGGTTCGCCGACTCCGCCGACCCGGACGCCGGACTCCTCAACTTCCGCAAGGTCTCCGACGCCCTCGGCAAGACCCCCTGGTATCTGCGGCTGTTGCGCGACGAGGGTGCCGCCGCCGAGAACCTCGCCCGGGTCCTGTCCGCCGGCCGCCTCGCCCCCGACCTCCTCATGCGTGCCCCCGAGGCCGTCGCCCTCCTCGGCGACGGGGACGGCGGCGTCGGCGGCCTCGAACCCCGCGGTCGCGCCCACCTCGAACAGGAGATCCTCGCCGCGGTCGGCCGCGCCGACGGCGCCGCCCAGGGCGTCACGGCCGCGCGCGGCGTACGGCGCCGCGAACTCTTCCGTACGGCCGCCGCGGACATCGTCGGCTCCTACGGCACCGAGGCGTCCCCGGCCACCGCCGACCAGGGCGCGCTGGTCGACCTGGTCGGCGGCGCGATCTCCGACCTCACCGCGGCGACCCTCGCGGGCACCCTGCGCGCGGTCGTCCGCGAGGGCTGGGGCGACACCCTGCCCACCCGGTTCGCCGTCATCGGCATGGGCCGCTTCGGCGGCCACGAACTGAACTACGGCTCCGACGCCGACGTCCTGTTCGTCCACGAGCCGTGGGAGGGCGCCGACGAGCAGGAGGCGGCCCGCGCAGCGAACACGGTCGTGGCCGAGATGCGCCGCCTGCTCCAGCTGCCCAGCGCCGACCCGCCGCTCCTCATCGACGCCGACCTGCGCCCCGAGGGCAAGTCGGGGCCCCTCGTGCGGACCCTGAACTCCTACGAGGCGTACTACCGACGGTGGTCCCTGGTCTGGGAGTCCCACGCCCTGCTGCGGGCCGAGCCCGTCGCCGGGGACGAGGATCTCGGCCGCCGCTTCGTCGACCTCATCGACCCGCTCCGCTACCCGGCGGACGGCCTCGCGGAGGACGCGGTCCGCGAGATCCGCCGGCTGAAGGCCCGCATGGAGTCGGAGCGGCTGCCGCGCGGCGCCGACCCGACCCTGCACACCAAGCTCGGCCGTGGCGGTCTCTCCGACGTCGAGTGGACCGTCCAACTCCTCCAGCTCCGCCATGGGCGGCGCGAGCCGGGGCTGCGCACGACCCGTACGCGGGCCGCGCTGAGCGCGGCGCGGGAGGCGGGCCTCGTCACGGACGAGGAGGCGGCGACCCTCGACGAGGCGTGGGTCCTCGCGACGCGTGTCCGCAACGCGGTCATGCTCGTGCGGGGGCGGGCCGGTGACACGTTCCCCTCCGACAGCCGTGAGGTGGCGGCGGTGGGGCGTTATCTGGGGTATGGGCCCGGTCATGTGGGGGACATGCTCGACGACTACCGGAGGACTACGCGGCGGGCTCGGGCGGTGGTGGAGGACTTGTTCTACGGCACGTGAGGGTGGAGGCCGGGCGCCTAGTAGCTCGGGGGTGCGCCTGTTGTTGGCGGGTGCGGGTGCGTCGTGGTTTCTCGCGCAGTTCCCCGCGCCCCTGAAGAGCGACCGGGGCCGCGCCCCGTGCTTTTCAACGGCGCCCTCCGGCCGCAAGCCCACGCCTCCCGGGGGAGGGCGGGCCGCAGGCCCGTCCCTCCAGGGGCGCGGGGAACTGCGCGAACAACCCCCACCCACCCGCACCCGCCAGAACCACCCGCACCCCCGAGCTATCAGGCGCCCGGCCGCGAACCCCTACGCGCCCTGCGTCCGCCGCGCGTACGCGCGAGCCGCTCGCACCCTGTCCCCGCACCGCGTCGAGCACCACTGCCGACGCCCATGCCGCAGCAGATACCGGTTGCACGGAGGGGACCCGCACGCCGTCAGGCGTTCCGCGTCCGGGCTCGTCAGCAGGTCCGCCGCGTTCGCGGCGAGGACCGCGAGCGCGTGATCGACGAGCTGGGTCGTCGGATGGGCGGCCGCCCGGTACAGGCCCCGCCCCGGTTCCCAGCGCAGCAACGCCGCCGCCGGCGCCCGCGTCAACGCGTCGTTGATCGCGGCGAGCGCGCTCGCCGGCGCCGGCTGCCCGTCGACCCGCGACGCGAGCAACACCCGGATCTGTTCCCGCAGTGACCGCAACTGGGCCGCGCACATCTCCCGCATCCCCGCGTCGACGGGCGCGAGGCCGTGCTCGGTGAGCCAGTGGTTCGCGGTGACGGGGGTGCCGAGCAGGTCCAGGAACTGGCCGCCGGGCAGGGCGAGCGCGCTGTTGGCGAAATCGAGCGCGGGGTACTGCTCGGCCCCCGGCGCGGGCTCCACGATCACGGCATCGTTCATGAGTCTCATGGTACGGGTTGCCCTCATCCGTGAGGCGCGGGTAGTGTCTCTCACGGATACATCGAACTTCATCCGTGAGAAGCTCACGGATATCCCGTATGCCATCCATGAGGGGGATTTCTGCAATGACCGACATCCGCGTCTTCGGCGGCCCCACCGCCCTCATCGAGTTCGGCGGCCTCCGCTTTCTCACCGACCCCACCTTCGACGTCCCCGGCGACTACCCCATCCCCGGCGGCCTGCTGACCAAGACCGCCCCCTCCTCGGTCACGCCCGCCGACCTCGGCCGTGTCGACGCGGTCCTGCTCTCCCACGACGAGCACCCCGACAACCTCGACCGCTCCGGGCGGGCCCTCCTCGCCGACGTACCGGTCACCCTGACCACCGCGGGCGGCGCGGGACGGCTCGGCGGGACCGCGCGGGGCCTCGCGCCCTGGGAGTCCGCGGAACTGCGCCGCCCCGACGGCGGCACCGTCACCGTCACGGCCACCCCCGCGCTGCACGGGCCCGAAGCGCTCGGGACGCAGGCGGTCGAGGCCGTCTCGGGCGAGGTCATCGGGTTCGTGCTGACCGCCCCCGACCTGCCCACCGTCCATGTCACCGGGGACAACGCCTCACTGGCCGTGGTCAAGGAGATAGCGGAGCGGTTCGGTCCGGTGGACACCGTGGTGATGTTCGCGGGCGCGCCCCGCATCGGCATCTTCGACAACGCCCTGCTCGTCCACGACGGCGCCCAGGCCGCCGAAGCCGCACGGATCCTCGGCGCCCGCCGTGTCGTGCCGGTCCACTGCGACAGCTGGGGCCACTTCACCGAGGGCCGCGACGAACTGATCGCCGCGTTCACCGACGCGGGCCTCACCGACCGCCTTCAGCTGGGCTGAACCCGGCGGTGCCGTGGGACGGGCGCGGTGCGCTACGCCTTCACCGGCGCCATCATGCGGCCCCCGTCGCCCGCGATCACCTGACGCGGCAGCGCGTACGGCATCGCTCCGTACCAGAGCCGTGCCACCGCGTAGCCGAAGGCCAGGCAGAGCATGCCGCCGACCGCGTCCAGCCAGAAGTGGTTGGCGGTGGCGACGATGACCACGAGCGTCAGCGCGGGGTACAGCACGCCCAGCACCCGCACCCATGGCACCGAGGCCAGCGCGAAGATCGTCAGGCCGCACCACAGGGACCAGCCGATGTGCATGGAGGGCATGGCCGCGTACTGGTTGGACATGTTCTTCAGGTCGCCGGACGCCATGGAGCCCCAGGTCTGGTGCACCACGACCGTGTCGATGAAGTGCTCGCCGGTCATCAGGCGCGGCGGGGCCAGCGGATAGAAGTAGTAGCCGACCAGGGCCACCGCCGTCGTCGCGAACAGCACCAGACGCGTCGCCGCGTAACGACCGGGATGGCTACGGTAGAGCCACACCAGGACACCGAGCGTGACCACGAAGTGCAGCGTCGCGTAGTAGTAGTTCATACCGACGATCAGCCATGTGACCGAGTTCACCGCATGGTTGATCGTCTGCTCGACGGCGATCCCCAGGTGGTGCTCGACCTTCCAGATCCAGTCGGCGTTGGTGAGGGCCTCGGCCTTCTGCTCCGGGACCGCGTTGCGGATCAGCGAGTACGTCCAGTAGCTCACCGCGATCAGCAGGATCTCGAACCAGACACGCGGGCGTCGCGGAGCCCTCAGCCGATGCAGACGCCTCTGCTCCGGCGCGTCCGTGACGGACCGCGGAGCGGCCTGCTCCCGGCCTTCCTCCAGTGTCGTCACGGTCGTTTCACCCATGGGCACAGAGTCTGCCAGATAAGCCATCCCCCACCGATCATCCTCTGGTCGGGTTCTCTCCGCACATTCTCCGGGGTATCACCAGGGGTCGTCTCATGCGCACGTATTGTCCCCACCCCCGTTCTCTCCGCCTTAAGTACGACTGCGATCCCCAGGCGCCGAAGCGGTCGATCCCCGCACCACCAGCTCCGGCATGAACACGAACTCACTGTGCGGCGCCGGAGTCCCGCCGATCTCCTCCAGCAACGTGCGCACCGCCGCCTGCCCCATGGCGGGGACCGGCTTGCGGATCGTCGTCAGCGGCGGATCGGTGAAGGCGATCAGCGGGGAGTCGTCGAAGCCGACCACCGAGACGTCCCGGGGGACCTCCAGGCCCCGCTGCCGGGCCGCCCGGATCGCGCCCAGCGCCATCATGTCGCTCGCGCACACCACCGCCGTGCAGTCCCGGTCGATCAGCGCCGTCGCCGCCGCCTGACCGCCCTCCAGGGTGTAGAGGGAGTGCTGGACCAGCTCGGTCTCGATGACCGCGGCGTCCAGGCCCAACTGCTCCTGCATCGTGCGGACGAACCCCTCGATCTTGCGCTGCACCGGCACGAACCGCTTGGGGCCCAGGGCCAGACCGATGCGGGTGTGGCCCAGCGACGCCAGATGCGTCACCGCGAGACTCATCGCCGCACGGTCGTCCGGCGAGATGAAAGGCGCCTGCACCTTGGGGGAGAACCCGTCGACGAGCACGAACGGCACGCCCTGCGCGCGCAGTTGCTCATAGCGCTGCATGTCCGCGGAGGTGTCCGCGTGGAGCCCGGAGACGAAGATGATGCCGGCGACACCGCGGTCGACGAGCATCTCCGTCAACTCGTCCTCGGTGGATCCGCCGGGAGTCTGGGTGGCGAGGACCGGGGTGTACCCCTGCCGGGTCAGTGCCTGCCCGATGACCTGGGCCAGCGCCGGGAATATCGGGTTCTCCAGCTCCGGGGTTATGAGGCCCACCAGCCCCGCGCTGCGCTGTCGCAGCCGTACCGGCCGCTCGTAGCCCAGTACGTCGAGGGCGGCCAGGACGGACTGGCGAGTGGTCGCGGCGACGCCCGGCTTCCCGTTCAGGACGCGGCTGACAGTCGCCTCGCTGACCCCCGCCTGGGTTGCGATGTCGGCAAGCCGTGTGGTCACAGGACCGGACTGTACCGGCCGGGCATCCGCTTGCCCACCGGCCCGGCGTCGGGTGCGGGCGGGGGTGCGGCCCACTGCGGGCTGCTGCGTCATCGCGGTCCCTCGTGATTCTGGTCGGTGTCCGTGGGGGCGCCCCTGCGCGAAGAGATGGATTTCGCAAGAGCTGACGGGCTGATGATTCCCGTCCCTGCCATGGTGTGGCAAGAGCTTGCAGAGTCTTTCACGCGCACACGCACCCTCCTTGATCGGCCCCGATACCGGGTTGCGGGGCTATTGAGCGCAGGTCACGGCGGAGTAACCATCACCGCTTCTTGCATTTTTTTGCAGCAAGTACTTTCGTCCGGCTTACATCGCTGTTACGTTCGGCCACGCCCGGCGGCGGCAACGGCGCGCCGGCACTCGGAGGAAGCGGCGGACGGGGCCCTCCTCCAGCACACGGGCTTAACCCTCAAGGAGATCTCATGCGGCGTGGCATAGCGGCCACCGCGCTGGTGGCGTCCCTCGCCCTCGCGGCGACGGCCTGCGGCGGAAGTGACAGCGGCGACTCGGCCGGCGGTCCGGTCACCATCACCTGGTGGGACACGTCCAACGCCACCAATGAGGCACCGACGTACAAGGCCTTGGTCAAGGAGTTCGAGGCCGCCAACAAGGACATCAAGGTCAAGTACGTCAACGTGCCCTTCGACCAGGCGCAGAACAAGTTCGACACCGCCGCCGGTTCCAAGGGCGCCCCGGACATCCTGCGCTCCGAGGTCGGCTGGACGCCCGCCTTCGCCAAGAAGGGCTTCTTCCTGCCGCTGGACGGCACCGAGGCCCTCGCCGACCAGGGCAAGTTCCAGCCCAACCTGATCAAGCAGGCCCAGTACGACGGCAAGACCTACGGCGTCCCGTTCGTCACCGACACCCTCGCGCTGGTCTACAACAAGGAGCTCTTCGAGAAGGCCGGCATCAAGGAGGCCCCCAAGAGCTGGGCCGACCTGAAGAAGGCCGCCGCCACCATCAAGAGCAAGACCGGCGTCGACGGCTACTGGGGCTCCACCCAGGCGTACTACGCCCAGTCCTTCCTCTACGGCGAGGGCGCCGACACCGTCGACGTCGCCGCCAAGAAGATCACGGTCAAGTCCCCGGCGGCCGTGAAGGGCTACGAGACCTGGCTGAGCCTGTTCGACGGCAAGGGCCTGCACAAGGCGGACACCACCGCCGACGCCTACGCCCACATCCAGGACGCCTTCGTCAACGGCAAGGTCGCCTCGATCGTCCAGGGCCCGTGGGAGATCACGAACTTCTACAAGGGCGCCGCGTTCAAGGACAAGGGCAACCTCGGCATCGCCACCGTCCCGGCCGGCTCCACCGGCAAGGCGGGCGCCCCGACCGGCGGCCACAACCTCTCGGTCTACGCCGGCTCCGACAAGGCGCACCAGGAGGCCTCGCTGAAGTTCGTGAAGTTCATGACCTCGGCGAAGTCCCAGGAGACCATCGCCCTGAAGAACTCCACGCTGCCCACGCGTGACGACGCCTACACCACCGAGGTCAAGGCCGACCCGGGCATCGCCGGCTACCAGACGGTGCTCGCCGCCGCCCAGCCGCGTCCCGAGCTGCCCGAGTACAGCTCGCTGTGGGGCCCGCTCGAGACCGAGCTGCTCGCCATCGCCGGTGGCAAGAAGTCCCTGGACAAGGGTCTGAGCAGCGCGGAGACCTCGATCGCCAAGCTGGTCCCGGACTACAGCAAGTGACCCCGTGTGGCCGCCGCGTCCGACCGACCTGTCGAGGGACGGACGCGGCGGCCACCCGGCCCGCGTACCAGCGGAACCGGCCCGCGTACCAGCCGGCCCGATCGTCCAGTGATCTTCCAGAAGGTGTCGAACGATGACAGTCGCCATCGACCGAGCGACCGGCAAGCGCCGCGGTGAGCCGGGCGGGCGCCCGGGTCCGCTGTCGCGTCTGAAGCACTCCTACCAGCGCCACTGGTACGCCTACGCGATGATCGCCCCGGTGGTCGTCGTGCTCGGTGTCCTCGTGGTGTATCCGCTGGTCCGCGGCTTCTACCTCACGCTCACCAACGCCAACAGCCTCAACTCGGCGCGCACGATCGGCGTCAACCACATCGAGGCGACCTACGAGTTCATCGGCTTCGACAACTACGCCGACATCCTGTGGGGCCCGACCGCGTACGACCGCTTCTGGTCGCACTTCATCTGGACGATCGTCTGGACGGCGCTCTGCGTCACCCTGCACTACGTCATCGGCCTCGGTCTGGCGCTGCTGCTCAACCAGAAGCTGCGCGGCCGCACCTTCTACCGGCTGATCCTGGTCCTGCCGTGGGCGGTGCCCACCTTCGTCACCGTGTTCGGCTGGCGGTTCATGCTCGCCGACGGCGGCATCATCAACGCCGGCCTCGAAGCCCTGCACCTGCCGGCCCCGCTGTGGCTGGAGGACACCTTCTGGCAGCGGTTCGCCGCGATCATGGTGAACACCTGGTGCGGTGTGCCGTTCATGATGGTCTCGCTGCTCGGCGGCCTCCAGTCCATCGACTCCTCCCTGTACGAGGCGGCCGAGATGGACGGCGCGAGCGCCTGGCAGCGCTTCCGGTACGTCACCCTGCCGGGTCTCAGAAGCGTCAGCTCCACCGTCGTCCTGCTCGGTGTGATCTGGACCTTCAACCAGTTCGCCGTCATCTTCCTGCTGTTCGGCGACACCGCGCCCGAGGCGCAGATCCTCGTGACCTGGGCGTACTACCTCGGCTTCGGTCAGCAGCCGCGTGACTTCGCACAGTCGGCGGCCTACGGCATCCTGCTGCTGGCCATCCTGATCGTCTTCACCTCCGTCTACCGCCGCTGGCTGAACCGCGATGAGCAGCAGCTCGCGATCTGAGGCAGGAGCCCCCATGAGCACCACGACCGTCAAGACCACGGCCGCGGCGGAGCCCTCGCCCGCGCCGACCGCCATCCCGCGCGCGCCGCGCGGGCGCGGTGAGCGCGGCCTCGCCGGCTCCCTCACCTCGCACGCCGTCCTCATCGTGGCGAGCCTGGTCGCGCTCTTCCCGATCGCCTGGCTGGTCTTCCTCTCCCTCGGCCCGGACAAGGACGACTATCTGCACCCCGGGCGCATCCCGGGCAAGATGACGTTCGACAACTACGCGTTCGTGCTGCAGAAGACGGCGTTCTTCGACTGGCTGGTCAGCACCCTCGTCGTGTCGCTCGGCACGACGATCATCGGTGTGCTGATCTCCGCGACCACCGGCTACGCGGTCTCCCGCATGCGGTTCCCGGGTTACCGCAAGTTCATGTGGGTGCTCCTGGTGACCCAGATGTTCCCGGTTGCCGTACTGATGGTGCCGATGTACGAGATCCTGTCGGAACTCCAGCTCATCGACAGCTACCTTGGTCTCATCCTCGTCTACTGCTCGACGGCCGTGCCGTACTGCGCCTGGCTGCTGAAGGGGTACTTCGACACGATCCCGTTCGAGATCGACGAGGCCGGACGCGTCGACGGGCTGACCCCCTTCGGCACGTTCGCGCGGCTCATCCTGCCGCTCGCCAAGCCCGGGCTGGCGGTGGCCGCGTTCTACAGCTTCATCACCGCGTTCGGGGAGGTCGCCTTTGCCTCGACGTTCATGCTGTCGGACACGAAGTACACCTTCGCGGTCGGCCTGCAGAGCTTCGTCAGTGAGCACGATGCCCAGCAGAACCTCATGTTCGCCACGGCGGTCCTCGTCGCGATCCCCGTCTCCGGGTTCTTCTACCTCGTGCAGAAGAACCTGGTCACGGGTCTGACCGCCGGTGGCACCAAGGGCTGAGCCCGCCACCTTGATGACTCCCGTACGCCTTGCCGTACGGGTGGCGGCCGCGGTGCCCATCCGACCCCGCTGTCACCGCGGCCGCCTCGTCGACCGATCCGAGACTCCGATGCCCCGCACCCCCTTACGTACCAAGGACGTCATGAGCCAGCACTCCGCCATCGACCCGGCCGACAACTCCGCGCTCGCCACGGTCGCCTCCCGCCGCGACTGGTGGCGGGACGCGGTGATCTACCAGGTCTACCCGCGCAGCTTCGCCGACAGCAACGGCGACGGCATGGGCGACCTGGAGGGCGTACGCTCCCGCCTGCCCTACCTGCGTGACCTCGGTGTGGACGCCGTCTGGCTGTCCCCCTTCTACGCCTCCCCGCAGGCCGACGCCGGGTACGACGTCGCCGACTACCGCGCCGTCGACCCCATGTTCGGCAATCTGCTGGACGCCGACGCCCTCATCCGCGACGCCCACGACCTGGGCCTGCGGGTCATCGTCGACCTCGTCCCCAACCACTCCTCCGACCAGCACGAATGGTTCAAGCGTGCGGTCGCGGAGGGTCCCGGCTCGCCGCTGCGCGACCGCTACCACTTCCGCCCCGGCAAGGGCGAGAACGGCGAGCTCCCGCCGAACGACTGGGAGTCGATCTTCGGCGGTCCGGCCTGGACGCGGGTGACGGAGCCCGACGGCACGCCGGGGGAGTGGTACCTGCACCTCTTCGCGCCCGAGCAGCCCGACTTCAACTGGGAGCACCCGGCCGTCGGCGACGAGTTCCGCTCCATCCTGCGCTTCTGGCTCGACATGGGCGTCGACGGCTTCCGCATCGACGTGGCGCACGGCCTGGTGAAGGCCGAAGGCCTCCCGGACCTTGGATCCCACGAGCAGCTCAAGCTGCTGGGCAACGATGTCATGCCGTTCTTCGACCAGGACGGAGTGCACGCCGTCTACCGCGAGTGGCGTCTCGTGCTCGACGAGTACGCGGGCGAGCGTATCTTCGTCGCCGAGGCGTGGACCCCGACCGTCGAGCGCACCGCGAACTACGTCCGCCCGGACGAGCTCCACCAGGCGTTCAACTTCCAGTACCTCGGTACCGACTGGGACGCGGCCGAGCTGAAGGTCGTCATCGACCGCACCCTCGACGCGATGCGCCCGGTGGGCGCCCCCGCCACCTGGGTGCTGTCCAACCACGACGTGACCCGCCACGCCACCCGCTTCGCCAACGAGCCGGGCCTCGGCACGCAGATCCGCCTCGCCGGCGACCGCGAACTGGGCCTGCGCCGCGCCCGGGCGGCGACTCTGCTGATGCTGGCGCTGCCCGGCTCGGCCTACGTCTACCAGGGCGAGGAGCTGGGTCTCCCGGATGTCGTCGACCTGCCCGACGAGGTGCGCCAGGACCCCGCCTACTTCCGGGGCGCCGGCCAGGACGGCTTCCGCGACGGCTGCCGGGTGCCGATCCCGTGGACCCGCACCGGGTCCTCGTACGGCTTCGGCGCGGGCGGCTCCTGGCTGCCGCAGCCCGCCGAGTGGGGCGACCTGAGCGTCGAGGCCCAGACGGGCGTCGCGGGCTCCACCCTGGAGCTGTACCGCACCGCGCTCGCCGTCCGGCGTGAGCAGCCCGCCCTCGGCGCGGGCGACTCCGTCGAGTGGCTGAAGGCCCCCGAGGGCGTCCTCGCCTTCCGCCGCGGCGACTTCGTGTGCGTCGCCAACACCACGGGCGAGTCGGTCACGATCCCCGCGTACGGCCGGGTGCTCGTCGCCAGCGGTGAGCCGACCGTCGCCGGGGACGAGGCGAAGCTGCCGGCGGACACCACCGTGTGGTGGACGACGGCCTGACCGGCACGACCACCGAGGTCCGCACGCGCGACCACTGAGGCCCGCCGCCCCTTCCGGGGTGGCGGGCCTCAGTGGTCGTCCGCGGGTCCGGCCGTCATGCCGTGACCCGGCCGCCGTCCCCCTTCGCGGCGGCGACCACCGCGGAGACGGTGGCTGTCGCGGCGAGGCTTCCCAGCATGACCAGGCCCACGCCGATGCCGTAGAGGCCGCTCGCGTCGTCCGACCAGTCGTAGAACGAGGCGACGGTGAGGCCGGCCGTCGTCCCGGCCACCGCGCCCACGAAGTAGCGGTGCGAGGCCGCCCAGTACACGGCCGCGAGCAGGGTCAGCACCAGCCCGATCACCTGCCACGCCTCGTACGGTCCGGTCGTCGAACCGTCGGGGTGCACATCCCGCCGCTGGTCCCAGCCCAGCCAGGCGGCCCACATCGCCGATGACGCCACTGCCAGCACGAGCACTGTCAACAGCTGGGCGGCGGGGTTGCTCTGTCGTCGAGTCATGCCATCAGCGTCCCGGCCGCGGCGCACCACCCGACAGAGCGCACATACTCAGTTCTTCCCCGAGTATCCGCGCCGACGGCTCCCACCATCCCCAACGCCCGTACCTGTGAAGACATTTCAGGGGCGTGAAGAACGCGTGTCGGGAGGGTTGACCGTTCCATGAACTGGCTCGTACCTTCTGGGCGGTTGAAAGTTTTCAGCCATCTTGCAGCAAGAATCGGCAACGGATCTTGCGTGCACCCGCCTCCGAACTCCCCTTCGGGGCTCCCCAGGACCCCTTCAACGGAGAAGGACCCCACATGGCCAGCAGAACCCTCTCCGGCGTGCTCGCCCTCGCGGCCGGCGCGTCCCTCGCGCTCGCCCTCCCCGCGGGCGGCGCGTACGCCTCCCCGCCCGGTACGAAGGACGTCACCGCCGTCCTCTTCGAGTGGAAGTTCGCCTCGGTGGCCAAGGAGTGCACCACCACCCTCGGCCCCAACGGCTACGGATACGTCCAGGTCTCACCGCCCGCCGAGCACATACAGGGCTCGCAGTGGTGGACGTCGTACCAGCCCGTGAGCTACCGGATCGCGGGCCGGCTCGGAGACGCCACCGCGTTCAAGAACATGGTCGACACGTGTCATGCCGCCGGGGTGAAGGTCGTCGTCGACACGGTCGTCAACCACATGGCGGCGGGCAGCGGCACCGGCACCGGCGGCTCGTCGTACACGAAGTACGCCTACCCCGGTCTGTACTCCTCGTTCGACTTCGACAACTGCACCGCGCAGATCACCAACTACCAGGACCGCGGCAACGTCCAGAACTGCGAGCTGGTGGGCCTCGCCGACCTGG
This sequence comes from Streptomyces neyagawaensis, assembly GCF_023516595.1. GTDB lineage: Bacteria > Actinomycetota > Actinomycetes > Streptomycetales > Streptomycetaceae > Streptomyces > Streptomyces neyagawaensis. The sequence continues at coordinate 50,926 of NZ_JAMGBG010000013.1, read as the reverse complement.
ACACCGGCGAGGACTACGTCCGCTCGGCCATCGCTGGGTACATGAACACCCTGCTCGGCTACGGCGTCGACGGCTTCCGCATCGACGCGGCCAAGCACATCCCGGCCGCCGACCTCGCCACCATCAAGTCACGGCTGACCAACCCGTCGGTCTACTGGAAGCAGGAGGCCATCTACGGCGCGGGCGAGGCCGTCCAGCCGACCGAGTACACCGGCAACGGCGACGTCCAGGAGTTCCGCTACGCGTTCGACCTGAAGCGGGTCTTCAACAACGAGAACCTCGCCTACCTCAAGAACTACGGCGAGGGCTGGGGCTATATGAACAGCTCCGTCGCCGGTGTGTTCGTCGACAACCACGACACCGAGCGCAACGGCTCCACGCTCAGCTACAAGGACAACGCGACCTACACCCTCGCCAACGTCTTCATGCTGGCGTACCCGTACGGGGCCCCGGACATCAACTCCGGCTACGAGTTCTCCTCCACGGACGCCGGACCGCCCAACGGCGGCACCGTCAACGCCTGCTGGCAGGACGGCTGGAAGTGCCAGCACGCCTGGCCGGAGATCCTGCGCATGGTGGCCTTCCGGAACGCCACGCGCGGCGAGCCCGTCACCAACTGGTGGGACAACGGCGGCGACGCGATCGCCTTCGGACGCGGCAGCAAGGGCTTCGTGGCCATCAACCACGAGTCGGGCAGCCTGACCCGGACGTTCCAGACCTCGCTCCCGGCCGGCACGTACTGCAACGTCCAGAACAACACGACGGTGTCCGTGAACGGCTCCGGCCAGCTCACCGCCACCCTCGGCTCGAACACCGCACTGGCGATCCATGCCGGTAAGTCCGGTTGTTGACCCTCTCGTGTCGAACTGAAAGCACTTACCGGTGCTTTCAAGCCTCTTGCTGAAAACCTTTCGGCGGCGATACGGTCGCGCGGGGTCGGACCCACCAGAGGGTGTTGTGCGGGACTTTCGCAACGCCCCCAGAGCCGTCATCGCTAGGAGTCCCTCTGTGATACCCAGATGGCCGACGCCGTCGAGGCGCCGTACCGCCCGTGCCGAACGGGCCGCCGTGGTCGGCGCGGTCACCGTGACCGCGCTGACCGCAGCGCTCGTCCAGCCGCTCGCGGCGGGGGCCGCGGCACCGCCCCCGCCGCCGTCCGACGCGAAGCTGGCCGCCGAGCCCGCCCGCCACGACCTGACCCGCGAGCAGTTCTACTTCGTCCTGCCGGATCGTTTCGCCAATGGGGACAAGGCGAACGACAAGGGCGGACTGACCGGCTCCCGCCTCGCCACCGGGTACGACCCCACCGACAAGGGCTTCTACCAGGGCGGCGACCTCAAGGGCCTCACCCAGCGGCTCGACTACATCAAGGGTCTGGGCACCACCGCCATCTGGCTGGCCCCCATCTTCAAGAACCAGCCCGTGCAGGGCACCGGCGAGAACGCCTCCGCCGGCTACCACGGCTACTGGATCACGGACTTCACCAAGGTCGACCCGCACTTCGGCACCAACAAGGACCTGGAGACCCTCATCTCCAAGGCCCACGCCAAGGGCATGAAGGTCTTCTTCGACGTCATCACCAACCACACGGCGGACGTCGTCGACTACAAGGAGAAGTCCTACGACTACCTCTCCAAGGGCGCCTTCCCCTACCTGACCAAGGACGGGAAGCCCTTCGACGACGCCGACTACGCGGACGGAGCCAAGGCGTTCCCGAAGGTCGGCCGGGACTCCTTCCCCAGGACGCCCGTCGTGCCGTCGTCGAAGAAGAACCTCAAGGTCCCGGCCTGGCTCAACGACCCGACGATGTACCACAACCGGGGCGACTCCACCTGGGCCGGCGAGTCCGCCACCTACGGCGACTTCGTCGGCCTCGACGACCTGTGGACCGAGCGTCCCGAGGTCGTCGAGGGCATGGAGAAGATCTACGAGAAGTGGGTCAGGGACTTCCGCATCGACGGCTTCCGCATCGACACCGTGAAGCACGTCAACACCGAGTTCTGGACCCAGTGGGCCACCGCGCTCGACGCGTACGCGGCGAGGAAGGGCCGCGACGACTTCTTCATGTTCGGCGAGGTCTACTCCGCCGACACCTCCGTGACCTCCCCGTACGTCACCCAGGGCCGCCTCGACTCCACACTCGACTTCCCCTTCCAGGACGCGGCCCGGGCGTACGCCTCCCAGGGCGGCAGCGCCGAGAAGCTCGCCGCCGTGTTCGGTGACGACTACAAGTACACGACCGACAAGGCCAACGCGTACGAGCAGGTCACCTTCCTCGGCAACCACGACATGGGCCGCATCGGGACCTTCCTCAAGCAGGACAACCCGAAGGCCGGCGACGCCGAACTGCTCGCCAAGGACCGGCTCGCCAACGAGCTGATGTTCCTCAGCCGCGGCAACCCGGTCGTCTACTACGGCGACGAGCAGGGCTTCACCGGCGCCGGCGGCGACAAGGACGCCCGCCAGACCCTCTTCGCCTCCAAGGTCGCCGACTACCTGGACGACGACCAGCTGGGCACCGACCGTACCCACGCCACGGACGCCTACGACACGAAGGCGCCGCTCTACCGGCAGATCAGCGCGCTCGCCAAGCTCCGCAAGGCCCACCCGGCCCTCGCCGACGGCGTCCAGACCGAGCGCCACGCCGACGACGGCGCGGGCGTCTACGCCTTCTCCCGCACCGACGCCCGCACCGGCGTCGAGTACGTCGTCGCCTTCAACAACGCGGACGACGCCAGGTCGGCGACCTTCGCGACCGGTTCGGCGGGCATGACCTTCAAGGGCATCTACGGGACGAAGGACCAGGTCAAGAGTGACGCCGACCGCAAGGTCACCGTCACCGTCCCGGCCGGTTCCTCCGTCGTCCTCAAGGCCGCAGGCCCGCTCGGCAAGCCCGCCGCGAAGCCGTCCCTCACCCTCAAGGCCCCGGCCGCCGGCGCCACCGGCACGGTCGAGATCGGCGCCGACGTCGACGGCGGTCAGCTCAACCGCGTGGTCTTCGCCGCCCAGACCGGCAACGGCAAGTGGAAGACGCTCGGCTCCGCCGACCATGCCCCCTACAAGGTCACCCACACCATCGGCAAGGACGTCCCCGCCGGAACCGCCCTGCGCTACAAGGCCGTCGTGATCGACTCGGCCGGCCGCACGGCGAGTACCACGGTGACCTCCACCACCGGCACCCCGCCCGCCCCCGAGATTCCCACCGCCTCCTCCCGTGACTACGCGATCGTCCACTACAAGCGCACCGACGGCGACTACAGCGACTGGCGGCTGTACGCCTGGGGCGACATCGCCGACGGCGAGGGCACGACCTGGCCGGAGGGGCACGACTTCGTCGGACGGGACGCCTACGGCGCCTTCGCCTACGTCAAGCTGAAGCCCGGTGCCTCGAACGTCGGCTACCTCGTCATCGACAAGGACGGCACCAAGGACGTCTCCGCCGACCGCTCCATCGACGTCACCAGGACCGGCGAGATCTGGGTCGAGCAGGGCAAGGAGGCCGTCCGCACGGAGAGGCCCGCCGGCGAGTACCCGGAGCAGGACAAGTCCAAGGCCGTCCTGCACTACCACCGCGCCGACGGCAAGTACGACGGCTGGGGCCTGCACGTCTGGGCCGGGGCCGCCAACCCCACCGACTGGTCCAAGCCGCTGGAGCCGGTGCGGACCGACGCGTACGGCGCCGTCTTCGAGGTGCCCCTCGCCGAGGGCGCCACCAGCCTCAGCTACATCCTCCACAAGGGCGACGAGAAGGACCTCCCCGCCGACCAGTCCCTCGACCTCAAGGCGAACGGCCACGAGGTGTGGCTGCTCGGCGGCCAGGAGAAGTACCTGCTCCCGCAGCCCGCCGGGTCCGCCGCCGCCCTCGACCTGACGACCTCCAAGGCGATCTGGATCGACCGGAACACCCTTGCCTGGAACGGCGACGAGGCCGCCGCCTCCACCCAGGTGCTGTACTCCCGCACCGGCTCGATCAAGGTGAAGGACGGCGCGCTCACCAGCACCGACGAGCGCCGGCTCCGCCTCACCAAGTCGTCCCTCACCGACGCCCAGAAGGCGAAGTTCCCGCACCTGAAGGCGTACACCGCCTGGACCGTCGACCCCCGGGACCAGGGCCGGGTCCGCGAGGCCCTGCGCGGCCAGCTCGTCGCCTCCCAGCGGGCCGCCAACGGCGCCGTTCTCGCGGCGACCGGTGTGCAGATCGCCGGGGTCCTCGACGACCTCTACGACGGATCGAACGCCGACCTCGGCCCGACCTTCCGCAAGGGCCGCCCCACCCTCGCCGTCTGGGCGCCCACCGCACAGCAGGTCTCCCTCGACCTCGACGGCACGAAGGTGGCCATGAAGCGGAACGGCGCCACCGGCGTCTGGTCCGTCACCGGCCCGAAGTCCTGGAAGGGCAAGCCCTACCGGTACACCGTCAAGGTGTGGGCGCCCAGCGTCGGCAAGGTCGTCACCAACAAGGTCACCGACCCGTACTCCGTCGCCCTCACCACCGACTCCGAGCGCAGCCTCGTCGTCGATCTCGCCGACCGTTCCCTCGCCCCGCGCGGCTGGACCTCGTACGACAAGCCGAAGACCGTGCCGCTGAAGGACGCGCAGATCCAGGAGCTGCACATCCGCGACTTCTCGATCGCCGACAAGACGGTCCCCGCCAAGGACCAGGGCACCTACCTCGCCTTCACCGACCAGGACAGCGCGGGCGCGAAGCACCTGCGGCGGCTGGCGAAGGCCGGCACCTCGTACGTGCACCTGCTGCCCGCCTTCGACATCGCCACCATCCCCGAGAGGAAGGCCGACCAGGCGACCACCGACTGCGACCTCGGCTCCTACGCCGCCGACTCCGAGCAGCAGCAGGAGTGCGTGGCGAAGGCCGCCGCCAAGGACGCCTTCAACTGGGGCTACGACCCGTACCACTACACGGTCCCCGAAGGCTCGTACGCGACCGACCCGAACGGCACCCGGCGCACGGTCGAGTTCCGCGAGATGGTGAAGTCGCTCAACGACGACGGGCTGAGGGTCGTGATGGACGTGGTCTACAACCACACCACCGCGAGCGGCCAGGCGAAGACCAGCGTCCTCGACAAGGTCGTCCCCGGCTACTACCAGCGGCTCCTCGCCGACGGCTCCGTCGCGACCAGCACCTGCTGCGCCAACACCGCGCCCGAGAACACGATGATGGGCAAGCTCGTCGTCGACTCCATCGTCACCTGGGCCAAGGAGTACAAGGTCGACGGCTTCCGCTTCGACCTGATGGGCCACCACCCCAAGGCCAACATCCTCGCCGTCCGCAAGGCCCTCGACGCGCTGACCCCCGCCCAGGACGGCGTCGACGGCAAGAAGATCATCCTGTACGGGGAGGGCTGGAACTTCGGCGAGGTCGCCGACGACGCCCGCTTCACCCAGGCCACGCAGAAGAACATGGCCGGCACGGGCATCGCCACCTTCTCCGACCGCGCCCGTGACGCCGTCCGCGGCGGCGGCCCCTTCGACGAGGACCCCGGCGTCCAGGGCTTCGCGTCCGGTCTCTACACCGAGCCCAACTCCTCGGAGAGCAACGGCACCCCGGCCGAGCAGAAGTCCCGGCTGCTGCACTACCAGGACCTCGTCAAGGTCGGCCTGAGCGGCAACCTCGCGCACTACCGGTTCACCGACACCAGCGGCAAGGAGGTCAAGGGCTCCGAGGTCGACTACAACGGCAGCGCCGCCGGCTACGCGGACGCCCCGGGCGACGCCCTCGCCTACGTCGACGCCCACGACAACGAGTCCCTGTTCGACGCGCTGGCCTTCAAACTGCCGAAGTCGACGAGCGCCACCGCCCGGGCCCGTATGCAGGTCCTCGCCATGGCGACGGCCGCCCTCTCCCAGGGCCCGGCCCTCTCCCAGGCGGGCACCGACCTGCTGCGCTCCAAGTCCCTCGACCGCAACTCCTACGACAGCGGCGACTGGTTCAACGCGATCCACTGGGACTGCCGCGACGGCAACGGCTTCGGCCGCGGCCTGCCCCCGGCCACCGACAACAAGGCCAAGTGGTCGTACGCCAAGCCCCTGCTGACCTCGGTCGCCGTCGGCTGCGACCAGATCGAGGGCGCCTCGGCGGCCTACCAGGACCTGCTGCGGATCCGCTCCACGGAGGGCGACTTCTCGCTCGACACCACCGGACAGGTCCAGTCGAAGCTCTCCTTCCCCCTGTCGGGCAAGGACGAGACCCCCGGCGTGATCACCATGGAACTCGGTGACCTCGTCGTCGTCTTCAACGCCACCCCCGAGAAGACGAAGCAGACGGTGACGGGCCTCGCCGGAACGGCCTACACCCTGCATCCGGTGCAGGCGGAGGGCGCGGACTCTACCGTCAAGTCCGCGTCGTACGAGGCGGAATCCGGTACGTTCGCCGTTCCGGGGCGGACCGTGGCGGTATTCGCACGCTCGAACCGGTAGGACGCTAGCTTGGGTGGTGCAGGCGGAAAGGGCCTGTACCACCCGAGCCTCAGGGACGAGCAACCGTATGAGTCTCATGGCCGACGAAGGACGCACCACCGTTCTGGTGGTGGACGACGCGGCCGCCAGCCGCTACGCCATGGGCGCCGTGCTGCGCAGAGCCGGACACAGTGTCGTCCCCGTCGCCAGCGCCGGCGAGGCCCTCGCCGAACTCGACGAACGGCACCGCTCGGGCGCTCTGCCCGACCTGGCCCTCGTCGACGTCGGCCTCCCCGACATGAGCGGCTTCGAACTCTGCCGCCGCCTCAAGGCACAGCCCCCCACGGCGGCCCTCCCCGTCGTCCACTTCTCCGCCGCCGCCATCGCACCCGGCGACCGCTGCCAGGGCCTCGACGCCGGCGGCGAGGCGTATCTGACGGTGCCCGCCGAACCCGAGGAGATCCAGGCCGTCGTCCGCGCCGCCGTACGCGGCGCCCGTATGCGCAACGGCGCCGAGGCCCTCGTCCGTCGGCTCACCCTGCTCTCCGAGACCATCGTCGACGTCCAGGCCGCCCGCACCCTCGGGGAACTCGCGACGGCCGCCGCCGAGGGCGCCGCCCGGCTCACCCGGTCACCGGCCGCCGTGTTCGTGCTCGGCGAGGACGGCGAGCTCTACAGCGGCACCTCCCACGCCCGCGCCCGCACCACCCTCCCCGACGCCGGCGCCCACGACACCGTCGGCCGGCTCATCCGGCGCCTCACCGCCGCCGACCCCCGGGCGCACGACACCGTCGTCCCCGCCCCGCTGTGGCCCGCCGGTTTCTTCCGGCCCGGCGTCTGCGAGGACGCCCGCCTGGTGCTGGCCCGCACCGAGGGCGGAACCCCCATCTGCGTCGCCCTGCCCCTGAGCGGCACCCACGCCACGCCCACCGACACCACCGGCCTCGTCTCCCGGCTCGCCCAGGCGACCGCGCTCGCCGCGCAACCGCTGCTCATGTACCAGGTCGAACGGCATGTCGCCCTCACCCTCCAGCACAGCTTCCTGCCCAAGCGGGTGCCCGAGTTCCCCGGTCTGGAAGTCGTCGTCCGCTATGTGCCGGCGTCCCGCCAGACGGAGATCGGCGGCGACTTCTACGCCGCCGTCTCCACCCGCGGCGGCATCCTCACCGCCGTCGGCGACGTCGTCGGGCACTCCCTGGAGGCGGCCACCGTGATGGTCGAGATCCGGCACGCCCTGCGGGCCTTCGCCGTGGAGGAGGCCGACCCCGGAGTGCTGGCCGCCCGGCTCGACCAGATGCTCCAGCACTACCACCCCGACGTCACCGCCACCGTCTGCCTCGCCCTCGTCGAGCCCCGCAGCGGACGCGTCCGCGTCGCCAACGCCGGCCACATCCCGCCGCTGGTCGTCCACGAGGCCGGCGACGCCGAGTACATGAAGGCGTCCGGGCCGCTCCTCGGGCTCGGCCTGGACCGGCCCGAGCCCACGGAGACGACGCTCTGGCCCACGGACCGGCTCCTCATGGTCACCGACGGACTCATCGAGACCCGCGGCATCGACCTCTCGGTGTCCATGGAGCATCTGCGGACCGCCGCGGCGGACGCCCCGCTCGGCACGGTCGCCCTGTGCGACACCCTGCTGCACTGCTTCGGGCGGGACCGGGATGACGACATCGCGATGCTGGCGCTGCGCCTCCGGCTAGGGTGAGCTGATTTTCCACACCCGCTGGAACACCTTGTCGAGGAGCGCACCGATGCCGCAGATCACCGTGGACTACTCCGCCGTACTCTCCGATGGTTTCGACCGGCCCGCGTTCGCGAAGGCCCTCCACGAGGAGGTCGTACGGACCGCCGTGGCCAAGCCGGAGGCCTGCAAGACCCAGTTCCGGCGGACCGAGGACACCACGGTCGGACCCGACACCGAGGGGCACGGCATCGTGCACGTCACGCTGGGCCTGCTCGCCGGCCGCACCGACGAGACGAAGGCGACGCTGACGGAGAACGTGCTGGGCCTGCTCCGCGAGCACGTGAAGGTGACGGAGGGCCTGGCCTTCCACGCGTCGGCGGAGGTACGCGACCTCGACCCCTCCTACGCCAAGTACGAGGTCTAGCCGAGCCGGACCCGGGCGCCCGCCACGGCTGCGCGCGCCCAGCTACGGCCCCGCGCGCCCCGCTACGGCCGGGCCAGGGTCACCAGGCGCCCCATCAGATCGCCGAACGGGCCGTCCTCCGGCTCGTCGGCGATCACCTGGCGCAAAATCGCCGCCATGTCCTCGTCCGACGCCGCGCTCACCGCCATGAGCGCGGCGAAGTCGTGCACGAGCTGGGTCTCCAGCTCCCGCCGCGGGATCTCGCGGCCGTCCAGCCAGATGAGAGCGGTGGACTCGGCCAGGGAGATCCAGGAACGGATGAGCAGTTCGAGGCGCGCGGGCGGGTCCTTGATGTCGAGGTGCGACAGGATCTGGACATAGGCGGCTTGGCGCACGCCGTCGATGAGGGCGTTCGTCCGGGAGGAGCCGAAGGACGGGCCGCCGCGCATCAGGGCGGAGAAACCGGGGCCGTGCTCGTCGACGAAGTCGAAGAAGCGGCGCATCACCCGCAGCAGGCGACCCCCGAGCGGGCCCTCGCGGGGCTCCACGAAACGGTCCGCGAGATCCTCCGAGGCCCGCTTCAACGCGGCCTCGTACAGGCTGAGTTTGCCGGGGAAGTAGTGGTAGACGAGCGGCCGGGAGATACCGGCCGCCGTCGCTATCTCGTCGATGGAGACCTCTTCGGGCGAGCGCCGGCTGAAGAGGTCGAGAGCGACGCCGATCAACTGCTGCCGCCGCTCCTCCACACCCATCCTGCGACGCACACCGGTTCTCATACGAACACCTTACCGATCGATTCCGGCCTTTGAGCGGCTGGATCAGAGGGATCCGGGGGTTCGGAGGGATCGGAGGGATCGGAGGGATCGTCGACGCGTTGGGGGATCGGCGGGGCGATGCGGCCGTGGGGAGTGGGGGAGTGGCGGGGCAGGAGATCAGCCGGCGGGAAGGGGGCGTTCGGATCACCGGAGTTCCCGCGCGGCCGCCTGAGACCGAGGTGGCGACGTGGCGGCGAGGCGGGCGCCGTGGCGAGGCGGCGCGGTGGGGCGCAGCCCGCGCGGCTGGACGACCGCCGTTGATCACCCCTCCCGCGCGGGCCGGTTCACTGGGCGGCCGGCTGAAGACCGCCGATCGTCCGCCCGTTGGCCAGCGTGCCCTTCAGGTCCGCCCGGGCGCCGGCCTCCGCCGGTACGGCGAGGACGTTTCCCGGCGCCGAGCCGGTCACCCCGCCGCTGACCTCGACGGAGACGGTGTCCTTCGCGCCGGCGGCGAGAAGGTACGACTCGCCCGCCGCGGACTTCCAGGGCGCGGAGGCAAGGACATGCGGGTCGGCCGGGCCGCAGGCGGGGACCTCGTCGACGGCCGCGGTGACGAAGGCGCCGCCGGGGGTGTGGAACTGGGCCAGCACCCGGGTGCCCGCGCCCCGCCAGGTCTCGGCGCGGGTGCAGACCCAGTCGGCGGTGCCGCTGCCGTCGGGCAACGGCTGCCGGGCGAACTGCCAGGCGTTCACGACCCGTACGCCCTGCGACCGTACGGCGGCCAGCGAGCAGGCGAAGGGCGCCCACGCCTCCGGTGCCCGCGTGGCCTCCCGGGCCGGCGCCGACGACGGGCGTCCCACGGTGAGGTGCGCGGGGACCACCTCGGCCAGGTCGGTCACCAGCCGGGTCCGCCCCGACGCCTCGGTCAGTTGCAGCACGTCCCAGGACGCGCACCGGCCGGTCCGCACCGCCGGGCTGGCGAACGGCCCCGTCACCCCGTCCTTCGACAGCGGGAGCGGCGCCACCTCCTCCGAGGACCGCGCCAGATCCCGTACGGCCGCCTTCCGCACCCAAGGGGCCGTCAGATAGCGGACGTTGCCATCGGTCCGGCCCAGCAGCAGCGCGCCGGCCCCGCCGCCGGTCGCCCCGTCGACACGGGAGAGGTCGAGAGCGGCGACCTCGGGATTGTCGAGGGGCTCGGCGTAGCGGGCGACGCGCAGGCCGTCGTACAGGAGCACCACCCGCAGGTTGTCGACCTTGCCCGCGTACAGCAGTTGCGGCGGACCGGGCGGCGGTCCCGCCTGGGTGCCGGGGGTCACCGAGGTCTGCACGGACTCGCCGGGGCGGGCCCACACGTTGAGGGCGCGCCGCAGCAGGTCCTTGTCGCCGGTGAGGTCACCGCGCGCCGGCCAGGTGGAGAAGTCCGCGCGGCCCGTCGCCTCCCAGTCGGTGGCCGCCGCCTTCGTCAACCGGCCCGGATCGAGGGCGGCCTGGGCCGCGGGGTTCCGGGCGTACGGGGGAGCCGCCGCGTCGTCCGGCCTCCACGCGTCACCCGGCAGACCGAGCAGCGCCCAGCACACCACCACCGCGCCGGTCGCGGCCAGCGCGGCCCGCACATGGTGCCGGCGCCGCACGAGATCGGTCGGCCGGGCGTGCAACGAGCAGGGGTCGAACTCGGGAGAGGCCAGCAGGTCGTACTGCTCGGCCGGTACGGAGGTGGCCTCCGCCAGCGCGGCCGCCGGGTCCTCGACACCCGCCTGCTCCAGCAGGGTCCGGACCGCGGGGTTGGGGAGCCGCTCCAGCCCGCGCAGCACGTACGCGGCACGGGCCGCCGCCGAGAGGGCCGACAACCGCTGGTCAAGAGCGAGTTCGTCGGCGCCGCCCGGTCGGGGGAACAGCCGCAGCCCCCACACCCGGGGCAGCAACGGCGGCAGCTGTGACCGCTTGGGCCAGGAGGCGCCGCGGAACGGGGGAAGCCCCGCCTCCAGCGCGGAGCGCACGACCTGGAGGCGGACGTAGGCGTACCCCGGATCACGGTCCCGCCCCGTCGCCTGCGCCGGGATCGACGAGGTCGAGCGGCGGCCCCTCGGCAGGGCCCGCTGCGTCAACGAGTGTGCCGTCAGCACCCGCCGGTTCCGGCCCAGTGCCGGGGGCAGCGTGAGGTAGGCGAGCCGTACCAGACGCGGGTAGTGCTCGACGAGGGCGGCCTCCGCCTGGTCGATATCCACCACCGCCTCTCGGTCGCGGGAACCTGCGGGGCGCGGGGCGACATCCTGTGACTGCACGTTCAGCAGAACGAGCGAATGTTGAGATGGTCACCTTGCCGCTCCGCTTGGGTTGGGCCGGGCGCCTGGTGGGGTGCGGGTGCTTGGGCGGGTGCGGGTGGTTCGTGGTTCCTCGCGCAGTTCCCCGCGCCCCTGAAGGAACGGGCCTGCGGCCCGCCCTTCAGCAGATGCCGCCGTTGAAAAGCACGGGGCGTAGCCCCGATCGCTTTTCAGGGGCGCGGGGAACTGCGCGACCAGCCCCCACCCACCCGCACGTGCGCAGACGGCCGAAGCCGCCCCCCGGGGTCGAAGGGGCGGAGCCCCTGGGGATGGGACGGGTAGGGGCGGCGGGGGCGAGGCAGTCCGCGTACGGGGCGGGCGGGGGCGGGCAGCCGCGTGGGCAGGTTCAGTTGGCTGCCGTTCCAGGCGAGGTGGGCCCCGCAGACGTACTTCAGGTACCAGTGCATGCCCATGAGCAGGGTGGCCGGTGTGGTGGCATGGACCTGGATGCGTCCGGTGGTGCCGGTGACCCGGAACCGGTCGACCGCGCCGTCGCGGTCGAGGAGACTGAGCCGGGACTGCTCGGCATGACCGGGCAGCAGCCGATTGAGCGCCGAGCGCGCGGGAGCCGTATCGAAGACGGGGCCCCCGCCAGGGCTCTCCGCGGCGTGGGCCGGGGCCGACCATTCCAGGAAGGCTCCGAGGCCGAAGGCACCGGCCGAGCCCAGCACCGTGCGTCGCGACGGACTGTTCATGTCTGTGTGCCCCCTGTGTCGACAGTGGCGGCACGCCAACGGGGCGACCGTCCGTGAACAACGGTGCGCACGGAGCCGGCGCGTTCACGTCGCCGGAACGGACCCGGAGGTACGTACGAATGAGTGTGACGAGGAAGAGGCTCGCCGGGAGCGCGGTCGGCGCGGTCGTGAGCCTGCTGGCGCTGACCGGCTGCGGCTCCGGCGACGACGGGGGCGCGGCGGTTCCGAAGACGGCCACCGGGACGCTGGAGCACATCGCGGGCGAGGTGGGCTGCAAGCCCGACATGCAGACGGACGCCGACACGATCCGTCAGGCCCTGTGCACCAACAAGGACGGCGACTTCGACGGCAAGTTCGTCCTCGCGACCTTCGCCACCGACCGGGGCCAGGCGGAGTGGCTCGCCGGCGCCAAGGACTACGGCGGCTACTACCTCGTCGGCCGCAAGTGGGTCGCCGTCGGCGAGAAGAAGACGGTCGCCGGGCTCCAGGGCACCCTCGGCGGGGATGTGCAGGAGGGCTCGGAGCACATGAACCCCGGCGGCAGCCACAACGACAGCGGCAGCCACAGCGGCGGCGGCCACAGCGGATAGCCGGGCGCCGCGCCCGCCGTCCTCGACCGCGCGGGCCCGGCACACGGCACACGAAAGCCGGCGGTGGGAATTCCCACCGCCGGCTTCGGTCGTTCAGGACCGCTTCGGTACTACTTGCAGTTCTGACCGTTGTTGATGCAGTTGACCATCTTGTTCATCGTGTTCTGGTTGAAGAAGTTGATGAAGTCGTTGTGGTCGGTGATCGGCTTGTGCAGGTTCTCCGGGAAGGAGTCGACCGCGTACGCGTTCTTCACCTGACCGTTCTGGATCTGCGGGGCCGGAACGCTGTAGACCAGACGCACCTGGAGCTGGGGGATCGCCTTGAAGCCGTTGGCGCAGCTGCCGTCACCCTTGACGAAGCTCACGTGGGTGCGGTGGTTGGCGCTGTCGATGTTCTTGCCGTCCCAGCAGCTCTGGAAGAAGGACGTCCGCACCACGGAGCTGCCCTGCGGGCAGATCGGGTACTTGTCCGTCACCACACGGTTCTCGAAGCCCGTGCAGCTCCAGTTGGTGTTGGCGTTGCCCAGGCCGTTCACGAAGGCCTTCGCGTCACCGGTGATGATCCGCAGTGCCTGCGGCATCGCGACGACGGGGCCGCGCTTGTTGCCGACGAACTTCAGCTGGACCTGGTTCGGCTCGACGATCTTGCCGACGTTCTTGTCCACGCCACCACCGGGCTTGCCCTGGTCGATGTCCTGCGTACCGTCCTGGATGCGGATGACCGGCCAGAAGTACGACGACTTGTCGCCCTGGTTCTGGCAGGACGTCTGCGCGTTGGCCAGCTGCTGGTCGCTCGCGAAGGCGTTGTTGCTCTGGTTGCCGACGTAGTCGTGCTGGTGCTGGGCACCGTTGCTGACGCCGGGGGCCACGATCACGTTGTCCGAGTTGCGGATCTCGTTCTTGTTGTTTCCGCAGTTCGTGGTGAAGGAGCCGCGCGAACCACCGTTGCCGTTCGCGGCGAGACCGTTGCCGTTCACGCCCTTCGGGCCGCCGTTGGGCTGGACCTGGTTGATGTTGATGAAGTCCCCGGCCACCGGGCCGTTGCCACCCTGGCCCTGAGCCTGGCCGCCCTGCTGGCCGCCTTGCTGCTGCCCGCCCTGCTGACCGCCTTGCTGCTGACCACCCTGCTGCTGACCACCCTGCTGCTGGCCGCCTTGCTGCTGGCCGCCCTGCTGGCCACCCTGGTTCGGGGCGCCACCGGCGTTGGTCTGCGCCTGGTCGGTCTTGCTCTGGCAGGCGGCGAGCTGCGCCATGCCCTGCGGAACCTGACCGCCCACACGCCGGATGTTGATGCCGATCCGGTCGATGGTGGCCGACCGCTTGTCCTTCAGCGGGCCGAGAATGGCGTTGTTGACGAAGTTGGCGTCCCGGGACTGGGCCTGGCGGGTCTCCGCCAGACGCTTGTAGGCCTCGGTGATCTGCCGGTCCAGCAGCGCCAGCTCCTTGGCGACTCCCGCGCGCGCCTGGCCGGGAACGTTCGTCAGCTTCTGGCCGACGTCCGGGCAGGCGATGGTGGCCACCTGAGCAGCGGCCAGCGTGGCATTCGGCTTGGACTTCGACTCGCCTGCTGAGGCGTAGAAGTTCGCCCAGACCAGACCGCCGCCCGCTACCGCGAGCGCCGCGGATGCGGCAATGGCCCGAACGGCCAGCGGCGAACGTCGTTTCCGTGTGTTGCGTCCCATGGAACTCCTCTGACTTCCTTGCGGGGCATCGAGGCGCCCGACAGGAGTGAAGCGGCTCCCTCAGATACGCGGTGAGTCCCAGGAGTGTTCAGCCGACTCACAAATTGATGAGAGATTCGTGCGAAGACCGGGTTTCAACACCCCTCGCGCGACTACGAGTTGTCGAGCGCTCACGGCGTGTGGAGCATCGGGGCGAGGTTCGCGCAGCCGCACGGGCGGGGCGCGGCCGGGCACCCCGGCCGCGCCCCGCACACCCGCCGGCTCATACCCCCTGGACGCCCAGCACCTTGGCCTCCACCTCTGGGTCGAGCCCCACCACGGGCCGGTCGGGCCGCTGCGGCGCGACCCCGTCGAGGCTCAGCAACCACTCCCAGGTGTCCCGCACGGTCTCCTCGACACCCCGGCACCGCAGCCCTTCCCGTACGGCACGGGAGACGTCCCTTTGGTGCAGCGCCCCATGGAGGTCGCTGCCCTCCGGCACCCACACGGGCAACTGCGTCCACGGCTCGATCCCCGCCCCGAGCACCGCCTCCGCCGGAGTCCACCGCAGGTCCGCCGGTCCGCCCGTCACCCGCACACACGCGTCGAGGAGTTCCCCCATCGTCGTCGTCCCGGGCGGCCCGGCGACGTCGTACGCGCCGCTCGCCCCCCGCTCCACGGCGTCGAGTACCCAACCCGCGAGATCGCGGACGTCTATGTACTGCAGGGGAAGGTCACGCGGTCCGGGCGCCAGCACCGGCCCGCCCCGCGCGACCCGGCCCAGCCACCACGGCAGACGCCCGATGTTCTCGTACGGCCCGAGGATCAACCCGGCCCTGACGAGGAGCGACCGGTCCGCGCCGAACGCCTCGACGGCGGCCAGCTCCCCGCCCCGCTTGTCGCGGGCGTAGTCCGTCTGCCCGGCGTCCGCCGCCGCGCCCTGCACCACCGGAGCGCTCTCGTCGGACCCGGCGGCCGGTGGCCAGGCGTACACGGAGCAGCTCGACACGTACACATACCGTCCGGCCGTACCTGCCAGCAGGCGGGCCGTGTCCCGGACGGCTCGCGGCGCCGCCGACCAGGTGTCGACGACGACATCCCACCCGCCCTCGCCGGAGGCGGCGACGGCGGCGGAGGCGTCGACGAGCGCCGCGAGCCCGTCCGGAGCGGTGCGGTCGCCCAGCAACGACCGCACCCCGGCCGGAGGTTCGTGCCGTCCCCGGTGGAAGACGGTCACCTCCCAGCCGCGGGCCAGCGCCGACTCCACGACGGCGCGACCCACGAACTCCGTACCACCCAGCATCAGAAGTCTCATACCGCCGACTCTGCCCGCCGGGCGCCCGGTACGGAACGGTGCTCTGCTCTCAGAAGATCCGCCCGTCGGCCGTAGCCGCCGACGGGCCGGGTGGAGCCTTGGTCAACGGGCCAGTGGCGGCAAGTACTTGTAGCCGACCCGCCGTACCGTCTGGATAGCCTGACGGAACTCGGCGCCCAGCTTGCGGCGCAGCCGGGCGATGTGGACGTCGACGGTCCGCCCGTCGCCCACATGCCCGTAGCCCCACACCGTGGTGACCAACTGGTCGCGGCTGTGGACCCGGTGGGGATGCGCCACGAGATGCGCGAGGAGTTCGAACTCCAGGTAGGTCAGGTCGAGGGGCCGCCCGTTCACCTGGGCGGTGCGCTGCACGGTGTCGACACGGACCAGTTCGTCGCCGGACTCGGCGCCCGGCACGGCGGCCTCGGGGCCCGCGCTGTCGGCCGGCCCCGCCCCCGCGACGGCGAACGGCAGCAACGGCGGCTGCCGGTCGGCCGGTACGAGAACGAGATAGCCGACCATCGGCGGCTGACCCGGCAGCGTGGGCAGGGTGTGCTGGGGCGCGGGCAGCCAGGTGGTGCCCGGCGGCAGGAAGTCCGCGACGTCGACCACCTCGTCCCGGCCCACGGCACGCAACCGGTGGCGGGGCGCACCGGTGGCGGAGGGCGCGGCGGCCGGGGAGGGCCCCGAGGCGGCGGTCAGGGTGGCGGCGGTCGAGAGAGAACGGGTGTTCGCCATGAGAGGTCAGCTCTTTCGCGCGAGAGGTTCGTCCGGGAAACCTCGGCGACCGAGTTCGTGGTCGGCTCCGCCGAGGGACGTACGTCGTGTCGCGCCGACCGAAGGCCGGGGTGTACGGCTTTAGAGGGCCGGCGCGTTCATCGCGCGGCAACACACCCGGTCGAAGTCGTGGTGCTGACGGGAAGGCCAGAAGGGCTCGAGGTCATGGCGACCCGTCGCGCGACTGTTCTGGAAGCTGGCCATGGCTCCATTGAAGCAGACACCGCCCCGCGAGAGGACCCCGCTCTCACTCCTCGGACGCCTCCCGAAAACCGCCCGGATCGGTCAGCACCTCATCCCACCAGGCGTTTCCGCCAGTCCAGGGGAGTGACGGTGATGGCCTTGGAGGGATCTTCGTCCCACTGGGTGGACAGTCCCTCGGCCGCGAGGGCCGCCACGACCTCGTGCCCGACGGACGTCGTCGTGGCGGCCGACCCGTCGAAACCGCCGTACAGCAGCATCAGTCCGTGTCCGGCGGCCGCGCCCTCGGTGCACTGGGAGTGGAAGAACACGAAGCCCCGGTCGCTGTCGGCGCTCTCGCCGCCTATCTCGCCGATGCCGCAGGTGCGGCAGCAGGTGAAGTTCTCCCGGGCGGTGATCCCGGCGGCTCGAAGCGCCGTGAACGCGCGGGTGAGCCGCTCGGGGTCGGTGGTGCCCTCCCAGGTCTCCTGCTCCGCGAGTCGCTCCGTCCACAGCCGGTCCACGAGCCGGCGGGCCTGCGCGGGGGAGACGGGCCGGTCGTCGCCGTCGACCAGATAGTCCTCGGCGGCCTCGGTGAGCCGCGCCCGGTCGTCGTACCCGCAGGCCAGCAGCTCCCGCACCCGCTCCTCGACCTGTTCCCGTACCGCGTCCGGGAGTTCCGGCACGTCCGCGGGCGGGTCGTGGTCGAGCGGGGTCCAGTCGATGCCGCTGTCCCAGCCGTCCGCCCGCCGCGCCCAGCCGGTCATCGCCTCGGCGACCCGCTCCCGGTCGGTGAGTACCGTCCCGAAGAACCGGTCGCGGCCCTCCCGGTGCTCCAGTTGGTACTCCCCACTGCCGTGCTCGTGCCACACCTGGACGAAGACGTCCGGCACGTCAGGGATCCGCTGCACGACCAGGAACCGGTCGCCCTCGCCGCCGATCCGGTCCACCAGCTCCCGCAGCCCCCCGGCCGTGATCCGGGCGTGCTCCTGCCAGTTCTCCGTCTTCACCTTGATGGCCAGGCCGTCCGAGGCCAGGCTGTGCTTTGCCAGGCCGCCCGCGACCAGGTTGTGCGTGTCCAGGCCGTCCGCGGCCGTGCCGCCCCCGTCGATCGTCATGCGCTCACCCTCGCACGCCCCACCGACAACGCCGGAGGGCGCCCACCGCGAACGGTGGACGCCCTCCGGGACGCTTCGCGCGGGGCGCGGCCGATCAGACCTGGCCGGCCTTCTCCAGCGCCGAGCAGCAGGTGTCGACGATGAGCCGCGTCACGATGTACGGGTCGACGTTGGCGTTCGGGCGGCGGTCCTCGATGTAGCCCTTGCCGTCCTTCTCGACCTGCCACGGGATACGGACCGAGGCGCCACGGTTGGAGACACCGTAGGAGTACTCGTTCCACGGGGCGGTCTCGTGCAGACCGGTCAGGCGGTCGTCGATGCCGGCGCCGTAGTTCTTGACGTGGTCGAGCGGCTTCGAGCCCTCACCGAGCGACTCGCACGCGGTGATGATCGCGTCGTAGCCCTCGCGCATCGCCTTGGTGGAGAAGTTGGTGTGCGCGCCGGCGCCGTTCCAGTCGCCCTTGACCGGCTTGGGGTCGAGGGTGGCGGAGACACCGAAGTCCTCGGCGGTGCGGTAGAGCAGCCAGCGGGCCACCCACAGCTGGTCCGAGACCTCGAGCGGGGAGAGCGGGCCGACCTGGAACTCCCACTGGCCGGGCATGACCTCGGCGTTGATGCCGGACAGACCCAGACCCGCCTCCAGGCAGTTCTCCAGGTGCGCCTCGACGACCTCACGGCCGAAGATCTCGTCGGCGCCGACACCGCAGTAGTAGCCGCCCTGCGGGGCCGGGAAGCCGCCCTTGGGGAAGCCGAGCGGGTAGCCGTCCTGGAAGAAGGTGTACTCCTGCTCGATACCGAAGATCGGCTCCTGCGAGGCGAACTTCTCGGCGACCTCACGCAGCGCGGCACGGGTGTTGGACTCGTGCGGGGTGAAGTCGATGTTCAGGACCTCGCACAGGACGAGGATGTCGTCGCCGCCGCGGATCGGGTCGGGGCAGGTGAAGACCGGCTTGAGCACACGGTCCGAGGAGTGGCCCTCGGCCTGGTTCGTGGAGGACCCGTCGAAACCCCAGATCGGCAGCGCGTCCAGACCGGCGGGCTCACCCGCGATGATCTTGGTCTTGGAGCGGAGCTTGGCCGTCGGCTCGGTGCCGTCGATCCAGATGTACTCAGCCTTGAAGGTCACGGGACACATCCTTCGGGGTGGGTCACTAGGCGCATGTGCGGGTGCTGCGGCGCTGCGGCACTGAAACGCCGCGCTGATGCCGGGCAGCCTGCCAACAGGCGATTTCCCGATCATTGCTCGCATGTGAACCCCGTGTTACCGGGCGTCGCTGTGGTGCGACTCACGCCCCCGGAGCGCCGACGGCGTTCTCGTAGGGTGTTCGCACCAGTTATGTATCGACCGCGCCCCGAGCCGTATGCGAAGAGGTTGACCGGCGGGTCACGGTGGCACTCGGGCCCCATCCCGGCTCGATCACGCGCTCGTGGCCCTCGACGAACACCCGCCGCCGGTCGTGGTTGTCCCGCATCCGCCGGCCGGTCCGAGCCGCTCCACCCGATCGAGCGGCATACGGACGTCGGGCGGATGCATCCCGTTCCGGTTCGCGAATCGGGCACGGTGCGAACCAGGCTCGAACCGGTGTCGCGAGGCGGCCACCCCCTCCGTACGGCGGCCGACCCCCGACCCGGCTCGGCGGGACCCACGACGGGCCGGCCCCGCCGCCCCCCGGCGGGAACAGCGGGGCCGGCGACCGTCGTTCTAGCCGACCTTCTCGATCAGCGCCCGGCGGATCAGGAACTTGCCGGGTTCCCGGACCTCCTCGAACGCGGAGTTGTTCAACAGGACACAGCTGCCGGAGACCGAGGTGACCTCCACGGTCGTGGACTTGTTGTTGTCCAGGTTGGTCACCTTCAGCTTCGTCCCGGCCGGGAACTGGTTGCTGGACGCGGCCGGGGCGCCGCCCTCACCGGAGAGCGTGACGGTGGACCCGTTGCAGACCTGCTGGCCGCCCCCGGCACCGCCGTCGCCACCCGCGTTCCCGGCACCGCCGTCGCCACCTGCGTTGTCAGCGCCTCCGTCGCCCGCGTTCCCGGCGCCGCCCGCGTTCCCGGCGGCCTCGTCGCCCTGGGGGCCCTGAGCCGACCCCCCGGTCTCCGCGCCGCCGGGCTGCGCGGGCTGTGCCGCCTGGGAGCCCTGAGCCGACTCCCCGACGACGCAACCGGACGCTTCCTGCTGCACCTTGATCTGCTTGATGACGGCCTCGCGGTTGGCGATCCGCGCCTCGGACTGCGCGTCCGGGGCGGCCCGCTGACCGTCGATGAACTTCTGGTTGTTGCCGAGCGCGGTGGCGAGACCCTGACAGACGCTGGAATCCGCCGCGGTCTGCGCCGCGTTCGAGGTGGCCGCCATGGTGAAGGCCCCGCCACCCGCCACCGCCGCCGCACTGACGAACAGCGCGATCTTCTTCTTCGTACTGAGAGTTCTCCTGCGCGACATTCGCGCCTCCTGAGAGGTAGGGGAGCGTACGCCGCTATGTACGAGATACCGAACGAGGTTACTCAACGGTTACGGCAGTCTCCGAAGTAACCTGCGTCACACATGAGTCGGGGTGGTCGAGGGTGCTCGGCGGGCGGCACCGGCGTCGGTCGGCGGGGGTGGCCGAGGGCGCGCCTACCGCGACAGCGCGTCCCGTACGGCCTCCTCCGTACGGGCCACCACCGCCGTACCGTCTTCCGCGGTGATGATGGGCCGCTGGATCAGCTTCGGGTGCTCGGCGAGGGCCGCGATCCACCGGTCGCGCGTGGCGGCGTCCCGCGCCCACTCCTTGAGGCCGAGCTCCTTCGCCGCGGCCTCCTGGGTGCGGGTGATGTCCCATGGTTCGAGCCCGAGCCGGTCGAGGACCTCACGGATCTCGTCCTTGCTCGGGACGTCCTCCAGATAACGGCGGACGGTGTAGTCGGCACCCTCCGCGTCGAGCAGGCTGATGGCGCTGCGGCACTTGGAACAGGCCGGGTTGATCCAGATCTCCATGGCCCCACCGTAGCCAACCGCTCCCGGCCCGCCGGAGGCGTCCCGAGGCTCCCGAAAACCCGTGTTCCACCCCTGTCACAGAACCGCTCAAATGCCTTCTGGCCAGGGGCGATTGTCAGTGGGCGGTAGTAAAATAGAAGCAGTGTTCGAGGGTTGCCGACGGGGGATTTCCGGCGGCGCCCAGACCGCGACAGGAGGATGTCCGTGCCCGCTGCCGCACTGAAGTCGAAGCCGCTGCCCACCCAGTCAACCGTCAAGCATCCCGTCCTGCTCGACCTGCCGTACGAGCCCGTCGTGAAGCACTCGCTGCCGCCGGGCCGTCCGCGGGAGTGGTACATCACGCACAACCGGCGTCTGAAGGCGATGCGTCTGGCCATCGCCCTGCTGGACTCCGGTGTCTACATGCCGAACCAGGCGCGCAACGAGACGATCCGGACCACCGCCGAGGTGATCGGTGTGCACCCGCCGTCGGACACCACGTGCCACATGGTCCGGGCGCTGATGCGGTACTGCCGCTGACGTCGGCCCGCTGACCCGGCCTTCCGGTGCCGTCCGCCCTTCGGGGTGGGCGGCGCCGGTGCGTCGGGGTCGTGCGTCGCCGGGGATGTCCCGGGATGCCGGCGCGTCGGCGGTGTGGGAGCGGGGACCGAAGGAAAAGAGGGCGATCTCCGGCCGTCAGGGTTGGCCGGAGATCGCCCTAGCCGTGCCCGCCAGGGGTCCATACGATGCGGTCGCCCCGCAGCCTTCACAGCTCTTTCACAGGTATGCGGGGACGTCGTGCATGTCTATCGACATGTGCATGCCTATGATGGGAGAACCCCCCATGGTTCGTGGTCTCCTCCTGGGTGGCGCAGTGGCCGCCCTGTTCGCCGGAGCGCTTCCCGCGCACGCGACGGATCCCTTCGACAACCCGCCGCCGGACAAGATCATCATCAAGGTCGCCACGGTGAACGGCTCCGGCTGTCCCCAGGGCACGACGGCGGTCGCCGTCTCCCCGGACAACACCGCGTTCACCGTGACCTACAGCGAGTACCTCGCCCAGGTCGGCGGGGGCGCGCCCTCCACGGCGTTCCGCAAGAACTGCCAGCTCAACCTGAGAGTTCATGTGCCGGGCGGCTTCACGTACGCCATCGCGAGCGTCGACTACCGAGGCTTCGCCTCACTCCAGCGTGGCGCCAACGGCACGCAGAAGGCCTCGTACTACTTCCAGGGCTCCCCGGACACGGCCTCCCGCACCCACGGCTTCAACGGCCCGTACGAGGACAACTGGCAGGCCACGGACGAGACCGACTGGGCGCAGCTGGTGTGGGCGCCGTGCGGTGTCGAACGCAACTTCAACATCAACACGGAGCTGCGCGTCAACCGGGGTTCGTCGCCGGCGAGCAGCACGAGCTTCATGACGATGGACTCGACGGACGGGGACATCAGCACGATCTACCACTTGGCGTGGAAGGAGTGCGCGCCCAAGTGAGCCGGGGGTGCCGGGTGCCGCTTCTGTTGGGGCGCCCGGCACCACCGTGAGTGTTTGGGTGGGTTTGCCGGGTGCGGGCCGGTGGGGGCTGGTCGCGCCCACGCGGCGGAGCCGCATGTGTCACGCCCCGCGCCCCCGAGTCATCAGGCGCCCAACTCCTTCTCCAGCGGCGTCCGAAAGCGCGGCGTGACCCGTGTCTCGCCCACCCACGCCCGCAACCGCTCGGCCTCCTCGGCGATCGCCCCGCGAGCCTCCGTACCGATCCCTTCCGTCGTGAGCAGGCGCCACACGATCTCGCCGTCCGCCCGCTGGGCCCAGCCGCCGACCACGCGGCCGTTCCACCACACCGTCGGACCCACGTTGCCGCTGCGGTCGAACAGGGCGGGGAGCAGTTCCGGCGCCAGATACCAGTCCCGTTCCCGCCAGCCCATCGCGGTCGGGTCGAGGGCCGGCAGCAAGGCGGCCCACGGCTCGGACGGGGCGGCGACCGGCTCCTCGTCCCCGGCGACCACGTACCCCGTGCCCTCGTCCAGCGTCACGGCCCGCGCCCCGATCGCCGTGAGCGCCCGGCGGACTTCGGTGACCCGCCAGCCCGTCCACCACTTCAGGTCGGCCTCGGTCGCCGGACCGCACGCCGCCAGCCATCGCCCGAGGAGCGCGGCCTGAGCCTCCGCCACATCCAGCTCGGGGTGCGCGGGGGCCACGGCCCAGCGGAACTGGCTCGACGTCCACGAACCGAGCGGCCGGCCCCGCACCACCCGGCCCTCCACGCCCAGTACCCTCAGCAGCCGCGTCGAGACGGTGTGCATCCCCTCGTACGGCTTGCCGGCCGCGTACACGAACCGTTCCCTCAACCGGGGCTCGTCCTCGGCCAGTTCCGCCGCCGTCGCCTGCCCGCGCCGGGCCAGCGCGGTGAGCGCCGACTCCTCGACCTCTTTCAGCCAGGCCGCGTCCGGGGCCCCGGCCGCCGCCATGTCCTGCAACAGCGCGGCCCGTTCCCTCGCGGCGACCCTGATGCCGGTCGAGGCGTGCACCACGGCGGTCAGACCGGCGGGGAACACGAACACGGTGTGCCGCATGCCGTGCATCCGCACGAGGGTCCGGTCCGTGTACAGCGCCCGCTCGGTCTCGGCCACCGTCCGCGCCGGCTCGGCGAGCCGCGCGCCCACCGCGAGGTACACCGTCGCCGGGTCCGAGCCGTGCAGCGCCACCAGTGAGTCGGCGACCTCCTCCGGTCCCTTCGCCCGCATGGATCCGGCCAATCGCTGCCCCGCCCCGAGCCGCGCCCGCCGCTCGGCCACTCCGACATACCGCCGTGCTTCCCCCATGCCGCCGCCTCCACCCGAACCTCAGTCGTCCCGTCCGCCCAATCCTCCCGGACACCACTGACAACCACCCCTCGGAAGGCGTCCGCACGCCCCACCGCGTCCGGACCCCTCGGAAGGCGTCCGCACACCCCACCGCGTCACCGCGTCCGGACCCCTCGGAAGGCGTCCGCACGCCCACCGCGTCACCGCGTCCGGGCGTCAGGACCCCTCAGAAGGCGTCCGCACACCCCACCGCCCCTGATATTCGGATGCGGGCGGATCTGCCCGCCCAGCATCCTGGACGGGCGCAGCCGAGCGTCCGGCACCGGACGGTGCGGGACGGGCATCGCTGCCACCACCCACGCACACCCAAGGAGGCCCGCCATGGGCACCTTGATCCTTTCGGCGACCGCGGTCCTGGTCGTCCTCGGTTTCTCGAACGAACTGTTCTGGCTCGCCGCGGTCGGGCTGCTCTACCTGTACATCCGCCACGGCCGCACCCGCGGTGGCTCGGCGACGTCGTCGCCGTCGTCGAGCGGCGGAGCACAGCCCGCCTCCTACCGGGCCTACCGCGAGCGCCGTGACCAGCAGGCGAAGTGGGAGCGCCGCTACCGCCGTGAGCGGCCCTTCGAGGCCCGTCGGCAGGAGCGGCAGAAGAGCGGCAAGTAACGAGCCCGTGCCCCGGGGCGTCACAGCCCCGGGGCACCCCAGAGGGGGAACCAGCGGCCCAGGTCGGGCTCGATCCGCAGGTCCTCCGCGAGGATCGCCCTGACCCGCAGCTCCAGCGCGTTGTCCCGCCGGTCCGCCTCGCCCGGCAGCGGCGCGAAGGGATAGAACGTGCCGCGCTTGTAGAGGTAGACGAGCCCCAGTCGCCGCTCCCCGTCCTCACCGCCCCGGAACCCGACCACCGAGCACAGCAGCTGCGGCCCGAACCCGCCGCCCTCGAGGGCACTGTTGACCATGTGCAGATCACCGACCAGCTCCGGCAGCTCCCGCGGCCTCCGCCGGGAGACAAGCCACGAGTACCCGTACTCGTCCCGCACGGCCTCGACACCCGCCGCACCCGCGCCCGCGTCGGCGGCGGCTTCGAGCAGCGCCCGTACCTCCTGCCGTACGTCGTCGAAGGCGGCGCCCAGCTCCATGGAGATCCTGCCCAGCTGGTCGAGCCGACTCCAGGGGCGGGTGAGTGGCGAAGAAGCGGGCCAGATGCGGCCAGCCGCCCAGAGCGTGGGTGAAGTAGAAGGCGTTGAAGGCCTGCGAGGTCCGCAGGTCCCGGCTCGGGGTCCGCGCTATGTCCCCGGTGACCTTGGTCAGCGCGGAGGCGAGAACCGAGGGCCGCCCGGTGAGCAGCGCGCCCGCCCGGTCGGCGGCCAGCTCCCGGTACCGGGACAGGACACGGATCAGCAGGAAGCTCAGCACGTACAGGGCGGCCGCGACCTCCATCACCACGCTGAACACGACGGTGGTGTTCTGGTCCCGGCCCCCGCCGAACATGTGCGATTGAAGCTCTCTCCCGGATGAATCCGGGAGATTCCTGCCTACCTTGCGGTGGCGGGTTTGACGCCGTTCGAAGCGCGCCTGACGACTGCCCTCCCGGCAGCCGGGACGAGCGCGTGGCCCGTCCGGTATCGGTGAAGCACGGTGCGGGCGGCGTTGGTGTCGGCGTTGCCTTCCCAGCCGCACGCTGGGTTGTTGCACACGAACTCGGCCTGGTTCCTGCGGCTGCCCGGGGTCACCGTGTGGCACTGGGCGCATTCCTGCGAGGTGCCCGGGGCGGGGACCTCGGCCAATGTGCCGCCGCGATGAGCGAGCTTGTACGCCAGCAGCTCGACGGTGCGCCCCCAGGCCTCGCCCAGGACGGCGCGGTTCAGCCCCGCCTTCTGCGCGACCCTGGTCCCTGGCTTGTCGGTGGTGCCCTTCGCGGATCTGGTCATGTTCGTGATGTGCAGTGCTTCGACGACCACCGTGCCGTACGTGTCGGCGATGGCGGTGGTGGTTTTGTGCTGCCAGTCCTCGCGTCGGCGCTTGGCTGTCGCGCGGATACGAGCGACCCGGTCGTAGGTCTTGCTCAGGCGGCGGCTGGTGCGCTCGCCCTTCTTACGGCGGCTCTTGCGGCGGGCCGCCCGCTGCTCGTAGTGGAGCAGGCGGGCTTCTTCCCAGCCTGCGCCAGGAGTTCGAACCCCACGTGCACCGCTGTCTGTGGGGCGGTCGCTTCCGGTCCGGCTCCTACTTCGCCGCCTCCTGCGGCGGAGCACCCCTCACCGTCGTCAAGCAGTACATCCGGCGGCAGCAACGCCCGACCTGACCACGCTCACTCCGACTCCGCCGAGATGCCGCCCCGATGCTCCGCGCCGGTTCATGACAGCACCAGACGCCGCGGCGCTACGCGCCGCTACGACCGGATCGGCTTCACCTCCGCCGTGAACGGCGGAGCACTACCGATGAACTTGGTAGAACGCGAACCGCACGACCAGACCCGCCAGCACCCCGAGGAACGAGGCGATCGTCATTACCGCGACATCGCGGTGCGCGACATGCGACAGCTCGTGCGCGAGCACGCCCTCCAAGCCGTCCGTCTCCAGCCTTCCGAGCAGCCTGGTCGTCAGGCACACCACCGCGTGATCGGCGGTCCGCCCGATCGCGAACGCGTTTGGTAGGTCCATGTCCGCCACGACCGGAGCTCTTAGGGACGTCCGCGACCGCGCACAGCCGGTCCACCACGCCGTGCAGCCGCGGATACTCCTCGGCTTCCACGATCCGCCCGCGCATGGCGTACAGGGCGACCCGGTCGGAGTAACAGTACTGCGCCCCCAGGAGCAGGCCCGCGGCCACCACGACCAGCACCCATGACTTCAGCAACGCGATCAACGCGGCAGCGAACAGCACGTACAACAGCCCGAGCAGGAACAACGTGATCGTCATCCGCGCGGTCCGCCGGGGATCACTCCGGCACCGGTTCGACATCCGTACCACCACGCACTCAGGCAGTCCCCCGTCCCGCCTTCCATTGTGCGCTCGGACGGCGGCCACGGCTCCGGGGGCCGGCGGCGGGGCACGTGCTCAGTACGAGGACCGGTAGTTGAGGTAGCCGATCACCGCGATCAGCCCCGCCACACAGCCGAACACCACGAGCGTCGACACCCACGACGACCGGCGCGGTGCGCGCGGGCCGGGATCGGCGCGGAAGGGCTGCGGCGCGGGCGGATTCTCCTTCCAGCGCGCGGCCAGCATCCGGGCCCGCGCGGAGGGCTCCTTGTGCTCGGCGTTGTCCGCCCACTTGAGGTCGAACTCCCGCTCGCTGTCGTCCTGTTCGGGCATCCCCGTGTCTCCCCGTTGTCCATCGAACAGTCGTGCAGGAAACCATACGACGGCGCCCCCGCCCTGGAAAACCAGGACGGGGGCGCCGACCGAACGGTACGCGCTCAGGCACCGATCAACGTCGAAGAAGTGATGGAGTGGCGCCGCTACCTCGGGCCTCTGCTCGCGGCGCGGTGGACCCATCAGCAACGTCTGGATCAACGACATCTTCGGCATGCCCGCCCGCCCGCTCCGTGAGGAACACCTCCTCCACGAGGCCGAGGCCACTGGCGGCGATCTCTGCCGCATCTGCGACCTGTTCGGCCTGACCGTCGGCGCGGCCCTGCGCTACACCTCCACCGTCGATCAGACCGACGTCCGCGCCGGCCTCCACCGCTGGCCCTCCCAGCCGTGCGCGGCCGGCCCCCTGGCCAGCTCCGCCTCCAACCGAGCGAACTGCTTCTCGCTCAGCCTCGGCAACGACGCGGGTCCCTGCGACGGCAGAGCGCGCGGACCACCCCCGTGCCGCGCCTGCCGCCGTCGCTGCACCGAGCGGACACTGACCCGCAGGTCCTTTACGATCACCGAGCTCACCTCGCCCTGGGTGAACGTCTCGGCTGCCTTGAGCTGTAACTCCTCGCGGAACTACTGGCGTTCGACGGTCAGACCGCTCCCTTGTGGATACCGCATGCACGGGTGATACCGCACAGGCGACGAGCCGTCAGCCCCTACGGCTCCACGAGTCCGACGTCATTAGTCCGCTCCGTCCTCCTTCAAACCGCGCCAGGGGCGGCTTGCCTCTCCTTGTTGTCTGCCAGGAAGTCGGTGATCCGGTGGTTCGTCTGGGTGGGGAGGGCTGTGGGCATGGCGAAGTGGGTGAGTTCGGCGAGGATCTCGATCCGGGCGTCCGGTACGGCTTTGCGGGCGCAGGCTGCTACTTTGGCAGCGTCGTGGGCGTCGCTGCGGCCGGCGAGAAGGACCAGGAGCGGAACGCTCAGTGCCGTGGGGTCCGGGCGGCGGCCGACGACCAGTTTCCGGTTCGCGAAGCCCGAGACCGCCAAGGCGTAGAGCCGCTTCCAGCCCAGGTCAGTGTCGGTCCCCGCGGTCTCGCGGTCCAGGTAGGCGCGTGCCCGGGCTTGCGTCGGGCGGAGCAGTACCGGCAGCGAGCGCAGCAGGAAACCCGGGCGGAAATTGGCGAAGCATTGGGTCGGGTCGAGCAGTACCAGCCGATCGACCCGCCGCGCGGCGTGCAGAGCATAGGTCAGGGCGATCCAGCCGCCGTAGGAGTGGCCCAGCAGGTGCGTGCGGGACACGGCGAGGCCGTCGAGCAGTGCGTCCAACCAGTCCATCAGGTCGGTGGTTGTGCGCAGCGGGCGCCCGCCGGGGACGCTGTGTCCCGCGTCGCCCAGGATGTCGACGGCCAGCACCCGGTGGTGCGTGCCAAGAGCTGAGGCATTGGCGAACCAGACCGCGCCGGTGGAACCGCCGCCGTGCAGAAGGAGGACTGGAGTCGCGTCGGCGGGGCCGTAGGCGTGGACACGGGTGGTCCCGTACGGGGTAGGAATGTCGATCTCGGCGGTACCGGTGGGCCAGCGTGAGAGCAGTGTGTCGTAAGCCGCGAAGAACTCTTGAGATGAGGACACCGTAAACCCCCGGGGAATCGTCTCGTTGACCAAGTATCTCGTTTGGCGAGATAGTAGCCCGGTGAGTGATGACAGCGACCCCGCAATGCGCCTGGTCCATCTTCTGCGCGCAGTGACCGTGGAGCTCGATCTGCGCGGCGCCGAGTTCGCCGCGCGAAACGGTCTGCACCCGACCGACCTGCGGGCCCTCATCCATCTGCTTGACGCCGATCGGGCAGGTACCGACGTGACCCCGGGACGACTCGGTGCGGCGCTGCGGCTCAACTCGGCCGGCACCACTGCCCTGCTGGACCGGCTGGAGCGCCTGGGGCTCGTCCGCCGCAGGCGCGACGAAAACGACCGACGACGGGTCGTGCTGACGGTGGAGCAGAAAGCCGTGGAGCTGGGTCGGTCCTTCTTCGGCCCGCTCATCGCCAACCTCGTCGAGGTGGCCGAGGACTTCACCCCGGGCGAACTGGACATCGTTCACCGCTACCTGACCGCCGCCCTTCGAGCAGTCGCTCCCGGCTGCGACGCGTCGACGCCCGGGGCCACCACCGGGATGCCACCACGGCCGTTCCCGTAGCGGTTCGGCCGGCCATGATGGCAGCGCAGGCCAACTGATCGTTTCAGCATGAGGTTCGCAGGTGGTGGAGAGGTTGAGGCTTTCGGCCGGTTCGAACAGGACCGTGGGCGCCTGGGTCCTGGCGCAGCGCGGCGGCGACGTGGCCGTCGAGAGCCTCGCGCTGTACTTCGCCGCCGTTCACCAGTCGGTCGAAGACCAGTCCGTCGATGCAGGTCAACAGAGTGTGGGTGCGGTTCTCGACGTCCGTGACGCCGTGCGTGGTGAGGAACAGCCGGACGGCCTCGCGGCCGGCGTTCTCGCGGGGCACGAGGATCTGCCGCAGTTCTGGGTCGCGCACGCTCTCGACGGCGCGGGCATGGCGGGCGAGCGAGCGGCGGCGACCCTCGCCGGTGAGTCGCTGTCGGGTGAGCAGCACCATGCCGTCCACAGCAGGGTGGCACGGGTGCGGAAGTAGGCCGAGGTGGTGCCGGGCGGCATGGCGGATCTCCGGTCGACGGCGCGGTGGGTCAGGCCGCGTATCCCTTCGTCGACGAGCACGTCGAGAGCCGCGTCTGCCAGAAGTGCGCCGATCCGAAGCCCGCCCTGCGGGGCCCGAAAAGGCCGTCGGCCGCGCCCTTCCGAACAAGGAAGAACACGGCCGACGGCCCACACACGGCCCAGGCGAGCGGAAACCCGCTCTGACCTGGGGCGATATCACACGTCGAAGTAGAGCTCGAACTCGTGCGGGTGCGGACGCAGCTGGAGCGGCGCGATCTCGTTGGCGCGCTTGTAGTCGATCCACGTCTCGATCAGGTCCGGCGTGAAGACGTCGCCCTGGAGGAGGAACTCGTGGTCGCGCTCGAGGGAGTCGAGGACGGCCGGGAGGGAGGTCGGGACCTGCGGGACGCCCGCGTGCTCCTCGGGGGCGAGCTCGTAGAGGTCCTTGTCGATCGGCTCGGCCGGCTCGATCTTGTTCTTGATGCCGTCGAGGCCCGCGAGCAGCAGGGCCGAGAAGGCCAGGTACGGGTTGCCGGAGGAGTCGGGCGCGCGGAACTCGACACGCTTGGCCTTCGGGTTCGAACCCGTGATCGGGATACGCATGGCCGCGGAGCGGTTGCGCTGCGAGTACACCAGGTTGACCGGGGCCTCGAAGCCCGGCACCAGACGGTGGTACGAGTTCACCGTCGGGTTGGTGAAGGCCAGCAGCGACGGGGCGTGCTTGAGGATGCCGCCGATGTAGTAGCGGGCGGTGTCCGACAGGCCCGCGTAACCGGCCTCGTCGTAGAAGAGCGGGGAGCCGCCCGACCACAGGGACTGGTGGACGTGCATGCCCGAGCCGTTGTCGCCGAAGATCGGCTTCGGCATGAAGGTCGCGGTCTTGCCGTTGCGCCAGGCCACGTTCTTCACGATGTACTTGAAGAGCTGGAGGTCGTCGGCCGCGGCGAGCAGCGTGTTGAACTTGTAGTTGATCTCGGCCTGGCCGGCGGTGCCCACCTCGTGGTGCTGGCGCTCGACCTGGAGGCCGGACTTGGCCAGCTCCAGCGAGATCTCGGCACGCAGGTCGGCGAAGTGGTCGACCGGCGGGGTCGGGAAGTAGCCGCCCTTGTAGCGGACCTTGTAACCGCGGTTGTCCTCCAGCGCACCGGTGTTCCAGGCGCCCGCCTCGGAGTCGATGTGGTAGAAGGACTCGTTCTCCGAGGTCTTGAAGCGCACGCTGTCGAACACGTAGAACTCGGCCTCGGGGCCGAAGTACGCGGTGTCGGCGATGCCGGTGGACGCGAGGTACGCCTCGGCCTTCTTCGCCACGTTGCGCGGGTCACGGGAGTACTGCTCGCCCGTGATCGGGTCGTGGATGAAGAAGTTGACGTTGACCGTCTTGTCGCGGCGGAACGGGTCGACGCGCGCGGTGGACAGGTCGGCACGGAGCGCCATGTCGGACTCGTGGATGGCCTGGAAGCCGCGGATCGAGGAGCCGTCGAAGGCCAGCTCCTCGGCCGGGTCGAAGGCCTCGGCCGGGATCGTGAAGTGCTGCATCACGCCCGGCAGGTCGCAGAAGCGGACGTCGATGAACTTGACGTCCTCGTCCGCGATGAACTTCTTGGCCTCGTCGGCGTTCTGGAACATCCAGCTCCTCCTACTCCCGACCATCCCGCCGGGGTGGTAGTTCGTTCGTGCGGCCAGTGCGGTGGCACACGCTGCTCTCGACCCTAGGGACGGGTGATTTCTCGTACGTGACCCATTTGTTTCGCACAAGTTAACCGGACATCCCGTACCTGACCCCACCTGTCCGAATGGCAGAACGGTCGCAGTACGGTGTTCGGGTGGACAAGAGGCAAGCAATCGGATCGTGGCTCTCCGGCCCCCGCGCGGCCGCCGAGGACGCGGGTGTCGACTTCGGATACCGGGGCCAGCAGCTCGGTCTGCCGGAGCACGGACCGGGCTCCGTCGCCCGCCCGGGCCGCCGTCTCGGGGCGCTGGCCGTCGACTGGGGGCTGTGCCTCTTGATCGCATACGGCCTCATCACCGACGGCTACGACCAGGCCACCAGCAACTGGGCCCTGCTCATCTTCCTCCTGCTCCACGTCCTCACCCTGGGCACGGTGGGCTTCACCCCCGGCAAGCGCCTCTTCGGCCTCCGGGTGATCGCCCAGGACACCGGCACGGTGAACCCCTGGCGCGCCCTCGTCCGCAGCGTCCTGCTCTGCCTCGCCATCCCCGCCCTCGTCTGGGACCGCGACGGCCGCGGCCTCCACGACCGCCTGGCGCGGACGGTGGAGGTGCGGATCTAGCACCGCCGCGCCCGCCGTGCCCGAGAGGTATGAGTCTCGCTACGCACGAACCCGCTACGCACGAGAAGGGGGCGCCCGGAGTTTCCGGGCGCCCCCTTCGTCGTACGAGGAGAGTGGGGTCAGTCGGGGGAGGTCAGCGCATCTTCCCGCCGCGCGGCATGCGCATGCCCTTGGGCATCGGGCCCTTGGGGAGCGGCATGTTGCTCATCAGGTCGCCCATGGCGCGGAGCCGGTCGTTGGTGGCGGTCACCTGAGGGCCGGACAGGACGCGGGGCAGCTTCAGCATGGTCGTGCGGAGCTTCTTCAGCTCGACCTGGCCCTCGCCGGTGCCCACGATCAGGTCGTGCACCGGCACGTCCACCACGATCCGGGCCATCTTCTTCTTCTCGGCGGCCAGCAGGCTCTTCACCCGGTTCGGGTTGCCCTCGGCGACCAGGACGATGCCGGCCTTGCCGACGGCCCGGTGGACCACGTCCTGGTTGCGGTTCATCGCGACCGCCGGGGTGGTCGTCCAGCCTCGGCCCACGTTGTCCAGTACCGCCGCGGCGGCACCCGGCTGGCCCTCCATCTGCCCGAAGGCGGCCCGCTCGGCCCGCCGTCCGAAGACGATCGCCGTCGCGAGGAAGGCGAGCAGGAGGCCCAGGATGCCGAGATAGATGGGGTGACCGATCAAGAAACCGATCGCGAGGAAGACACCGAAGGTGATGATTCCGACAGCCGCGAGTACAAGACCGATCTTCTTGTCGGCCTTGCGGGTCATCTTGTACGTCAGAGCGATCTGCTTGAGTCGCCCGGGGTTCGCAGCGTCCGCTGCGGGTTCCTTCCTCGCCATGGCACGAAGTCTACGTGTCCGGGGAAGCGAGGACGACGGCGGTGCCGGTGGGGTCCGGTGACCGGCGACGACGCGGGGGGAGCGGCGCCGGGCGGCGGCGGTGCCTCGGTGGTGCGGGGTCGTGCGGGAGCGGCCACGGTGTGCAGCCTCGGCGGCCACGGTGCGGCACCTGAGCGGCGGTCGCTGTGCGGCGCCTGAGCGGTCGCGGTGCGGATCGCGGTCGAGCCTTCGGGCGGTCGGCTCGTCCCCCGCTCACGGGGCCGTGGGTGGCCGGGGTGGTGCGTCAGCCGTGGAGCGTCACGAGGTGCGCGTGGAGACGGCGGCCTCGAGGACGCGCTCGGCCTCGACACGGTCCTTGGCGCGGCGGCGGTCCTCCAGGACGGAGGTCCAGGCGTTGCGGCGGGCGGTGCGCTGGCCGCTGCTGAGGAGCAGGGACTCCACGGCACGGAGTGCATCGGTGAACGACGGAATCGCGGTGGCGCGAACGGGCACGGCCTGCATGATGTGGTCCCCCCTAGGGATCGGGTGCACGGGGCGGATCTGTACCGGGTGTGAAACCAGGGTCACTGATTGGTGTTACCAGGGCGTGACCGACCGGTCAAACGCCCATGAAGCCTGGATTTGCGGCACTCAAACCTCAACGCGGCCCTGACAGTGCCCCCATCTGGGAGAACGGTCAGGGCCGCGCGCAATCGGCCATTACTGGCCAGTAGGTTCTTGTGCTCAGATTCACACGTTTGCCTGGCACTCCGTGCCACTCGACTGGCCGCATCATGTGTCGGCGCCTCGCCGCCGGGAGACGGCCTCCGGGGGCTCGGAACCGAGCCCCCGGGGTCGAGCGGGACGGTCGGACGGCGGCCGAGAGGGGACGGTCAGACGGCCTGCGACGCGACGTAGGTGCCGCGCTTCTCGACCGCCATCTGGTACAGCCGACCGGCGCGGTACGAGGAGCGGACCAGCGGGCCGGACATCACACCGGAGAAGCCGATCTCCTCGGCCTCCTCCTTCAGCTCCACGAACTCGTGCGGCTTGACCCAGCGCTCCACGGGGTGGTGCCGGACGCTCGGCCGCAGGTACTGGGTGATGGTCACCAGCTCGCAGCCCGCGTCGTGCAGCTGCTTGAGCGCCTCGCTGACCTCCTCGCGGGTCTCGCCCATGCCGAGGATCAGGTTGGACTTGGTGACCAGGCCGTAGTCGCGGGCCTCGGTGATGACCTTCAGGGAGCGCTCGTAGCGGAAGCCGGGGCGGATGCGCTTGAAGATGCGGGGGACGGTCTCGACGTTGTGCGCGAAGACCTCGGGGCGGGAGGCGAAGACCTCCTGGAGCAGCTCCGGTACGGCGTTGAAGTCCGGGGCGAGCAGCTCGACCTTGGTGTGGCCGCCCTCGCGGCCGGCGGTCTGCTGGTGGATCTGGCGGACCGTCTCCGCGTACAGCCAGGCGCCGCCGTCGGGAAGGTCGTCGCGCGCGACGCCGGTGATGGTGGCGTAGTTCAGGTCCATGGTGACCACGGACTCGCCGACGCGGCGGGGCTCGTCACGGTCGAGAGCCTCGGGCTTGCCGGTGTCGATCTGGCAGAAGTCGCAGCGGCGGGTGCACTGGTCACCGCCGATGAGGAAGGTCGCCTCGCGGTCCTCCCAGCACTCGTAGATGTTGGGACAGCCGGCTTCCTGGCAGACCGTGTGCAAGCCCTCGCTCTTCACGAGCTTCTGCATCGCGGTGTACTCGGGACCCATTTTCGCCCGGGTCTTGATCCACTCGGGCTTGCGCTCGATGGGGGTCTGGCTGTTGCGGACCTCCAGGCGCAGCATCTTGCGTCCGTCGGGTGAGACTGCGGACACATCGGCTCCCTGTAGCTTCGATTCTTCGGCGCACCCCAGGGTACGCCCGTGCTGTTGTCGCTCCCCGAGGTGGGCAACCTTCGGCTCTCGGGTCGCATTCCCCGGGCGGCGGGCTCCCGGTCCGCCGGGACCTCACGCCGACGCGCGTTCCACGACCCTCGGCTGGAGGTCGGCGTTCTCCAGTACGTCGCGCAGGTGCTTCTCGGCGACGGGGAGAACCTCGGCGATGGTGATGTCGCGGCCCACCTCCGTCGCGAGGGACGCGACGCCCGCGTCGCGGATCCCGCAGGGGATGATCCGGTCGAACCATCGGTTGTCGGGGTTCACGTTCAGCGCGAAGCCGTGCATCGTCACGCCCTTCGCCACCCGGATCCCGATCGCCGCGATCTTGCGGTCCTCGCGCCGCTGCCCCGCGTTGGACGGCGCGTACTCGGGACCGTTCAGCCGGGGGTCGAACTCGTCGTCGTGCATCCGGGGGTCGAGGTCCAGGGAGAGGCCGCCGAGCCGCTGCTCGACGGGGTCGCCCAGCACCCACACCCCGCTGCGGCCCTCCACCCGTGTCGTCTCCACGCCGAACTCGGCGCACGTGCGGATCAGGGCCTCCTCCAGGCGGCGCACATGGGCCACGACGTCCACCGGGCGCGGCAGCTTCTGGATCGGGTACCCGACGAGCTGGCCCGGCCCGTGCCAGGTGATCTTGCCGCCGCGGTCCACGTCGATGACGGGCGTGCCGTCCAGGGGGCGCTCGTTGTCGGCCGTGCGCCGGCCGGCCGTGTAGACGGGCGGGTGCTCCAGGAGCAGCACGGTGTCGGGGACCTCGTCGACGAAGCGCGCCGCGTGCACCCGGCGCTGCTCGTCCCAGGCCTCCTGGTACTCGACGGCCTCCGTGCCGAACCCCATGCGGACGAACCGCAACCCACTCACGGCAAGCGCCTCCCTCGGCGGTACGGCCGTGCGGCGGTACCGCGATAGCTCTGTCAGGCGCGTGACGCGCCCACGCCACTGTACGACCGTAGGACCGCGCGATGTTCGACGGCCGTCGCACCGGCGCACGGTGACGACCGCCGGCGTACGCCGCGCCCCCGCCCGTCAGCCATGCAGTCAATCCTCACACGATCGGATGAACCGACGCGGAAGTGTGCGATCGGGTGCTTACTCTCCGCTACATTCACGCCGTTCACAAGGCCGCAAAGGCTTCTCACCAGGCAATCCGGGCACCGCGCCGACACCCGGAAGGCAGGAGACCGCACCGCAGATGACGGAACGACCCGCGCAGCGCACCCCCAACCGCCAGCTCGCCGCCCTCATCGCAGAAGCGGGGTTCTCCAACGCGGGACTAGCGCGTCGTGTGGACCAGCTCGGTCTCGAACACGGCCTCGACCTCAGATACGACAAGACGTCGGTCACCCGCTGGCTGCGAGGCCAGCAGCCGAGGGGCACCACGCCCGCGCTCATCGCCGAGGTGTTCACCCGCCGCCTCGGCCGCAGGCTCACCGCACAGGACCTCGGTCTCGACGCCTGCGCCCCCGTGTACGCGGGGCTGGAGTTCGCCGCGACCCCCGAGGAGGCCATCGACATCGTCAGCGGTCTGTGGCGCAAGGACTCCGGCAGCCACGCCGAACTGCGGAAGATCGCCTTCACCCCGGCCGGACTCGTCGTCCCCAGCCGGGACTGGCTGATCGGCCGCGCCGACGACCGGGTGGGCCGGGGCGACCCGGCCGCCACCCGCGTTCCCCCGCAGGGCCGCCCGGCCGTCCCCCGGCAGCGCAGCCAGACCGAGCGGGGCCCCGGCCAGAGGGTCACCTCCGGGGACATCGCCGCCCTCCGCTCGGTCGGCGAACTCTTCCGCGCCCTCGACAACGCCTACGGCGGCGGCCACGCCCGCCAGGCCCTCGTGCGCTACCTGGAGCACGAGGCCGAGCCGATGCTGCGCGGCGCCTACGGCGAACAGGTCGGCCGGCGGCTCTTCGCGGCCGCCGCCGACCTCACCCGGCTCGCCGGCTGGACCTCGTACGACATCGGCGCCCACGGGCTCGCCCAGCGGTACTTCGTGCAGGCGCTGCGCCTGGCGCAGGCGGCGGGCGACCGGGCGTACGGGGCGTACGTCCTCATCACGATGAGCCGTCAGGCGGTCTACCTGGGGCACGGACGGGAGGCCGTGCAGCTCGCGCGCGTCGCCCAGCAGGGTGTCGGGTCCGCCGTGCCGCCGGTCGTGCAGTCGCTGCTGCACGCCGTCGAGGCCCGCGGACACGCGGTCCTCGGCGAGGTACGGGCCTCCACGGCCGCGCTGGTCCGCGCCGAACGGGCCCTGGAGGCCGCCCGCCCCGGCGACGAGGTCCCCTACTGGGCGCGCTTCTTCGACGAGGCCCAGCTCGCCGACGAGTTCGGGCACAGCCACCGCGACCTCCAGCAGTACCGCGCCGCCGCCCAGCACGCCGAGCGGTCGCTGCAACTGCGGGCACCCGCCTTCGCCCGCAGCCGCCTCTTCTGCCGGGTGGTGCTCGCCTCCGCCCGCCTCGGGCTCGGCGAGCTGGACCAGGCCTGCCAGTTGGGCGCGGAGGCCGCCGGGCAGGCCGCGGAGATGCGCTCGGTGCGCGCCGTGGAGTACGTCCGCGACTTCGAGCGCCGTCTGGAGCCGTACCGGGACGCCGCCCCGGTGAGGGGCTACCGGGACAAGGTGGCCGCCCTGGGATAGGGGGTGCGCGGCGGCCCGTGTGCCGCACGCTCAGGGGCGCCCGGAGGCCATCCGGGCGCCCCTCGCCGTGCCTCGTCAGGCGGCCGTCTCGAGTGCCTCCTCCATGGGGGTCGGGTGGGCGTCCAGGTCCGTGAGGACGGCGTGGGCGGCCCGGCGGGCGGAGTGGAGGGCGCCCTGGACGGTGCTGGTGTCGCGGTGGTCGCCGCAGACGTACAGACCGGCCAACAGCCGCACCGGGCGCCGCAGGTCGTGCGGCGCGGGCATCGCGGGCACGGCCTCGGGCTCGTGATGGACCGCCAGCAGCTCCCACCGGGCTGTGGACGTGCGGTACAGCCGGGCCAGTTGGGCGCGGACCGTGGCGTCCAGATGGGCCGCCTCCGGCGGTGTGCCGAGCACCGTGGAGGTGATGAGGGCACGGCCCGCCGGGGCCCGGGTCGGGTCGACCTGGCTGATGACCGCCGTGTGCGAGACGGGCCCGCCGCGGTCCGCGTCGAGCAGCAGTGCCCCGTCGCCCGACGGGGGTTCGTCGGTGGCGTGGTGCAGCACGGTCACCGGGTGGAAGTCCGGTACGCGCAGCCCCGGCAGCAGCTCGGCCGCGGACCGGGCGTCCGTGGCGAGGACCACGGCGCGGCAGGGGAGTTCACCGTGGTCGGCCGTCGTCACCGAGGTCGTGCTGATCGCGGTGGCCCTGACCCCGGTACGGACGGTGCCCGGCGGCAGGGCCGCAGCGAGCAGCTCCGGGAGGGTGTCCGCCCCGCCCTCCGGCAGACACAACCGGCCCGTCGCGAAGGCATGCAGGGCCAGATCGGCACAGCGGCTGGAGGTCCCCAGGGCCGGGTCCGCGAGCAGGGCGGCCAGCAGGGGCCGTACGAAGCCGTCGATCGTCCGGGTCGGGAAGCCGCGGGTCGCGAGGGCCTCGGCGATCGGGAGCTCGGGGCGGGTGGCGAGCCGTTCCGGCGCGGTCGCGGCGAGCCGGGCCAGCGCCATGGCCAGCCGGGACTGGTCGGCGGGGGCACCCAGCCGGCCCGGCCGGACACCCGCCGGCCGGCCCTGGAGGCGGCCCTGTGCGCGGCCTCCGTTCCGCGGCAACCTGGGGGCGCTTGCGAGGGCGCGCGCGGCTGTGAGTGCGCCCCTTGCGCTCCGTAGGGGCGGGGTGGCGCCGGCCCGGTGGTGGTGGCCGTCGGCGTACAGCAGGACGCCCGGGGCGAACGGGCGCAGGGGCAGGGTGTCCAGGCCCGGCGTGCGGCGCAGTTCGGGGTAGGACGTGGAGAGCAACTGGGCGGTGCGGTCGAGGCGGAAGCCGTCGATCTTCTCGGTCGACATCCGGCCGCCGATGGCGGGCGCGGCCTCCAGGACGGTGGTCGTCAGACCCGCCCTGGTCAGATGTCCGGCCGCGGCGAGGCCGGCCACGCCGGCTCCGACGACGATGACGTCCACGGTCTCCGTGTCCGCTGAGTACGTCGATTGGTACACCGACTCAAGCACGTGCCCCTCCCGAGGTCGCGCGGCTGCTGGGGACGTCATGCCCTCAACCGCCTTCTGGAATACCTGAGTTCGGGACGAGGGTGCGGCTTTCGGTGCTGACCGGGGAAGTCGCGCGTGACCCTCGCACGGGGGCATGGCCGGAAGGTGCGTGCGCCCGGCGTCCCCGCGACGCCACCGTGGTCCCACACCCACCGGCTCGGCCCGGTGGTGGGTGCGGGGCGCTCGCGGGAGGGCTGGGGCTTGTGGCGCGGCTCCCGCGCCCCTGGTGAGCCCTGGAGAGCGCCGGGCACGCCCCGGTCCGCCCGGGGGCGCCGGTCAACAACCCGGTCTGTCCAGGGGCGCTGCGCACGACCCGGCCTGTCCAGAGGCGGCCGGGCACCTCCCGCTCCGTGCTGGGGGCGGTCGGGCGCCGGGCGTCGCCGCCGCGGTCGGCGGTGCCTCAGTCCGTCTCGGCCGCGCGGATCGCCGCCTCGATGTCGGGGTGCGTGAACTCGAAGCCCGACTCCAGGAGCCGGGTCGGTACGGCGCGCGTACTGCCGAGGACATCGGACGAGACCCCGCCGAGGGCGAGCCGGAGGGCGGCCGCGGGCACGGGGAGGAGCGTGGGCCTGCGCAGCACCCTGCCCATCGCCGCCGTGATCTCCCCGTTGGTCCTCGGGTTCGGCGCCGTCAGATTGAACGGCCCGGACAGCGACGGCGTCTCCATGAGGTGGCGCAGCGCGGCGACCTCGTCATGGAGGGAGATGAAGCTCCAGTACTGCCGCCCGTCGCCCATCCGTCCGCCCACTCCGGCCTTGAACAGCGGGAACAGCGGCCCCCACGCGCCCCCGCCGCGCGCCACGACCAGCCCGGTCCGCGCGAACACCGTCCGTACCCCGGCGTCCGCCGCGGGCTTCGCCGCGGCCTCCCACTCCACGCACACCGACGGCAGGAACCCCGTCCCCGCCGGCGCCGACTCGTCCACGACTCGGTCGCCCGTGTCGCCGTAGAACCCGATCGCGCTGCCGGCCACGAAGACGCTCGGCGGTGCGTCGAGGGAGGCGACGGCCTCGGCGAGCACCTTCGTGCCGAGCACCCGGCTGCGCCGAATCGTCTCCTTGTACGCGTCGGTCCAGCGGCGCGAGGCGACTCCAGCGCCCGCGAGGTTCACGAGGGCCGCGCACCCCTCCAGTCCGGCCGCGTCGACCTGCTGGGCGTCCGGGTCCCAGCGGACCTCCTCCGCCGAGCGCGGCGCACGCCGCACGAGTCGGCGCACCTCGTACCCGTCGGCGGTGAGGGACCGGGACAAGGCCGAACCGATCAGGCCGGACGCCCCGGCGATCACCACACGGGAACCGGGCGCCACCGGCGCGTCTGTGTCCATGCCTCCCATTCTGCCCCTCGTACGGCGAATCAACGGAGCGGGCCCCCGCGGCCCGCCGTACGACCTCCCGATCCGTGCCGCGGGGCTGTCGCCGTGCGCCCCCGTACAGTTGTCCGTATGCCGCTACCCTTCATACGGGTCGCGACCTCCGACGACGAGGACGCGCTCGCCCGGCTCGACCGGGCCACGTGGTCGACGCTGCACTCGGTGCAGGAACGCCCCCGGCAGCCGTACAAGCCGTTCTTCGACGACCGGTTCGGCCCCGGGGACCATCTCGTCGCGGAACTCGGCGGCGACGTGGTCGGCTACCTCCGACTGGGCCGGCCCACCTCGCTGGACTGCAACGCGCATGTCCGCCAGATCCAGGGGCTCGCCGTGGCGGAAGAGGCGCGCGGGGCCGGGGTGGGGCGGGCGCTGGTGCGGGCCGCGCTGGAGGAGGCGCGCAGTCGGGGCGCCCGGCGGCTCACCCTGCGGGTCCTCGGCCACAACACCCCGGCCAGGAAGCTGTACGAGTCCGAGGGGTTCGTGGTGGAGGGCGTCCTGCCCGAGGAGTTCCTGCTCGACGGGGCCTACGTGGACGACGTGCTGATGGGCGTTCACCTCTGACGTGACGTGACGTGACGTCACGGCGACGCCCACGCCGACGGCATGCCACCGCCCTGATCCGGCGTCACAGGGTCGTGCCACCGTGCGCCGCGCATGACGGCGGGAAACCGCCCCTAGGACGTCACGAGTTCCCCGGTGTCCACCGCCTTCGTCGCGTTCGCCGCGCTGTTCGCCTCGGGGGCGACCTCGTCGACCGTCAGGACGTACCCCGTCTCCGCGTCGGACGTGGAGCGGGCGAAGACGACGCCGTAGACCTGGCCCTCGGTGGTGAGGAGGGGGCCGCCGGAGTTGCCGGGGCGGACGGTGGAGCGGATCGAGTAGATCTCGCGGGTGACCGCGTCCGTGTTGTAGATGTTCCGGCCGGTCGCGTCGATACGGCTGGCGACCGTGGCCGCCTGGAGGTCGAGCCCGCCGTCCTCCGGGTAACCGGCGACGACCGCCGCGTCACCCCGCGAGGCGGTGTCGTCGAAGCGGAGGACCGGCGCCTCCAGACCCGGCACATAGAGCACCGCGACATCCTTCTCCGGGTCGAAGAGCACGACCCGACCCTCGAACGCCCGGCCCACGCCGCCCACCCGCACACTCGGGTCGTCGATGCCCGCCACCACGTGCGCGTTCGTCATCACGTGCTCGCGCGCGTAGACGAAGCCGCTGCCCTCGCGGCCCTGTGTCCCCGCGACGCCCTCGATCTTGACCGTGCTGCGCTTGGCGGCGTTCGTCGCCGCGGCCGTCACGTTGTCCCCGGAGGGCTTGGCGACCTCGGCCGTCGCCTCGTTCTCGAACGGGTTGAAGACCTGGGGGAAGCCCGCCTCGGTCAGCGCGGACGTGGCGTTGGAGAACCAGGTCGGAGTGGTGTCCGGCATGGTGGTCTGCACGGCGCCCAGCAGCGCGGAGTTGCGGATCGAGTTGGTCACCAGCGGCGACGAGGACGCGCCGAGGACGCTCGCGGCCACCCACGCCACGATGAGCACGGCGATCGAGTTGGCCGCCGCCCCGCCTATGCCGTCGGCCACGCGCAGCGGGCTGCGGTCTATCTCCCGGCGCAGCCGCAGCGCCAGTCGGCCCGCCAGCTCGTGCCCGATCACACCCGGCACCAGCACGGTCAGCACCGCCGTGACCGTCGCCGCGGGGGTGCCCGGCTCCACCAGCTCCATCATCCACGGCAGCATCCAGACGCCCACCACCGCGCCGCCCACGAAACCGGCGAGGGACACACATCCCGCGACCAGGCCGCGACGGTAACCGGACGCCGCGTAGGCCAGGATCACCAGCATCAGCAGGATGTCGAGCACGTCCACTCCAGCGCCTCTCTCTTTGCGGGACCCAGTAGTACGCGTGGGGTGGGCGCAGTGATCAGTCACGCCCGCACGGCACGCCGGTGGCGTGCGGGAATCAGCCACCGGTACGCCCGTCCGCCTGAATCGTGAAAACGTCCCGGACCGGGATGATGGTTCCAATCCGTTCACCCGGGTGGCGCAACACACAAGGCGGCGGGGGCGCATCGGAGTGAGGCTCGGTGCATGCGTGTGTTCCGGAAGTCGCGGGGATCGCCACGACGTCGGCCACTCCGTGCGGGGCGGCGCCGAACACGGACTCCGCGCGGCCTCACGGTCGCGCGAATACGCGGTCCGCGCGGCGCCACCGCCGCGCGGACCACACCCGCCCCCCAGCCCGCCCGCCATCGGGGCACCCGACGCGGGCGTCCCCGCCCGCCGCGCCCCGTCCTCCTCGCGCTGGCCTGTCTGCCCGGCGTCGCCGCCGTTCTCGCGCTGGTGCTGTGCGCGATCGGCGTGGACGGCGCGGGCGGCCGTGCCCCCAGCCCCGTGGCGGCCCGGCCCTCCCAGTCGCACCCGTCGCACCAGGCGCCCCGGCCGCCCATCGTGCCGAGGAGCCGCTGGCTCGCCGGGGACGGCCGCAGCCAGCCGCCCGCCCGCTACGACGACCAGGTCGCCGCCGTCTTCATCCACCACACGGACTCACCGAACGGCTACGACTGCGCCGACGCGCCCCGCATCATCCGCTACCTGTACGCCGGCCAGACCGGCACCCGCGAGTGGGACGACATCGGCTACAACTTCCTCGTCGACCGCTGCGGCACCATCTACGAGGGCCGGGCGGGCGGCGTCGACCGCCCCGTCACCGGCGCCCACACCCAGGGCTTCAACCACCGCACGGCCGGTATCGCCGCCCTCGGCACCTTCACCGCCGGTGTCCCCGTCCCCCAGGCCATGACCGACGCGATCGCCGCCCTCGTCGCCTGGAAGCTCGGCCTCTCCGACAGCGACCCCCGCGGCAGTGTGCGCCTCACCTCCAGCAACAGCCGCAGCCGCTACGCCGCCGGCACCACCGTCCTGCTGCCCACCCTCGCGGGACACAGCGACGGCTACATGACCAGCTGCCCGGGCGCGGCCCTCGCCGAACGCCTGCCCGCCATCAGGGAACTGGCGGCCCGTCTCCAGGGCCGGTCGTGACCCCGGCCGCGCGGCCGGTCCGGATCTCATGAGGTTCACAGACAGCCCGCCGCGATCGCACAGACTCCTCCCAGAACCCCGCCCTACCGTCGTCGTGTCACGTCGACCGGAGGTGGGGAACATGATCGGCAACCGTACGAAGAGCCCGGCGCGCGCCGCGCGGCGCACCTGGTCCGCCGCCCTGCGCAGCTCCTGGACGGTGGCCTGCGCGGCGGCCGTGGTCGTGCTCGGCCCGACCGCCGTCACCGCCTCCGCGCTGGAGCGCGCCAACTCGGCCCCGCCGCACGGGGCGTCCGCGCCCGCACACCCGGCACGCGGCCATGAGGGGGAGCCTCAGGAGTCCCGGACGTACACCGCCGAGCAGACCCCCGTCCCTTTGCCGCGCACCCGCAGCCGGGGTGTCAGGGCCTGAAACGCTCCCAGAGCTTCGGGTAGCGCTCGGCGAGCGCGGACTCGTCCTCGAAGTCGACCGGGGTGCCCTCCGGCTCGCCGGGCGCGGGCGGAATGCCGAGGTCCGGCGCGACGAGGCCGGTGAGCTGCTCGTACGCCTCGTCGGCGGCGTACCCCAGCTCCTCGCCGTCCCCGTCGATCTCCTCGTCGAAGTCGCCCAGCAAATCGGCGAGCGCGTCCGGGTCGTGCACCGCGCCCTCGAAGACCTCCCGGCCCTGGCCGATCAGCCAGCACCGGAAGAAGTCGAACGCGTCGTCGCTCGCGCCGTCGAGCAGCACCCAGGCGGCGCCCCACAGGTCCCAGGTGTAGGCGCGGTTGTAGCGGGACTCGAAGTGGCGGGCGAAGTCGAGCACCGCCTCCGGGTCCAGTCGGCCGAGCCGTTCCACGAGCAGGTCGGCCTGGTCCTCCGGGTCGCCCTCGGCTTCCTCCCGGGTCGTGTCCACCAGCTCCCAGAACTCCGTCTCGTCCATCACGGGTCCAGCATCGGGCCTCAGGGGGCCGGATGCACGTGGAGGACCACGGATCGGCCACGCCCGCCGACGCGCCCCGACGGCCCGCGCGGCCCTCTCAGCCCCGCGCCGCTCCCCGGTACAGCTCGGCGAGCCGCCGCGCGTCCTCCGCGAAACGGCTCCGCAGGCTTTCCGGCGCGAGCACCTCGACCTCGGCCCCGAGCGCCGTGAGCTGCGTGCGGGCCACGTCCTCCGACTCGACCCGGAGCGTCACGGTCGTCCAGCCGTGCGCGTCGGGGGCGTCGTCCGTCGCCGCGAGGGCGTCCCGCGCCGACACGGGATCGACGACGTGCGGCAGCCTCCGCACGCCCTCCGCGGACAGCCGTACGACGACCTCGGCGTGCAGGATCGAGCGGGCGAAACGTTCCGCCTGATGGTCCCAGTACGCCGGCAGATCGAAGTCCTCGTCGCGCGTGAAGCGGGTGTCCTCGGTCT
Organism: Streptomyces neyagawaensis; assembly: GCF_023516595.1. GTDB lineage: Bacteria > Actinomycetota > Actinomycetes > Streptomycetales > Streptomycetaceae > Streptomyces > Streptomyces neyagawaensis. The sequence continues at coordinate 6,301 of NZ_JAMGBG010000013.1, read as the reverse complement.
CGACGGTGCTGAACCGGTCGATGCGGTACGTACGGAACGGAGCGGAACGGGTGTCCGAGCCGGGGTGTGCGCGGGCGTCGGGGCGGCCCGGAGTGTCGCGGCCGGGGCGGGCGCCGGGGACGGAAGGGGCGGAGGGAGCGGCGGAGTCGGCGACGCGGGCGCACAGGTACCAGATGCCGGCCTTGAGGACGAGACCGTACGGCTCCAGCCGCCGTTCGACCTCGGTGTCGCCCCTGCGATAGCGCGCCGTGATCCGTCGGTCGTCCCACACGGCGTCCGCGACGACGGGCAGCAGCTCCGGGGTCTTCGGCTCCTTGAACCAGCTGGGCGCGTCGAGGTGGAACCGCTGCGACGCCGTGCGCGAGGCGTCGCGGAGGGAGGGGAGGAGGGCCGCCGACACCTTCAGGCGGGCGGCGGACGCGGCGTCCTCCAGGCCCATCTCGCGCAGGGCCCCCGGAACGCCGCTGAGGAACAGCGCCTCGGCCTCGCTGCGGGCGAGACCGGTCAGCCGGGTGCGGTAACCGCCGATCAGCCGGTAGCCACCGGCCCGCCCGCGATCCGCGTACACGGGGACCCCGGCCTCCGAGAGGGCCTGGGCGTCCCGGGTGACCGTGCGCTCGGACACCTCCAGCTCACGGGCCAGCTCGGCGGCGGTCATGGAGGGGCGGGACTGGAGAAGCAGCACCATCTTGATGAGCCGGGCAGCGCGCATGGGGTCATCATGCCGGGCCCTCCGGGGGGAGGGCGGTGGGGGTGCGTTGTCGGGTGCGGGTGCGTGGGGGCTGGTCGCGCAGTTCCCCGCGCCCCTGAAAAGCGTCCGGGGCTGCGCCCGTGCTTTTCAGGGATGAAGGGCGGGCCGCAGGCCCGTTCCCTTCAGGGGCGCGGGGAACTGCGCGATAAACCACGAACCACCCGCAGCCGCCGACGGACGGGCGCCCCCCATTCAGAAGGCGCCCGGCAGCCTCACAGCCCGTACTTCTCGCGGGCCTCCTTCACCGCCGCCGCCCGGGTCTCCCCCCGCTTCGCCAGCTGCGCGAGCGCCGCCACGACGATGGACTGCGCGTCGACACCGAAGTGTCGGCGGGCCGCCTCGCGGGTGTCGGAGAGACCGAAGCCGTCGGCGCCGAGGGAGGAGTAGTCCTGCTCGACCCACTGGGCGATCTGGTCGGGAACCTGGCGCATGTAGTCGGACACGGCCAGGACCGGACCCTCGGCGCCCTGGAGCGCCTGGCGGACGTACGGGACGCGCTCCTCGCCGCGCAGCAGCGCCGCGTCGGCCTCCAGGGCGTCCCTGCGCAGCTCGCTCCAGGACGTCGCGGACCACACGTCGGCCGCGATCCCCCACTCCTCGGCGAGGAGCTTCTGCGCCTCAAGGGCCCAGTGGATGGCCGTACCGGAACCCAGCAGCTGGATGCGCGGGGCGTTCGCCGGGACGGTCACGCCCGCGGACTCGGCCGTGTTGAAGCGGTACAGGCCCTTGACGATGCCCTCGTCGATACCGAGACCGGCCGGCTTCGCGGGCTGCGGAAGCGGCTCGTTGTAGACGGTCAGGTAGTAGAAGACGTTCGGGTCCTCACCGGGCGCGGCCTCGCCGTACATCCGGCGCAGACCGTCCTTCACGATCGTCGCGACCTCGTACGCGAAGGCCGGGTCGTACGTGAGGGCGGCCGGGTTGGTCGCCGCGATGACCGGCGAGTGACCGTCCGCGTGCTGCAGGCCCTCGCCCGTCAGCGTCGTACGGCCGGCGGTCGCGCCGACGAGGAAGCCGCGGCCGAGCTGGTCGCCGAGCTGCCACATCTGGTCGGCCGTGCGCTGCCAGCCGAACATCGAGTAGAAGATGTAGAACGGGATCATCGCTTCGCCGTGCGTGGAGTACGCGGTCGACGCGGCGATGAAGTCGGCCATCGAACCGGCCTCGGTGATCCCCTCGTTGAGGATCTGGCCGTTCTCGGCCTCCTTGTAGTACATCAGCTGGTCGCGGTCGACCGGCTCGTACGTCTGGCCCTTGGGCGAGTAGATCCCGAGGGACGGGAACAGCGACTCCATGCCGAAGGTGCGCGCCTCGTCCGGGACGATCGGCACCCAGCGCTTGCCCGTCTCCTTGTCGCGGACCAGGTCCTTGATCAGGCGGACGAACGCCATGGTGGTGGCCACGTTCTGGGAGCCGGAGCCCTTGTCGAAGGAGGCGAAGGCCTTCTCGGCGGGGGCGGGCAGCGGCGCCACAGGGTGGACGCGGCGGGCCGGGGCGGGGCCGCCGAGGGCGGCGCGGCGCTCCTGGAGGTAGCGGACCTCGGCGGAGTCGGCGCCCGGGTGGCCGTAGGGCACGACGCCGTCGACGAAGTCGCTGTCCTTGATCGGCAGGTCGAGCAGGTCCCGCATCGTCTTGAACTCGTCCACCGAGAGCTTCTTCATCTGGTGGTTGGCGTTCTTCGACGCGAAGCCCTCACCGAGGGTGTGGCCCTTGACGGTCTGGGCCAGGATCACGGTCGGCGCGCCCTTGAACTCGACGGCCGCCTTGTACGCGGCGTACACCTTGCGCGCCTCGTGACCACCGCGGGAGAGGTGGAAGCACTCCTGGATCTTGTCGTCGCTCAGCAGCTTCGCCATCTCGACGAGCGCCGGGTCCTTGCCGAAGAAGTCCTGGCGGATGTAGGCGGCGTCGCGGGTCTGGTACGTCTGGACCTGCGCGTCCGGTACCTCACGCAGCCGGCGTACGAGCGCGCCGGTGGTGTCGAGGGCGAACAGCTCGTCCCAGGCCGTGCCCCACAGGGTCTTGACGACGTTCCAGCCGGCGCCGCGGAACTGGGCCTCCAGCTCCTGCACGATCTTGAAGTTGGCGCGGACCGGGCCGTCGAGACGCTGCAGGTTGCAGTTGATGACGAAGGTCAGGTTGTCGAGGCCCTCGCGGGAGGCGAGCGCGAGTGCCGCCGTCGACTCGGGCTCGTCCATCTCGCCGTCGCCGAGGAACGCCCAGACGTGGGAGGCCGAGACGTCCTTGATGCCGCGGTTGGTGAGATAGCGGTTGAAGCGCGCCTGGTAGATGGCGGAGAGCGGGCCGAGGCCCATGCTCACCGTCGGGAACTCCCACAGCCAGGGCAGCCGCCGCGGGTGCGGGTACGACGGGAGACCGTTGCCTGCGGACTCGCGGCGGAAGTTGTCGAGGTGGGCCTCGTTCAGCCGGCCGTCGAGGAAGGCGCGGGCGTAGATGCCGGGGGAGGCGTGGCCCTGGATGTAGAGCTGGTCGCCGGAACCGTCGGCTTCCTTGCCCTTGAAGAAGTGGTTGAAGCCCGTCTCGTAGAGCCAGGCGGCGGAGGCGAAGGTGGCGATGTGGCCGCCGACGCCGTACTTGGAGCCACGGGTCACCATCGCGGCCGCGTTCCAGCGGTTCCACGCGGTGATACGGCGCTCCAACGCTTCGTCACCGGGGACGCCCGGCTCGGCGGCGGTGGGGATGGTGTTGACGTAGTCCGTCTCGAGCAGCTTGGGCAGCGCGATGCCGTTGCCCTCGGCGCGCTCCAGGGTGCGACGCATCAGGTACGCGGCACGGTGCGGGCCGGCCGCCTTGGTGACGGCGTCCAGCGAGGCCTGCCATTCGGCGGTCTCCTCCGGATCCCGGTCGGGGAGCTGGTCGAGCGCGCTCGGCTGGATGGCGTTGGGGTCGGTCATTGCGCCGCCTTCCTCAGTCGAAGGGGGTTCCCTCATCGGTAAGGGTTCAGGGGTGCCCTTGGTCTTTGGCAGGACAGGGCTGGGGCTTCGGTGGAAGCCCGTCGGCGACTGTAACCCGCTGATCGATGATCGATCAAAGGGTTCTTTAGCAAAACCTCTTGATCACGAGAAAGTCGGCACGGGGTGCCTTCAGCGGAGACACCGGGTGCCGTTGTGAGCCGGGGTTTTCGCAGGTGGGGCGGCGTTTGAGCGGGGGTGCGCCCAATAGATCGGGGGCGCGCTCTCGGGGGCGGCTGCGGGTGAGTGGGGGCTGGTCGCGCCCACCCGGCGGAGCCGCATGTGTCACTGCCCCGCGCCCCTGAAAAGCGACCGGGGCTGCGCCCCGTGCTTTTCAACGGCGCCCATCCGATCGCAACGGCGACACCCGATGAAGGCCGGGCCGCAGGCCCAAGCCTTCAGGGCGCGGGGAACTGCGCGACAAGCCCCCACCGACCCGCAGCCGAGAACGGACCCGCAAAGCCCACCGACCCGCAGCCGAGAACGGACCCGCAAAGCCCGCCCACCCGCAGCCGAGAACGGACCCGGACGGACCCGCAGACCCCACCCGCCCGCAGCCGAGAACGGACCCAGGACGGACCCGCAGACCCCACCCGCCCGCGGCCGAAAACGCACCCCCCGGCGGCCCCGGAACCGCTACGCCGGCTCGTCGTCGGTGTGCGGGGCGCAGCCCAACACGTGGGCCTTGACCAGGTCCGCGATCCGCGGATCCCGGCGGCGGAACGCGGCGACCAACTCCTCGTGCTCCTCCGCGTAGGACTGCTGCACCGTGCCGAGCCAGCGGATGCTGAGCGCCGTGAAGACCTCGATGCCGAGGCCCTCCCAGGTGTGCAGCAGGACGGAGTTGCCGGCGGCTCGGACCAGCTCGCGGTGGAAGGCGACGGTGTGCCGTACCTGGGACGTGCCGTCGGAGTTGCGGTCCGCCTCGTAGAGCGCGGCGACATGCGGCTCCAGCGCCGAGCAGTCCTCCGCCAGCCGCTCGGCCGCCAGCTCCGCCGCGATCGCCTCCAGACCGGCCCTGACCGGGTAACTCTCCTCCAGATCGGCCGCCGTGAGGTTCCGCACCCGTACGCCCTTGTTCGGCGCGGACTCGATCAACCGCAGCGACTCCAGCTCGCGCAGCGCCTCCCGCACGGGCGTCTGGCTGACCTCCAGCTCCGTCGCGATCCGCCGCTCCACGATCCGCTCACCCGGCTTCCAGCGCCCGCTCACGATCCCCTCCACGATGTGCTCGCGGATCTGTTCGCGCAGCGAGTGGACGACGGGCGCGGAGGTCATGCGGGCTCCTTCGGCGGGGGACTGAGCCCCAAGGGCGTTGACCCATAGACAATAAAGCCGCGACGCCGCCCGTGAGGGGCGCACGGGGGCCCTTTCTCGCAGGTGAGACGAGACTTACACGCGCCCATGGTGGACCCGTCTGTAAAGACCCGTACCGGCCGAGCTGCGAAGCCGCCACGGGCGGGCCGCCCCCGAAAACAGCGGTGCCCGCCCGGAAGCTCCGGACGGGCACCGTCGTACTGCGGTGGCGGACCCTTACAGGCCGAGCTCGACCTCGAACTCGCCCGCCTCCAGGATCGCCTTGACCGCCGTCAGGTAACGGGCCGCGTCGGCGCCGTCGACCAGGCGGTGGTCGTAGGAGAGGGTCAGGTAGGTCATGTCGCGGACGCCGATGACCGTGCCCTCCTCCGTCTCGATCACGGCGGGGCGCTTGACCGTGGCGCCGATGCCGAGGATCGCGACCTGGTTCGGCGGCACGATGATCGTGTCGAAGAGCGCGCCGCGCGAGCCGGTGTTGGAGATGGTGAAGGTCGCGCCGGACAGCTCGTCCGGAGTGATCTTGTTGGCCCGGACCTTGCCCGCCAGGTCGGCGGTGGCCTTGGCGATGCCGGCGATGTTGAGGTCGCCCGCGTGCTTGATGACCGGGGTCATCAGGCCCTTCTCGGAATCCACGGCGATGCCGATGTTCTCCGTGTCGAAGTACGTGATGGTGCCCTCGGCCTCGTTGATCCGGGCGTTGATGGCCGGGTGGGCCTTCAGCGCCTGGGCCGCCGCCTTCACGAAGAACGGCATCGGGGAGAGCTTCACACCCTCGCGGGCCGCGAAGGAGTCCTTCGCCTTGGCACGCAGCTTCATCAGACGGGTCACGTCGACCTCGACGACCGAGGACAGCTGCGCCTGCTCGTGCAGCGCCTTGACCATGTTGTCGCCGATGACCTTGCGGATGCGCGGCATCTTGATGGTCTGGCCGCGGAGGGGGGATGCCTCCAGGACCGGGGCCTTCTTCGACGCGGCGGCAGCCGGAGCCGCGGCGGCCGGGGCCGGGGCGGCGGCAGCGGCCTTCGCGGCCTCGGCGGCGGCGATGACGTCCTGCTTGCGGATACGACCGCCGACACCGGTGCCCTTGACGGACGCCAGGTCGACACCGTTCTCCGCGGCGAGCTTGCGGACCAGCGGGGTCACGTACGCACCCTCGTCCGTCGCCTTGGCGGCGGCCGGGGCGGCAGCGGCCGGAGCCGGGGTCACCGGGGCGGGCGCCGGAGCCGGAGCGGCCGGGGCAGCGGCGGCGGGCGCCGGGGCC
>NZ_JAMGBG010000129.1 GCF_023516595.1 Streptomyces neyagawaensis | reverse complement strand
CTGTCCTGGGTGAAGAGGTCGGGGAAGGCGTCGGCGCGCGCGATGGTGGGGATCAGGCCGGGAAAGAATTCGGTGACGATCTCGGTGGCCTTTTCGATTTCTTCCCGGGTGAGTTCCCTGGGCACGGAGTCCGGGTCGGGGGTCGCCCTCGCGCGCCCGGCCAGCGGTCCGTCGATGGATGCCTTGACCGTCACGCCGTCGAAGGCGGGTGCGCCGTACATGGAGCGGTCCTCGTACCACCGGCTGAAGGCGGGGAAGTTCTCCGGCGAGAACTGGGTGCCGTCCTGGGCGATGAACCAGGTCAGGACGATCCGATGGGTTTCGGTGACGGCCTTGAGGTGGTCGGGCATGAGTTTTCGGGACCAGCCGCCCGAGGCGACGATGACCTTTTCGAATGTCCAGGTTCTGTCGCCCGAGGTGACGACGACGCCGTGGTCGGTTTCGGTGATGCTGTCCACGGGTGTGTTCTCGAGGACGGTGGCGCCGTTGGCCTGGGCCGCCGCGACCGCGGCGCTGACGGCGCGGTCGGTGCGCAGAACGCCGGCGTGGGGGTCGTAGACGGCGCAGTCGTCGGGGCGGAGGTTGTGCTGGGGGTAGCGCTCCGCCATCTCCTCCCGGTTGAGGACGCGGTGCTCGGCTCCGGTTCTGCGCGTGGCCTCGAGGAGGCTGTTGATGTAGCTGCCGTTAGCCGTCCCGATGGACAGGCCCCCGGTGGTGGTGAGGATGTCCTGCCCGGTTTCCGCTTCGAGCTCGGCCCACAGGCCGCGGGAGCGTTCGATGATGGGGTGGTACTCGGGTCTGCCGAGGTAGATCATGCGGAACAGGCGGGTGTCTCCGCCGACGGCGCTGCGGCCGTGGGCGGGGGTGGCGGCCTCGAAGCCCACGACCGAGTCGGACAGTCGGGAGGCCTGCCACAGGGCCATGCTTCCGATGCTGCCCAAGCCGATGACGGCGAGTCGCGCGTCCATGAGGGCGGTTTCCTTTCTTGGTTCGTGAAGGCCGGTGTCTACTCGTGAAGCCCGGCGAGGCGGCTGCCGAATCTGGCCAGGAGTGAGGTCTTGCTGGAGCCCCTGCGCTCTTCCCACTGGTCGGCGATACCGAAGAGCCGGTACATGGCGTGAACACCCAGCCAGCGAACGGGCTCCGGTTCCCACTTCCGTGCCCGGTAGCCGACCCAGGGGAGGGTGGTGCGTTCGGTTTCCCTCTCGAAGGCGAGCTCCGCGAGGGTCCTGCCCCCGACGTAGGCTGCCGTGACGCCGTGTCCCGCGTAGCCGGTGGACGATCCGATCCCGGATGCGGGGTCCCAGTGCACGCCGCCGTTCCAGTCCCGCGTGACGCCCAGGACGCCCGACCAGGCGTGGTCCACCTCGAAGGGAATCCCCGGGAAGAAGGATCCGAGCTTGTGCGAGATCAGGTCGATGGTGGACTGGGCGGTCGCACCGGCTCCTCCCGTACCGGACCCGAAGCGGTAGGGGACACCGCGGCCCCCCATGGCGATACGGCCGTCCGCCGTCCGCTGGGCGTAGATGAACGTGTGCGCGGAGTCGTTGAGGCATTGGGGCCCGTCCCAGCCGATCTCCTGCCACGCCTCCTCCGGCAGGGGCTTGGTCACGATCATCGAGGAGTTGACCGGGATCAGGGCCCGGCGGCCGAGCAGCGGTCCCGAATAGCCTTCGGTGCAGATGAACGTCTTCGCCGCGGTGACGCGTCCGTCGGCCAGGGAGAGGGTCTTGCCCTCGACGCTGGTCACGCGGCTGCCCTCGTAGATCCTCACCCCCATGGAGGTCAGGGTGTCGGCGAGGCCATGGACGAGTTTCGCGGGGTGGATCCGCGCGCAGTGCTGGTAGAAGAGCCCGCCGTGGACGGTCGAGATATTGATCAGGCTCCGGAACTCGTCCCGGTCGAGCAGTCGGCTCTCGTCCTCGGTCAGCCCGTACTTCAGGTCGGCGTCACGCCTGGTGACAAGTCGGCCCAGGCCCGCCCGAGTGTGGGCGGCGACGAGTGCGCCGCCCTTGTGCTGATCGGCGTCGATGCCCTCGGCCTGGAGGATGTCCAGGACCGCGTCGACGCCGGCGACGAATTCCTGCTGCAGTGCCCGGCTCGCCGCCAGTCCTCCGCCGGCGCGGGCGAAGGCGGCACGGTTGCCCGGAGGCATGGCCGAGAGCCAGCCACCGTTGCGTCCCGATGCGCCGTAGCCCACCTGTTCGGCCTCGAAGACGGCGACCGAGAGCGACGGTTCGAGCTTCTTGGCGAAGTACGCAGCCCACAGGCCGGTGTAGCCGCCGCCGACAATGGCCACGTCGACGCAGTCCTGGCCGGTGAAACGGGGGAACGAGGGCTTCTTGTCGGCCAGTTGGGCCACCCAGAAGCCGAGCTCTCCATTTCGGGGTCGTGCCGCGAGGGCGTTCATGGTGTGTCCTGCTTCTGGGCTCACGGCCGTACTGTTCTCCTAACCGGTTCGCCGCTGCACCGCGTGCGGATGACGGCAGTTCTCCGCTCGGGCTCGGACGTCAGGGGCGCGGAAGGCCGAAGAGGACGGGGAGGTCGGCGATGTCGGTGATCCGCTCGTAGCCGAGCCAGTGCTCGTCGTGCTCCCAGCCGCGGTCCATGTACACCTTGTTCTCGATGCCCACGATCGCCGCGGAGCGATGGTCGTACATCGGGCTCGCGGAGACGTGCACGAGCTCGTCGGGTGTCACGCCGAGCTTGTCAAGCATGTAGTCGAACGCGCCGAGTCGCGGCTTGTAGATGCCCATCTCCTCGGCGCTGATGACGACCTCGAACGGGGCCTTCAGGTTCTCCGCGAGGCGCTCGGCGTGCGCGGTGTCGCTGTTCGTGATGATCACCAGCGGGACCTCTTCGGCCAGGCGGTTGAGTGCCTCGGTGACACCGGGGTACGGACCCCAGGTGGGGATGGTCTCGTACACCGCCCGCGCGTCCTCCTCGCGGTGATCGAGACCGAGCTTGCGTGAGGTGCGCTCCATGGAGCGGGCGACGACCTGGTGGAACGGCTGGTACGCGCCCGTGCACTCGTCGATCCGGTACGCCTTGCAGATCCGCAGGTACTCATCGGCGACCTCGGCCGGCAGCCGGTCGCCCAGCACCTCACGCATCGCGTCGTTGATGCTGAACTTGATCAGCGTGCCGTTCATGTCGAACGTCACGAACTTGGGCTTGGCATCGAATACCACTGGGTCCTCCTCGTGCTGCAACGGAGCAGTTCCTCGGTCTGGTCGATTGTCGACCATCTTGTTGGTCGATTGTCGACCGTTGGTCCCTCGGCTGTCAATGGGCTCACGCGTTACGTGCACGCAGGGCCCATGTCTGGGGGCCTGCTTGAGGTGTTGACGCCGGATCGGCGGGGGTATAGTCGACAAACGACCAGGTGGTCGGGTGTAAGCAGGGGATGGTGACGGGGTGGACCACAAGTTCGAGTGGCAGGAGCAGCGGACGACGACGCCGGACGGTGTCTACCGCACGTTGCGTGCCGCCATCCTCGATGGAAGCGTCCCTCCTGGTGGCCAGCTGCGCGAGGCGCACATCGCCACGGACCTGGGGATCAGTCGGTCCCCGCTGCGCGAGGCCCTGACCAAGCTGGAGGAAGAAGGGCTCGTCGTAAAGATCCCTTACCGCGGCGCGTTCGTCGTAGAGGTGAGCGCTCGCGAGGTCGCCGAGATCGACTCGGTCCGGCTGCACGTCGAACCGTACGCCGCCGAGCTCTCGGCCGAAGCGCTGCGCGGTGCTGAGCGGCCCCAGTTGCTGGGGACCGTCGAGGATCTGCGCCGGGCCATGGAGAAGGACGACATCCCGGCCAGCATCGACGCGCACCTCCGCTTCCACCGGCTCTTCTACGACCTCTCGGGCCACGGCGTCCTGCAGGGCATGTGGAACGGCTGGGAGACCAAGCTGCGCCTCTACCTCAGCGTCGATCACCGCACGTACAGCGACAACCCGCAGCAACTGGTCGTCGAGCACGAGAGGTTGGCCAAGGTCGCCCTGGAAGGCGACACCGACGCGTTCCGTCAGGAACTGGCCGCCCACTTCCCCATGGGGCTGCGAGCCCAGTCGGGGGATCACGGGTAGCGTGCGCCTCGGCGCGTATGGGATCCGCCCCCTGCGGGAAGCGCCGAAGCGGCACGCGCTTGCCGCGGTGACGTTGCGGAGCGGCGCCGGGCGGATCTGAGTCCCTCTTTCCCTCTTCGGTGTGCCGGCAGGTGCGCACGTGCTGCCCAGGGCGCATCCGGGCGTTGAAGTTTGTATTGACAGTGCTCTTCAGGCCGCCATATGGTCGACAAACGACAATCGGTGGCGGCTTTAAGCCACTCCATGGCGCTTTGTCGCCCCTGCTACTCGAGGAGAGGTGTCGAGTACAGATGAGCAGGATTCGCATGAAACACAAATTTGGCATCAAGTGTCTTGTTATGTCCCCCGTGCCGTCTGCGGCGGTGACGCGATGAGCCGGTCCGTGACGTCGGAGGTGAGCACCGGTTCGGCTTCCGCTCGGCTTCAGGCCCTGGGCCTCGCCCTTCCCGAACTCGCCGACAACCCGTACTACGTGCACCACCGGTCGGTGGGCTCCAGCATCCACATCTCGGGCCAACTGCCCTACAAGGACGGTTGGTTGCTGGGTCAGGGCATTGTCGGCCGGGACGTCGAGCTGGAGACGGCGCGGTCACTGGCCCGCCATGCCGCGCTCAATGCTCTCGCCGCCGCTGTGCAGGCCGTGGGCGAGCTGGAGCGGGTCCGGATCGTGCAGATGCTGGTCTTCGTCGCCAGCACGCCGGACTTCGGTCAGCAGTCGCAGGTCGCCAACGCGGCCAGTGACCTGCTGATCGAGGTGCTGGGGGAGAACGGACGGCACGCTCGCACCGCGATCGGTGTCGCCGGGCTGCCGCTGAACAGCCCTGTCGAGATCCAGATGGTGTGCACCGCCGTCCCGAGGCAGGCGGCGTGAACCGGATGCAACGAGCACTCGACGCTCTGGTCGAGCGGATCGACACCCCCGCGCCGATCGTGCTGGTCGACGTCATGCAGGGCAACATCGACCGCGTCCAGGGGTTCGCCGACCAGCGCAACATCCAGGTCAGGCCGCACGTCAAGACGCACAAGTGCGTGGAGATCGGGCGACGCCAGATCGAGGCGGGCGCGGTCGGCATCACCACGGGAAACGTCGGTGAGGCCGAGGTCTTCGCCGCGGCCGGGTTCGACGACATCTTCCTCGCCTACCCGATCTGGGCCGCAGGGTCGAAGAAGGCCCGGATCCGCCGGCTCGCCGAGTCCGCCCGGCTGCGGGTCGGCGTAGAAAACGTCGCGGCGATCGAGGCTCTCGCCGACGCGGTGGGAGACGAACCGGACCGGCTGCAGGTCGTGATCGAGGTCGACTGCGGTGCCCGTCGTTCCGGGGCGCCCCCCGAGGCCGCGGGTGATCTCGCGCTCGCCGCCCGCAAGCGCGGCTTGGTGCCGGTGGGCGTCTTCACCTATCCCGGTCACGGCTGCACCGGCCCGGACGCTCGCCGACGTGCGGCGCGGGATCAGGAGGCTGCGCTCACCGCTGCGGTGCGCAGCCTCGAAGGTGTCGGGGTCACGGCGGAGGTGGTCAGCGCCGGCTCCACTCCCACCCTCGAGTTCTCCACCAGCAGTGTGATCACCGAGATCCGTCCCGGCGAGTATGTCTTCGGCGATCTGAACAACGCCCGGCTGGGCGCCTGCACGGAAGACCAGATCGCGCTGTTCGTCGCCGGCACCGTGGTCAGCGACTGGGTCCCCGGCCAGGTCATCCTCGATGTGGGCAACAAGGCCCTCAGCAAAGAAGGCAGCCCCGAGATCGGCTACGGCGGCATCGCCGGCACGACAGCGGTCCTGTCCAAGGTCAACGAGTACCACGGGTTCCTCCCGCTGCCGGACGGTGAGTTCCGCCCCAGCGTCGGCAGTGTCGTACCGGTCGTGCCGAACCATGTCTGCCCGGTCGTCCTCGGCTTCGAGGAACTCATCGTCACCGACAGCACGGGCACATCGCTGGAGCGCTGGCCCGTCGACGCCCGCGGATTCCTCAACTGACCGGCATGGGACGAGACTCCCGTCCTCCCCGAGCCCCCACCCCCGACCGACCTCCCCCGTAAGAGGAGTGCCTGATGAGACTCAAGAACGTCACGGCCCTGGTGACAGGCGCCAGCAGTGGCATAGGGCAGGCGGTGAGTTCCCACTTCCGCCGGGAGGGCGGGCGGCTGTTGCTCACCGGCCGGAAGGAGCGGCTCGACAGCGCTCAGCCCGACGATCTGTACATTCCCGGAGACCTCAACGACGAGACGTTCGTCGAGCACTTGGCCAAGCAGGCCGCGGAGTCCTTCGGCACCGTCGACGCCGTCGTCATCAACCACGGTCTGCAGGCCGACGGTCCACTCACCGAGATGGCCTGCGACGACGCGAGGAACGTGCTGGAGAGCAACCTGCTCAGCGCGTTCCTGGTGATGAAGCACTTCGCGCCGCTGATGCCCGAGACCGGCGGGTCGTTCGTCTGCGTCAGCTCACGGCTGGGCATGGTCGGCATGGCCGGGCAGGTCCTGTACTCCGCCGCCAAGGGGGGCCTCATCATGCTCGCCAAGGGCGCGGCGATCGAGTGGGCCCCGCGCAACATCCGCGTCAACGTCGTCGCTCCGGGCCTGACCGCCACGCCGATCATCGAAGCGGCGTTCCAGCGCAGGCCCGACCCCGAGGCCTACCGCCGCCAGCGCGAGAGCACGATCCCGCTCCAGCGCCTCGCCACCCCCGAAGAGGTCGCCGACGCGGTGCTCTTCTTCGCGTCGTCGGAGTCGTCGTACGTG
>NZ_JAMGBG010000128.1 GCF_023516595.1 Streptomyces neyagawaensis | reverse complement strand
CCGATCATCGAAGCGGCGTTCCAGCGCAGGCCCGACCCCGAGGCCTACCGCCGCCAGCGCGAGAGCACGATCCCGCTCCAGCGCCTCGCCACCCCCGAAGAGGTCGCCGACGCGGTGCTCTTCTTCGCGTCGTCGGAGTCGTCGTACGTGACCGGATCGGTCCTGACCGTCGACGGCGGGTACACCGCCGGCTGAGCCCCTGTCGGCATCACCACCAGGAACGGGCTGAACGACCTGCTTTCCGTCGCGCCTTTCTGCCGGCCTCCGCGCATCGGCACCGCGCGACTGGGACCGCCCCGCTCCGCTGATCACCGCCTGTCACCGGCGTCGGACGATGCTCTGTCCGCGTGCGCCGCCCTGAACTATCCCCCCCGCCTGCGAGGTAAAGCCCCCGCACAGCCGGTCCCACGCGTCCCCG
>NZ_JAMGBG010000127.1 GCF_023516595.1 Streptomyces neyagawaensis | reverse complement strand
GGTAAAGCCCCCGCACAGCCGGTCCCACGCGTCCCCGGATGAGGAGTATTGCCATGAGTGATGCCCAGATCGGTCGTAGAGCGCTCCTGCGCGGAGCAGGCGGCCTGGCCGCCCTCGCCGCTCTGCCGTCCCTCTCCGCCTGCGGTACCGGCGCCAGCCGGACGGCGGGTGGAGTGGCGCCAAGGGCGGCAGTAAGACGGTCATCGTCCGTGACAGCGGCGGTTCCTACGGTGCGGCCCTCCAGAGGGCGATCTACACGCCGTTCACGCAGGAGACCGGTATTCAGGTCAAGGTGCTCAACCTGGACGACGCCCCGCTGATGGCGCAGATCAAGCAGGGTCGCCCGCAGTGCGACCTCATCAACAACTCGATGATGTCGCACACCAAGTACGTCAAGCAGGACGCGCTGGAGGCGCTGGACCTGGACCGGGTAAAGAGCGCTTGAAGATCCCCGAGGCCCAGGTCACCGAGCAAGACCTGAGCAAGCCGAATCCGCGGCGTGGAGCAGTCACGGCAGCCCGGCGGGGAACCTCGGTCCTTCCCGCCGGGCCGGCCCTTGGGCGTATCCACCGACCGACCCCTCGCGCTGCCGACGGCGCAGCGCGTGGCGCGAGAGGCCCTACGTTTCCGTCGTCTCCGTCCGGGCGGAGGACTGACTCTCGCCGTCGCCAGGCCGGGACGCGGGGTCAGGGCGCCAGGCTCTGGGGCCGCCCTTCAGGCGTTCCAGCGTGCGCGTCAACTGCTGGAAGGGGGACGTCGACTGCGTGGTCGGCTGCTGCTCTGCGGGGACGGCGCCGCCCGACTCGCGGTACACGGCGAGCGCCTCGTGCGCACGTTCGGCCGCCTCCCGGTACAGGTCCCGGGACTGCGTCATGGCCTCCAGCGCCTCGGCGTACATCGCCACCAGCTTCCGCTCGCGGACGAGTTCCTCCTCCAGCGTGAGCAGATGCCACTCCTCCCGCAGGGCGGTGAGGGCGGCGGCCGCGCCGTCCGGCAGGGGCCGCGGCAGCGCGGCGAACCGGGTCACCGCCGCGATGAGGTCGGTCGGCTCCGAACCGTCCAGGAACACCGCGCGTACGGAGAACTCCCCGGCGTCGAGGTCGGCGGGCGCGGGGCTGCCGGGCAGTACGACGGCGCCGCCGCGCGGGACCTCCAGGTCGAACTCCCGCAGCGCCCAGTTCACCACCCGCAGCTGGTGCGGCGCGGCACGGTGCTCCACCACGCGGTGCCGCAGGCTCGGCGCCAGCCACCGGGCCAGCGGCAGTCGGCCGCGCTCGTCGGTGCTCATGGCCTCGTGGACGACGACGTGGACGCACCATCCGGCGTGCCCGGCGTCCCTGAGGAGACGGCGGGCGTCCTTGTCGTCCTCGGGCAGGGCGTTGATCCTGCTCAGCGACAGGCCCGTGGCCGCGTCGTGGTCCCAGTCGCCGTACTCCGGCCAGAACCGGGTGACAGGGGAGGGCCACGCAGGGTCCCACGGCTCCTCCGCCTCCGCGACGATCGTCCACTCCCGCCCGGCGCCGAGGTCCGGCGCGAGACTCAGCCGGGCGCGCACCGTCACCTCCCCGGCGACCCGCCAGCGGGCCTGGAAGACCCGCTCCGGCGAGTCACCCCCGGGGTCGGGCAGTTCCAGGAAGTCGTCGATGGTCCGGCTGTCCTTGAGCCGGCGCAGGGTATGACGCAGGACGTCCTCCGCGTCGGGTCCGACGTGGCGGCCGCGCGCCGGCCACACCGTGGGAGGCGTCGTGGGACGGGCTGTGGGGGAGGCAGGCATGAGTCCATCGGGCAGCAGGGGCACGTGCGCCTGCCAGTATCGTCGTCGCGGCCCGGCGGAGATCACCGGGGGTCCCGCCCGCCCCCGTGTCCGCCCCGCGACCGTCTTCGAGGTACCTACCGCTCCTCACCTCCCCGATCGGTCTCCGGCTCACGTCCCGAGACGACATCGGTGACGCCGGACTCGTCCGCCGTGTCGTCACCCGGACGAGGTGTGCCGCGACCGCCCGCCTGACCGCCGCCGGTGCTGCCGTAGCCGCCCGGCACGCCGGGGACGCTGTCCGCGTCGGCCTGTTCCCGGCTGATGTGGCGGGTGGCGCGCACCCCGGCGCGCCGCTCGGGATGCGGATAACTGAAGGGACGAGCGGCGGCGCGGGCCTCCTCGGCCGCCTCCGCCTGCTCGGCCCTCTCCTTGGGATCTGGTGCCTTGCCGTCATTCATGCGGTCCGCGTACCCCTGCGCGGACGGGCCATGTGACGGGGAGGGCTACGCGTCAGGACGCCTTTCTCCCGGTGAGGGCACGCCGCACGTGTGCGGCGATCAGTGGGTACACCTCGCGGGCCTTGTCCTCGTCGCCGGCGTCGTAGCCATGATCGGCGCCGGCGACGTCGTGGTGGCCGATCAGCGCCCCGGCCGTACGGAGCCGGTCGGCGTAGGCGACGCCCTCCGCCTTGAGCAGGTCGTACTCGGCGGTGACCACCAAGGCCGGGGCGATGCCCGTCAGATCGGCGGTGTCCGCGGGGTTGGCCGGTGAGGCGAGGCGGTCGGCGCGCTGCTTCGGGTCGGGAATGTAGGAGTTGTCGAAGACGTCCGCCATCCAGGGGCGCAGCAGCGGCTTCGCGATCGCGGCACGCTTGTCTCGGGCCGGGGTGGCCAGGTCCAGCGGCGGATAGTGCAGGATCTGGAGGGCGAGGGAGGGGCCGCCCTCCTCCAGGGCCTGGCGGGCCACCGCCGCCGCGAGCCCGCCGCCCGCGCTCTGTCCGCCGACGCCGAGCCGGCCACCGTCCCAGCCCTGCTCACCGCCGTGCTCGGCGGCCCACCGGACGACCTCGAACGCCTGCCGGGGCGCGGCAGGGAACGGATGCTGCGGGGCGACGACATAGTCCACGTTGAGGACGGCGACACCCGCCTCGACGGCGAGGCACCGGCACAACGCGTCGTCCAGTTCTATCTGCGGCATGACATAGCCGCCGCCGTGGAAGTTCACGTGGACCGGTGGGGGAGCGCCCTCGTCGTCCGACGGCAGGTACAGCACCGCGCGGGCCGGGCCGTACGAGGTCGGGATCGACAACTCCCGTGTGGCACAGGTGTATTCGGGAAGCCTGGCGAGCCAGGACGCCGTGGACCCCGTTCCGGAGGACCGCCTGCTCATGGCCACCGACAGGCGTTGCATCGTCCTGGCCGCCAGGGCGGCCACCGCCGGACGAGCGAGGAGGGACATGGGCGGCTCCGTTCGGTCCGCGGACGCTCGACACCACCGTGCAACGCCCCGTCGTTCGAGAAACCAATCATCAGGAAACCTGTTAATGGAGATCGCATCCTATGGGGTGCGCCTGCGATTGACCAGGACTGTCGCGGTGAACTTACTTGAGTTAGGCAACTAATGGTAAAATGGGTCCATGCCTCCCTCACCGCTGCCCCTCGACCCCGCCTCCCCGGAGGTGGTCGAGATCGAGCGTGCCCTCACCCGCATCACCTACCTCAGCACCCGGGCCCGGGCGCACGAGCGCCTGATGAGCCTCGCCGGGGTCCCGCTGGACCGCGCTGCCGTGGCGCTCCTGCGGCAGATCGCCGAATCCGAGCCGATGCGCCCGGGGGAGCTGGCCAACCGTCTCGGTGTCGAGGCCTCGCACGTCACCCGCCAGGTGCAGCAGCTGCAGAAGTCCGGCTACGTCAGCCGCGTCCCCGACCCGGACGACCGGCGTGCGCAGCGCATCGAACTCACCCCTGCCGGGCAGCAGGCCATCGACCGTGTGCGCGAGGCCGGCGTCCGCGGCATGCAGATGGCCCTGGCGGACTGGTCGCCCGAGGAACTCCGGCAGCTCGCCGGCCTCTTCCATCGGATGGTCGACGACTTCCTCACCCACGCCAACGACATGACGGAGCAGGGGGCCGCCGAGCCGGCGCACACCAGCTGAAGCGCACGAAATCCTAGCCGGGGCCGGCGCCCGCGACGGCGGACACGGCCTCGAAGGCGGGCATGGCGGTGACGGCGGACATGCCATCCACGGTGGGCATGGAGGGACGGCGGGCAGAGCATCCCCGGCGGGCACGGCATCATGGTCCGATGGATCATCACTTCGTGGGAATCCCGGAGTTGACCGGCGTCCCCCGCGTCGCGGTCGTCATCGACGTCATCCGCGCCTTCACCGTGGCCGCCCGGGCCTTCTCGCTCGGCGTCGAGAGGATCGTCCTGGCCGCGACGGAGAGCGAGGCGCTCGCCCTGAAGGAGAGCCGCCCGGGGTGGCTCGCCCTCAAGGACGGTCCCCCGGCGGAGGGCTTCGACGCGGTCAACTCGCCCGCTCTGCTCAGCGGGCACGACCTCGCCGGTCGCACGCTGGTGCAGAAGACGACGGCCGGGACCGTGGGGGCGCTCGCCGTCGCGGACTCCCCGCTGGTCCTCTGCGCGAGCTTCGTCGTGGCCGGCCCCACCGCGCGCTACCTGCGGGCACGGGCATCCGGCCCGGTGACCTTCGTCGTCACCGGCGAGGAGGGCCGCGCCGACGAGGACCTGGCCTGCGCCGAGTACATCGGCGGACGCATGGCCGGGGACGAGGTCGAGGCGGCCCCGTACGTGCACCGCGCGAGGACGTCCCGCGCCGCGACGGACCTCGCCGCCGGACTGCGCGGCGGATACCACCCCGACGACCTCGACCTCTGCCTGGAGGTCGACAGGTTCCCCTTCGTGATGACGGCACGCCGGGAGGACGCGCTGACGGTCCTCCGCCCTGTCCCGGTACCCGACACCCCGCCCGGCACGGGCTGACCGGAGCCCGCGCCGGGACCTCAGGCGGAGTACCCGAGTTGCTTGCGCATGTACGGCGTCATCAGGGTCCTCGCCTTCGCGAGGGTGCTGGTGCGGCCGCCGAGCACGGCGGTCTCGCCGCCCGGCACGGGGATCAGGGTGAGCCCGTCGGCCGGTCCGAACGGCACGATCAGCGGGGTCCGCTGGACCGGCCGGTAGAGACGCGGTTCCTTGCGGTGCTTCCCCGAACTCCCCAGATAGGTGCGGATGTTGTGCGCGGCGATGTCCGCCTGGGCGATCGCGGCGGGGGAGATCTTCAGCTCGCTGACGTCGTTCACGTCACCCACCGCGAACACGTCGAGCCGTCCGTCGACCCGCAGCATCCGGTCGACCTTCACATGCCCGGCCGCGTTCAGCCAGTCGCCGTGCCCGGCCAGCCGCAGCCACAGGGTGTTCGGGGTGGTGCCGGTCGCCCAGAACGACAGATCCGCCTCGATGAGACGGCCTCGGCCGTCCCGGTACGTGCCGAAGTCGGCGCCGGGAGAGATGAACGAGTCGAGGCGCACCTCCACGTCGTGCGACTCCAGCCAGGCCAGGGCCCGCCGCCCGGCCCACTTGCTGCCCGTCGAGCTGAGCAGCGCCGACCCCGCGTGCGCGAGCGTCACCCGGGTGGCGGGCCGGGCCAGCCGGATCTCCGCCGCGAGCTCCACGCCACCGGGACCGCCGCCCACGACGAGCACATGCTCGGCCGCGGCGATGCTCTCCTGGTGCGCCGCGAACGTCTTGGCCGCCTCCTCCGTGGTCGTCCCGAGGAAGCGGGCGGGCTCCGGATAGTCGGCGCCGGTGGCGATGACCACCACGTCGTACGGCAGCCGCTCACCGGTGGCCAGCTTCACGTACCGCTCGGCGGTGTCGATGGTGACCGCCTTGCCCACCATCACCCGGCCGTTGCCCAGCAGCCGGTCGTAGGGGATGAAGGGCGTCGTCGTCCATTCCTCCTGTACACCGGCGCGCAGAGCGGCGATGCGATGGAAGAAGACCTCCTTGCGGTCCACCAGGGTGACCCGCGCGTACTCGTCCAGTTGCTTGGCGAGGCGGATGCCCCCGTATCCGCCGCCGATCACGATCACTTCGCCGTCAAGCACACCGATTCTCCTGTGCTGTTGTGGGGGGAGAGAGGACGAGCCTAACGTTTGAAACTTAAAGCTATGGGAGGGGTTTGTGTGCCTTGTGTGAAGCGACGGCGGACGACACGAGTAACGCTCTGCCTAGGGTGGACCCCGTGACCGACGACAGCAGGCCCCTCGCCGTATTCGATCTCGACAACACGCTCGCCGACACCGCGCACCGGCAGCGGTACCTGGAGCGCAAGCCGCGCGACTGGGACGCGTTCTTCGCCGCCGCCCCGCAGGATCCGCCGCTGGTGGAGGGCATCGACCTGGCGCTGCGGTACGCCGAGGAGTGCGAGGTCGTGTATCTCACCGGGCGCCCCGAGCGGTGTCGGCGCGACACCGTCGACTGGCTCGCCGCGCAGGGGCTTCCCGAGGGGCGGATCTGGATGCGGCGGAACCACGACCGGAGGCCGGCCCGCCGCACGAAGCTGGAGACTCTGCGGCAGCTGGCCGGGACCCGCGAGATCCGCGTCCTCGTGGACGACGACGAACTGGTCTGCGAGGACGCGGAGCGGGCGGGCTTTCCCGTCGTACGAGCACGCTGGGCCGCCGCCTCCGCCGAACTGAAGGTGGCGCAGGAACGGGAGGGCCGCACCTGACGGGTGCGGGACGGGGATGTCGTACGTGAGAGCGGTCAGTCGGTACCCTCGAGTCGGAAACCGACCTTCAGGCCGACCTGGTAGTGCGCGATCTCGCCGTTCTCGATGTGCCCCCTGACCTGCGTCACCTCGAACCAGTCCAGGTTGCGCAGGGTCTGGGCGGCGCGGGCGATGCCGTTGCGGATGGCGTGGTCGACGCTCTCGCCCGAGCTGCCGACGATCTCGGTGACCCGGTACACGTGGTCGGACATACGGCTACTCCTATCGGGACCTCTCGCCGTGGCCGGCACGGCCACACGTCCCTCCACGGTGCCCCACGTCGCGCTCCCGCGCGAGACGGTTGTCGCCGGGCGCGGAAGAGGTCGGGGGTGCGGGTGGTTCGGCGGGTGCGGGTGGGCCGTGGTTTCTCGCGCGGTTCCCCGCGCCCCTGAAGGGACGGGGCCCGCGGCCCGCCCTTCATCAACCGCCGCTCACCCGCGGCCGAACCCTGCCCCGTTACCCCGCCACGCTCAGGGACAGCGCGAAGCGGCCCTCCTCGTCCGTCCACCAATGCGTCAGGTCCAGCCCCGCCGCGGCCAGTTCGGCCGTCACTCCCTCTCTGCGGAACTTCGCCGACACCTCCGTCCGCAGCTCCTCGCCGGCCGCGAAGTCGACCGCGAGATCGAGCGCGGGGACCTTCACGGTCTGCGCGGTCCGTGACCGCAACCGCATCTCGATCCACTCCCGCTCGGCGTCCCACAGGGCGACGTGGTCGAACGCGCCGGGATCGAAGTCCGCCCCCAGCTCACGGTTCATGACGAACAGGACGTTCTTGTTGAACGCGGCCGTCACCCCGGCAGCGTCGTCGTACGCGGCGACCAGCACCGCCTCGTCCTTGACCAGGTCCGTGCCCAGCAGCAGCGCGTCGCCGGGTGCCAGCAGGGCCCGCACCGAGGTCAGGAACGCGGCCCGTTCCTCGGGGACGAGATTCCCGATCGTGCCGCCGAGGAACGCCACCAGCCGCGGCCCCGGGGTCTCGGGCAGCCGGATCCCGGCGGTGAAGTCCGCGATCAGGGCGTGCACCTCCAGCCCCGGCCGCTCGGCGACCAGCGCCTCGCCGGCCTGCCGCAACGCGCTCTCGCTCACATCCACCGGGACGTACGTGTGCAGCTCGGGCATCGCGTCCAGCAGGTGCCGCGTCTTGTCGGACGAGCCGGAACCCAGCTCGACGAGTGCGCGCGCACCGCTCGCCGCGGCGATCTCCGCCGCCCGGCCGAGCAGGATCTCCCGCTCGGCACGGGTCGGGTAGTACTCGGGCAACTCGGTGATCCGGTCGAACAGTTCACTGCCGTGCGCGTCGTAGAACCACTTGGGCGGCAGCGTCTTCGGGGTGCGGGTGAGGCCGTTCAGGACGTCGGCGCGCAGGGCCGCGTCCGTGGCGTCCTCGGGCAGGGTGCGGGTGAGGCGGAACGGGCTCACGCAGGGGACTCCTTCGGTGGTGCGGGGACTGGACCGGCGCCCGGGCGCCCGGTTTCCTCCGGTTCCTTGAGCGGGGTGAGCAGGACGTCCGTGCGGTCGGCCACGAGCAGCGTGCGGTCCGGCACCTCGACCCAGTGCGGGTCGTCGTCGTACGGCTCGGACGCCACGACGGTGCCGCGACCGGGCCGGGCGAGGTACCACAGGGTGTCGCCCCAGGCCGTCGCGATGATGCTGTCGCCGCTGGTGAGCAGCAGGTTGAGCCGCGACCCGGGGGCCGCCCGGGCGACCTCCAGGACCGTGTCGGCCAGCGCCTGCCCCTCCTCGTCACCGGCCCGCAGCCGGTTCAGGACCAGGGCCCACACGAACGCGGAGTCGTTGCGGGCCTCCATCGACAGGATCTCCACGGCGGGCAGCCCGCCGGCCAGCGGCGCCAGGGACCCGGGCCACCCGGCGACCGCCCCGTTGTGGCTGAACAGCCAGGGCCCGCCGGCGTACGGCGCCGCCGCGGCCTCCTGGTCCGCGCCGGGCACGGTGGCGTCCCGTACGGCGGCGAGCAGCGCCCCCGTGCGGACCAGCCGGGCGAGATCCGTGAAGGACAGGTCGCCCCAGATGGGTCCGGCCCGCCGGTAGCGGCCCGGGACCGGGTCGCCGTCCGCGTACCAACCGACGCCGAAACCATCGGCGTTGACCGTCCCGTACCGCTGCCTGCGCGGCGCCCACGACTGCCGGAACAGACTGTGCTCGGGCTCGCTGAGGATCGCGCCCAGCGGCACCTCCGGCCCCAGGTAGGCCACGTGACGGCACATCAGACGGCCTCCGGGGACGCGTCACGGGCCGTGCGGAAACCGCTGAAGATCTGCCGCCGGATCGGATAGTCCCAGTTGCGGAACGTCCCCCGGCACGCCACCTGGTCCACGGCGAACGAACCACCCCGCAGCACCTTGTACTCGGGGCCGAAGAACACCTCCGAGTACTCCTTGTACGGGAACGCCGTGAACCCCGGGTACGGCAGGAAGTCGCTCGACGTCCACTCCCACACATCGCCGATCAGCTGCCGTACGCCCAGCGGGGACGCGCCCTCCGGGTAGCTGCCGGCCGGGGCCGGACGGAGGTGGCGCTGGCCCAGGTTGGCCTGGTCGGGCGTCGGGTCGGCGTCGCCCCACGGGTAGCGCGTGGAGCGCCCGGTGACCGGGTCGTGACGGGCGGCCTTCTCCCACTCGGCCTCCGTGGGCAGCCGCCGCCCCGCCCAGCGGGCGTACGCGTCGGCCTCGTACCAGCACACGTGGAGCACCGGCTCGTCGGCCGGCACGACCTCGGTGACGCCGAAGCGCCGCCGCAGCCACTGCCGTCCGTCACGCCGCCAGAACAGCGGCGCGGTGATGCCGTGCGCGCGGATGTGGTCCCAGCCGCGCGCCGTCCACCAGCGCTCGTCCTCGTAGCCGCCGTCGGCGATGAACGCCTGGTACGCGCCGTTCGTCACCGGGGTGGTGTCGATGTGGAACGGCGGGACGACCCGCCGGTGCGCGGGCCGCTCGTTGTCCAGCGCCCACGGCTCGGTCGAGGTGCCCATCATGAACTCCCCGCCCGGCACGAGGACTTCGTCCGGCCCCGTGAACAGCGGCGCCGGACCGGGGTCGGGCGCCGACAGCACGGCCGGACCCCTGCGGAGCTGATGGGTGATCAGCATCGTCTCGTCGTGCTGCTGTTCGTGCTGGGCGATCATGCCGAAGGCGAAGCCCGCCTCGGTGAGCCGGGTGCCGTGGAAGTCGCTGTCCTCCAGCACGTCGAGGGCCCGGCCGCGTACCTCGGCGAGGTAACGGCGGGCCTCCTCCGGCGGCAGCAGCGGCAGCGAGGGCCGCTCGGCACGCGGATGCTCGAAGGCGTCGTACAACCCGTCGATCTCGGGCCGTATCGCCTCCCGCCCCGCGACGTTGCGCAGCAGCCACAGCTCCTCCTGGTTGCCGATGTGGGCGAGGTCCCACACCAGCGGGGACATCAGCGGCGAGTGCTGCGCGGTGAGGTCGGGTTCGTCGACGGCGGAGGTGAGGAGCGCGGTGCGGGCGCGTGCCGTGGTCAGCGCCGCCAGCGCGCGCTCCCGCAGTATCTCGGGGCCGGCGTCGTGCGTCGGGGCCGGCGTCTCGGGCGCGGTCATGCGGGGAGGTCCTTCCCGTGCAACTGGTCGAGCAGATCGTCGGCGGGACAGCGTCCCCGGGCCACCTGGCGGTCGATGAACTCCGCCACGGCGTCCAGCACCCGTGTGCTCGCGCCGAGCCGTGGCAGTGCCTCGGCCGCCGCGGCGAAGCAGACGGCCGCCGCCTCCCGCAGCTCGGGGTCGGCCAGGCCCGAACGGGCGGCCGCGTCCCACAGCGGATTGCGCGGCGCCCGCAGGGAACCGGCCCGCTCGGCCAGGGGCTTGACCGCCCGGTAGGCGACCTCGGTGGCCTCCGGGTCCTCGAACAGCGCCGTCGTCACGGCGAGCGGCACGAGCCAGCCGTCCTCACCCGGCTGCGCGTCGATCATGCGGAGTTCCAGATGGCCACGCGGCCGTACCGGCGGGAACAGCGTCGTCATGTGGTACTCGAGATCGGCGCGGCTCGGCGGGGTGTCGGACCGGATCCACTCCCGGAACGACATGGCGCCCGGGACACCCCAGGGCCCCTCGTCGGCGCGGATGCACATCACCGGCGCGTCCAGCACCAGCCGCGCCCAGGCGCCGCGCGGGTCGCCGTCCAGGTCCGGGGCCGTCGTCCGGCCCGGGTCCATCGCCGCCCACAGCGACTGCCGTGTCGAACGCCAGCCGGTGATCCGGCCGCCCGCCAGCGGGGAGTGCGCGAACGCGGCCAGCAGCACCGCGCCGAGCTGGTGCGTCAGCCACCAGCGCCGCTGGTAGCCGAGGGGGCCCGGTTCCTCGTACCCGGCGTCGATGCAGACCTGCACGGACGCCGACGAGCACATCATGGACCGGCCCTCGGGCCCGAAGCGGTCGAGGTACACCTCCATCGCGTCGTACCGGGGCTCGCGCAGGAACCGGGTCGGGGGGTTCCAGGGATCATGGCCGAAGCCGCTGATGCCGAGGTCCGCCTCGCGCAGCGTCGCGCGTACGGCGTCCAGGTCGGCGGAGACGGATCCGACGCACTCCATCAGGGAGGCGGCGGGAGCGGAGCTGAGCTCCAGCTGGCCACCCGGCTCGATCGTCAGTGACGACGCCAGGGGCAGGGGCCGCAGTGCGGCGTAGGCCGCTTCGAGTCGTGCGGGTGTCGCGGGGAGCCGCGGATCGCGCAGCTCATGGACGTGCCATTCGAGTTCGACACCGAGGGTGCGGGGTGGTCCGGTCTTGAAGCAGATGCCCCGGACGAGGGCCTCCACCTCCGCCTCGGTGACCAGGGAGCGCTGCTCCGTACAGCCACTAGCCGAATCTGACATGTCGGGATCCTCCTGAGATTCCACCATGTCGCCGATCCGGTGCCGCGAGGGCCGGACCGGCGGTGCTCGTCCCACCCAAACCCTTGGGTGACGGTCCGCACAAGGGTGCAGATCGCCGCAATGCGGATCGTCGATCTCTGTTTCCAGGAACTTCAGGCACCTCTTCCCGGACCCGTCGAGGGTCATTCACGCCAGGAAAACTCCGTTGCGGTCATCCATCAGCATCGCCCAGGATGCGTCCATGAGCACGACGGGGGAGCGCGCACGGGCGGCGTTCATGGCGCGCACGGGGGTGGCGCCATGAGCGCCCGCCTGCGGGGCATCGCACGGGAGACCGAGGACATCGTCGCGGCGGGCTACTACCGCGCACCGGACGGCCGCGAGGTGTCGCTCGCGGCGTCGATCGACGCGGCCCGCTCGGGAACACGCCTGTACGGCCCGGACCCCGTGATCCCACCGGCCGCCCCCGTGTCCGTGCCGACTCGGATCGAGGTCACCGGCGAGAGCAGCCTGGAGGCCGCCCGCCGTCTGACCGGCACGGCTCCCGTAGCCGTCCTCAACTTCGCCTCGGCCCGCAACCCGGGCGGCGGCTACCTGAACGGCGCCCAGGCCCAGGAGGAGGCCCTCTGCCGGGCCTCCGCCCTGTACGTCTGCGTCCGCGAGGCCCGCGGCTTCTACGACCACCACCGCGCCCACCGCGACCCGTTCTACACGGACCGTGTCATCCACTCACCGGCCGTGCCCGTCTTCCGTGACGACCGCGGTGACCTGCTGCCCGCCCCGTACACGGCCGGATTCCTGACCTCCGCCGCCCCGAACGCGTCGGTCGTCCGCCGTACGGCGCCGGAGCGCGCCCGTGAACTGCCGCGCGCCCTGGCCGTGCGCGCGGAACGGGTCCTGGAGACCGCCGTGGCGCACGGCTACCGCAGGCTGGTCCTGGGCGCCTGGGGCTGCGGTGTCTTCGGCAACGACCCGGCTCACGTGGCGACCGCGTTCCGCACGCTCCTCACGGACGGCGGCCGGTTCGAGGGCCACTTCGAGCACGTCGTCTTCGGCGTACTGGACCGCACGAGGGGCGCGACGATCCGGGCGGCATTCGAACGCGAGTTCCATGTCGGCTCCGCGGGAGCGCCGGCCGGATCCTCCGGCGCGAGCCGGATCCCCTAGCGCCAGCCGTACCGTTCCCGCAGCCGGTGCACCACGGAGTTGAACCGCATCCGGTCCAGGGCGCACGCCTCCCGCCGCATCCCCGCCTCGTGCAGGCGGAGCACCCGGTCCACGCCCACCCAGGACGGCCGCCCCGAACGGTCCCACGGCCCGCTGCCGATCGGCACCCACTCCCGGTCCCCGTCGTGCCCCTTGCTCGACAACTGCACGGCGAGGAACGTCCCGCCCGGCTCCCGCGCCACCACCAGCACGGGCCGGTCCTTGCCCCGCCCGTCGTTCTCCTCGAACGCAAGGCGAGAAGGGAACGGCGTTCTGCCGCCCCCTCTGACCTGCCCGTTCGCCCATGTCGAGATGGGAATCAGGAGACGGGGTTCGTCGGGGTTTCACCAACCGACCCCGTCCTACCAGGGCGTTCGCGGCAGGGCCGCAGGCGGGGAATCGCCGGGGAGCCGGAGCGCGATTCGCCCTGACAGGTAATGTGGACACCAGACGCCCCAAGGAGGCGCAGTCAGTTCGCCGGGATGCTCATGGCTCCTGGCGCTCCGCTGCCAATCCAAGGGGCTTTCTCTATGTCCGATTCCCAATATCGAGTACACATCCGCAGACAGTGCACACACCCTGACCTGCGCATACACACCGAATCGCACCCTCAGCGGCGAGTCGTCCGCAAGTCCTTTATCTCGACATGGCCAGAGCCCATCCAGGGGCTGGCAGCCGATCAGGTGGGTTGCGCCCTCAACCCACTCAGCCTCTCACCTGCGGAAACATGTCGATCAGGTGGGTTCAGGTGGGTCTACGACACGCTACCGGCTTTCGTAGCGCGCCCTCTCATAACTACTTCTCTTCCTCTCTCGCATTTACCTACCAAAGAACCCACCTAACCCACCTCAGAGAGAGATATCCCCAGGTAGACAGCCGATTTCGACAAGGTGGGTCGCTCCTGCCCAACCCACCTATCAGGTGGGTTGAACCCACCTCCGACCCACCGACGCGCGCCCCGGCTCTCGCCCTAACGCCCCTTCACACCCGCCGTGGGGCCTCGCTGGCCCGTAGCCGAGTCCGCGCCTCCGACCCTTCCCCCGCGCCCGACGCACGCCCGAACGCGCCTTACGCGGACGCCTACGGCTTCGGTCTCTCCATAAAGCAACTCGCCAATGTCGAGATAGATATTCCAATAGCGAGATTGCGAATACTGCCATTCGCGCGCAGCTGCTCGGAAAGTCGGAATACGCGCTTTAATTAGGGGGTCAAGGCAACCCACGAACCCTGAAGGGCATCGCTATGTCTTCTGTCGGACGCACGAACATGGGGATAGGCGGCATGCCGCGCCTCAATGTCCCCGTGCACGCGGAAGTGGCTCAGGGCATCAAGGCGTACGCGCTCACCCAGGACATCAGCGTTTGCACGCTGGTCCGAGAGCTGCTCTACGACTTCGCACGCAATGAGCTGGACATCGCGGTCGAGGACCTGCCACCGACCAAAATGTCCAAGAAATGACAGAAGCCCCCGGCGGCAATCCGAGGGCTTCTACAGAACACAGGAGAGCAGGTGTTTGAGTTGGCTGAGCGCAAGTCTAGCGCGCGCACGCCCTATCGCGACGGGGTCGTCGCCTATGCCGAATCTGGATGGCATGGAATCATCCCCGTCAAGCGAAGCGAGAAGACGCCATACGAGGGCCTGACCGGCGAGAAGGGTATTCAGCGCACGCCTGAAGAGGCCGTCAAGGTGGCGTTCGACTGCCGAGCGGCGAACATCGCGCTGCGCATGGGTCGTGACATGGTCGCCATCGACATTGACGACTACGACGGTAAGAACGGCGCGGCCACCCTGGCCCAGCTGGAGGCCAAGTGGGGCGAACTCCCGCCGACCGTCTACAGCACCGCTCGCGGCCCCGGCACGAGCGGAATCCGGCTGTACCGCAGGCGCAGCGAGGGAAAGTGCAGGACCAAGTTCGAGCCGGGAATAGAGATTGCCCAGTGGCATCACCGGTTCGTCATGTGCTGGCCGTCTATCCACCCCGGAACCCGCGATATGTACCAGTGGTACGAGGCCGATGGCTCCCTTCTGGACGGCGTGCCCGATCCGGACAACATCCCATATCTGCCTGAGCGTTGGGAGAAGGGGCTCCAGCAGAAGGAGCGCAAGGCAGCGCCCACCGGCCCCATAGAGACGCTGGAGAAGCCCCCGGCGGGCCTCGTAGCGGCCATCCAGACCGTGGCTGAGCAGATCGCCTCGCTGCCGGTCGACAGCGGCGCAGACGGCCCGGTAGGGATCGCCGCGCTCAAGCTGACGAGCTATATCCCGCACGCCGTTTCTGCTGATTACGTTCGGGCGCAGCTCCAGGCCGCCGTGGACAAGTGGGAGAAGGGGCACGACGCCGGTTATGAAGCTATCGAGAGCGCGTTGGCGAAGGTGGGCACAGGCAAGCACCAGCCCAAGAATTGGACCGACACCGACGGAGCGGGATTCCAGCTGATCGTGAGCACCACCAAGAAGCTGCGCCGACTGCGCGTTGAGACGCCGGACGATGCGTATCGGTGGCTGTGCAAGTCGATCGGGATCGGCCCTCTGTCGGGGTTCATGCTGCGCGGCGGGATGCTGGTCTACTGCCCGCGACTTGGAGACGAGGGATACGTCCCGCCCAAGGACGAGAAGAACAGCGACGGCCCGGCACAGGTGCGGCGCGTGGATGTGAACAACATTCGCGGCACCATCCAGAGGACGCATTGGGTCTACAAGGAGTCGAAGAGCAAGGACGGCGACCCGATCGTCACCAACATTGTGTTTCCCGCAGTCTCTTGCGAGCTCCTCTTCGGCGACCTGGACGCGGCCGAGAACCTCCGGAACATGCGTGCCGTCACGCATACGCCGATCGCCCGCCCGGATGGCTCGATCCTGGACGAGCCCGGCTATGACCACGACACCGGATATCTGTACATTCCGCATCCGGGCATGGACGTTCCTCCCATCCCGAAGAATCCCACCATCGCGGACATCCAGAACGCCCGCGAGCTGCTGGAGTACTGGGTGTGTGGATTCCCGTTCGTCACCGAGGACGACAGAGTCAACTTCCTCGGTCTTGCGATAACGCCGGTGATTCGCGAGATGGTCGACAGCGCGTTCAAGTTCGGCGTGTTCACTGCCCCGGCCTCTCGTACCGGAAAGTCGCTCCTGGCGCAGCAGTTGAGGAATCTGCATGGCGGAATCTGCCGAGCGGCCACGCCCAAGAACGGCGAGGAGTGGAACAAGTCGATATCCTCCATCCTCAGCTCGACAACGGGTCCAGTGGTGACGTGGGACAACGTCAAGGGAACGATCAAGTCACCCGAATTGGATTCGGTCCTGACCAACAAGGAGTTCGCCCTGCGCGGGGTCGGCCAGGGAACCGAAGTGGTCGTGCCCAACGATCGCATCTGGACTATGACGAGCAACAACGCGAACCTTGGCGGAGATCTCGTTCAGCGAGCCATCTGGATCAAGCTGGATGCCAAGACATCCAGGCCGGAGAACCGGATCGGGTTCAAGATCAAGAATCTGGATCAGTGGACCCGAGACAACCGGGGTCCGCTTGTGGCCGCGATGCTCACTCTGGTGCGTGCATGGGTGCATGCCGGCCGAGAGCGTGACGAGCTGGGCGACGTGTACGGCTACTGGCGCGGCACGGTGCGCGGAATCCTCAAGGTGGCCGGGTTCAAAGGCACGTTCGACCTGGACGAGTCCAAGGGGCAGGACGTCTCTGACGAGTCACAGGCCGCCGGAGCCCTGATCTCCAACGTGTGGGACGTCTTCAAGTCCGAGTACTGGACCGCCCGCGATCTGCTCCAGAAGGTGCCGACATACGCGCTCGACGGCCAGCGTCTCGACAAGGACGCGCAGTACATCGACGGCGATCTGTTGCCCGAGAAAGTGGCGATAGCCAAAAGCGACGTCAGCCAGGGAATCCAGATGGGTAATTGGCTGCGAGAGCGCATCGGAACGCCGTTCGGCGATATGCACATTGAGAAGGGCGGGATGCGCGGCGGCAAGCAGCTGTGGCGCATCGTCAAGGACAACAAGGAGAACAACTGATGCGTGCTAACGAAGTCACCAATCTGACTGCTGTTGAGCCGGGTGCCTATGTCGCTGTTTACGAGACGGGCGACGACGACAACACCCAGGAGTTGTACCCGGTCGTGGCCATCGCAACGTACATGGACCAGTACGGCCGCATGGGCGTCGCGCCTGTCATATCCAAGGCGAATCACATGCAGGTCTGCGGTGTGAATCTCAGCCTCCACCCCATGAACGACCCCGACATCAAGCGGTACGCGGGCATGCTCCCCGCCTTCACGTTCTCCGCCCCGGAGGACGCGGGGTGGCTCTATCGCCCCGGCAAGTGATCCCGCTGGCCGCGTAACGAGCGAACGCCCGGTCGCCGGGCAACCTGACCGACCCACCCCGCCGGAGGCCGCTACGGGCCGCGTACGGCCTCCGGTTCGAACACCAGTACGAGAGGAATTGCAGATGAGCCGAGACACGACATTCAGCAGGCTGCCGAGTTGGGCACAAGGTGCACTGCGGACGGCCGTAGGTAGCCAGTCCCTGAAGCGCGGCATCGCCCGTGCACAGGCCGAGTCCGGGGCGCTGCTCGTCCAGATCCTGTACCGCGAGAGCCGGGCTCTGGCGACGGTTGTGCAGCACCCCGTCAAGGACGTCCAGGACGCCTACGACAAGGCAGCGTCCGACCTCCCGCAGCGAGAGCACATCTGCTACTTCGTCATCGCCACGGCGGAGAGCCTCCGGCGGGCCGAGAGCGCGGGCGTGCCGTACATGCGGTGCTTCTCCAACGTGGCCGGTGCAGGCGCGATCCTCCGCGTCCCGGTCTCGCTCTGGACGGAGTCGGCCGATGTCTGAGTCGGAGAAACTCCAATTCGTGGACGGTCCCGGAGATAGCTACTTCTTCACCGTCGGCAGCGTGCAGGACGCGTTGAAGATGTCGGAGGAGGAGCGGAAAAGCATTCTCCTGGAGGTCGGCAAAGAGGGATGGGACACGGGTCATCTCGTGAACCCTGAAGGAATCGAATCCGGCGCAATCCTCATCAACCCTGACGGTCTGCTCACGCTTCTGCGCAACCGACCCGTACTCGTCATCCAGGACAAGGGATTGTCCGAAATTCTGTCGAAGCTGGAGTTCTTCCGTGGCTGAGTCGAAGAAGCCAATCCTCAGGAGGCGCAAGCGAGTTGCAGGTGAGGCGGTTACTACCCGCGTCACCGAGCCCGTTAAGCCGAAGCGCCGTCGCCGCCCGGCAGGTCCGATCGTTCCCGTCTGGCGAGTGGCTGGAGGTGAGCCCGCACCGCCGCGCATCCAGCTTGTGCTTACGGATCAGGACATCTCCCGGTTCCTGGAGAAGGTGGACCCGCCGAACATCGACGGCTGCACCTTGTGGAACGCCTCCAAGTTCGCTGGTGGCTATGGACAGTTCAAGCTCAAGGGCCGGTCTGTCCTGGCGCATCGCGTCGCCTGGACGCTGCGCCACGGGACCATCCCGGATGACATGGTCCTGGACCACGTCTATCTGCGCGGCTGCCGCTCCAAGGCGTGCGTGAACACCGCTCATCTGGAGTTGGTCACGCAGGAGGAGAACAACCGACGCAGGGACGCGGCCGAGCGCTGGCGGACCTCCGTTTGGGTCTCGACGGAGCTGGACGAGGGCTGAACTCGCCTCCAGTGCAAAGAATTTTTGCGTGTCTCATGTGGTCATACATGTCCGGATCGTCCCGAAGGGTAGCGGAATGTCGACATTTGGGGGTTAAGTTCTCCTCGTCAACAGAACGCAACGCCGAGCCGAGGAGCCCCAGATGAGCAAGTCCGAGAACGCGAAGTCGCTGGAAGAGCGCGCCGCCGCCGTCCCCACCGAGCTGCACGAGCGGTTCGCGCAGTGGATCTACGAGCAGACCGGCGTCCGCCCCGACACCAAGTCGGTCCAGCTCGCCTGCATCTTCCGCATGGAGTTCCAGGCGTCGGACGACAACCAGAAGGCGCTGGCCGCGAAGAAGGCCGCAGCCGAGGCCAAGCGCAAGAAGCAGGCCGCCGAGAAGAAGGCCCGTCTGGAGGCGCAGTTGGCGAAGCTCCAGGCCGAGCTGGCCAAGGAGACCGCAACGGATTCGCCGGCAGTCGAGACGGCAGCCCCGGAGAAGCCCGCGCGCCGCACCCGTAAGGCCGCTACGCCCACGCCTGCCGAGCCCGCGAAGGCGGCTCAGGCCCCGGCGACCCGGAAGCCCCGCGCGGCCCGTACGCGGAAGACGGCGGCTCCGGCCAAGGCCACCGAGTCCAAGTAACGCGAAGAGGGCCGAGTGGTAGCTCGGCCCTCTTCACCAACCTGAACCCCGAAATCCGCCAGGAAACGGAGTTACACCATGAACCCTACCCGTGTCCCGCTCTGCCCGCCGCACGTCTCCTCGAAGGACCCCTGGATCACCTCCTGCACCGTGTGCGGAGTTCGGCTCCTGGACGGCATCTCCATCGAGCAGCTCGTGGGCCGCGTTGAGGCCCTGACGATGGAACCGGTCCAGCCGACCGGACGCATCCGTGGCACCTGGACCGAGATCCTCGAAGAGGGCGACGGTCAGCTGTGGGCCTCGTGGGTCCGCCCGGCCCGGAACTTCGCCGGGTACGAGCACATCGACACCACCAACCCCGACCCGACCGGCGAGGAGCTGTCCACGCTCCTCCTGGCCGAGCTCGCCGGGTTCCCGCAGGTCAGCGCCAGTCAAGCCGAATCGGCGTCACCTGAGATCGGCACGGCGTGGAGTCGCCGGAAGCCCACCCGCTGGGACCGGTTCAAGCGCTGGACCCGCGCCACGGCTGAGCGCGAGTTCGTGTCCATCGCCACCCCGCTCTGCCTGTTCTGGTGCGCGGCGCTGTGGGTCGTCCTCGGCAACGACGGCATCGCCGGTCTCTGGTCCGCCCTCTTTTAGTCCACATTCGCTCGGCCCGGTTTCGCGGTTTGCGAAACCGGGCCTGGCCCACGTTAAGGAGCTCAACAGATGGCAGGCATACGCGAGGTCGCGCGCAAGGGCGGATCTGCATGGGAGGTGCGTTGGACGGATGGCGGTCGGGACTGCCAGACAACGTGCACGACCTTCAAAGAGGCCGAGAAGGAGAAGCACCGGATCGAGGACGAGCTAGCGCAAGGCCGGTCCACATTGTGGCGCGTGGAGAAGCGGACCGTTACGGAGGTTGTAGAGGCATGCATCTCGGCCGACGCGGCCCGGCTCAAGGCCCGCACAACCGAGGGTCAGCGGTCCATCCTCAAGAATCACATCACTCCCGCCTTTGGACAGCGCCGAATTGGCTCTCTCCGGGCGCGGGATATCGAAAAGTGGATTGCCAAGCTCGCCAAGAACGTGGCCCCCGGCACAGTTCGCACTATCTACAATGTGCTGAACAAGGCCGCTAAGTATGCAATTCGCCATGAATGGCTTGTGGTGAATCCCTGCACAGGTGTGGCGCTGCCCAAGGACAACTCCGAAATCGTGGAGAAGCGACATTTCCTGACGCCGGTTCAGGTGGAGTCTCTGGCCGGTCTGTTGTCCCAGAAGGAAGAATGGTTCGGTCTGCTAATCCGCATGGCCGCGTACACCGGTCTCCGGGCGGGCGAGCTGGCAGCGCTCCGGGTGCGGGACATCGACATGTTGCACGGTGAGGTCCAGGTCCGCCGCACGGTCCGCCGGGGCAAGGGTGGCGAGTGGAAGTTCACCGCGCCCAAGTCCGTCAAGTCCGTCCGCAACGTGCCGCTGGTGGGCTTCCTCCGGGCGGAGCTGACGGAGTGGCTCGCGGCCCATCCCGACGGGCACAACCCGGACGCGCCCCTGTGGCCGGGGTCCAGGAACACGGGCCAGGGCGGAGAGGTGGACTGGACTCGGGTGTTCGACATCAACAACTTCTGCAAGCGCTACTTCCGCCCGGCTGTGCGGTCGGGTGTTGCCGGCCTGCCGACTGCACTCCGCTGGCACGACCTTCGCCACACGTACGCGAGCATCATGGCGGCTGTTGGTGGCGAGGTCACCGTCTACGACATCTCGAAGTGGCTCGGGCACTCGTCCATCTCGGTCACGGAGAAGGTGTACATCCACCTGTTCCGCCAGGACAACACAGGGAAGATGAGCGCGATCGACGCCTTCTTGTCCGGGGCCGGACAGACCCTCGGCGCGGGCGCATCCGTAACGCCGATCTTTGGGGTCGTAGGCGGCTCGTAGGCACAGGGTCGGTGAAACCGTCCGACCGAGCCGCGCGGAGCGCTTACGCGGCGATCCTGTGAGTAACGCAGAACAGCCCCAGGACCGGTTAGCACACCGGGAGTCCTGGGGCTGTTCTGTTGGGGCGCGGCGAACCCGTCAGAAGGCCGCGCCCCGGTCTGGGAAGGTCAGGCGTCGGGGTCGGGGTTGAGGTACTTGGCGATGAACAGGCGCACGGTCGGGCTGAGGTCCAGTTCCCTGGCGGCCTCCTCGCGCACCGGCTTCAGCCACTCGCGGAAGTTCCGTTCGTTGGCCGACACCTGAGCGAGCTCCGCGACGTCGGAGATGCTGGGCTCTGTCTGTCCGGGGTCCACCACGCCGTGATCCATCATCCATGCGCGCGCGTGGTCCATGTCGGCCTGCGTGGCAGGGGTCGAACCGTGTGCCTTGAACGCCAGGTCGAGGGCCTGCTCCACGGCTTCCTCGATGAGGTCCTGGGCCGCCTGCGCCGTGGCCTCGGAGAGGACCTTGTGCACCTGGTCGTTGGCGACCTGCTCCGCCCAGTCGCGGCCGTGCACGCGGATGCGGACGTTGGGCTCGGAGGCGACCCGTGCGCGGATGCTGTCCACGACGTGATCGGGAGCCTTGGCCATGAACTCGGGCGAGTCCAGCTTGGCGCGGTCGTTGGCGTCGCCCATGTCAGGCCTCCAGGTCGGCGGTGACGTTGGTCAGCGCGGTGCGCCAGGCCGAGTCGTGGACGACGGACAGGTCGCCGGGGCCGTAGTTGGCCGGGAGACGAGCGGGCTCGCCGTTGTTCTTGACGCGGAGCTCGTTGAGCAGCGACATGCCGACGGTGGGGTTGCGGAGAGCGGCGGTGACGAGCGTTTCGAGCTCGGTCGTCTCCAGGGTTACAGCGGCCATGGGTGTGTCCTAACTGTGTGGCGGGGATGGGGTGTTGGGCGGTCAGTTGCCGCGCAGCCGGTTGGCGAGGCGGTCGGCGGAGCTGTCCTTGGGGCGCTCGGCGGGGGCGACGTGGCCCGCGTTGATGTCGCGGACGGGCTCACGCCACTGCTGCGCCGGGGGCGTGTTGCGGGTGGAGTTCTTGCGCAGGTGCGCGGCGTTCTCCTGAGCGGACTTGCTCGCGGTGGAGGGACGCGGCTCGGCGGTGCGCCGGTACGTCTTGCGCTGGATGTGCTGGGAGCCGCCCTTGAGCCGCGCGGCTACGGCCTCGCGGGCCGTCATGGGCGTGTCGTCCTCGGCGTCGTCGTCGTCCGGGAGGGGGTTGCCGTCGGCGTCCAGGCCGAACAGCTCGGGGTCTTCCTCGGCGAGCGCCACGATCTGCGGCTTGAGGGGCTCGCTCAGGTCCAGAAGGCGCAGTGCACCGCGCGCCATCGTCCTGGACATTCCCGCCTCGATGAGAGCGCGGCGGGCATTGGACATCTTGATCTTGGAAACAGCCACTGGAAGCCTCCTGGGCATAGGGCAATTGAATGGACAAGTCTTCGTTGCCGTCCAAGTCGCCCACTCGGGCTGTTCCGCCACCGTCGCTCGTCAGCGACATTCGGCACTTGTTGCGGTGCGCGTCTCGCCATAAGCGTGACAACACATTGTGTGTAGCGTATTCGGTTATCCAGACTTCTCCAGGGTCGCCATTCGGCGTTGTCCTGCTCGGTCTATGGGGCTCCGACTCAGCTGTCTGGATTTCCCTTTGCCCATCTGGCTACGGGGATTCCTCGGGCTGTTGTGCGCTGTCGGTATCCGCTACGCAGCGGATGACGGTTGAAGGTTACCTCGCGGTCAGTCGTCGTCGCTGTCCCGCAGGAATTGGGCAGCCGGGTTGGGGATGGGCTGTCCACGCTTACGCCGTGGCCGAGGTGCGGGCTCGGGCGTGCCCAGATCCTCGAATCCCTCTGGAACGTCCGGAGCGGCGTTGGCGTTGGCGTCCGGCTCGGCGGCGAACTCGTCGGGGGTGGAGTTCTTGGCTCGCTCGCGGGCTTCGGCCTGCTTGCGCTCCTTGTCCTGGTACCACTGCGGCACGGGCCGACGGGGGCGCTGAGTGACGTCGATGTGCGGGATGACCTTGGGTTCGCCGGGCTCGTCGCTGGAGACGCGGCCGAAGAACTGGTCCATGAGGCGCTGCGCCTCATTGGCGTCGGACTCGCGGGACACATTGGCCTCCATATCGACCTTGAACAGCGTGGCAGCGTCCAGGCCGCCAATCTTCGAGATGCGTTCCCAGATGCGGACGGCCGCTGCGATGGCCTTGGGGTCGCCGGATTCGATCTGCTTCTGGAGCTTCGCCCGCAGATTCATCAGGTCGTCAAGCTGTCGGTCTCGCCATTCGTCGGCCTTGCGGTGTGTGCGGTTGGATATGTAATGCGCCATCCGCCGCACCACCACAGGCTGTGAGATGCCCATCTCTTCGGCAATTGCGCGGGTGCTGAGACCGGCCAGACTGAGTTCGTAGCAGCGCTCGGCCTGCTTAGCGATATGAGCAGGTGACTTCTTCGCGGCCATTGGGACCTCCCTTCGTTGAGGGAAGCCTACTGTGAAATGCGAATCGCTCACTGTGCAGTGAATTGCTGGCGGGATAAGACCGATTAGCTCCTTACGTTCACCGGAATCACAGGATGGGCGCGTAAGGGCTCGCGGGGAGCGGGTGAGTGAAACCGGCTCGGGGTGGGGCGGGGAGCCGCCTATGACCCCAAAGAATTGGGCGGCGGGGTGTCGGGGGCGGCCGTGGGACGGACGCGGCGGAGGCAGCGGCCGACAACCCGGCTGAGAGCCCAGCCCTGTGGACAGGAGTCCAGGGGAGTGCAGTCCAGGCAAGCGGTGGTGTGGTTGAAGAGCAGGGCGAGGGCGGAGTCGTAGGAGATGCGGCTTGGGGCGCAGTCTGGACAGGCGTAGACCGGGAACGCTGGACCCGATTGGCGCTCGATGGCGTACAGCAGGACCGGGGTCTCGGTGAGCGTCTGGCAGTCGAGGCACATGCGGCGGGGGCGGCTCTGATGCATGTAGGGCACTATAGACATGTGCAGGCACCTGTGGGGGCCTCCGAGTGTCTTCGCAGGTCAGCAGGTGGTTATGTGGCGACCATGAGCGAGGAGGAGATTCGGAACCTGGAGCGGCGCGGCCCGGAACTGGTGTACATGGCCGTGGCTGACGACATCGCCCGGCGGATCAGCACAGGCGAGCTCGGGCCGGGGGACCGCCTGCCCGGCGAACTCCAGATGACTGAGACATACGGCATCGCCAGGATGACGGCGTCCAGAGCCGTGCGTGAACTGCGAGAGCGCGGCCTTGTGCAGACAGTGCGCGGCAAGGGCACATTCGTCATCTAGATGCGGGCTGTGGACCATCGGAATTCGGCCTCAATCCGGGGTTCCGCCGGGGATTGCCGGGGCGGTCGGGCTCAATTGTGGGCGCGGCCTGCGCGAACGTCGGCGCGCCTTCCCATCTCCTCGAACGGCACCCAGGTCCACACGATCTCCCCGGGGTCGGGGTCCCCGTCGTGCGCGGGCGAGTACTCGGTACGTACCCGCCCCACCGTGCGCGGATCGGCCTCGGTGGTGGCGGAGGGGCCGTAACGGCCGGGAACGTCTTGATCGGCGAACGCAGTCACGGGGCAACGCTAACCCGCGCCCCCGGCAAGGGAGCGCGGGCCCCGTAGCGATGTGCGGCTCGGCCGCACGGGCACTAGCGACGACGTGGCCTTCGACGGAGGAGGGAGGCTATGACTCCCGGTCCACCGGTACCTTCTCCACGGGCTGCCCGTTGACCGCGGCCGGGCCCCGGTCGGGCGTTCCGTTCTGGTTCATGGACGCCAGCAACTGCCGGGCCAGCCCCAGCCCCGTGCCGCCCATCGTCAGCGCCTTGGCGAACATGTCGGCCATGCCGTCGGCGCCGTTGAGCAGCACCATGTTGTCGACGTTGCCGAACGCGGACGCGCCCGCCTGCACGATCTCCGGCCACTGCTCGGCCAGTTGCTGCGCGATCACCGCTTCCTGGTTCTCGGCCAGCGCCGCGGCCCGCGCCTTGATGCCCTCGGCCTCGGCGAGCCCCTTCGCGCGGGTGGCCTCGGCGACGGCGAGCCCCTTGGCCTGCCGGGCGGCGGCCTCCGCCTCACCGGTGGCGCGGGTCGCGTTCGCCTCGGCGGCGGCCGCGAGTTCGGTCTCCTTGGCCTTGGCCTGCGCGGCGGAGATACGGGCGTCGCGCTCGGCCTCGGCCAGAGTCCGCTTCTCGTACGCCTTGGCGTCCGCGGGCTTGCGCACATCGGCCTGGAGCTGCTGCTCACGCCGGGACGCCACCAGCTCGGCGACCCGGGTCTCCTGCACGACGACCTCCTGCTTGGCGCCCGCCTCGGCGAGCGGGCCGGCCTGCTTGGCCTTGGCGGCGGCCTTGTCCCGCTCCGCCTGGTAGCCGGCCTGGAGGATCTCGCTGTCCCGGGTGGCCTCCGCCATCCGCGCCGCCGCCTGCTGCTCGGCCTCGGTGGCGAGCCGGTTCGCCTCGGCCTGCGCGATCCGCGCGTCCCGCTGGACGGCCGCCGCGTGCGGCATGGCGAGGTTCTTGATGTAGCCGGTCGGGTCCTCGATCTCGTGGATCTGCAACGAGTCGACGATCAGCCCCAGCTTCTCCATCTCCGTCCCGCACGCGGCCCGTGTCTGGCCGGTCAGCTTCTCGCGGTCGCGGATCATGTCCTCGACCGTCAATCCGCCCACGATGGACCGGAGATGACCGGCGAACACGTTGTGCACCCGTTCCGAGACCCGTTTCTGCTGGCCGAGGAAGCGGCGGGCGGCGTTGGCGATGGACACGAAGTCGTCGCCCACCTTGAAGATGACCACACCCCGGATCTTCAGCGGAATGCCCTGGAAGGTCACGCACTCCACGGCCAGCTCGGTCTGGTTCAGGTCGAGCGACAGCTTGCGCACCGCCTGCATGCCCGGCAGCACGAGCGTGCCGCGCCCGGTGACGATACGGAAGTTCATGCCTTCCGTGAGGCCCTCCATCTTGTGCTTGGAGCCGGAGATGATCAGGGCCTCGTTCGGTTCGGCGACACGCCACATGAGCTTGAACAGAGCGATCAGTACCAGAGCCACCGCTACGGTCGCCCCCGCGATGATGCCGACGAACATCGGCACACCCCCCTCGGCCAGGTGCCCTTTCGGCACCGAACGTCGGGAGTGTCCCAAGGGGCGGGGCCGGGGTACAGAGCCGCACGGACCGTTGTTGCAGTCTTGATGCGAACCGTCACCGCGGGAGCGGCCGACGCACCCGACGGAGCGTCAACTGTCGTACGCCGCCGAGACGTAGACCGTGCGCGGCGGCAGGTACTCGATCACCATCACCAGGGTCCCGGGCTCGATCCGGTCCTTCGCGGAGGCGGGGTACGCCAGGAAGTGCTCGGCCCCGCCGCGCACCCGGACGATCACCTCGCCGACGAGCCCGGGACCGACCGCACCGGTCACCCGTCCCATCAGCCCGACCATCGACGCTTCGTCCATGGTCACAGCGTACGGGGCGCACCCCGCCCCCCGGACCCACGCGGGGGACGGCGGTGCCGCTCACATCGCGGGGGACTCGGCGGGCGTCGTCGCCTCCGGCGGCCACAGCTCGTGCCAGCGCTGGTCCGCCTCCAACTGCGCGGCCAGCGACAGCAGCAGCGGCTCGCTGTTCGCGGGACCGAGCAGCTGCGCCCCCACCGGCAGCCCGCCCACGAACCCCGCCGGTACGTTCACGCCGGGCCAGCCGAGCACGTTCCACGGCCAGGCGTACGGGCAGGCGGCGATCATCGCCCGGTCCGTGCCGAGCCCACCGAGGCCGATCATGGAGCCGATCCGCGGCGGGGGAGCGGCGGTGGTCGGTGCGATCAGCACGTCGTACGTGGTGAACAGCGCGCCGATCCGCTGGTGGAGCGTGGCCTCCGCGCGGCGGGCCAGCCGCAACGGCGCCCCGGCGAGCAGCCGGCCGAGGCGGGCGGCGTCGCGGGTGCGCCGGTCGAGGAGGTCCTGCCGGGCGATCCCGCCGACGTGTTCGGCGATGCCCGCGGTGGCGCGCGGGATGAAGGTGAGCCCGATCTGCCCGTAGCGGGGCTCGGCCTCCTCGACCTCGTGCCCGAGCGTGGCGAGCCGTTCGGCGACCGCGCGGACCTTCTCCCGCACCCGGGGGTCCAGCCGCGCGGGCAGCGCGGTGAACGGCGGCTTCAGGGACAGCGCGATCCGCAGCCGGCCCGGATCACGCCCCACGGCCCCGGAGGCGTCGATGGCGTCCGGCCGGTGCAGGTCGCCCTCGTGGTTCCCGGCCGCCGCGTCGAGCAGGAGGGCGGCGTCGGCGACCGTGCGGGCGAGGGTGCCGTTGACGGTGATGCCCTGGAAGGACTCCGGGAGCGGCCAGGTCGAGATACGGCCGCGCTGCGGCTTGATGCCGATGAGATGCGTCCAGGACGCGGGGATACGGATGGAGCCGGCCCCGTCCGAGCCCAGTGCGCCCGGTACCAGTCCCGCCGCGACGGCGGCCGCCGAGCCGCCCGAGGAGCCGCCGGGGGTGTGGTCGGCGTGCCAGGGGTTGCGGGTGGCGCCGAAGGCCGGCCCCTCGGTGAAGGGCCACTGCCCGAGCTCGCAGGTGTTGGTCTTGCCGACCACGATCGCCCCGGCCGCCCGCAGCCGCCGTACCGCCTCGCCGTCCTCCGG
Source organism: Streptomyces neyagawaensis (assembly GCF_023516595.1). Lineage (GTDB taxonomy): Bacteria > Actinomycetota > Actinomycetes > Streptomycetales > Streptomycetaceae > Streptomyces > Streptomyces neyagawaensis. The sequence goes on along the minus strand of NZ_JAMGBG010000127.1, from coordinate 36,856 downwards.
CAGCGACGGGAACTCGCCCCGGCAGCCGAACGCGGTCGGCTCGCCCGCCACGTCCATGTCGTCCTTCACGGCCACCGGCACCCCGAGCAGCGGCCGCCGGCCGCCCGCCGCCAACTCCCGGTCCGCCGCCTCGGCCTCCTCCAGCGCCGCCTCGGCGCGTACTCGCCGGAAGGCGTTGACCGTCGGCTGGCTGGCCTCGATCCGGGCGAGGGTCCGCTCGACCAGCTCACGCGACGTCACCTCCCCGGCGGCCAGCGCACGGGCACACTCCGCCAGACCCGGGGCACGGTCGGCAGCCATACGGAACACCTCCGGTAGCAGGTTGTCTACCGAACGGTAACGTCCGGGTGCGGGCGACGGTACGGGAAGGACGACTTCCCTGGTGACCCCGGCGGTTCGCGTCGGACACGGGCGGACTCCGACGTGCACGGCCCCGCCCGGCCGACGCCCGTCCGGGGCGCCGCGTGAGGCCTACTGGACGCCCTGCCCGCGCGCTAGCCGCGTGCCAAGCGCCGCAGCGTGAGGGCCAGTTGCAGCCGCAGCCGACCGTGCGGGTCGCGGACCGGCCAGCCCAGGAGGGACTCCGCGTGGGTCAAACGGTCCTGGAGCGTGGAGTGGTGGACATTGACCTCCGTGGCCGCCGCCCGCAGGCTCGCCGTGGACGCGACCGCGTGCAGCGTGGCCAGCATCCACGGGGCGTCCGCCGCGGCCTTCTCCAGTTCTCTCACGTCCGGCGGCGGGTCACCTCCCGGAACGACCGACTCGGCGAGCAGCGCCAGCCCGCCCAGGTCCTCCGCGCGCACCACCCGCTCCCCGGGGTCCCGTGCCGTGCCCTCCGCGGTGAACCGCAGGGCCACCCGGGCGGCGGCCCACGACCGGGGCAGATCGGACACGGACACGACCGGCCCGACCCCGACGCGCCCCTCGATCCCCTCGATGCCGTCGACCGCCGCCACCGGAACGCCGCGGTGCGGCCCGGCACCGGGTGTGCCCGGGTCGCCGACGACCAGGAGGCGGGGCCGTCCGCCGAGAGGGGCCAGGACACGGGCGCGGGCGTCGACGGCGAGGCCGAGACGGCGTGCGGCGTGCAGCCGGGCCTGTTCGTCGGCGGTGGCGTCGAGCAGGGTCTCCACGAGGGCCGGGTCGTCGGCGGGGGAGAGGGGCGCACGCCCGCGCGTACGGTCCAGCACCAGCCGGAGGGCGCCCGCGGCCCGCTCCAGGATCACCGCGTCCACGACGCTCGGCTCACCGCCCCCGGGCCGCTCCAGCCACAGCGCCGGGACACCGCCGGGCACCAGCGCGGCGGAGGGCCAGCAGGGTTCTGGGGGCAGGGGGCTGTCCAGCCGCCGCCCGTCCGGTTCCACCCGGACCCGTACCCGCCGCTCGTCGTCCAGGAGCCGCGCGGGGCAGCCCGCCAGGACGGCCGCGGCCCGCACGAGCGCCTCCAGGCCGGCCCGGGACTCGGCGAGCGCGTCGAAGTAGGCGATGACCCGGACAGCGGCCCCGGCATCCGGATCCACGGCGGTGAGCCGCCCCGCCAGCTCTTTCATGGCCCCATGGTGCGGCATGAGGCGGGGGTGAGGGGAGGCCGTCGTTCGGCTGCGGGTGGGACCCTCCCCCTGAAAAGCACGGGGCGCAGCCCCGGGCGCTTTTCAGGGGGCGCGGGGAACTGCGCGACCAGCCCCATCGCCCCCACCCCCGCCGACGAACCCGCGCCGGCCCCGAGGAACTGCGCGACCAGCCCCATCGCAGCCGCACCCGCCGACGAACCCGCGCCGGCCCCGAGCCGATGCGCGCCCTACTCCCCGAGCAGCCGCCGCAGCCACCTCACATGCGCCGCCCGGCAGTCCTGCGACAGCGCCGCCTGCGGGGCGAACCCGTCGAACCCGTGGAACCCCCCGGGCCAGACATGCAGCTCCGCCTCCCCGCCCGCCTGCCACAACCGCGACGCGTACGCGACGACCTCGTCCCGGAACGTCTCCGCGGAGCCCACATCCAGGAACGCCGGCGGCAACCCCGACAGGTCCTCCGCCCGCGCGGGCGCCGCGTACGGGGACACGTCCGCCCTGCCCCGCTGCTCGCCCAGCAACGCCGTCCAGCCGGTCTCGTTGGCGGTGCGGTCCCACACGCCGAGCCCCGCCATCTGGTGGGCCGACGGCGTGTCGTTGCGGTCGTCGAGCATCGGGCACAGCAGCATCTGCCCGAGCGGCCGCGGCCCGCCGCGATCCCGCGCGAGCAGTGCCAGCGCGGCGGCCAGGCCCCCGCCCGCGCTGGCGCCGGTGAGGACGATCCGGTCGGGGTCCCCGCCGATCTCCTTCGCGTTCTCGGCCGTCCACAGCAGCCCCGCCCAGACGTCGTCGACGGGCGCCGGGTGCGGATGCTCGGGAGCCAGCCGGTACTCCACGGACACCACGACCGCGCCCAGCTCCCGCGCCCAGGCGAGCGGCGCGTCCACCCCGACCCGGTTGTTGCCGACGACCATGCCGCCGCCGTGCACGTGGTAGAGGACCGGCAGCGGGCCCGGCCGTACCGGTTCCTTGGGGCGGCAGATCAGCAGGGAGATCTCGGGGGCGCCCTCCGGCCCCGGCACCGGCCGGTCCTCGACCTCGAAGGTCCCGCCCATCGTCAGGTCCAGCTGGGCCAGCAGTTCGATGCCCGGACCCTGACGCAGGGCCGGTATGTCGTCCATCGTGAACTCGCGGGGCAGGACGTCCTTGATGACTTCGAGTACTGCCGCGAGTTCCGGGTCGAACGGGGGCGGGACCATGGTGCTCATGGCTTCTCCTCTGCGGTGCCGTGCCGGTGGTTCGTACCGCGATGATGAGCGCGCCCGCAAGCCCTACGGAGGCCGTCGTACGGCGGCCGATGCCCGCCAAGTGGCGGGTGCCGTCGCGCCCTCGGCGCATCCCCGGCGAACCCCCGCCGCACCGAGGCGCCGCCTGTGGGGGTCGAGAGCCCGCCGGACCCCGTCCCCCCCCCCATGCGAACCGGCCGCGCCGACGCATAGGCAACACACAGTTCACGCCATTGGTTTGACGTGTTACGCGGACGTAGCGGTCGTGCTGACGCCGACGCCCGCCGACCGAGCGGCCTCCGCACACCTCTTGCGCGGATCTCGTGAGGAACCCGTGGCCGGCCCTCGCCCACGCGCGCCGGGGCTCGCTCTCAGGGGTCTCCCGGCAGCCCACCGGCCCCGTTGCCAGCGCAACCGCGCCCCAGGGCCCACGGGGAACGCCACCGCCCGCCCCCACGGCGAGGGCGGGCGCGGACGGGCGGGGCCGGGAGAGGGGCGCCGGCGGTGGTAGACCAAACGCCGCCATCACCCCACCTTCACGGAGATGGCGCGAAATGGTTGCAGGACTGAACAGGTTTCGAACAAATTCGCCAAACTGCCCAGCCACAAAGATCGGTCGCCCGAACCCGAGCCCTCGCACGGCCCGGACCCGAGCTCCCGTGCGGCCGGAAGTCCCCCGGCCGGAACGCCCTTCACAGCTTCTGCAAGGATGCCGTCGTCATGGTGCAGATACCGAAAGAGCCCGCCCCGCCCGCGCCGCTGCAACGGTCCGTGCCCACGAGCGCCGATGTGGCCCGCCTGGCGGGTGTCTCACGAGCGACCGTCAGTTACGTCCTCAACAACACCAGTGCCGTCCGCATCAGCGAGCCCACCCGCCGCCGTGTCCACGAGGCCGCGAAGGAGCTGGGGTACGTCCCGCACGCCGCCGCCCGCAGCCTGCGCGCCGGTCACAGCCGCATGGTCCTCATGCCGACCCCCAACGTGCCCATAGGGCCGCTCTACAGCCAGTTCATCAACGATCTCCAGTGGGCCCTCAGCCGCCTCGACTACACCGTCGTGCAGTACGGCGGCGTCGGTCTGCGCGGCGACGAGGCGGCCCGCGCCTGGGCCGAACTGCGCCCGGTCGCCGTGATCGTCCCCGGCGAGGGGCTCGGCCCGCAGGGCGTGGCCATCCTGAAGCGCTCCGGCGCACGCGCCGTCGTCACCCTCAGCCCCGAACCCGTCGAGGGCGCCCATGTGCTGCTCCTGGACCACGGTGTCGTCGGCGAGAGCGCCGGCCGACACCTGGTCGAGCGCGGGCACCGCCGTATCGGCGTCGTCGTGCCGGAGGAGCCCGGCCTCGGGGTGTTCTCCCAGCCCCGGCTGGAGGGCGTGCGGCGCGCGGTCCGCGGCACGGAGGCGACGATCACCGAACTGCCCCTCGCCTACGACGAGGAGGCCGCGGGACGGCTCGCCGCCCGGTGGCGCTCCCTCGGCCTCGACGCGGTGTTCGCGTACAACGACGAGTACGCGATGCTCGTGATGCGGGCGCTGCGGGACGTGGGCGTCCGCGTCCCCGACGACACGGCCGTCGTCGGCGCCGACGACCTCATGCTGGGCCGTCTGCTGCGACCGCGCCTCAGCACCGTCCACATCGAGCTGCCCTCCGGCCGCGACCTCGCGGAACTGGTCGACCGCGCGGTCCGCGACCCCGCCATGGTGCCCACGACCCACGATGTGCTCGGCGCGCGGATCGTCCACCGCGAATCGAGCTGACCCACCGGGGGCCGCCGTCGGTGTCGTGGGCCCGCCGGCTACTGACCGTTCTGCTCGACCTGCGCCTGCTGGGCGGCGACGGCCTTGCGGACCTCGTCCATGTCCAGCTTGCGGGCCTGCCCGATCACATCGGTCAGCGCGGCCTCGGGCAGCGCGCCCGGCTGCGCGAACACGGCGACCTGGTCACGGACGATCATCAGAGTCGGGATGGACTGGATACCGAAGGCCTGGGCCAGCTCCGGCTGCGCCTCGGTGTCCACCTTGCCGAACACGAGGTCCGGGTTGTCCTCGGCGGCCTTCTCGTAGACCGGCGCGAACTGACGGCACGGCCCGCACCAGGACGCCCAGAAGTCGATCAGGACGAACTCGTTGTCCGTGACCGTCTGGTCGAAGTTCTCCTTGGTGAGCTCCACGGTGCTGCTCATGGCGTGCATCCCTCTTCCTGGGTGTCGGTGCTCGGGGCGAGCCGCTGTCGACAACGCCACCCGTCGGTGGCCTATTCCGCGCGCGTACCCATGTGGCCACGGCGCACACCACCAACCAGACTGACCCCATGACGGATACGGAACACACCGAAAACGACGAGGACACCACGGGGACCATGTACGACGTGGTGGTGCTCGGTGCCGGACCCGTGGGGGAGAACGTCGCCGACCGCACCCGCGCGGCCGGCCTGTCCACCGCGGTCGTGGAGAGCGAACTCGCCGGCGGCGAGTGCTCGTACTGGGCCTGCATGCCCAGCAAGGCTCTGCTGCGCCCCGCGATCGCCCGGGCCGACGCCCGCCGCGTGCCCGGTCTGCGCCACCTCGTCGAGGGCCCGCTGAACGCCGCCGAAGTGCTCGCCCACCGCGACTACGAGGCTGCCGACTGGAAGGACGACGGCCAGGTCGCGTGGCTCGAGAGCATCGGAGCGGTCTTCCACCGCGGCCACGGGCGGCTGGCCGGGCCCCGCCGGGTCGTCGTCGACGCCCCCGACGGCGGCCGGCACGTCCTCACCGCACGGCACGCGGTGGTCGTCTCCACCGGCAGCCGCGCCGTCCTGCCCGACCTGCCCGGACTGGACGAGGTGCGGCCCTGGACGAGCCGTGAGGCCACCAGCGCGAAGCAGGTGCCCGGCCGGCTGATCGTCGTCGGCGGCGGAGTCGTCGCCGTCGAGATGGCCACCGCCTGGCGCGCCCTCGGCTCCGAGGTCACCGTCCTCGTCCGCGGCAAGGGCCTGCTGCCTCGCATGGAACCCTTCGCCGGTGAACTGGTCGCCGAGGCGCTCACCGAGGCGGGCGCGGACGTCCGCACCGGTACGTCCGTGACGTCGGTGACCCGTGAGAACGGCACCGTGGTGGCGCTCACCGACACCGGGGACCGCCTGGAGGCCGACGAGATCCTCTTCGCCACCGGCCGCGCCCCGCGCACCGACGACATCGGCCTCGACACCGTCGGCCTGGAACCCGGCACCTGGCTGTCCGTCGACGACAGCCTCCGGGTGACCGGCAGCGACTGGCTCTACGCGGTCGGCGACGCCAACCACCGGGCGCTCCTCACCCACCAGGGCAAGTACCAGGCGCGCATCGCGGGGGCCGCCATCGCCGCCCGCGCGGCCGGTGTCCCGATCCTGGAGAGCGACCCCTGGGGCGCCCACGCCGCCACCGCCGACCACCGTGCCGTCCCGCAGGTCGTCTTCACCGACCCCGAGGCCGCCTCCGTCGGCCTCTCCCTCGCCGAGGCGGAACGGGCAGGCCACCGCGTCCGCGCCGTCGACGTCGAGTTCTCCTCCGTGGCCGGGGCCGGGCTGTACGCCGACGGCTACCGGGGCCGCGCCCGGATGGTCGTCGACCTGGACCGCGAGATCCTCCGCGGGGTCACCTTCGTCGGGCCCGCCGTCGGCGAACTGATCCACTCGGCCACGATCGCCGTCGCCGGGGAGGTCCCCGTCGACCGGCTGTGGCACGCGGTCCCCTCGTACCCCACGATCAGCGAGATCTGGCTACGGCTGCTGGAGGCGTACCGGGGCTGAACGGGCAGGGCGGGTCGCCCTGCCGGGGGCGGAGAGGAAGCCGCCTCGCCGGGGGCCGGGACTGGGACTGGGGCTGGGGCTGGGACGGGACCGGGGGAAGCCGTTCCTCCCGGCGGCCGAGCAGGCCGCTCGGTTCGGCGGCCGAGCCGGCCGCCCGGCCCGGTGCGGCGGTGGATCAAGCGGCTCGGCCCGGGTTCGGTGGTGGATCAAGCCGCTCGGCCCGGGTTCGCCGGTGGGGTCGGCCGCGCACCTCGGTAAGCCGTCCGAGGAGACACTCGCCGAGGACATCGTCGACGCCGCCGCCCGGCGGGTGAGCGACCGCCACCCGGACGTGAAGGTGACCAGCCTGATCGCCCCGGAGGAGCCGGAGTACGCCCTCGTCCGGGAGGGGCGGGACGCCGCCGCACTGGTCCTCGGCGCGCGGGGGCGCGGCGGCAGCCGGGCGTGGGGTCGGTCTCTCAGCCCGCAGTGGGGCCGGCCCCTCAGCCCCGCAGTGGGGCCGGCCCCTCAATCAGGCAGCAGGAAGCCGAGGGCGCGGGCGGCGCGGGCCGGGGTGGGGTCGTTCCACCGCTCGGCCATCGCCTGGTTCGAGGAGAGGGAACGCAGCTCGGCGTGGTCGAGGTAGAGCGTGCCGTTCAGGTGGTCCGTCTCGTGCTGGACGATACGGGCGGGCCACCCGGAGAACTCCTCGTCCACCGCCCGCCCCCGCTCGTCGAGCCCCCGCAGCCGCACCTTGGCGTGCCGGGCCACCACGGCCTGCCACCCCGGCACGCTCAAACAGCCCTCGAAGAAGGCGTCACGGTACGGTCCGACCGCCTCGTACGCCGGATTGACCAGGACACGGAACGGCTGCGGGACCCGCCCCCGGGCCAGCCGCACCTCCTCCGGCACCGGCGCCGGATCCTCGATCACCGCGATCCGCAGGGGCACCCCCACCTGGGGTGCGGCGAGGCCGACGCCCGGTGCCGCGTGCATGGTGGCTCGCAGCGCGGCGACGAAACGGGCCAGCAGACCGGCGTCGAGCTGGCCGTCGAAGGGCTCGGCAGTGCGGCGCAGTACCGGATCGCCCGCGGCCACGATCGGCAGCGGGCCCTCGTGGGCGAGGAGTTCCTCGACCCGGTCGCTCAGCGGGCGGGACTCGGTGCGCTCTCGTTCGGAAGCCATCGCGCCAGCATGCCAAGCGGGATGAACCGATGCGAGGCGGCTCTCCCGGCCCCGAGGGGCCCGTCCGCCCCCTGACGACTATGTGATCCACGTCACATGAAGTGTCGGGAACTCGGTGCCCGCACGCTCCGACTACTGAACCGCCTGGACCGCCACGACGTCCCCGTCCCCGTACCCCGGAGCAGCCGCCGATGACCATCGCCCCCTCGACCGAGACGGACGAGACCCCGAAACCCGTCACGCCCGACGGCGCGACGAGGAGCGCCTGGGCCTCCCTCAGGCCGCTCGTCCTGCGGCTGCACTTCTACGCGGGCGTCCTGGTCGCCCCGTTCCTGCTGGTCGCCGCCCTGACGGGCGGGCTGTACGCCGCCTCGTTCCAGATCGAGAAGATCGTCTACGCCGATGAGATGACCGTCGCGAAGGTGGGCGACGAGAAGCTGCCGATCTCCGAGCAGGTGGCCGCCGCCCGCAAGGCGCACCCCGAGGGCACCATCGCGGCCGTACGCCCCTCGCCCGCGGACGACGCGACGACCAGGGTGATGCTGTCCGGGGTCGAGGGCGTCGACGAGACCGGCACGCTCGCGGTCTTCGTCGACCCGTACACGGCGGAGGTCCGCGGGGCGCTGGAGCAGTACGGCGCGACCGGCGCGCTGCCGCTGCGGACCTGGATCGACAAGCTCCACGCCAACCTGCACCTCGGCGAGACCGGTCGCCTCTACAGTGAACTCGCCGCCAGCTGGCTGTGGGTCATCTCGGCCGGCGGTCTTGTCCTCTGGTTCGGCCGCCGTCGCGCCCAGCGCAAGGTGCGCGGCACGAGCGGCCGGCGCCGCACCCTGGGCCTGCACGGCACGGTCGGCGTGTGGGCCGCGGCCGGGTTCTTCTTCCTCTCGGCGACGGGCCTGACCTGGTCGGCGTACGCCGGCGCCAACATCGACGTCCTGCGCACCGAACTGCGCCAGGCCACCCCGGCGATCTCGGCCGCGGCGGGCGACCACGGCGGCCATGACGCCGGCGCGGCGGAGGGAGGGGCCGCCGCGGAGGGCGACCTCGACAAGATCCTCGCCGCCGCCCGCGCGGAGGGCCTGGGCGACCCGGTCGAGGTCGTGCCGCCCGCCGACGTGTCCTCCGCGTACGTGGTGAAGCAGGTCCAGCGCAGCTGGCCCACCAAGCAGGACGCGGTGGCCGTGGACCCGTCGACCGCCGAGGTCACCGACACCCTCCGGTTCGCCGACTTCCCGGTGCTGGCCAAGCTCACCCGCTGGGGCATCGACGCCCACACCGGCGTCCTGTTCGGCCTGGTCAACCAGCTCCTGCTGATCGCGCTGGCGGCCTCCCTCGTCCTGCTGATCCTCTGGGGCTACCGCATGTGGTGGCAGCGGGGCCGGGCCTCCGCCTTCGGCCGCCCGATCCCGCGCGGCGCCTGGCAGCAGGTGCCCCCGCAGATCCTCGTCCCCGCGCTGGCGGTCGTCGCCGTCCTCGGCTACTTCGTCCCGCTCCTCGGCATCCCGCTCGCCGCGTTCATCGCCGTGGACGTCGTCCTGGGCGAGATCGCCCACCGCAAGGGAAAGCGGACGTACGGGGGCCGGACCGAGGCGAAGCGGAGCGTGGAGCAGGGCGTGGAGTAGCGCGCGGAGCAGGACGCGGAGCAGGACTCTGAGTAGGACGCGCGGCAGGGCGCTGAGTGCGGTACGGCGTGCGGCAGGGCGTGGAGCGGTGCTCCCTCACAGCCGCTCGAAGTCGCCCGCGAGGGCCGAGGCGATGCGCAGGTGGGACTCCGCCTCGTCGTGCCGGGCCTGCCGTTGCAGGGTGCGGCCCAGCAGCAGCCGGGCGTAGTGCTCCACCGGGTCACGCTCGACGAGTACGCGCAACTCGTCCTCGGCGCGCCGCAGTTGGGCGGAGTGGTAGTAGGCGCGGGCCAGCAGCAGTCGGGGGCCGGTCTGCTCCGGCACCTCCTCGACCAGCGCGCTGAGGACGCGCGCGGCGGCCGCGTACTCCTCGGCGTCGAAGAACATCCGCGCGCGCTCCCAGCGCTCGGCCGGTGTCCCGTGGTCGTAGTACGTCGTGTCCACTGTGACCTCCTTCGCCGCCCACAACCTGCCGAGTCAGTCGGATATTCCACTGGCTCGGCAGGGCTGTGGCAGTGCGGGTCGGGTGGGGGTCGGCCGAGGTCGTCGGCCGAGGTGGTCGGTCAGCGCACGGCCGCGAGTTCCGCGTTGGCGCGCTCGGTGACGAGGCCGAGCACCCGGCCCGCGACCGCGAGATCCTCCGCCGGGATGCCGGCGTAGATCCTCGCGGAGATCACCGAGGTCTCGGCGGTGGTCCTCGCGTAGACCTCCCGCCCGGCGTCCGTGATCGCGACGAGGCCCGGCTCGGCGGGGCGGTCGACCGCAGCCACCAGCTCCGCCGCGGCCAACTCGTCCAGGACACCGCGTACTTCCGCCGCGCCGATCTTGAGGGAGTCGACGACCTGGTTCACGACCTCCTCGCGGGCGACGGGCCCGTCGGCGACCGCGACGACGCGGAGTGTCACCGACTGCTGGAACGTCAGGTCGTACCGGGTGAGCACGGTCTCCAGGGCGGCGCGGGCGGCGTAGTGGGCGAGAGCGATGACACGGCCGTTGACGGGGGGTGCGGTGGGTGCGGCCGCCGGGGTGGGGATGGTGTGGGTGGTCGTCCCAGGGGTGGTCATGACTGCTCCTCGGTGCGCTCAGAGGGAAAGGAGGGCTCGGTGAAGGGCGGGTCGGGAAGAGTCGGGCCGGAAAGAGGCGGGCCGGAGAGAGACGGGTCTGAAAGAGGCGGGTCGACAACGGCTGGGTCGAGGGGGACGTCGAGCAGAGTCGTCAGCTCACGGGTGAACTCCCGTGCGCGGACGCTGTCGAGACCGCCGAGCGGCTCCATCAGCTGGTGCAGCAGGCCCTGGACGACGTCGATCGCGCGCCGGGTGACCTCGCGTCCCTCATCGGTGAGCGCCAACCGCACGGCGCGCGGGTCGCGGGGGTCCCGCGCCCGTTCGAGCAGCCCGGCGGTCTCCAGGGCGCGGGCCAGCTTCGACACGTACAGCGCCTCCAGCCCCGTGTGGTCGGCGAGCTGCCGCTGACTGGGCCGCAGCCCGGCCCGGTGCATGCCGTGCAGCGAGGCCACCAGTGCGTACTGGGCGTGCGTCAGCCCCAGCGGCGCCACCGCGCGGTCGACCGCGACGCGCCACTTCATGGACAAGCGCCACACGAGGAAACCGGGCGTCGCGCCCTCGAAAGCCGAACTCATGACGGATACAGTACATGGCTACTATAGCCATGGCTACTATTTAGGCGGCGGGATGATGGGGAGGCGTTCGGTCTGACGGAGGGGCCGGGCGGGGGCTAGGTTGAGCGACATGAGCAATCTTGACCGTCAGGCGGTGCCGAGCGTGTGCGGCGGCCGGGGATTCGTCGTCGCCGAACCCGTGCGGGAGCTGCTGAGCCCCCGCCGTGTGCGACTCGGCGAGTCCACGGAAGTACGGCGCCTGCTGCCGAACCTGGGGCGCCGCATGGTGGGCGCGTGGGCGTTCGTCGACCACTACGGGCCGGACGACATCGCGGACGAGCCCGGCATGCAGGTGCCGCCGCACCCGCACATGGGCCTGCAGACCGTCAGCTGGCTGCACGAGGGCGAGGTGCTGCACCGCGACTCCACGGGCAGCCTGGAGACGATCCGCCCGCGTGAGCTGGGTCTGATGACCTCGGGGCGGGCCATCAGCCACTCCGAGGAGAGCCCCAGGTCGCACGCCCGTTTCCTGCACGGCGCCCAGCTGTGGGTCGCCCTGCCGGACGCGCATCGGCACACCGACCCGCGCTTCGAGCACCACGCGGAGCTGCCGGTCGTCACCGCGCCCGGCCTGGAGGCCACGCTCATCCTGGGCTCCCTCGACGGCGCGACGTCACCCGGCACGACGTTCACGCCGATCGTCGGCGCCGACCTCAGCCTCACCCGGGGCGCCGACCTCCGCCTGCCCCTCGAACCCGACTTCGAGTACGCGGTCCTCTCCATGTCCGGCGAGGCCCACGTCGACGGGGTGCCGGTCCTCCCCGGCTCCATGCTCTACCTCGGCTGCGGCCGCACCGAACTCCCCCTGCGCGCCGACTCCGACGCGTCCGTCATGCTCCTCGGCGGTGAGCCCTTCGAGGAGGAACTGATCATGTTCTGGAACTGGATCGGACGGTCGCAGGATGAGATCGTACAGGCGCGCCGGGACTGGATGGAAGGGACGCGGTTCGGGGAGGTGAAGGGTTATGACGGGGATCCCCTGCCAGCCCCCGAGCTGCCGCCGACGCCTCTGAAGCCGCGAGGGAGAGCCCGTTGACCTGCGGAAACGATTGATCATTCGGTGCCGGCGGGTGACGCGCTGTCGGGTTCTGGCTCCCGCTCGGCGGCCGCTCGCGGGGGAGTGGATGGGTGTGCCGCAGCTACGGTTTCGGGCACTGGGCGGTTCCAGGGTCTGGCTGTCCGTTGGCAGCTGTGGCAGGATTCTTGCTAACCCTTTGCTAACTCTACTGATGCGTCATCAGGTTTTGTCGGCGGCTCGTGCTCCCCCTTTGGGGGTGTGGAGGGGGCATTGCCGACTGAGTGGTCAACGGAGGATTCCGGCTTGGCGGGCGACCGAGTCGCACCCTGCTATCAGGACCTGGCGCTCGGTCTGTCGTCTTGTAGTAGTTCCACAAGGCGTGAATGTCCGTAGTAGTGAGCGCTCTCGGTACTGCTTTCCGGAGGGCATCCCTATCGGATTGTTCCTGGCCGGTTTTGTCTGTTGGTCGTACAGCGGCCACACATCGCTGACCCGCACATTCGGTGACCATGGACAGCTCCTCGGGGTCGTTTGCCCGGGTGCGGTCCGGATCCTTCTCTGCCTGGGGCGGCTGCTCGGCGGCAGGTAGCGGTCGGGCCTGCGTAACCGCTCGCGCTCCCGGCAGGACAGCGGCAACGGCCAGCGCTGCCATGCGCGCTGAAGCCTCCAGGCTGATACCGCAGGGCGATGCTCTGTCGGCCGTTGCCGCAGGCGGTGGACAAGCGTTCTGCCAGGACGGTCCCACTTGGCACAGGTTGTAGAGACCGTCCGTGGGCGTCCAGGCCAGTCCAAGGTGAGCGCGTAATGCCAGGTCAGGGCATTCTGGTCCGGGGGAGTCGACGCAGTCGGTGATAGGAGCGTGAGAGCGGGGTGCGACGAGAAGCCCCGTGGGTGCGGCCGGCGGGGCTCTTGAGCACGTGGGGCTTTGTCCGCCGTGACTATCGTCGCACTCGGGTGGTTCTGCCTCTTTCGGGCACCCCAAGCAGGGACGCGGTGACGACACGCGTCTCATGGGCCGACGCCAGCATCCGAGGCGGGAATCTTCTTGACAAGCACGTCGTAGCCTTCACCCCTGCAAAGACTCGGCGGGGCTTCTGTGCATAGAGGTTGCGATGGAGTGCAGCGGCCGGCGTGGGCGCCGTCGTACTCCGGCCCTCCGCGGACCAGGTCAGTCGTTCCCGGTGGTCCGGCTCAACAGCGCGCCGTACGTCAGTTGCAGCGCGTCCGCGCCGACCAGTGCCGCGAGCGCGCCCATGGCGGTCCGGGTCGCCCGCGGCCACAACAACTGGCTGGCGGTCAGGGTGGACACCACCCAGACGCTCGTGCAGAACGGGCAGGTCACCAGCTCGCCGACGGTGTCCCTGCAGTTCCTCGGCTCCGCCTCCTCGTGCAGCTCGGCGGGGCCCTGCGGGCCGACGTACCGGGTGAACGGCGCGCGCAGCGGACTGGTGACGGACGCCTTGCTCAGGAGCCTTCCGAGCCGGAAGGTGGCGACCGAGGTCAGGACCACGTCCCAGGGCTGGGGCCGGTCGGGCACGGGGCACCCGCGCAGCCGTACCGCCGTGGCCCAGGCCGCCGTGTACGCCCCGAAGCCGGTCATGGACGCGAGATAGCCGCCCAGCGGCCGGTCGTGCCCTGCGGAGTACCGTCGTCCGATGCGCCGGGCAATCTCGCGCAGGCGGGGTACGGGGCGGCTGTCGGCCGCCTTGTCAGCTGCGGCGTCACCTGTGGTGTCGTTCGCGTTGTCAGGCGTGGCGGCCAGAGGATCTATGGGGCACACCTCCCTTCTCGGCACCCGGTTGCCGCTCCGACTTGCGGCTGTTGTCCGCGTCCTCCGCCCGGTCGTCCTGGCGCAGGCGTATCTCGACGTGACCGTCGGTGATCCGAGTGTCGAAGGCGGGCTGGGGAGCGGTGGCGGGGCCGCGCACGTTCCAGCCGTCGGAGAGGCGGAAGACGCTTCCGTGCCAAAAGCACTGGACGCATCCGTCGGCGATCGTGCCCTCGGACAGCGGCCCGGCGAGGTGACTGCACCGGTCGGCCAGCGCGTGGACGGTACCGCCGGTTTCCCGCACGACCAGGACCGGTACGTCGTCCACGGTGCGCCGCACGGCCCGCTCGGCCGGGAACTCGTCCACGTTGCCGATCCGGTGCCAGCCCTCGGCGACCACGTGCGGTACCTCTTCGGCGTGGTTGGCGCCGGATGCCTGACGGTAGGCGAGGTGGCCGCCGAGCGTGCCGCCGACTCCGACCGCCGTCAGTCCCAGCAGGCCGAGGGCTCGGCCGGATGTGTGGCGTCCCGTGAGGCGGCAGGTGAGTGAGGTGGCGTACAGCGCGACGGCTGTCACGTTGCTCAGGGCATGCGCCAGGCCGACGCCGATCAGTACTTCCGCTTCACGGGAGCGGCCGGGCCGTAAATCGAGCAGGGCCGCGGACAGTCAGCTGCCGATCGGCACCTGCACCATGAGCGGATGCACGGGGTGGCCCAGCCACCTTCCGTGGAGCGCGTCCCGGCCGCGACCGAGCGGCAGGGCACGCACACCCCGGCCGATCGCGTTGATCACCGCATCGGCCCGGGAGTCTCGTTCCAGGCGGTCCAGCAGCCACAGGATCCGGTTCTGCCGCATCCGACGGCGTGGCGTCGTGGTCATGCGCAACCGGGTCCCCGCCTGCGCATACCGCAAACGGCCGACCAGGCCGGATGAACCGCGGCAACGGCCCCGCGTCACGAGCAGGGGTGGCGAGGACCCGCCGCGGTAGGGCGGCATGGACTGCCTTGTTCCTGAGGGGCGGCCCCGCCCCTCGGCCGTCGGCGTCCACCGACGGTGGCGCTCGGCGGTCCGCTGCACCAATCGCGTTCGAGCTGTCCGGGTTTCGAGCTGACGTTCGACGTGATGGCGGCGCTCGCGATTTGAGGTCCGGCTCGCCCTTGTCGTTCGGTACATCCAGCTCACGGCCACTGTGCCAGAAATGTCACACTCAAGGCGCTCGCTCCTCTTGCTAACCTCAGGGAACATTTTGTACGGCAATGTGCGGAGTCGACTCTTGGCCACTGTCATCCCCGTGGTGGGCAATCTGCCCACGGCCCTGACCAGCTTCGTCGGCCGGCGCCGCGAGGTGAGCGAGATTCGACGCCTGCTGGGCGCCGGTCGGCTGGTGACGCTCACCGGTGCAGGCGGGGTGGGTAAGACGCGGCTGGCGCTGGCGGCCGCCGAGGCCTCCGGGAAGGCGTTCCCGGACGGAGTGTGGATCGTCGACCTGGCCGCGGTGCGCGATCCGTCGGCGGTGGCCGCCGCGACCGCGGGTGCGCTGCGGATTCCGGACCGCGGAGACAGGCTTTGCTTTGAACAGCTCACAGATCATCTGGCCCGGCACCGGGCGCTGATCGTGCTGGACAACTGCGAGCACCTGATCGACGCGTCGGCGGGGCTGGCAAAGGCGCTGCTGTCGGCCTGTCCGCATCTGCGTGTCCTGGCGACGAGCCGCGAGATGCTGGGGGTCACGGGCGAGCACGTCTTCGTCGTCCCCGCGCTGTCGATACCGGACGAGGCGGTCGAACTGCTGCAGGAGCGGGCCGTCGCCATCCGGCCGGACTTCCGCGTCACCGACGCCAACCGGGCTGAGGCCGCCCGGCTGTGCGCCGATCTCGACGGACTGCCCCTGGCCATCGAACTGGCCGCGTCGCGGCTGCGGTCGCTGAGTGTCGGGCAGGTCGTGGAGCGTCTGGAGGACCGCTTCGCGCTGCTCACCGGCGGCTGCAGGACCACGCTCCCACGCCAGCGCACGTTGCGCGGGATGATCGAGTGGAGTTACGAGCTGTGCACGCCCGCCGAACAGCTGCTGTGGAACCGGCTGTCGGTCTTCACCGGCGGCTTCAGCCTGAACGCGGCCGAATACGTCTGCGCGGGGGAGGGCATCGCGGCCCATGAGGTACTGGACCTCCTCGACCGACTGGTGTCCCAGTCCGTCGTACTGACCTGTGAACGCGAGGGACTGTCCCGCTACCGGCTGCTGGAGACCATCCGCACGTACGGCCGGGCCCGGCTGGCCGAGACGGGTGATGAGCCGGGGCTGTCGCGGCGGCACCGCGATTTCTTCCTCGCCCTCGCCGAGCGCACCGTCTCGGCATGGTTCGGGCCCGGCCAGGAAGAAGCCATGGCCCTGATGCGTGCCGAGCACAGCAACTTGCGGGTGGCATTGGAGTTCGGGACGAGCGCTCGCCCAGCCGTGCCCGGGCCCGTCCCGGCCGGGCCAGGGACGGCGGAGCAGCACCCGCCGGAGCAGGGGGGCGGGGATCCCGCCGATGCACAGGCTGCGCTGCGCCTGGCCGCGGCGCTGCGCTTCCACTGGTGCGCAGACGGGTTCCTCGGCGAGGGGCGTCGTCAGTTCAACCGTCTCCTCGTGGCGGCACCCGAACCCACTGCCGTGCGGGCCCGGGCACTGTGGGCCGCCGCCTGGGTGGCGATACTCCAGGGAGATCTCGCGACGGCCGACCGCTGGCTGGACGAGGCCGACGAACTGGGCGAACGACTGGGCGACGCGTCGGTCCGGCCGTACATCCAGGGCTACCGCGGCTCGTCGGCGGCCTTCCAAGGACGCATGGCAGAGGCCGTGTCCCTGTACGAGGAGGCACTGGCCGCCCACGAGAAGGCAGGCGAAGGACCGCAGGGGCTGTTCTGGCTGTGCCAAGTGGTGATCGCCCAGGTCATCCTCGGGGACGCGCGCGCGGCGGAGGAGGCCGGCAGGCGCGCGGCGCTGCTGGCGGAAGCATCCGGGGAGCGCCTGTACGCGGCCTACACGAAGGGGGCGCTGGGCTACGTGCTCTGGGCACATGGCGACGAGGAAGAGGGCACGGCACTGACGCGGGGCGCGCTGGAGATCCTGCGGGGCTTCAACGACTACGCCGGGACCGCGGCGGCGCTGGAAGTGTTCACCTGGATCACCGCGTCCCGAGGCGACCACGAACGCGCGGCACAGCTGCTGGGCGCCGTTCACGCCCTGACCCGTCACGGCGGGATCCGGGGCCTCGGAGCCCGCCCCGACTCCACATTCGGCGGGAACCGCGCCCGGTGCGAGGCAGCGGCCATCTCCGCGCTGGGCCCGGCCGGCTACGAGAAGGCCCTTGCGGAAGGCGCCCGGCACGACAGCCCGGCCCGGGCCATCGCCCTCGCCCTGGACACGAGCACCGCGGCCGACACCGGGCGCAGCGCCCCGGCCGCCACCGCGCCGTGCCCGCTCACCCGCCGGGAGCGGCAGGTCGCTGCGCTGGTCGCCGAGGGCATGACCAACCGGCAGATCGCCGCCCAGTTGGTGCTGTCGCCGCGCACGGTCGACCGCCACATGGAAAGCATCAAGGCCAAGCTCGGCTACGGCCGCCGTACCCAGGTCGCGGCCTGGCAGAGGGCGAACCAGGTACCCACACTGTAGGAAATTGGGTACCCCCGCCGCAGAACTACGCATGTGCGCCAGCGGGTGCGCAACGATGCTTTGCGGTATGAAGCACAGCACGCAGGGCGGGCTCGTAACAGCGCAACCTGCGCGCCGGTGCCGCTCAGACCGTCCCGGGCACCGAGAGCCACACGCCCTTAAGGCCACACGCGGATGAACGACACCGGTGAGAGCACTTCCGCCCCTCCTTGGATGAGAGCGCTCCCGTTCTTCTGAGCCGGTCCGACCCGCCGGGCGGCCCCCGTCACCTCCGGTGACCGGGGCCCAATGGGTCGAAAGCGACGGCCCGCACGCCGTTCGCACAATTCATCTCCTTCGTGAGCCGACCCTGCCGATCCGGCCGTCGGTTCCCTCTGCGAGAAAGAGGAAAAGTGAGAATCACAACGAGTAGAAGGCGCCTCGCCGCGGTCCTGGTCGCGGCCGCCGCGACTGCCGCGGTGTCCCTGGCATCACCCGCCGTCTCATACGCAGACGACACAGACGGCACCGCAACGCCGAGCCAGGATCAGTTCAAGGCTCTCTACGATGTCACCCAGAAGTACCACCCCCTCGGGGTCTACGGAAACGACGACTACACCCTGACGGTGGTCGCGCTGCCTGCGGACACACCCCCCGCCGACGGGAGCGAGATGCAGTCGGAGTTCCCGGCCGGTATGAACGTCCTGGGCTATATCAGCCAGTTCACCAAGGACGAGGAGCAGCAGCTCGAAGAGGAGGTCATGGCGAAAGGCTGGATCGCTGACAGCACGGTCGAATACCACATCGGCGTCTCCTATAACGCGAAGGATGACGTGGTGGAGGTCGCCACCGATGCTCCGGAATCCGACACGCAGGCGCTGGCCGACGCCCACCCCGGCAAGATCGAGGTGCAGCGGACCCGCTTCGAGACCCAGGAAAATCGGTTCAACGACGGGTCGCCCTACAACGGTGGGGCATCAATCGTCAACAGCAGCAGTAATGCGACTTGCACGGCCGGAGTCCCCATCAAGCACGTCTTCACGGGCACGAGGTACATGACGACCGCGGCGCACTGCGGCAGACTCGGCGATGTCTATCAGCAGAAGCAGTCAAACGGCAATGCGGGCGCCTTTTTCGGCCGGACGATAAGCGAGCTCCGCGGCCTCGACACGGCCGTCATGAACGCTGGCGGCTACCGCGGCTGGATCTGGGCCGGGGGCTCCAGTACGAGCACCACCGAGAAGTGGATCGAGGGAGGCACTTCCGTTTGGCGCGGTATGAAGGTGTGTGTGAGCGGTCAAACGACGTTCAATCACTGCGGCCACCCCGTCAGCAACACGAGATTCTCCGCGTCACCAACTATTACCGGTGGTAATGGGTTCGCGTACGACCAGGGAGGCACCCGGAACTCCAATGGGACCTGGACGGGCAGAACTACCGACCCGGGTGACTCCGGGGCCCCCGTCTACGCGACCGACAGCTCCGGTAGTGCCGCCTTCATCGCCGGCATGCACTCAGGCCGGTTCCTCAATTCGAGGAACTGCGGCTGCTGGACGATGTTCGGCCCAAGGCTGGGCCCGGTCCTCGAGTCCGCAAACGCCGACCTCGTCTATGCATCGGACCGCTGAGTTCGGGACCAGGCCCCCGGGAACAGCCCCGCCCGGCGGACTGCCGCAGGGCTGAAGGTGTCGGCCGCCTCCTGGGCGGCCGACACCCAGGCCGTGCTTCGAAAGAGGCTGACCCCCATCGCACGTCCGGGGCCCGCCCCGCTCCTGTGGCGGCGCGGGCCCCGGACGCCGGCCCCACACCAGCCCATCGCATCGCCCCCGCCGGCCAATCCGGCAGACGCGCATACCTGGAGCTTCACCATGCCCCACTCCGCAAACCCCACCACCAACCCGGCCAACCCGACGGACAGCGGCGACGTGCGGGACCGGCACTTCCACACCAGACTCGGCCGGTGCCTGGCATCCGGCACCCCACACCTCGCCGTCCTCACCGCACTCGCCGCCGGACTGATCGTCCTCGCCTACGCCATCCAGGGTCCCCACGTCGTCGAGTGGGCCAAGCCGGCCCTCGACAACGGCGACTGGACGCTGCCCCAGACGTGGGCCGCCATGCTGTACATGACCGGTAACACCACCCTGATGACCCTCCCCGTATTCATCGCGGGCTACGTCGCCTGCCAGGTGGCAGACCGGTCTGCGGTCTTCCCCGGCCTCCTCGGCGGCATCGCCGTCATCATCACCCAGAGCGGCGTCCTGGGCGGTCTGATCGCCGGTGTGACCGCCGGTGCCGCCGTGCTGGCCCTGCAGCGAATCCCCCTCCCGCGGGCACTGCGGCGCACCACCACCGTGCTGATCCCCCTGCTGGCCACCCTGGTCACCGCGCTCGTGACCGTCGTGGTCGTCGGGTCGCTGCTCAACGTCCTGACCAACCTTCTCTACAACGAGATGGCCAGGCTGGAGTTCCAGAACACCCTGCTCCTCGGCCTGCTCCTCGGCCTGACGGCCTGCTCCGACCTCGGAGGGCTGTTCACCAAAACGTTCTTCATCTTCGGCGCGCAGCAACTGAGCGGTCCCGACCCGACGAGGTTCATCCCGCTCGACATGACCGTCATGGCCGCCATCGTGGCCGCCGGCATGGTGCCCCCGCTGGCCATGACCCTCGCCACCCTGGTGCGCCGCCGTCTGTTCACCGAGTCCGAGCGGCGCTACGGCAAAATCTCCTGGCTGTTCGGCGCGGCCTTCCTCCCCGAGGGCGCGGCCCCCTTCGCCCTCGCCGACCCGCTGCGGGTGATCCCGGCCTCCATGGCGGGAGGCGCCGTCACCGGCGCCCTGGTCATGCAGTTCGGCAACACGATCAGTTACCCCAAGGGCGGTGTCTTCGCCGCCGATCAAATCGGCGAGCCGCTGCTGTTCGCCGCCGCCGTCGCCGCAGGCGTCCTCACCACCACCGCCCTCACCATCGGCCTCAAGAGCCTGCACCGCACCGCCCCGGCCGCGAGCACCACCCGCGCCGCCACCCGCACCCCCAACAAGGCCGTAGCAGCCGGCCGGGCCTGACCGCGGCACCCGCCCCACGGGTGAACGCGCCGCATCAGCAGCCCGAGCACGAAAGCGCCGGCCCCCGGGGGCGACCCCTGAGGTCGGCGCGGCCGTCGTCCACGTCCGCGAGGACATCGGTGTGACGGATAGCGGTAGCAGTTGTTCCACAGAGCAGGTAGGTGCCGTAGGCGCAGCACAGGGCGAGGAAGCTGCGGTTGCGCAGCAGTGCGCGCGTGCCGCCCCGCTGTCGAGTGCGCACTCGGCCGGGGATGTGCTGCGGCATCAGCCATATGTGCCCGGCCAGGACGAGGACGAAAACGGCGGCTCCGGCGAGGCAGACGGTGCGGAAGTTCACGGCGAGCAAGCAGTGCGCCGAGCAGCGGGCCGATGAAGGCACCTGCCTGTCCGGCCGCGCTCAGCAGAGCTAGCACCCGAGTGCGTGAACCGTGGCCCTCCTCCCTGATCACCGCCTGCCGGGCCGCTTCGGATTCCACCGCCGGGGAGAACAGCGCGGCGGCGAAGCCGATGAGGAGCACCGCGCCGATCACCGTCCAGGTCTGCTCCGCGTACCCCAGCCAGGCGAAGCCGGCGACCCGCAGCACGCAGCCGGCCAGCACGATCGGGCGTACGCCGATGGGGGTCGCTCCCGCTCGAGCGAAGCCGAGAGTGGGGGTGGTCGACGAGTGCGCCGCCGACCACGAAGAGGCTCTGCTGGCTGAAGGTGCGCAGACCCAGGACGAGGCCGACCATCCATCCCGCCATGCCGAGCGCGGTGCCGAGGTGCTCGGCGAGGAACGGCAGAACGGCGAAGAAGCCGATACCAGAGGTGAGCCGGGTAAGGATCAGCAGCCGCAGCAGCGGTGACAGATGCTTCCAGGTCCGCTCGTGTGAAGGCTTGGTCGTCCGGACGGTTCGGCGGGTCAGGGCGCGGGAGATGAGATCGGGCATGGTGGTGTCCGTCGGTTCCTGGGGGTGTGAGTACGGGCGTACGCGGTCGTTCCGACCCCGTCGGCGCCGTCCCGCTGGGATGGTCCGTGTGCGCTCCGGGGTGGGCTGACGCCCGCCGCGTCAGCCTGGGGATTCGACCTCGCCGGCCGCCGTGACCGCGAGCGCCCCGAGCAGGGCCCAGGACGGCGGCCGGGGCGAGGACGGCCCAGGGGACGCGTTCGGCACATCAATAGATGAGTCGCACAACGACCGTCAGCCGGATGGCGATACCGAGACCACTTCGCCGAGGCGGCAGGAGTGGGCGGTTACCTGGTCTTGAACCGGTCCGGACGCACGAAGTCCAGCCCGTCGAACGTCTGCTTGCCGAGCGCCTCGTGTGCGGCGATGTGGCCGTAGCCGGTGGCCATCTTGAAGCCCTTCCCGGAGAATCCGGTGGCGCAGTAGACGCTGCTGTTCTGATCCAGCCAGCCGATGAGGGGATGCCTGTCCTGGGTGAAGAGGTCGGGGAAGGCGTCGGCGCGCGCGATGGTGGGGATCAGGCCGGGGAAGAACTCGGTGACGATCTCGGTTGCCTTGTCGATTTCTTCCCGGGTGAGTTCCCTGGGCACGGAGTCCGGGTCGGGGGTCGCCCTCGCGCGCCCGGCCAGCGGTCCGTCCACCGATGCCTTGACCGTCACGCCGTCGACGGCGGGTGCGCCGTACATGGAGCGATCCTCGTACCACCGGCTGAAAGCGGGGAAGTTCTCCGGCGAGAACTGGGTGCCGTCCTGGGCGATGAACCAGGTCAGGACGATCCGATGGGTTTCGGTGACCGCCTTGAGGTGGTCGGGCATGAGCCTGCGGGACCAGCCGCCCGAGGCGACGATGACCTTGTCGAATGTCCAGGTTCTGTCGCCCGAGGTGACGACGACGCCGTGGTCGGTTTCGGTGATGCTGTCCACGGGAGTGTTCTGCAGGACGGTGGCACCGTTCGCCCGGGCCGCCGCGACGGCGGCGCTGACGGCGCGGTCGGTGCGCAGAACGCCGCCGCGGGTGTCGTGGACTGCGCAGTCGTCGGGGCGGAGGTTGTGCTGGGGATAGCGCTCAGCTATCTCCTCCCGGCTGAGGACGCTGTGCTCGGCTCCGTTGATACGCGCTGTCTCGAGGAGGCTGTTGATGAAGTTACTGTTTGCCGTCCCGATGGTGAGGCCGCCGGTGGTGGTGAGGATGTCCTGCCCGGTTTCCGCTTCGAGTTCGGCCCACAGGCCGCGGGAGCGTTCGATGATGGGGTAGTAGTCGGGCCTGCCGAGGTAGATCATGCGGAACAGGCGGGTGTCTCCGCCGACGGCGCTGCGGCCGTGGGCGGGGGTGGCTGCCTCGAAACCGACTACCGAGTCGGACAGTCGGGAGGCCTGCCACAGGGCCATGCTTCCGATGCTGCCCAAGCCGATGACGGCGAGTCGTGCGTCCATGAGAGCGTTCCTTTTCGTTTACTCGTGGAGTCCGGCGAGGCGGCTGCCGAATCGGGCCAGGAGTGAGGTCTGGCTGGAGTTCCTGCGTTCTTCCCACCGGTCGGCGATGCCGAAGAGCTGGTACATGGCGTGAACACCCAGCCAGCGAACGGGTTCCGGTTCCCACTTCCGTGCCCGGTAGCCGACCCAGGGGAGGGTGCCGACTCGTCACCAGGCGTGATGTCGACCTTCTCTGGGAACCGCGTGGGCCGCTGCTGGAAGACGGTGTAGCCGGTGTCGACGGGGTTCGTTGCCCCGGGGATGCGCGAGGATTCCGGCGACGTGAGGAACAGGACGGCGTCAGTGATCTCGTCGGGAGGGCGAGGCGCCGGAGCGGGATCTGCCCCTCGCGTCGGCCAGCAGGATCTCCACTGGGGTGTCGATCGTGCTGGCAGAGGGCGTCGAGTGCCCGTCGAAGCCGGGCCACCGCCGCACTGCTCGCCGCTACACAGCGGTGCAGACGACCTGGATCTCGACGGGGGTGTTGAGCGGCAGCCCGGCGACACCGATCGCAGTGCGGGCGTGCCGCCCGTTCTCACCCAGTACCTCGATGAGCAGTTCACTGGCTGCGTTGGCGACGTTCGACTGCTGAGCGAAGTCCGGCGTGCTGGCCACGAAGACCAGCATCTGCACGATCCGGACCCGGTCCAGGTCGCCCACCGCCTGCGCAGCGGCAGCGAGACAGTTGAGCGCGGCATGGCGTGCGAGCTCCTGCGCGGTCTCCAGCTCCACGTCCCGGCCGACCACGCCCTGACCCAGCAGCTCGCCGTCCTTGAAGGGTAGTTGGCCGGAGAGGTGGATGATGGAGCCCACCGTCCGGTGGGGCACGAGGTACGTGGTGCCGGCGAGGGCGGGCAGCTTCAGCCCCAGGGCCTGGAGCCTTTCTGAAGCCGAGTCTCCCTTGACGGTTTGATACAGCAGCTGAGTCATGCCGCCACCCTCCTTCTGTGAATCATTTCCTCGGTTCTCCGATCGGGCTCAGGCGTCAGGGGCGCGGGAGGCCGAAGAGGACGGGGAGGTCGGCGATGTCGGTGATCCGCTCGTAGCCGAGCCAGTGCTCGTCGTGCTCCCAGCCGCGGTCCATGTACACCTTGTTCTCGATGCCCACGATCGCCGCGGAGCGGTGGTCGTACATCGGGCTCGCGGAGACGTGCACGATCTCGTCGGGTGTCACGCCGAGCTTGTCGAGCATGTAGTCGAACGCGCCGAGTCGCGGCTTGTAGATGCCCATCTCCTCGGCGCTGATGACGACCTCGAACGGGGCCTTCAGGTTCTCCGCGAGGCGCTCGGCGTGCGCGGTGTCGCTGTTCGTGATGATCACCAGCGGGACTTCCTCGGCCAGGCGGTTCAGTGCCTCGGTGACACCGGGGTACGGGCCCCAGGTGGGGATGGTCTCGTACACCGCCCGCGCGTCCTCCTCGCGGTACTCGAGGCCGAGCTTGCGTGAGGTGCGCTCCATGGAGCGGGCGACGACCTGGTGGAACGGCTGGTACGCGCCCGTGCACTCGTCGATCCGGTACGCCTTGCAGATCCGCAGGTAGTCGTCGGCGACCTCGGCCGGCAGCCGGTCGCCCAGGACCTCGCGCATCGTGTCGTTGATGCTGAACTTGATCAGCGTGCCGTTCATGTCGAACGTCACGTACTTGGGCTTGGCATCGAATCCCACTGATCCTCCTCGTTCGTTAGTGGTCAGTGCTAGTCGATTGTCGACCATATTGTTGGTCGATTGTCGACCGAATACCCTCGACTGTCAACCTCGCGGAGGAGTGGCTCAGGCAGACAGACCCGGCGATGATCCGCTTCCAGAATGGATGAGGTGATCGGGGCGCAATCGCCTCTCGGCCGAGGTCGCCTCCGAGTTCGTGCAGGCCGGCTGAGCGCCAGGCTCATCGAGCAGGCCGCGAACAACGGCAATGTCACCGGTCAGCCAGGCGCTCAGCTACTGACGTGAAACCTGGTACCGACGCGATGAATGAGAAGCGTTGGCGTCCGGAAAGATGGAGATGGGCCCACAGCGCTTCCCCTCGTCGGCTGCGTCCGCTGCAGGTCTGCGAGCGTCGGTGCCGCCGGTCCAGCATCGGTCTGAGAACCAAACGGCCCCGAGGCGCCGCCTGTCACCGTGACCCGCGAACCGGATGGGGCGCCGTTGTGAATATCAGTGAGCTCCGTGCCTGGCAGTCAACTTGAGGTGTTGACGCCAGATCGGCGGGGGTATAGTCGACAAACGACCAGGTGATGGCGTGAGCAGGGGAGGGTGACGGGGTGGACCACAAGTTCGAGTGGCAGGAGCAGCGGACGACGACGCCGGACGGTGTCTACCGCACGTTGCGTGCCGCCATCCTCGATGGAAGCGTCCCTCCTGGTGGCCAGCTGCGCGAGGCGCACATCGCCACGGACCTGGGGATCAGCCGGTCCCCGCTGCGCGAGGCCCTGACCAAGCTGGAGGAAGAAGGGCTCGTCGTCAAGATCCCTTACCGTGGCGCGTTCGTCGTGGAGGTGAGCGCGCGCGAGGTCGCCGAGATCGACTCGGTCCGGCTACGCGTCGAACCGTACGCCGCCGAGCTCTCCGCCGAAGCGCTGCGCGGTGCTGAGCGGCCCCAGTTGCTGCAGACCGTCGAGGATCTGCGCCGGGCCATGGAGAAGGACGACATCCCGGCCAGCATCGACGCGCACCTCCGCTTCCACAGGCTCTTCTACGACCTCTCGGGCCACGGCGTCCTGCAGGGCATGTGGAACGGCTGGGAGACCAAGCTGCGCCTCTATCTCAGCGTCGATCACCGCACGTACAGCGACAACCCGCAGCAACTGGTCGTCGAGCACGAGAGGTTGGCCACGGTCGCCCTGGAAGGCGACACCGACGCGTTCCGCAAGGAACTGGCCGCCCACTTCCCCATGGGGCTGGGAGCCCGGACGGCAGTGCCAGGAGAACACGCGCCCCGGCACGCTTGAGGCCACGCCGACGTGCGTGAAGCGCGTCAAAGCCCGCTCGCCACCGTGACGTCGCACGCCCATGCCGAAACGGTGAGGATCAAGCTCGCACTCTCCACACGATCTGTAGTGGATCTTGAGTGAATCAGCTCCGCAGTGGGCGAGCCCACCACGCGTCGCGAGAACGTGTCCAGGACGACCGCGCAGTACACCTTGCTTTCGACTCGTGGAACAGGTCCGACGCAAACGATGGGACTCGCCGTGACGTCTGCATGCAGACCGTTCGTGGAGTCGACGCCCGATGACCTCGACAACCGATCGGTGCTAGGTCACGCCCGTCGGCGAGGGTCCCGGAGCTGGCGGGCATAACCCAGACGCCGATCAGTGCCCTATCACCGTCTTCACGGTGACGGGCGTCACGGCTGAGAGCAGACCAGGCACATGGCGTCGGCGGTGTTGATAGTCGCCCATGCCCTCAGCAGACGTTCGGGCCGACCTGGCCTCCTTCGCGGATCAGGTTCGGTGGGGCAAGGCTGGGCGTGATGCGCAGGAGTTTTGTCTACGGGCAAGCGCCGGCAGGCGTGTTCCGCGGTACCTTCTCAGCATCTGCGACCAGGCCGCTCAGGAATGCGGGATCAATGTTGCCTCCGGACACCACCGCCACCGCACGTCCTGCCGGCAGTTCGCGACGCCGGTGGAGGTACGCCGCTGTGGTGACCGCGCCGCTAGGCTCCGCTAGAAGCCGGGCCTCGACCGCGAGTCGTCTGGTGGCGTCTTCGATCTCGTCCTCGGTAACGGTCAAGATGTCGTGCACGTAGGCCTTCACATGTGGCCAGGCCATTTCGCCGAGGCTGGCAGTGCGCAACCCGTCGGCGATTGTTCGTGCCGTCTCCTGAGCAGCCCACGCCCGGAGTGCGCCGGTGTGAAGAGACTCCGCGGCGTCCGCGGCTAGCTCCGGCTCGACGCCGATCACTCGCGCGTTCGGCAGCAACGCCGCCGCGGCGGCCGCGATCCCCGCGATCAGTCCGCCGCCGGCCACTGGCACCAGGATTGTCGAGATGCCCGGGTCATCCGCGGCGATCTCCACGCCGATGGTGCCCTGCCCGGAAATAACGTCAAGGTTCTCGAACGGAGGAATGAGAGTCTTGCCCGTCTCTCGTGCGAACTCCTCCGGTCGGCTGTACTGCTCTTCGGGTGGCACCACCTCAACGACAGCGCCCAAGGCTCTGGTTGCTTCGATCTTTCGTGCCGGAGCGTTGTCCGGAATGAAGATGTGCGCCGCGATTCCAAGACTGCGGGCCACGTAGGCCACGGCCTGTGCGTGGTTGCCCGATGACATCGCGACGATACCTCGTTGGCGAGCCTCCGGCGCAAGGCGGGTGATTGCCGTTGTGGCACCACGAATCTTGAAGCTGCCCACCGGTTGCAGGCTCTCCGGCTTCAGTGAAAGTCCCTCCCACGGCGACACCATCAGAGGTGTCCGGAGGGCGTACCCGCGGATCCGCTCCGCCGCGTCCTGGATGGATTCAAGACTGACCAGCGCACTCATGGAACTCCTCATGTCTCACTTCTCGAAGGAACACAGGCCAGCCGAGACGGGCACGTCGGTGGTGGCCATCTCGATCCCCGCGGCCCCGCACGACCGCTAGGGCACTCTCGGTCACCTTGGGGCCGATCCCGTCGCCGGCATTGACGGCGATGTGCGGGACGTGCCCAGAGTCTTGAACGGTCGAAATGGACACGCCTCATGTGGGCAGGGCGTAGTGACATGGCACCGGTACAGATGGACAGCAGTGCCGGCAGCTACTCGAATGCCGAGCGGAGGCGCTTTTGCGAGCGACGGAGATGAGCGCGCATCGCGGCCGCCGCCCGCCGTGGATCGCGGTGCTCGATAGCCGAAACGATCTCCTCGTGCTCGTCGAGTGCGTCGTGGGTGACAGCACGGTCGACGTACAGGCGAAACAGGTGGACATGGGCATTGAGCCGGGAGACCGCGTCGCGCAGCGCTTCGTTGCGAGAGGCCTCGGCAATGGCTGAGTGCAGCTCGGCGTCGTGCCGCGCAAACGTGCCGTAGGGCACCACACCGTTGCGAGAAGCCTCGTAGGTCATCTCACTCTGGGTGCTGCGCATCTCCGCGAGCCTCTCCGGCGCGGGCTTCTCGGCTGCTAGCCGGGCCGCTTGCGGCTCGAGAAACGCACGAACTGCGAAGAGGTCATCGAACTGCCTGCGTGTCATCAACTCGCCGGCTCGGTAGCCGACAAGGTGGGTACGCGTGACCAGGCCCTCGGCCTCCAGAGTGGCCAGCGCTTGGCGTACCGGCGTCTGCGACACCCCCAGTTTGCGGGCGATTTCGTCGACCGCCATCCGGGCACCGGGCGGGATCTCCTGGGAGATCAACATGCCGAAGATCAGGTGGTACACCTCGGTGACCACCGGTCCCTTCCTGGGGACGTTCGCCGGTTGACTCGTCAACGCGGAACACTCCTGTCATCGGTTGATGCACTGGGAATCACTATGACATCCGATCGGATCTGACTCAAGATCCGATCGGATCCTTGCAGAATCCGATCGGATCGCTTCTTGAATCCGATCGGATCTACTGTCAGTCTCTGTGCAGTCATCGCAGGCCGACGCATGATGGAGGACCGCCCCGTGAGCACCCCGAACCCGCTTGGACAGCCGTTGGAGAAGCCGGTTCGCCTGCCCGTGGCCGAGCTTCGTGATTTGGCCGAGCGCGCGCTTCGATCCGCCGGCGTACCCGTGAAGGGGGCGCGGTGGCAGGCAGACCTACTGATCGACGCCGAGCTCAAAGGCCAGCCGTCGCACGGACTACTCCGGCTTCCCCGGCTCGTGCGCCGAATCCGGGCCGGCGTCGCCGACCCGGAGACCACCGGGACCCACACGTGGATCGGACAGGCCCTCCTACAGGTCGAGGGCGGACAGGGGCTCGGACCCGTCGTGGCCCGGACCGCCCTGGACGTCGTGCAGGAGCGTGTCCACGAGACCGGGATCGCCGCCGCGTCGATCGCCTCCGCCAACCATCTCGGCATGTTGGCCTGGTACGCAGAGCATGTCGCGAAGCGCGGCCTCGTGTGCCTGGCCATGACCACCAGCGAAGCCCTGGTCCACCCTTACGGCGGGCGGCGGGCGCTGATCGGGACCAACCCGATCGCGGTCGGCGTCCCCGCCGAGCCCGAGCCGTTCGTGCTCGACATGGCCACCAGCCAGATCTCCATGGGAAAAGTCCACGCCCATGCTCTACGCGAGGAGCCCCTGGAGCCAGGGTGGGCGCTGGATGCCGACGGGGAGCCGACCGTCGATCCGCTGCGCGCGAAGGAGGGGGCGCTCGCCCCGTTCGGCGGGGCAAAGGGATACGGGCTGGGCCTCGCGATCGAGCTCATGGTGGCCTCGCTGACCGGCACCGCACTCGGGACGGGAATCACCGGCACGCTCGACTCGGTGCACCCCGCGACCAAGGGTGACCTCTTCGTACTGCTGCGACCGGCGGTAGTTCCCGGCCACCTCACTGACTACCTCACCGAGATCCGCGACAGCGGACCCGACCGCGCCGTCCTCGTCCCAGGCGACCGGGCCCGCGAGTGCCGTTCGCGCGCACTCGCAAACGGCGTCGAACTGCCGACTGCACTCGTGGCCGAGCTGCGAGCGCTCGACCACGCATGACGGACACGATCCCCAACGGAAGGAAACCGATGTCCCCAAGTAGCTCGGCCGGCATTGCTCCCACGTCCTCCTTCGGGCTGCTCCGCCAACCCCGCGAGGTGCTCTACGGAGCCGGCCAGCGGGCCGCCCTGGCTCCCATGGTCCTCGCTTTGGGCAACCAGGTGGTGCTCGTGACCGATGAGCGCATGGCCGGCGACCCGTTCTTCAACGACGTCGTCGTCGCCTTGCGGCGCAGAGGTGCCAGGGTCACCGTGTTCGACCAGGTCACGCCAGATCTGCCGGTCGGTGACGTCGACGCCGCAGTGGCCCACGTCCGTAGCTCGGAAGCCTCCGACCCCGAGGTCGTGGTGGGGATCGGCGGTGGGAGCTGCATCGACCTCGCCAAGGTGCTGGCTCTGGTGCTTCGGCACGGTGGCTCTCCGCGGGACTACTACGGCGAGTTCGCCGTACCGGGTCCCACGATCCCCGTCGTCGCGGTCCCGACCACCGCCGGCACCGGGTCCGAGGTCACTCCCGTCGCGGTGCTGAGCGACCCGGAAGCGGTGATGAAGGTCGGCATCTCATCGCCACACCTGATTCCGCACACCGCCGTCATCGACCCGGTGCTGACAGGCAGTTGCCCCAGCGGCCTCTCTGCGGCCTCGGGCGCCGACGCCCTCAGCCACCTCGTGGAATCGTTCACCGCGATCCGGCACGAGCCCACCTCCGAGCTGTACCAGGAGCGTGTTTTCGTCGGCAAGGGCGCCCTGACCGATGCCTACGCCCGTTACGGACTCGAGCTCGTCGGCCGCAGTCTGCGGACCTGCGTGCACACCGGCGGCGAGGGCCCGCACCGCGACGACATGGCCATGGCGGCGCTGTGTGGCGGATTCGCGCTCGGCACAGCCGGCACTGCCGTCGCGCACGCCTTCCAGTACCCCATCGGCGCCCTCACCCACACCGCGCACGGAGTCGGGGTCGGCTGTCTGTTGCCGTACGCCATGGCTTTCAACGCCGAGGCGCGCCCGGAGGAGACCTCCGAAATCGGCCGCTTGCTCGGTGCCGGGGAGAACGTGACCCCTCAGGGCGCCGTACGGGCCGTCGCCGACCTGCTCTCCGACATCGGGATCCCTGCCACCCTCGCCGACCTCGGTGTCACCTACGACCAGCTCGACGAGATCGCTGAGAACGGTCTGAGAGCTCGTCGGCTGGTGCAGAACAACCCGGTGCCCCTCGGCGCCGTGGAGGCGCGCGAACTGGTCGAACTCGCCTTCACCGGAAAGCTTCCCTGACCCTTTGCTGTCGTAGCCGCTACCACCCACCCGAAACGGAGAAGCCCATGACCGAAGTTCTAGTACTCCAGCAGCACTTTCACGTTTTCCCTGGTCAGGGGCGGTTTGGGTTACTGTAGTGGACTGATTGCCGACCCGTGTTCTCTTTCCCGGGCCGCCCCTCGATCGTGTGCAGCCGCCGCTGATAGTGACATCGGCGAGCGACGGCTTGGCGCCGTCGGCGCCAGTGAGACCATCTCAGCGCGCGCGTGCTCATCAGGGACGGGCCAACGGCAGTGGGTGAGGTGACAGTTGCCAGGAGCCGCCGAACTTCTGCCACGGTGAGGGGCGCGAGGCAGGAACCATTTCTGCTGCCCCTTTTGCCGCGGCGTCGGCAGCTATGAACCCGGTCCACCAGGGCGCGTCCGCGTGTGGTGGCGTAGGCGGCGTACTCACCGATCTTGCAGTTCTCGGTGCGGCCGGCGGTCCCGGAGTACTGGTGCTGCACGCCGGAGGAGGTGGTGCCCTTCTTGAGGAAGCGGTGTCGTCGAGGATGAGGATCCCGCCGGGTTCGCTGAGCCGTTCGGCTACGTAGTGCTGGAGGCCGTCGCGGAGCTCGTCGGCCTTCCAGCGGACGCGGTTGAGGAGCCTTTGGAGGTGGTCGGGTGTGCGGTGTCCGGCGTGTTCGGCCAGCTGCCAGCCGTTTGTGCGTCCGACCGGGCCCAGCAGTCCACGGATGTAGTCACGCATCCTGCGACGCGGTTGCACGCGCCTGAAGCGGTGGCCGGTACGCAGGAACCGTTCCTTGAGTTCGTTGTTCCAGATCTCAACTCCGGCTCGTCGATCACGCCGGGAGGCTGCCCAGTGCGTTCAAAGACGCAAAATCTGGCTGAAGTCGTACCTGAGGATCTTGAGCAGGCCGAACGCCATGTCGGAGTACTCGTGGTACTCGTAGCTGTCCCAGCGCTACCGCGCGTGCTCATACGCCGTCTTCGGCTGCTTGGTGAGGCCGGCCACGCACATGGACCGTCCATGCCGAAGCGGATAAAACCGGTGAGCCAGGTCCCGGCGTCGACCGTCGCCTCCAGCAGCGGTAGTGCAGCCGCATGCGGTGTTCCGAGGTTGTATTCGAGACTGAACTTGGTATTGACAGCGCTCAACAGGCGCCCATATGGTCGACAAACGACAAAAGGTGGCTAGTTTAAGCCACGATACGGCGTTTTATCGCCACTGTTACTCGAGGAGAGAGCCGAGTGCAGATGATCAAGATTCGTATGAAACAGCCACTTATCGACAACCGCACGGGTCTGTTCCTCGTGCCGTCCGCAGAGGTGACGCGATGAGCCAGTCCGTGGCGTCAGCAGTGAGCACTGGTTCGGCTTCCGATCGGCTCAAGGCTTTGGGTCTCGCCCTTCCCGAACTCGCCGACAACCCGTACTACGTGCACCACCGGTCGGTGGGCTCCAGCATCTACATCTCGGGCCAGCTGCCTTACAAGGACGGTTGGTTGCTGGGGCAGGGCATTGTCGGCGGGGACGTGGAGCTGGAGACGGCGCGGTCACTGGCCCGCCATGCCGTGCTCAACTGCCTCGCCGCGGCTGTGCAGGCGGTGGGTGATCTGGAGCGGGTCCGGATCGTGCAGATGCTGGTCTTCGTCGCCAGTACGCCGGACTTCGGTCAGCAGTCGCAGGTCGCCAACGCGGCCAGTGAGCTGCTGATCGAGGTGCTGGGTGAGAACGGGCGGCACGCCCGCACTGCGATCGGTGTCGCCGGTCTGCCGCTCAACAGTCCGGTGGAGATCCAGATGGTCTGCACCGCTGCGTAGGCAGACCCGAAGGCGGTGTACGCCATTGCGCGCGCTATCGCGGACCGCGCGCTCAGCATTTAGGGGAGTCAGCACCCGCGCCCCTCGGTCATTCCAGGCAGAACCACAAGGAGGGCAGCGTGAACCGGCTGCAACGAGTCCTCGACGCTCTGGTCGAGCGGATCGACACCCCCGCGCCGATCGTGCTGGTCGACGTCATGCAGGGCAACATCGACCGCGTCCAGGGTTTCGCCGACCAGCACAACCTGCAGGTCAGGCCGCACGTCAAGACGCACAAGTGCGTGGAGATCGGGCGACGCCAGATCGAGGCGGGCGCGGTCGGAATCACCGCGGGCAATGTCGGTGAGGCCGAGGTCTTCGCCGCGGCCGGGTTCGACGACATCTTCCTCGCCTACCCGATCTGGGCCGCAGGGTCGAAGAAGGCCCGGATCCGCCGGCTCGCCGAGTCCGCCCGGCTGCGGGTCGGCGTAGAAAACGTCGCGGCGATCGAGGCGCTCGCCGACGCGATGGGAGACGAACCGGACCGGCTGCAGGTCGTGATCGAGGTCGACTGCGGTGCCCGTCGTTCCGGGGCGCCACCCGAGGCCGCGGGCGAACTCGCGCTCGCCGCCCGCAAGCGCGGTCTGGTGCCGGTGGGCGTCTTCACCTATCCCGGTCACGGTGGTGCCGACCAGGACGCTCGCCGACGCGCCGCGCAGGACCAGGAAGCCACGCTCACCGCCGCGGTACGCGGCCTCGAAGGCGTCGGGGTCACCGCGGAGGTGGTCAGCGCGGGCTCCACTCCCACCCTGGAGTTCTCCACCAGCGGCGTGATCACCGAGATCCGTCCGGGCGAGTATGTCTTCGGAGATCTGAACAATGCCCGGCTCGGCGCCTGCACGGAGGACCAGATCGCGCTGTTCGTCGCCGGGACCGTGGTCAGTGACTGGGTCCCCGGTCAGGTCATCCTCGATGTGGGCAACAAGGCCCTCAGTAAGGAAGGCAGCCCCGAGATCGGCTACGGCGGCATCGCCGGCACGACAGCGGTCCTGTCCAAGGTCAACGAGTACCACGGGTTCCTCCCGCTGCCGGACGGCGAGTTCCGCCCCGGCGTCGGCAGCGTCGTACCGGTCGTGCCGAACCACGTGTGCCCGGTCGTCCTCGGCTTCGAGGAACTCATCGTCACCGACAGCACGGGCACCTCGCTGGAGCGCTGGCCCGTCGACGCCCGCGGATTCCTCAACTGACCGGCATGGCACGAGACTCCCGTCCTCCCCGAGCCCCCACCCCTGACCGACCTCCCCCGTAAGAGGAGTGCCTGACATGCGTATGAGGAGTGCCTGACATGAGACTCAAGAACGTCACGGCCCTGGTGACAGGCGCCAGCAGTGGCATAGGGCAGGCGGTGAGTTCCCACTTCCGCCGGGAGGGCGGACGGCTGCTGCTCACTGGCCGCAAGGAGCGGCTCGACAGCGCTCAGCCAGACGACCTATACATTCCCGGAGACCTCAACGACGAGACGTTCGTCGAGCACCTGGCCAAGCAGGCCGCGGAGTCCTTCGGCACCGTCGACGTCGTCGTCCTCAACCACGGTCTGCAGGCCGACGGTCCACTCACCGAGATGGCCTGCGACGACGCGAGGAACGTACTGGAGAGCAACCTGCTCAGCGCGTTCCTGGTGATGAAGCACTTCGCGCCGCTCATGCCCGAGACCGGCGGCTCGTTCGTCTGCGTCAGCTCACGGCTGGGCATGGTCGGCATGGCAGGGCAGGTCCTGTACTCCGCCGCCAAGGGGGGCCTCATCATGCTCGCCAAGGGCGCGGCGATCGAGTTGGCCCCGCGCAACATCCGCGTCAACGTCGTCGCCCCTGGCCTGACCGCCACCCCGATCATCGAAGCGGCGTTCCAGCGCAGGCCCGACCCCGAGGCCTACCGCCGCCAGCGCGAGAGCACGATCCCGCTCCAGCGCCTCGCCACCCCCGAAGAGGTCGCCGACGCGGTGCTCTTCTTCGCGTCGTCGGAGTCGTCGTACGTGACCGGATCGGTCCTGACCGTCGACGGCGGGTACACCGCCGGCTGAGCCCCTGCTTGGCATCACCACCAGCAAGGGACTGAACAACCTGCACTGTCTCGCCTTCTGTCTCGGACATCCGCCGATCGCGGCATGAACTGTCGAACCGCGCCGAGCACGTGCCTCATGCCACCGCGCTCGAACAAGGCCACCCACGGTGCGCCCATGCCGACAACCGCATCCGAGCCACCCGGCCAACCCCGGCACCAGCCACGACGCCTCGCCGGCCTCCACACATCTGGAACGGGCCCCACCCACGAGCGTGTGCCAGACGCCGCTCGACAGCAGCTCATCGACAGTGGCCGCCAATCCCTCAAGCTCCCAAAGGAAAGACATGTCGCTCCTGAAGGCCATCGACACCAATCCCTCTTTCGCGCCGCGAGAGTCCGGCCCGCTCCCGGAACGCTTGATCTCCGGCGAACCCGCCTTCAAGACCTGGGCTCAGGACGTCGCCCGTGGGGAGTCCATCCATACGGGCGTCTGGGAAGCGACGCCCGGCGAGATGCGCTCGATCAAGGGCGAGACCTTCGAGTTCTGCCACATCCTCTCCGGCGTCGTCGAACTCACACCCGAAGGCGGCGAGCCGGTGATCTACAAGGCCGGCGACAGTTTCGTCATGAAGCCGGGCTACGTCGGTGTCTGGAAGACCATCGAAACCGTGCGCAAGATCTACGTGACCGTAATGTGATCCCGATGCCGCGCACCCCGATCGTCTTCGGGATCTTTCGCCAAGCTACCCGCTGAGTTGTCGCCGGCGCAGACAAACCGATCGGCCCGTCCTTCAGCCGCAAACCCGGCTCTGCTTCATCCCTCACCACGCCCTCATACCGCGGCTCTGGTGAAGACCCCCCACTCCGCTGATCACCGCCTGCCAGGGCTCCAGCTTCCCCACCGCCATCAATCGGCGTCGCTCTGACGACAAGGTCGTCGACGCCCCCAAAGCGGCGATCGGCAACGCAGGCGGGCGATGCTCTGCCCGCCTTAGTCACACTGCACCACCCCCCCCGCACCTGCGAGGTAAAGCCCCCGCACAGCTGGTCCCACGCGTCCCCAGATGAGGAGTATTGCCATGAGTGATGCCCAGATCGGTCGTAGAGCGCTCCTGCGCGGAGCAGGCGGTCTGACCGCCCTCGCCGCTCTTCCTTCCCTCTCCGCCTGCGGTACCGGCTCCAGCCGGACGGCCGGTGGGAGTGGTGGCAAGGGCGGCAGTAAGACGGTGGTCGTCCGTGACAGCGGCGGTTCCTGGGGCGCGGCTCTCCAGAAGGCGATCTACACGCCGTTCACGCAGGAGACCGGCATCCAGGTGAAGGTGCTGAACCTGGACGACGCTCCGCTGCTGGCGCAGATCAAGCAGGGCCGGCCGCAGTGCGACCTCATCAACAACTCGATGATGTCCCACTTCAAGTACGTCAAGCAGGACGCGCTGGAGGCGCTGGATCTCGACCGGGTCAAGAGTGTGAAGAGCGCGAAGATCCCCGAGGCCCAGATCACCGACCATGCCGTCGGCTACGGCTTCTACGGCCAGTGCATCGCCTACCGCACGGACGCCTTCGGCGGCAGGAAGCCGGAGTCGTGGGCGGACTTCTGGGACACCAAGGCGTTCAAGGGTTCCCGCGCGATGGTTCACCCGGACGGTGACCTGCCGGAGTTGGAGTTCGCGCTGCTGGCCGACGGTGTCCCGATGGACAAGCTGTACCCGCTCGATGTGGACCGCGCCTTCAAGGTGATGACCGAGCTGCGGTCCAACATCAAGAAGTTCTGGGACAGTGGCCCGCTCCCGGGTGTGCTGCTGAGCCGCGAGGAGGTGACGATGTCCACCGTGTGGGACGGTCGTCTCGCCGATCTGCAGAAGCAGGGTGTGCCGGTGGAGCGGCAGCTCAACGGTACGCGCCGTCAGTTCTCGGGTTATGCCATCGCCAAGGGCGCGGCGAACCTGGACGCCGCCTACAAGCTGATGGACTTCTCGCTGCGGGCGGAGAGTCAGGCCAATATCGTCAAGTTCTTCCCGTCGAACCCGTCTTCTCCGGTGGCCTACGGCAAGCTGACCGAGGAGCAGCGCAACGCGTCCGCGGGTGCGCCGAAGTACTACGACAAGGGCTTCGACGCGGATGTCGAGTGGTGGCTGAAGAACGAGTCGGCCGTCACCAAGCGCTGGTTGGAGTGGGCTCGTGGCTGAATTCGGTGTCGCC
>NZ_JAMGBG010000126.1 GCF_023516595.1 Streptomyces neyagawaensis | reverse complement strand
CTCCCGGCCGGGATCAGACCCCGGCACGTCTCCCACACGTCTGGCCCGACCGTCTCGCCGACCCACTCACCCATCGCCACAAGACGAGTCTGGCCCTGCCGCTGACGCGGCAGGGCCAGAACCCAAGATCTTCATGAGCCTTCTAGGACACGCAGCCGACGTGGGCGAGGGCCTGCTTCAGCAGGACTCCCTGGCCGCCCGGCATCTCGCTCTGGACCGACGGCGACGCGGCCTCCTGCGGGCTGAACCACACCAGGTCGAGCGCGTCCTGCCGGGGACGGCAGTCGCCGGACACAGGGACGATGTACGCGAGCGCCACCGCGTGCTGCCGGGGGTCGTGGAACGGCGTGATGCCCTGCGTCGGGAAGTACTCGGCGACCGTGAAGGGCTGCAGCGAGGCCGGGACCCGGGGCAGTGCCACCGGGCCGAGGTCCTTCTCCAGATGGCGCAGGAGCGCGTCGCGTACCCGCTCGTGGTGCATCACGCGGCCGGACACCAGCGTGCGGCTGACCGTTCCGTCCGGGCCGATGCGCAGCAGCAGGCCGATGCTGGTGACTTCGCCGCTGTCGTCGACGCGCACGGGCACGGCCTCGACGTACAGGATCGGCATACGGGCGCGCGCCGATTCGAGTTCGTCGGACGTCAGCCAGCCAGGCGTGGTTTCGGTCATGTCAGACATTGGCCGATCATACTTTCAACGTCACCTGGTGTGGGCGTAGCGCCGATCACATGCGGTGCGCCCGTGTCGTCCACCGCTCAGCCGTGGGCGGCCCACTGGCCCCGGACATGTCCGAGATGGCGGGTCATCACCGTCCGGACGGCGTCCTCGTCGCGGTCGAGAAGGGCGTCGAGGAGTTCCAGGTGCTCCTGCGCGGAAGCCAGGAGACGGCCCGCCTCGACGAGCGCGGTCAGCCCGTACAGCCGGGAGCGTTTGCGCAGGTCGCCGACCACCTCGACCAGATGCCCGTTGCCCGCGAGGGCCAGCAGACCGAGGTGGAAGCGGGTGTCGGCCTCCACGTACGCGATGAGGTCCCCGGCGGCCGCGGCGGCCACGATCTCCCGCGCGGCGGGCCGCAGCGCCTCCAGGGAGACGGGGTCGGCGGTCCGGGCCAGGGCGACGGTGGTCGGGATCTCGATCAGCGAGCGGATCTGGGTGTACTCGTCGAGCTGCTTCTCGGTCACGGCGGTGACCCGGAAGCCCTTGTTGGGCACGGTGTCGACCAGGCCCTCCTTGGCCAGGTCCAGCATGGCCTCGCGGACCGGGGTGGCCGAGACACCGAAGCGGGCGGCGAGCGCGGGCGCGGAGTACACCTGGCCCGGCCGCAGCTCACCGGCGATCAGCGCGGCCCGCAGCGCGTCGGCGACCCGTTCCCGGTAGCTGCTCTTCTTGCCGCCGAGCACCGGCAGGACGGGCGTCGGGGGAGCGGCGCCCGGGGCTTGGGAGGTGGAGCCGGTGCGCTGCGGGGCCATGGGGGACATGCGGTCTCTCCTGGAGTCCTGGAGCCCGGAATCCTAGAGGACGAATCCGGAGGGGAACGGGTCGGTCGGGTCGAGCAGATACTGGGCCGTGCCGGTGATCCAGGCGCGGCCCGTGAAACTGGGCATCACGGCCGGGACCCCGGCCACCTCGGTCTCGCCGAGGAGCCGTCCGGTGAACCGGGTGCCGATGAAGGACTCGTTCACGAACTCGGTGTGCAGCGGGAGTTCGCCCCGCGCGTGCAGTTGTGCCATGCGTGCACTGGTGCCCGTACCGCAGGGCGAGCGGTCGAACCAGCCGGGGTGGATGGCCATCGCGTGCCGTGAGTGCCGGGCGGTGGCGCCGGGCGCGTACAGATGGACGTGGTGCACGCCGTGGATGGACGGGTCCTCGGGGTGGACGGGTTCCTCCTCGGCGTTGATGGCGTCGATCAGGTCGAGGCCCGCGCGGAGGATGTCGTCCTTGCGGGAGCGGTCGAAGGGCAGCCCGAACTCCTCCAGCGGCAGGATGGCGTAGAAGTTCCCGCCGTACGCCAGGTCGTAGGTGACCGTCCGCCCGTCGGCCAGGGTGATCCGGCGGTCGAGGCCGACGGAGAACGACGGCACGTTCCGCAGGGTGACCGCCTTCGCCGCGCCGTCCTCCACCGCCACCTCGGCGACGACGAGCCCGGCCGGGGTGTCGAGACGGATGGTCGTGACGGGCTCGACGACCTCGACCATGCCGGTCTCGACGAGGACCGTCGCCACCCCGATCGTGCCGTGGCCGCACATGGGCAGATAGCCGGAGACCTCGATGTAGACCACACCCCAGTCGCAGTCGGGGCGGGTCGGCGGCTGGAGGATCGCACCGCTCATCGCCGCGTGCCCGCGCGGCTCGTTCATCAGCAACTGCTTGACGTCGTCCCGGTGTTCACGGAACCACAGCCGCCGTTCGTTCATGGTCGTACCGGGGATGGTGCCGATCCCGCCGGTGATCACCCGGGTCGGCATGCCCTCCGTGTGCGAGTCGACGGCGTGCAGGACGAGCTTGCTGCGCATGACCGTTCTCCTTCTTCCACTCTCCGTCCGCTTCCGCGCGCGTCACGCGAGCCCGGCGGCGACGGCCTTCTCGGTGGCGGACCGGATCACGGCCTCCTGCTCCGGCAGCAGCTCCACGCGCGGCGGCCGGCAGCGCCCGCCGTGCCGGCCCACGATGTCCATGGACAGCTTGATGGCCTGCACGAACTCGACCTTCGAGTCCCAGCGCAGCAGCGGGTGCAACTGCTCGTACAGCGCCTTCGCCGTCGCGAGGTCCCCGTCCACCGCCGCGTGGTACAACTCCACGGTCGCCGCGGGCAGCGCGTTCGGGTACCCGGCGACCCAGCCCTTGGCGCCCGCCAGCGCGAGCTCCAGCAGTACGTCGTCGGCGCCGATCAACAGGTCCAGTTCAGGGGCGAGTTCAGCCAGTTGGTAAGCCCGGCGCACATCCCCGGAGAACTCCTTCACGGCCCGGATGTACCCCTCGCCGTGCAGCTTCGCCAGCAGCTCCGGGACCAGGTCGACCTTGGTGTCGATGGGGTTGTTGTACGCCACGACGGGCACGCCCGCCTTCGCGACCTCCTCGTAGTGCGCCAGCACCGAACGCTCGTCGGCGCGGTAGGCGTTCGGCGGGAGCAGCATCACCGACGCGCAGCCCGCGTCCCGCGCCTGCTCGGCCCAGCGGCGGGACTCGGCGGAGCCGTACGCGGCGACCCCCGGCATCACCCGCGAGCCGCCGATCGCCGAGACGGCCGTCTCCACGACCCGCGCCCGCTCCTCGGGCGTCAGCACCTGGTACTCGCCGAGGGAACCGTTCGGTACGACACCGTCACAGCCGTTCTCGACCAGCCAGGCACAGTGCTCGGCGTACTTGTCGTAGTC
Organism: Streptomyces neyagawaensis; assembly: GCF_023516595.1. Lineage (GTDB taxonomy): Bacteria > Actinomycetota > Actinomycetes > Streptomycetales > Streptomycetaceae > Streptomyces > Streptomyces neyagawaensis. The sequence goes on along the minus strand of NZ_JAMGBG010000126.1, from coordinate 19,401 downwards.
CACGGACAGATCGTCGCGGAGGGGGAGTGCGGTGGCGACGAGGACACCGCGCCAGGGGCGGTTGCTGGTGCGGTTGCCGGTGCCGGTCGAGCGCGCGGAAGTGGTCATCTGCGGGTCCCTCCATGGGATGTGACATGGTACTGACGATGTTTCGGACGAGTCGTAAGGGCGGCTTCTCGACGGTTTGGACGGGCGGCTTCGCGACGGTTTCGGACGGGCGGCTTCCCGGCGACTGCTCACTTCACGGCCGGCCCTCCCCGACCCTCGGTCTCCACGGGCAGCCCTCCCGGTTCCCCGGACTCCACGGGCGCCCTTCCCGGCTCCCCGGTCTCCCCGGCCCGCGCCAGCACGCCGAGCGGTACGGGGCGTGCGAACGGTCGTCGGGTCACCGCCTCCGCGCACCCGGCGAGCCCCGCGACCGCCGGTCCGCACATCCGCCCCTGGCACCAGCCCATCCCGGCCCTGGTGAGCAGCTTCACCGTGCGGATGTCCCCGGCCCCGAGTACCCCGACGGCCTCGCGAACCGCCCCGGCGGTGACCTCCTCGCATCGGCACACCACCGTGTCGTCGGTGACCTGCTCCGCCCAGTGCGCCGGCGGCACGTACACGGTGTCGAGCGCGGCGAAGAACTCCCGCAGTCGCGTACGGGACGCGGCCGCGGCCGCCCACTCCCGCGGATCCGGCTCCCGGCCCCGGAGCCGGGCCGCCGCCGACCGCCCGGCGACATGGCCCTCGGCCAGGGACAGGGCCGCGCCGCCGATCCCGGTGGCCTCGCCCGCCGCCCAGACGCCCGGCACATCGGTGCGCTGCTCGTCGTCGACGGCCACGCTCATGCCGTCGGCGTCGACACGGCAGCCCAGGGACTCGGCGAGGTCGGTGTGCGGGACCATGCCGTGCCCGACGGCCAGCGTGTCGCAGGGGATGCGCCGCTCACTGCCGGGCCGGACCCGCCCCTCGGCGTCCAGCGCGGCGACGGTCACGGCCTCCAGCCGGTCGGTGCCGTGCGCCTCGACCACGGTGTGACGTACGAGGGTCCGCACCCGGCGGCGCAGCAACTCCACGGCGTACCCGGCCCCTTCGGCCAGCTTGTCGACCCGGCCCGCGAGCGTCCCCGCCCGCCGGACGAGCGCCTTGGGGTCGGCGGACTCGACCAGCGCGGCCACCCTGACACCGGCCGCCGCGAGCCCGGTGGCCACTGGCAGCAGCAACGGGCCGGTCCCGGCGACGACCGCCGTACGGCCGGACACCACGAGCCCGCCCTTCAGCATGGCCTGCGCGCCCCCGGCGGTGACCACGCCCGGCAGGGTCCAGCCGGGGAAGGGCAGCACTTTCTCGTAGCCGCCGGTAGCGAGCACGACGGCGTCGGCCCGCACCTCGACGGGTTCCTCCTGGCCGGGGCCGAGCAGCGCGTGCACGGTGAAGCGGTCGGTGGCGGCGGAGGGCCGTTGCCCTGGCGTCCCGTCAGACCTCCGCTCCACGCACCACACGTGGTGCTCGGGGAGATGGGTGATGTTCCCGGCGGCGATGTGCCGTTCGAGGCCGTCGCGCAGCCGCCGCCAGGTCCGCCACTGGTGGTGGAGCGCCTGCGGGCGTCGTGCCCCGAGCGCCGCGGCGGGCTGCCGGTAGAACTGGCCGCCGGGTGCCTCCGCGGAGTCGATCACCGTCACATGGACGCCCCGCCCGGCAGCCGCCAGCGCCGCGGCGAGGCCGGCCGGTCCCGCGCCGACGATCGCGAGGCGCGGCGACGGTCCGCCGCGCGGCCCGACCGGTTCAGTGCCCATGCCCCGTCCCCTCCTGCGTGCGGATCACGTCCCCCGGCCGGACAGGCACCAGACAAGCCCGTTGGTTGGGGCGGTCGTTGACGGTCACCAGACAGTCGAAGCAGACGCCGATCCCGCAGAACACCCCGCGCGGCCGGCCCTCGCCGCGGGTGGTGCGCCAGGAGGTCACCCCGGCCGTCCAGAGCACCGCCGCGACCGTCTGACCGGGGAGCGCCTTCAGTTCGCGGCCGTCGAGGGTGACGCCGAAGGCGGGCCCCGGTTCGGCGTCCGCCAACTCCAACGGATTCATCCCGCGGCCTCCTCATGGACGGCGAACCGGTCCGGGCGGAACGGCGTGAGATCCAGGTCCGGTGCCCTGCCGCCGAGCACCTGGGCGATCAACTGCCCCGTCCCGGTGGCGAGTCCGATGCCCGCCCCCTCGTGGCCGCACGCGTGGAACAGCCCCGGCACCCGCGGGTCCGGCCCGATCGCGGGCAGATGGTCGGGCATGTACGGCCGGAACCCGACGTACGTCCGCATCGCGCGCACCCGCTCCAGGAACGGGAACAACCGGGTCGCGCCCGCCGCCAGCGCCCGCACCACGGGCAGCGAGAACGACCGGTCGAAACCGACCCGCTCCCGGCTCGCCCCGATGAGCACCGGCCCGGCCGCCGTGCCCTCGACGACCGGGGAGGTCTGGAGCGCCGCCGAGTCGCTGGCCACGTCGGCCACGTAGTCGGCGGCGTACACCTTGTGCCGCACCAGGGGCGGGAGCGGTTCGGTGACGAGGACGAATCCGCGCCGGGGGAGAACGGGGAGGTGAACCCCGGCGAGCGCGGCCACCTCGCCGCCCCAGGTGCCGGCGGCGTTCACCACGGCCGGGGCGTGGATCTCGCCCCGGTCGGTGCGTACGCCGCGTACGGCCCCGTCGGGCGAGCGCAACACCCCGGTCACCGTGCGGCCGGTGAGGAGGCGGGCCCCCGAAGCCCGTACGAGGTGGGCCGCGGCCAGGGTCGGCATGACCTGGGCGTCCTGCGGGTAGTACACGCCGCCGACGAGGCCGGGCGCCAACTCCGGCTCCAGTTCCTGAAGTTGTCCGGCGGTGACGGTCTCCGCCGCGACCCCGGCGGTTCGCTGCCCGGCCGCGAACGTCTCCAGGGCGGCGAGCCCTTCCGGTGTCGAGGCGACGACGAGCCCGCCCTTCGGGTCGTACTCGAAGGCCGTCCCGAGGCCGGGTTCGGAGGCCAGTTCTGTCCACAAGCGGTTCGAGAGGAGGGCGAGTTCGAGTTCGGGACCGGGTTCCTTGTCGGAGACGAGGAGGTTGCCCTCGCCCGCACCGGTGGTGCCACCGGCCACCGGCCCGCGGTCCACCACGGTCACGTCCAGCCCTGCCCGCGCCGCGTACAGGGCACAGGCCGCGCCCACCATCCCCGCTCCCACCACCACGACGTCGCAGGTCAGTCGCTCGGTCACGCCAGTACTATGTCACATGGCGCTCCGGCCCGGAATACCGCGAAGCCGGGCACGGCGGTGGGCTTGGGCGGGCTCAGCGCCAGTCGTCGATCACGTAGGCGTCCGGGTGGCTGTAGCCGGATTCGTTGGGCCTGTGCATGGTCACGCCCTGCAACCAGGTGCGGAAACCACGGTCGGCCATACGCCGGTAGGCGTCCTCGCGGGCCAGGTTCGTCCCGGCGTCCAGTTGTCCCAGCCCCTTCTCGGCGGCCAGTTGCTCGCACGCGTCCAGCAGGCGTCCGAACCGGTCCGCCGCGCCCGGGCCGGGGCGTACGGCGCCGAACTTGACGAAGCACACGTCCTCACCGGCCTCCGACCCCGCTCCACAGTGACAGACGGCCAGACCGTCGAGTCCGGAGCCGGAACCGGCGCCCTCAAGAAGGATGGTGTCCCCGAGACCCTGCGCCTGCGTGGCGACGATCTCGCGCTCCAGGCTCAGGCCCTCGAACACGGACTCCGTCAGCGCGCGGCAAAGACTCTGCGCGTCGGTCCGCTCGACGGCGGTCAGCTCGCCGTACAGCAGACGGCCGGGAACCGCGGCTGGGGCGGTGACCTGCTTCTTCATGATGGCGGTCAGAAAGCGGGGCCAGAAGCCGTACCGGCGGTAGAGCTCCAGGTGCTTGGGACTGTGCGAGAACGTGAACAGGCCGAGATGGCGGCTCCCCCAGGTGTCGAAGCAGGCCATGACCGGTTCCATCAGGCGCCTGCCGATGCCCTGGTCCCACAGGTCCGGACGTACGGTCAGCGGGCCGAAGTACCCGACGCTGCCCCAGTCGGCGGCGAAGTTCGTCCCGACGACCTCGCCCTCGACGGTCGCCGCGAAGGCCGCGCGCGGATCTGCCGCCCAGCGGGTGCGGACGTAGTCGGCGGTCCCGAAGAACGTCTCCGGCTCGGGGAACCCGAGGAAGGTCCCGAAGGCGACCCTGAAGATCTGATCGGCCCGATCCAGGTCCGGCTCGACCAGCGGACGGACCACCACGGAGGAGATACCACCGTTTCGCTGAGCTGCGGACATGCTCGCTCTCCTTTCCGCCCCCACTTCCATCGCACCACGGCCCCGACCACCGGGCGAACGACAGCGTGGCCGCCGCACGGCAGGCACGGACTCCGCTCGCTCCCCGACGACCGGCTGACCGGCCGACCGGGGGAGGGAGGAGGGGGCGAGAGCACCTCCGCCTCCGCCTCCGTCCCCGGGCACCCGCCCGCGCCCCCGACCCACCCCTGCCTCGACACGTCACCCTCGCCCCGCCCGACATGCCCCCCTCGCCCCGCCCGACACGCCACCCTCGCCTCGAAACGCTCCCCCTCCTTCGACGAGCCACCCCGCCCCACCCCGGCAACTCGAACGCTCCGCCCCGCATGCCCCCGGTCTCGACCGCCCCGACACTGACCCCATGCCAGGACACGCCCCCGGCGCGCGGTCGGGACCCAGCGCCATCGAGGACTACGCCCTGATCGGCGACCTCCTCACCGCGGCCCTGGTCGCCAAGGACGGCAGCATCGACTGGCTCTGCCTCCCCCGTTTCGACTCACCCGCCTGCTTCGCCGCCCTGCTCGGCGACGAGGACAACGGCCGCTGGCGCGTCGCCCCCGCCGAAGAGGCCGACGCGGTGGCCCGACGCCGCTACCGGGACGACACGCTGATCCTGGAGACGGAGTGGGAAACCCCCTCCGGGCGCGCCCTGGTCACCGACTTCATGCCGCCGCGCGGCGAGGACGCCCCCTGCGTCGTACGGATCGTCGAGGGCCTGTCCGGCACCGTGGACATGCGCATGGAGCTGCGGCTGCGCTTCGACTACGGCCGGGTGCTGCCGTGGATGCGACGCAAGGACGGGCAGCTGACCGGTATCGCCGGGCCCGACGCGGTCTGGCTCGGCACCCCCGTCCGGCTCACCGCCCACGGCACCTCCCACCGCGCCGCCTTCCGCGTCACCCCCGGCGAGCGCGTCCCTTTCGTGCTGGTCTGGCGCCCCTCCCACCTGCCGGCCTCCGATCCCGTCGACGCCTTCGACGCGCTGGCCGCCACGGACACGTACTGGCGGCTGTGGCTGCGCCGTCTGACGTACGACGGCCCCTACCGCGACGCCGTCGCCCGGTCGCTCATCACCCTCAAGGCCCTCACGTACGAGCCGACCGGCGGCATCGTCGCCGCCCCGACCACCTCCCTGCCCGAGGAGATCGGCGGCGTCCGCAACTGGGACTACCGCTACTGCTGGCTGCGTGACGCCGGGATGGCGCTGGAGGCGCTGCTGCGCAGCGGGTTCACCGCCGAGGCGGACGCCTGGCGCGGCTGGCTGGCCCGGGCCCTCGCGGGCCGCCCCGAGGACGCGCAGATCATGTACGGCATCGCCGGGGAGCGGCGGCTCACCGAATGGGAGGCCGACTGGCTGCCGGGGTACGAGGGGTCGCGCCCGGTGCGGATCGGCAACGCCGCCGCGGCCCAACGCCAGCTCGACGTGCCCGGCGAGGTCATGGAGACCATCCATCTGTCCATCGGCTGCGGACTGCGCCCGCGCCGCCACCTTGTCGACCTCCAGGCGGTCCTCCTCGACCATCTGGAGCAGGCGTGGACCCTGCCCGACCAGGGCCTTTGGGAGATGCGCGGCACCCCCCGCCACTACACCCACTCCAAGGTGATGTGCTGGGTCGCCTTCGACCGGGCGGTCCGCCTCGCGGAGGCGCACGACCGCCCCGGCCCCGTGGAGCACTGGCGCCGGATCCGGGACCGTATCCACCGCGAGGTGTGCGAGCGCGCCTTCGACCCCGACCGGGGCACCTTCACCCAGTCGTACGGCTCCCTCGAACTCGACGCCGCCCTGCTCCAGATCCCGCAGACCGGGTTCCTGCCGCCCGACGACCCCCGCGTCGTCGGCACCGTGGAGGCGGTACGCCGCGAACTCCTCGCCGACGGCCTCGTCGCCCGCTACTCCGCGGGCGGCCCCGACGCCCCGGACGGCCTCACCGGCGGTGAGGGCACCTTCCTCGCCTGCTCCTTCTGGCTCGCGGACGCCCTGCTGTCGATCGGCCGCGAGGACGAGGCCCGCGCCCTGTACGAGAGGCTGCTCGACCTGCGCAACGACGTCGGGCTGCTCGCCGAGGAGTACGACCCCCGCGCCCGGCGCCAACTCGGCAACTTCCCGCAGGCGTTCACCCATGTGCCCCTCATCCGGGTCGCCTACGAACTCGACCGGCACGCCCCCCACGCCCGCCGCGGCAACCCCGAGGCGCCGCCGGCCCCGGGGGAGGGGTGACCGTGGTGCCGACTCAGCCCGGCGACCGCTCCTCGGACACCCACTTGACGCGGGCCGAGACGGGATCGACACTCCATGAAGGGTATTTCCTAGTGAACAGGTAGGGAATGATGGGGCGCCTGGAGCCGGTGGTGACTCGTGTGCGACGCACACGCCGGCAGTCCCTTCTACTGACCTCCCGCCGTCACATCGACCTGCTGCGCGTCTCCAGCGCGACCCACCCCGCCGGCTGAACCGGCGCTTCGCCGCGCCCGCCGTCGACGAGGACGCGTACGCCCGCCCGCGCGCGCAGCCGTCGTTCAGTACGCCCGTGCACCGATCCGCCCCGTGTACCCCGCGACCCCTGGGAGACCCATGTCCGCCCTGTCCGTCCACGCACTGAACGCCGTTCCGACGCAGCGGCCGCAGCCCGTCTTCCGGGGGCGGATCGGCTGTGACGCCCGCAGCGGTCACTACGCCGTCCCGCGCCGCTACCGGCTGCATCTTTCGCTGTCCTGTCCCGGCGCCCTGCGCATCGCCGTCGTGCACGGCCTCCTCGGGCTCGCGGACGTCTGCCCCGTCACCCTCCTGCCCGCCGTCCCCGACGGACCCGACGGCGAACACTCCGAGCTGCGCCCCCTGTACGAGGCCAGCGCCCACCGCTACTCCGGGGCGGCCACCGCGCCGGTCCTCAGCGACGACTGGTCCGGACGCATCGTCAGCACCCACGCCCCGGACATCATGCGCGACCTCGCCCGCCGCTTCGGCGGCGGCCGCCCCGAGCTGTACCCGCGGGACGCCGAGGCGGAGATCGAAGGCGTCACCCGGCTCTGCGCACAGGGCATCGACGCCGCCGCGCAACGCGCCGGACAGGCCGACACCGACGACGCGGTACGCCGGGACGCGCTCGGCTCCCTCCTGCGCACCCTGCGCTCGCTCGATGCCCGCCTCGCCCGGCAGGAGTACGTCCTCGGCGACCGACTCACCGCCGCCGACGTCGAGTTGTGGACCAGCCTGGTACGCCTCGACACCGTGCACCGCTGGCACCTGGACGCCTCCGCCGTGCACCGCGTCGCCGACCACCCGCACCTGTGGGCGTACGCGCGCCGACTGACCGCCCACCCCGCTTTCGGCCCCCGTCTCGACCTCGACGGCATCGCCCGCAGGCACCACGCCCAGTGCCAGGGCCTGGAGGCCGCCGGAGCCGCCGTACAGATCCTCGACTGGGCCTCCCACGTCCCCCACCAGCCCGTATCGGCTGACGGACAAGCGTCCCAGGGTGTGGACGAACATTGACAGAGCCGTACCGGGCCTGCGTTACTTACGGCCACCCGAAGAGCGCGAGGCCCACCGGGGCCGGAAGAACGATGGTGACGAACATGTACGCAACCCCGAGGCCGGCCGCTTGGCGGCGCCACGGTTGCGTGCCGCTCTGCGCCGACCGCGCCGTCGATCTGCTCCGGGTCAACAGCGCACTGTGTAGCGCACGTCGTACGGCCTAGTGCCGTACCTCCGTCGAGGCTGACGGTTCACTGAACCCCTGAGGCGCCGCTCCGCGGTCCGCCCCGCCCTTCCGCCAGCCCCGGTGCCGTGCGCATCCGTTGCGTCTTCCTGTCCCCGCCGAGCGGCTCCTGTCCGTCGCGCGGCCCGAAGTCGCCTGCGTCGCCCCGGGGTTTCCCACACTCTCCGGAGCTCACGATGAGTGAACCCCCAGGCGCCGCCGTGTCCGTCGCCGAGGCGCCACCGCCCGCCGACACCCCGTCAAAGGAGCCGGCGGCGCAGCGCGTTCTGCCGCTGCGCCGTCCCGGCCGCTGGATCGCGACCGCGGTCGTCCTGGTCCTCGCGGCCCAGTTCGTCCACGGACTGGTGTCCAACCCCTTCTACCAGTGGGACCGCTTCGGCTACTGGTTCTTCCGGCCCACGATCCTCGACGGACTGCTCGTCACCCTCGAAGTCACCGTCTACAGCGCGGTGCTGGGCCTGCTCGGCGGCATCCTGCTCGCCCTCGCCCGCCTCTCGACGAGCCCCGTCCTGCGTGCCGTCAGCTGGGTCTACATCTGGGCGCTGCGTTCGATCCCGCTGATCGTGGTCCTGCTGTTCCTGTACAACTTCAGCGCCCTCTACAGGACGCTCAGCCTCGGTGTCCCCTTCGGGCCGGCCTTCCTCGCCTTCGACGAGTCACGGCTCGCCACCGACATGGTCGTCGCCGTCATCGGCCTCAGCCTCAACGAGGCGGCGTACGCCGCCGAAGTGGTACGCGGCGGCATCCTCTCCGTCGACCAGGGCCAGCACGAGGCGGCATCCGCTCTCGGCCTGCCGAAGCGCTACCAGTTCCGCAGGATCGTCTTCCCGCAGGCCCTGCGCTCCATCACCCCCAACTACGTCAACCAGCTGATCGGCCTGGTCAAGAGCACCTCGCTCGTCTTCTACGTCTCCCTGCTCGACCTGTTCGGCACCGCGCAGACCATGGGCGCCACCTACCCCGGCGACATCGTGCCGCTGCTGCTGGTCGTCACCGCCTGGTACCTGATCCTCACCAGCGTCGTCTCCGTCATCCAGTTCTACGTCGAGCGGTACTACGCCCGGGGCGCCACCCGCACCCTGCCGCCGACACCGTTGCAGAAGCTGCGGGCCGGCCTCACCGAGCTGCGCGCCCGCATCCGCAGGGAGGCCGCCGTATGACCGCCGGGTCCACCGAACTCGCCCACGAAACCGCCGACGCCGCTCCGGGGGACACCGAACTCACCCGACCCGCGCCCGCCGCCGTCGAGGTGCGCGATGTGCACAAGTGGTACGGCACCCACCGGGTCCTCAACGGCGTGGACCTGACCGTGCGGCCCGGCGAGGTCACCGTGATCCTCGGCCCGTCCGGCTCCGGCAAGTCGACCCTGCTCCGGGTCATCAACCATCTGGAGAAGCCGGAGATCGGCCATGTCAGCGTCAACGGCGAACTGATCGGCGTCCGCAGGCACGGCGACCGGCTCAAGGAGCTGAACGAGCGGACCATCCTCGCCCAGCGCAGCCGTATCGGCTTCGTCTTCCAGAACTTCAATCTCTTCCCGCACCTGACCGTCCTCGACAATGTGGCCGCCGCCCCCGTCGCGACCGGGAGGCTCGGCGGGGAACAGGCCCGGGAACTCGCCCGCGAACTGCTGGACCGGGTCGGCCTCGCCGACAAGGCCGACGCCTACCCACGGCAGTTGTCCGGCGGTCAGCAGCAGCGTGTGGCCATCGCCCGCGCCCTCGCGCTGCGGCCCGGTGTCATCCTCTTCGACGAACCCACCTCCGCCCTCGACCCCGAACTCGTCGGTGAGGTCCTCACCGTCATCAAGGACCTGGCGAGGACCGGCACCACGCTGGTGATCGTCACTCACGAGATCGGCTTCGCCCGGGAGATCGCCGACCGGGTCGTCTTCATCGACGGCGGACGCATCGTCGAACAGGGCCCGCCCTCCGAGGTCCTGGACCGGCCGCGCCACGAACGCACCAGGGACTTCCTCGCCAAGGTCCTCTGAGCCGGGCGCCGACGCCCAGAGCCCGCGAACGGACACCACAGCTTCCCCCCACACCCCCACACCCCCACACCCCCACACCCCCACACCAGAGTCCCCCACACCCCGCACCATCCGACACCTTCCTTCCACCCGCGTGGAACCGAACGACAAGGACAGCCATGCCCACCCAGTTCTCCCGGCGCAGCCTGCTGCGCGGCATCACCGCGACGACCGCCGCCGTCACCCTCGCCGCCGGACTCAGCGCCTGCGGGGGAGACAGCGACGCCGCCACCAAGACAGGGAAGGACAGCGCGGGCACGCTCACCGTGGGCCGGCTCTCCAACGGCGCCGCCACCGAGACCACCCTGAAGGTCTCCGAGGTGAAGTCCATCAGCGACCGCCTGCCCGCCGCCGTCAAGAAGCGCGGCAAGCTCGTCATCGGCTCCGGCACCCTGCCCTCCGGCAGCCCGCCGCTCGGCTTCATCGGCGACGACCAGAAGACGCTCACCGGCTCCGAGCCCGACTTCGGCAGACTGGTCGCCGCCGTCCTCGGCCTCGAACCCGAGGTGCGCCAGTCCACCTGGGAGAACCTCTTCATCGGCCTCGACAGCGGCAAGGTCGACGTGGCCTTCTCCAATGTCACCGACACCGAGGAGCGCAAGAAGAAGTACGAGTTCGCCTCCTACCGCAAGGACGACCTCGCCTTCGAGGTGAGGAAGGACAGCGACTGGAACTTCGGCGGCGACTACCGCAAGCTCGCCGGGAAGACGGTCTCCGTCGGCAACGGCACCAACCAGGAGAAGATCCTCCTGGAGTGGAAGGCGAAGCTGGCGAAGGAGGGCGCCAAGCCCCTCACCGTCAAGTACTTCCAGGAGAACAACAGCCTCTACCTCGCCCTCAACAGCGGCAAGACAGACGCCTACTTCGGGCCCAGCCCGAACCTCTCCTACCACGCCGCCAAGACGGCGAACACGCCGCAGGCGACCCGGATCGCGGGCCAGTTCTCCGGCGCCGGAGAGACCCTCCAGGGCCTGATCGCGGCGACCGCCAAGAAGGACAGCGGCCTCGCCGAGCCCCTCGCCGCGGCCATCAACCACCTCATCGAGAACGGCCAGTACGCCAAGTGGCTGAAGGCCTGGAACCTCTCCAACGAGGCGGTCGAGAAGTCCGAGGTCAACCCGCCCGGCCTGCCCCTCACCAACTCCTGACGCTCCCTCACCGCGCCACATCCCCGTGGCCTGACGAAAGGACTCCGCCCCCGTGGCCCTGCACACCGACACCCACGGAGGCGGAGCCCTGCCCACCCTCACCCCGTCTCCGACCCCGTTCACCCTCACCCCGTCCCCGTCCACCGGCCCCGCCCGGACCGACGTCCTCGACAACGCTGTCTGGTCCGCCCTCACCGGCCCCCACGCCGCCTTCGCGGAATGGGTCGGCGGCGCGGCCCGCTACCCCGACGACGTCTACGCCTTCGCCGCCCTCGCCGACCCCCGGGACCCGGCCGCCTGGGCCGACCTGCGCACGCTCGTCGGCGCGGGAGCCGTCGTACGGGTCAAGCCGGTCGACGAGGTCCCCGACGGCTGGGAGATCCTCGGCGGCGGACAGGGCGTCCAACTCGTGGACAACGGGCTGCGGGCGGAGCCCGACCCCGAGGCGGAACGGCTCGGGCCCGCCGACGTCCCCGAGATCCTGGACCTCGTCGCCCGCACCAAACCCGGCCCCTTCCTGAAGCGGACGGTCGAACTGGGCACCTATCTCGGCATCCGGGACGGCGGCCGGCTGATCGCCATGGCGGGCGAGCGAAGCGAGATGGGGGTCCCCCCGGCCGAAGGCTGGGGGAGGATCCGTCCGCCCGGCTGGACCGAGATCAGCGCCGTCTGCACCGACCCGGCGTACCGGGGCCGGGGCCTCGCCACCCGCCTGGTCCGCGCGGTCGCCGCGGGCATCCGCGACCGCGGCGACACCCCGTTCCTGCACTCCGCCGCCGACAACACCTCCGCCGTCCGGCTCTACGAGTCGCTCGGCTTCACCGTGCGCCGCCGCTCCACGATCGTCTCGGTCCGCAGTCCGGGAACAGCCCCCGAGGCGGCGGTGTTGTGAGGGGCGAGGCGATCCGCGCGGCGCCCTCGCGCGCCCGGACGAGGGAGGTGACGGCCGTGCTCCGTGCGCCGCACGCCGTCCACCTTCACTCCCGGCCGCACATCGACCTCCAGCGCGTGGCCGGCGCGCTCTGTCGCTCCTGACCCGTCGCCCCAGCTCCGCCCTGTCCCGCGCCGCCGCGGGCCGGCGCTCTCCAACGGACCTCCAGGAAGGCACCCTCCGTGTCCCCTTCTTCTCCTCTGCACCTCGCCGTCGCCCTGGACGGCGCCGGCTGGCACCCGGCGGCCTGGCGTGAGCCGGTGGCCCGCCCCCGGGACCTGTTCTCCGCCGGGTACTGGGCGGACCTGGTCGCCGAGGCCGAGCGCGGGCTGCTCGACCTCGTCACGATCGAGGACGGGCTCGGCCCGCAGTCCTCGCACCTCACGGAGCCCGACGACCGCACCGACCAGGTACGCGGCCGACTGGACGCCGTCCTCGTCGCCGCCCGCGTCGCCCCGCTCACCCGGCACATCGGGATCGTCCCGACCGTGGTGGCCACCCACACCGAGCCGTTCCACATCTCCAAGGCCGTCGCCACCCTCGACTACGTGAGCACCGGACGCGCCGGCCTGCGCGTCCAGGTGACGGCCCGCCGGAACGAGGCCGCCCATTTCGGCCGCCGCGCCTTCCCCCCGTTGGACCCCGACGACGTCAGGAACCCCACCGACCCGGTCGTCCGGCAGCTCGTCACCGACCTCTTCGACGAGGCGGCGGACCATGTCGAGGTCGTCCGGCGCCTCTGGGACAGCTGGGAGGACGACGCCGAGATCCGGGACGTCGCCACCGGACGGTTCATCGACCGCGACAAGCTGCACTACATCGACTTCGAGGGCGCCCACTTCAAGGTCAAGGGCCCCTCGATCACGCCCCGCCCGCCGCAGGGCCAGCCGATCGTCAGCGCCCTCGCCCACCGCCACCCCACCGGCGCCCCCTTCCGGCTCCTGGCCCGCTCCGCCGACCTCGGCTACCTCACCCCCGAGGACGCCGACGACGCCCGCGCCCAGGTCACCGAGGTCCGCGCCGCCCAGGCCGAGGCGGGCCGGGCCGACGAGACCCTGCACCTCTTCGGCGACCTCGTCGTCTTCCTCGACGACACCCCGGAGGCCGCCCGGGACCGCCGCGCACGCCTCGACGACCTGGACGGCGGCCCCTACACGAGCGACGCCCGAATCTTCACCGGAACACCGCAACAACTCGCCGATCTCCTGCTGGAGTTGGGGGAGTCCGGCCTCACCGGCTTCCGGCTGCGGCCCGCCGTCGCCAGCCACGACCTCCCCGCCATCACCCGGGGCCTGGTACCCGAACTCCAGCGGCGGAACGCCTTCCGGCGCGCCTACGAGGCCGACACCCTGCGCGGACTGCTGGGCCTGCCCCGCCCCGCCAACCGCTACTCCCCCCAGCTCTCGACTTCGCGCGAGCCCGGGGCGACCCCCATCGCGACTGCCTGAGCCGGAGGGACCGTACGACATGAGCAAGCCGCTGAAGCAGATCCATCTGGCCGCGCACTTCCCCGGCGTCAACAACACCACCGTGTGGAGCGACCCCGAGGCCGGCAGCCACATCGAGTTCAGCTCCTTCGCGCACTTCGCGCGGACCGCCGAACGCGCCAAGTTCGACTTCCTGTTCCTCGCGGAAGGGCTGCGCCTGCGCGAACAGGGCGGGAAGATCTACGACCTGGACGTCGTCGGCCGCCCCGACACCTTCACCGTCCTCGCCGCGCTCGCCGCGGTCACCGAACGCCTCGGACTCACCGGCACCATCAACTCCACCTTCAACGAACCGTACGAGGTGGCCCGCCAGTTCGCGAGCCTCGACCACCTCTCCGCCGGGCGCGCCGCCTGGAACGTCGTCACCTCCTGGGACGCCTTCACCGGCGAGAACTTCCGCCGGGGCGGCTTCCTGCCGCAGGAGGAGCGCTACTCACGGGCCAAGGAGTTCCTCGCCACCGCGAACGAACTCTTCGACTCCTGGCAGGGGGACGAGATCGTCGCCGACCAGGAGACCGGGACGTTCCTGAGCGACGCCAAGGCCGGGGCCTTCGTCCACACCGGGCAGCACTTCGACATCGAGGGCCGCTTCAACGTGCCGCGCTCCCCGCAGGGCCGCCCGGTGATCTTCCAGGCGGGCGACTCCGACGAGGGCCGCGAGTTCGCCGCGGCGGGCGCCGACGCCATCTTCAGCCGACACGCCACCCTCGACGCTGGCCAGGCGTTCTACACCGACGTCAAGAGGCGCCTCGCCGCCTACGGCCGCCGCCCCGACCAACTGCTCATCCTGCCCGCCGCGAGCTTCGTCCTCGGCGACACCGACGCCGAGGCCGAGGAACTCGCCAAGGAGGTGCGCCGGCAACAGGTCAGCGGCGCCACCGCCCTCAAGCACCTGGAGTTCGTCTGGAACCGGGACCTCTCCGCCTACGACCCGGAGGGCCCGCTCCCCGACATCGACCCCGACGTCGACGGCACCCACATCTCCCAGGGCCGCGCCCAGGTCCGCATGTACCGCGACCCGCTCGCCACAGCCCGCGCCTGGCGCGAGCTGGCCGCCGCGAACAACTGGTCCATCCGCGATCTCGTCATCGAGACCGGCAACCGGCAGAACTTCGTGGGCTCCCCGGCCACGGTCGCCAAAACCATCAACGACTACGTCCAGTCCGACGCCGCCGACGGCTTCATCCTCGTCCCCCACATCACCCCGACCGGCCTCGACGTCTTCGCCGACCGGGTCGTCCCCCTCCTCCAGGAACAGGGCGTCTTCCGCGCCGACTACGAGGGCACGACCCTCCGGGACCACCTGGGCCTGGACACCCCCGGCCCCACCGGTCCCTGACGCCGGGCACGCCGAGGCGGCGCCCGCGCTCTCGCGGGCGCCGCCGGTGGGGACGGGGACGGCAGTGGCAGGGACAGCGGCTACGCCCGGAGCGGGTCGTGTCCCAGCGTCATCAACCGGTGGCGGCGGTGCGTCCCGTCCGCGTCCGGCTCCTGCTCCCGTTGCGCGTTCACCGAGTCCACGACCCCGTACATCACCTGGAAGTCGTCCTCGGTGAGGTCCACGCGCCGTTTCTGAAGGATCTCCAGCACCTGCCGGCCGCTGGGGGAGCCGGGCTGCTCGGGCAGCGCCTCGGCCGCCTCGTCGGCGTACCGGCTCTGGAGCCAGACCTCCAGCTCCTGCGAGGTCATGTTCACCACGCGGTGGAACTCGTCCCACAGCGCGTCCCGTTCCAGGGCGTCGGTCATCGCAGCCCCCTTAGCTGCTCGTGCTCGCGTACGGCCGCGGGGCGTGCGCTCAGGCGTTCTCGCGCGGCCAGTTCTCCGCCTCGAACATCCAGCGCTGCTTCTCCAGCTCGGCGGTGAGGGAGATCAGCAGATCCTGCGACACCTTGTCCGCCTCCTCGGTCGCCTCGATACGCTCCCGCAGGCGGCCGATCGCGGTCGTCAGCGCCTCCACCAGGAGCCGCACGACGTCGTTGTCCCGGAGCCAGCCCTCCTTGGTGCCCGGCAGGGCGAACCGGGCCGCGACCGTCTCGGGGCGGCCGTCGGGCGCGATACCGAGCGCCGCCGCGCGTTCGGCGACCTGGTCGGAGTACGACCGCGCGGTGGAGACCACCTCGTCCAACTGGAGGTGGATCGAACGGAACCTCGGGCCCACGATGTTCCAGTGGGCCTGCTTGCCGATCAGAGACAGCCCCAGCAGGTCGATCAGGGTCTCCTGCAGCGCGTCCCCGGTCACCCGGAGAGCCGACTCGGGCAGGGTGCTCCTCACTATCGTCATCAGGTGAAACTCCTCATCGCATCAATGGCGTGTCATCGCTTCATGGCGCGTCGCCCCGTGCCGCGCCAGCGCTTCGTGCCGGGCCGCCTCGACGCTCCCGGCCGTGCGGAGCAGTGCGGTGCGTTCCGCTTCGCACATGCCGCCCCACACGCCGGACGTCTGCCCGCTGCCGAGCGCCCAATGCAGACACTCGCGCAGCACGGGGCACCGGGCACAGACGCGCTTGGCGGCCTCGATGTCGTCGAGCGCCGGTCCTGTCGTGCCCACGGGGAAGAACAACTCGGGGTCCTCGCCCACGCAGGCCGCTTGCCGCAACCACTCCATGCGGGGCCGGGTGCCCAGGACGCATGGGGGAAAACGCGGCATGCCACAGCGGTGGACGCGGGCCTTCCACATCCCCCGCGCGCCCGCCCACCGGACCTCGCCCGTGCCTCAGCCGGCGAGCACGCCGTCCACGAACTCCTTGACGTCCGCGAGGACTTCGCCCCGGTTCGTCTCGTTGAACACCTCGTGCCGGGCGCCCGGGTACACCCGCTCCACCCACACGGCGCCGCGCAACTCCTCGACGCCGATGCGGCTGCCGGCCAGCGGCACGATCCGGTCGTCGTCGCCGTGCACCCACAGCAGCGGCAGCGCCCCGACGCTGCCGTTCGCGGAGATGGTCTCCAGGGTGCGTGCGAAGGCCTCCAACGTCGGCCGCTTGAACGGGCCGTGCCACACCTGCGGATCGTTCGCGTACGCGGCGCCGACCGCCGGATCCCGCGACAACTGCTTCGGGTCGAGCGGCACCTCGGGCACCTCCGGCGGAGCGAGGAGCGCCCACACCGCCTTCCAGTCACCGATCACCGGGCCGGACAGCACGAGAGCGGCCAGCCCGGCGCCGTACCGCTGCGCGTACCGGGCGGCGATCAGACCGCCCATCGAGTGGCCGATCAGCACCACCGGCAGTCCCGGGTACGCGGCGCGGGCCAGCTCCTCCACCGCGCGCACATCGGTGACGACGTCCTCGAAGTCCTCGATCAGCACCCGCTCGCCCGCCGACCTGCCGTGCCCCATGTGGTCCGGGCCGAACACGGCCGCGCCATGGGCGACGAGGGCGTCCGCCACATGCTCGTACCGGCCGATGTGCTCGCCGTAGCCGTGGACCAGCAGCGCCACGTACCGCGCCCCCTCGCGCGGCCACTCGCGTGCGGTGACACCACCCCGGGTACCGGCGAAGGCGTGCTCCCGCGAGTCGGCCATGACTCCTCCAGCTGCGTCGATGAAGGTAACCCGGTGGATCTTGCCACCCCACCCGCCCCCGGTCCATGGGCCGATCAACACCCCACCCCGAACCGGCCGCCCCCAGGCCGACTCGGACGCCCGCACAACCGCCGCAACCCCGCAAGCCTCCGCCGGGCTCATCCCGCCCGGATCGCTCGCCCTCGCCTCGTACACCCGGCCCGGCTCATCCCGCTCGCCCCCATCTCGCACGCCTCGACCGGCTCGTCTCGCCCAACCCGCCCGCCCCGGCCCCGGCCCCGGCCCCGGGCCCGGGCCCTGGCCGTCCCGTCCCGCCAGGCCCGCCCGCCCCCGCCCGGCTCATCTCGCCCGGATCGCTCGCCCCCGCCCGGCTCATCTCGCCCGGATCGCTCGCCCCCGCCTCGTAACACCCCGCCCGGCTCACCCCGCTCACCCCCGCCTCGCACGCCTCGACCGGCTCGTCTCGCGCAACCCGCCCGCCCCGGCCCCGGCCCCGGGCCTTGGCCGTCCCGTCCCGCCAGGCCCGCCCGCCCCCGCCCGGCTATCTCGCCCCACCCATCCGCTTTTTCGGCCCACCCCCGCTCCGCGCGCCCACCACCCCGCTCCGCTCGCCCGCGCCTCCCGCTCCGCGCGCCCGCGCCTCCCTCACAGCCTGGCCCGCGCCCTGCTCCGCTCTGCCCGACCCGTCCCCACCCCACCCCCGCCCCGCTCAGGGCCGACAGGCGAGACGGTCCTGTCGGGGGCCGTTAGGTGCGCATAGCATCGGTCTCCGCATGAACACGATGACTCTCTGGCACCTGTCCCCGGCCGAGTTCGGCGCCCTCGCCTTCGCCGCCCTCCTCGTCGGCTTCTCCAAGACCGCCGTGAGCGGCGCCAACACCGTCAGCCTCGCGATCTTCGCGGCCGTGCTGCCGGCCCGCGCCTCGACCGGTGTCCTCCTGCCGATCCTCATCGTCGGGGACGTCCTCGCCGTGCTGACCTACCGTCGGCACGCCCACTGGCCCACCCTGTGGCGGCTCTTCCCCGCGGTCGGCGCCGGCGTCGTGTTCGGCACGCTGTTCCTGATGTGGGCCGACGACCAGGTCGTACGGACCTCGATCGGCGCGATCCTCCTGCTGATGACGGCGGTCACGGTGTGGCGCCGCCGCACCGCCGACCAGGACGACGAACCCGACTCCGTCACCACCCGCGCCGGCCGCGTCAAGGCCCGCTCGTACGGCGTCCTCGGCGGCTTCACCACCATGGTCGCGAACGCCGGCGGCCCCGTGATGTCGATGTATCTGCTGTCGGCCGGCTTCCGCAAGCTCGGCTTCCTCGGCACGTCGGCGTTCTTCTTCCTGATCGTCAACGTCTCCAAGGTCCCCTTCAGCGTGGGCCTCGGCCTCATCGACGGCCCCTCCCTGTTGCTGGACGCGGCGCTCGCCCTGTTCGTGGTGCCGGGCGCCCTGCTCGGCAAGTGGGCGGTGCACCGCATCAACCAGCGGCTGTTCGAGCAACTGGTGATCGCGGCGACGGTCCTGGGCGGCCTCCAGCTACTGCTGCGCTGACGGCGTCCCGTCGCCGAGCCCCAGCAGCGCGGGCAGATCCGCGAACGAGTCCACCACGTGGTCGGGGCTGCCGCTCGCGGCGCGATGGGTCTCCGGCAGGTACTTCCCGGTCCTGACGAGCACACCGGTGATGCCGGCCCGCTGCGCCGCCAGTACGTCCGACTCGATGTCGTCCCCGACCATCAGCGCGTCCCCGGCCGCGACGCCGAGGTGCGCCAGCGCCGCCTCGAAGAACGCGGCGGACGGCTTGCCCGTGATCTCGGCCTCCGTGCGCGCCGCCCGCTCCAGCCCGACGAGGAACGCCCCCGAGTCCAGTTGGAGGCCCTCGTCCGTCCGCCAGTACAGATTGCGGTGCATCGCGACCAGCCGGGCCCCGCGCTGAAGCCGACCGAAGGCCCGGTTGAGCGCCGCGTAGTCGAAACCGGGCCCCGCCCCGCCGACGATCACCACGTCGACGCCCCGGTCCCCGTCCCCGTCCGCGGCCACGTCCGTGTCGTCGTCGCCGGTCAGCCGCACGCCGGTGAGGTCCTCCCGGATGTCGTCACCGCTGTTCAGCAGCGCGCAGCGTGCCCCCGGGCAGTGCCGGGCGAGGTACGCGGCGGTCACGGTCGGCGCGGTCAGGATGTCGTCGGCCGTCACGGGGAACCCGGCGCCGGTCAGGACCCCGGCGATCGACGCCCGCGTCCGGGACGTCGTGTTGGTCACCAGC
>NZ_JAMGBG010000125.1 GCF_023516595.1 Streptomyces neyagawaensis | reverse complement strand
ACGCCCGCGTCCGGGACGTCGTGTTGGTCACCAGCGCGACGCCCAGCCCGGCACCGCGGATCTCCCGCAACGCCCCGACCGCACCCGGCAGTGGCTTCCACGAGACGGTGAGCACACCGTCGATGTCGACCAGAACAGCACGCTTCTCGGTCATACGGGGACGATACGCCGGAGGTGGTCGACCCACAGCCGACCGATGGCCAGCCGGCAGTCGACTGGTGGCCAGCCGGCAGTCGACCGGTGGCCACCGACAGTCGACCGGTGGTCAGCCGGTGGTCGCCGTCGCGCCGGACGGGACCGACTCGCGTTCCCGGGCCGGCAGACCGTGCGTGAGGTCCTCCCTCAGCAGCCGTTTGGCGATGGTGTCGACGGCGGCGCGCAGGTCCCCGTCGACGGGACGGCCGTAGTCCTCCTCCAGCCGCCGCCGGAGCCAGTCGCCCCAGGCCGCGCTGATCACCCGGGCCTCGCGGGCACCCGCCTCCGTGTGGGAGAACAGCAGGCCGTCACGCGTGAGGTACCCCTCCTCCACCATGCGGTCGAAGACCGGCACCAGGACCTCGGGCGGCATACGGCGCCGCGCGGCGATCAGCGTCAGGCTCCCATGGCCGACCATCCGGGTGAACAACTCGACCTGCATGACGGCCCAGGCGCCCGCGATGTCCAGCCGGGTGTCGGACGCGGTGACGACCCGGCGCGCGGTGTCCTGCTGGGTACGCCCGATGATCCTCCCCACGGCCGCCTCCAGCAGCCGCTGCGAATCCCCGGCCGGAGGCCGCGCGAAACCCTCGCCCATGTCCGACGATCCCGCCCGCGCGCTGTCCCGGAGCCGCACCTGCTTGAGGAACAGCGCGACCACGAAACCCAGGGCGGCGACCGGCACGGTCCACAGGAAGACGGTCTGGAGCGTGTCGGCGTATGCCTCGACGATCGGCTCCGCGACTTGGGCGGGCAACTGATGCAGCCCCTCGGGACTCTCCGCGTCCCGGGCGATCGTCGCCGGGTCCGCCGCCCCTGTCCGCGCGCCCTCGGCGACCGCGTCGGACAGCTTGGGGGTGAGCGTGTTGGCGTAGATCGTGCCGAACACGGCCGTCCCGAAAGAGCTGCCCAGCGTACGGAAGAAGGTGACGCCCGAGGTCGCCGTCCCCAGGTCGGAGTACGCGACGGTGTTCTGCACGGCGATCGTCAGCACCTGCATGGACAGACCAATGCCGGTGCCGAGCACGAACATGTACAGCGAGTCCAGCCAGGCACTCGTACCCGGCCCCATCAGCGACAGCAGATACAGCCCCACCCCCATCACGAGAGACCCGACGACGGGGAAGGCCCGGTACCGCCCCGTCCGGCTGACGACGGTGCCGCTGGCCACGGACGCGATGAGCAGTCCGATGACCATGGGGAGGGTCCGCACACCGGAGATGGTGGCCGAGTCGCCGTCGACGTACTGGAGGTAGCTCGGCAGATACGTCAGCGCGCCGAGCATCGCGAAGCCGACGATGAAGCTGAGGATCGAGCAGACCGCGAACACCGGGTTCCCGAACAGCCGCATCGGCAGCATCGGCTCGGCGGCGCGGGTCTCCGCCCAGCAGAACAGCGCCAGGGCGACGGCCCCGCCGACGAACAGACCGATGACGACCCCGGACCCCCAGGCGTACTCGTTGCCGCCCCAGCTCGTGGCGAGGATCAGCGCGCTCGCGCCGATCGCGACGAGTCCGATGCCCAGGTAGTCGATGACGGGACGCGAGGCCGACTTCACCACCGGGATGGTGCGCGCGGCGGCCACGACCACGAGGATCGCGATGGGCACGTTGACGTAGAACGCCCAGCGCCAGGTGAGGTGGTCGGTGAAGAGGCCGCCGAGCAGCGGCCCGATGACCGTGGCCACACCGAACACGGCACCGATCGCGCCCTGGTACTTGCCGCGGTCCCGCAGCGGGATCACATCCGCGATCAGCGCCATCGCGGTCACCATGAGGCCGCCCGCGCCGACGCCCTGCATCGCCCGCCACAGGATCAGCAGCGTCATGTTGGAGGCGAGACCGCACAGGAACGAGCCGGTGATGAAGACGATCGCCGACACCTGGAAGACGACCTTCCGCCCGAACAGGTCGCCGAACTTGCCGACGAGCGCGGTGGACACCGTCTCCGCGAGGAGATACGACGTCACCACCCACGACATGTGCTCGGCGCCGCCCAGGTCCGACACGATCGTCGGCAGTGCCGTGCCCACGATGGTCTGGTCGAGGGCCGCGAGCAGCATGCCCAGCATGATCGTCACGAAGACGACGTTGCGCTGGCGTGTGCTCAGCTCGGGCGCCTGCGCGGCGGAGGGGGCGGCGGCGTCCTGAGTGGTCGTCACAGGGCCACGATCACACCGCCCGCCCCCACCTGCATGCGGAGACGCCCCGCGCGGGTACCGCCGCCCGGCGATCGACCGCCACCGCGCCCGGAACCGGCTCAGGCGGTGCCCGCACGCCGGCCGACGCCTCGCCGGACCCCGCGACGTCGCCTGCTCCAAGTCCCCGCCACGAGGCCGCTAGCAGGGCCCGTCCCCTCCCAGACGCGGCGCCCGGCTCCCCGCGTCCACCGGGCGCGCCTCGCCCTCCACGACGCCGGCCAGCTCGCGGGCCCAGGTCGCGACATGCGGCAGGTCGATGCCGTACGGCTGCGCCCGGCCCTCGGTCGCCGCCCACTCCTCGACCGCGCCGGCCCCGCGCCGCAGCAGCCGGGCGCCGCCCGTCGCGTTACCGCGCGCCGCGTGCGTGAGTCCGACGGCGAGCTGGGCCAGCCCCCGCCACAGGGCGCGCTCCTCCTCCGGCCCCGACTTCCACGCGTCCTCGAAGACCTCGTGCGCGTGGAACGGTTTCCCCGCGTCCAGCAGCGCCTGCGCCTCCGCGACGGTCTCCTCCGGCCGCCGAACGACTCCCTCCGGCTGCCGCTCCACACCGTCCGCCCCGTACGGCAACGGCCGCCCCAGCCCGTCCCGCGGCCGAGCGTTCCGCGCGCGCCCCTCCGTGTCCCGGTCCCGCCGCCGTACCGTCCCGCCGTCCGATGTCGCGTCCATGCCTTGATTGTCCCCCGCCCCCCTCACCGGCCGCGGAGCACCGGCCGACGTACGGTAAAGTTCTCTCTGCGCGATCACGCGGTTCCCCCGCGGACAGCGCACCGGGACGTGGCGCAGCTTGGTAGCGCACTTGACTGGGGGTCAAGGGGTCGCAGGTTCAAATCCTGTCGTCCCGACTTTACGAAGTCGCAGGTCAGGGGCCGCTTCAGAGGAGATCTGAAGCGGCCCCTCGATCATTCTCGGGGACCGGTGCATGGTCCTACCGCCACCATGGGGTCAGGTCAGCGGCCCCAGCGCAGCGCGGCGGTCTGCACGGGCGCGTCCCACAGCCGCAGCATGTCCGCGTCGGCCCGGCACAGCGTCACCGAGCACCCCGCCATGTCCAGCGACGTGACGTAGTTGCCCACGAGCGCTCGTGCCACCGGCACGCCTCGGGCCTCCAGCAGCCGGGCCACCTCGGCGTGGAAACCGTACAGCTCCAGCAGCGGCGTCGCTCCCATCCCGTTGACCAGGGCCAGTACCGGCCCGTCGGCCGGAGCCACCTCCACCAACTCCTCGAGTACGGCGCCCACCGCGACCTCCGCGATCTCCCGGGCCGGCATCACCGCGCGCCGCTCTCGGCCCGGCTCGCCGTGGATCCCGACCCCGAGCTCCATCTCCCCGTCCGGCAGGTCGAAGGTCGGGCCTCCCTTCGCGGGAGTGCTGCAGGCGGTGAGCGCCACGCCGAAGCTGCGCGAGCACTCGTTGACGCGCCGGGCGATCGCGGCCACCTGCTCCAGCGGTGCGCCCTCCTCGGCGGCCGCCCCGGCGATCTTCTCCACGAACAGGGTCGCCCCGGTGCCCCGCCGCCCGGCCGTGTACAGGCTGTCGGTGACGGCGACGTCGTCGTTGACCAGGACCTGCTCGACCCGGACCCCGTCCTCCTCTGCGAGCTCGGCGGCCATCTGGAAGTTCAGCACGTCCCCGGTGTAGTTCTTGACGACGAACAGCACGCCCTGCCCGGCCTCGACGGCGCTCGCCGCGCGCAGCATCTGGTCCGGGACGGGCGAGGTGAACACCTCCCCGGGACACGCGGCCGACAGCATCCCGTACCCCACGAACCCGGCATGCAGCGGCTCGTGCCCGGAGCCGCCGCCGGACACGAGCCCGACCCGCCCGCCCTCCCGCGCGTCCCGCCGTACGACCAGCCGACCCTCCACGTCCACGTTCAGCTCCGGGTGGGCGGCAGCCATCCCCCGCAGGGCATCGGCGACCACGGTCTCCGGACTGTTGATCAGCATCTTCATGGCACCTCCCGGGTGGAACCGGCGGCCGAGCCTCTGCCCGGTTTCCTCACGGGGCTCAGGCATCGCCGGTGAAAGGCGGGCGCATTCGCGATCGCACGCCACATGAACAGTGTGCCGCCACGCCGTGGACATCGGCGACGGGTGAGAGCAGCGGGGCGCGGTCGCGGCGGAGGATAAAGGACAGCCCCGGGCATCGCCCCCCGGCTGCGCAGCCGGCGGTTTCGCCTCGCGCGCATGGCTCCGGCCGGTCCTACAATAATTCCCGGAGTACTCGGGGCAGTCGACGGCCGGCCCTAGGGCCGGCGGGAAGCGGGCACCCATGGCTGAGCGGCTCAAGAGATCAGGGCTGGTCGGCGAGCTTTCAGCAGAATTCGCCGGCACCATGATCCTCATCCTCTTCGGGTGCGGTGTGGTGGCCCAGGTAGTCGCCGGCGGGGCTCTCACGGACCCGGCTGGCGGCCTGGGAAACCACGACAGCATCGCCTGGGCCTGGGGCCTCGGCGTCACCCTGGGCGTCTATGTCGCGGCGAGGCTGAGCGGTGCTCACCTCAATCCCGCGGTGACCGTCGCACTGGCGACGTTCAAGGGCTTTCCGTGGAGCAAAGTGGCCCCCTACGCGCTGGCCCAGACGGCCGGAGCCTTCGTGGCAGCCCTGATCGTCCGGTGGAACTACACCGAGGCGCTGGCAAAGGCGGATCCCACCCACACGATCAAGACGCAGGGCGTCTTCTCCACGCTGCCCGCCAACGGCAACCCGAACCTGCCGGTCAGCGATTGGGGCGCATTCCGCGACCAGATCATCGGCACCGCGATCCTGCTGCTGCTGATCCTCGCGGTCACGGACCTGCTCAACACGCCCCCCGGCGCCAACCTGGCGCCGTTCATCGTCGGCCTGATCGTCGTGGGCATCGGCATGGCCTGGGGCACCAACGCGGGTTATGCGATCAACCCGGCGCGTGACTTCGGTCCCAGGCTGGCCAGCTTCTTCACCGGGTACGGAGGAGCGTGGCGAGATCAGTACGGGCACCTCTACTTCTGGGTGCCGATCGCCGGTCCGCTGATCGGAGGTCTGCTGGGAGCGGGCCTGTACAAGTTCTTCATCGGCCGGTTCCTGCCGACCGCCGAGCCGGAGCCCCCCGGACGGGTGCCGGCCCCGGACGAAAGCTGACACGAGAGCTGACCGTCTCCCGGGGCTGCCGTGTTCCGGCTGCCCCGGGAGAGCCCAAGGAGAGGCGGCATCCCATGGCGGACTTCGTCGGCGCGGTGGACCAAGGGACCACCAGCACCCGTTTCATGATCTTCGACCAAGCCGGCAACGAGGTGGCGAGGCACCAGCTGGAGCACTCACAGATCCTCCCGCGCTCGGGGTGGGTCGAACACGACCCGGTGGAGATCTGGGAGCGCACCAACTCGGTGATGCAGAACGCGCTCCGGCACGGAAACCTCTCGCCGGAGGACCTGGCGGCCATCGGTATCACCAACCAACGGGAGACGACCGTCGTCTGGGACCCGCGCAACGGCCGCCCTTACTACAACGCCATCGTCTGGCAGGACACACGTACCGACTCCATCGCGGCAGCGCTGGACCGATCGGGCCAGGGCGACGTCATCCGCCGCAAGGCAGGGCTGCCGCCGGCCACGTACTTCTCCGGCGGCAAGATCCAGTGGATCCTGGAGAACGTCGACGGGGTGCGCGAGGCGGCCGAGCAGGGCCATGCCCTCTTCGGCAACACCGACTGCTGGGTGCTGTGGAACCTCACCGGCGGCCCCGACGGCGGCGTCCACGCCACCGACGTGACCAATGCCAGCCGCACCATGCTGATGGACCTGGAGACCCTCGACTGGGACGACGAACTGCTGAGCTTCTTCGGCATTCCCCGGGCGATGCTGCCCACCATCAACCCGTCCTCCCACGCGGAGGCGTTCGGACGGGCCCGTACGTCCCGGCCGCTGCGGGCAGCCATCCCCATCACCGGTGTGCTCGGCGACCAGCAGGCAGCCACCGTCGGGCAGGTCTGCTACGCGCCCGGCGAAGCCAAGAACACCTACGGCACCGGCAACTTCCTGGTGCTCAACACCGGCACGGAACTGGTGCGGTCCCAGCACGGCCTCCTGACCACCGTGGCCTACCAGTTCGGCGACAGCCCGGCGATCTACGCACTCGAAGGCTCCATCGCCGTCACCGGCTCCGCGGTGCAATGGCTGCGCGACCAGCTGAAGATCATCAACGATGCCGCCGAGAGCGAACGCCTGGCGCTTACCGTCGAGGACAACGGCGGGATCTACTTCGTCCCCGCCTTCTCCGGCCTGTTCGCCCCGTACTGGCGTTCCGACGCCCGTGGCGCGATCGTCGGCCTCGCCCGGTACAACGACAACGGCCACCTGGCGCGGGCCACCCTGGAAGCCATCTGCTACCAGAGCCGCGACGTGGTGGAAGCCATGGAGCAGGACTCCGGCGTCCACCTCGACGTCCTCAAGGTCGACGGCGGCGTGACGGCCAACGACCTGTGCATGCAGATCCAGGCCGACGTCCTCGGCGTCCCGGTCAGCCGCCCGGTCGTCGCCGAGACCACCGCGCTGGGCGCCGCCTACGCCGCCGGTCTGGCCGTCGGTTTCTGGCGGGACACGGACGAACTGCGCACCCACTGGCAGGAGTCCAAGCGCTGGGAACCCCAGTGGTCCGAGGAACAGCGCGAGGAAGGATACGCGGGCTGGAAGAAGGCGGTCGAGCGCACGCTCGACTGGGCCAAGGTCGAATAGGTTCCGGCCGGGAGCGACCGGACGGGCCGGCCCGAGCCGCGTGCGCCGACCACACCCGCACCCGCTGCACGAGGAGGAGACCATGGCGAACCCGGTGGCTCTCTCGCCCGGGGCACGCGCGGAGGCCCTCGTCCGACTGGGAGAGGGTGAGCTCGACGTCCTCGTCGTCGGGGGCGGTGTCGTCGGCGCCGGATCGGCTCTGGACGCCGCCACCCGGGGCCTGAGAGTCGGCCTGGTCGAAGCCCGGGACTGGGCCTCGGGCACGTCCAGCCGCTCCAGCAAGCTCATCCACGGCGGCCTGCGGTATCTGGAGATGCTGGACTTCCGGCTCGTCGCCGAAGCCCTGAAGGAGCGCGGACTCCTGCTTCAGCTCCTGGCCCCTCATCTGGTGCGTCCGGTGCCGTTCCTCTACCCGTTGCGGCACCGGATCCGGGAGCGTCCGTACGTCGGCGCCGGCGTCCTGCTGTACGACACCATGGCTGCGGCCGCCGGAACCTCCAGAGGTCTGCCCCACCACCGTCACCTGCTCAAGCGCCAAGCCCTGCGCGAGGCGCCCGCGCTGCGCTCCGACGCCCTGGTCGGTGCCATCCAGTACTGGGACGCTCAGGTCGACGACGCCCGGCACACCATGTTCCTCGCCCGCACGGCCGTCGCCTACGGAGCGCTGGCCGCCAACCGTACCCGTGTCAGCCGCTTCCTGCGGCAGGGCGAGCGGGTGGTGGGAGCCGTTGTCACGGATCTGGAGACCGGCGACGAGACAGAGGTGCGAGCCAAGCAGGTCATCAACGCGACCGGCGTGTGGACCGATGACACCCAGGCCCTCGCCGGCACGCGCGGCCAGTTCCACGTCCGCGCCTCCAAGGGCGTGCACCTGCTGGTCCCCCGTGACCGGATCAACTCCCGCACCGGGCTGATCCTCCGCACCGAGAAGAGCGTGCTGTTCGTCATCCCCTGGGGACGACACTGGATCATCGGGACCACCGACACCGACTGGACGCTGGACAAGGCTCATCCCGCCCTCAGCTCCAAGGACATCACCTATCTGCTGGAACACGTCAACAGCGTCCTGGTCACACCTCTGGTTCCGGAGGACGTCGAAGGCGTCTACGCCGGTCTGCGTCCCCTCCTGTCCGGCGAGGCCGCGGAAACCAGCAAACTGTCACGCGAGCACCTGGTCGCACACCCGGTACCCGGTCTCGTCGTGGTGGCGGGCGGCAAGTACACGACCTATCGGGTGATGGCCAAGGACGCGGTCGACGAGGCGGCCCGCGGCCTGGACGAGAAAGTGCCCGACTGTGTCACGCAACGCGTTCCGCTGCTCGGCGCCGACGGCTATCCGGCCCTGTGGAACTCCCGCCACAACCTCGCCGAGTCCTCCGGGCTGCATGTCGCCCGCATCGAGCACCTGTTGAACCGCTACGGCTCCCTGGTGCACGAGCTGCTCGCCATGGTGGCAGCCGACTCCTCGCTCGGCGAGCCGTTGCCGAGCTCCGACGACTACCTGCGGGTCGAGGCCGTCTACGCGGTGACCCATGAGGGTGCCCGTCACCTGGAGGACGTGCTCGCCCGACGTACCCGGATCTCCATCGAGTCCTGGGACCGTGGTGTGGACGCGGCGCGGACCGTCGTGGAACTGATGGCGCCTCACCTGGGGTGGGACCAAGCACACCGGGACCGTGAGGTCCACCATTATCTGAAGCGGGTGGCCGCCGAACGCGAGGCCCAGCAGCAGCCGGACGACCAGACCGCCGACGCGGTACGGCTCGGTGCCCCCGACATCATTCCGGTGCACTGAGCGGAGTCGGGGACTGCTCGTTTTGCCGCCGCGAACGGTATGGCCGGATTGAATCGCACCCGCGTGCGACCTGTCGCCGACAGGGGAAAAGGCTTGGACCTCGTGCGTCCCGGCACGGGAGACTTCAATTCCTGCCCTGTTTGTACGCGTATGGCGCCGCCGTGCAGGCAGGGCATTCCCCCAAGAGGCTCGTGGCGGACCGCCACACGACACACAGGGGCGGGATGGGATCACCTGAATCACGCACAGCCATGCCGGGCAAGGGCCCGGTCCTCCTCGCACTTCGCTACTACGGACGGGAACTGGTCCGGCTGCGGCTGCTGGCCGTCCCCGGCATGCTCCTGCCGGCCATCGGCAACATCGGTATCTACTACGTCGCACCGCTGGTCGTCGCGAAACTCGTCGGCCGTATCGCCGACGACCCCGAGGTCACCGTCGGCACGACACTGCCCTACATCCTCGGCTTCGCGGGTGTCCTCCTGTTCGCCGAGGCGCTCTGGCGCCTCGGCCTGCACTGTCAGAACCGTCTCGACGCCCTCGGCATCGAGCGCCTGTACGTCATCGGCATGGACGAACTGTTCGCCAAGGACGCCACGTTCTTCCACGACAACTTCGCCGGTTCGCTGACCAAGCGGGTCCTGAGCTTCGCGTCCCGCTTCGAGCAGTTCGTCGACACCCTGACCTTCTCGGTCCTCGGCAACTTCGTTCCGCTGCTGTTCGGGGCGGTGGTCCTCTGGCGGTACGAACCTCTGCTCGTCGTCGGGCTCCTGGCGATGATCGCGCTGACCGCGGTCTGCGTGGTGCCCCTCATCCGCCGCCGCCAGGCACTCGTCGGCCTGCGCGAAGAGGCCATCGCCCGGGTGTCCGGCCATGTCGCCGACAGCCTGACGAACATGGACACGGTCCGCGCCTTCGCCGCCGAGGAGCGGGAGGCCGCGGAGCACCGGTCCCGGGTCGCCGAGTCCCGCCGGCTCTCCCTGCGGTCGTGGGACTACGGCAACCTCCGCATCGACACCCTGGTCGCCCCGCTGTCCGTGCTGACCAATGTGCTGGGCCTGGTGCTCGCCATCGCCCTCGGCGCGAGCGGTAACGGCGTCGAGGCGGTCGTCGTCGCCTTCACCTACTACACCAACGCGACGCGGATCATGTTCGAGTTCAACCAGATCTACCGTCGTATGGAGAGCGCGATGACGGAGGCCGCGCAATTCACCGACCTGCTGCGGAACCCGCCGACCGTGCTCGACCCGGCGGAGCCGGAGCCTCTGCGGCCCGGCCCCGCCGATGTGCGCTTCGAGAAGGTGACCTTCGCCCACGCGGGCGCCGCACCACTCTTCCGGGGCCTCGACCTGACGGTGCCCAGCGGGACCAAGGTCGGTCTCGTGGGCCGGTCCGGCGGCGGCAAGACGACGCTCTCCCGGCTCCTGCTGCGCATGAATGACATCGATGCCGGGCGCATCCTCATCGGCGGCCAGGACATCAGCCGGTTACGCCAGGCCGACCTGCGCAGCCTCATCGCGTACGTGCCGCAGGACCCGGCGATGTTCCACCGCACCCTGCGGGACAACATCGCGTTCGCCCGGCCGGACGCCACCGACGCCGAGATCCGGCGGGCGGCGGAGGCGGCCCACGTCACGGAGTTCGCCGACGTCCTGCCGGACGGCTTCGACACGCTGGTGGGGGAGCGCGGCATCAAACTGTCCGGCGGACAGCGCCAGCGCGTCGCGCTCGCCAGGGCGATCCTCCGGGACGCCCCGATCCTGCTGCTCGACGAGGCGACCAGCGCCCTCGACTCCGAGAGCGAACTCCTCGTGCAGGAGGCGCTGTGGCGGCTGATGGAGGGCCGTACGGCGCTCGTGGTCGCCCACCGGCTGAGCACGGTCGCCGGCATGGACCAACTCGTCGTCCTCGACCACGGCCGGATCATCGAGCAGGGCACCCACCAGGAACTGCTCACCCGCGACGGCGCCTACGCCAAGCTGTGGCAGCACCAGTCGGGCGGCTTCCTCGACGACGGCCCCACGGACGCCGCCACGGACGACGGCGCCACGGACACCCTCACGGACGACAGTTCGACCGACACCAAGCCCACGGACATCTACATCGACCCCACCGACATCGACCCCACCGACATCAACAGCCCTGATCAACCGTCCGCCGACGAGACCTCCGCCCACGGCCGGCCCACCGATCCGCTGGGCGTTCAGCCCCGGTAGCCCCGTAGCTTCCGGTACAGAGTGGCGCGGGCGATGCCCAGGGCCACCGCCGTACGGGCCTTGTTGCCGCCGTGGCGGTGCAGGGCGTCCAGGATGGCGGCGCGCTCGGCCTGCTCCATCGGGCTGAGCTGCCGGGCGGCGGGGCCCTCCCGCACCGGGTCCGGCAGCTCGGCCCGCCGGACGGGTCCCGTCGCCCGGCGCTGCTCCGTCAACGCCCGCACCAGGTGCACCAGTTCGGTGACGTTGCCGGGCCACGGGTGCTGCTCCAGAGCGCGCAGCGCGTCCAGCGACCAGGTGAGCGGCGGGTCCCCCGGTGCCGGCCTGGGGGTGAGGGAGTCGAGCAAGTCCTTGATGTCCTCGGGGCGTTCGCGCAGCGCGGGCAGGGTGACCGAGCGCGCGGCCAGGCTGTCCAGCAGCCGTTCGAGGCAGGCGCCGGGAGGGGGACCCGGGGTGTACGTCACCAGCAGGGGCGCGACGGGAGGCGCTTCGAGGAGCGAGTTGAGGGCTGCCACATCGCGCTGGGTCAGACGCTCGGCGTGCCGGACGAGGACCGCCCGACCACCCGCCCACGCGTCCAGCGCCGCGTGGACCTCCCCCTCCGCCGCGTCCGCCGTCAGCAGCGGCTCCCCGCCCACTCTCCCGGGCAGTTCCCCGGCAAGTTCCGTGGCCAGTTCCCGGGCCAGGGACGCCTTCCCGGTGCCGCGTTCCCCGACGAGCAGCAGCGGCTCCGACGACGATCGCGCCAGCTCCGTCGCCCGGTCGACCGCGTGCCGCCAGGCCACCGAACGCCCGGCCACCCCCACGTCGACACCGCCACCGCCGCCACTGTGCGCGATCGCCGCCGCACCGCCCCACGAGTCCACCCCCGCGGCCGTCCGCCCCACCGGCTCCAACACGGCGACCACACCGATCACGGAGCCCAGATGCGTCACCGGGGCGAGGGTCGCCCGACACCTCGCCCCCTCCGGCAACGGCACGGCCGTGAGGGGCGCCCCTCCCACCGCGGCGAGCGCACCGCGCTCCAGCGCCTCCAGCCCCTCCGGTGACAGCAGCCGCCCCGCGGCCTCGCTGACCAGCCGGCTGCGTCCGTCCAGGGCGACGACCGCCCGCTCCGCCTCCGGGCGCCCGCGCCCACCGCGCTCCCGCCCCGCCTCACCGTCACCGTCCCGGGCGTGACGCCCCGCTCCCCGCACCGCCGCCAAGTACGCGTCCAGCAGCACCCGTTCCGCCCCCTGGGACCGCGCGAGGAGTTCCGCCTCGACGGCGTCGGCGGCGGCCTCGGCGAGGGCGGCTCCCGGATGGGGGCCGCCCTCCGCGCAGAGCGTGGAGGCCACGGTCACCGTGCCCAGGGGGCGCCCCGTGTCGGGGGCGAGCACCGGCACGCTGACCGCGGAGACGTCCTGCCAGAGGTCGAGGAAGTGTTCGGGCCCGTGCACCTCGGCCCGCCGGCGCGTGCTGAGGGCGCGGGCCGCGCTGTTGACGCCGACCGTCTGCTCGGAGAGGTCGAAGCGGTAGAGGTCGTCCCGTCCGCCGCCGGTCGCCCACAGCACCCGCAGCCGCTCGTCGGTGAGGAGGAGAGCTGCCTGTTCCGCGCCGAGGGTGGGGGCGATCCGTTCGAGGACGGGCCGGGCCGCCGCCAGCAGGGCCGACCCCTCCGGTCGTACGGGAGGCGGTGCCGGGGCGGGGACCGGGTCCCGCGTGTCGTGTCGTACGCCGAAGAACCGGGCGCGCTTCCACGCGGCGACGACCTCTTCCGGTACGTCGTCCGGCACTTGCCGCCCCAGCAGGAACAACTCCCGGGCCCTGCGCAGCGAGGTGAGGGTGGGGCGGACGGAGACGGAGGGCTGCTCTGTGGTGGTCACGACACCACTCACCGTACCGGCACAGGTTGAATGAGCAACAAGCGCCCCGTTTCCGTACTCCGTGCCGTGGGCAGCCCGAAACGGGCGCCCCCTTGACCCGTGTGCCGAACTGTCTCGTATTGAGACACCCACGCTCCCGCGCACCCGTCCATGATCTTCGACGGTCGGTGCCTGTTCTCATGTCCCTGGAGCGTTCCCGTGCACACCGTCGAGCCCCATGTCGTGACCGACGTACTGATCGTGGGCAGTGGCCCCGCCGGCGCCTCCGCCGCGCTCGCGCTGAGCACGTACGGCGTGCCGAACATCGTCGTCACCCGCTACGCCCGCCTCGCCGACACCCCCCGCGCGCACATCACCAACCAGCGCACCATGGAGGTTCTGCGTGACCTCGGGGTCGAGGACGAGGTCGTCGCGAAGGCCACTCCGCAGCACCTGATGGGCGACACGACCTTCTGCACCAGCCTCGCCGGCGAGGAGCTGGGCCGGGTCCGCTCCTGGGGCAATGACCCGCTCGTGCAGGCCGCGCACGAACTCGCCAGCCCCACCCGTATGTGCGACATGCCGCAGCACCTCATGGAGCCCGTCCTGATCGACGCGGCGGTCGCCCGCGGCACCAACCTGCGGTTCAGCACCGTCTACAAGTCCTTCGTCCAGGACGCCGACGGCGTCACCGTCACCGTCGAGGACCGGCTGCGCGGCGACGAGTACACGATCCGCGCGAAGTACCTGATCGGCGCCGACGGCGGCCGCTCCCAGGTCGCCGAGGACGCGGGGCTGCCCATGGGCGGCCAGATGGGCGTGGCCGGCAGCATCAACATCGTCTTCGACGCGGACCTCACGAAGTACACCGCGCACCGGCCGTCCACCCTGTACTGGGTGCTCGCCCCGGGCGCCACCGTCGGCGGCATCGGCGCGGGCCTCGTGCGCTGCGTCCGCCCCTGGAACGAGTGGCTGATCGTGTGGGGGTACGACGTCACCGCGGGCGCCCCCGACCTCACCACCGAATACGCCGAGAGCATCGTCCGCAAGCTGATCGGCGACGACGAGATCCCGGTGACCGTGAAGTCGTCCTCGGCGTGGACGGTCAACGAGATGTACGCGGAGACGTACTCCCACGGCCGGGTCTTCTGCGCCGGCGACGCCACGCACCGCCACCCGCCGTCCAACGGCCTCGGCTCCAACACCTCCATCCAGGACTCCTACAACCTGGCCTGGAAGCTCAAGCTCGTCCTCGACGGCACGGCCTCCCCGCGACTGCTGGACACCTACACCGCCGAGCGCGCCCCGATCGGCCGGCAGATCGTCACCCGCGCCAACAAGTCCATCGGCGAGACCGCGCCCGTCTTCGAGGCGCTCGACGGGCTCTCCCCGCAGACCCCCGAGCAGCTGTGGGCCAACATCGCCGCCCGCAAGGACGCCACCGACGCCGCCGAGAAGCAGCGGGCGCGGCTGCGCGAGGCCATCGCGTTCAAGGTGTACGAGTTCAACGCGCACGGCGTCGACCTCAACCAGCGCTACGCCTCGGAGGCGATCGTCCCCGACGGCACCCCCGACCCCGGCTTCGACCGCGACCCCGAGCTGTACCACCAGCCCAGCACCCGGCCCGGCGCCAGGCTCCCGCACGCCTGGCTCACCTCCGGCACCCGCACCCTCTCCACGCTCGACACCGTCGGGCAGGGCCGCTTCACCCTGATCACCGGCATCGGCGGCGACCACTGGACCCGGGCGGCCGAGGCCCAGGACCCGGCGATCACCACCGTCGTCATCGGCCCCGGCCGACAGTACGAGGACCCGTACGGCGACTGGGCCCGGCTGAGCGAGATGGCCGACGGAGGAGCCCTGCTCGTCCGCCCCGACGGGTACATCGCCTTCCGGCACGCCACGGCCGCCGCGTCGGCCGAGGACGCGGAGCGTTTGCTGACAGCGGCGTTGCGACGGATCCTCGGACATGCCTGACGGGAAGGATGCCCGGACATGAGCACCGACACGAGCACCGACGCGAGCATTGACACGGGTACCGGCATGAGCACCGACAGGAGCACCGGTATGAGCGACGCGTTCACGACCCGGATCACCGAAGCGGTCGTCGACAGCATGGACGGAACCCCCGACCCCCGGCTGCGCGAACTGCTCGCCGCCCTCACCCGCCACCTGCACGCCTTCGTTCGCGAGACCGAGCCGACGATGACCGAGTGGGAGCGGGCCATCGCCTTCCTCACGGCGACCGGACAGGCCTGCACCGCCACCCGGCAGGAGCTCGTGCTGCTCTCGGACGTGCTCGGCGTGTCCATGCTCGTGGAGACGATCAACAGTGAGCGGGGCACGGGGGACCGGGACGGCACGGACGCCAGTCGCGACCGAAGCGCCGAGGCCGGTGCCGTGACCGAGTCGACGGTCCTCGGCCCCTTCCACATGACCGAGTCCCCGGCCCGTGCGCTCGGCGCCGACATCGACCTCGTCGGCGGCGGCGAACCGTGCGTGATCAGCGGGCGTGTGCTGTCCCGCGACGGCACCCCGCTGCCCGGCGCGGTCCTCGACGTCTGGCAGGCGAACGCCGAGGGCTTCTACGACGTGCAGCAGCCGGACGTGCAGCCCCCCGGCAACGGGCGCGGACTGTTCACGACGGACGACGAGGGCCGCTTCTGGTTCCGGACCTGCGTGCCGAGCCCGTACCCGATCCCGACGGACGGCCCGGTCGGCGCGCTCCTGCGGGCCACGGCCCGCCACCCCTACCGCCCGGCCCACATCCACTTCATCGGCTCGGCCGAGGGGCATCGGACGGTCACCACGCACATCTTCGTGGCGGGCAGCGATCACCTCGACTCGGACGCGGTGTTCGCCGTCAAGGAGAGCCTCGTCCAGGACTTCGCCGAGACCGACGACCCTGAGCTCGCGCGGGAGTTCGGCATCCCGAACCCGTTCCGGCACGCCCGCTTCGACCTCGTGCTCGACACGCTCGACACGTTCGACCGGGAGGAGGCGTGAGGGAGTTCGTCCACGAGTCCCCGCCCATGCGGGTCGTCCTCCGCGCCGGCGCCTCGGCGACCGCCGTGCCGGGCGAGGCCGAACGCCTGGGGTTGCGGAGGCTGTTGGTGGTGTCCGGCCCGCGGGGCGCGGAGACGGCCCGGGCAGTCGCGGACTCCCTCGGCGACGCCTGCGCCGGGCTGCACACCGAGGCCCGTATGCATGTGCCCGTCGAGGTCGCCGAACGAGCCGTCGAGGTGGCGCGCGCCGCCGGGGCCGACGGGTGCGTCGCCGTCGGCGGCGGCTCCGCGATCGGCCTGGGCAAGGCCATCGCGCTACGCACCGGCCTGCCGCTGATCGCGGTGCCGTCGACGTACTCGGGCTCGGAGATGACCCCCGTCTGGGGACTGACCGAGCACGGCGCCAAACGCACCGGCCGCGACCCGTCCGTCCTGCCCCGCAGCGTCGTCTACGACCCCGAACTGACCCTCTCCCTCCCCGTTCCGCTGACCGTGACCAGCGGGATCAACGCGGTCGCCCACGCGGCGGAGGCCCTCTACGCGCCGGACGCCACCCCGCTGGTGTCGCTGACGGCGGCGGAGGGCGCCCGGGCCATGACACGCGCGCTGCCCGAACTGGCGGCCGATCCGCGGGACCTCGACGCCCGGGGCCGCGCGCTCTACGGCGCCTGGCTGTGCGGTGCCGCGCTCGGCGCGACCACGATGGGCCTGCACCACAAGCTCTGCCACGTCCTCGGCGGCACCTTCGGCCTGCCGCACGCCGAGACCCACACGGTCGTCCTCCCGTACGCGCTGGCCCACAACGCCCCCGCGGCCCCCGAGGCCCTCGCGGCACTCGGCCGGGCCCTGGACACCGAGGACGCCCCGTATGCCCTGTGGGAGTTGTCCGGCCGCCTGGGCGCCCCGCGCTCCCTCGCCGAACTCGGCTTGAAGGAGACCGACTTGGCGGTGGCCGCGGCCCAGGTCGCCGGGCAGGCGTACGCCAACCCGCGCGAGGTCACCGAGGCGGGCGTCCTCGACGTACTGCGAGCGGCGTTCGCGGGGGACCGACCGTCACCCACCTGACCCGACCGACCGCACATCGAGAACTGAAAGGTGAACAGCATGCCCCTCGGACTGCTCCGGCGGCGATTCTCCCAAGCCCCCCGGGGAGCCGCGGGCCTGACGCTTCCGGTCCCGCCCGGCGCGGGTGCCCTCGTCCGTGAGGTCCTGGACCCGGTGAACCAGCCCATGGGCGCGGCCGAGGTGACGGTGACGGAACTCCGCAGCCACCGGGTCGCGGCCCGCGGCACCACGGACCCGTACGGCTACTTCATGGCAGTCCTGCCGCCGGGCGCGTACAGCCTGCTGATCGTGGCCGAGGGGCTCGAACCCCACCGGGAATCCGTGGAGATCGTCCCGGACGCCGGCCCGACCCCGGAACGCGTCTGGCTGCGCTCGGCCCGCCAACTGGAGCTCCCCGTCCCCGGCACCTGGCTCTTCGACCCGCCGCACACCGCGATCCGCTTCATCGCCAAGCACGTCGGCATGGCCCATGTCCACGGCCGCTTCGAACGCTTCGAGGGCGGACTGCAGGTCGCCCAGGACGTCACCGCCTCCCGCGTCCACGTCCGCATCGACGCGTCCAGCATCAACACCGGCAACACCACGCGGGACACGCACCTGCGTTCGGCCGACTTCCTCGACGTGGAACGCTTCCCCCACATCGACTTCACCAGCCACCGCTTCGCCTACCGGGGCGGCAGCAAGTGGACGCTCCAGGGCACCCTCACGATGCACGGCGTCAGCCGTTCCGTCGCCCTCGACACGACCTACCTGGGCACCGTCAACGGCGGCTACGGCGAGGAACTCCGCTGCGCCGCCCTGGCCAAGGCCGAACTCCACCGCGAGGACTACACCCTCAACTGGCGCACGATGCTCGCCCGAGGCATAGCCGTCGTCGGCCCCACGGTCCAACTCGAACTCGACGTCCAAGCGATGTACCGCACCCACGACACGCCCACGCCCCCGGAGTAAACCCCTGACCAGCGGTCCACCGAAGCACGACGAGGGGGCCACGGGCCAGAATGAGACCTCATGAATGAGGGATCGGACTGGCCGGCGGACAAGCTGGCGGCGCTCCGCCTCGGCAGGAGGCTGGTGGCGGAGGTGCCGACATCCGGCCTGGATCGCCGCGCGTTCGTGGACATCCGCCCCGCGCGGAGCACGCCTGACGCCCAGGCGGAGGCCGAAGGATGGGCTCGCAGCGACGCCGGCCGCAGCTTCCACCTTGAGCACTGGGAGTACGACCGAGAGCGCCTCGACGGCTTCGACTACGACATCGACGCGGCCTTCGTGAGGTCCGCTGACGCGTTGGACGAGTCCGACCTGCTGACGGTGCTTACCGGATGGGGCGTCCGGCCCCACTCCTTCGTCTATCCGTGGGACAGTGATGATCCCAGGTAGATACAAGATCCGGCGAAGTCCCGGAGTGCTGTAGTCGCAGCGGCGGCCGAGCAGGTGGCTGGGCCATTTTTCCCATGGCTTGGAACGCAAGGCGCTGCAAGGAGTCGGGGACCAGAGAATTCTCAGAAGTCAGCCGGTGCGGCCGCCACCGGCTAAGCGAATTCGGCCACCATGGCAGATATGGGAGGGGTAGTGGCGCCCCTGTCCTCGCACCTCCCCGGCCCGGTTGACGTCAACTGTCTTGTGGACGTGCGAACAGCACTGACAGAGCATGGACAGGGAATGTATCCGGGCGGGGCACCTTCTCCGCACCCAAGCGGCTCTCAGGGAGGCAGCAAGGCATGGACGCGCCTCAGAACAGCCACGACAGCACACGACTGGTCGACATCTCCACCGTGCCGACCTGTCGGCTGAAGGTGGTGGCCCGGAAGAACACGGCGTGGGGTCACGCCGTGCGACGCCACCTCCAGGAGCGAGACGGCTCGGCGAGGACGATCGACGTCGTCTTCGACAGTGCGCTGTGACGACGACGGAGGCCGGTTCGGGGGACGCACCCGTGGTTCCCTTCCGGCAGTTCCTGCTGAAAGTGCATAGTTTATGCAACTTGTCGTGTGACTACTGCTACGTGTATTTCGCCGCCGACCAGAGCTGGCGCAGACGGCCCGGAGCGATGTCCCTCGACATCGTCCGGCAGGCCGCCGACCGGATCGCCGAGCATGCCTGTGAACACCGGCTCCCCGCGGTCCGTGTCATCCTCCACGGCGGCGAACCCCTCCTGGTCGGCAAAGCCCACCTGGGCGAACTCCTCACCGTCCTCGCCGAACGCCTCGCCTCCTCCGGGGTCGAGGTCCACTGCTCGATGCAGTCGAACGGCATCCTCCTCGACGAGGAGTTCCTCACCCTGCTGCACCGCCACCGCGTGGGCGTGGCCGTCAGCCTGGACGGGGCCCCGGCGGCACACGACCGGCACCGCCGGTTCGCGGGCGGCCGCCCCAGCCACGCCCGGGTCGCCGAAGGGCTGCGCCTGCTCAACGACCCCCGCCACAGAGACCTCTTCGTGGGGCTGCTCTGCACACTGGACCTCGCCAACGACCCCGTCGAGACCTACGAGGCCCTGCTGGACTTCGCCCCGCCTCGCGTCGACTTCCTGCTGCCGCACGGCACTTGGCGGCACCCTCCGCCCGGCCTGGAGCACAGGACGATCCCCCCGGAGCGCCCCCCGGCCGGTGTGTCGCCACCGGACGAGCCGACCCCGTACGCGCGCTGGCTCGGCGCGGCGTTCGACCGGTGGTTCGACGCGCCGCGCATGGAGACCCGGGTCCGCATGTTCGAGGAGGTGATGTCCGGGGTGCTCGGCGGAGCGGTCAACACCGAGGCGTTCGGACTCACCCCGGTCGACCTCGTGGTCGTCGAGACCGACGGGACCATGGAACACTCCGACTCGCTGAAGGTCGTCGCGCCGGGCGCACCCGAGACCGGCCTCGACGTCTTCCGCCACTCCTTCACCGAGGCGCTGGCGACGGAGACGGTACGCCGCAGACAGTCAGGCCTCCACGGCCTCGCCCCGGTCTGCCGGGACTGCGCCCTGGTCCAGGTCTGCGGCGGAGGCCTTTACACCCATCGCCACCACCCCGCCACCGACTTCCAGAACCCTTCGGTCTACTGCCACGACCTCGCCGCATTCATCACTCACGTCAACTCCCGTATTCATACGGAACTGGCGCACGTCGCCGAGACCCCACCGGAACAGTCGTCAGCCCTTCCCTGAGCCCGGAGCGCGACCAGGGCGCACGCGAGACCCCTGCGCGGCCTCCCGATAACAAGCACACAGAGAAGGGGCGTTGGAGGCGGAGATCAGGGGAATGCATGCATCGGGTCCCGCCGAAAAGGGGCCCGTCAGGCCGGACAGGGGTACAGTTCACTGTCTCGGCACGACTCAACCAAGGCAATGGCTGAGGGGTACCGGTTGGGGGGTGAGGAGGTGTGGGAGGCAACCGAACCGCGCGCACTTCCGCCGGTGTCGGTCACCTTCCGAGGCGCGAGAATCCATCCACCCCACGGTAGGGACCCCGCGATCGCGGCACGTCGGGGGCTCGTTGGAACCGTACTTCTTCCTGAGCTATGCGCGCAGGCGCGGACCGCGGGTCCTCGTCAAGCGGTTTTACGACGACCTGTGCGCAGAATTGCGCCAAGAACTGCGGCGATTACGCAAGGGCAAGCCCGTGCCCTTCGACCGTCCTTTTCTGGACGTCCAGTCCATTCAAATCGGCCAGGACTGGAACGCGGCACTCGGCGACGCCCTGGGCCACTGCCGCACCATGCTGGCGCTTTACACCCCGGACTACTTCAGAAGCGACTTCTGTGGCCGCGAATGGAAGGCCTTCGAGGACCGGCAGCGCAGCCACAGGGAACTGGCCGGAGTGGATGCCAAGGCTCTCATCCCCGTCCTGTGGGAGCCCGTACAGAGCATTCCGGCAGGTGCCGCCCACATCCAGTACGACAACCTCGAATTCGGCGAGAACTACGCGCAGTGGGGACTGCGCCGCATCCTGGTGGCCGACCCGGGCGGCGAGGAGTACCGCCGCATCGTGAACCTCCTCGCGCGGCAGATCCTCGTGGCCGCCGAACACTTCCGCATACCGGCGGCCGAGGGTCTGGACATCACCGCACCGGAATCCGCCGGCCCCTTCCCGTCCGCCACCCAGCGCGCGGAGCCGGGCAGCCACGCCCTGCTGCTCGTCGCCGCCCGCACCTCCGGGACCGCCCACCATCAGAGGTCCACGGACCCGGGGTGCCACGGGGAGAGCCCGACCGACTGGAACCCCTACCACACCGAATCCCCGGAGCCCCTGGCCAGGAGAGCGAGCCAACTCCTGGAGGAGCGGGGCTTCACGGTGCGCACCGACGTCGTCTCGGACGTCCTCGGCGCCACCCTGGACGAGGCCCGTGGGCAGGGGCAGGTCGCGGTCCTCCTGGTGGAGGCGCGGGCCGCCGCGGACGAACCGTACGGAAGCGCCCTGCGCGCCTACGACCGGAGCAACCATCCGGGCAGCGCGGCCATCGTTCCCTGCGGTCCCGACGAGGCGGGTGACGGACCCCAGAGCAAGCCCTACTGGGAGGCGGTCCGCAGCGTCCTACCGCTGAACTGGGCGAAAGGAGCAGGGGATCCCCTGCCGCTGCTCCAATCCGGAATCGGCTCGGACGAATTCGACGGGGCGCTCCACGCCGTCGTGGCCAAGGTGCAGAACCATCTGTTCTCGTTCCTGGAGACGATCCAGCTCGACTCCCTGGAGAGAGCACGGATCACCTCCACGTCGCTCCCCGTCCTGAGCACCGTGGCCCGGCCCGAGCCGAACGGACCCGCGCGCCCGCAGCCTGCCCGCCCCTCCTCCGATCCCCTTCCCTTAGAGCAGGAGCAGGACAGATGACCCATGACGACCGCGGCCGTGGCACCATCATCACCTTCTACTCCTTCAAGGGCGGCACGGGGCGCACCATGGCTCTGGTCAACACCGCCTGGATCCTCGCGAGCAACGGTCTGCGCGTCCTCGTCGTGGACTGGGACCTCGAAGCCCCCGGACTGCACACCTATCTCCAACCCCTGCTGGCCGACCCCGACCTCACCGAGAGCGCCGGCGTCATCGAGATGGTCAGCGACTTCGCCCGCCGCTCCGTGGCCCAACGGGTCGCCTCCGGCGCGGAGAACGCCGGAGCCGCCGGACCACCCCCCCGGGGCGGCGGCCACGGCCCCGACCCCCGCGAACTGGCCCGAGTCGACCGCTACGCCGTCGGCACCGAACTGAGGCTGCCCCCCGGCGGCAAACTCGATCTGCTCCCCGCCGGCGTCCAGGACCCCGACACCTACGCCGTCACCGTCAGCACCTTCGACTGGGGCACGTTCTACCGCATGGGCGGCGCCGACTTCCTCACCGCGCTGCGCGACGACATGGCCGCACGGTACGACTACGTCCTCATCGACAGCCGCACCGGCCTCAGCGACACCGCGAGCATCTGCACGGTCGTCATGCCCGACATCGTCGTCGACTGCTTCACCCTGAGCCGCCAGGGTGTCAACGGCGCGGCACACGTGGCGCGTTCCGTCCGCCGCAACTCCCACGCCCAGCGCGACATCCGCATCGTCCCCGTCCCCATGCGCGTCGAGGACGCCGGCCGCGACCGCCTGGAGGCCGGCCGCCACCAGGCCCGCAACCTGTTCGCGCCCTTCCTGGACTGGGTACCGGCCGACGAGCAGGACCAGTACTGGAGCAGCGTCGAGATCCCGTACAAGCCCAGCTACGCCTACGAGGAGATCCCCGCCACGGTGGGGGAGCGGCGCCAGGACGGCACCCTCCTCGCCGCCTTCGAACGTCTCACCGCCCGGCTCACCGACAACCGGGTGACCCGGCTGAACAACATGCCCGAGCCGTACCGCCGGACACTGCGCGCCGAGTACGAACGCACGGCGCCGACGCTGCGCAAGGACTTCTACGTCAACTACGCCGCCACCGACCGACTCTGGGCGGACTGGACCGTCAGCGTCCTGCGGGCCGCCGGATACGAGGCCACCCTCGCCCCCATCGAGGGGGACGACCCGACCGCCGCCCCCGCGACACCGGCCGGACTGGACCGCACCCTGGCGGGCGAGGGACGCATGATCGTGCTGCTCTCCCCGCAGTACACCGCCCTGCCGCAGGCGCGGGAGATATGGCACCAGATCCGGCGCCGGGACCCGTCGGGCCAGATCGGCATGGTCGTCCCCCTGCGGGTCGACGACTCCCCGCCCCCGCCGGAGTTCGCGCCCTCCGCGACGGTCAGCCTCGCCGGGGTCTCCGCCGAGGAGGCGGTGGTCCGCCTGCTGACCGTCGTCGACCGCGGCAGCCCGACCGAACCGGGACCCCGCGCCACCGCCGTGAGCCTGGCCGCCGCCACCCGGCTCCCCGGCACCCCGCCCCAGGT
Source organism: Streptomyces neyagawaensis (assembly GCF_023516595.1). Taxonomy (GTDB): domain Bacteria; phylum Actinomycetota; class Actinomycetes; order Streptomycetales; family Streptomycetaceae; genus Streptomyces; species Streptomyces neyagawaensis. Next base: position 39,630 of record NZ_JAMGBG010000125.1, on the reverse strand, counting down.
CATAGGAGGACGCCCCCAACGGAACGTCGCCTTCACGGGCCGCCGGACACTCATCGAACGCCTGCGCGACAGCCTGCTCGCCGGCACCACCGCTGTACTGCCCCAGGCCCTCTACGGACTCGGAGGCGTGGGCAAGACACAGGTGGCACTCGAGTACGCGTACCGCTTCGAATCCGATTACGATCTGGTGTGGTGGATCAACGCAGCGGAACCGACGCAGATCCGCCAGGACCTGAACTCTTTGGCCGGGCATCTCGGTGTGCCCCTCGGTGGCAAGGATTTGGCGGCCATATGCAACGAGGTGCTGGACAAGCTGCGCCGCGGCACCCCCCACGCGCGCTGGCTGCTCGTCTACGACAACGCCGAGAAACCGGCCGACCTGGACGGTCTGGTTCCGGTCAGTGGGCCCGGTCACCACATCCTCATCACCTCGCGGAATCCGGCATGGGCCGAACGCGCGGCACGCATCGAGGTCGACCTCTTCACCCGTGAGGAGAGCGTCGCGCTGCTGCGCCGCTACAACCAGGCCCTGGAGCCGGCCGAGGCGGCTCGGGTGGCCGAGGAACTCGGGGACTTCCCACTGGCCGTGAGCCTGGCCGCCGCCTCATTGCAGGAGTCGGCGATGCCCGTGGCCACCTATGTGGAGATGCTCCGTACTCAGATGACCGACATCCTGCGCAACCAGTCAGCCCCCGATTACCCGACATCGGCAGCGGCCAGCTGGTCACTCGATCGGCTGAAGTCGCGTACACCGGCCGCCGCCGTCCTCCTCCAGCTCTGCGCGTTCTTCGGCCCGGACCCGATCCCTCGGGACATGCTCAGCAGCCGTCCCGCCCTCGAACTGCTCGAACGCCACGACCCGAGCCTGTCCGACCCGCTGATGATGAGCAGGCTCTACGGGGAGATCGTCCGCAACGGACTCGCCCAAGTGGACCAGCGGACCGACACCCTCACCCTGCACCGCCTGATCCAACGGGTCCTGCGCGACCAGCTCAGTCCGGAGGACCAGAGCGCCATGCGGGAACGGGCCCACGCCGTCCTCGGTCAGGCCAACCCCAAGAGCCCGGACGAGTCCGAGAGCTGGCGCCGCTACAGCGCGCTGCTGCCGCACCTGTGGCCGACCCGGGCCGAGGAGAGCGACGCCCTGCCCGTACGGCAGTGGATCTGCGACACCGTGCGCTACCTGTGGCGCAGCGGCGACGCCGACACCGCCAACCGCACCGCCGAACGGGTCCTCACCAGCTGGCAGCCCCGCTTCGGAGAGGACGACGCGCTCGTGCTGCGCCTGCGCACCGAACTGGGCAACGCCTTGCGCGACCAGGGCCGCCTGCCCGAGGCGTACGAGGTGACACGCGACGTGTACGAGCGGGGCAGCCGGATCCTCGGCGACGACCACCCCTACACGCTCGGCGCGGCCATGAGTCTCGGCGCCGACCTGCGCGGTGTCGGCAGGTACGCCGACGCGATGGAGAGCGACCGGGCCACGCTGCGGCGCACCCGCAGGGTCTTCGGCGACGGCCACCCCCGCACGTTGGCGGCGGCCAACAACCTCGCGGTGTCCGAGTTCCTGTCCGGCGACCGGCAGGCGGCCCGCGACACCAACCGGGACATCCTCAAGCAGCGCCGGGAGATCTCCGGGCCCGACGAGCGTTCCACGCTCAACTCCGCCAACAACTTCAACCGCGACCTGCGGGCCGCCGGACGTTTCCAGGAAGCCCGGAAACTCATCGAGGACACGCTGAAGCGCAGCCGGCGGGCGCTCGGCCCCGAACACCTGGTCACCTTCCGGGCCTCCCTCGGCGCGGCCATCATCTACCGCCGGCTGGGCGCCTACGAAGCGGCCCACAAACTGACGAACGACACCTATGAGCAGGCCCTGAAAGAGCTGGGCCCGGACCACCCCGACACGCTGGCCATCGCCAGCAATCTCGCCGCCGACCTCTACGACCGCGGCGAGTCGGTACGGGGCCGTGAACTCGCCAAGGAAACGCTCGACCGGTACGAGCGCAAGTTCGGCCCGGACCATGTCTTCACCCTGGCCTGCGCCAACAACCTGTCCGTCCTGCTCAGGCTCACCGGAGAGCGGGACGCCGCACGGGAACTGTCGACCCGTACGTTCGACCGCTTCCGCCGCCTGCTGGGCCCCCGCCACCCTTACACCCTCACCTGCATGCTCAACCACGCGACGGACCTCTCCGAGAGCGGGGACCACGAACGGGCCCTCGCCGTGGGCCGCGAGGCGTACGAGGGGCTCACGGAGGTGCTCGGCCCCGACCACTACCTCGCCATCGCCGGCGCCTCGAACCTCGCGGTCGAACTGCGCCGTGACGATTCCGACGACGCCGAGGCACGGCACGAGGAAGCCACCGGGCTCCATGCGGAAGCGGAACGCCGCGCCACCGACAGCCCGGAACTCGGCGGCGACCACCCCCTGACCCGAGCGGTCACCCGCTGGCAGCCCATCGACGCGGACATCGAGCCGCCGGTGACCTGACACCACCGCACATCACACGCACCAACGGAAGGCCCTGCGGACGACGTCGTCCGCAGGGCCTCCCGTTTCGGGCCGTCCTCGGTGCGGCCCTGCACAACCTCGCCGTCTGCTGCGAGCTATGTAGGGTAGGGTTTACCTGCGCGTTCACACGGAGCACGAGTCGGCAGTACGGGCACCGTGGGGATCGCGACGGGACGTGGCGCAGCTTGGTAGCGCACTTGACTGGGGGTCAAGGGGTCGCAGGTTCAAATCCTGTCGTCCCGACTCGAAAGAGTCGTAGGTAGGGCCGGTTTCGGAGGTTTCCGAAACCGGCCTTCTCATTTCTCCCCGCCCGCGGGTTCGTCGAAGGGGTGACCTGACGAATCGCCGGGTGATGTGTGGCGATATGTGCTTGATCTACTTGTTTGCGGTCTTTAGTGTGCGCAGGGGCAACACCGCGAGGTCCGAGTCCCCTGTCACCGTCCGGAAGCGAGGTGTGGAGCGCATGCACACGAGGCGCTGGCTCCGGGCGTTCGCCGTGCTGCCGTTGCTGGCGTCGGTGCTCACCGCATGCGGCGACGACGAGGGTTCCGGTACGCCCACCCTCAACTGGTACAACTTCCCCGACGACTCCGGCGCCCTCCAGAAGGCCGCCGACGGGTGCAGTCGGGCGTCGGGCGGGCGTTACCGGATCAGCTACAACAAACTCCCGCGTGCCGCGGACGGCCAGCGCCAGCAGCTCGTCCGCCGGCTCGCCGCCGAGGACGACTCCCTCGACATCCTGGGCCTGGACGTCACCTGGGCGGCGGAGTTCGCCGAGGCGCGCTGGATCCGGGAATGGACGGGCGCGGCGAAGCGGCAGGCCACCGAGGGCACCCTGCGCGTACCGCTGCAGACCTCGACCTGGAAGGGCAAGCTGTACGCCGTCCCGTACAACGCCAACACCCAGCTCCTGTGGTACCGCAAGGACCTCGTGCCCAGGCCGCCCAGGACCTGGGCCGAGATGCTCGACATGGCCGAGGCCCTCGCGCGACAGGGCAAACCGCACTTCGTGGAGATCCAGGGCGCCCAGTACGAGGGCCTGACCGTCTGGTTCAACACACTGATCAACAGTGCGGGCGGCACCATCCTCAACGCGAGTGCGACCGAGCCCTCCCTCGGCCCTCCTGCCGTCCGGGCCGCGCAGGTCATGCGTGATCTCGCGGACTCCTCCGCCGCGGACCCCTCCCTCCCCAACCAGATGGAGGACCAGAACCGGCTCGCCATGGAGGCGGGGACGGCGGCGTTCGAGCTCAACTACCCGTTCGTCTATCCGTCGATGAAGACGAACAACCCCGAGCTGTTCAAGAACTTCCGCTGGGCGCCGTACCCCAGGGTCGACGCGGACCGCCCCGCACGGCCCACCATCGGAGGCATCGATCTGGCGGTGAGCGCCTACTCACGCCACCCCGACCTGGCCTTCGAGGCGGCACTGTGCCTGCGCAACCGGGAGAACCAACTCGCCGCGGCGCTCGAGGGCGGTCTACCCCCCACCCTGCGCGCCCTGTACGACGAGCCCGCGTTCATGAAGGAGTACCCCTTCTCCCGGGACGTGCTGGCCGCCCTGGAAGCGGGAAGCGTCCGCCCGATCACCCCGGTCTACCAGAACGTGTCGATCGCGGTCTCCCACACCCTGTCCCCGCCCTCCGGGATCGACCCCGTGAGCTCGGTCGACACCATCAAGGAACAGATCGACGATGCCCTGCGATCCGAGGGTGTGATCCCGTGAACCACCTCCTCCCGCCCCCCTGTGCCGGTCGGCTCTCCCGTGCGCGGGTCGCGTCCTCGGACGGCCCGCGATGAGCACGCGGGAGCAACCGACAGGAGCCCCGCCACCTCCAGGGACGGAGACGGGCCGGGCGGAGCCGGAGCGGTCAGCGCTCTCGGCGGGCGCCAGACAGGAGCGCCGGCTCGGCTGGCTGCTCTGCGCGCCCGCTGTCGTCGTCATGATCGCCGTGACCGCCTACCCCGTCGGATACGCCATGTACCTGTCCCTCCAGCGCTATGACCTGCGCTTTCCCGGACGGGCGGAGTTCGTGGGGCTGAGCAACTACGGGGCGGTGCTGACCTCTCCGTTCTGGTGGGACGCCTTCTGGGTCACGTTGTTCATCACCGCCGTGTCCGTGGCGATCGAACTGGTCCTCGGAATGGGGCTCGCCCTCGTGATGCACCGCACGATCTTCTGGCGAGGCGTCGTCCGCACGTCGGTCCTCATCCCGTACGGGATCGTCACCGTGGTGGCCGCCTTCTCCTGGCAGTACGCGTGGACCCCCGACCTCGGATATCTGGCCGAGCTGCTGCCCCAGGGGGACGCTCCCCTGACCGAACAGTGGCCCGCCCTCTGGCTGATCATCCTCGCCGAGGTGTGGAAGACGACGCCGTTCATGGCCCTGCTGCTGCTCGCGGGCCTCGCGCTGGTCCCCGAGGAGACCCTGAGAGCGGCCATGGTGGACGGTGCCACCGCCTGGCAGCGCTTCACCAGGATCATGCTGCCGCTGATGAAACCGGCCATCCTGGTGGCACTGCTCTTCCGCACCCTCGACGCGTTCCGGATCTTCGACAACATCTACATCCTGACCGCGGGAGCCCAGGGAACCGGCTCGGTGTCGATCCTCGGGTACGACAACCTGTTCACCGCGCTGAACCTGGGCATCGGCTCGGCGATCTCGGTCCTGATCTTCATCTGCGTCGGGATCATCGCCTTCACCTTCGTCAAACTGTTCGGCGCTGCCGCACCCGGCGCGGAGGTGAAGCGCTGATGGCCGCTGTGGGAAAGACACATGCCGCCCGGTGGGGGGTCCTGAACGTACTGGTCGTGCTGTACGCCCTGTTCCCGGTGGGGTGGATCGCCGCACTGTCGTTCAAGGACCCCAGCACCCTGACGGACGGCAACTACATCCCCACGGACTGGACCTGGGAGAACTACCGGGGCATCTTCGAGACCTCCGAGTTCACCCGGGCGCTGATCAACTCGATCGGTATCGCCCTGATCGCCACGGTGATCGCGGTGGCGCTGGGCACCATGGCCGCCTACGCGGTGGCCCGGCTGCGCTTCCCCGGCAAGCGGGTCCTCATCGGCATGTCGTTGCTGATCGCCATGTTCCCGCCGATCTCCCTGGTGTCGCCGCTGTTCAACATCGAGCGGATCATCGGGATCTTCGACACCTGGATCGGGCTGATCATCCCGTACATGACGTTCTCCCTGCCGCTCGCGATCTACACCCTGTCCGCCTTCTTCCGGGAGATCCCCTGGGATCTGGAGAAGGCAGCCAAGGTGGACGGGGCGACGCCCGCGCAGGCCTTCCGCATGGTCATCGTGCCGCTGGCCGCGCCGGGCGTGTTCACCACGGCCATCCTCGTGTTCATCTTCTGCTGGAACGACTTCCTGTTCGCGATCTCGCTGACCTCCACCGAGTCCGCGCGCACCGTGCCCGCCGCGATCGCGTTCTTCACCGGGAGCTCCCAGTTCCAGCAGCCCACGGGGTCGATCGCCGCGGCCGCCGTGGTCATCACCATCCCGATCATCGTCTTCGTCCTGCTCTTCCAGCGGCGGATTGTCGCCGGGCTGACCTCAGGGGCGGTCAAGGGGTGACCTCCCCGACCGCGTATGCCCCGACCAAGGTATGAAGGCAAGGAGGCACCACCCATGGCCGAGATCATCCTCGAGGGAGTCACCAAGCGCTTTCCCGACGGGTCCCTCGCCGTCAAGGACGTGGACCTCGAGATCGCCGACGGCGAGTTCGTGATCCTGGTCGGTCCGTCGGGATGCGGCAAGTCCACCACACTGAACATGATCGCCGGCCTGGAGGACATCACCGAGGGCACCCTCCGCATCGGAGACCGCGTCGTCAACGACCTCGCTCCCAAGGAACGCGACGTCGCCATGGTCTTCCAGAGCTACGCCCTCTACCCGCACATGAGCGTCCGGGAGAACATGGGCTTCCCGTTGCGCCTGGCCAAGGTGGACAAGGCGACCATCGACGCCAAGGTCACGGAAGCCGCGCAGATCCTCGATCTGACCGAGCACCTGGACCGCAAGCCCGCCAACCTCTCGGGCGGTCAGCGTCAGCGGGTGGCCATGGGACGGGCGATCGTCCGTGATCCCAAGGCGTTCCTGATGGACGAGCCGCTGTCCAACCTCGATGCCAAACTCCGGGTGCAGATGCGCACCCAGATCTCCCGGCTGCAGCGGCGCCTCGGTACGACCACCGTGTACGTCACCCACGACCAGACCGAGGCGATGACCCTCGGCGACCGGGTCGTGGTCATGCGACAGGGCCTGGTCCAGCAGATCGGGACACCTGCCGAGTTGTACGACCTGCCGCGCAACATCTTCGTCGCGGGCTTCATCGGTTCCCCGGCCATGAACTTCCTGAACGCCACCTTCGAGGGCGGTGCCCTGCGCTCACCCGTGGGCGACCTGCCCCTCGACGACCGTACGAGACGGGCGCTGGAGGAGCAGAACGCGCCTCGCGAGGTCATCATCGGGCTGCGGCCGGAGGCGTTCGAGGACGCGGCCCTGTCCCACGAACGGGACCGCACGAGCCCGGTCTTCACCGCCACCGTGGAGGTACTGGAGTCGCTGGGCTCGGATGTGTACGTCTACTTCACCGCGGAGGGCGGGCCCGCGACGACCGCCGAGTTGGAGGAGCTCGCCAAGGACTCGGGTCTGCGCGACACCGGCGCCGACACCCGTCAGATCGTGGCCCGTCTGGACGCCGCCACACGTGCGCGTGAGGGTCAGCCCACGGAGTTGCGGGTCGACATGGCCAAGGCCCATGTGTTCGACCCGGCGAGCGGAGCGAACCTCACGCATCCGGAACGGGTGGACTGACGGCGCCGGTGTCGCAGCCCGGTCGGAGGCCGTTGTCCCCTCGGTGGGAGAACGGCCTCCCCGCCGCCCGTGCTCTGTTCCGTCGCTCCCGCGGGCTCGGTCAGACCTGGACCAGCACCTTGCCCCGGTTCCCCTCCCGGTTCACATAGAGGCTGCGGTACGCGTGCGGGATCGCGTCGAAGCCCTGGTGCACGGTCTGGTGGTACTGGATCTCACCGTCGCGGACGAGACCTCCGAGCTCCTGGTGCATCCGCGTCAACAGCGGCTCGTGGAACCACTCCTGGGCGAAGATGCCGCGGATCGTGGTGCGCGGGAACATGATGTACGGCAGCAGCCGTGGCCCGGTCAGTTCGCCGTTCACGGTGGTGGCCCACTGCCAGCAGACGGCCACCTGGCTGTCCACGTTGAGCATGGTGAACACCGCGTCGGTGATGGTTCCGCCCAGGTTGTCGAAGTACCGGTCGACCCCGTCGGGCGCGGCGAGCAGCAGCTCCTGCCGTACCTTCTCCGCGTCGTCGGCCTGTGCGTAGAGCACCACCTCGTCGAAGCCGAGCCCGCGCAGATACTCGACCTTGCCCGGTGAGGCGGTGGTGCCCACCACCCGGGCGGCACCCGCCCGCCGGGCCAACTGGCCCACCAGCGTGCCGACCGAGCCGGATGCGGCGCTGACCACCACCGTGTCACCGGGCCGTACGGTCATGAACCGGGTGAGGGTGCCCCACGCGGTCATCCCGGGCGCGCCCATGACGCCGAGCGCGGTGGACAGCGGCAGCCGCTCGTCGTACCACTCCGGGTCGAGTCGGCGGTAGGCCGGGAACACCATCGGGAAGGTGCCCGTCCGCCACACCTCCTCGGCGCCGTTGTGGACCACATGGCTGCGCCAACCGCCGAAGCCCTGCACCAGGTCACCGACCTCGAACGCCGCCTCCGGCCCCGCCTCCAGCACCTCCATGATCGAGTCCGCGCCCATGGGGTGCCCGATCGGCGTCTCCAGCGCCAGCCCGTTCTGATACGGGTCGACCGACACGTACCGCGTGCGGAACAGCATCTCGTCGGGGCGGAGGGCGATCTCGACGTCCTCCACCACCTTCTCGTAGATCCGGTCCACGTCCGGGACCCCGCCGAGGTGCTCACGGACGACCCACTTCTCGATCCTCATGTCAGGGCTCCTGTCTCGGTGTTCGAGGGATCGCTCGTCGTACCGCCCCCGTCGGCGGCCCGCGTTTGCCGGGGCGGACCGCCGACCGGGATGACCACATGCGTCGGGGGCGGGGCGCTCCGGTCGATGTCGGCGGTGAACTCCACACCGTCGTCCCGGCAGATGAACTGCATGACGTGCCGGCCCGCGGCGGCCGCCCGGATCAGGCCGCCGATGGTCGCCCAGACCCCGGAGAGGTAGAAGTCCGACAGCCCGGGCAGGACCGGGCCGCTGCGCTTGATCTCCTCCTCCACCGTCTCCGCGCCCTCCACGAACGGGTTCCAGCCGGGGAACGTGCCGTCGTAGACGCCCGTGTAGCGGACCTGGGTCAGCGGGGTGGAGACGTCGGCGACGGCCACCGCGTCCTTGAAACCAGGGAACCGCTCGTCCAGGAAGGAGACGATGCCGTTGCGGACCTCCCGCTTGGCGGTCACATAGTCCCTGCCGTGCCGGACCGGCAGGGTGTGCAGCTCCTGACCGCGCCGGACCCGCGAGGACCGTTCCGGCCCCTGGTGCAGCTCCCGCCAGGGGCCGATGTCCGAGAAGTACGTCGCGAACACCACGGTGGACTCGCGCGGCGCCAGCTCCGGGTAGTGCCGGGTGCGGAACTGCACGTTCATCGACGGGCAGCGGATCCCGGTGAGCGCGCTCGCCTGCTGTTCCGTCAGCAGATAGGTGGTGCACGGGTCGCCCTCCGGGAAGGGCTTGCGCAGCCCCAGGAAGAGGGAGACGTAACCGGGGGACAGCTGTCCGGGCTGGTCGATCAGCGAGGTGTAGAGCTTGCGGTAGGTGTCGTTGAGGTACCTGCCGCCCAGCAGTTTCATCACCGTGGTGTGGCCGTCGGCCGCCGAGACCACGATGTCGGAGCGGTACTCCCGGCCGTCGCTCAGTCGCACCCCCACCGCGCGGTCCCGTTCGACCAGGATCTCCTCGACCCTGGCGTTGTAGGTGATCTCACCGCCCAGCTTGCGGTACCGCTCCTCGACCGACCGGGCGAGCCCCAGCGAACCGCCCTCCGGCACGCCCGCCGCGTGATTGGCGTGCGAGGCCAGCTGGAAGTAGAACGGCAGCACCGGGAACGCCGGATGCTTCTCGTAGAGGATGAAGTTGAACGCCTCTCGCAGCAGCGGGTCGCGGAACCGCTGCGCGTAGTCCGTCATCAGCACGGTGATCGACTTGCGGATGGTGGTGAGGTACGGGACGAAGGAGGCCATCATCCGCCACCGCTCCCACCGGCCCATCAACCCGACCGGCTTGAGGAACGGGTAGACCGCCAGCGCCTTGCGGAACGTGCGGATGCCCGCGCAGAACTCCCGGATGGGCGCCGCGTCGGCCGGGGAGACGGTGAGCAGGTGCGCCTGGAGCCGGTCCGGGTCGGAGTAGAAGCGGACCGCCCGGCCGTCCCGGCCCCGGACGATGTTGAACACGTCGAAGTGCCGCATCTCCTTGCCCTGGAGCGCGCCCAGTTCGAGCCAGATCTGGTACATCTCGTTGCCCGGACCGTTCCCGAGGAGCCAGCTGACGCACCAGTCGAAGGTGAAGTCGCTGCGGTCCCAGCCGGTGCACGAGCCGCCGGGGATCTCGTGCATCTCGAAGATCCGGGTCCGGTAGCCGTTCATCCGGGCGTAGCAGCCGGTGGAGAGACCGCCCAGACCACCGCCGATGATGATCATCGACTCACGGCGACGGCCGCTGTGCCCGGTCACCAGGCGACCGGGAGCGCTTGGAGACCGTTGACCATCGCGTCCTGCTTCCAGATCAGTTCGCTCTCGGGGACGGCCAGCCGCAGGCCGGGCAGCCGGTGCAGCACCCGCTCGATCGCCACCTGGAGCTCCAGCCGGGCGAGATGGGCGCCGACGCAGTAGTGCACGCCGTGGCCGAAGCCGATGTGCGGGTTGGCCCCGCGGTCCATGACGAGGCGCTCCGGCTCCCGGAACACCTCCGGGTCGCGGTTGGCGGCGGCGGTGGCGATCATCACCGCCTCGCCGGCCCGGATCGTGATGCCGCCCAGCTCGACATCGGCGGTCACGTACCGTGCCAGATTGAAGCCGGTGAGCAGCGGCACGTAGCGCATCAGCTCCTCGACGGCCTTCGGGATCCACTCGGGGTGCTCCCGTAGCCGCACCAACTCCTGTGGGTGTACCAGGAGTTGGTGGAAGAAGTTGCCGATCTGGTTGGTGGTGGAGACGAAGCCGGCGATCAGCAGGTCGCAGGCGATCGACAGCAGCTCCTCCTCGCTGATCAGGCCCTCCTCGCGGCAGGCCCGGACCAGGGTGGTGAGCAGGTCGTCGCCCGGCTCGCGGTCGCGTAGCTCCAGCACGCCGACCATGTACTCCATGAAGTCCCGGCCCTCGGTGGCGAGCGCTTCCTGGGGGGTGATGGCGGAGAGCACCGTCTCCGCCCAGTGCCAGAGCATCCGGTGGTCCTTGGCGGGGATGCCGAGCACCTCGCAGATGATGGTGGTCGGCATGGGGATGGCGAAGTCCTCGACCAGGTCCGCCGGTTGGCCCGCGGCCACCATCCCGTCGATCAGCTCGTCGGCCAGTTCCCCGGCCCGTGCGCGCAGCGGCTCGACCCGGCGGGCGCTGAACTGCCGTGCCACCAGCGAGCGGAGCCGGGTGTGCTCGGGCGGCTCCGTGGAGAACAGACCGGCGCCGGTACGGGTCACCGGGCGCATCCGCGGCTGGTCCCGGTCCATCGAGGCGGCCAGGCTGAACCGCGGGTCGGCCAGGACCGTCCGCACGTCCTCGTACCGGGTGACCAGCCAGGCGTCGTCGCCGTACGGCATGCGGATACGGGCCGGTGCGCGTTCGCGCAACTCCGCGTACCCGGGGTCGAGGTCGAGGCCACGTGGGGCGAAGGGGTAGGGGAGTGGGGGGTGTTGATCAGGCATGGGGGGATCCGTTCCTTTACGGGGGCGGTGGTGGGGGTCGGTGTGGGGCGGGCCGGTGTGGTCGGTGCCGGCCCGCGAGGTCGGTCCCGGTGGCGGGGCCGTGCCGGGGTCACGACGTGTGGGGTGGGGTTCCGGTGAGGATCGAGCGGGTGAGCCGGGCGTTGTGGGCGCTGTACTCGTGGTCGAGCATTTCGGCGTGGGTGCCGTGGCCCGTGAGGACCGTCGTCCGGGTGGCCGAGCTGCCGTGCCACGCGCCGTGGTACCCGGCCTCGTGGAGCGCGGCCTGCTCGGCGTCGGAGATGACGCCGATCTCGGCGGTGACCACACCGACGTTGGGCGTCCGGCTGCAGAACCGCAGATAGTCGCGGGCCTGCGCGCGGGTCTCGTCGGCGACCGCCGTCGAACCGGTGTGCCGCCACAGATGGTCTTCCAGCTCACGCTCGAAGGCAGCGACATGCTCGTCGGCGAGGTCGAAGGGCTCCGCGATCCGGTGCGAGTCCACGATCACCACATGGGAGACCGTGCGGCCGCGCCGCTCCAGTTCCTTGGCCACCTCGAAGGCGAGGTTGCCGCCGAGTGAGTAGCCGAGCAACGCGCACGGCCCCTCCGGCTGGAGCGAGCCGACCAGGTCCGCGTACGCGTCGACCTTGCCGTCGCCGGACACGTAGTTGAAGGCGACCAGCCGGTACTCGGGCAGGTGCTCCGCGAACCGCCGGTACACCAGGCCGTGGCCGCCGGCCGGCGGGAAGCAGAACAGGGTCTGCCGCTGCTCCCGGTTGAACCACAGGTACGGTCGGCCGCCCTCGATCCGGCCGGTGATGATGTGCTCGACCGTGCGGGCCATGCCGTGCAGGGTGGTGACCTCGAACAGCCTGCTCACCGGGACGCTGATGTTGAACTCGGCCTGGAGGCCATGGATCAGCTCGATCAGCCTGATCGAGGAGCCGCCGCACTCGAAGAAGTCGTGCTGGAGCCCCGGCTTCTCGATGCCGAGCAGGGCCTGCCAGTGCTCGGCCATCCTGACCTCGTACAGGGTCGCGGGCGGTTCGGCCGTCCGTTCCACGCCGTCCGTCCCGGGGGCGGGCAGCGCGGCGAGATCCACCTTGCCGTTGGCGGTGAGCGGCAGCGCGGGCACCTCGGTGAAGTGCGCCGGGATCATGAAGGTCGGCAGGAGGCCGGCCAGATGACGGCGCAGCTCACGCCGGTCGAGGGTCCTGCCGGGGGCCGGCACGCAGTAGGCGCAGAGCATGTTCTCGCCCCGCCCGTCGGCACGGACGGTGACCACCGCCCGGTCCAGCTCGGGCCACTCCCCGAGCCGGCTCTCGACCTCCCCCGGCTCGATCCGGTGCCCCCGTACCTTGATCTGCGCGTCGGCCCGGCCGAGCAGACGCACCCCGCCGTCCGCGTCCCAGCACGCGAGGTCACCCGTGCGGTAGACCCGGACCGGCTCGGTGCCGTCGGCGCCGCCCAGCGGGAGGGTGGTGAACCGCCGGCCGGTCCGTTCCTCGTCGCCCGCGTAGCCGAGCGCCACGCCGGAGCCGCCGATCCACAGCTCGCCGGTGACCCCGGGCGGGACCGGGCGTCCGTGCCGGTCCAGCAGATAGAGGGTGCTGTTCGGGAAGGGCCGCCCGATGGGCACCATCCGGCTGGGCGCCAGCCCGTCCAGCAGCCCCTCGAAGTACGTGCTGTCGATGGTGGCCTCGGTGACGCCGTAGGAGTTGACGAGCCTGGTCGCCGGCCCGCACAGGGCGCGCAGCCGCTCGTACTCCTCGACCTTCCACACGTCCGAACCGACCACCAGCAGCCGCATGAAATCCAGCCGCAGCCCCTCCCGTTCGCAGTGATCGGCGAGGACGCGGGCCACCGCCGGGACGAACTCGGCGGCGTCCACCCGCTCGGCGCGCATCACCTCGTGGAGCCGGGCCGTGTCGAACAGCAGCTCCCGCCGAACCAGCACCAGGGTCCCGCCCGAGCAGAGCGCGCGGACCACGTCCCCGGTGAAGACGTCGAAGGAGGGGGCCGCCATCTGGAGGTGCACCCGGACGTCGGTGTCCAGCCGGTACTCGGCACGCCACGCCTGGTACGCCGAGGCCAGATTGCCGTGCGACACCCGGACGGCCTTGGGGCGACCGGAGGACCCGGAGGTGTGGATGACGTACGCGGGCGCCTCCAGACCCACTGGTTCGTCCGCGAACTCGGCCTCCACCGTGCTCAGTTCGTCCGTGGTGATCAGCCGGGCCGGGAGCCCGTCGAGTCGGTCGAGCTGGTCGAGTCGGTGGTCCTCGGCGATCAGCAGGTCCGCTCCCGCGTGCTCGACCATGTAGGCCAGCCGGTCGGCGGGGTCGCCGGGGGCGAGCGGCAGATACGCGGCGCCGGTGCGCAGCACCGCGAGCAGGGCGACGATCAGCTCCGGGGACTTCTCCAGGCAGAGGGCCACCACCGAGCCGGGCCCGGCACCCAGCGCGCGCAGCCGGGCGGCGGCCCGCGCCGAGCGTTCGGCCAGCTCGCCGTAGGTGAGGCGGACGGCCGGGCCGGAACCGGCCGGCATCACCACCGCCGGGGCCGTCGGCTCGGCCGCCGCCGCACGCAGGATCAGCTCGTGCACCGGTTCGTCGTACGCGACCTGCCGGTCCGCTCCGCTCCACTGCCCGAGCACCAGGGCCCGCTCGTCGGGGCCGAGCAGTTCCAGGCCGGTCGCCGCGCGCTCCGGGCCCGCCGTGGTCAGTGCCGTGAGCAGGTTGACGTAGTGCCCGGCCAGCCGGGACACCGTCTCCGGCAGGAAGAGGTCGGTGTTGTACTTGAGCACGCAGTGGAAGCGGTGCTCCGACTCGTCCTCGTAGGCGGAGAGGGTGAGGTCGAACTGGCCCTCCTCCTCCGGCAGTTCGATGTACTCCAGGCGGTAGCCGTACTTCTCGGTGGCGACCTTGTGGTGGAGCAGGATGAACATCGCCTGGAAGACCGCCGAGCGGCTGGGGTCGTGCTGGAGCCCGAGTTTCTCCACCAGCAGCACGAACGGGTACTCCTGGTGGTCGAGGCCGCCCAGCACGGTGGTGCGCACCCGGTCCAGCAGCTCGGCCACGGTCGGCTCCCCGGCCAGCGAGACATACAGCGGCAGCGGGTTGACGAAGTAGCCGTAGACGCCGGCGAACTCCTCGTCGGTGCGACCGGTCACCGGGCTGCCGACGATGAGGTCGTCCTGACCCGAGTACGCGTGCAGCAGCAGGTAGTAGGCGCTGAGCAGCACCATGAACACGGTGACGTTGTGCTCGCGGGCCAGTGTGTGCACCCGGGCGCTCAGCTCCTCGTCCAGGACGAAGAACTCAGAGGCGCCGTTGTGGGTCTGCACCGCGGGGCGGGGCCGGTCGGTCGGCAGTTCGAGGGTCGGCACCTCGGTGGGCAGCCGCGAACGCCAGTAGTCGAGCATCCTTGACGCCTCACGCCCGGCCAGGAACTCGTTCTGCCGGTTGAGGAAGTCCAGGTAGCGCGCGGACACCGAGGGCAGTTGGGGCGCCTCGCCGCGCCGCAGCCCCTCGTAGACCGCGAGCAGCTCCTCGATGAAGGTGAACGTGGAGATCGCGTCCGAGACGATGTGGTGGACGGCCTTCATGATCACCCACCGGGCCGGGCCGCGCCGGAACAGACGGAACCGCACCAGCGGGTCATGCTCCAGGTCGTACGGCCTGCGGTACTCCCGGACGATCACCGCGTGGATCTCGTCCCAGTCCAGGTGCTCGACGTCGACGACCCCGAAGTCCGGCTCCAGCGCCGCGGAGATCCGCTGTACCGGACCGCCGTCGTCGAGCACGAAGTTGGCCCGCAGACCGGGATGCCGCTCGACCATGGTCCGGAAGGCGAGGGCCATCAGGTCGGGTTCCAGCTCCACCCGGACCTCGACCGCGCCGCCGATGTTGTAGGCGAACCCGTCCGGGTCGAGCTGCTTGAGGAACCACAGGGCCTTCTGGTTCTGCGTCAGCGGGTACGCCGACTCGTCCTCGTACCGCTCCACACTGGTCCCGCACCGGTCGGGCCGCTCCTCGTGGAGCAGCTCGGCCAGCGACTCGTACAGCTGGGCGACCAGCTCGGCGACCGGCGCGTTGCTCAGCAGCGCCACCAGCGGGAGGGTGGTGCCGAGTTCGGTGGTGAGGCGGGCCCGCAGTTCCATCGCGAGCAGGGAGTCCAGGCCGAGGGCCCCGAGTCCGGCGCCCGGTTCGATCTGGTCGGCCGGCACGCGGAGCACGGAGGCGACCAGCCCGCCGAACCAGGAGGTGAGCAGGGACAGCCGCTCGGCCTCCCCGGCCGCCCGCAGCGTCTCCAGTGGGCCGGTCGGCTCCGTCGCCGGGCCGGACTCCCGGGCGGCCGCGGCCAGGTCGGCCACCAGCGGCGGCGGAGCGGGGTACCAGGAGAGGAAGACCGGCCAGTCCACCACGGTGGCGATCAGCAACTGGGCCCGGTCCTGACCGAGCACCCGTTCCAGTACGGCCATGCCGGTCTCGGGGGCGAGCGAACTCATGCCCCGGCTTACGCGGTAGTGGTCGATCAGACCCAGTTCCTCGATCATCCCGGTCGCCCAGGGGCCCCAGTCGAGGCTCAGCGCGGGCAGACCGAGCGCCCGGCGGTGGTGGGCCAGCGCGTCCAGGAAGGCGTTGCCCGCGGCGTAGTTGGTCTGCCCGGCCGTGGTCAGCAGCGAGGCGATCGAGGCGAACAGCACGAAGTGGTCCAGCGGTTCGCCGGCCAGCTGCCGGTGCAGGGCGAGCGCGCCGAGCACCTTCGGGCCGTACGCCGCGTCGAACGTCTCCCGGTCCAGTTCGCCGACCAGGGTGTCCCGGACCTGCCCCGCCAGATGGAAGACGCCCCGGATCGGTGGCCGGTCCAGCCGCCGGTACTCGGCCAACCAGGCGGCCAGCGCCGACTCGTCGGTGATGTCCAGCCGCGCCGGGACCGGCTCCGCGCCCAGGGCCTCCAGCTCCCGCAGGAAGGCGACGCGCAGGCCCTCCTGGCCGGTCGGGTCGACGTCCCGCCACTCCTCGCGCGGCGGCAGCGGGCCACGGCCGACCAGGATCAGCCGACGGGCACCGCGCCGGACCAGCGTGCGGCACAGCAGCCGACCGAGCGCGCCGAAGGCGCCCGTGACCAGGTATGCGGCGTCGGGCCGGAGCCGCGGCGGCAGCGGCCGGCTCAGCCCCTCGGCGCGCCTCAGCCGACAGGTGAGCCGACGGCCGTCCCGCAGCGCGACCTCGTCCTCGTCGCCCAGCGTGAACTCACGCAGCAACGCGGCGGCCTCGCCGTCGCGGTCCCCGTCCGGGCCGAGGTCGACCAGCTTGCCCGGGTGGCCGGGCAGCTCCTGATGGCGCAGCACCCGGCCGATTCCCCAGGCGGGCGCCCCCAGCGGTTCGACCGGCTCACCGGCGACGGTGGCCTGCGCGCACCGGGTGACGATGTGCAGTCGGCTGCCCGGCAGTTCGGCCGACACCAGCGCGGCGAGGACGACCAGGCTGTAGGCGCCGGGGGAGGGGTCGTGGGGAGTGGGGGGTGCGACGGGGGCGGTGGAGGTGGGGGTGGCGGGCGTGACGAGGGTGACGGAGGTGGGGGCGGTGACAGGGGCGGGGGAGTCGGAGGTGGTGGCGGCGACAGGGTCGGGTGTGTCGGCGGAGTCGGCGGCGGGGGTGAGGGCGACCGTGGTGGCGTGAGCGACCGGGGAGGTGGGGGCGGCGGTGGCGGTGGGGTCGCCGGTGGCGGTGGCGGTGGCGGTGGGGTCGGCCGGGGTGGACGGTTCCGGTCGGTCGAGGTTCCAGAGGTGGACGACGGCGGCCGGGTCCGGTGCGCCGGAGGCCCGGTGGTCGGCCAGCAGACGGGACAGGTCGGCGGCGGAGCCGGGATCGACGACGGCCGGATCGTCGCCCTCGGCGGGCCGGTACCCGGCGCCGGGCCGGACGAGCAGGCAACGGCCGCCGCGTGCGGTGATCCGCTGGGCCAGCGCTTCGGCGACGCCCTGCCGGTCCGCGAACACCAGCCAGTCGTCGGCGTGGCCCAGCGGCAGGTCGGAGGCGTCCGACAGGTCGGGGGCGTCCGGCAGTGGGGTCCAGACCGGTTCCGCGAGCCAGCCGTCGATGGTCGCCGGCCCGACCGCCGTCGCGGCCCGCTCGACATCGGCGGCCCGGAACCCGGTGATCCCGCCGAGCGGTACGCCCTGCTCGTCGTGGACCGCGATGTCGCCGACCAGTTCGGAGCCGGTCTCGTCGGTGACGGTGGCGTGCGCCCACAGGGTGCGATCGCCCACCGCGTCGAGCCGTACCTCGTCGATGGCGACCGGCAGCCGGATTTCGGCGCCTGTGGGGCCGGCCGTCGACAGCTGCGGGGTCAGCAGGGTCTGGAACAGCGCGTCCATCACCACCGGATGCACCTGATGATCCACTCCCTGCCCGACGACCGCCGGCGTCGGCCGGATCCTGGCCAGCGCCTCACCGGGGCCGATCCAGACCTCCTCGATGCCCTGGAACGCCGGCCCGTAGTGGTAGCCGAGCGCGGCCAGCTCCGCGTAGCACTCCGGTCCGGTCAGATGGCGGACGGCCCGCTCGCGCAGCGCCGTCACGTCCAACGGCCGGTCCGGGCGGCGGCTTTGGCCGGGCCGGACGGTGCCGACGGCGTGCACGGTGCGCTCGGTTCCCTGGCCGGCGGGGGTGGCGACGGTGAAGCCGCCGTGCTCGGTCGAGAGGGTGAGCTGGACGGCGCGGCTCTCCGCGTCGGGCAGGAAGAGTGCCTTGCGCAGCTCGATGCCGGCCAGGGCGGCGTCGGCGCCCCCGGTCAGGGCGCGCACCGCCTGGACCGCCATCTCCAGGTATCCGGCGGCGGGAAAGAGCACGCTGCCCTGGATGCGGTGGTCCTCCAGGTACGGCAGCGCCTCGGTGTCCAGCCGGGCCTCCCAGGCCGGTTCGGCGCCCGGCAGCCGACGGCCGAGCAGGGGGTGGTCCACCCGGCCCTGCCGTACCACGGCGACCGGCCGGGGCTCGACCCAGTGCCGGTCCCGCCGGAACGGGTAGCGCGGCAGCGGGACCGTCCGCCCGGCGGGCTGGAGCACGGACCAGTCGACCTCGACACCGACGTTGTGCAGGGCGGCCAACGACGCGGTGAACGTGACCTGTTCGTCCTCCTGGCGGCGGATCGACGGCAGCGTGCGTACGTCGGGGGCATCGGCTGCGGAGGCATCGGCTGCGGGGGAACGACCCTCACCGCTCCCGCCGGCCGTCCGGTGCGCGACCGTCTCGGCGATCGACCGGCCGAGCACCGGGTGGGGCCCCACTTCCAGGAACAGCTGGTACCCGTCGTCGGTCAGCCGCTCGATCGCCTGCCGGAAGCGGACGCGGTCACGGACGTTGTGCCACCAGTAGGCGGCGTCCAGTTCGGTGCCGCGTGCGGTGCCCTCGCGCCCGGTGAGGTGGAGCGGAACCCTCGCCGGACGCGGCTTGATGTCGGCGAGCGACTCCAGCAGCTCGTCCTTGATCAGCTCCATGCGGGCGCTGTGGTACGGCACTTCGACGGCCAGCGGGCGGACGAAGACCTGCTCGGCGGTGAGCGCGGTGGCCAGTTCGGCCAGTGCGGTCTCGTCCCCGGCGAGGGTGAGCGATGTCGGGCTGTTGACGGCGGCCACCGAGATCGCGTCACCGTACGGGCGGAGCCGACGAACGGCCTCCGCTTCGCCGAGGGCGACGGCGAGCATGCCGCCGGTGCCGGCCAGCCGCTGCTGGAGTCGGCTGCGGTGCACCACGACCTTGACCGCGTCGGCCAGGTCGTAGACGCCGGCCTCGTGGAAGGCGGCGACCTCGCCGGTGGAGTGGCCGACGACGGTGTCGGGGTGGACCCCTCGGCTGCGCCAGAGGGCGGCCAGTCCCACCTGCACGGCGAAGTTGGCGGGCTGGGCGAGCCAGGTCTCGGCCATCCGGGAGTCCGCCTCGTCGGCGGCGAGCTCCTCGGTCAGCGACCAGCCGGTCAGCTCGGCGATGTGCTCGCCGCAGCGCTCGACGGCCTCCCGGTACACCGGCTCGGTGGCGAAGAGTTGGCGGCCCATCGCCCACCATTGGGGGCCCATGCCGGTGAAGACCCAGGCCAGCCGCCGGTGCCGGGGTTCGCGGCAGTGGTCGGTGAGCACCCGGGGGTGCGGTTCGCCGCGGAGATAGGCGGAGAGCGCCTCGTCCAGCGAGGCGCGGGCGGCGGCATCGCGGGAGTCGTACACGACCGAGAGCCGGGTGTCGTGGTGTTGGCGTCGATGGGCCAGGGTGTGACCGACGTCGGCCGGACGGGCCGGGGCACCGCCCCGCACACCGGCCAACTCGCCCTGGATCCCGGCGGCCACCTCGGGCAGAGCGGCGGTCTCCCGTGCGCTCAGCGGCAGAACCGTCCAGACAGGCGGCCCGGCAGCCGCGCCGACCTCGACGACACCGTCCCCCGGCCCTTCCGGCACAGGCGCCTGAGCCTCGCTGCCGTCCCCACCTCCGACAGCCTCGTCGGCCTCGACGCCCGCTTCGGTCCCGGCAGTTCGTGGAGCTGCGGCACCTTCCGCGGTCCCGGCACCGACCGACTCCAGCCCCGGCTCCCGCTCTGGCTTCGGCTCCAGCTCCGGTTCCGGCTCGGGCGCGGCCTCCAGCAGGACGTGTGCGTTGGTGCCGCCGAAGCCGAAGGAGTTGACACCGGCTCTGGCCGGTCCCCGGTGCGCGGGCCACGGGGTGGGCTCGGTGGGGATCTCGTACGGGAGGGCGGCCGGGTCGATCGCGGGGTTGAGCCGCTCCAGGTTGATGTGCGGGGGGATCAGTCGGTGCTTCAGCGCCAGCGCCGACTTGATCAGCCCGGCGAGGCCGGCCGCCGACTCGGTGTGTCCGATGTTGGTCTTCACCGAGCCGACGTAGCAGCGGTCACCGGGCCGGCGGCCCACCGCCAGTGCACGGGCCAGTGCTGTCGCCTCGATCGGGTCGCCGACGGGGGTGGACGTGCCGTGCGCCTCGACGTACTGGAGGCTGCCGGGGACGATCCCGGCCTCGGCGCAGACCCGTTCGATGAGGGCGACCTGGGCGTCCGGGTTGGGCACGGTGATGCCGTTGGTACGGCCGTCCTGGTTGACGCCGCTGCCGATGATGACGGCGTGCACGGGGTCGCCGTCGCGGACCGCGTCGGAGAGCCGCTTGAGGGCGACGATCGCGACTCCCTCGGCGCGGACATAGCCATCGGCGGCGGCGTCGAAGGTGCGGGAACGGCCGTGTGGGGAGAGGAATCCGCCCTTGGTCTCGGCGATGGTGTACTGCGGCGCGATGTGGAGCAGGGTGCCGCCGGCCAGCGCGAGGTCGGTCTCGCCGCGAAGCAGGCTCTGGCCGGCCAGGTGGACGGCGACCAGGGAGGAGGAGCAGGCGGTGTCGAGGGAGACGCTGGGGCCGCGGAAGTCGAAGCAGTGCGAGATGCGGTTCGACACCATCGTCATCATCGTGCCGGTGGCGGTGTGCGCGGCGAGCGTGTCGAAGGAGAGGTCGGAGAACTGGACGATCTTGTAGTCCAGGGTGAACGCGCCGACGTAGACGCCCACGTCACGGCCGGCGAGCTCGGCCGGTTTCTGGCCGCCGTCCTCCAGGGCCTCCCAGGCCACTTCCAGCAGCTTCCGCTGCTGCGGGTCCATGTGGTCGGCCTCGCGGCCGCTGATGCCGAAGAAGGAGGGGTCGAACTCGTCGAAGCCGTCGATGTATCCGCCCCGACCGCCGACCAGTCGGCCCGGCTTGGCCTTGTCGCGGCTGCCCAGGGTGGTGACGTCGTACCGGTTGCGCGGGGTCGGGGTGATGCAGTCCTTGCCGTCGACGAGGTTCCGCCAGTACGCGCGGTGGTCGTTGGCACCGCCGGGCAGCCGGCATCCGATCCCGATGATCGCGATCTTCTCGCGCTCGGCGTCGGGAGCCGCAGTGGTGGAAGTGGGGGTGGGGTCCGGGGAGGGGACGAGGCATGAATCCGTCATGGGCGAGTCCTTCGGACAGCTTCGTTCGCGCGGGCGCCGCGATCAGGGAGCGTTCGCACGCGCAGGGGACAGTGACCGCGCCGCCGAGCCGCACCGGCCGGAGGCAGGGGCAGCCGTAGGGGCGGAGCGCGGAGGTGGAGGTCGAGCGGACAGTCGGACGACGAGCTGGTGGTCCGGCCGGGCGCGCCGGGCAGGTGCGCCGAACGGGCCGGGGTGCTACGGGGCTGGTCGAGGTGGTGCGATGCTGGTCGAGGTGCTACGGGGCTGGTCGGCGCAGCCCGGCGGCCGGGCCGGTGGCGGAGCGGTCGGGGCGCGTGGGCCGGCGCCAAGCCTGGAGGTGGCTCGCGACCACCTCACCGGTCCGGGGGAAGTCCGCCGGGTTCCGCAGGCCCACGGCGACCGGCCGTCGGCCGGGGCGCCAGGTGAAACTGCCGAACGCGTGGTCCCAGACCGAGAGTTCGGAGCCGTAGTGACCGGCTTCCGACAGGTCGACGCTGTGATGCAGCCGGTGCTGCTCGGGCCCCGCGAGGACGTGATTGAGCGGGCCGATCCGGACGTCGATGTTGGCGTGCACGAAGTAGCCCTGGGTGACCACGAACAGGCCGATCACGAAGACCGTCGCGGTCGAGAATCCGGTCAGGGCGAGTGAGCACTGCACCACACCCTGCGTGAGCACGACGTCCAGCAGGTGGTTGACCCCGTTGTTCCCGACGGTCACCTTGTCGGGCACATGGTGCACACCGTGCAGCCGCCAGAGCCGGGGGCTGGTGTGGCACCACCGGTGGATCAGGTAGTTGACCAGTGAGCCGAGGAGCAGCGCCAGCGGGATCTCCGCCCAGAGCGGCAGGGCCGGATGCCGTGGCGCGGCCCAGGCGACGATGGCCGCCACCGGTAGCTGTGCCAGGGCCCCGCCGGTCGTCGTGAGGACGAAGTAGACGCCGTACCAGCCCCATTCGCGGGCGCTCGGCGCCCATTCCCGCTCGTACGGGATCAACCGTTCGAGCAGGGTGAAGTAGGCGATGGTGCCGACGAGGAAGAGCTGGCTCACCCGGCCGAGGTCCCAGCGCAGGTGCAGTGCGGTGATCGCCGTGGCCACCAGGGCGGCCAACAGGGCCGGGTACGCGACATGGCGCAGCAGTGTGCGGAAATGCCCGCGCATGTAGCCCCCCTGGCCCGCGGATAATCACCGACAGTGTTCGTTCCGATACTAAGGGTGGTCAACACTCGGCGCGAGGGGCTTCCGACGAGAATCGGAAAGGGTGGTGTTATCCGATAATCATGCGGCGATGTGCGAGGTTGTACGGTCCGGTGCAGGCTGGGGATCATGCCAGGCAAGCGGGTGAGACGCCGGGAGACCGAAGGGTCGGACGGGCCCGACCGGCCGGACGGACCCGACGTCGAGACGGTGCTCGACGAGCTGTACGTGACCCCGCCGTCCGACTTCGTCGGCCGTCGGGAGGTGTGGGCGGCCGCCGCCAGGACGTCCGGCCGCGGCGACGACGCGCGCGCCATCCGGGGTGCGCGTCGCCCCACCCTGGCGGCATGGGCGGCCAATCTGCTGCTGCGCTCCCGCCCGGAGGAGAGCCGGCAGTTCCTCCAGCTGGGGGAGTCGCTGCGCGAGGCGTACCGCACGCTGGACCCCGGAGGCCTCAAGGAGCTGTCCGACCAGCGGCGCCGTGTCGTCGCCGCCCTGTCCCGGGAGGCCGCGGGGCTCGCCCGGACGGCCGGGCAGCCGCTGTCCGGCCCGGTGCTGCAGGAGGTCGAGTCCACGCTGCGTGCCGTGCTGGCCGACGCGGACGCCGCCCGGCGATGGTCCGGAGGTCGGCTGGAAACAGCCCTTGCCCCGCCGTCGACCTTCTCCTCCGACACCGAAGCGTCCGCCGTGGCCCCCGCGACGGCGAAGCGGCCCACCCGTGCGACGGCGAAGCCATCGGCCCCCGCGAAGGGCAAGCGGTCCGGCCCCGCAGAGGCGCCGGCGGCATCGACGCGCGGCCGTGAGGGGAAGGACGAACTCGCCGAGCGCCGCCGTGAACGGCAACTGCGGCTGGAGCGGGAACAGCGGCTCACGCAGGCTCGGGAGGCGGCCGAGGCCGCAGAACGGCGGCTCGACGACCGGCGCGCGGAAGCGGAGGACGCCGACGCGTCGCTGCGGCGGACCCGCGACCACCGTGACCGGGCACGGCGCCAGGTATCCGCCGCCGAGCAGCAGCTCCGCAAGGCGCGGGAAGCCCTCGAACGCGCTCAGGAGCAGGTCAGCCGCGCCGAGGGGCAGGTCGGTCGCGCCGAGGGGCAGGCGGGCCATGCCGAAGAGGACCTCGACCGTGCCGAACAGGAACAGCGACAGGCCGAGGAGAGGCGACGGACGGCCACCGCCGCCCTGACCGAGGCCGAGCGGGAGGCCCGCGACGCCGCCCGAGCCGTCCACCGCCTGAGCCGCTCGCACGGCGATTAGGACGTGCCCCGTGTCCGGCCGACAGGATCGGCCGGGCAAGTCCCGGTCGGCCGCGCCCCTCAGCGCGGCCCCGACCCCAGCGGAGTGCTCCGCTTCCCCCCGCCCCGCTTCCGGCCCGCCCCCGCCCGAACTCTCGGCTTCGCGCACGCTTGACTTCGCGCGCGCTCCAACCTGAAGACTCCCTGCCGAGGCCCGCCGAACGGGCCGAACGGGCTGAACGGGAGGCATAGTTATGAAATACCGCACGATCGGCAGCGACCCGAAGACCCGTCGTGAGGTGAGCGTGCTGTCGCTCGGCGCGATGCTGTTCGGTTCACGGACGGACGAGAAGACGTCGTTCGCCGTGCTCGACCGCTACGTCGAAGCCGGTGGCAACTTCATCGACACGTCCGACAACTACGCCTTCTGGATCGACGGCAGCCAGGGCGGCCAGAGCGAGGAACTGCTCGGACGGTGGCGCCGCAGCCGGGGGACAGGCACCGAGATCGTCATCGCCACCAAGCTCGGCGCCCGGCCCCTCGCCCCCGGCACCAGTTACGTCGACAACGCCGAGGGCCTGTCTGCGAAGGTGATCAGGGAGTCGGCGGAACGCAGCAGGGAGCGCCTCGGCGTGGAGCGGCTCGACCTGCTCTACGCGCACATCGAGGACCGTACGGTCCCGCCGGGGGAGACGGTCGAGGCGTTCGGGGAACTCGTCACCGGGGGCACGGTCGGGCTGCTCGGCGTGAGCAACCACGCCATGTGGCGCGTGGAGCGGGCCCGCGCCCTCGCCGCCGCGGCGGGACTGCCCGGCTATGAGGTGCTCCAATACCACCACAGCTATCTGCGGCCGCGGACCGACGTGCCCAACGCCCTCTGGGCGCACGGCACGCTCGGCGCGGCCACCGCCGAACTGCTGGGCTACCTGGAGGCCGAGCCGGACCTCACCCTCGTCGCCTACTCGCCGCTGCTCACCGGCGGCTACGTACGCCCCGAGAAGCTTCAGCGCGAGTACGACCACCCGGGCACGCCGGCCCGGATGAAGGTGCTGCGGGAGGTGGCACGGGAGACCGGGGCGACCGTCAACCAGGTCGTGCTGGCCTGGCAGTTGGGCGGCCCGCTCCCGATCGTGCCGCTCGCGGGGGTCTCCTCGGTGGCGCAGCTGGAGGAGAACCTCGCCGCCGTGGACCTGGAGCTGACCGCCGAACAGCGGCACCGGCTCGACGCGGCGCACTGAACCGGCGCGCCGGGTCGCGCACGGAACCGACGCACCGGGACGCACGTTGACCGGGCGCGCCGGGACCCCGGGGCCGGGCCCCGCTCAGCCCTGGCTGACGTTCGCGGTGAGCAGGCGCAGCAGTTGCTGGGTGAGCGTGTGCTGCTCGGGGGTCAGGCCCATCGCGGCGCCGATGTCCACCGGTACGGTCCGGGCCCGCTCCTTCAGCCGGGCCCCGGCCTCGGTGAGGCGGATGGCGACGGAACGCTCGTCGTCCGGGCGACGTTCGCGGCGGAGCAGGCCGCCGGCCTCCAGGCGCTTCAGGAGCGGGGAGAGCGTGCTGGACTCCAACTGGAGCGCGGCTCCCAGATCGCGGACGGATATCGAGTCCTGCTCCCAGAGGACCAGCATGACCAGGTACTGCGGATAGGTCAGGCCCAGCTCCTCCAGCAGGGGCCGGTAGCGGGCCGTGACGGCGCGCGAGGCGGCGTACAGCGCGAAACAGAGCTGGTCGTCCAGGAGCAGGGTGTGCCCCTGCGCCGGTTCCGCTCCGGCGGTGCCCACGAGTTCGCCGACTGTGCTCACGGTGTCGCTCCTCCGTCCCGTGCTCTCCCTGACGATCTCCCACCCTACCGGCAGTCACACGGGCGCATCGAGCCCTAAGGAATCGTGAGGTAAGGGATCGTGGGGTAAGGAATCGCAGGGCAAGAAATCGCCTACGAATTAGTTGTGTGCGATTTAATCGCACGCTATCTTTCTGGTGTGCCGCCGCCCCCGGCGAACCATGCGGGCGGACCCTGCCCGCGGCACCCCACCCGAGGAGATCACGATGTCCGAGAGCACCGCCCTCCGCCCCGTCCTCGAACCCGCCGCCGCGGCCTTCGCCGAGGCCACCGCGAACCCGCCGTACCTCTTCGACCTCGGCCCGGTCGAGGGGCGCAAGGTCGTCGACGAGGTGCAGTCGGGCGACATCGCGAAGCCGGACGTCGACGACGAGTGGGTGACTGTGCCGGGCGGCCCCACCGGCGAGGTGAGGGCCAGGATCGTCCGGCCCGCCGGGGCCGAGGGGGTGCTGCCGGTGATCCTCTACATCCACGGCGCCGGGTGGGTCTTCGGCAACGCCCACACCCACGACCGGCTGGTGCGGGAGCTGGCGGTGGGTGCGGGGGCCGCGGTCGTGTTCCCCGAGTACGACCTGTCGCCCGAGGCCCGCTACCCGGTCGCCGTCGAGCAGAACTACGCGGTGGCCCGCTGGATCGTCGCGGAGGGCGCCCGGCACGGCCTCGACGGGGCCCGTATCGCGGTGGCCGGCGACTCCGTCGGCGGCAACATGAGCGCCGCGCTGACCCTGATGGCGAAGGAACGCGGCGACGTCCCGCTGGTCCACCAGGTCCTCTTCTACCCGGTCACCGACGCCGCGTTCGACACCGGCTCCTATCGGCAGTTCGCCGAGGGCTACTTCCTGCGGCGCGACGCGATGCGGTGGTTCTGGGACCAGTACACGACGAGCGAGCGGGAGCGCGCGCAGATCACGGCGTCACCGCTGCGCGCCTCCGCCGACCAGCTGGCGGGTCTGCCGCCGGCGCTCGTGATCACCGCCGAGGCCGATGTGCTGCGCGACGAGGGCGAGGCGTACGCGAACAAGCTGCGCGAGGCCGGTGTCCCGGTGACCGCCGTGCGCTACCAGGGAGTCATCCATGACTTCGTGATGCTGAACGCCCTGCGGGAGACGCGGGCCGCCGAGGCCGCGATCACCCAGGCGATCGTCACCCTGCGCACGGCCCTCGGCACCGCCTGACCCGCACCGGTCGCTCTCGGCATCACCAGGCAGCGCCGACCCAGCCGCCCTCACGACCGCGCAGCGCTGACCGGCACGCGGCACCGACGGGACGCGGCACCGGCAGTACCTGCCCCGCGAGGCCCCCGACAGCACGCCGCCCCGGCCGGGAAGGAACCCGGCCGGGGCGGCGGTGTGTGGCCTCACGGGGTTGGCCGACCTGGGGACCGCGGGCGAGCCGCGGTGCCGTCAGGTGGGCCGGACCGAGCGGAGCGTCAGGCGAAGTTCGCCAGCGCCTCGTTCCACGTGGCCGAGGGGCGCATGACCGCGGCGGCCTTGGCCGGGTCGGGCTGGTAGTAGCCGCCGATCTCGGCAGGCCGGCCCTGGACGGCGATCAGCTCGTCGACGATCTTCTGCTCGTTCGCGGAGAGCGTCTCGGCGAGCGGGGCGAACGCCTTAGCCAGGTCGGCGTCGTCGGTCTGCGCGGCCAGCTCCTGCGCCCAGTACAGGGACAGGAAGAAGTGGCTGCCGCGGTTGTCGATGCCGCCGAGACGACGCGAGGGGGACTTGTCCTCGTTGAGGAAGGTCGCCGTCGCGCGGTCCAGGGTGTCGGCCAGCACCTTGGCGCGGGTGTTGCCGGTGGCCTCGGCGTACTGCTCCAGCGACGGGACCAGGGCGAAGAACTCGCCGAGGGAGTCCCAGCGCAGGTAGTTCTCCTTGACCAGCTGCTGGACGTGCTTCGGGGCGGAGCCGCCGGCGCCCGTCTCGAACAGGCCGCCGCCCGCCATCAGCGGGACGACCGACAGCATCTTGGCGCTGGTGCCCAGCTCCAGGATCGGGAACAGGTCGGTGAGGTAGTCACGCAGGACGTTGCCGGTGACGGAGATGGTGTTCTCGCCGCGGCGGATGCGCTCCACGGACAGCTTCGTCGCCTCGACCGGGGCGAGGATCCGGATGTCCAGGCCCTCGGTGTCGTGGTCCGCCAGGTACGTGTTGACCTTGGCGATCAGGTTGGCGTCGTGGGCGCGGGTCTCGTCCAGCCAGAACACCGCCGGGTCACCGGTGGCACGGGCGCGGGTGACGGCCAGCTTCACCCAGTCCTTGATCGGGGCGTCCTTGGTCTGGCAGGCGCGGAAGATGTCACCGGCGGAGACGGTCTGCTCGATGACGGCGACGCCGTTGCCGTCGACCAGACGGACCGTGCCCGTGGTCGCGATCTCGAAGGTCTTGTCGTGGGAGCCGTACTCCTCGGCCTTCTGCGCCATCAGACCGACGTTCGGGACGGAGCCCATCGTCGACGGGTCGTAGGCGCCATGCGCGCGGCAGTCGTCGATCACGGCCTGGTAGACACCGGCGTACGAGGAGTCCGGGAGCACCGCGAGGGTGTCGGCCTCCTGGCCGTCCGGGCCCCACATGTGGCCGGAGGTGCGGATCATGGCCGGCATCGAGGCGTCGACGATGACGTCGGACGGCACGTGCAGGTTGGTGATGCCCTTGTCGGAGTCGACCATCGCCAGCTCCGGGCCCTCGGCGAGCTCGGCGTCGAAGGACGCCTTGATCTCGGCGCCCTCCGGCAGGGCCTCCAGGCCCTTGTAGATGCCGCCCAGACCGTCGTTCGGGGACAGACCGGCGGCGGCCAGCGTCGCACCGTACCGCGCGAACGTCTTCGGGAAGAAGGCACGCACCACGTGACCGAAGACGATCGGGTCGGAGACCTTCATCATCGTGGCCTTGAGGTGCACGGAGAACAGCACGCCCTCCGCCTTGGCCTTGGCGACCTGGGCGGTGAGGAACTCGCGCAGCGCGGCGACCCGCATCACGGAGGCGTCGACGACCTCGCCCGCGAGGACCGGTACGGACTCGCGCAGCACGGTGGTGGTGCCGTCGTCGCCGACCAGCTCGATCCTCAGCGCGCCGTCCTCGGCGATCACCACGGACTTCTCGGTGGAGCGGAAGTCGTTCTCGCCCATCGTCGCCACGTTGGTCTTGGACTCGGAGGTCCAGGCGCCCATGCGGTGCGGGTGGGTCTTGGCGTAGTTCTTGACGGAGGCGGGGGCGCGGCGGTCGGAGTTGCCCTCACGCAGGACCGGGTTCACGGCGGAACCCTTGATCTTGTCGTAGCGGGCGCGGATCTCGCGCTCCTCGTCGGTCTTCGGGTCGTCCGGGTAGTCCGGAAGCGCGTAGCCCTGGCTCTGCAGCTCGGCGACGGCGGCCTTCAGCTGCGGGATCGACGCCGAGATGTTCGGCAGCTTGATGATGTTCGCCGCGGGGGTCTTGGCCAGCTCGCCCAGCTCGGAGAGGGCGTCCGGGATGCGCTGACCCTCCTGGAGGTACTCCGGGAAGACGGCGATGATGCGCCCGGCCAGCGAGATGTCACGGGTCTCGACGGAGACACCGGCCTGCGAGGCGTACGCCTTGACCACCGGCAGGAACGAATACGTCGCCAGGGCCGGGGCCTCGTCAGTGTGTGTGTAGATGATGGTCGAGTCAGTCACCGGGTGCTCCGCTCCACGTCTGCAACATTGCTCGACATCAAGATATCTCGTGCCGGGACGCGGCGACGCATGGGGCCGGGCGCCCAGTGACTCGGGGGTGCGCCTACGTCGGCGGGTGCGGGTTCGTTGTGGTTGTTCGCGCAGTTCCCCGCGCCCCTGAAGGGAGCGGGCCTGCGGCCCGCCCCTTCATGAAAAGCACGGGGCGCAGCCCCGGGCGGGCGCGGGGAACCGCGCGAGAAACCCCCACTCACCCGCACGTACGCACCCCGCGGCAATCCCTACCGCGCCTCGACGGAGTCGATCGACGTCTCGCGCTGGTGCGGGATCTCGAGACCCGCACTCGCACCCGCACCCGGCTGGAGCGTGACCGTCCGGCGGGGGGCCGGGATGTGGATGCCCTCGGTCCGGTAGCGCCGGTGCAGGCGCTTGATGAACTCGTGCTTGATCCGGTACTGGTCGCTGAACTCCCCGACCCCGAGGATCACGGTCATGCCGATCCGCGAGTCGCCGAACGTGTGGAAGCGCACGGCGGGCTCATGGTCCGGTTTGGCGCCCTCGACGTCCTTCATGGTCTCGGCGATGACCTCGTTGGTGACCCGCTCAACGTGCTCCAGGTCGCTGTCGTAACCGACGCCCACCTGCACGAGCAGGGTCATGTCCTGCTCGGGCTGGTTGAAGTTGGTCATGTTCGTGCCGGCGAGCTGCCCGTTCGGGATGATCACCAGGTTGTTGGAGAGCGACTTGATCGTCGTCTGCCGCCAGTTGATGTCGACGACATAGCCCTCCTCGCCGCTGCTCAGCCGGATGTAGTCGCCCGGCTGGACCGTCTTCGACGCGAGGATGTGGATGCCCGCGAAGAGGTTGGCGAGCGTGTCCTGGAGGGCCAGCGCCACCGCGAGACCGCCGACACCGAGGGCGGTGACCAGCGGCGCGACCGGGATGCCCAGGGTCTGCAGGATCACCAGGCAGCCGAGCGCGAGGACCGCGACCCGGGTGATGTTCACGAAGATGGTCACCGAGCCGGCGACCCCGGCCCGCGACTGGGTCACTGTACGGACCAGACCGGCGATCACCCGGGCCGCGGTGATCGTCGCGACCAGGATCAGCAGCACGGTCAGCGACTGGTTCACATTGTGGTGGACCGTCCTCGTGAGCGGCAGCGCCGCCGCCGCGGCCGCCGCGCCGCCGACGAACGCGCCCCAGGGGACGAGGGAGCGCAGCGCGTCGACGATGACGTCGTCACCGCTCCAGCGGGTCTTCGTCGCGTGTCCGCCGAGCCAGCGCAGCAGCAGGCGCAGCAGGAACGCGGCGGCCAGGCCCGCGACCAGGATGATTCCGGCCACGAGGCAGTCGTCGACGGTGAGGGCCCGGGTCATCGGTCGCCTCCCGAGGGGCGGGGGGAGCGGTCGACGGGCCGTATGTCATGTCCCGCAGACCGTATGTGATGTGTCGTCACCTTGCCACCTGCTCGAATCCGGAATGCACGATCACGCTTGCCCGGACGCGTGTACGACGTCGGGCGCGACCGCTCATCCTGCCGCACGCGACCTGCTGATCGGCACCGGACCTGCGTGGATCGGCCATTGACGACCCGTCGAACGTGACGGAATGTCTGATACGCGCCACAGAGTCACAGCGCCGCAGAGCCACAGGGCCACAGGGCCACAGGGCCGCAGGGCCGCAGGGCCTCAGGGCCGCAGAGTCACAGTGCGGCAGAGTCAACTGCGGCGGCCGCTCGCTCAGAGCACCTTCAGCCGCACCAGCGCCCCCAGCGTCAATGCCCCCGGCAGCAGCGGCAGCCAGAGCGTGATGACCCGGTACGCCAGCACCACCGCTGTGGCCACGGTGGCCGGGGCGCCCGCCGCGATCAGGGCGACCACGAGCGCCGCGTCCACGGACCCGAGGCCGCCCGGTGTCGGGACCAGGGCGACCGCGACGGTGGCCGCGAGGTACGCGACCGCCATGTGGAGCACGGGTATCCGCAGGCCCAACGCCAGCCCGACGGCGGCCAGTCCGGCCGCCTGGAGCGCGGGGAAGGCCAGCGAACCGCCCCACAGGGCGAGCACCCGGACCGGCCGTGTGTGCACCGACCGGGCCTCGCTCAACGCGGTGCGCACGAAACCGGACACGGCTGTGCGCAGCCGCCGTACGAGCAGCAGGGCGAGCGCGGCCGCGCAGACCACCCCGGCGACGGCGGCCAACAGGGGAGCGGTCGACCCGTCCGGGAGGAGCGGGCCGAGGCGCAGCGCGCCGGGGAACGCCAGCAGCAGGGCCAGCAGCAGACCCAGCCGGGCGACGGACTCGGCGAGCAGATACAGGGCGAGCGCCGCCGACGAACGGGCCGGCGGCACCCCGCACACCGTCATGAACCGCAGGTTCACCGCGCTCGCCCCGAGGCCGCTGGGCAGCAGATGGTTCGCCGCGCCGGCCGCGAACTGGGTGGCCAGCAACCGCCGGGCGGGCAGCCGTTCGACGAGGGCGCCCTGCCGGGTCACGGCCGCCGCCACCCAGGTCAGGCAGGTCGCGCAGACCGCCGCCGCCAGCCAGGGCCACCGCGCGGTCGCCAACTGCCCGAACCCCTCGACGAGGACGGAACGATGGCGTACGGCGAGGGCGAGGACCAGGGCGAGGGGGAGCAGGCACAGGATCCGGCGGACCGGGAGGAGCCGGCGGACCGGGACGCGCCTGGGGAGCCCCTCGGGGAGCCGTATCGCTGTCACACCGGGAGAGGTTTTCCGCCACGCCCCAACGGCGGGTTGCGGACGCGCGGACGGGCGGTGACCGGCGCGGGACTTCACTGCACGGTGACCGGCGCGGGACTTCACCGTTACGCGGGGTACTCCGGAAAACCAGTTGACCTCAAGATTGGTTGAGGTTCTAGCGTCCTTCCCATGAGTATGGAGATGACCGCCTGGAGCCAGCTGCAGGGCATGTCGAACGCCCGGCGGCCGAGCCGCCCCTTCGCCCGGACGACGCTACGGCGCGTTGGGGCCTTCGCCCGTCCACATCGTCGCCGTATCGCGTGGTTCGTCGCGGTCAGTGTGGTGACCGCCCTTCTCGCCGTCGCGACGCCGGTGCTCGCGGGGAACGTCGTAGACGTGATCGTGTCGGACGGGGACGAGGCGCTCGTCGTCCGCCTTGCCGTGCTCATCGCCCTCATCGCGGTCGCCGAGGCGGCCCTCGGGCTGCTGGGCCGATGGCTGTCGGCGAAGCTCGGCGAGGGACTCATCCTCGATCTGCGGACCGCCGTCTTCGATCATGTGCAGCGCATGCCGGTCGCGTTCTTCACACGTACTCGTACGGGAGCGCTCGTCAGTCGTCTCAACAACGACGTCATCGGCGCCCAACGGGCGTTCAGCAACACCCTGTCCGGAGTGGTCGGCAACCTGGTCACCCTGGTCCTCACCCTCACCGTGATGCTCACTCTGTCCTGGCAGATCACCCTGCTGTCGCTGGTCCTGCTGCCCGTGTTCGTGATCCCCGCCCGCCGGACGGGCACCCGGATGGCCCGGCTCCAGCGGGAGGCCGCCGACCTCAACGCGGCCATGGGCACACGGATGACCGAACGCTTCTCGGCGCCCGGCGCCACCCTCGTCAAACTCTTCGGACGCCCGGCGGACGAGTCCGCGGAGTTCGCCGAACGGGCCCGCAGGGTGCGCGACATCGGCGTGCGCACGGCGATGGCGCAGTCGGTGTTCATCACCGCCCTCACCCTCGTCTCCGCCCTGGCGCTCGCCCTGGTCTACGGCCTCGGCGGCTGGTTCGCGCTGCGCGGCACCCTCGAAGCGGGCGCGATCGTCTCCCTGGCCCTCCTGCTGACCCGCCTCTACGCCCCGCTGACCGCCCTCGCCGGCGCCCGCGTCGAGATCATGAGCGCTCTCGTCAGCTTCGAGCGGGTCTTCGAGGTGCTCGACCTGAAACCGCTGATCGACGAGAAACCGGATGCCCGCGAGGTGCCCGACGGCCCCGTGTCCGTGGAGTTCGAGGACGTCCGCTTCGGCTACCCGTCCGCCGACAAGGTCTCCCTCGCCTCCCTGGAGGAGGTGGCCGCGCTCGACACCCGGGGCGGCAGCGAGGTCCTGCACGGGATCTCCTTCCGCGCCGAACCCGGCCGCACGATCGCCCTCGTCGGCTCCTCCGGCGCCGGCAAGTCGACCGTCGCCCAGCTCCTGCCCCGCCTCTACGACACCGACGCCGGCAGCGTCCGCATCGGCGGCGTCGACGTACGGGACCTGAGCGCCGAGTCGCTGCGCGGCACGGTCGGCATGGTCACCCAGGACGGGCACCTCTTCCACGACACCGTCCGCGCCAACCTGCTGCTCGCCCGCCCCGGCGCCACCGACGACGACCTCTGGGAGGTCCTGCGCCGCTCCCGCCTCGACGACCTCGTACGGTCGCTGCCCGACGGCCTCGACACCGTGGTCGGCGAACGCGGCTACCGGCTCTCCGGCGGCGAACGCCAGCGCATGACCATCGCCCGGCTGCTGCTGGCCCGCCAGCGCGTCGTCATCCTCGACGAGGCCACCGCCCACCTGGACAACACCTCCGAGGCCGCCGTCCAGGAGGCCCTCACGGAGGCATTGGAGGGCCGCACCGCCGTGGTCATCGCCCACCGCCTGTCGACCGTACGGGCCGCCGACCAGATCCTCGTCGTCGAGGCCGGCCGGATCGTGGAACGCGGCACCCACGAGGAACTCCTCGCGGCGGGCGGCCGGTACGCGCAGCTGTACCGCACGCAGTTCACGAAGGACAAGCCGCCGGTGACGGTCGCCTGAGGGCCCCGTGGACCCCCGGGCCGGTCTCCCGACCGGTCCGGGTTCAGCCCTCCACGCCGGTCGAGGTGTGGGCGGAACCGACCGGCTTCGACTCCGGGGAACCGCGCTGGCGCAGATAGATCGAGAGGATCGCCATCGAGGCGATGGCGAGGAACTCCGACTGCCAGTTCTGCAGCGTACGGTTCCAGAAGTCGGCCGCGACGGACGGCACGTCCTCCTCCAGGACGCCCTCCTCGCACGCCGTACCGGCGGACTGCTCGACCTCCTCGCGGACAGCCGGCGCCAGCACCCCGCACACGGCCGCGCCGTCACGCGCGCTCACGGCGCGTTCGAAGTCGAGGGCCGCGTCCAGGGCGGCCGTACGCCGCTCGTCCACCGAGCCGCAGCCGGTGGCCACCGCGAGGGGCACCAGCACGGCCCCGTCACCACGACCGTCCGCCACCGCCGCCAGGGCATTGCCGCCTCCCGTTCGACCGTCCAGGGACGTGTCGAGGGAAAACAACCCCGCCCCGCCGTCCGACACGGGCGCCGCGTGACGGGCACGGGCCCGTCGTCCCCCGGCTGGGGCAAGCCGACGCTACGCCGCGCTGGTCGCCGTGGTGGGGGAGCCGTCCACCGGCAGCCCGTACACGGCGAAGGCGCGCCGGATGACCGGCTGGGCGACATTGCGTACCCGTACCCCGCCGCTGGTGATGCCGTGCTCGGTGCCCAGATGGGCGTGGCCGTGGACGGCGAGGTCGGCGCCCGACTCGTCCACCGCCTCCGCCAGCAGGTAGCTGCCGAGGAACGGATAGATCTCCAGCGGCTCACCGACCAGCGTGTCCGGCACGGGCGAGAAGTGGGTGAGCGCGATACGCACCGCGCAGCCGTCCGCCGCCAGGCCGTCGAGGGCCCCGCGCAGACCGTCCGCGAGCCCCCGGGTGTGCCGGACGAAGGCCTTCATCTCGGGTTCGCCGAACTCGCTGCCGCTGCGCCCGGCGAAGCCACCGCCGAACCCCTTCGTCCCGGCGACGCCCACCCGGACCCCGTCGACCTCGACGACGGTCCCCTCGCCCTCCAGCACCGTCACGCCCGCCGAACGGAGGACGTCCGTGACGTCGTCGGGCCGCTCGGCGTGATGGTCGTGATTGCCGAGGACGGCGATCACGGGCACCGGCAGGCCCGCCACCTCGTCGGCGACGACCCGGGCCTCCTCGGGAGTGCCGTGCCGGGTGAGGTCACCGGCCAGCAGCAGCAGGTCGGCCTGCCGGTGGAGCGTCTCGAACGCGGGCCGGAGCAGACCCCGGCTGTCGGGCCCCAGATGGATGTCCCCGACGGCGGCGACCCGGATCACGACAGGTCCTCCGGATGGTCGGGCGCGGTCACGTCGGCCAGCGCGATGTCGGCCCGGACGGCGATACCGGGCAGTTCCTCCGCCGCCAGACGCAGGATCGCCTCGCGGTCATGGGCGGTGGACGCGGTGCCGGTGATGTGCACGGAGTCGCCCCGCGACTCGATCCGCATCCCCAGCTCGGCGAGATCACCGCCGGCGAGCCGTTCGCCCAGGTGGGCGATGAGGTACTCGGTGTTCGTGGTGGGGTGCCTGGACTGCCTGGACTGCCTGGACTGCCCGGACTGCCCGGACTGCGCGGGGGTGGTGTCGGGGTCCGTGCCGTCGTCAGGTTGTGTCGCCATGGCCGGTCTCCTCCGGCTCGATCACATGGAGGCGCTCCAGCAGATACAGGAAGGCCGCGGGCATCGGTACGGCACCGCACTCCTGCCGGACCCGGGCCCAGTCGATCTTCTCCCGCAGGGTCCGGGCGATCGGCAGCGCGGAACCGAAGTCGCAGTAGTGCTCCGAGAACGACATCAGCCGCCCGATGAGCAGGTCCGTCGCCGACAGCACCGGCATCCACACGGACTGGACCGACAGCACCTCCGCCCGGTCCAGCAGCTCACGGCTCACCGGCACCCGGGCCGGCCGGAAGATCAGATCGACCTCCTGGCCGTGACTCCGGGTCTTCAGCAGCCAGTCCTCGGGGGGCTGGACCACGGCGAGGCCCGCCGATTCCAGGGTGACGGTGACGGCGTCGATGTCCTCGGGCAGGACACAGAAGTCCACGTCGTGCTGGAGGGTGCCCGGTCCGCCGTGGGCGTACACGGCGACACCGCCCGTCAACGCGAAGGGGTGCCCGCCCGCCTTGAGCAGTGAAGCGACCTCCTTGGCCGCTTCGAGAATCGCCTGGGTGCGGTCCGGTGGGAGCCCGTCGTCGTTCGGGTCGGCGAGATGGCCCGCCGACCGGATACCGTCGTCCCGCGTCTTCACGTGCGCCCTCCGGGCGCCACGAAGAGTACGGCGCACCGCTGGAGCACGTACGGGTTCTCCATGCCTTCCACCATAGTGCGGGTCGGGCCGATGGCGAGGCGGACGAAGGGCGACTGCGGAGGGCCCGCCGGCCGCCCGCCCCCGGCGGACTGTCACGGCACGTCGCCACTCCCGTACAGTCCGTGCTGTTCCGTGTGGCGGCCGTGTCCGGCGGTCGGCCAGGGGAGGAGACATGGACACCGCAACCGGTTCGGACCCACTGCCGTACGCCCCCGGAGCGGGCGTTCGCCCCGTTCCCGAAGTCGAGCCCGAGGTCGTCGAGCGGTGGCGGTCCGAGGGAGGCGGGCTCGTCGAGCTGTTGACCGAGGTGCGCGCACGGCTCGGCGGTGTCGCGGCCTTCCGTCTCGGACCGTCGCCCACCGTCCTCGTCACCGACCCGCAGGCGGTCCAGCACGTTCTCGCCCTGCACCCCGAGCGGTACGTCAAACGCTCTCACCGCGCACGTCTGCTGGTCGGGGACGGTGTCCTCGCCGCCACCGGCGCGGCCTGGAAGAGCCAGCGCCGTCTGCTGCAGTCCCAGTTCACCGGCACCGGCATGCGCCGACACGAGCACCGGATCACCGCCGCCGCGCGGACCACCGCCGCACGCTGGGACGCGTACGCCCGTGACGGCCGGACCCTGGACGTCGGGCGTGAGATGCGCCGCTACGCCCTGGACGCCATCTGGCGCACGCTCACCGGACACCCCCTCGACGACGAGACCGAGCGGGAACTGGCCGCTGTCGCCGGCATCGGGGCCGCCCTTCCCACGCTGCCCACCGATGTCGCCGCCGCTCGGGACGCCGTCGCCGCCGATCTGGCCCGGATCGACGCGGTCGCCCGGCATGCCATCGAGGCCGCCCGGAAGGGAGAGGCCGGTCCCGACGGTCCCGGAGTACTGCACTTCTTGCTCGACGCGGCCCGCGAACGCCCGGAATACACCGACCAGTTGATCCGTGACGAGCTGGTGACCCTGCTCGCCGCCGGGCACGAGACCACCGCCACGACCCTGACCTGGCTGTACCTGCTCCTCGACCGCTGTCCCGGTGCCCGTGAACAGGCGCTCGCCGCCGGCGGCGACGGCTCACCGCAGCGTCGCCAGGCCCTCCAGGCCCTGGTGCACGAGACGCTCCGGCTCTATCCGTCCGCGTGGATCCTGCCCCGCCACGCCGCCGAGGCCGACACCCTGGCAGGCCACACAGTCGAGGCGGGCACCGACATCCTGGTCTGCCCGTACCTCACCCACCGCGATCCCGAACTCTGGCGCGACCCGGAGGAGTTCGACCCCCGCCGCTTCACCGCCCCGGACGGCCGCCCCACCCATCCCGGCGCCTACTACCCCTTCGGTGTCGGCCCCCGAGCCTGCCTCGGCCTCCAATTCGCCCTCCGGGAGTCCACCGTCCTCCTCGAACACCTCCTGCCCGCCCACACGTTGACGTTCTCCTCCACCCCCACGAGAACGGCGTACGGCATCACGATCCGCCCCGACGGGCCCACCCCGGCTTCGCTCAACGCAACCACCGGACCATGAAGAGCGCCTGCTCGCCGGCCGACTCGGTGCCGTCGTAGAGAGAGGTGTCCAGGCCGCAGAAGACGAAGCCCAGCCGGAGATAGGCGCGAATGGCGGGAGCGTTGATGTTGCTGACCTCCAGCCATACGTGCCCTGCCCCGCACTCCCCGGCGAAGTCGAGGGCGTGGCGCATCAAGGTTCGACCGATGCCCTTGCCGCGCCAGGCGGGTGCGACCTCGATGTCGCGGATGGTCAGCCGACCGTTCCAGCCCTCGTAGGACGCCTCCACGAACCCGCACAACTCGTCCCCGTCGTGGGCGACCACCGTCCGGCACGGCCCGGACTCGGCGTCGTCGACGTCGTCGTCCTCGGCGGGGAAGACCTTGCGGAGAGGAGAGTCCAGCGGTGTCTCCCGGATGGTGAAGCCTTCGTCCGTCACGGTCACTTCGAACACCGAGTCCGTGGTGAACGACCCGTCCAGCCCGGCCAAGGCCTCGTCGTCCTCCGGCCGGGCCGGTCGGTAGACGACGGTGCCCGTCGTGCCGGCCGCGGTTGTGTCATCTGCCCTTGTCTCCATGGCTCCGACCGTATGGGGTCCGGCTCGACGGGGTGTCCGTCTTCCCGTGGGCGATCGCGGAAGACGGGGCCATGTCCTCCTTCGCGCAAGTCCGTTGGCGGGGTCCCCGAGGTGTCCGTGCCGATGCTTCGTTGGCCCCGGCAGGAACTCACCGCGGGCGCGGAACCCGGCGAGGCCGGCCGCAAGGCCCTGGACGCTGCCGGGCGCACGGTCTTCTTCGCCGGCTGCACCGTGATCATCGCCCTGCTGGGGCTGGTCGCGCTCGGCCTCGGCTCACTCCGGGGCGTGGCCCTCGCCCTGGCCCTGACCGTGCTGACCACCATGGGCGCCTCGCTGGTCCTGCTGCCCGCACTGCCGGCCTTCTTCGGCCGGCGCATCCAGCGCCACGTGCTCCGTCACGCGACAAAGAACGAGGACCGGGTGGCTCAGCCCCGCCACCCGGCGTACGGGGAGGTGAAGTCCTCGCCGGGGAAGGGCGGTTCAGGGGCGGCGGGGCCGGTCGGGGTGGGAGTGAGGGCGTCCGGGGGCTCGGGTGT
The DNA here is from genome assembly GCF_023516595.1 of Streptomyces neyagawaensis. GTDB lineage: Bacteria > Actinomycetota > Actinomycetes > Streptomycetales > Streptomycetaceae > Streptomyces > Streptomyces neyagawaensis. Next base: position 547 of record NZ_JAMGBG010000125.1, on the reverse strand, counting down.
GTCTTCTCCGTCGGTGAGGTCGCTCGGGAGCATCACCAGGGAGGTCGTGCCGGCCTGCTCGCCGGAGGGGCGGAGCTGGACGCGGATGCCGTGGCGGTCGGAGAGGCGGCCGACCACGAACAGGCCCATGCGCTGGGAGATCGCGGCGTCCACGGTAGGCGGCTCGGCCAGCCTGTGGTTCACGTCGGCGAAGTCCTCGGCGGTGAGGCCGATTCCCTGGTCGTGGATCTCGATCATCACGCGGCCGTCGGGCAGACGGGTCGCGGTGACACGGACCTTGGTCCGGGGCGAGGAGAACGTGGTGGCGTTCTCCAGGAGTTCCGCCAGCAGGCGTACGAGGTCGGTGACGGCGCGGCCGTGGATCTCGGCCTCGGGGACACCGGACAACTCGATGCGCTCGTACTGCTCCACCTCGGAGGAGGCGGCGCGCAGCACGTCGATGAGGGGGACGGGCTGGTCCCAGCGGCGGCCGGGTTCCTCGCCGGCGAGGACCAGGAGGTTCTCGCCGTTGCGGCGCATACGGGTGGCCAGGTGGTCCAGCTTGAAG
>NZ_JAMGBG010000124.1 GCF_023516595.1 Streptomyces neyagawaensis | reverse complement strand
AGGCCGCCTGGCAGGGCGGTGAGCCGGCCGCGCGCGTGGGCACCGGCGCCGGAGCGGGAGGCCGGGACGACCACCGTCCGCGCCGCGCGCCCCGCGAAGCGGGCGCGCACGTCCCGCTCCGCGAGGGAGCGGCAGCGGTCCAGCAGCGCGGCCGCCGCGGGGTTGCCGCGCAGGGCGCGCAGCGCCGCGAGGTCGTCCGGCTGGGGGCTGTACCCGGTGTCCAGGGCCTCCCCCAGCAGGGCCGCGTAGCCCGTGACCGTGCCGGGGAGCGCGTCGCGGTAGCGGGCGAGGTCGGCCAGCAGGAAGGCCCTCAGGCGGGCGTCCTCGCGGGTCGCCTCGTCGACGGACTCGGCGAGCCGGAGGCAGTCCTGGACGTCCTCCGCCGAAGCGGGACTGGGGTTCAGGGCGAGGGCGAGGGCACGACGGAGCACACGCAGCTCCTCAGCGCCGAACGCCATGCCGCCGCGGGTTCCGTGGGGCGTGGGCATGCGGCGACGATACGCGCTAATCAGACAAAAGAGGCCCGCGTGGGGCGCGTGGCGCCGGGGACCACCCGCGTGGGGGGATCTTGAACGCTGATCGCCTTCCGGGCGACCGGGGCCGCGCCCCGTGCTTTTCATGAAGGGCGGGCCGCAGGCCCGTTCCTTCAGGGGCGCGGGGAACTGCGCGAGGAACCACGAACCACCCGCACCCGCCAACGAACCCGCGGCCCCGAGCTACAAGGCGCCCGACGCCCCCCTCACAGGCGTGACACGTTCCGCTCGTACACCAGCCGCAATCCGATCAGCGTCAACCACGGCTCGTGCTCGTCGATCACCGAGGACTCGCCCAGCACCATCGGCGCCAACCCACCCGTGGCGATCACCGTCACCTCCTCCGGGTCGTCCGCCAGCTCGCGGACCATGCGGCTCACCACGCCGTCGACCTGCCCGGCGAACCCGTAGACGATGCCCGCCTGCATCGCCTCGACCGTGTTCTTGCCGATCACGCTGCGCGGTCTGGCGACCTCGATCTTGCGGAGCTGCGCGCCCTTGACGCCGAGCGCGTCGACGGAGATCTCGATGCCGGGGGAGATGACACCGCCGACGTACTCGCCGCGCGCGCTGACCGCGTCGAACGTCGTCGCCGTACCGAAGTCGACGACGATCGCGGGACCGCCGTACAGCTCGACCGCGGCGACCGCGTTGATGATGCGGTCGGCGCCGACCTCCTTGGGGTTGTCGGTGAGGATCGGCACGCCGGTCTTCACGCCGGGCTCGACGAGGACCGCCGGGACGTCCCCGTAGTAGCGCCGGGTCACCTCCCGCAGTTCGTGCAGCACCGAGGGGACCGTCGCGCAGATGGCGATGCCGTCGATGCCGTCGCCGAGTTCCTCGCCGAGGAGCGGGTGCATGCCCATGAGGCCCTGGAGGAGGACCGCCAGTTCGTCGGCGGTACGGCGCGCGTCCGTGGAGATGCGCCAGTGTTCGACGATGTCCTCGCCGTCGAACAGTCCGAGTACGGTTTGGGTGTTGCCCACGTCGATCGTCAGCAGCATGACCGGTCCCCGTCCCTACTCGGCCGCGCGCAGGTCGAGGCCGATGTCCAGGATCGGGGACGAGTGGGTCAGGGCCCCGACGGCCAGGAAGTCGACGCCGGTGTCCGCGTACGCCTTGGCGCCCGTGAGGGTGAGGCGGCCGGAGGCCTCCAGCAGCGCGCGGCCGGCGACGAGGGCGACGGCCTCCTCGCACTCCAGGGGCGTGAAGTTGTCCAGGAGGATCAGGTCGGCGCCCGCGTCGACGACCTCGCGGAGCTGGTGGAGGGTGTCGACCTCGACCTCGATGGGCACCTCGGGGAACATCTCGCGGACGGCCTTGAAGGCCTGCGCGACCCCGCCGGCGGCGACCACGTGGTTGTCCTTGACGAGGGCCGCGTCGGACAGCGACATGCGGTGGTTGACGCCGCCGCCGCAGCGGACGGCGAACTTCTCCAGGGAGCGCAGCCCCGGCGTCGTCTTCCTGGTGTCGCGGACCTTCGCCTTGGTGCCCTCCAGGGCGTCCGCCCACGCGCGTGTGGCGGTCGCGATGCCGGAGAGGCGGCACAGGAGGTTCAGGGCGCTGCGTTCGGCGGTGAGGAGGTCGCGGGTGGCGCCGGTGACGCTGAGGAGCTTCTGCCCGGCCTCCACGCGGTCGCCGTCGTCGACGTGGCGCTCGACCTCGAACTCGTCGGAGCAGGCCACCGACAGGACCGCCTCGGCGATCCTGAGGCCCGCCACGACGCCGCCCTCGCGGGCGGTGAAGTCGGCGGTGGCGCGGGCGTCCTCGGGGATCGTGGCGACGGTGGTGACGTCGACACCGTGGTCGAGGTCCTCCTGGATGGCGACGTTGGCGATGTCCTCGACCTCGACGGGGTCGAGTCCGGCGTCGGCCAGGAGCTGGGCGAGCGCGGGGTCGAGCCCGCACTCCAGGTACTCCTCGCCCGTGAGGCCGTCGTCGGCGCCGCACGCGCAGCCGTCGCCGCAGCCGCCTGCGGAGGCGAGGGGAAGTTCGGGGGTGCTCACGTCTGTCACTGCTCCTGGTGATGCGGCCGGGTAGGGGGGAAGTCTGCGGTATCCGTGGTGTGTAGAGCGAGCGTGCGGTCCGGATTGAGCCGTACGACGATGTGGCGGCGCCAGTCGGTGTCGTCGCGGTCGGCGTGGTCCTCGCGCCAGTGGCAGCCGCGGGTCTCCTCGCGCAGCCGCGCGGCGGCGACCAGGACGCGGGCCACGCAC
>NZ_JAMGBG010000123.1 GCF_023516595.1 Streptomyces neyagawaensis | reverse complement strand
GGTCTCCTCGCGCAGCCGCGCGGCGGCGACCAGGACGCGGGCCACGCACAGGAGGTTGGTGGTCTCCCAGGTGTCGACGCCGGGCTCGGCCGTCTTGCCGTTCTCGGCGAGCGCGTCGCGGGCCTCGGCGTGCAGCCGGTCCAGGGCCGCCGCGGCGGTCGCCAGGGAGGCCTCGGAGCGCAGGACGCCGGCGCCCTCGGTCATGATCCGCTGGATCGCGAACCGTATCTCCGGGGCGAGCAGCGGGTGCGCGGGCTGCTCGGCGTACGGGACGGGCTGGGGCACGCGCGCGTGGAGGCCGTTCTCGGCGTGGGCGGCGGCGATGTCGGCGACGATGCGCTCGGCGTAGACCAGGCCCTCCAGGAGGGAGTTCGAGGCGAGCCGGTTGGCGCCGTGGACGCCGGTGCAGGCGACCTCGCCGCAGGCGTACAGGCCGGGGACGGTGGTACGGCCGTGGGAGTCGGTGCGGACGCCGCCGGAGGCGTAGTGGGCGGCCGGGGCGACCGGGATGGGCTCGGTGACGGGGTCGAGTCCGTTGGCGCGGCAGGCGGCGAGGATGGTGGGGAAGCGGTGTTCCCACATGTCGGCGCCGAAGTGCCGGGCGTCCAGGTACATGTGCTCGGCGCCCTGCTCCTGCATCCGGCGCATGATGCCCTTGGCGACGATGTCCCGGGGCGCGAGTTCGGCCAGCTCGTGCTGTCCGAGCATGAAGCGGGTGCCGGTGGCGTCGACCAGGTGGGCGCCCTCACCGCGCACGGCCTCGGACACCAGCGGCTGCTGGCCCTCGGCGTCCGCGCCGAGGAACAGCACGGTGGGGTGGAACTGCACGAATTCGAGGTCGGAGACCTCGGCGCCCGCGCGCAGGGCGAGGGCCACGCCGTCGCCGGTGGACACGGACGGGTTGGTGGTGGCGGAGAAGACCTGGCCCATGCCGCCGGTGGCGAGGACCACGGCGGGGGCGTGGACGGCTCCCACGCCGTCGTGCTGGCCCTCGCCCATGACGTGCAGGGTGACACCGGCGGTGCGGCCCTCGGCGTCCGTCAGGAGGTCCAGGACGAGCGCGTTCTCGACCGTGCGCAGTCCACGCGCGCGTACCGCCTCGACGAGGGCACGGGAGATCTCCGCGCCGGTGGCGTCGCCGCCCGCGTGGGCGATGCGGCGGCGGTGGTGGCCGCCCTCGCGGGTCAGCTCCAGGCCGCCTTCCTCCGACTCGTCGAAGTGGGCGCCGGTCGCGATGAGGCGGCGCACGGCGTCGGGGCCCTCCGTGACGAGGAGGCGTACGGCGTCCTCGTCACACAGGCCGGCGCCCGCGACGAGGGTGTCGTCCAGATGTTGTTCGGGGGTGTCGCCCTCGCCGAGGGCGGCGGCGATGCCGCCCTGGGCCCAGCGGGTGGAGCCGTCGTCGAGGCGGGCCTTGGTGACGACGACCGTGGCCAGGCCGGCGGCCTCGCAGCGCAGCGCGGCGGTGAGGCCGGCGACGCCGGAGCCGACGACGACCACGTCGGCGTCGATGGACCAGCCCGGTGCGGGCGCGTGCAGTCGTATGCCTGTGGTGCTCACGAGGCGGCTCCGAAGGTCAGGGGGATGTTGTCGATCAGCCGGGTCGTCCCCACCCGGGCCGCGACGGCGAGGACGGCTTCGCCGGTGAAGTCGTCGGGGATGTCGGTGAAGTCGGACGGGTCCACCAGGGCCAGGTAGTCCAGCTCCAGCGGGGGCTTCGCGCGCAGGGCCTCGTCGAGGACGAGACGGGCGGCGGCGCGGACGGCGGCGGGGCCGCCGGGCGCGGCCTTGGCCATGGCGTGGGCGTCGGCGGCCGCGCGGGACTCGCCGAGCGCGCTGAGGGCCTCGGCACGCGCACGCGTGGCGGGCACTTCGCGGGCACGCGCGCGGAGCGCCTCCTGCGCGGCGTGCCGGTCCCGGCCCGCGAACAGGGCCTGCGAGAGGGCGAGGGCGGTGCGGCGTTCCTGGGCGGACAGGTAGCGGTTGCGGCTGGAGAGGGCCAGCCCGTCGGGTTCGCGGACGGTGGGGACGGCGACGACGTCCACGCCGAAGTTGAGGTCCCGGACCATGCGGCGGATCAGGGCGAGCTGCTGGGCGTCCTTCTGGCCGTAGAGCGCCACGTCGGGGCGGGTGAGGTGGAGCAGCTTGGCGACGACGGTGAGCATGCCGTCGAAGTGGCCGGGGCGGGAGGCGCCCTCCAGGCGTTCCCCCATGGGGCCGGCGGTGATGCGGACCTGGGGTTCGCCGCCCGGGTAGACCTCGTCCACGGCGGGGGCGAACACGACGTCGGCGCCGGACTGTTCGGCGAGCTTGACGTCGGCGTCCAGGGTGCGCGGATAGCGGTCGAGGTCCTCGCCCGCGCCGAACTGGAGGGGGTTCACGAAGACGGTGACGACGACCTCGCCCTCGGTGCCCGCGATCTCGCGGGCGGTGCGGACCAGCGTGGCGTGGCCCTCGTGCAGGGCGCCCATGGTCATCACGACGGCGCGGCGGCCCGCACGCGTGCGTGCGTGCAGTTCGTCGGCGGTGCGCAGCACGGTGGTGGTCATCCGGCGTTCCCTTCGGTCCCGGTGGTCCCGCCCGCTCCGTTCGCGAGTACCCCGAGGAGGTCCTCGGCGAGCTCCGGCTTGAGCAGGCCGTGGGCGAGGGCCCGGTCGGCGGTGGCGCGGGCCATCGCCAGATACCCGGCCACGGTGGCGGGGGCGTGCGCGCGCAGCTCGGCGATGTGCGCGGCGACCGTGCCCGCGTCGCCGCGCGCGACGGGGCCGGTGAGGGCCGCGTCCCCGGAACGCAGGGCGTTGTCGAGGGCGGCGCCGAGGAGCGGGCCGAGCATACGGTCGGGGGCCGTGACGCCGGCCGTGCGCAGCAGTTCCATGGACTGGGCGACCAGGGTGACCAGGTGGTTGGCGCCGAGGGCGAGGGCCGCGTGGTAGAGCGGGCGGTCGGCCTCGGCGATCCACTCGGGCTCCCCGCCCATCTCGATCACCAGCGCCTCGGCGGCCAGCCGCAGCTCCTCGGGCGCCGTGACCCCGAAGGAGCACCCGGCGAGCCGCTGTACGTCGACGGCGGTCCCGGTGAACGTCATCGCGGGGTGCAGCGCGAGGGGCAGCGCCCCGGCCCGCAGCGCGGGATCCAGCACCTTCGCGCCGTACCGCCCGGAGGTGTGCACCAGCAGCTGCCCCGGCCGGACGGAACCGGTCTCGGCGAGGCCCTCCACGAGGCCCGGCAGGGCGTCGTCGGGGACGGTCAGCAGGACCAGGTCGGCGTGGCGCAGTACGTCGGCCGGGGGCATCAGCGGCACGTCGGGCAGCAGTTCGGCGGCGCGTCGCCGGGAGGCGTCGGAGACTCCCGACACGGCCACCGGGCGGTGTCCCGCGAGCTTCAGCGACGCGGCCAGCGCCGGGCCGACCCGGCCGGCGCCCACGACGCCGACGGTGAGCCGCGCGGGGCGGTCCTTCGGCTCTGGTTGCTGGAATGTACTCACTCGCGGTGGCCTTCCCGTTCCAGTCCGCTCCGGGTACCGGACGATTTCTCGTCATGTTAACGCGATTGGTTCGAGGGTCGATCGGTTGTCCACAGGCTGTGGGTTTCCGCGTGGAATGTCCGCAGGTCACGCCGGTGTGAAATCCGTGTCCCCGGAGGGCGGGGCACGGGATGATCAGGCAATGACTGACGCGGCGGAGAACACGACGGCACACATGCACGGCGGGACGGACTCCGCGGAGGGACGCGCGGCGGGCGAGGAGTCCTCGGCGGAAGCAAAGCTTGAGGAGTCCGCGGCGATGTCGCGGTACAGGCGGCGGTTGACCGCGCACCGCGCGGCGGACCGCGTGCTGTCGCGGCCGGGTGCCCTGGGGACCGTCAGGGAGCGGCTGGCCGTGCTCGACGCGGCCGGGGACGTGTACGACCTGGACGGCTCGGCGGACATCTACGGCAACGGGGTCGTGGAGGCCCTGGAGGAGCGGACGGCCGCGCTGCTCGGCATGGAGGCCGCCGCCTTCTTCCCGACCGGCACCATGGCCCAGCAGGTGGCCCTGCGCTGCTGGGCGGCCCGCACCGGGAACCCGGCCGTCGCGCTGCACGCGCTGTCCCACCCCGAGGTGCACGAACGGAACGCGTTCAGCCAGGTCAGCGGGTTGCGCCCGGTCCGGCTGACGGGAGAGGCCCGGCAGCCGACCGCGGACGAGATCGAGGGACTCCCCGAGCCCTTCGGGACGCTGATGCTCGAACTGCCCCTCAGGGAAGCCGGGTTCGTCCTGCCCTCCTGGGAGGAGCTGACGGCGCTCACCGAGGCGGCACGCGAACGCGACGCGGTGGTCCACTTCGACGGGGCCCGCCTGTGGGAGTCCGTGACGCACCTCGGCAGGCCCGTGGACGAGATCGCGTCCCTCGCCGACAGCGTCTACGTCTCGTACTACAAGTCCCTCGACGCCTACGGCGGTGCCGCGATCGCCGGTCCCAGGACACTGGTCGAGGACCTGAAAACGTGGCGGCACCGGTACGGCGGCCAGCTGTTCCAGCAGTTCCCCACCGCCCTGTCGGCCCTGGTGGGGCTGGAGCGGGAGCTGCCCCGGCTGCCGGAATACGTCCGCCACGCGCGCGTGGTCGCCGCCGCGCTGGGCGAGGGGTTCGCCCGGGCGGGGGTGCCGTGGGCGCGGGTGCACCCCGAGGTGCCGCACACGCAGGAGTTCCAGGTGTGGCTGCCGTACGACGTCGACGTCGTCGCGGAGGCCGCGGTCCGGCAGGGCGAGGAGACGGGGACGCTGCTGTTCGCCCGCGCCTGGGACAGGGGCGGGCCGGGACTGGCCGTCACCGAGGTGGAGGTGCGCGCGGCGGGGCTGGAGTGGACCGCGCAGGACGTACGGCGGGCGGCGGCGGACTTCGTGGAGCGGGTGAGGGCGGTGGTCGGGGCGTAGCCGGTGAGGGCCCTGCTCGCCGGGCGGCCGCGCCGGGTGTTGTCAGTGGTCGGGTGCACCATGTCGTCATGAGCGTGCGCATCGACATCACGGGGCTGCGGCCGGAGCGGGTGGCCTTCGTCCCCTCTCCCCTGGCCGAACTCGGCATGGCGCTGCACGTGCTGGCCGAGCCGGGGCACCATCCGGGGTCGCAGGGCTGGGTGACGGGGGTGACCGCCCGGCTCGATCCGCATCTCGCGGACCGGATGTGCGAGGCGGACTTCCTGTGGCGTACGACGTTCTCGGACCTGTTCATGCCGTTCGCCGGCGTCCCCGGCCGGGACACGCTCCCCGGCGGGACGCTCGCCGAGGAGCTGGACCTGCTCGACAAGCTGACGGACGACCAGTTCGTGGACGCGGGAATGGAGTTCGTCTGCACCCCGGGGTACGACTCGCGGAAGCGGGACGTGCTGTCCGATCCGGAGACACGCGGGCTCGCCCTGGAGTTGGCCGCCGCGCGGGGGCCGCGGCAGGTGCGGTTCGCGCAGCGGCTGCTGGCGGACCCGCCGGCCGTGCGGGCCTGGCTGCGGCAGTTCCTGGAGGACTGCGACGAGGCGTTCTTCGCCGAGACGTGGTCCCGGGTGCGCCACACTCTCGCCGGGGACGCCCGCCACAAGACGGAGTTGCTGCGCCACAAGGGCCTGGGCGAGGCGCTGGGCGCCGTGTCCCCGTCGATAGCTCATGACGAGGCGGCGGCCCGGATCACCGTGGACAAGCTGGTCGAGAGCCGGACGGCCACGGAGGACGGGGGACTGCTCCTGGTGCCGACGAGTCTGGGCCGGCCCCATCTCACCGTCCTGCACCGGTTCGGCTGGCAGCCGGTCCTCCAGTACCCGGTCGGTACCGCCGAGCCCGCCGCGCCGCCGTCGGTCGAGCAGCTCGCCCTGCGCATGACCGCCCTGTCGCACCCCGTCCGGATGCGCCTGTGCCGCAACCTCGCCCGCAGCGCGTACACCACGGGCGAGCTGGCGCAGATGTTGGGCATGACGGCACCGGAGATATCCCGGCACCTCGCCGTCCTGAAGAAGGCGGACCTCCTGACGACCCGCCGCCGCGGCCGGTACGTCCTGCACCAGCTGGACGTGGCGGTGGTCGCCCGCCTCGGCAGCGACTTCCTGGAAGGGGTCCTGCGGTAGGCGGGATGATCCAGCTGAGCAGGTGGGCGACCCGCGCCGGGCCCCGCCTCCGGCAACTGCGACCGAGGAGAGCAGGCGCACCATGCGATGGACCGTTCACGGCGAGCACACGCTGCACGACACCCCCTGGGTGCGGTTGAGGTCGCTGGACGTGACCCAGCCGGACGGCACCCGCGGCGACTACCACGTCGTCCGACTGCGCGATGTCGCCGTGACGGCGGCCGTGGACGACAGGCGCCGCGTGCTGATGATGTGGCGCCACCGCTTCGTCACCGACACCTGGGCCTGGGAGCTGCCCATGGGGCTGGTCGAGGACGGCGAGAGCCCGGAGGCCGCGGCCGCCCGGGAGTTGGAGGAGGAGACGGGGTGGCGTCCGGGGACGATGCGGGAGCTGATCTACGCGCAGCCGGCGGCCGGGATCATGGACTCACGGCACTTCGTGTTCCGTACGGACGACGCCCGGCACATGGGTGAGCCCACGGAACGCAACGAGTCGGACAGGCTGGCGTGGATCCCGCTGGCCGACGTCCCCGGCATGATCGGCCGACGCGAGATCGTCAGCAGCGCCACACTCGTGGGCGTCATGGCGCTCCTGCTGCCCGGGACGGCGACCTGAACCACCCGCCCGGGAACGCGCCGGGGACGGACGCGGCCCTGCTCAGGAAGCGCGCCGTCAACGCTGGGTGCCGAACTGCCGTGTGCCCGCGGCGATCCGGCGTTTCAGCTCCAGCGCGGCGGTGATGTCCTGGCGGGTGAACCGCGTCGGGTCCTTCGCGTACAGCTCCTGTCCGAGCCGCGAGGTGAACCTGTCCTCGGGGACGCGGTCGGCGTGCTCCGGAAGGAACTTGGCGACCTCCTCCAACGCGGCGATCGCATACGCGGTGGCCGCGCCGATCGCCCGGTGCTCGGCGAGCGGCGCGCTCAGCAGCCGTAGCCCGGACTCGGTCGACACCTGGTCGGCGACCCACAGGAACTCGCCGGGGTCCAGGATGCGCGAGGGCGCGGCGCCGCCGAACGCGGGAGGCTCCGGCGGCCGGTCGTCGGACAGCGTGAACTCGAACACGCGGGTCGTCCCGCACGCGGGGCAGACCCCCTCGTACACGCTGAGCAGTGCCCCGTCCCGCTCCTCCAGCCGGTGCTGCCGGTCGAACCCTGAAGCCCCGCACGCACAGGCACGCAGGTCCATGTACAGGTGCGCTTCTTGAGCCGAACGGGCGATCAACATGCCATCATCCTACGTGAATCATGGCGCTGATCAGGGGGGATGCAGTGGAATCGGGTGCGGAGAGGCGGCTGCTCGCTGAGGCCGAGGCCGCGTTGCCCACGGTGCTGCGGGACATTCGTCCCGGGCTGCTGACCGGTGTGTCGGCGGTCGAGCAGGACGGCCGGCGCTTCTTCGAGCTCGACACCACGGCCGGCGACAGAATCGAACTGCGCCTGGACACGGCGGCCCTGCCGCAACCGCAGCTGGCGCGCACCTTCACCAACACCACGACCGACCGGTACGTCGTGCAGCTCGCCGACACCCTGCGCCCGGAGCTGGCCGGGCAGGTGCTCTCCCGTGAGGTCGGGGAGCTGCTGGCGGTACGGGACCGGGCCACCGTCGGCGCACGGGTGCCCCTGGACAGCCTGCTGGCCCCCGGCGCGACACTGCCGGCGCATCCGGAGCTGTCCGACGCGGACCGGGGCCGGGCCGAGGAGTTCAACTATCTGGCGGCCCGGATGAACGACGCGGACCTGGGCGCGGCGGAGCGCCTCGACGCCCGTCACCGGTTCTCGGAGCTGGTCGACGAGTCGGGGCTGCGGCCCAGGGCGCCGGTCACGGACGCGAGTCACGCGATCGAGCTGTACGCGGCCGACATCCGCCAGGACGTCGTACGGCCCCTGCTGCGGGCGGGGGCGCGCGAGGCCATGGCGGAACTCGCGCGGCCGGTGGAGCGGCTGGACGCCGCCGACGCGCGCGCCGTCGTCGAGGCGCGGGCGACGCGGGCCGCCGAGGGGGCGGCGCCGGTGGTTCCGCCGGGGTTCACCATGCCGGGGCTGCGGCCCGACGGCTCGCCCGTGCCACGCGCGGAACTGGACCGGGCCGCGGCGGAGGCCGCCGAGCGGCGGACGTCGCTCAGCGGCCGCACGCTGGAGGAGCTGCGCGCCCGGCAGGCGGCACTGCCCGAGGGCCGGCACCCGCAGTACGAACTCATGATCGGAGGGGGTGCCGCCCTCGCGGCCCGCTCCCCGGACATGCTGCTCGTGGACGCGAGGGGGCGCTGGCACGTCGACCCCATCGAGGCGATCGTCCAGTCCGCCGACCAGGTGCGGCATCTGCGGCAGAGCGGCATGGGCGACCCGTACCAGTTCGCCGATCCGCAGCAGCGCGTGCCGCTGCCCGCGCTGCAGCTCTGGGAGGACACCGCCGCCGTCCGCGGTCCGCTCGTCGACGGGCGGGCGGAGCTCCGTGTCGGCGCCGAGGGCCGGCTCCTCGCCGAGATCAGTCCGGCGGACGGATCCGACCCGGTGACGGTGGAGGTCAAGGGGTCCCCGCTCATCGCGACCGGTATCCCGCCCGAGATCGTCCCGGGGGCCGACCGTCAGGTACCGACCGTGCCGGAGGCGACCGAGCACCTGGCCGAGGGGCTCGCCGCGCTCGGCGTCCCGGAGGCCGCCGCGGCCCGCGACCGGCTGCTCGCCCTGCCCGAGGGCCAGGACCGAGCCGGGGCCGCACTCGCCGTGCTCGCCGACGCGGGAGTCTCCGACAGCCTCGCGGCATCGGCGGATCCGCGGGTGGCCGGGGCGATGGAGACCCTGCGGGCGACGGCCGCGTGGGAGGAGGCCCGCGCCGCGGCACCCGGACGCGTCCTGATGGGCGACGAGGTGGGAGACGGTGACTACGACCCCTCCGTCGCCAGGGACTGGGTCATCGCCGGAGTGGGCGGCGCCGCCATCGCCAACGCCGAGATCATCCTGCAGGCCCGCCCCGACAGCCGGGTCTTCATGGTCGGCAAGGACGCGCCGTTCGTGCTGCACAACGACGCCCAGTACACGGCGCTGCGCGTCAAGCACGACGCCGAGTACGGCGGCGACGGCCGCCTCGTGACCTTCTCCGGCCGCTATCTCGGGGCGGTCGGCACGGTGACCGCCCCGGACGGCCGGGTCCGACTCGCGGCGCTGGACAGTGCGGGCAGGTCACTCGGGGTGGAGGGGGACGCCTATGTGGCGTGCCTGGGGCGGGTCTCCCGTCTGCCGCACGCCGTGGACTCCGTCGAGTCGTGGGCGCGGTCGGCGGGCGGGGAGGTCCGCGGCGAGCTTCGCTTCGACAAGGACCGCCAGTACCTCGGCTACCGCCTCGAGTTCGAGGCGCACGGGCAGCGCCACGCGTGCGAGGTGACGGGGGCCGCCTCGCGCATGCTTCCCACCCATGTCTTCGGCCGCGAGGACACAGCACGGCTCGCGGTCCTCAACGACAAGACCACTCCGCCGGAGAGCGGCAATGTCGCCGCCGGTTTCATGGCGACCGCCCTCCAGGGCAGCCACCTGGCCAGGCACAACGCCGCCGAGCGCGAACACCGGCAGGGACCGCCCCCGTCCGGCAGACCGGGCGGGGCGGTCGGGTCGGTCGGGGCGGCCGGGGCGGTCGGGGCGGCCGGGGCGGCCGGGGCGGCCGGGCCGGGCGACGCCCAGCGTGCCGCCAGCGCGGCGGCCCGTTCCCGATCGGCACCCCGGACGACACCGGGCCAGAACCGGCCCACGCCCCCCGGCCCCGCCGTGCCACCGCCGCACCTGCGCAACCGTCCGGGGCCAGAGCCCGGTCGCGGACGGGGTCCGGGCGCCTGACGAACGCGGAGGGTCTCCGTCGGCCGTCGCCGATCCCGGCGCCACCAGCTCGGCGGCGGCCCACGCGATCACGCCGTCACCCCGCGGAGCGGCCGCAGCGGCCCTCAGTCGAATCGCATGTGCCGTACGCCGACGCGGGCCTGGCGCAGGCGGGTGCGCAGGGGGCCGTCGGTGTTCGGGCGGAGGGTGAGGCCGGCGAGGACGGCGATGCGGTCCGCGGTCTTCGGGACGGTGGTGTGGTCGGTCCACAGGTGCTCGGCGAACTCGGGCTCCCCCAGCCGCTCCAGGCAGTGGTCGAGCCGCCCGACCGCCCAGCTCTCCCCGCGCAGCGAGGCGTTCCCGGCGATACGGCCGAGGAGGCGGCCGAAGCCGCGTTCCCGCAGGCGCCCCAGGACGGTCTCGCGCCGGGCGAGGAGCGTGAAGTGCCGTACGTCGTGGCCGAGTTCGCGCAGGCGGCCGACGGTCTCCGCGAAGCAGACGGGGTCGGTGACCGTCATGGGGGCGATCACCACACCGTCGTGCCGGGTGAGGGCGAGGTCGAGCACCTCGACGACTCCCTGCCGCCAGGACACCAAGTCCTGGAAGTCGCCGCGCAGTTCGGGCGGAAGCATGCGGTGCAGGCCGAAGCCGGGGTGCTCGGGGTCGCAGATGACGCTGCCCGGCAGCCGCCGCTGGATCTCATGTGCGGTGTGTGTCTTGCCGCCCCCGAAGGGGCCGTTGATCCACAGGAGCATGCGCGCACCCTAGGGTGCGCGTGTCACACGGGGGTCACGCTCCCGTGGACGCGGGGGACGGCCGGCTCAGCCGTGGCCGCCGGCCCGGACCAGCCCCGTCTCGTACGCGAGGACGACGACCTGGACGCGGTCGCGCAGGCCCAGCTTGGTGAGGATGCGGCCGACGTGGGTCTTGACCGTGGCCTCGGACAGGACGAGACGGGCGGCGATCTCGCCGTTGGACAGGCCCTGCGCGACGAGGATCATCACCTCGCGTTCGCGTTCGGTGAGCCGGTCCAGCTCCTTGTGCTCGGGGTCGGCGGCACCCGGCAGCAGCGGCGCGAACCGGTCGAGCAGCCGCCGGGTGGTGGAGGGTGCCACGACGGCGTCGCCGCTGTGCACGGAACGGATCGCGGCCAGCAGTTCACCGGGCGGCACGTCCTTGAGCATGAAGCCGGAGGCGCCCGCCTTCAGCCCGGAGAACGCGTACTCGTCGAGGTCGAAGGTGGTCAGGATGAGCACCTTCGGCGGGTTCGGCTCGGCGCAGATCCGGCGGGTCGCCTCGACGCCGTCCAGCTTCGGCATCCGCACGTCCATGAGGACCACGTCCACGGCCGTCGACCGCACCACCTGGAGGGCTTCGACGCCGTCGCCCGCCTCGGCCACGACCTCCATGTCCGGCTGGGCCGCCAGCACCATCCGGAACCCGGTGCGCAGCAGCACCTGGTCGTCGACGAGCATTACGCGGATCGCCATCGGGGTCCTCTTCCGTGTCCGTGGGGTGTCGTCCGGTGCCGTCCGTGACAGGTGTCAGCCGGTGGCACGGCCATGTCAGTGTGCGGGCTTGAGCGGCAGGAGGGCGCTGATACGGAAGCCGCCACCGGGCCGGGGACCCGCGTCGAGCGTGCCGCCGACCATACCCACGCGCTCACGCATCCCGATCAGCCCGTGCCCCCGACCGTCGACGCCGCCCTCCTCGTACAGCTCGTGCGGGGCGCCTTTGCCGTCGTCCTCGACGAGCAGACCCAGCCCGTCGTCGAAGTACACCAGCCGGACGCTCGCACCCGCGTTCGGACCGCCGTGCTTGCGGGTGTTGGTCAGCGCCTCCTGGACGATGCGGTACGCCGTCAGCTCCACACCGCTGGGCAGCGGGCGCGGAGTGCCCTCGATCTTGAAGTCGACGGGCAGACCCGCGGTACGGCACTGCTCCACGAGGTCGTCGATCTGCTCGACGTCCGGCTGCGGCACGTACTCACCGACCTCCTGGTGCTCGCCGGTGCGCAGGACGCCCAGCAGGCGGCGCATCTCGGCGAGGGCCTGGCGGCCGGTGGAGGAGATGGTCTCCAGGGCCTTCTTCGCCTGGTCGGGGGCGGCGTCCAGGACGTAGGCGGCACCGTCGGCCTGGACGACCATCACCGACACGTTGTGCGCGACGACGTCGTGCAGCTCCCGGGCGATCCGGGCGCGCTCGGCGGCGACCGCGACCTTGGCCTGCGCCTCGCGCTCCTTCTCCAGGCGGGCGGCGCGCTCCTCCAGCTGCGCGAAGTACGCGCGGCGGGTGCGCAGCGAGTCGCCGAGCACCCAGGCGAGGGCGAACGGCACCGTCAGGATGATCGCGAGCACGGCGTTGCCCAGCATCCCCGTCTGGCCCTCGGGCCACCGCATCTGCGCCAGGGGCGCGGCACACAGACCTCCGGCCAGGGCGAACCAGGAGGCCCAGCGGGCGCCGATCGCGGCGACCGTGTAGATGATCACCAGCATCGCGAAGTCGCCCGCGATCCTCGGCACGCCGAAGATCAGCTGGGCGATGCCCGCGGCGGCGGCCAGCACCAGCATCTTCTCCGGCATCCGGCGCCGCAGGGCGACCGAGAGGCTGAGCGCCAGGGCGATCGGTACGAGCGCGGCCTCGTTCATGCTCTCCGCGTAGTCACTGTCGATCGCTCCGCCGACCAGGGACGTCCCGAGCAGGACGACGGCCCAGAAGCTGTCGACCCATGTCGGGTGCCTGCGGAGGAAGTCATAGAGGCGCTGCACGTAACCCAGCGTAGGGAAGCGCGCGGCACAGCGGGGTCAACCGGAGGATCGATCCATGACAGGGCCAAGTACTCCCCAAGGTGGAGGCGGCATAGCCTCTGGCGGCGAGGGATCACCGGGACTTCGGGAGGGTTGCGTGGTTCACGACCGCGGGTCGGCGGAGGCCGACCGCTCCGCCGCGCCGGATCCGCACGGGTCACGGCCTCCCGCCCCCGGCGGGGCGGGCCCCTGGCTGCCGTGGCGTGCCGCCACCGAGGAAGCCCTGTACGGGCCCCACGGCTTCTACCGGCGGCCGGAGGGCCCCGCCGGGCACTTCCGGACCTCCGTGCACGCGTCCGCGCTCTACGCGGGCGCCGTGGCACGGCTGCTGTGCCGGGTCGACGCGGCGCTGGGGCACCCCCGTGAACTGGCGTGCGTGGACATGGGCGCGGGACGGGGCGAGCTGGGCGCCGGGGTTCTGGCGGCGCTCCCCGCGGAGGTGGCGGCGCGCACGCGCGCGTACGCCGTCGAGATCGCCGACCGGCCGGACGGCCTCGATCACCGCATCGAGTGGTGCGCCGAACCGCCGGAGCGGGTCACCGGGCTGCTGTTCGCCAACGAGTGGCTGGACAACGTGCCGGTGGACGTGGTGGAGGTGGACGCGGCGGGCACGCCCCGGCTTGTCCTCGTCCGCGAGGACGGCCGGGAACGACTCGGGGAGCCGGTCGGCGGCGAGGAGGCTGCCTGGCTGGAGCGGTGGTGGCCGGTGGCCGGGGAGGAGGGGCTGCGGGCCGAGATCGGGCTGCCCCGGGACCGTGCCTGGGCCGCGGCCGTCGCGGGCGTCGAGCGGGGGCTCGCGGTCGCCGTCGACTACGCGCACCTCGCGGACGCCCGGCCGCCCTTCGGGACGCTCACCGGCTTCCGGGAGGGCCGGGAGACAGCGCCCGTGCCGGACGGTTCCGGCGACATCACCGCCCACGTCGCCCTGGACGCCTGCGCGCTGCCGGGCGCGCGGCTGCTGACCCAGCGGGACGCGCTGCGGGCCCTCGGCGTCACCGCCGGCCGCCCGCCGCTCTCCCTGGCGACCACGGACCCCACCGCCTACGTGCGCGCCCTCGCGGGCGCCGGCGAGGCCGCCGAACTCACCGCGCCGGGCGGACTCGGCGACTTCGGCTGGCTGATCCAGCCGGTGGGCATCCCCCACCCGCTCGGGGAGGGCGACACGGCGTCGGACACGCCGTCCGGCACGGGGCACGGCGCGGAGTAGACGGGTCGGATCCCTACTTGTCGATGTCCCCCACCACGAAGAACATCGAGCCCAGGATCGCCACCATGTCGGCCACCAGGGTCCCCGGCAGCAGCTCGGTGAGGGCCTGGATGTTGTTGTAGGACGCCGAGCGCAGCTTCAGCCGGTACGGGGTCTTCTCGCCCTTGCTGACGAGGTAGTAGCCGTTGATGCCGAGGGGGTTCTCGGTCCAGGCGTAGGTGTGGCCCTCGGGCGCCTTGAGGACCTTGGGCAGACGCTGGTTGATCGGCCCGGGCGGCAGCTCGGCGAGCCGGTCCAGGCAGGCGTCGGCGAGGGCGAGGGAGACATGGGTCTGCTCCAGCAGGCACTCGAAGCGGGCGAGGCAGTCGCCCTCGTCGCGGGTGACGACCTTGAGGACGTCCTGGAGCTCCCCGTACGCCAGATACGGCTCGTCGCGCCGCAGGTCGAAGTCGACACCGGACGCCCGGGCGATGGGCCCGCTCACCCCGTACGCGTGCACGGCCTCCGCGGACAGGACGCCCACGTCCCGGGTGCGGCCCCGGAAGATCTCGTTGCCGAGGACGAGGTCGTCGAAGACGCCCATGCGGGAGCGTACGTCGGCGACGACGGCACGCGCGCGTGCGGTCCAGCCGGCCGGGAGGTCCTCCTTGAGACCGCCGACACGGTTGAACATGTAGTGCATGCGCCCGCCGGAGATCTCCTCCATGACGTTCTGGAGCTCCTCGCGCTCCCGGAACGCGTAGAACACGGCGGTGATGCCGCCGAGCTCCAGCGGGTACGAGCCGAGGAACATCAGATGGTTCAGGACCCGGTTCAGCTCGGCGAGGAGCGTACGCATCCACACCGCGCGTTCCGGAACCTCCATGCCGAGCATGCGTTCGACGCCGAGGACGACGCCCAGCTCGTTCGAGAAGGCGGAGAGCCAGTCGTGGCGGTTGGCGAGCATGATGATCTGGCGGTAGTCGCGCGCCTCGAACAGCTTCTCCGCGCCGCGGTGCATATAGCCGATCACCGGCTCCGCGTGCGTGATGCGCTCGCCGTCGAGGACGAGCCGCAGGCGCAGCACACCGTGCGTGGACGGGTGCTGCGGTCCGATGTTCAGCACCATGTCCGTGCTCTCGGCGGCACCGCCGATACCGACCGTCGTCTGTCTGGTCTCCGTCGGAGGAGTCATGGACACAGTCTGTCGTACGTACGCTGGCGGAATGGAGACGGGGACCGTGGAGGACGGCGCCGAGCGGGCGCAGGGTGAGCCGGTGTGGACGGGACTGCCGCGCGGGCTGCTTCGGATGAGACGACTGTTGCTGGTGGTGTGGCTGGGCCCGATCGCCGTCGGTACGGGCGTGCTGCTGGGCTGGCTGGCGGGGCCCGGCTGGACGGCGTTCGCGCTGCTGCCGCTGGGCCTGCTGCTGTGGGGCTGGCCGATGCTGGGGCGCAACTGGCGCTCCTGGCGGTATGCCGAACGGGCCGACGACCTGCTGATCAGCCGGGGGGTGCTGTGGCGTGAGGAGACTGTCGTGCCGTACGGACGCATGCAGTTGGTCGAGGTGACGTCCGGGCCGGTGGAACGGCACTTCGGGCTGGCGAGCGTGCAGCTCCACACGGCCGCGGCCGCCACCGACGCCCGGATCCCCGGCCTCGACCCCGAGGAGGCGGAACGTCTCCGCGACCGGCTGACCCAACTGGGCGAGGCCCGATCGGCGGGGCTGTGACCGTGCCGACCCCGGGCGCCGACGACGCCATGAGCACCACGAGGAACACGACACCGGAACAGCGCACGGCAGCCGAGCACCGGACGGGGGTCGAGCAGCGGACGGCAGTCGAGCAGCGGACGGGGGCCGAACAGCAGCCGACAGCGGTACATCAAGCGGCTGTGGAGGATCGGGCGGACGTCGACGGGGAGATCTCCGGCGGCCCGGCGGCCGTCGTGGAGCAGCGGCTGCATCCTGTGACGCCGCTGCGGCGGGCCTGGGCGCCGGTGGCGGTGGTCATCGGCTGGGCGGTGCACGATCCCGACGGGGCGCAGCGGCAGCTCACCCGGCTGGACCCGTCCACCCTCCTGATCGGGCTGGCCGTGCTGGTGCCGGCCGCTGCCCTGTACGGCTTCCTGACCTGGTGGTTCACCCACTTCGCGGTGACCGACAGCGAACTGCGCATCCGTACCGGCCTGCTGTTCCGCCGGACCGCGCACATCCGCCTCGAACGCATCCAGGCCGTCGACGTCACCCGCCCCCTGCTGGCCCGGATCGCGGGCGTCGCGAAACTCCGGCTCGACGTCGTCGGGACCGACAAGAAGGACGAGCTGGCGTACCTCGGCGAGGGCACCGCCCGCGCGCTGCGCGCCGAACTCCTCGCCCGCGCCGCCGGGTTCGCCCCCGACTCCGCGCAGGACGTGGGCGAGGCGCCGGAGCGGCAGCTGCTGAAGGTCCCGCCGGGCGTCCTGGCCGTCTCCCTGGTGCTCACCGGCGCCACCTGGGGGACCCTGCTGGCGGCGGTCGTCGTGCCCTCGGTGCTGTGGATCGCCACGGAGAGCCTGTGGACGGTCCTCGCGACGGCGCTGCCGCTGCTCGGCGCGGCCGGGGCGAGCAGTGTGGGCCGGTTCGTGGGCGAGTACGACTGGACGGTGGGCGAGTCCCCGGACGGCCTCCGCATCGACCACGGGCTCCTCGACCGGGCGCACGAGACGGTGCCGCCCGGCCGCGTGCAGACCGTACGCATCGTGGAACCGCTGCTGTGGCGGCGGCGCGGATGGGTACGGGTCGAGCTGGACGTGGCCGGGTCCTCGAACTCCGTGCTCATCCCGGTCGCGCCGCGCGAGGTCGCCGAGTCGGTGATCGCCCGGGTCCTGCCGGGGGTGCGCGTACCGGATGCGGCGGAGCTCGTACGGCCCCCGGCACGGGCGCGGTGGTGCGTGCCGCTGTGGTGGAAGGGGTACGGGCTCGCCGTAACCGACACGGTGTTCGCGGCCCGGGAGGGCCTGCTCCGCAGACAGCTGGCCCTGGTGCCGCACGCGAAGGTCCAGAGCGTACGGCTGGCGCAGGGGCCCTGGGAGCGGTTCAAGCACGTCGCCGACGTCCATGTCGACACCGGCGCGAACAAGACGGTCACCGCCCGCCTCCGCGACGCCACCGAGGCGGCCGCGCTCCTGCACGCCCAGGCCGAACGCTCCCGAACGGGACGGCGGGAGGCGCTGCCGGACAGGTGGATGGCGTAAAGCCCCGGGGCGGACCAGGAACGCCCGGAACACCGAGGCCGCCCAGCGCGTGGCATGGGCGGCCTCGGTGTTCCCGGCCGGTGTGGGCCAGGCGGGTCGTACGCTCCGGGCGGGGTGGGCCCGGTGGCCTCAGGAAGCCGCCGTCCGCAGCCCCTTCAGGTCGATCTGCTCCGTCTCGTCGTGGGCCGTGAGGTCGATGACCTGGCCGACCCCACGGGCCGCCTCGTCCCTGCGCTTGAACTGCGCCTCGGACTCGGCCTTGTGCAGCGCGAGCGCCTCCTGCCCGACCACGTCGGCGAGGTCCTCGTTCTGCACGGCCTCGATCACGTCCGCCTCCTTCTGCGTACCGAAGAAGTCGAACCCGCCCTCGACGGCCGTCCGCCGCTGCGGCGCCGCCGGGACGACGGCCACGGCGGTCGGCACCGTGAAGTGACCGGCCGGCCGCACCACGGGCAGGGCGGGCAGCGCGGACTCCGGCGACAACTCCGACTGCGACTGCGACTGCGACTGCGACTGCGCGGGAACGGGTGCGGCCGGAACGGAGGCCGCCGGTACGGGCTGGGCGGCCGCGTGCTCATGCTCGTCGACCGCCCCCGGCTTCCCCGCCGGATCGTCCTCCTCGGCGGTCACGACCGGAACCCGCTCCGCCGCGTCACCCTCGGCGGAACGTCCCTGCCGGGTACCACCGCCGTTCGGCCCGTCCGGATCGTCCTCCGGTGAACCGCCCTTGCCGGAAC
This sequence comes from Streptomyces neyagawaensis, assembly GCF_023516595.1. Classification (GTDB taxonomy): domain Bacteria; phylum Actinomycetota; class Actinomycetes; order Streptomycetales; family Streptomycetaceae; genus Streptomyces; species Streptomyces neyagawaensis. Next base: position 65,314 of record NZ_JAMGBG010000123.1, on the reverse strand, counting down.
CGTCTTTCACGGACAGCGCCCGAACGGGCTCGTCCACGGCCAGGCCACCCGGCACGCCACCGGTCACATGCTCATCGCCCGAGTCGCCGGACTCCCCCGGCTGCCCCGACTGCCCCGACTGCCCGGCCTCGACGGACTCGACCGACTCGACCGACTCGACCGACTCGACCGACTCGACGACAGCCTCCGTCTGAGTCTGAGCCGCCGCCCGATCCTCGCCCTCGCCGTCTCGCCGACCCTGAGCCTCGGCCCCGTCCGCCTCATCGGCCGCGTCCGTCTCGGCCTCCGTCACGACGTCACCTTCGCCGCCGGCCTCAGCCTCGGTCACGGCGTCGGCCACCTCGGCACCACTCTCCGCCTCCCCCGACACCCCGGCCTCGGCCCGGGTCTCGGTCCCGGCCTGGTCCTCGGTCCGGTCCTGGTCCTCGGCTTCCGCCGCCACAGCCACGACCCCGGAGTCCGCCGCGGCCCCGGCCCCGGCGACGTCCTCACCCGAGACCTTCCCCGCGCCCTTCGCCGTACCCCGCTGGGTGATGATCCGCTCCAGCGCCGAGTTCGCCCGCAGCCACAGCGCGGAACCGGCCGGGGAGAACACCCCGGACGCGGGCTTCTCGCCATCGCCCGCCCCGCCCTCAGCGCTCTCGACGTCCTCGGCGTCCTCGGCGTCCTCGGCGTCGGCCCCGCCCGCCCCCCAGGGAGCGCCCGCCGCGGGAACCCCCTGCGGCGGCACCGGCGAAGCCTGCGCGGCGGCACGGCCCCGAGCCGCACCCGCCACCCCGGACGCGGCCCCGGAACCGACCGCGGCGGACGCGTCCCCCGTGCTCTCCGCGCCCTCGCCGCCGGCCGTCAGTTCCCGTGCCCCCTCCGGGACCGTCGTCTCGATCTCCAGCAGGCGGCGGCCCTCCAGGGCGCTCGCCCGCTCCGTCTCGGCGGTGGCGTACCGGCGCAGCAGCGCCGCGTGCTCGTTGCGGAGGTTGGCCAACTCGGTCCGCTTGGCGCGCAGCTTGTGCTCCAGCTTGGTGCGCAGTTCGCGGGACTCCTCGAGGTCCGTCTCCAGTTCCGCGACCCGCTCCTCGTGGCGCCACTCGTCGCTCGCCCGCGCGCGCGTGAGGTCGGCGACGCGTTTGCCCGCCTCGACGTCCCAGCGGCGCATGACCGCGGCGCCCACGGCCGCGGTGGCCGCGGCGAGCGCCGCGAGGACCCGGAGCACCGCCGGCCCGGAGAACACCCAGGGCCCGAGGGCGCAGACGAGCGAGACGCCTGCGATCGCCGTGGGGGGCAGCAGCCTGTGCAGAGGCGGTGAATGGCGGTGACGTCCACGTGGCATGGCCAGAAACTTACCGCGCGTAGGCGAATCATGGTGCCCCGGGCCGTAAAAACTCGGCCGCCCCTCTCACCTCTCACATGCCCTCACAAGCTCCCTCACCCCCGGGGCACCATTGCGCTCACCGGCGGCTCCTCTACTCGATCAACTCCCGTCATTCCAGATACGCCTTGGCCACATCACGCTCTTTCGCCACCCGCGCAATTCCACGGATTCCACGGATTCCACGGAATTGCCGACCGCCCGGAGCCGACCTGCCCGGACCCCCGCCCCTCACCGGTCACTGAGCCGTCCGCTGATCCACTGCAGGGTCGCCGGAATCTCCCGCCGCCACGTGTTGAAGTTGTGCCCGCCGCTGTCGAGGATGATCGACGAGATCCGCGTCGGCTGCTTCTCCTCGGCCAACGCGATGAAGTCCAGGGTGGCCTTGTAGTTGACCTCTCCCTGTTTGCTGCTGGTGACGAGGAGAGAGGTGTCGGGCGCCGGCCGGTGCTTGAGGTACCAGAACAGATCGGCCTCGTTCCGCAGCGTCTTGTTCCCTCGAAAGAGATCACCGGTGGTCGGGTCGATCGGCGCCTTGTAGTACGGCGAGAGTCCCGCGCCGGCGGCGTACGTACCCGGGTGGTGGACGGCGAGCTTCAGTGCGCAGTACCCGCCGGTGGAGTCGCCGATGACGCCCCAACTGCCGGGCCTCCTGCCGACCCTGTAGTGGTGGCCGACCGCGTCCGGCAGGTCCCGCGCGAAGAACGTCTCGGTCTGCGGGCCGCCCGGGACGTCCACGCACTCGGTGTCGCGCGGCGGCGCCACGGTCGGCCGCATCATGACCAGGATCATCGGCTGCGCCTTGCCCTCGCGGGCCAGCGTATGGGCGGTCTGCGGGAAGCGCAGGCCCTCGATGAGCGCCTCGGCGGTGCCCGGGTAGCCGGTGAGGACGACGGCCGCCGGGAAGCTGCGGGTGCGGTACCGGGGCTGGAAGTACTCCGGCGGCAGATAGACGTACGCCGGGCTGGCGATCCGTGAGGTACGGCCGACGATCTCGACCTTCTGGATCTGCCCGCCGACCTCGGGCCGGCCGCCGCCCGTCACGTTCACCGGCCGCGTGTCGAGGACCCGCAACGGGCCCCCGGTCTCGGCGTCGTCGTGGTCGACGACCACGCCCTGCCCGGTCTCGCGGCCGAAGAGGTCGGCCCAGCTGGCGTAGAACCCGAAGGCCTGGTTCGCGGTGAGGCCGATCGCCGCGAAGACGGCGACCTGCGTGGCCAGCAGCACCCCGATCCGTCCGCACACGGGCCGCCAGCCCCGTCGTGCCAGCCGCGGCCACAGCCACACCGTGCCGACGAACAGCAGCACGGCGGACGTCACCGCCAGCACCAGCACCATGTCGCTCGTAAGACCCATCGGGTTGTCCCCCGCCGTTCTTTCTTTCCCTGTCTTTCCCTGCCCTTTGGTTCAGCTTTCCGATGGAGAGTGAACCGACGTGGCCAAGCCGACGTCCTAGAGGGCGCAATGTCGCCGGATGCCGGAAAGGCGCCGGGTCCAAGATCACTCGCGGAACTACGGGATGCGATGTCTGTCAGGACAGATGGGGAAATGTCGGGTGGGGTTCCGGTCCGTTCGGGTCGGCTCCCGCTGAGCGCCGCTCGGCGCGCACGTGGCCTGCTGCGCGGGCCGCGCCCCGAGGCGGTGCCCGCTCTGGTCGCCAGGGCCTGCACGCTCGTCGGACTCGTGGACATCGCCGCCGGCGTGTTCCCCCGCTTCCGGCACAGCCGCATGCACGCCCTGGCGGAGGTGCTGCCGGGTGCCCTCGGCCCGTTCGCCGCGGCGATGTCGCTGAGCGCGGGGGTCCTCCTGCTGCTGCTCGCCCACGGACTGCGGCGGCGCAAGCGCCGGGCCTGGCGCGCTGCCGTCGTGCTCCTGCCGGCCGGGGCGATCGCCCAGTTCACCTACCGGCACTCGATCGTGGGCGTCCTCGTCTCCCTGGCGCTGCTCGTCCCACTGCTGCGCCACCGCGACGAGTTCCGCGCCCTGCCCGACCCCACCAGCCGCTGGCGGGCACTCGCCAACTTCATGCTGATGGGCACCGGTTCGATCCTCCTCGGCCTGCTCGTCGTCAGCGCCCACGCCGGGCACATGGTGGGCGACCCGAGCCTCGCCGACCGGCTCGAACACGTCATCTACGGCCTCTTCGGCTTCGAGGGACCGATCGTCTACGCCGGCAACACCTCCTGGACGGTCGCCTTCTCGCTCGGCGCCCTCGGCCTGCTGACCGCCATCACCACCATCTACCTCGCGTTCCGCCCCGAGCACCCGGCGGCCCGCCTCACCTCCGACGACGAGTCCCGGCTGCGCGCCCTGCTGGCCCGGCACGGCGGCCGTGACTCCCTCGGCCACTTCGCGCTCCGCCGCGACAAGGCGGTCGTCTTCTCACCGAGCGGCAAGGCGGCGGTGACCTACCGCGTCGTCTCCGGGGTGATGCTCGCCAGCGGCGACCCGATCGGGGACGTCGAGGCCTGGCCCGGCGCCATCGAACGCTTCATGGACGAGGCCAAGGCCCACTCCTGGACCCCCGCCGTCATGGGCTGCTCCGAGACCGGCGCCGAGGTGTGGACCCGCGAGACCGGCCTCGACGCCCTGGAACTGGGCGACGAGGCGGTGGTGGACGTCGCGGATTTCTCCCTCGCCGGACGCGCGATGCGCAACGTGCGTCAAATGGTGAAGCGCATCGAGCGCCTGGGTTACGAAACCCGGGTACGGCGCGTCCGTGACCTCGGCGAGGCCGAGCTGGACCGCGTCCGCCGCGCCGCCGAGGACTGGCGGGGCACCGACACCGAGCGCGGCTTCTCCATGGCCCTCGGCCGCATCGGCGACCCGGACGACGGCGACTGCCTGATCGCCACCGCCCACAAGGCCGATGAGACGCCCGGCCCCTACGGCGACCTGAAGGCCGTACTCCACTTCGTGCCCTGGGGCCCCGACGGCGCCTCCCTCGATCTGATGCGCCGCGACCGCTCCGCCGACCCCGGCATGAACGAACTCCTCATCGTCGCGGCCCTCGAAGCGGCCCCCCGTCTGGGCGTCCAGCGTGTCTCCCTGAACTTCGCGATGTTCCGCGCCGCCCTGGCCCGCGGCGAGAAGATCGGCGCCGGCCCCGTCCTGCGCGCCTGGCGCGGCCTGCTCGTCTTCCTCTCCCGCTGGTTCCAGATCGAGTCGCTGTACAAGTTCAACGCCAAGTTCCGCCCGCGCTGGGAGCCCCGCTTCGTCGTCTACGCCACCTCGCGCGACCTGCCCCGCATCGGCCTCGCCGCCATGCAGGCCGAGGGCTTCGTCAGCCTCGCCCTCCCCCGCGTCCTGCGCCGCCGCCCCAGGCCCCCGGCCCCCTGCGCCCACGCCGGACGCGACCACGACCTCAACGAAAGAACCGCCCAGGCGGTCTGACCCACCCCGGAACAGCCTGAGCGAGAGCCCCCACTACCCCGTGCCAGGGGCTCTCGCTCAGGTCGTCGTGCAACCCCGGCCGGCGGCCAGAGGTCTCCTCGACCGCCCAGCCGCCTGGCCCGGGCGGCGGAGCACCGGCCCATCGACAGGGGGCCTAGGCTTGTCGCATGAGCAAGCTGAACCGGCGCGGCCGAGTGGCTGGTATGCCTCTGTGGGACCGCTGCGCGGTCATGGGCGTCGTGAACGTCACCCCGGACTCCTTCTCCGACGGCGGCCGCTGGTTCGACACCACGGCGGCCGTCAAGCACGGTCTGGAGCTGGTCGCGGAGGGCGCCGACCTGGTCGACGTGGGCGGTGAGTCGACCCGCCCCGGCGCCACCCGGGTCGACCAGAGCGAGGAGCTGCGGCGAGTCGTCCCCGTCGTGCGGGGTCTGGCCTCCGAGGGCGTCACCGTCTCCGTGGACACCGTGCGCGCCTCCGTCGCCGAGCAGGCACTCGCGGCCGGAGCCACCCTCGTCAACGACGTCAGCGGCGGCCTCGCCGACCCCGCGATGATCCCGGTCGTCGCCGACGCCGGCGCCCCCTTCGTGGTCATGCACTGGCGCGGCTTCCTGGAGGGCGGCAACGTCAAGGGCGTGTACGAGGACGTCGTCTCCGAGGTGGTGGACGAGCTCCACGCGCGCGTGGAGGCCGTTCTGGAGGGCGGTGTCGCCCCCGACCGCGTCATCGTCGACCCCGGGCTCGGGTTCTCCAAGGACGCCGAGCACGATCTCGCCCTGCTCGCCCACCTCGACCGGCTGCACGGGCTCGGCCATCCCCTGCTGGTCGCCGCCTCCCGCAAGCGGTTCCTCGGCCGGGTGCTGGCCGGACCCGAGGGCGCCCCGCCGCCCGCGCGGGAACGCGACGCGGCCACCGCCGCCGTCTCCGCCCTCGCCGCCCAGCAGGGCGCCTGGGCCGTCCGCGTGCACGAGGTGCGCGCCACCGCCGACGCCGTCCGCGTCGCCCGCGCGATCGAAGGAGCCCGGGAGCGGTGAGTTCGGCCCACACCGACGTCGAACAGGTCGAACTCGCCAACACGGCCTTCTACGAGGCGATGGAGCAGGGCGACTTCGAGACGCTGTCCTCGCTCTGGCTGGACCCCGCCGACCTGGGCGTGGACGAGGAGTACCACGACCCTGCCGAGACCGGCGTGATCTCCTGCGTGCACCCCGGCTGGCCGGTGCTCACCGGCCGCGGCGAGGTGCTGCGGTCGTACGCGCTGATCATGGCGAACACCGAGTACATCCAGTTCTTCCTCACCGACGTGCATGTCTCCGTGACCGGGGACACCGCTCTGGTGACCTGCACCGAGAACATCCTCAGCGGCGCGCCCGCCCCGGACGGCAGCGACGAGCTGGGGCCGCTCGTCGGGCAGCTGGTCGTCGCGACGAACGTGTTCCGCCGTACGGCCGACGGCTGGCGGCTCTGGTCGCACCACGCCTCTCCCGTGCTCACCGAGTCCGCCGACGACGAGGGCGAGGAGTCACCCTCCTGAGTGGGGTGGGCGCCGCCGGACGGGGCGTGGCGTGACGGGGAACACGGCCGTGCGGGTATGGGCGGCGCCCGGCGCGTGAGCCATCGTGTTCCCTGCGGGAAACGCCCGGTGAACCCTTCCCCCCGGGGAGTGGGCACCGCCTTCCCCGGGCAGGCGCTGTCAGTGCCCGCAGGTAGATTCGAGGTGGCCGGTGTCGCGACCGCACCCGGAGGACACCGGCCGATACCGACGATTGCAGGAGTGATTCGCGTGGATCGTGTCGCGCTGCGCGGCCTGAAGGCCCGCGGGTACCACGGAGTGTTCCCGCACGAACGCGAGGAGGGCCAGACCTTCGTCGTGGACCTCACGCTTGGCCTGGACACCCGGCCGGCCGCGGCCGACGACGACCTCACAAAGACCGTGCACTACGGGATCGTGGCGGAGGAGGTCGTGGGCATCGTCGAGGGCGAGCCGGTGAATCTGATCGAGACCCTCGCCGAGCGCATCGCCCGGGCGTGCCTGGGGCACGAGGGGGTCCAGGAGGTCGAGGTGAGCGTCCACAAGCCGAACGCCCCGATCACCGTCCCCTTCGACGACGTGACCGTCACCATCACCCGGAGCCGAGTATGACCGCGTTCTTCACCGGGGGTCAGAGCGACCCGACCGTCCAGCCGGTGCCCGCCTCCGTGGTGCGGCAGGTGGACGAGGCCGACACGACTCTCCAGAACCCCCGGCGCGCCGTGATCTCCCTCGGCTCCAACCTGGGCAACCGCCTGGAGAACCTCCAGGGCGCCATCGACGCGCTGGAGGACACGCCCGGCGTGCGCGTCAAGGCCGTGTCGCCGGTGTACGAGACGGAGCCGTGGGGTGTCGCGCCGGGCAGCCAGCCCTCGTACTTCAACGCGGTCGTCGTCCTGAAGACCACGCTGCCCCCGTCGTCCCTCCTGGAGCGGGCGCAGGCCGTCGAGGAGGCCTTCCACCGGGTCCGCGACGAGCGGTGGGGCCCGCGCACGCTGGACGTGGACATCGTCGCCTACGCCGATGTGATCTCCGACGACCCGGTCCTGACCCTGCCGCACCCGCGCGCGCACGAACGGGCCTTCGTCCTCGCGCCCTGGCACGACGTGGAGCCGGAGGCCCTCCTCGCCGGCCGCGGCTCGGTGGCCGCGATCCTCGACGGTCTCACCCGTGAGGGCGTGTCGCCCCGCGCCGACCTGGAACTCCACCTGCCCGAGTAGTCGTTAAGGTCTACCGGGTCGGGGTCGTCACCCGACGCCGCCGGGACCGGGGATCGGACCGCCGTCCGACGCCCGCGGCTCCCGGTGTCCGTGGACCACCGGACTCGTCGAGAGGGCATCGTGAAAGAGCTGCGCATCAGGACGCTGGCCACGGTGTTCGTCGTGGCGGGGGTGCTGTCCTGGGCGGGGGCCCGGCTGTGGTACTCGGTGGGCACCCTGCCGAGCGTGCCGCTGGCCGCGCCCATCGTCCTCGCCCTGATCGCCGCCGTCCTCACCGCCACCGCGCTCTCCATCCGCAGCCGGCTCAAGGCCCAGCGGGAGCGGCAACCCGACGCCAAGGGGGTCGACCCCCTGATGGCGGCCCGCGCCGTCGTCTTCGGCCAGGCCAGCGCCCTCGTCGCCGCCCTCGTCTGCGGGATGTACGGCGGCGTGGGTGTCTTCCTCCTGGAGCACCTGGACGTACCGGCCCGCCGCGACCAGGCCATCTACGCCGGTTTCTCCGTCCTCGCGGGCATCGGCGTCATAGTGGCCGCCTTCTTCCTGGAGCGCGTGTGCAAGCTCCCGGAGGACGACGACACCAACGGGGGCGCGGCGCGGGCCGCCTAGGGGTCGGATCACCAGGGCATTCGGGCCGCGTGACCGTTGACCAGGAAGCCCGGGTGGGGGTCGAGGCGATAGCTGTAGAGGGTGAAGGGCTTGGTACTTCCGGCAGGACGCCGCCGTACGGCCCGCACTTCGGCCCACCCCGATTCCCTCAGGTCCAGCAGATGTCTCTCGGGTGTGAACGTGCCCCGTGACGGCCAGCTGTCGGCCACCACCAGATGCGAGGCCGCGCCGTGCGGACGAGGTGTGAATCTCGCTCCGACGACCTGGGCGAGCTCTTCGAGGAACGGAACGTTCGAGCTGACGAGCAGCCGACCGGACCATCTCTTGCTCCGGAACCCGTCCCCGTCCGTATAGCCGTCCAGGAAGCCGTCGAAGGTCTCCCTGTCCCGGAGCACCACGCGGGGAAACCGCTGTCGCTGGTGGTGCGCGTCCCCTCCCACGTACTGCCGCATCAGGTCGGCCAGGTACGACGAGACCACCCGCACACGAAAGCCGGGCACCGGCCGCCCCAGGTATCCCGAAGGGCGCGTCACAGGTTCCAGCCGTGCGCTCAGGCCCGTGGCGCTGCACAGGCTCTGCGCGTACCGCTCGGCGAACGCCCTGTCGTTGACCACGAGCGACACGTAGTTCTTGCCGACCGTGCCGTCCGAACAGGTCGCGCCGATCAGATAACCGAAGTCACGCCCCGGCCGGACGGTCAGCCGTAACCGGCACAGCTTCCTCGCCGGTGTCCAGGCCAGCACCGTCCCTTCGGCGTCTCTCGCATGCGTCCAGCCGTCCGGCGTGGCAAGCATCTGGTCCGGAGCCACCGTGAAGGTCACCTGGTCCGTGACCACGTCGACGACTTCGCGCACTTGGGCCGAGGTGACGGCCCTGACGGTCGTCTGGACCGTGCGGTGCCCGTCCAGCGCCCAGAGACGCGCTCCCACCCGTACGTCACACGCCCGCAGGCGTCCACCGACGGCGTTCACCGTCTGCCGGCTGGGCAGCCCCTGGCCCATGCGGTCCCCCCATCAGCGATGTTCTCCACTGCCGGGTGGACCGTATCGGGCAGCACTGACAATCCGGTCAGCGCGCCAGTATCAGGCTCATCGCCTCAGCGCGGGTCGTGGCATCCCGAAGTTGGCCGCGCACCGCCGACGTCGTGGTCTTCGCACCCGGCTTGCGGATGCCACGGACCGACATGCACATGTGCTCCGCCTCGATGACCACGATGGCGCCCCGCGCCTCCAGGATCCGCACGAGCGAGTCGGCGATCTGCGTGGTGAGTCGTTCCTGCACCTGCGGTCGGCGAGCGAACACCTCGACGAGCCGCGCGAGCTTCGACAGCCCGGTGATCTTCCCCGTCTCGGCCGGGATGTACCCGATGTGAGCGACACCATGGAACGGCAGCAGATGATGCTCGCACAAAGATACGATTTCGATGTCCTTCACCAGGATCATCTCGTCGTGTCCGAGATCGAACGTAGTCGTCAGAACGTCCTCGGGCGCCTGCCTGAGCCCTGCCAGAAGCTCCTTGTACGCCCGCGCCACCCGCGCCGGCGTCTCCCTGAGCCCCTCCCGGTCCGGGTCCTCCCCGACCGCGATCAGCAGCTCTCGTACGGCGTTCTCGGCGCGCTTCTCGTCGAACTCGCCGATGGTGCCCTCGCCGTCAAGCGTCACGGGGTCGGTCATGTGGTGCCTCGCTCCTGCAGCCTGTGACGCGTGCGGCTGACGCGTCTGTTTACGGCCATACGACAGTGCCGCGCCCCCCAGGCTAAAACCAGGGGGGCGCGGCATCCATTCCGGGCCTGGTGAGGCGGCCGCGGCCGGGAGCGGTGGCTCCCGGTGGCCGGATCTCATCGGGTGGGCGTCAGCTCTCCGGACGCTCCTCCGGGGTCGCCTCGACGGTGGACTTGGCGGTGATCGCCGACGTCGCGCCGTTGGCGCCGTTCGTCAGTGCCAGCTCCTTGGGGGAGAGCACCGGCGGACGGGTGGAGGGGGTGCGGCGGGAGGAGCCGGTCCAGGCGGGCCGGGGCGGACGCTTGACGATGGGGGCGAAGATCTCTGCGATCTCCTCCTTGCCCAGCGTCTCCTTCTCCAGCAGCTGGAGCACCAGGTTGTCGAGGACGTCGCGGTTCTCGACCAGGATCTCCCAGGCCTCGTTGTGCGCGTTCTCGATGAGCTTCTTGACCTCTTCGTCCACGAGCGCGGCGACCTCTTCCGAGTAGTCGCGCTGGTGAGCCATCTCACGACCGAGGAACGGCTCGGTGTTGTCGCCGCCGAACTTGATGGCGCCGAGACGCTCGGTCATGCCGTACTGGGTGACCATCGCACGGGCCAGGTTGGTGGCCTTCTCGATGTCGTTCGCGGCGCCGGTGGTCGGGTCGTGGAAGACCAGTTCCTCGGCGGCGCGGCCGCCCAGCATGTAGCCGAGCTGGTCGAGCATCTCGTTTCGGGTGGTCGAGTACTTGTCCTCGTCCGGCAGGACCATCGTGTAGCCGAGGGCGCGGCCCCGGGACAGGATCGTGATCTTGTGGACCGGGTCGGAGTTCGGTGAGGCCGCCGCGACCAGGGCGTGACCGCCCTCGTGGTACGCGGTGATCTTCTTCTCCTTGTCCGACATGATCCGGGTCCGCTTCTGCGGGCCCGCGACCACGCGGTCGATCGCCTCGTCCAGCATCTGGTTGTCGATCAGCTTCTTGTCGCTGCGGGCCGTCAGCAGGGCGGCCTCGTTCAGGACGTTGGACAGATCGGCACCCGTCATACCGGGGGTGCGGCGGGCGACGGCGGACAGGTCGACGTCGGGCGCGACCGGCTTGCCCTTCTGGTGGACCTTGAGGATCTCCAGACGGCCCTGCATGTCCGGGCGGTCGACGGCGATCTGCCGGTCGAAGCGGCCGGGGCGCAGCAGCGCCGGGTCGAGGATGTCGGGGCGGTTCGTCGCGGCGATGAGGATCACGCCGCCCTTGACGTCGAAGCCGTCCATCTCGACGAGGAGCTGGTTCAGGGTCTGCTCGCGCTCGTCGTGTCCGCCGCCGAGGCCGGCGCCGCGGTGGCGGCCGACCGCGTCGATCTCGTCGACGAAGACGATCGCCGGGGCGTTCGCCTTGGCCTGCTCGAAGAGGTCGCGGACACGGGAGGCACCGACACCGACGAACATCTCGACGAAGTCGGAACCGGAGATCGAGTAGAAGGGGACGCCCGCCTCGCCGGCGACGGCGCGCGCGAGGAGCGTCTTGCCGGTGCCGGGCGGGCCGTAGAGCAGGACGCCCTTGGGGATCTTGGCGCCGACGGCCTGGAACTTGGCGGGCTCCTGGAGGAATTCCTTGATCTCGTGGAGTTCCTCGACGGCCTCGTCCGCGCCGGCGACGTCGGCGAAGGTGGTCTTCGGGGTGTCCTTGGTGATGAGCTTGGCCTTGGACTTCCCGAAGTTCATCACCCGGGAGCCGCCGCCCTGCATCTGGTTCATCAGGAACAGGAAGACGACGACGATCAGGACGAAGGGGAGCAGGGACAGCAGGATGCCGACGAAAGCGTTCTGCTTGGTCGGGGAGACCGTGTAGCCGTCGGGGATCTGCTTGTTCTGGTACTTGTCCTGCAGGGTGTTGGCGAGGGTGACGCCCTGGTCGCCGATGTAGCTCGCCTGGATCTTCGAGCTGCCCTCGATCTTCTCGCCGTCCTTGAGCTGCACCTTCAGGAGCTGCTCTTCGCCGGTGGTCAGCTTGGCCTCTTGGACCTTGTTGTCATTGATCGCCTGGACGACCTGGCCGGTGTCCACCGTCTTGTAGCCGCCGGACGAGCCGACGACCTGCATCAACACGACCACGGCAAGGACGGCCAGCACGATCCACATGACTGGCCCACGGAAGTATCGCTTCACGTCCATCCATACGGAGCGGTGCCGCCCCGTCCCTCCTGCCATAGTGAGTTTGATAAAGACTGTTCTTCGGACGGTACCCCAGCATTGTCACCCGAAGCCGCGTAGGACCGATGGCACCCCGTCCTCGCATGCTCCAACGGCTTGAAACCCGCTGGGGTTCCCGAGCGTCTCAGTAAGACTGGCCCGTGCGCGTGACGCGGGTGTTTCAGCCGCCGTAGACGTGGGGCGCGAGCGTACCGACGAACGGGAGGTTCCGGTACTTCTCGGCGTAGTCGAGGCCGTAGCCGACGACGAACTCGTTGGGGATGTCGAAGCCGACCCACTCGACGTCGATGGCGACCTTGGCGGCCTCGGGCTTGCGGAGCAGCGTGCACACCTTGAGGGAGGCGGGCTCGCGGGAGCCGAGGTTGGAGATCAGCCAGGACAGGGTCAGGCCGGAGTCGATGATGTCCTCGACGATCAGGACGTGCCTGCCCTTGATGTCGGTGTCGAGGTCCTTGAGGATCCGCACCACGCCGGAGGACTGGGTGCCCGCGCCGTAGGAGGACACGGCCATCCAGTCCATGGTGACCGGGGTGGACAGCGCCCGGGCGAGGTCCGCCATGACCATCACCGCGCCCTTGAGGACGCCGACGATGAGCAGGTCCTTGCCCGCGTACTCCGCGTCGATCTTCGCGGCCAGCTCGGCCAGCTTCGCGTCGATCTCTTCCTTGGTGATGAGCACCTGCTTGAGGTCGGCACCCATGTCTTTCGCGTCCACCCGCATCACTTTCGGTCGTCCCAGGGCCGCCGCCGGACGCGTCTTCCCCTGGGGGCCCGGGGCCCGGTGAGGGGCCCCTTCGGCGTCCGGTTTCAGCCTTGCCGAATCACCAGTCTGCCACCCTGACGCTGGGCGACGACCCGGCCGGGGAGATTGATGGCCCCCTGACCCCGCCATCCGGTGATGAGCCGGTCGATCTCCTCGATGTGGCGGGCGAAGAGGGAACCGGCCGGGGCACCGGCCTCGATGGCGGCGCGGCGCAGGATGCGGCGGCGCACGGCGGGGGGCAGGGCGTAGAGCTTGGCGCACTCCAGGAGGCCCGCGGCGTCGCGTACGGACGCTTCGGCCTGGCGGGCCCAGGCGTCGAGGGCGTCGGCGTCGTCGCGGGAGAGCTGGGCCGTACGGGCGAGGGCTTCGACGACGCCCTTGCCGAGGGCCTTCTCCAGGGCGGGCAGGCCCTCGTGGCGGAGCCGGGAGCGGGTGTAGGCGGGGTCGGCGTTGTGGGGGTCGTCCCAGACGGGGAGGGACTGGACCATGCAGGCCTTGCGGGCGGTCTGGCGGTCCAGTGTGAGGAAGGGGCGGCGGTAGCGGCCGCCGGCCCCCGAGACCGCGGCCATACCGGACAGGGAGCGGATGCCGGAGCCGCGGGCGAGGCCGAGGAGGACGGTTTCGGCTTGGTCGTCGCGGGTGTGGCCGAGGAGGACGGCGGCGGCGCCGTGGCGGTCGAGGGCGGCGTCCAGGGCGGCGTAGCGGGCGTCGCGGGCGGCGGCCTCGGGGCCGCCGTCGCGGCCGACGGTGACGGCGACGGACTCGGCGGGGTCGAGGCCGAGTTCGCGCAGGCGCAGGACGACTTCCTCGGCGCGCAGGTCGGAGCCGGGCTGAAGTCCGTGGTCGACGGTGATGCCGCCGGCGCGGATGCCGAGCTTGGGCGCCTCGAAGGCGAGGGCGGAGGCGAGCGCCATGGAGTCGGCACCGCCGGAGCAGGCGACGAGCACGAGCGGCGGGGGCGCGGGCTCGTGCGGGGGGCTCCCGGCGTCGGCGGGGGGTGCCGGGCGGGGGGCCGGGCTCGCGTGGGACGGCGTCGGGCCGGGCACGGCCTCGGGGGGTGCGGCCGTGAGGGGCGTGGACGCCGGTGGTGCGCCGGTGAGAGGTGGCGCGCCCGAGGTCGTGCGGGCGGGCGTGCGACGGGTGGTGTTCGTGTTGTGTTCGGTGAGGATGTCGTGGAGTACGCGGCGCACCGCCAGGCGTATCGCCGCGACCGCGGGGTGGGGACCCATGTCCGGTTCCCTTCACGAAATTGTCGGGGGGTGAGCCCGAGGTCGGTCACTCAGAGTGTGTAGATGGTGACAGAACCGGGCCGTTCCCCGAGCATTGCACGCCTACCCATCGCTCACGGTCCCTCGGACGGGTGATTGGAGGGGCGTTCGCCTGCCGTCGGCCGGATTCGTTCACCACGCACGCACGCGGCTCAGGACTCCGCCTTGCGGTGCACCCGTGCGACCCAGTCCGCCGGTTTGGCGATCTCCGCCTTGGTCGGCAGGGTGTTCGGCGAGGTCCACACGCGGTTGAACCCGTCCATGCCGACCTGTTCGACGACTGCGCGTACGAACCGTTCACCGTCCCGGTACTGCCTCAGTTTGGCATCCAGACCGAGCAGCTTGCGCAGGGCGAGGTCCAGTCGTGAGGCGCCCCTCGCGCGGCGCTGCTGGAACTTCTCGCGGATCTCGGAGACGGACGGGACGACCGCGGGTCCCACTCCGTCCATCACGAAGTCGGCGTGTCCCTCCAGGAGGGACATGACGGCGGTGAGACGGCCGAGGATCTCGCGCTGGGCGGGGGTCTGCACCAACTCCACGATCGAGTGACCGTCGTCGCCGACCTCGCCTTCGGGGCGGCCCCCCGCGAGTGACTGGGCGGCCTCCCGGATGCGCTCCAGGACTGTCATGGGGTCGACCTCGGTCTCCTGCAAGAAAGACTGGATTTCGCCCTCGAGGTGGTCACGCAGCCAGGGAACGGCCGTGAACTGGGTCCGGTGGGTCTCCTCGTGGAGACAGACCCAGAGGCGGAAGTCGTGGGGCTGGACGTCGAGTTCGCGCTCGACGTGCACGATGTTCGGGGCGACCAGCAGGAGCCGGCCACCGCCGTTCTCGCCCGCGGGGAGTTCGCGGGACGCCGGGGCGAAGGTCTCGTACTGGCCGAGGACCCGAGAGGCCAGGAACGACAGCAGCATGCCGAGTTCGACGCCGGTGACCTTGCCGCCGACGGCGCCCAGCACGGCTCCGCCGGGGCTGCCGGCGCGACGTTCCTGCATCTTCTCCAGCAGCGGTTTGAGCAGTTCCCGGAACCCGGCGACGTTCGCCCGGACCCAGCCCGGGCGGTCGACGACGAGGACGGGTGTGTCGTCGGCCTCGTCGGGGAGCATCCGCGTGAACGCGCGGACGTGCTCCTCCGACGCCTTCGCGTGTCGGCGCAGCTCGGCGACGATGGCGCGTGCCTCGTCGCGGCTCACGTCGGGGCCCGGCCGTACGAGCCGGGTCGCGGTCGCGACCGCGAGATTCCAGTCGACCATCTCGGCACCACCGATGCGCGTCATGTTGTCAACCGTACGGGAGCGCTGCCGCTGGGGGCAGGCCGCGCCAGCGGTGGGGGGTGGTGCTCGTCGTTCGGCGACTGCGGGTCTGTGGGGGTTGTTCGCGCCCACGCGGCGGAGCCGCATGTGTCACAGCCCCGCGCCCCTGTCAGGCCTTCGGCCTCCAGGGGCCGCGGGTCAGCGGCAGCCGCAGTTGGCCAGCGCTGAGGCTGCTGTGTCCAGGGCTGCTTGGGCCTGGTCGCGGCTGGGTGTCTGCGTGGCCATGAAGGCGAAGGAGAGGAGGCGGCCGTCGGCGTCGACGACGGTGCCGGCGAGGGTGTTGACGCCGGTCAGGGTGCCGGTCTTGGCACGGACGACGCCGGTGCCCGTCGAGTCGGCGGGGTAGCGGGTGCGCAGGGTGCCCGTGAAGCCGGCGACGGGGAGGCCGGTGAGGACCGGGCGGAGTTCGGGGTGGGAGGGGGACGCGGCGGCGGCGAGGAGCGAGGTGAGGAGGGCGGGGGTCAGCCGGTCGCCCCGGCTCAGGCCGCTGCCGTCGGCGAAGGCGATGTCGCCGAGGGGGAGTTCGAGTTTCTTGAGTTCCTTCTTGATCGCCGCGCCGCCGCCCTCGAAGCTGGCCGGTTCGCCGGCGGCGAGGGCGACCTGACGGGCGAGGGCCTCGGCGATGTCGTTGTCGCTGTGGGTGAGCATGCGCTCGACCAGGGTGGACAGGGGCGCGGAGGAGACGGAGGCGATCTCCTCGGCCTTCTTGGAGGCCGTGACGGGGCCCGCGGCGGGGCTCTTGGCCGTCTTGATGCCGCGGTCCGCCAGGAGGTCCGCGAAGGCGCGGGTGGCGTCCACCGGCGGGTCGAGGCTGCGCGTGGCCGTGCCGCTGGTGGAGTCGTTCTGGCGGGCCTCGTCGACCATGAGGGCGGTGACGGGGGCCAGGTTGTCGTCGCGGCCGATGGTGTGGAGCACGGGTCCGTCGTAGAGGGACGTGTCGTAGGTGAGCGTGATCTCGTTCAGGTGACGCTTGGCGAGCGCGGT
This sequence comes from Streptomyces neyagawaensis, assembly GCF_023516595.1. Classification (GTDB taxonomy): domain Bacteria; phylum Actinomycetota; class Actinomycetes; order Streptomycetales; family Streptomycetaceae; genus Streptomyces; species Streptomyces neyagawaensis. Next base: position 48,963 of record NZ_JAMGBG010000123.1, on the reverse strand, counting down.
GGCCGTCCGGTCGGCGAGGGTGCGCAGGCTCGCGTAGCCGCCGGCGTCCTTGTGGGCCGTCAGGGTGGGGTCGCCGCCGCCGACGAGGACGACCTCGTCGGTGCCGGGCTGCAGGACGACGCGGGTCTCGATGCGGTGGTCCGGGCCGGCCGCCGAGAGGGCCGCGGCGGCCGTGGCGATCTTGGTGGTGGAGGCGGGGGTCAGTGCGTCGTCGGCGCCCTTGCCGTACAGCAGCTCGCCGGTCTTGACGTCGACGACGGCCGCCGCGCGGCGGGGGCCAAGCGCCGGGGCCCCCAGCAGCGGGTCGAGGACGGCGGCGAGCGCGTCGCCGCCGGGCATGGAGTCCGCGCCGGAGGCGCCGCCGAGGCCGGTCAGCACGGAGGGGGCGCTCGGTGCGGGCTTGGGCGCCCCCTGGGCCGTACCGGACGACGTACCGGAATTACGTCCGTGATCTGCGCCACCCTCGTGACCGTGCGATGCGGCCCAGTCGCGCTCGGCCGTACGCTGACCGGTGGAGTCCCAGGGCCCGGCGGCGAGGACGGCGCCGGCCGAGAGCACCAGCCCCAGGGTGGCAGCACCCGCGGTGAGCTGGAGGTTCGTGAGGTTCTTCGTGCTCCCCGTGAGTCGCGAAGAGCGCGCGCCGACGGCGCTCGTGACGCGTACGACACCGGGTTTCACCACCCGTGCGACGCGCGCGGCACCGGGTTTCACGGCGTGCGCCATCCGCACGACACCCGGTTTCACGGCGCGCGCGACCCGCACGACATGCGGTCTCGCGGCCCGCCAGACCTTCGGCTCGGGCACGACCACCAGCCCCTTTCGCGATCACACACCTGCGTGAGGGACACTTAACCACCAGAACTATGTGTTGATCATGGAGGAGCCACCGGTGGAGTTCGACGTCACGATCGAGATTCCGAAGGGTTCGCGGAACAAGTACGAGGTGGACCACGAGACCGGTCGGATCCGCCTGGACCGTCGGCTCTTCACCTCGACCAGCTACCCGGCCGACTACGGCTTCGTCGAGAACACCCTCGGCGAGGACGGCGACCCGCTGGACGCGCTGGTCATCCTGGAGGAGCCGACCTTCCCCGGCTGCCTCATCAAGTGCCGCGCGATCGGCATGTTCCGGATGACCGACGAGGCCGGCGGCGACGACAAGCTGCTGTGCGTCCCGGCGTCCGACCCGCGTGTGGAGCACCTGCGTGACATCCACCACGTCTCGGAGTTCGACCGCCTGGAGATCCAGCACTTCTTCGAGGTCTACAAGGACCTGGAGCCCGGCAAGTCCGTCGAGGGCGCCGACTGGGTCGGCCGCGCCGAGGCCGAGGCCGAGGTCGAGAAGTCGTACAAGCGCTTCAAGGAGCAGGGCGGTCACTGACCTCCCGCCTCGCCTCGCAGGCCGTGGAACCGAACGGGCCGCGTGTCCCCTTGTGGGACCCGTGGCCCGTTCGCGTACCGGTGTGTGGCGCCGCGCATACTGAGGCGTACTGGAGCTGTCGTACAGGGAGCGCCGCGGAGTGGGAGTGACGGGACGCGAGGACCGCAAACCGGTGTCGGACGAGGCGAGCAGCGCCTTCGCCGCCGTGAGAGCGGCGGCCCAGGCGGGTCCTGTCCCGGGGATCGACGGCGAGTCGTCGGTGACCTCGGAGTTCGCGATCCCCGCGGGGCTGGACGTGCCGCCGGCCGCGGTGGAGCCGGAGTCGCAGACGACCTCGGAGTTCGCGCTGCCGCAGGGGCTCACGCCGCCCGAGCCGGTGGCCGGGGAGCAGGAGGGGTCGGCGTTCAGCACACCGCGGACGTACCGCGCGAAGCAGGCGCCGCCCGCGTTCACACCGGCGAACGGCATCCCGGCCGTCAGCCTGACCAAGGACGTGCCGTGGCAGGACCGGATGCGGACCATGCTGCGGATGCCGGTGGCGGAGCGGCCCGCGCCGGAGCCGGTGCGCGCGGAGGGCGAGTCGGGGCCCGCCGTGCCGCGGGTGCTCGACCTGACGCTGCGTATCGGGGAGCTGCTGCTCGCGGGCGGTGAGGGCGCGGAGGACGTGGAGGCGGCGATGTTCGCCGTCTGCCGGTCCTACGGTCTGGACCGCTGCGAGCCGACGGTGACGTTCACCCAGCTGTCGGTGACCTATCAGCCGTCGCTGGTGGACGACCCGGTCACCGCCTCGCGGATCGTGCGGCGCCGGGCCACCGACTACACACGGCTCGCGGCCGTCTTCCGGCTGGTGGACGACCTCAGCGACCCGGAGAACGTGATCTCGCTGGAGGAGGCGTACCGGCGGCTCGCGGAGATACGGCGCAACCGGCACCCGTATCCCGGCTGGGTGCTGACGGCCTCCAGCGGGCTGCTGGCGGGCGCCGCGTCCACGCTGGTCGGCGGTGGCGTCGTCGTGTTCGTCGCGGCGGCGCTCGGGGCCATGCTGGGCGACCGGTTGGCGTGGGTGTGCTCGGGGCGCGGGCTGCCGGAGTTCTACCAGTTCCTGGCTGCGGCGATGCCGCCGGCGGCGATCGGCGTGCTGCTGACCGTGTTCCACGTGGACGTGGAGGCCGCCGCCGTCATCACCGGTGGGCTGTTCGCCCTGCTTCCCGGGCGGGCGCTCGTCGCGGGCGTCCAGGACGGGCTGACCGGCTTCTACATCACGGCCTCGGCCCGGCTGCTGGAGGTCATGTACCTCTTCGTGGGCATCGTGGTGGGGGTGCTGCTCGTCCTGTACTTCGGGGTGAAGCTGGGGGCCCAGCTGAACCCGGACACGGAGCTGAGCACCGCCGAGCGGCCCGTGCTCCAGCTGATCGCGTCGATGCTGCTGTCGCTGACCTTCGCGGTCCTGCTCCAGCAGGAACGATCCACCGTGCTGGCGGTGACCCTCAACGGGGGTGTGGCCTGGTCGGTGTACGGGGCGATGCACTACGCGGGCGGGATCTCGCCGGTCGCGTCCACGGCGGTGGCCGCGGGCCTGGTGGGGCTGTTCGGGCAGCTGCTGTCCCGGTACCGGTTCGCTTCGGCGCTGCCGTACACGACGGCCGCGATCGGGCCGCTGTTGCCGGGTTCCGCGACGTACTTCGGGCTGCTGGCGTTCGCGCAGAACGACGTGGACGCGGGGCTGGTGTCGCTGACGAAGGCGGCGGCGCTGGCCATGGCCATCGCGATCGGGGTGAACCTGGGCTCGGAGCTGTTCCGGCTGTTCCTGCCGGGCGCGGCCCGCGCGGGCCGCAAGGCGGCGAAGCGGACGCGGGGGTTCTGAGCGCCTGCTGCCCGGGGTGTGCTGTTCGTGGGCGGCCGCGGGGCGTCTCGGGCTGGTCGCGCAGTTCCCCGCGCCCCTGAAAAGCGATCCGCGCCCCTGTTGACAAGGGCGCGGAGTCCTGGGCGGAGCGGGTCAGTACTGCGGGTAGTTCTGCCCCTGGTAACCATGGTTGTTCCCCTGGTTCTGGCCCCCGTTGGGGTCCTGGGGGTACTGGTTGCCCTGCGGGTACTGCGGGGCGTACGGCTGCTGCTGCGGGGGCTGCTGGTAGCCGTAGTCCTGGTGGCCGCCGTCGTCGTAGCCCTGGTTCGGGTAGCCCTGGTTGTCGTAGCCCTGGTGCTGGTCGTACTGCTGCTGGTGCGGGGGCTGCTGGGCGTACGGCTGGGGCTGGTCGGTGGAGGGGACGCGGCGGAGCTGGGTCGTCGCGTCGTCCATCACCGGGGCGGCGGCCGGGGGCTGTTCGGGCTGGTTCTTCTTCGCCTTACGGGCCTTCAGCAGCTCGATGATGATCGGGAGCACCGAGATGAGGACGATGAGGATCAGCATCGCCTCGATGTTCTTGCGGACGAAGTCGATCTGCCCGAGCCAGGCGCCCAGCAGCGTGACGCCCGCGCCCCACAGGATGCCGCCGACGACGTTGAAGATCAGGAACGAGCGGTACTTCATGCCGCTGACGCCGGCGATGATCGGCGTGAACGTGCGCACGATGGGCACGAAGCGGGCCAGGACGAGGGACTTCGGGCCGTGCTTCTCGAAGAACTCGTGGGCCTTGGTGACGTTCTCCTGCTTGAACAGGCGGGAGTCGGGCCGCTTGAAGAGGGCGGGACCGACCTTCTTGCCGAACATGTAGCCCGCCTGGTCGCCCAGGATCGCCGAGACGCAGATCAGCGCGATGGCCGCCCACAGCGGGAAGTCCAGCAGATCGGTCGCGATGAGCATGCCGGCCGTGAACAGCAGCGAGTCACCCGGCAGGAAGAAGCCGATGAGGAGGCCGGACTCGGCGAACACGATCACGAGCAGGCCCCAGATCCCGAACGAGTCGAGCAGATAATCCGGGTCCAGCCAGCTCGGTCCGAGGGCGATCGTCGTCACGGTTCCGGGCTCCTGGGGGGTGAGAGGCAAGTGAGGGTCTGCGGGTGAGGACCCACAGGGGTGACCAAAGCTATCAACGCACGGTCACCCCCTCAGGTTCCACGGGCTCCTCCAGAGTGCCCTGTGCCCGCCCCGGGACCAAGCTGTGTGGTCAGGGACGCGCACGGGCGGCGTTGGCCGTGATCGCCTCCCGCAGGTGCTCCGCGAGCCCCGGGCACATGGAGTCGTAGAACGCCTTGAACCGCTCGTCGGCGACGTACATATCGCCGAGGGAACGGTGCATGTCGTAGGGGCACTCGTAGAACCAGCGGCAGATGTGGCGGCGGTGCTCCTCGGCCATGTCCATCGCGGCCTCGCCGGTCGCCGGCTCGCCGGCGGTCATCAGGGCGTCGTAGCGCGCGCCCCAGTCGGCCACCTCGGCCTGCATGCGCTTCCAGTCGTCCTTGGTGTACGACGCCGCGCGGCGCTGCGACTCGGCGTACGCGTCGGTGCCGCCCCAGCGCTGCTCGGCCTCCTCGGCGTACTGCTCGGGGTCCTTGTCCCCGAAGACCTCGAACCGCTCCTCGGGCGTGAGGTTGATGCCCATCTTCCGTGCCTCCATGGCATGCTCCACGGCCGCGGCCATCTTCTGCAGCTTCTCGATCCGGGCGGTCAGCAGCTCGTGCTGGCGGCGCAGGTGCGCCCGCGGGTCCGTCTCCGGGTCGTCGAGCAGGGCCGCGACCTCGTCGAGGGGGAAACCGAGCTCCCGGTAGAACAGGATCTGCTGCAGCCGGTCGAGGTCGGCGTCGCTGTAACGGCGGTGCCCCGCGTGGGTGCGTTCGCTCGGTACGAGCAGGCCGATCTCGTCGTAGTGGTGCAGCGTGCGCACCGTGATCCCGGCGAATCCGGAGACCTGTCCCACGGTGTGGCTCATGTTCCGCTCCTCCTTTCGGTCTCCCTCCAGCCTGGGTCCTCACGTCGCGTGAGGTGCAAGTCCCCCGTGCCGCACCTACCGTCGAAGACATGCCACTGCACCGATGGGACCCCCTCGCCCCGGACGACCGGCGGCACGACGGCGACCGGCGGCGGATCGCCGTGAACCCCTTCTACGGCGCCGCCGACCCGGTCGCCGGTATGGCGGAGGCCCCGCCCAGGCACCGGCTGCCGGACGGCCCGCTGACGCCGTCCACGGCGTATCAGCTGGTCCACGACGAACTCATGCTGGACGGCAACGCGCGGCTGAACCTCGCCACCTTCGTCACCACCTGGATGGAGCCGCAGGCCGCCGTCCTGATGAGTGAGTGCCGGGACAAGAACATGATCGACAAGGACGAGTATCCGCGCACGGCCGAGCTGGAGCGGCGCTGTGTGGCGATGCTCGCCGATCTGTGGAACGCGCCGGACCCCGACACGGCCGTCGGCTGTTCGACCACCGGGTCCAGCGAGGCGTGCATGCTCGCCGGGATGGCCCTCAAACGGCGGTGGGCGCGGCGCAACGCCGACCGGTACCCCTCGGCGGACGCGCGACCCAATCTGGTCATGGGCGTCAATGTGCAGGTCTGCTGGGAGAAGTTCTGCAACTTCTGGGAGGTGGAGGCCCGGCAGGTGCCCATGGAGGGCGACCGGTTCCATCTCGACCCGGCGGCGGCCGCCGCGCTGTGCGACGAGAACACCATCGGGGTCGTGGGCATCCTCGGGTCCACCTTCGACGGGTCCTACGAGCCGATCGCGGAGCTGTGCGCGGCGCTCGACGAGTTGCAGGAGCGCACGGGGCTCGACGTGCCCGTGCATGTCGACGGGGCGTCGGGCGCCATGGTCGCGCCGTTCCTCGACGAGGACCTCGTGTGGGACTTCCGGCTGCCGAGGGTGGCGTCGATCAACACGTCCGGGCACAAGTACGGGCTGGTGTACCCCGGTGTGGGCTGGGCGCTGTGGCGGTCGCCCGCCGAGCTGCCCGAGGAGCTGGTGTTCCGGGTGAACTACCTGGGCGGCGACATGCCGACCTTCGCGCTGAACTTCTCACGGCCGGGCGCCCAGGTCGTCGCGCAGTACTACACCTTCCTGCGGCTGGGCCGCGAGGGGTTCCGGGCGGTGCAGCAGTCCACGCGGGACGTCGCCACCCAGCTCGCCGAGCAGGTGGCCGCGTTCGGTGACTTCCGGCTGCTCACGCGGGGCGACGAGCTGCCGGTGTTCGCCTTCACCACCACCGACGACGTCACCGCGTACGACGTGTTCGACGTGGCGCGGCGGATGAGCGAGCGGGGCTGGCTGGTGCCGGCGTACACCTTCCCGGAGAACCGGCAGGACCTGTCCGTGCTGCGCGTGGTGTGCCGCAACGGGTTCTCCTCCGACCTCGCCGAGCTGTTCCTGGAGGACCTGGGGCGGCTGCTGCCCGAACTGCGCAAGCAGCCGCACCCGATCACCCGCGACAAGGCCGCCGCGACCGGCTTCCACCACTAGGGCACGGATGTTCTTACGCGGGCAGGTCCCGGCCGCCCCGGGGGGCTACGCGCTGAGACCGGCTACTTGCTGAGGTGGGAGAACCGCCGTACCGCCAGGGGGAAGAAGGCGGCGGTCAGGGCCACGGGCCAGGCCACGGCGAGGAGGGCGGCGTGTTCGGCGGCCCAGGACGCGGAGGTGGCGCCCTGGTCGCCGAACAGGTCCCGTACGGCCGTGGCGGTCGCCGAGAGCGGGTTCCACTCGACGGCGGCGCCCAGCCACGACGGCATGGTCTCGGGGGTGGCGAACGCGTTGGAGAGGAAGCCGACGGGCCACACCAGGATCTGCACGGCCTGCACCATCTCCGGCTTGCCCGCGATCATCGCGAGGTGGATGCCGATCCACAGCATGGCGAAGCGGAGGAGCAGCAGCAGGCCGACGGCCGCGAGGAGGGCCCCGGCCCCGCCGTGCGCGCGCCAGCCGAGCGCGTACCCGACGCCGAGCATCACGGCGAGGTTCAGCGCGGACTGGAGCATGTCGGCGGTCGCGCGGCCCACCAGGACGGCGCCGCTCGCCATCGGCATGGACCGGAAGCGGTCGATGACGCCCTTGTCGAGGTCCCGGGTGACGGCGATCATGGTCCCTTCGAGCCCGAACGCCATGGTCAGCGCGAGCATGCCGGGCACCAGGTAGGGGATGTAGTCGCCCTCGACGCCGCGGCCGCCGCCGAAGAGGTGGCCGAACATCAGCAGCATCATGACGGGGAAGACCAGGGCGACCAGGACCTGGACCGGCCGCCGCGCCCAGTGGGCGAGTTCACGGCGGGTCATGGTCCAGGAGTCGACGAGCGCGTACGGGGTCACACGGTCTCCTTCACCCGGTGGTGCCCTGCCCGGTCGTCCCCGGTGAGGTGCAGGAACACCTCGTCCAGCGTCGGGCGGCGCAGGGCGATGTCCTCGGCCTCGATCCCGGCGTCCTCCAGGGCCCGTACGACGCCGGCCAGGGCCGTCATGCGGTCGGTGACGGGGACGCTGAGGCGGCGGCGGTCGGCGTCCGCGGAGACGTCGTCCTTCGGGACCGGCAACAGGGCCAAGGCGGCGCCGAGTTGCCCGGCGTCGCGCAGGACGACGTCGATGCGGTCGCCGCCGGTCAGGCGTTTCAGCTCGTCGGCGGTGCCGTCGGCGACGACGCGGCCGCCGTCGACGAACGCGATGCGGTCGGCCAGCCGGTCGGCCTCCTCCAGGTACTGGGTGGTGAGCAGGACCGTCGTCCCGCCGCCGACGAGGGAGCGGACGGACGTCCACACCTCGGCCCGGCCGCGCGGGTCGAGGCCGGTGGTCGGTTCGTCGAGGAAGAGCACCTCCGGTTCGGCGATGAGGGACGCGGCGAGATCGAGGCGGCGCCGCATGCCGCCGCTGTACTGCCTGACCGGCTTGCGGCCGGTGTCGGTGAGGCCGAAGCGCTCCAGGAGTTCGTCGGCGCGCACGCGCGCGTGGCGGGCGCCCAGGTGATACAGGCGGCCGAACATCTCCAGGTTCTGCCGGCCGCCGAGTTCCTCGTCGAGTGCCGCGTGCTGGCCGAGCAGTCCGATGCACGGGCGCACCTCACGCGCGTGTGCCACCACGTCGTGCCCGGCCACCCGGATGCGGCCCGCGTCGGGGCGCAGCAGGGTGGACAGGATCCGGACCAGGGTGGTCTTGCCCGCGCCGTTGGGCCCGAGCACGCCCTGCACCGTGCCGGACGCGACCGTGAGGTCGAGCCCGTCCAGCGCCTTCTTGTCGCCGTACTTCTTGTGTGCGCCCTCGACGGTGATCGCCGTGTCGGCCACTGTCCCCACTCCCTCACCGGGCCCCTCACTGGCGACCCAGGTCACTAGTCAAGTTTGACTACACTGCCACGGTAAGGCAGGGCGGAGCACTGGTCAAACTTGATCAGCGACTGTCCTCCGGATGCCGCTGCCCCGTCGCGTACGGGTTCTCCTGGCCCTCGGTCAGGACGCCGACGAACGGTTCGCCCTCACCGGCGAAGGTGTAGGCGCCGCCGCGGATCCGCTCGATGAGCCCCTGGGTCCACTCGGCGCCGGCGTCGGCGGAGTGGACCCAGAAGTTCATGATCTCGCCGATGTGGCCCAGCTGGGCGGGGCCGTCCTCGGGGGTGTAGTGGTCGGTGACCGCGGCGCGCCACTGCCGGATGGTGCGCACCCGCTGCTGGAGGAGTCCGAGGACCTCCTCGCGGTCGAGGTCGACCATGAAGCCGAGCGCCGCGGAGAGCACGTCCGGCTTCTGGTCATGGGCGAGGAGGGCCTCCCGCAGCAGGCTCAGATACTCGGCGGTGCCCTTCTCCGTGATCTCGTACTCGGTGCGCGGCGGCCCGCCGGCGGTGGAGGGGGCGATCTCGTGCGCGTGCAGCAGTCCCTGTTTCGCCATCTGCTTCAGCGCGTGGTAGATCGAGCCGGGCTTGGCGTTGGACCACTCGTGCGCGCCCCAGTACTCCAGGTCGTTGCGCACCTGGTAGCCGTGGGCCCGCCCGTGCTGGCGCACCGCGCCCAGCACGAGAAGACGGATCGCTGACATGGGGCCCAGCGTAGGACCCCGCGGGGTCAGCCCCAGCTGCCGCCCTGTTCCTTCGCCACCAGCTCGAAGGCGGTCGCGCCGTCCAGCGACTCCCGGATGATGTCGGCGTGCCCGGCATGCCGGGCCGTCTCACGGATCAGGTGCAGACACAGCCAGCGCATCGAGAGCGTCTCGTCCTGCGGGTGCCAGGGCGCCGCCGGCAGTTCGAAGGTGTCGTCGAGGCTCGGCACCGCGCGGATGAACGCCTCCGTCTCGGCGGCCACCTTCTCGTAGTACGCGAGCTGCTGCTCGACGGTCTCGTCGCCGACGAGGGTGAAGCACTCGTGCCAGTTCGACTCGTCCCGGTGCACCGCCGCGGGCTCGCCCTTGGCGCGGGCGATCCAGCCCTGCTCGACCTCGGCGACATGCTTGACCAGCCCGGCCAGGGACAGCTCGCTCGCGCTCGGCCGGCTGACGGCCTGTTCGTCGGTCAGCCCGAGCAGCGTGCGCCGCAGGCCGCCGCGCTGCTCCGCCAGGAAGGCGAGCAGCGCCCCCTTCTCGTCGCCCTTCGCCTCTGCCTGCACGTGCGTGACCATGACCGGCCGCCTTTCGTCGGGTCCGGGCTCCGCTGAGCCCCTCTGACACCTCCGAAGCTACGGGCCCTTGCGGACAGGTACGGTCCGCAAGTCCGCGGGGCGTACGAAATCCGGTGGGCGATCAGCCGGACGGCGTCAGAACGGGAAGCGGCTGCGGCCGTGCTGGATCGAGATCCACTTCTGGGTGGTGAACGCCTCCACCGTGGTCTCGCCGCCCAGGCGGCCGAGGCCGGAGTGCTTCTCTCCGCCGAACGGGACGATCGGCTCGTCGTGGACGGTGCCGTCGTTGACGTGGAACATCCCGGTGTCGATCCGCTGGGCGAAGCGCACACCCCGCTCGACGTCCCCGGTGTGGACGGCGCCGCTCAGGCCGTACGGGGTGTCGTTGACGAGGCGGACGGCCTCCTCCTCCCCGTCGAAGGGGATGAGGAAGGCGATGGGGCCGAAGATCTCCTGCTGGAGGAGGGGGGAGCCGGCCGGGAGGCCGGTGAGGACGCTCGGCCCGACCAGGTTGCCGGTGGTGGTGCCGCGGACGAGCGCCGTGGCGCCCTGGGCGAGCGCCTGGTCCACGACGGCGGTCAGGGCGTCGGCCTGCGAGGAGCTGATGACCGGGCCGATGACCGTCCCCGGGTCGCGCGGGTCGCCGGTCTTCAGCGCCCTCACCTTCGCCACGAACTTCTCGGTGAACTCGTCCCGCACCGAGCGGTCCACCAGGACGCGGTTCGCGGCCATGCAGACCTGGCCCTGGTGGACGTAGCGCGAGAAGACCGCCGCGTCGACCGCGTAGTCGATGTCCGCGTCGTCCAGCACCACCAGCGCGCTGTTGCCGCCCAGTTCGAGGACCACCCGCTTGAAGTGCGAGGCGGCGACGGTGGCGACATGGCGGCCGACCTTGTCGGAGCCGGTGAAGGAGATGACCCTGGGGATCGGGTGCTCGATGAAGGCGTCACCGATCTCGGCGATGTCGGTGACGACGACGTTCAGCAGACCGGCCGGCAGACCCGCCTCCTCGAAGATCTTCGCGACCAGCGTGCCGCCGGTGACCGGGGTGTCCTCGTGCGGCTTCAGCACGACACCGTTGCCGAGCGCGAGGGCCGGGGCGACCGACTTGAGGGAGAGCAGGAACGGGAAGTTGAAGGGGCTGATCACGCCCACCACACCGACCGGCACGCGGTAGAGGCGGTTCTCCTTGCCCTCGACCGGCGAGGGAATGATTCTCCCCTCCGGGCGCAGCGTCAGCTGAATCGATTCGCGCAGGAACTCCTTGGCGAGGTGCAGTTCGAAGCCGGCCTTGAGGCGGGTCCCGCCCAGCTCGGCGATGATCACCTCGGCGATCTCCCGCTCGCGCTCCTCGACGACCCGCAGGGCCTTCTCGAACACGGCGCGACGGGCGTAGGCGTTGACATCGGCCCACTCCCGCTGGGCGTCCCGCGCGGCCCGGTAGGCCTCGTCCACCTCGGCGGCCGTGGCGATCGTGATCGACGCGAGCTTCTCACCGTCATAGGGGTCGAAGTCGATGATGTCCCAGGAGCCGGTGCCGGGGCGCCACTCACCGCCGATGTACTGCTGCGCCAGATCGGTGAAGTAGGACGACATGTGAACCCTCAATCCCTCGCGGCCGGGGCGGACACCCGTACGCACACAACAGTGCATGACGATGTGATCACGCGTCATCGTACGTCTGTGCACTGGGAGTTGAGAGGGAATTCCCGCAGACTCACGGGGGACCCACGGGCCTCAGGACAGCTGGAGCAGCCCCCGCAGCAGGTCGCGGCTCTCCGCCGGGGAGGGGCTGTCGTTCTGGAGCTGTTTCATGGCCCGCTCGTACTGGGCGACGTCCTCGCGCTTGTCCAGGTAGAGCGCGCTGGTGAGCTGTTCGAGGTAGACGACGTCCGAGAGGTCGGACTCGGGGAAGCTGAGGACCGTGAAGGCGCCGCTCTCGCCGGAGTGCCCGCCGAAGCCGAACGGCATCACCTGGAGGCAGACGTTGGGGCGCTCGGAGATCTCGATGAGGTGCTGGAGCTGACCGCGCATCACCTCGCGGTCGCCGTAAGGGCGTCGCAGGGCGGCCTCGTCGAGGACGCAGTGGAACTCGGGGGCCCGCTCGGAGACCAGGTACTTCTGGCGCTCCATGCGGACGGCGACCCGCTTGTCGATCTCGGCGTCGCTCGCGTCCTTCATCCCGCGGGCGACGACCGCGTGGGCGTACGCCTCGGTCTGCAGCAGGCCGTGGACGAACTGCACTTCGTAGGAGCGGATGAGGTGGGCGGCGGCCTCGAGGCCGACGTAGGTGGGGAACCAGCTGGGCAGGACGTCGGAGTAGCTGTGCCACCAGCCGGCGACGTTCGCCTCCTTGGCGAGGGAGAGCAGGGAGGTGCGCTCGGCCTCGTCGGTGACGCCGTAGAGGGTCAACAGGTCCTCCACGTCACGGGTCTTGAAGCTCACCCGGCCGAGCTCCATACGACTGATCTTCGACTCGGAGGCGCGGATCGAGTACCCGGCCTTCTCCCGGGTGATCCCCTGTGCCTCGCGCAGCCGCCTGAGATGCGAGCCCAGCAGCATCCGCCTCACCACCGACCCGCTCGATTCACCGGCGCCCACGTTCGTCCAGCCTCCCCAACTTCTTCAAGGGCCGCAGTCTGCCACTAAACCACTCCGATCCGCACTCGTCCGGTTACAGAAATGGAAAGTCTTCAACACCTGGGACGGGTGGGGCGAGGAGCGGCCGGGAGCGCCAAGAACTCGGCGGGCGGTCGAAGATGACGTGGAGAGTCGGTGGAGGTCGCTGAAAACCGCCGGTAAGTCGTCGGTTCGCGCCCGGTTTTCGGGAACAAGGTGACAGAAGAAATGTCCAGGAACCGGTACCGCCGGGTCCATTCCGGGCGCGTGCACGTGCATCTGCCCTTGCATCTGCTGTACGCATCCGAAACCATGGTCCCGCGCCACCGCTGCATCGCTACGACCGCGAACACTCGGGAGTGCCTCGCATGGGGACGAATGGATCGACCATGCTCGAACCCTTACGGCAGGGACTTCCGCCCCTCGATCCCGCGACCGTGTCCGACGCCGCCTCCTGTGCGCTCCCGCCCCGCTACGAAGCGGTGCGCGAGGCGCGGCAGTTCACGCGGGGGACGCTCGACCAGTGGCACATGGGCGAGCGGTTCGACGACATCTGTCTCGTGGTCTCGGAACTCGTCACCAACGCTCTGCGGCACGGGCTGCCCTCGGTCAACGGACACTGCCCCACCCAGAACCCTCCCGTACGGCTGCATCTGATGCGCTGGACGGAGCGGCTGGTGTGCGCGGTGCGCGACCCCAGCCATGACAGTCCCGTCGCCCGGAACTCGGACGACTTCTCGGCGGAGTCGGGACGCGGACTGTTCCTGGTCGACTCCTTCGCGGACAGCTGGGGCTGGCATCCGCTGGCCGGCACGCTCAGCGGCAAGGTCGTGTGGGCGCTGTTCCGCGTACCGCCCGCGAGCGGCGGCTCCTCGAACCGCTGACGAACCGCGGCGCACCTCCGCGCCGCGGTTCTACGCGTGTCACACCACCGGACGGCCGTCCATGAGCAGGCGTCAGGCGATCAGGTGGTCGAACTCGCCGTCCTTCACACCCAGCAGCATCGCCTCGATCTCGGCGCGGGTGTAGACGAGCGCGGGCCCGTCCGGGAACCGGGAGTTCCGCACCGCCACGTCACCGCCGGGCAGTCGCGCGAACTCCACACAGTTGCCCTGCGAGTTGCTGTGCCGGCTCTTCTGCCAGGCCACCGCGTGGAGCTCGGTCAGCTCCGTCGCGGCCATGCCGTTGTACACGTCATCCACGCCGTACACGTCGTGGTCCACAGGTAGCTCCCCGGGTGGTGCAGTGGTGCGCTCGATGCGCTTGGCACTGGTGTGGCCAGAGTTGCAGTAGTCAACTGCCCCGGATCATAGCTTCGTTCACGTGCTGTTGCATGAGCTGATGCACCTGCGCATGCACGGTCAGATGCACGTGCACGAGGGGTGGTGCCGCGATTACAGCACCGGGGCACTTGAGAGACGCATCCTGGGGCGTTCCTGTTCCCTTCGCACGTCACGTCTTCAACTTCTCGGTACGTGGCGCGGCCCCCGGAAGTTCACGGCGGCCCGTCGACGGCGGGATTCCTGATCGCACAGATTGGCGGAAAAGAAGCGGAAAGGAAGCGGCCCCCGGCGAGGTGGTGGGTCCTCGCCGGGGGCCGGGTGGGGGGCGGTGGATCAGTGGGACGCGCTCAGTGGGACGCGCTCACCGTGAGGAGTACGGAAGGAGCGCCATCTCCCGGGCGTTCTTGATCGCGCGGGCCAGCTGCCGCTGCTGCTGGGCGGAGACCCGGGTGACCCGGCGGCTGCGGATCTTGCCGCGGTCGGAGATGAACCGGCGCAACAGGTCGGTGTCCTTGTAGTCGATGTAGGTGATCCCGGCCTGGTCCAAAGGGTTGGGGCGGGACTTGGCGGGCTTCCGCTCGGGCTTGCGGGCCATGGGTCAGACCTCCAGGAAGGCGTCGAAGGGGCGCGGCAGCCGTTCCCAGGCTTCGCGCCCGGCGGCGTACTCGGCGTCGGTGAGCAGGCAGGACTCCAGCAGCCGTTCGAGTCCGTCGCGGTCCAGGCCCGGCGAGGTGAAGACCAGGTGCTGGCAGCGGTCGCCGTGCTCCGGGTGCCAGTCGAGCGCGGCGGCCGCGCGGCGCACCGGGGGCACCATGTCCCAGGCCGCGTCCGGCAGCGAGGCGAGCCAGGGCCCGGCCGACTCCACGCACAGGGCGCCGCCGGCGGCGTCCCAGTGCAGCAGGGTGTCCGGGCGTTCGGCCAGCCAGAACCTGCCGCGGCTGCGGGCGGCCGCGCAGCACAGGTCCTCCAGGGCCGCGTACAGGCGCTCCGGGTGGAAGGGGCGGTGGCGGTGCCAGACGAGGGTGGTGACGCCGTGCTCGTCGGCATCGGTGGGGAGCAGGGCGCAGGCGGGGTGCTGGGCCGCGGCGGCGGCCTCCACGTCGAACCCGGCGAGCGCTGCCGCGAGCAGGGAACCGGGCGGTGCCATGGGGGTGGTGGCGCGTTGCGGGGTGCGGGTGCGTCGTGGCTGGTCGCGCGGTTCCCCGCGCCCCTCAAGAACCGAGGGCGCCCCCTGACCCTGAATCGGCACCCGTAGCGCCGTCGGGTGGAGTTGGGAGAGGAGGGCTCTGTCCTCCTCGTCCGCCTCCTCCGAGTCGAGTACGGCGAGGACGGGGGCGTACTCCAGTTGGCGGGCGAAGGTGTCGGCGACGGTGCGTTCGTCGGTCGGGGCGGCGGCGAGGCCGGTCTCGGCGAGGTCGTCGCCGTTGCCGAGGCAGGGCAGCAGGAGGGCGGGGTCGACCGCCGTGATCACCGAGGTCAGCGGCAGACCGCTCGCCGCGACGACCTCGGCCATGGCCTTGGGTTCGACCGAGTCCCAGAGTTCGACCACCGCGAGGCGGGTGACGCCCGCCTCGGCGAGGCGCTCCAGTTCGGGGACGAGGTCCTCGCGCAGGGCGCAGCAGGCGCAGTCGTTGACGAGCGGGGTCTCGCCGGTGGAGACGATGCCCGCGGCGTCCCGGATCGTCCGCAGGACCGTTCCGTCGACGGCGGTGGACAGGTCGTGGTGCAGCGCGACGCTGCCCGGGACCCCGGCGAGCAGCGCCTCGACGGCGGCCCGCCGGGCGTCGGCGTGGAGCCCGCCGACGATCGCGACAGACAGCTGGGTCACGTCGGTCAGCCCCGCTTCTTCCCGTACCGCTTCTCGAACTTCTCCACGCGACCCGCCGTGTCCAGCACGCGCGCGGTGCCCGTGTAGAAGGGGTGGCTGACGTTCGAGATCTCGACGTCGACCACCGGGTACGTGTGGCCGTCCTCCCATTCGATCGTCTTCTCGCTCGTCATCGTCGAGCGGGTGAGGAAGGTGTGGTTCGCGGCGCGGTCCCGGAAGACGACGGGCCCGTACGAGGGGTGGATGTCCTTCTTCATCGCGGTCAGCGCTCCTCTCGGAAGTCGACGTGACGGCCCGCCATCGGGTCGTACTTGCGCAGGGTCAGCCGGTCCGGGTCGTTCCGGCGGTTCTTGCGGGTGACGTACGTATAGCCCGTGCCGACCGTGGAGCGGAGCTTGACGACCGGACGGAGTTCGTTGCGTGCCATGCTGGTATCTTACTGAAAATGAATTCCATTTACATCATCGAGCAGAGAGAGGTGCGTCACCCTTGTCCGCCCACTGCATGCTGACCGGCGCCCAGCCGGGCTTCGGCAACCGCGTCTCGCACTCCCACCGGCGCACGTCACGCCGCTTCGACCCCAACATCCAGTCCAAGCGGTACTGGCTGCCGAGCGAGAACCGGTACGTGCGGCTCCGGCTGAGCACGAAGGGGATCAAGACCGTCGACGTCATCGGCGTCGAGGCCGCCGTCGCGCGGATCCGCGCCAGGGGGGTGCGGGTCTGATGGCGAAGAAGAGCAAGATCGCGAAGAATGACAAGCGGCAGGAGATCGTCGCCCGGTACGCCGCTCGGCGCGCGGAGCTGAAGGAGATCATCCGGCGGCCGTCCTCCACGGACGCCGAACGGCTCGCGGCGCGGCGGGAGCTGGCGCGGCAGCCGCGTGACGCGAGCGCGACGCGCGTCCGCAACCGGGACAGTGTGGACGGCAGGCCGCGCGGCTACTTCCGGGCGTTCGGACTGTCCCGCGTCAGCCTGCGGGAGCAGGCGCACGCCGGGTATCTGCCGGGGGTGCGCAAGTCGTCCTGGTGACGGGCGGGGGGCGCGGGCGGCGTGCGGGGGCGGGGCAGGCGTGGGCGGGGTGCGCGGGCGGGGTCGTCATCAACGGTTCGCTGGGTTCTCACAGTTCCCGGCGAACCGGCGCCCGGGGGCTCCTGGTAGCTTGCCGCTGTCGCCGCGGCGACCGGATCCGGCCATACCTTGGGGAGACCTCAGTGACTACGGCGATGACGGCAAGGACCGCGACGAGGGGGACCTCGACCCGCCGGCGCGTGCGGGCCGGGGCCGCGGCCGCCGGGCTGGCGGCCGCGCTCGTGCTGACCGGGTGCAGCGACGACGGCGACTCCGCGGCGAAGGAACCGAAGGCCACCCCCACGGCGACGGACACGGCCGACGGCGGCACCGACTCCGGCGGCTCCACCGGCGGCGACAAGAAGCTCCAGGGCAACTGGCTCGCCACGACGGGCGGCAAGCCGGTCGCCCTGTTCGTGAACGGCGACGAGGCCGCGCTGTTCGTCGTCGGCGGCACGGTGTGCAGCGGCAAGGTCTCCGACGAGGCGAACATGCGGATGATCGAGCTGAAGTGCACCGACGGCACCAAGGACCGCACCTCGGGCATGGTCGACTCCGTGGACGCCAAGTCCCTCACGGTCACCTGGGAGGGCAAGGTCGGCAAGGAGACCTTCCAGAAGACCGAGGGCGCGCTCCCCTCGGGCCTCCCGACGGACCTGCCCACGGCGGGCTCGGGGTCCTAGGGCCCTTCTCAGTCATGGGGCGGCGGGCCGTGGAACCACCGGGTTCCGCGGCCCGTTCGTACCTTCACACCAGCACAGGCTGCGACAGCCACGAACTCTCGGGAACTTCATGCGTACCGCTCCGACCGCCATCGCCGCCGCGCTCCTCGCGGCTCTCACACTGACCGCCTGCGGCGGCAACGACGGGGGTGACGCCGGCGACGGGGGCAAGACCGCCACCGCGTCCCCCTCCGGCGACGGGAAGGGCGCGGGCTCGGGCTCCGCGTGTGTCGCCGCCAAGACCGCGTTCGAGGTGGGGCCGAGCAGCGCCGCGCCGGCCGCCGGTGACGAGGGCGCCGTGCCGGTCACCGTCACCAACAAGAGCGGTGCCCCCTGCACCGTGAAGGGCCTCGCCCACGTCGAACTGCTCGCCGGCGGGCAGTCCTTCCCGCTCGCGCCGCAGGAGGGCGCGGCGAAGGACGCCGAGATGACCCTCGCGGAGGGCCAGTCGGTGACCTTCACCATCGCCTATGTGCGCGGGGTGGCCGGGGACGCGCAGAAGAGCGCCGACGTGGACAAGCTGAGCTTCAGCCTGCCGGGCGAGAAGAAGGCCAACACCTACGACTGGCCGGACGCGGAGGTCGCCCTCCAGTCGGGCGGCACGCTGGACGCGACGGTGGGGCCGTTCACGCCGGTGGGCGACTGAGCGGTGACCCGTGGGGCCCCCTGGGTCGACCGGTGCGGCGGCCGGCGGTGCGGACGGGGCGCCCCGGTGTGTTCAGGACGGCAGACGGGGCGCGTTCATGACGGCAGTCGGGGTCGGGCCCTGACCTGGGCGCGGTCGGCTGCCTCGGCGCCCTGTTGCCAGCCGGCGGCGTCGCTGACGCCTCGTACGCGGGTGGTGACGGTGTCCGGGAACATCCGGGTGAACCGGTCGCGGACGGCGACGCCGCGGGCGGCGAGCACGGGCAGCAGGTCCTGTTCCGGGGTGCCCTCGCCCTCGGTTCGCTCGGTCCGTTCGACCTCGGCCTCGGCGGCGGCCGTCAGTCGGTCACCTATCCGGTGGGCGTAGGCGGCCAGGAACGACTGCCGGAAGGTCTTGGTCCGTTTGCGGCCGCCCTTGCGCTGGGCCGCCTCCGCCTTCGTCATCGCGGTGGTGGCCTGGACGAGGAGCGAGGTGTAGAGCAGCTCGACCGACTCCAGGTCCGCCTCGAACCCGACGACCGTGGAGAAGCCGAAGGCCTCGTTCCACACGGCCTCGCAACGGTTCGCGCGGGCCACGGCGTCGAGGAGCACGGCCTTGGCCGTCTCGTACGGCGCGTCCACCCCGATCCGGCAGGCGCCGGGCGCGTCCTTCGCGTGGGTACGGGCCGCCAGCAGCGCCTCGTCGATGCTGTGCCGGGCCATCAGCTCCTGCGCCTTCGCGCTGAGCGCCTCCGCCTCCTCGGGGAAGTCGGTGGCCTCCGCCTTGGCGAGGAGGGCGCGGATCCGGGAGAGCATCCGGGACTCGGGGTGGTGGGACGGGTGCGCGCCGGTGTCCCTGGGGCGGTCGAGGGATTCCAGGGTGGGCAGACGCAGAAGCAGGCGGTACAGCTCCAGCGCGGTCGTGGCCCGGGAGAAGCGGTCGCCGCCGGGCCCGCTCTCGGCGGCGGGCCCGGCTTCGGCGAGGGCCCGCGCCTCGTCCAGCTGGGCGGCCCAGCGGGGGCTCGGGGGCTGCCGTCGTCCACCGCCGGGCGCCCGCCCGTTCCGGTGCTCGTCGTCCCGCCCCTCCTCGTGCTCGTCGACGACGAGGCGCGCGGCCAGCCGTACGTGGGCGTCGTCCAGGTCGCGCCGGACCAGGCGTACGACGTCGGCGGGCTGCCAGCCGCGTCGCCAGGCGCCGGCGACGAACTCCCGGCCCCGCCGGGCCACCTCCGCGTCGGTCGCGGGGTCGGCGGCGAGCAGGGAGGCGCCGGTGTCGAGGGCGGCGTCGGTGTCGGCGTAGAGGGCCGCCTCGAAGGCGCGGTCCACCGTGCTGGTCGTACTCACGTGTTCGATCGTGTCATGGCGTGGGCGGGGCGGAGGTAGTGCTGGCCCTACCGCGGGACGCCCTCCAGTGGTCGTGTGCGGGCGGGCCGCGGACGGTTCGCTGGGAGTCATGACCAGGACAGAGGAAACGGGCACGTCGGGGGTACCCCGAAGGATGGCGCGACCGGGACGTGCGGGACGGCCGGGGTGGCTGAGGCGGTCGGCGGGAACGCACGGGACGTCAGGAGCACCGGCGACACCGACGGTGGCGGCGGACGCCGGGGTGTCGGGAGGAACGTCGGCCGCGGAGGGCTCGGCGGCCGTGCGGGTGCGGGGGCTGCGGCGGGTGTACGGGGACGTCGTCGCCCTGGACGGGGTGGATCTCGACTTCGCCGTGGGGACCTTCACGGCGGTGATGGGGCCGTCGGGGTCGGGCAAGTCGACGCTGTTGCAGTGTGCGGCGGGGCTGGACCGGCCGTCGGGCGGGACGGTGCGGGTCGACGGGGTCGAGCTGGGCGGGCTGGGCGAACGGCGGCTGACGCTGTTGCGCCGGGACCGGATCGGCTTCGTCTTCCAGTCCTTCAACCTGCTCCCTTCGCTGACCGCCGCCCAGAACGTCGCCCTGCCGCTGCGGCTCGCCGGGCGGCGGCCGTCACGGGGCGCGGTGCGGGCGGCGCTCGACCGGGTGGGGCTCGGCGAGCGGGCCGGGCACCGGCCGGCCGAGCTGTCCGGCGGGCAGCAGCAGCGGGTGGCGCTGGCGCGGGCGCTGATCACCCGGCCCGCGGTGCTGTTCGGCGACGAACCGACGGGCGCGCTCGACACCACCACCAGCCGCGAGGTGCTCGGACTGCTGCGCGAACTGGTGGACCGGGAGGGTCAGACGACGGTCATGGTCACGCACGACCCGGTGGCCGCGTCGCACGCGGACCGGGTGGTGTTCCTCGTCGACGGGCGGGTGAGCGGGGAGCTGACCGCACCGTCCGCGGAGGCGGTGGCGGCGCACATGGCGGGGTTGGAGCGCGGCGCCGGGGCCGGTGGATCGGGTCCGGCGGCGGAAGTGGCGGGTGCGGTAGGCAGGACGGGCGACGCAGGTGTGACGGGCGGGGCCGGCAGGGCGGGCGTGGTCGTAGGGAGGTCGTCGTCGTGCTGAGTCTGGCGTCGTTGCGGGCGCGGTGGGCCGCGCTGGTGGGGTCGTTCGTGGCCGTCGCGCTCGGCGTGGGCGTGGTGGCGGTCATGGGGCTGGGGGTCGCCGCGACCCTGGACCCGCCGGGGCGCGAACCCGAGCGGTTCGCCTCCTCCCCCGTCGTGGTGGCGGGCATCGACACGCTCACGGTCGAGGTGGAGCGGGGGTCCGGTACGGCGCGGGTGTCGAAGAAGCTGGCCCGTCCACACCCTGTGGACGAGCGGTTGCTGGCCCAGCTACGGAAGCTGGGGCCGGTGCGGACGGACGACACGGCGGCGCGGGACGCCGTCGGGGTGGACGCGCCCGTCGCGGACGTACGGGCCGTCGTCGGGGATCGGGCACGGGTGCTGACCGGGGACGACCGGCGGCGGGTCGACCCGTCGTACGAGCGGGACGCGGAGGCCCTGGTCGCCGTCAACTCGCTGCTGGGCACGGCCGCCGGGGTCACCGCGTTCGTGTCGGTGTTCGTGACGGCGTCGACCTTCGCCTTCGTCGTGGCGCTGCGCCGGCGGGAGTTCGGGCTGCTGCGGATGGCGGGCGCCACGCCGGGGCAGGTGCGGCGGCTGCTGCTCGGGGAGGCGCTGGCGGTCGGGGTCGCGGCGTCGGCGGCCGGGTGCGCGCTGGGCACGTGGGGCGCGCCCGTGCTGATCGGGGAGCTGGTGGCGGGCGGGGTGGCGCCGTCGTGGTTCGCGCTGCCGGACTCGGTCGTGTGGCCGTACCACGTGGCGTTCTGGACGGGTGTGTCGGTGGCGTTCGCGGGGGCGTGGGTCGCCGCGCGGCGGGCCGGGCGGATCGGTCCCGTCGAGGCGTTGCGGGAGGCGTCCGTGGACACGGCGGTGCTGCCCCGGTCGCGCCGGGTGATCGGTGTCGCCCTGCTGGCGGCCGGACTGGGGCTGCTGGCCTGGAGATGGGGCACGGACCCGGCGGAGCTGCTGAAGCGGAAGACGTACACCACGCAGCCGATGCTGCTGATCACCGCGGTCGCGGCGCTCGCACCCCTGCTCGTCCGGCCCCTCGTCCGGCTCATCGGCGCTGCGCTGCCCGGTGCCGTCGGTCTGCTGGTCCGCGAGAACGCGGCCACGTCCGTGCGGCGCACCGCCGCCGTCGCGGCCCCGGTCCTGGTGACCGTGGCGCTGGCCGGCTCACTGCTGGGCTCCTCGGCGACGGTCGCCGGGGCGAAGGCGGCGGAGGCGGAGGCCAGGACCCGGGCGGACTTCGTCGTGACGGGGCCGGAGGGTCGGCTGGGCGAGTGGGCCGGGCGACGCCATGGGTCCGGCGGGGCGTTCGGGACCGGGGCCGGCGGTGCGACCACGGGGGCCAGCGGTGTGACGGCCGGGGCGCGGGGGGTGGTCGATCCGGGCACGTCGGTGGTGTCCGCGTCGGCTTCTACCGCCGTGTACGTGAAGGAGGAGCGGACCGCGCTCGTCCGGTCCGATGCGCGGGCGGTGACGGATGTGGCGGCGTTCGCGGCGGTGTCGCGGCTTCCGGTGGTCGCCGGTGACGTACGGGACCTCGACGACCGTTCCATCGTCGTGAACGAGGAGTGGGAGCGGCCCGAGGTGGGCCGGTCGGTGCGGGTCTGGCTCGGCGACGGGCGCCCCGTACGCCTGCGGATCGTGGCGGTGCTCGCCCGCGGGACCGGTGACAACGGGGCGTACGTGACCGCCGCGAACGCCGGCGGCGCCGGGGTGGACCGGGTCGAGATACGGGTCTGGGGCGGCGCGGACCGGGAGGCGGTCGGGGCGGCCCTGCGGGAGTCCGGAGCCGACGGGCGGGTGTGGGCCGCCGGGGAGTGGCTGGAGGCCAACCGGCCGAAGGGCGGCGCCCAGACCCGGCTCGGACTCTTCGTGGTGCTGGGGATCGCGCTGCTGTACGCGGGGATCGCGCTGGCCGGGACGCTGCTCATGGCCACGTCGGCACGCGGGGCGGAACTGCGGTCGTTGCGGCTGGCGGGGGCCACGCGGGGGCAGGTCCGGGTGGTGGTCGCGGGTGAGGCCCTGGTCGCGATGGCGGTGGGCGCCGTGCTCGGCGCGGCGGTCTCCGCGGTCAATCTGGCGGGGCTGGCGGGAGCGCTGGGACTGCTGGGGGCGCCGGTGGGGATCTGGTGGGGGGCCTTCTAGGGAGGCCCACCGGCGCCGGGTGTCAACTTCGGGTTGACACCCCTCCCTTGTCAACCTACGGTTGACACATGACGACGAACCCGCGAGTCACGGCCTCCGTACGTCTCGACGACCTCATCGAGGCCATCAAGAAGATCCACCCGGAACCACTCGACCAGCTCCAGGACGCGGTGATCGCCGCGGACCACCTCGGAGACGTGGCCGACCATCTGATCGGCCACTTCGTCGACCAGGCGCGGCGCTCCGGCGCGTCCTGGACGGAGATCGGCAAGAGCATGGGGGTGACCCGGCAGGCGGCGCAGAAGCGGTTCGTGCCGAAGGCCGAGGCCGACCTCGACCCCGAGCAGGGCTTCGCCCGCTACACCCCGCGGGCCCGCAACGCGGTCATGGTCGCGCACGGCGAGGCCAAGGCCGCCGGGAACCCCGAGGGCCTGCCCGCCCACCTCGTCCTCGGCCTCCTCGCCGAGCCGGAGGGGCTCGCGGCCAAGGCGATCGTCGCGCAGGGGGTGTCGCCGGAGGCGGTGCGGGAGGCGGCGACGGCCGCGCTGCCGCCGGCCGTGGACGAGGTGCCCGAGCTGATCCCGTACGGCTCCGACGCGAAGAAGGTCCTCGAACTCACGTTCCGCGAGGCGCTCCGGCTGGGTCACAACTACGTCGGCACCGAGCACCTCCTCCTCGCGCTCCTGGAGTTCGAGAACGGAGAGGGCGTCCTGAGCGGTCTGGGCATCACGAAGACGGCGACGGAGGAGGACGTGGCACGGGCGCTGCGGGCGGTGACGGAGGGGCAGGGTTAGAGGCCGTCTCCGGGTGCGACCGGCTGAGAAGCACGGGGCGCGGCCCCGGTCGCTTATCAGGGGCGCGGGGAACTGCGCGAGAAACCACGACAGCCCCGCACGCGCCCGACAACAGTGGCCCCCGAGCTATTGGGCGCTCGTTGTCAGACCCCCCTGCGACACTCACCCCATGACCGACCGGTGGGCTCTCGCTCCGACCGAGGACGGTGGCGCAGAGCTCGCCCCCCTCGGCCCGGACGGGCTGCCCGCCGGACCCGTGACACGGGAGCCGGACCTCGTGGAGGCCGTGCGGCGGCGGGAGCCGGACGTCGGGCGGTGGGTGTGGCGGGCCACCGCCGAGATCTACCCCCGGCTGCTCGCCGACGGCGTCCGCGTCGAGCGGTGCTACGACATCGAGGACGCCGAGACCCTGCTCCTCGGGCACGAGGGCCGCCTCGGCGAACCCCGCTCCGCGGCCGCCGCCCTCGCCCGCCTGCGCCGCACCCCGGTCCCCCCGGACCCGCCGCTCCGCTCCGCGGAACCCGGCGCCCAGCCGTCCCTCTTCGAGCCGCGCCCCGTCCACGTCCCCCTCACCGATCTCATCGAGGTCTACGCGGACCAGCAGCGACGGCACGACACCACCGCCCACCCGGACCGGATGCGGCTGCTGACCGCCGCCGAGTCGGCCGGAATGCTCGTCGCCGCCGAGCTGAACCGCGCCGGAATGCCCTGGCGGGCGGACGTCCACCGCCAGGTCCTGCACGAGATGCTCGGCGAGCGGTACGCGGGCGGCGGGGAGCCGCGCCGGCTCGCCGAGCTCGCCGACGAGGTGTCGCAGGCGTTCGGCCGCCGCGTGCGGCCCGATCTTCCGGCCGACGTCGTCAAGGCGTTCGGGCAGGCGGGCATCCGGATCCGCTCCACCCGGCGCTGGGAGATCGAGTCCGTCGACCACCCCGCCGTGAAGCCGCTCCTGGAGTACAAGCGGCTGTACCGCATCTGGGTCGCGCACGGCTGGTCCTGGCTCCAGGACTGGGTCCGGGACGGCCGCTTCCGGCCCGAGTTCCTCGCCCACGGCACCGTCACCGGCCGGTGGGTCACCAACGGCGGGGGCGCGCTGCAGATCCCGAAGGTGATCCGCCGCGCCTGTGTCGCCGACCCCGGCTGGCGCCTCGTCGTCGCCGACGCCGACCAGATGGAGCCCCGGGTCCTCGCCGCGATCTCCCGCGATCCGGGGCTCATGGAGGTCGCCGGACGCGGCACCGACCTCTACCAGGCCGTCTCCGACCGGGCCTTCTCCGGCGACCGCGACCAGGCCAAGCTCGCCGTCCTCGGCGCCGTGTACGGGCAGACGTCCGGGGACGGTCTCAAGAACCTCGCCGCGCTGCGCCGCCGCTTCCCCAGGGCGGTGCAGTACGTCGACGACGCGGCCCGCGCGGGCGAGGAGGGCCGGCTGGTGCGGACCTGGCTGGGGCGTACGTGCCCGCCCGCGGCCGGGGCCTCCGACGCGGCGGGCGAGGAGGCGGGCATCCCCCAGGCCGAGGCCGCGCCGGACGGCGGCGACCAAGAGCAGACGACCGAGTGGGTGCCCGGGTACGCCTCCACCAACTCCCGCGCCCGCGGCCGATTCGCCCGTAACTTCGTCGTCCAGGGCAGCGCCGCCGACTGGACCCTGCTCCTCCTCGCCGCGCTGCGCCGCGCCCTCGCCGGGATGGCCGCCGAGCTGGTCTTCTTCCAGCACGACGAGGTGATCGTGCACTGCCCGGCCGAGGAGGCGGACGCGGTGGTGGCCGCCATCCGGGAGGCGTCGGAGCTGTCGGGGCGGCTGACGTTCGGGGAGACACCGGTGCGGTTCCCGTTCACCACGGCGGTGGTGGAGTGCTATGCCGACGCGAAGTAGCCGCAGGGCGGGAAGAGATACCGACGCAAGGCGCTTCCCCTCATTGCTCTGACTGCTCTCACTGCTCTCGCCCCTCTCCCTCCCGTCGCCCCTCTCGCTCCCGTCGTCCCGCTCACTCCTCCCCCAGCAGGCGGCGCAGTTCGCCCGTCACCGTCGACTCCGTGCCGTCGAGCACGGCCAGGGCGCGCCGCCATTCGTCGCGCGCCTCCTCGGTACGCCCGCCGGCCCGCAGGAGCAGGCCCCGCTGGTGGCGGGCGAGGCCGACGGCGTACTGGTCGGCGCGGCACACGGCGAAGTCGAGGAGGAGGGCGCACTCGCGGTCGGCCCGGTCGCCCTGCCCCAGTTCGCGCAGGGCCCGGACCAGACCGAGCCGCGTCTTGGACTCGCCCTGCCAGTCCTCGTCGTCGCCGAGGACCCGCAGGCTCTGCTCGAAGCTGCGGACGGCGGCGGCCGGTTCGCCGAGCCTGAGGTGGGCGTAGCCGATGTTGCAGTGCGCGGTGTGCCGTACGACGACGCTGTCGGCGATCTCGCCGAGGGCGAGACTCCGCTCGTGGTGGGCGATGGCGGCCCGTGCGTCGGTGTGTTTGACCAGGTTGCCGAGATGGCTGAAGGTGACGGCCTCGCCGTACGGGTCGCCGAGCTGCCGGGACAGTTCCAGGCTCTCCCGGAGCGCCTCCTCGCTCTCCTCGTACCGGCCGAGGCTCTCCAGCACGAGCCCCCGGTTGTTGAGGCACCGCCGTACGCACGAGACGACGCCGAGCTTCCGCCACAGCGTCAGGCCCTGGTCGTTGAGGTCGAGTGCGTCCGAGGCGCGGCCGGACATGAAGTGCAGCCCGGCCCGGTCGGTCAGCGCGAACGCCTCCGCCTCGTCGTCCCCCAGCGACCGCGCCACGTCCAGGGCGTACCCCCCGAGCACATCGAGCTCGGCGAGCCGGCCGCCCCGGTGAAGGTACGGGAAGAGGTGGCGGACGAGGGCGGGCGCGTACGCCGCCGTCCCGTCGTCGCCGCCCGGCTCGCGGGAGCAGCGCTCCACGAGGGCGACGATGTTGGGGAGTTCGCGGTCGCCCCAGGCGAAGGCCTCCTCGGCGGAGGCGAAGGGTTCCGTGGCGGTCGCTGCCGGTTCCGTCGGGGTCGTACGGAGCCGTTCGTCGCGTTCGTGGCCGGGCGGGAGCAGCACCAGCAGGCTCTCCCGGGCACGGGCGGCATACCACCGGAGGGCTTCGGTGATCTCGCCCCCGGCGGCGGGGCCGGTCCTCGGGTCGGCCGGCGCTGTCGTCGTGTCGGCCGCACCGGGCCGGGTTGTATCGGTACGGGCCGTACCGGGGCGAGCCGTATCGGGGCGGGCCGCGCCTGTCCGAGCTGTGCCGGTCCAGGCCGCGTCTGTCCGGGTCGCGTCTGTCCGGGGCGCCTCTGTCCGGGCCGTGTCGGCGAGTTCACGGGCGAAGTGGCGGACGAGGTCGTGGGGGACGTAGCAGCCGTATGTCGTCTCCTCCAGCAGGGCGACGTCGACGAGGCGGTCGAGGGCGGCCTCGGCGCGGCGTTCATCGATGCCGGCCAGGCGGGCGAGGAGGGGGGCGCCGTAGGCGGGCAGGTCGAGGGCGCCGACGAGGTGGAGGACGTGGGCGGCGTCGCCGTCGGCCTCGCGGGCGGAGGCGCGCAGGGCCTCGTGGGCGACGGCGAGGGAGCGGCGGACGCTCAGGTCGTCGTACTCGAGGTGGTGCAACCGGCTTTCGGTGGCCGCCAGTTGGCCCGCGAGCGCGTCCGGGGTGAGCGCGCGGCGGGCGGCGAGGCGGGCCGCGACGACGCGGAGGGCGAGCGGGAGCCGCCCGGTCAGCGCGACGAGGGGGTGCGCGGCGTCGAGCCCGGCCGCGCGTCCGGACGCGGCGCGCAGCAGCGCGGCACTCTCGTCGTCCGACAGCGGGGCGAGCGGGAAGCGATGGGCGCCGTCCAGCGCGGTGAGCGGGGAACGGCTCGTCACGATCACCGCGCACCCGGCGCCGGCCGGCAGCAGCGGGCGTACCTGCGCGGCGTGCGCGGCGTCGTCCAGCACCATCAGCGTGCGGGTCGGTGCGAGCGTCGAGCGGAGCAACGCGGCTGCCGCGTCCGGGTGTTCCGGGATGCGGCGCGGGTCGGTGCCGAGGTCGCGGAGGAGGGCGGCGAGGGCCTGGGCCGGCGTGAGGGGGGTCATGCCCGGGGTCGCGCCGCGCAGGTTGACGTACAGCTGGCCGTCCGGGAAGCGGTCGGCCAGCTCGTGGGCGAGGTGGAGGGCGAGGGCGCTCTTGCCGACACCGGCCATGCCGCTGATCACGACGGGTTCCGCGGCCGCCGGGCGACGCGCGGCACGGGAGGGGGCGTGACCGGGGCCGTGGCCGCCCGGTGGGCGCGGTTCGCGGGCGGCGCGCCGCGCGGTGTCCCGTACGCCGTGGCCGCGGGCCGGCGTGGTCACGGCGAGCGCGGCGCGCAGCTCGGCCAGGACTCGGCGACGGCCCGTGAAGTGGGCGGGCGGAGGCGGAAGTTGCGCCGGGCGCGGGGGCTCGGGGGCGGGCGGGTCGGCGGTCGGCGGGGCCGAGGGCGTGTCCTCGCCCTCCCGGAGGATCTCCAGATGGGCCTCGCGTACGGCGGGGCCCGGGTCCACACCGAGTTCGTCGCGGAGCCGGTCGCGGAGGTCACGGTGCACGGCGAGGGCCTCGGCCTGACGGCCGGTGCGGTGCAGGACGAGCATGAGGAGGCGGTGGAAGGCCTCCCGCAGGGGGTGCTCGGCGACGAGGGCGGCGAGTTCGGGGGCGAGGGCGGTGAGGGCGTGCGCCTCCGCGTGGGCCGCGGTGCCCGCATGGCCCGCGGCGCCGTCGGCGGCGTCGGCGGAGCCGCGTGCGAGGTGGAGTTCGGCGTCGTAGCGGCGTTCGAGGAGGAGCAGCCGGGCCTCCTCCAGGCGTTGGACGAAGGCGTGCGCGCCGAAGTCCCCGGCGGGCAGGCCGCCGAGCGGAGTGCCGCGCCAGAGGTCGAGCGCGGCGGTGGCCTCGCGAACGGTGCGGGCCCAGTCGTGGGCGGCGTGCGCGGCCCGCGCGGCGGCGGCGCGCGCCTCGAAGACCCGGACGTCCAACTCGCCCTCGTCGACCCGCAGGAGGTAGCCCGGCGGTACGGCGCGCAGCCGGTCGGGGTCGTCGAGGAGCCTGCGCAGCCGGGTCACATGGTTCTGGAGGGAGGCCTGGGCGGACGGCGGCGGCGACCCGTCCCACAGCACGTCCTTCAACGCGTCGACGGACACGACACGGCCGGGTTCGAGGAGCAGCGCGACGAGGAGAGCGCGCACCTTGCCGCTGCCGACGGGGCGTACGGCACGGGCGTACGGGTGGTCGGTGCGGGCGTCATGGGCGTCGACGGGGCCGCCATCGTTGTCGGGGCGGGGGTGGGGGCGGGAACCGGAGTCGGGGCCGGGGGCGGGACCTGAGTCTGGACCGGCGTGGGGACCGGGGGCGAGGGCGGTGTCGCCGTCGGGTGTGTCGGAGGCGTCGTACAGCACCGGCGGACCCAGCAGTCCGAACCGCAGCCCGTCCCGCATAGCGTCCGTCCGCTGCCTTCCCGTGCCGTCGTTCCGGACCGCGCCCCCCGGCGACTCGCGTCGGCCCGCGCCGACTCTCCCACGGCTTCCGTACGGTCCCGGTAGGACCGTTGGGCACATGTTAGCGATCCGTTGGCGGGACCTGATGTGATCACTTCATCGGATCCGGCGCCGACGGCGCACGCGGACGACGCGTAGCTCGGGGGAGCGCCGCCGCCGCTGCCGGGTCCGGAAACGCGCGGTGCCCCGGTCGGTGGAGGTGAACGACCGGGGCATTCGTGTGCGTACGCGAGCGCCTGGCGGATGGGCGCCGTTGGCCGGGTGGCGATTCCCGGCCCCCGGGTGGAGCCGTCGGCCGGGGCTACAGGATGGGTGGGCGGCCCAGTCGGGTGAGGCGCCAGACGGTGCGCCAGTGCATGGGGCGGCGTTCGCCGCCCGACTCGCGCCAGCCCTCCATGAACCCGCCGAACCACGCGCGCAGTCCGCCCGCCGAGCGGGTCCGCAGCAGGGTGATGAGCACCCACACCCCCAGATGGACGGGGATGAGGAGCAGCGGGAGCCGACGGCGGGACAGCCAGACACGGTTGCGGGCGTTGACCCGGTAGTAGATGGCGTGCCGGGCGGGCGACGTCTTCGGGTGCTGGAGGAGCAGTTCGGGGGCGTAGAGCACGGTCCAGCCGGCGTCGATCGCCCGCCACGCCAGGTCCGTCTCCTCGTGCGCGAAGAAGAACTCTGCGGCCCAGTCGCCCGTCTCGCGGAGCATGGCCATGGAGAGGGCGTGTCCGCCGCCGAGGAAGCCGGTGACCGGGCCGCCCCGCAGGGGGTCCTTGGCCCCGACCCTCGGCACGTGCCGCCGCTGGGTCTCGCCGGTCTCGTCGGCGATACGGAAACCGACGATGCCGAGGCGCGGCTCGGCGACATACAGGTCCCGGACGCGGCGCAGGACGTCGGCGTCGACGAGCAGTCCGTCGTCGTCGAGTTCGACGACGATGTCGACATCCCCGAACGCGCGCAGCCGCTCGATGGCCACGTTGCGGCCGCCGGGGCAGCCGAGGTTCTCGTCCACCTCGATCGGCGTGACCTCGCCGGGGAGGCCGAGCCGCTCGGCGAACTCCGGCAGCGGGCACCCGTTGCCCACGATGACGATGCGTGCGGGCGCCAGGTCCTGCTTGGCCACGGACGCGAGCAGCGCGTCCACCTCGGCGGGCCTGTTCCCCATCGTCACCACGGCGACGGCGACCCGAGGCCCCTCCTCCGCGTCCGTCACGACACCAACCCCATCCCGTCGACCGACCATCCGAGACAGCCGACGAGCCCCCGCAACCGACCGACTGATTACCGCCGGATGCTAGCCGTTCACGCCGACGACTTCTCAGAGACGCCCCAAGTACGCGGTTGCCGACGGCGAATGAGGGTGGATGCGGGGGTGCTACCGCTTCCCGCTGCCGCCCCGCCGCTCCTCCCTCCGGCGTACGAACTTGAGCCCCGACCAGTCGTCGCCGAGGGCGGCGACCTTCACGTCGACGACGCCGAGGGGGAGGAAGAGGTCGCGGAGGGCGTTCTCGGTGATGTCGCTGGTGTGGCCGGCCGCCTTGCGGGGCCAGGCGATCCAGAGCATGGCCGGGTCGGCGAGGTCCGCGACCAGTCCCGGCCCTTCGGCGGCGAGATCGCCGTGCGCCCGGTAGAACGCGACGACGACATCGGCGCCCCGAGGCCCGCCCTCGGCGATGTCGCACCCTTCCGGCAGCCCCGGGATCTCCCATCCGGGCGGCGCGTGCAGCAACCGCACCCGCTGCCCGGCCTTGACGCCGATCTTCTTGGCGAGCGGCGTACCGGAGTACCCGCCCCCACCCGAACCACCACCCATGCCCGACCTCCGAGGTAGAAGACACACGCCTCCACCCTTCCGGCATGACAGAACCGCGCCCCCGACACAACCTGGGCGGGCCGGACGGGGGCGACGAGAGCACGGGAGGGGCGGAGGACGCGGTGTCGGTGCGGGGCGAGAAGGCCGGGAAAGGGGCGAGGCCCGGCGCGGGGGCGTGCCCCGCGGTGACCGCCGACCGGAAGCCGCTGACCAGAGGCAGGTGGCCAGGGCCCCGGGGTCCGGCTAGCTCTTGGCGTCCGGCTTCCAGTCCTGGACGAGGAGGCCGAGGAGCACCTCGTCGAGGAACTCGCCCATCACCCAGGCCGAGGAACGCAGGACGCCCTCGCGGACGAAGCCGTTGCGCTCGGCGGAGCGGAGCATCGCGGTGTTGTCGGACAGCGTCTCGATCTGGAGCCGGTGCAGGCCGCGCACGACGAACCCGTAGTGGCACAGCACGGCGACGACGTCGGTGCCGTAGCCCTTGCCGCGGGAGGACGGCAGCAGCCCGAGCCCGATGTGGGCGCACCGGTTGTGGTTGTCGATGCCCCAGAGCGTCGCGGTGCCGACCAGGGTGTCGCCCGCCAGTTCCACCACGGAGAACTGGACGACTCCGTCGTTCTTGCCGTCCACGAACAGCCGCGGGTCCTTCGAGTCGGGTGTGATCGGCCGCCACGGCCCGGCCTCGGCGCGCGCGGCGTTGGCCACGTCGTCGTAGAGCTCGGTCCGCAGGACCGGGATGTCGTCCTCGTACCGGGCCCTGAGCCCGACCTTGGTCCCCTTCAGCATGCGAGCTTCCTATCCGACCGCCCGTACCGGCGGCAAACCAATAAGCGATCTCCGCGTCGGGGCGGGCCGGTCCGGCATCGCACGTGACATCAACGTCCACCACTGGGCGTCCGGCTCGCCGCGTGGCGGTGGGGCGACTGGATCAGCAGGTCCCTGAGAAGGCGGCGCGCCTTGTCGTCCAGACCGGCGTAGAACCTGTTCTTGTCCAAGGTCAGCCGGTCCGGGGGCCGTTCACGCCCGCAGGGGGTTCGCCCGTACCGCCGCCAGCAGGTACCAGGCCGTCGCGCCGGTGTGCCGGTACGGGTAGTAGCCGAAGCCGAAACCCGTGTCGAGGGGGCTGCTCGCGGAGACGATGCCGGAGCGCTCCGGGAGGGGACGGCCGCCGACCGTCTGGGCGGTGCCGAGGTGGTCCTGGGCGCGTTCGAGAGAGTCGAGCAGGCGCCGGGCGCGGTACTCGTCGCCGCGCGCCCCCCGGTCCCGGAACGCGAGCGCCAGATGGGCGGTCCCCTCGAACCACACGCCGTTGCGGTCCGGCTTCGGCTGGAACTCGGCGATCGGCTTGTCCTCGTCGGCCACGAGGCTCGCCGAGCTGAACGTGACCCCCTCGAACGACTGCCCGGCCGGCACCGTGCTGTTGCGGCGCTCGGAGTGGTCCAGGACGGCCAGTTCACCGGCCGCCCAGTCCAGCGACCGCGTGAAGCGGCGCGAGTCGAGCGCGAGATGGGTCCAGGTCTGGGTGTCCTCGGGAATGGGCGACTTGTTGACGGTGACCCCGTCGTTGGTGCCCGTGTAGAAGAAGCCGCCCGCCGGCTCCCACATGCGCCGCACGAACGCCTCCGCCCGCGCCGCGCGTTCCCGCCACACCCGGTCGCCGGTGAGCCGGGCGAGCCGCCCGAACAGGCAGACCAGATCCGTGTTGTGCTCGGTCGACGTGAACGGCAGCTTCTCGTTCGCCCCGTTCACACCGAACTTGTAGCCGCCGAGAGGCTCGTCCGTACGGCCGGTGCGCTCGATCCACTCCCCGATCCGCACCGCCGCCGCGAGGAACCGCCGGGCCCGTGTCCGCCGGGCCAGCGCGCTCAG
The DNA here is from genome assembly GCF_023516595.1 of Streptomyces neyagawaensis. Lineage (GTDB taxonomy): Bacteria > Actinomycetota > Actinomycetes > Streptomycetales > Streptomycetaceae > Streptomyces > Streptomyces neyagawaensis. The sequence goes on along the minus strand of NZ_JAMGBG010000123.1, from coordinate 16,326 downwards.
CGCGATACCGGCCCACGCCATGTCCCCGACGGCCGTCCCCGTGAAGCCGAACTGCGTGCCGACGTTCGCGGTGCCGTCCGGCCGCACGAAGCCGTGCGGCTGCGGCACGCCGTCGAAGAAGACGTACGGTCCGACGTTGTACGCCTGCCGCAACCGGCCGTCGTCGTAGGCCGGGTCGTGCGCCTGGGCGTAGATCAGCGCGTCCCCGAGGGCGACGGCCCGGACCTCGCCGTCCCGCGTGCGCACCGCCAAGTGGGCGAGGATCGCGAGGGCGTTGTCGTACGTGAACGCCGTGCTGAACAGGTTCGCCTGGTCGGTGTAGCTCTGCGTCAGCCGGACGGTGCCGTGGTCCGGGTAGGCGTCCATGGCGGCGGCGAGGAAGGACTGCGCACGCCGTCGGGCCGACCCGCCGGGGGCCTTGGTGGCGCCGGGCACCTGCCTGGCGGTAACCCCGGGTGCCGCGTGGGCCGTGCCGGAGAGGCCGGTCGCGGTGAGCGCCGCCACGCCGAAGCCGAGCAGCGCGCGACGGCTGGGGGTCGGACCTGGTCTGCCGGTCATGGTTCTCCCTTGGAGTGCGGGACATCAGGCGACACCTGACGTTTGAGAGCGCTCTCAGAGCACGCGCGCTCATTGTGCTGGCGCTCCTGATCCGGGTCAACGGCTGTGACGGGCGCGCCGGTTGGGACACCCCTCTGGTCTGCGGCCGTACCCCGGCCGTACCCCGGCCGCGCCACCGCCGTCGCCGTCGCCGTCGCCACCGCCGCCGTGGCTCAGCGGCGGAGCGCCTCCACCGGTTCGACACGGGCGGCGCGCCACGCCGGGTAGAGGCCCGCGGCCCCGCCCGTGGCGAGGCCGATCAGCGGGCCGTCGTCACCACCAGCGGGTGGACCACAGGGGACCACTCCCGGGCCACCGCGACCGCCACCACCACGAGCACGCCGATGCTGGTCCGACCATGCCACCGAGGGCACCCAACGCCCGGCGGTGACCGCGGTGATGGGGACGACCAGTTCCCGGCCTTTCGTGGGGGCGGCCCGGATGGTGACGCGGACGTCCTGTCCGGACAGCTCGGCCCCGATCGGCTTGTCGGGGCGCAGGACGACGAGACAGCCGGAGCCGTCGGCGGTCCGCTCGTCCCCCGTGTCCTCTTCGCCGTCCTCGGTGTCGCGCCGCGGCGAACCGGGGGTGTCCGCGACGGAGACGAGCCGCGCGGAGAACCGCCGTTGCCCCAGCTCCGCGTGGATCTCCGCGGGCTGGCCGGTCTTCAGCAGGTCCACCTGGAGCTGGTTGACCCGGGCGTGGACGAGGAGCTGCCGGCCGAGACGGTCATCGCCCGCTCGCCCACCGCGCCGCCGACGTGCGCGTCCACCTTGTCGACGCGGGCCGGGAACCCGGAGAGGAAGACGACCTCGGCGGCGGGCAGTGTGGGCCCGGCGCTGTCCTCAGCGGCCCTGCGGTCGGCGCGCGCGGTGTCGCGGTCCTCGATGGCCCGGGCAAGCGTCCGCCGGGCGGTCCGCACGGCCCGCCGGGGCCTCGGTGCGGTCGTCGCCGGCGGCGGCGTTCGCAGGGTGGCGTAGGTGTCGAAGAGCGCGGTCCGCGCGTCCTCGACCGTGCGTTCCGCGGTGGTGAGTGCGGTGGCGGCGGCCTTCAGGGTCTCCCCGCCGTCGTCCGTCGCGGGCAGCGGCTCGTAGCCGATGGAGGAGTAGAAGGAAGCCAGGGCGGCCTTGGTGGCGGGGCCGACCCGCCACCCCTTTATCCGCCACCAGCGCACCACCCCGGCCCTGCCCCCTCGTCCCCGGAGCACCCGCCCGGCCCCGTCCCCTCGTCCCCGGAGCGCCCGCCCGGCAGCAGACCGGAGCCCCGGCCCGTGGCCGGTTCGCGCCCCCGCCGTTCGCCTCGGCCTGCCGCCGGGGTGCCTCTCACTCCGTCCGCAACGCCGTCGCCGTCCCCGCCCGTGCCGCCCAGCCGGCCGGGAGCAGGGCGCCCGCCACCGCGAGGACCAGCCCGCCCAGCGCGAGGAGCACCAGGACCGGTGGGTCGTAGACGGCGATGTCGGCGGCCGGTACGGACATGCCGATCGCGTCGCCCATAAGGGGGGTGACGGCACGGTGCAGGGCGACACCGACCGGCACCGCCACGACACCGGCGAGCAGACCGACCCCCGCGACCGAGGTCACGACCATCGCGACGGTCTGGCGGGGCGTCATCCCGAGCGCCTTGAGGACACCGAGGTCACGGACCCGGTCACGGGTGTCGAGGACGACCGTGTTGAGCGCGCCGAGCCCCGCGACCACGACCAGCATCAGCGTGAGCATCCCGATCAGCGCGTCCATGGCCACGATCACACCGGAGGTGCCGGGGGTACCGGTCCTGGCGACGGCGCCCACTCCGGCCGCTTTCAGCGCGCCGTTCAACGAGTCGAGGTACCGCGCAGGATCGGTGCCGGGTTCCGTCCGTACATGGAACTGTCCGGGCCGGGCGTCGGCGCCGAGCCCGAGGTCGGCGAGCGTGGTGGTCGAGGTGAGCAGTGCCATGCTGCCGCCCTCGGTGAAGAACGCCGCCCCGACGATCCGTACGGTTGTCCGCCGCCCGTCGTCCGTGAGCGTCACCGTGTCCCCGACCCCGATCCCGGCCGCGTCGAGGAACCGCTCGGTGACCACCGCCTCGCCCGCTCCGTCGAGCCAGCGCCCCGAGACGATCTGCGGAGCGCCCCACGCCGAGTCGCCCTCGTACGCCACGACGGTCGTCGCCCCGGTGACCCCGGACGCCGCCACCTGGGCCTGGGCGGTGCCGTAGAACCGGGCGGTGCCCTCCTGCGCCCGCAACACGTCCGCCACGGCCCCCGGATCGGCCCGTTCTCCTTCCTCCTCGCCTCCGGCCCGGACGACGTCCGCGCCGGGCGGCCCCTGTCCGCCGCCGGCCTCGACGACCACGTCGGCGGCCGAGTTCAGCAGGCGCCCCTCCTGCACCGCGCCCAGCGTCAGCGCCAGCCCCACCGCGAAGGTGACGGACACCGCTCCGAACCCGACCGCCGCCGCGGTGACCAGCGACCGCCCCGGCCGCGCGAAGGGATGCGCCAGCCCGAGCCCGACCGCCCTCGGCAGTGGCACCCGCGGGGCGAGCCGCGACGTGAGCCGCCCGAGCCGTCCCGCTCCCCGCCCGGCCTCCCCGGCCGTGCGCCCCACGGTGATCGCCTCGACCGTCCGCAGCCGTCCCGCCCGCAGCGCCGGGACGAGCGCGGCACCCACGACCAGGACGAGCGCGCCCACCGGCACCGCCACGTCGATCCACAGCGGGACCGTCGTCGTGGGAGCCCCGACCACGTCGCCCGCCTCCGCGAGCACCGGCACGGCGAGCGCGTTGCCCAGCCCCACCCCCAGCACGCAGCCGACGGCCGCCGGTACGAACGCCTGTGCCACGTAGGCCCGTACGACCTGTCCCGGAGTGAACCCGAGCGCCTTGAGCACCCCGATCCGACGCGTCGCGGCCCCCACCGCCCCGCCGACCACAATCCCGATGACGAGCACCGAGAGGAACAGCCCGAGTCCGCCGAAGGCCACCAGGAACGGCACGAACGCCATCGCGTTCGCCGTCTGCTCCTGCTTCACCGTGAGATACGACCGCGCCCCGGTCATCACCCCCTCCGGCACGGCCCCGGCGACCGCGGCCCGCCCGGCGGCCACGTCGGTGGCGGTACGGGCGTCGTGGAAGCGGTAGTACATCTCGTACGAGTACGAGTACGAGTACGCAGACGGAGCCGAAGACGAAGACGGGCGAGAAGTCCCGGCCGCATCAGTGGCCCCCGACGGCGCCCCAGCCGGCGCCCCAGCCAGCCCCTTCGCCTGGTCCGGGGTGACCCACGCGTCCGCGGTGCCCGTGACGGATCGCGCGACGCCCACCACGGTCAGCGTCGGACTGCCCGGCGCGTCCGGGATCGTGAGGCGCGCCCCCGGCCTCAGGGGCACCTCGCTCTCGTCCACGGCGATCTGACCCGCCCGGGAGGGCCACGCACCCTCGACGAGCTGGATCCGGTCGACAGGCCCCGAGGCGTCGGCCCGGCCGACGACGGTCAACGGCGGAAGATCGACCCCGGCGGGCACGAACTCCGACCGCGAGGCGGTACGCGGCCGCACGGAGAGACTGAGGAAGGGCCCGGCGGCGGCAGCCACCCCCGCGGCCTCGGCGGTGGCCTTCACCTCGGCGGCCGAGGCACGCGCACCGTCGAACTGCCCCACCAGATGCGCCCCACGCTGCTCGGCGAATGCCCGTTCGAAGGGTGCCCGCGCGGCGACCAGCAGTCCGGCCGCGAGGACCGAGGCGGTGACAGCCATCAGCGTCGTCAGCACCATCACCGCGGTCTGCACCCGCCGCCGCCCCACTCCGGCGCGCACCACCTTCCCGAGGGCGCTCACCACCCCACCCCCGCCGCGCCCCCACCCGGACGCCGACCGGGACCACCCCGCGGACCACCACCCCAGTCGCCCCCTGCGCCACCGGCGCCGGCGCCGTCAGTGGTCACATCCCGGATGATCCGGCCGTCCACCAGCTCGATCGTCCGCTGGGCGCAGGAACGGGCGAGATCCAGGTCATGGGTGACGAGGACGATCGTCTGCCCGTCGGCGTGGAGGTCGGTGAGCAGTCGCCGTACGTCGTCGCCGGACGCCGTGTCCAGCGCGCCGGTGGGCTCGTCGGCGAGCAGCAGCGCCGGACGGTTCATCAGGGCCCTTGCGACGGCGACGCGTTGCCGTTCGCCGCCGGAGAGTCGTCCGGGATACGCGTCGGTGTGCCGGTCGACCCGCAGGTACTCCAGCAGGCTCGCGGCCCGTCGACGTGCCTCACCGCCGGGCATCCCCGCCAACTGGGCGGGCAGCAGCACGTTGTCGCCGACGGTCAGGTCGTCGAGCAGGTTGAAGAACTGGAAGACCATGCCGACCTTGGCCCTCCGGTAACGCGCGGAGCCCGCCTCGTTCAGCTCGTCCACCCGTACGCCGTCGACCGTGACGCTTCCCGAACTGGGCCGGTCCAGCCCGGCGATCAGGTTCAGCAGCGTCGACTTGCCGCTCCCCGAGGGCCCGATGACGCTCACGGCCTCACCGGCCCGCACGCTCAAGGTGACACCGGAGAGCGCGGGCGGCCCTTCGCCGCCGTACGCCCGGCTCACCTCACGGATGTCGATGACGGGCGCGGCGACGGCCCCGTTCATGGCCGTACTCGCGGTCGTGGTCGATGCCACGAGACCTCCCCAGGACGGTGGTTGATGACGCACCACGACGCTAGGAAGCGTGGGGCACCCGGTCGTCACCCACGGCGACGACCTCGCCTGCCGCCTACGACGGACCCGTGCGGGGCGTCATCCCTGAGATGTACGCGGAGGATGCAGGCCCCGTCCGCACGGAGAACGATGTGGCGCCCGGACCCGCTTGCCAGACTGTGCGCATGGGCGGCGGGGCGACAACGACACGGGCGATGCGATGCCGATGCGCACGGGGCTGACGAACCGAAGGCGATGGACGCAGCCGGACTCTGGGCGGAAGGCGAACACCGATCGGAGCCCGAACCCGGACACCGATCGGAGCCCGAACCCGAACGGCGACCGGAACCCGCACCCGGACGGCGAACGGAGCCCGCACGCACCGCGGTGGTCAGGACGACTCCGGGCGGCGCGGTTGCCGTCCCCCTTGCGTCGCCGCCTCTCACGCCTCACCCCGCCGACGTTCCTCTCCCCCGTCCTCACGCCGGTCCCGCTCCCCCGCCCCTCCCGCTGGATGTGGACGGCCGACGCGACTCTGGCGCTCCTCCTCGCCGTGTGCACGGTGGTCACGGCGCTGCGCCAGGGGACGGGCACGATCCTGCTGCCGCCCGGCCCGCTGGAGGCGCCGCTCCCAGGAGCCGTACCGGCGCCGCCGGTCGTACCGTCCCTGCCCGGGGCACCCCCGGAATCGCACCTCGTCCCCGTCCACGCCTGGCAGTTGATCCTCGCCGCCCTGACCGCGCTGCCCCTGGCCGTGCGACGCCGCTGGCCGCTGGCGGCGTTCTGGGCGGTGACCGGTGCGGCGCTGCTGTTCAACCAGCGCCTGGTGGCCGGTGACACCACCGTGTACACGTTCCTGTCGTGCGTGATCGCCGCGTACAGCGCGGCTGTGCACAGCCCGCACCGGCTGGGCGCGATCGCGAGCCTCGTGGCGGGCGCCGGCCTGATCGCGGCGTACCCCGAAGAGAACTTCCCGTACCTCACTCCCAGTGTGATCCCGTTCGTCGCCCTGCTCGGTGTGGGCCTGGGCGCCAACGCGATCCACACCTGGAAGCAGCGCGTACACGCCCTGAAGGACGAGCAGGAGACCGCGACCCGGCTGGCCGTCGACCGCGAACGTTCCCGTATCGCCGCCGAGTTGCACGACGTCGTCACCCACAATGTGAGCGTGATGGTGATCCAGGCGGGTGCGGCCCGCAAGGTGATGGACGCCGCGCCGGACCACGCCCGCGAAGCGCTGCTCGCCGTGGAGGCGAGCGGCCGCACGGCGATGTCCGAACTACGGCACGTCATGCACCTGTTGACGATGACGACGGAAGCCCTGGACGGATCGTCCCCCGTGCCGGCGCCGACGGATCCCGCCCTCTCCCCGCAACCGGGCCTGGCCGACGTGCCCGCCCTCGTGGACCGCGTACGCGGGACCGGCGTCCCGGTGGACCTCACCGTCACCGCGGCTCCGTCACCGCCGTCACCTCCGTCACCCACGTCCCCCCTGCCGCCCGGCGCGGACCTCGCCGCGTACCGGGTGGTGCAGGAGGCCCTGACGAACGCGGTGAAGCACGCGGCGGGCGCCCGCGTCGCGGTCACCGTCGAGCACACCCCCACCGCGGTCCGGGTGGAGGTGACGGACACGGGCGGCACCCCCGCCCCCGAGGCCACGGCGGGCACCCGCCGGGGCCTGCTGGGCCTCCGCGAACGCCTCGCGGTCAACGGAGGCACCCTCAGCACGGGCCCACGCCCCACGGGCGGCTACCGCGTCGAAGCGGTGATCCCCCGGAACGGCACGGAGAAGACGCCATGACCCCACCGTCGCCCAACCCCCCTTTGCCGCCCGGTTCCGAGCCGACCCCGGACTCCACGCCCCCGCCCGGCTCCCCGCTGTCCCCCGGCTCCGCACCTCCGCCCCGTGTGGTGATAGCGGACGACCAAGCCCTGGTCCGCACCGGCTTCAGCATGATCCTGACGGCAGACGGCATGGACGTGGTGGCGCAGGCGGCCGACGGCGACGAGGCAGTGGACGCGGTCCACCGCACCCACCCGGACCTGGTGCTGATGGACATCCGCATGCCCGGCAAGGACGGTCTGGAGGCGACCCGCGAGATCCTCGCGGCCGATTTGCCGACGCCGCCCCGCATCGTCATGCTGACCACGTTCGACCTGGACCGTTACGTGTACGCCGCCCTCGCGGCGGGTGCCAGCGGCTTCCTTCTCAAGGACGTCACCCCGGAGCACCTGGTGGCCGCCGTCCGCCTGGCCCGCACCGGCGACGCCCTCCTGGCCCCGACGATCACGCGCCGCCTCATCGAACGCTTCCTGTCCCCCACCCCGGACACCCCAGCTCTCCACCGGGACCTGACGCCCCTCACCCCCCGGGAACGCCAGATCCTCCACGCCCTGGCCACGGGCCTCAGCAACGCCGAACTCGCCACGCACTTCCACCTGAGCGAGGCCACCGTGAAAACCCACGTGGCCCGCATCCTCGCCAAACTGAACCTCCGCGACCGCGCCCAGGCGGTGGTCGTCGCCTACGAGTCGGGCCTGATCACGCCGGGCACCACGGCTGCCGCCCCCTGACCGGGGCCGGGCCCCCGGGTCTCTCCCCAAGCCCCCGGGAGTCCTCGTCGCGAGCCGGCCACAGCACCGACAGGTCGCCACCGTGAAGCCGACAGGCGGTCACGCGCCCCTCCCGGGACTGGGCGAAGACGTACGCCTCGTCGTCGATCACCCCGACGGCGACCTCGTGGACGAGGCGGGCGAACGTGGCAAGGGTGGTGAGATACCGCCCCGAGACCGGGTCCCACATCCGTACGGTGCCGGCGCTGTCCCCGGTGACCAGCAGCGGACGGCCGCGGACGGTGGCCAGGGCGAGGCAGGTCACCGTGGCCCCAGGGTTCTCGACGACCGCCACTGGCCGCCCGTCGCGGGCGTCACCGATCCGGACCTCGCGCCCCACTCCGGTGGCGAAGACGTCCCGCCCGGCGACGGAGCCGAGGGCCAGACCGGCGTCACCCCCCTCGAACCGTTCGAGTAGCTTCCCCCGCACCGGATCCCACAACTGAACCAGCCCCAGCCCCCGGTGACCGGTCGCGAGAACGGTCCGCCCACCCACCGTCCCGAACGCAAGGGCACTCAACCGCCCGGGGGCGTCTACGCTGCCGAGGACCTCACCGGTCGCGGCGTCCCACACGGTCACCGGCCCACTGGTGTCGGCCTCGGCGAGGAGGAACACGCGTCTGGCGTCGGCGGCACGCCGACCGGGCAGGAGCACACGCCGCCCGGTGTCCCCGAGAGCCACGAACCGCGACCAGCTGTACGGAGACCTGCGCAGCTCCCGCACGACCGCCCCGGTCTCCGGATCGCACAGGGACACACCGTGGCCGATCCCGGCGACGGCGACCAGCGGCACACCGTCCACCGCACCCGAGGCGACGGCCACACCACGGCTCTCCCCGTGCTGGTAGTCGTCACAGCGGGGAATGGCTGTACGACCGACCGCCCGCCCGGTCACCGGATCGATCAGCGCGACCTGGTAATCACCCCCGACCGCCAGAACGGGCCGCTGCCCCCCGTCCACGCCGAGCGCCAGCCCACCGGCGACGGGCTCCCCCGCCCCCCGGAACGGGACGGGTACGTCCGACAGCACGATGCCGTGATCGTCCTGCTCCGTACGGTCGAGGTACCCGGTGTTGGCGGTGGCGAGCAGGGTCCCACCGTCGACCGCGCCGAAGGCACCGGTCAGAAAGGGCCCGGCATGCACGGGCAGCACGCCGCCCCCTTCACCGCCCAACACCCTGACCCGAACCTGAACGCCATCGACCCAGGCACCACGGTCCCGACGAACAACAGTGGCGAGCACGATCGGCACCCCCTCACCCCCGCTCCCGCCGCTCCCGCCGCTCCCTCGGCTTCCCCTGCTCCCCAGGGCCCCCACGGCAAGGACCGACTCCGACTCGCTCAGCGGGAACCGCGCGACGACCCTCCCGGCGGGCCCCCGCGCCGGATCCCACAGGAGGACGGTCTGCTGCCACTCACGGGCGTCCCACCCGACGCCGCCCTCCTCGACCACCAGGACGAGCACCTCGCGCCCGTCCCAGACGCCACCGGCGAGGGGCGCGACGAACGGCGGAAGCCGGAAGCCGTCGTACGCACCGGACCACTGAGCGAGGGGCGCGACGGACTGGACGGCGGCCTCTCCGTTCCCGATGCCCCACACCCGCACCCCGTCGCCGCACACGCCGGCCACGGCGCCACGTCCACCGACGGCCGTGGCGACGAGACCGAGGACCACCTCATCCGACTCGAACAGCCGGACGAGATGATGCCCGGTGAGCGGCTCATACAGATCCACGCGGCCCGAGTCATCCCCATCGTCATCGTCGGCGTCGCCCCCGGAGGCGAGGGCGAGCACGTCCCGCCCGTCGTCGAGCGCCACGAAGGCGCCGGCCCGCGCGTACCCGGAAGGTACGGAGAAGGAGGCCACCACCTCCCCCGTACCGGGATCCCAAACTCGTACGGCGCCATCCGCAGCCCCACTGACCAGGACCGAACGCCCACCGACGACACCGAACTCCAACAGGGTGGGCACCGCGCCGCTGTGCGCGGTGAGCGTGGACAACAACTCACCGGAGCGCGGGTCCCAGAGCCGCACACCCCCGTCCCGCCCACCACTGGCAAGAACGGCTCGTTCCCCGACCGCACCGAATGCCAGCGCATGCACCTGCACTTGCGCCTGCGCAGGATCCTCACTGTGCCCGGCCAGCCGCCGGTGAAAGGCCGACCGCCCCTCTTCACCACTCCAGACAGGCACCCACCCCGCCGACTCACCAAGACCGAGCGCGTCCTCCCCCTCGGCCGGCTCGAGCGCCTCGGGTTCCTCGCACTGAACCATCGCCTGAAGCACGGCGGCCCGGTCGTCCGGCGCCGCCGCACGCAGCCGATCAAGGGCCCTCCAGTAGGCACGCAGCAAGGGCGAACGGGAACGATCGACCGGGTGGAGGACGCGGGCAAGCCGATCCGGATCGGCGAAGGCCAGGAACCGGGCGTCGAGGACCAGTTCCTCCAACCGCCCGGCGGCGGCCGCGAGGTCGGCCAGATGCTCCCGCAGCAGAGAGGGGGCCAGACACCAGTCGCGGCGCCCGCCCGCGTCCCGGGGAACCAGGCCGAGCAGAGCATCGACAAGCCCGGAAGCCGCCCCCGAATCCCCCTGCCCAAGAAGCCCGGACGAAGCCTCGGCGGCCAAGTCATCCCCAACGGCACGAGCCAGCGCGGCAAGTACGTCCTTGTCCACGGAGCACCTCATCTCCCAACCCCCCAAGGACGACTGACGCCCCGTACGATCATCCGCCCACCCGCTTCCTCCCCTCTGCCCCTCTGACTCTCCGCCCCTCCGCCCTCTCCGATCACCCACCCACTCCACCGCTCCGCTCTCACCTGAGGCCAGAATGAACGACCAACCCACCCCACACATCCCTCACCCGCAACAACTCGGGAAGGGACACCCGTTCCGCCAGTGGAAGACGTGGAAGATACCCGGCACCGAACTGACCCTGACCGGTTACTCCCGGGCGAACGACAAGACGTTCTTCCACATCCCCGAACTCCGCTGCAGCCTCGACGCGGGCCTGGCGGAAGGCCGACAGGTGGAGTCGGTGTTCCTGACGCACACCCACCTCGACCATTCCAAGGACCTCGACTACCTGGCCGCCAGGGACGGGGGCGTGGACATCTACCTCCCGGCCGAAGCGGAACCGTACGCGGAGGCCTACCTGCGCGCCGCGACCGAACTGAACCACGGACCGACGTTCGATCCGTCCCGCGCCCCGGAGTACCGTCTGCACGGCGTGCGGCAGGGTGACGAGTTCACGGCGGGCGGCCGAAAGAACTACACGGTCCGGGTCGTCGAGTGCCTGCACAAGGTGCCCTGCGTGGGCTACTGCTTCGCGGAGACCAAGAAGATCCTGAAGCCGGAGTACGAAGCCTTGAAGACGTCGATGCTGGCGTCGGGCAAGGGACGGGAATTCGGCCGGCTCATCGCACAGAAACGAAAGGACGCCGGTGACGCCGCGATCTACGAGGAAGTGGCCCGCCCCCTCTTCGCGTTCCTCGGAGACACACACGCGAGCGCCTTCACCCGAAACCCGTGGCTGTTCGACTACCCGGTCATCATCACCGAGTGCACCTACCTGGACGACGCCCAGATCCCCCGGGCCCGCCAGGTCGGCCACACCGTATGGAGCGAACTCCGCCCGGTGATCGCGTCCCACCCGGACACCCTCTTCGTCCTGACGCACTTCAGCCTGCGCCATTCCGACCGAGAGATCATCGACTTCTTCAACCATGAACTCACCACGGGCGCGATCCCCCACCCGGACAACATCGTCGTCTGGGCCCACCCGGAAAGCCACCTACCAGAACAACACCAACAACACACCTGACCCGAGGCCCCGCAAAGCCCCACACAGCAAAAACCCCAGATCAGAATCCTGACCTGGGGTTCCAAGTGGAGCCGCCTTCGGGATTCGAACCCGAGACCTACGCATTACGAGTGCGTTGCTCTGGCCATCTGAGCTAAGGCGGCGCGCCGTCCGCACTATGGTGCGATCAGCAACGTCGGTAAGTCTACACAGTTTCTGAGGTGCTCCGAACCAGGGTCCGGAGCACCCCTGCGGCCCGGCGGCGCGGACCCTGGGGCAGGGTCGCACGCCTCGCCTCCCGTCCGTCGGCCGAGGCGCCCGTCAGGACGGTGAGCAGCGCTTTCCCTCCGCGGGAGGCGTGCCGCGCAGCAGATACGTGTTGATCGCAGAGTCGACGCAGTCGCTGCCCCGCCCGTACGCCGTGTGCCCGTCGCCGTCGTACGTGAGGAGGCGGGCGGAGGTGAGCTGGGAGGCCAGGGCCTGGGCCCAGCGGTACGGCGTGGCGGGGTCGCGGGTGGTGCCGACCACCACGATCGGGGCGGCGCCCTTCGCCTCGATCCGGTGCGGTCCCCCCGTCGGCTTCACCGGCCAGTACGCACAGTTCAGCGACGCCCACGCCAGGGCCCGGCCGAACACCGGGGACGCCTTCTCGAACGCGGGCAGCGCCCGCTCCACCTCGTCCGGGGTCGCGTAGGCCGCGGGGAGGTCGAGGCAGTTCACGGCCGCGTTGGCGTACATCAGGTTGGAGTAGTTGCCGTCGGCCTCCCGTTCGAAGTAGCCGTCGGAGAGGGCCAGCAGTCCGGCGCCGTTCTGGTCCCGGACGGCCTGGGTGAGGGCCTGGCGGAGCCGCGGCCACGCCCCCTCGTCGTACATCGCCGCGATCACCCCCGTCGTCGCCAGGGATTCGCCCAGCTTCCGCCTGCCCGCCTCACCGGTCGGCAGGGGCCGCGCGTCCAGGCGCTCGAAGAGGGCGCTCAGGTTGGTGCCGACCTGTGCCGGCGTGCGCCCCAGCGGGCAGTCGTCCCTGCGTGCGCAGTCCTCCGCGAACGCCTGGAAGGCGGTCTCGAAGCCCGCCGTCTGCTCCTGGTTCAGCCGGTCCGCGCTCAGCGACGGGTCCAGCGCCCCGTCCAGCACCAGCCGGCCGGCCCGCTCCGGGAACAGTCCCGCGTAGGTCGCGCCGAGGAACGTCCCGTACGAGGCGCCGACGTACGTCAGCTTCCGGTCCCCGAGCACGGCCCGCAGGACGTCCATGTCACGGGCCGCCTCGACGGTGGACACATGCCGCAGCAGCTTCGGCGCCCGCGCCCCGCACCCTTCCGCGAACCGCTTGTACGCGGCGACCAGCGCGTCCTTCTCCGCCCCGTCGTCCGGGGTGAGGTCCGTCTGCGTGTACGCGTCCATCTCGCGGCCGGTGAGGCACTCGATCCCCTGGCTGCCGGCCACGCCCCGCGGGTCGACGGCGACCATGTCGTACCGCGCGCGGATCTGCGCCGGGTAGGTGACGCCCGCGTAACCCTGGAGGTAGCCGATGGCCGAGCCGCCCGGGCCGCCCGGGTTGACCAGCAGCGAACCGAGCCGCTTCCCCGGGCCGGTGGCCTTCTTGCGCGAGACCGCCAGCTTGATGTCGCCCTCGCCCGGGTCCGCGTAGTCCAGGGGCGCCTTCAGCGTGGCGCACTGAAAGCCCGGCGCCTCGCAGTCGCGCCAGCGCAACTTCTGCTCGTAGTACGGCGCGAGCGCGGTGGGCGTCGCGCGGGGCAGCGGGCCGAGCGCGGGCGCCCCGTCGTCCGCCGTCGCGGCCCGGCTCGCACCGCCGGAGGAACAGGCCGACACGAGCAGCGCGGCGGCGGCGAGCAACGCGCCGCCGATGCGCGAGGACCGATTCGGCCGGGAAGTACGCCTGGTTCGCATCTCGCGAGCGTAACCACAGCCACCCGAATGATCACGAACAGCGACGAATGCTCCTCGTACGAGTGACTCCGTCAACCGAACGCCCGCCCGTACTCACCCGAACGCCCCGCCACCACTGACCCAAAACGCCGCCACCACTGACCCGGACGCCGCCGCGCCCCACTCGCCGAGGCACCAAGCGCGCCCCTCACCACCGTCAGCCGGACCGCAGAGCCATGGTCATGGCCTCCACCGCCAACAGCGGGGCGACGTTCCGGTCCAGCGCCTCCCGGCAGGCCGCGATCGCGTCGATCCGCCGCAGCGTCGCTTCAGGCGTCCCGTCGCGGGCCATCCGCTCCAGCACGTCCTGGACCTCGATGTTGGCGAGGGCGACCCGCGATCCCAGTTGCAGGGCCAGCACATCCCGGTAGAAGCCGGTGAGCTCGGTCAGCGCCAGATCCAGGCTGTCCCGCTGGGCCCGGGTACGGCGCCGCTTCTGCTTGTCCTCCAAGTCCTTCATCACACCCGCCGTGCCGCGCGGCATCCGCCCGCCCTGCACGGCCCCGAGCGCCGCCTTCAGCTCCTCGGTCTCCTTGGTGTCGACCTCTTCCGCCAGCTGCTTGGACTCCTCGGAGGCCGCGTCCACCAGCTCCTGCGCGGCCTTGAAGCATCCGCCGATGTCCTCGATCCGCAACGGCAGCTTCAGTACGGCGGCTCTGCGCTCCCGCGCCCGCGGATCGGTCGCCAGCCGCCGCGCCCGTTCGATGTGCCCCTGGGTGGCCCGGGCGGCGACCGCAGCCGCCTCCGGCTCGATGCCCTCACGCCGTACGAGCATGTCCGCCACGGCGTCCACCGACGGCGTGAGCAGCCCGACGTGCCGGCATCGCGAGCGAATGGTCGGCAGCACGTCCTCCAGCGAGGGGGCGCACAACAGCCAGACCGTCCGGGGAGCGGGCTCCTCCACGGCCTTGAGCACCGCGTTCGCCGACTTCTCGTTCAACCGCTCGGCGTCCTCGACGAGGATGACCTGCCACCGCCCGTTCGCGGGCGACGTGAACGACTTGCGGACCGTGTCCCGCATGTCCTCGGCGAGGATCTGCGTGCCCACGGCCGCCACGGTCGTCACATCGGCGTGCGTCCCCACCAGCGCCGTATGGCACCCGTCGCAGAAGCCGCACCCCGGGCTCCCCCCGAGCGCGCGGTCCGGACTCACGCACTGCAACGCCGCCGCGAACGCCCGCGCCGCCGTGTTCCGCCCCGCTCCCGGGGGCCCCGTGAACAGCCAGGCATGCGTCATCTTCGAGGCCTCGGGAGGCGGCCCCCCTGTCTCCGCCGCCGTGACGATGGCATCCGCGTCCCGGGCGGCCGCGTCCAGCTGTCCGCTCAGCCGCTCCTGCCCCACCAGGTCGTCCCACACGGTCATGCCCCCACCGCCCTCCGTCCCAACAACCGAACCCGACCCCCGTCGCCCCCATTCTGCGCGACCCCACTGACACCACCGACCCGACGGGAGGGAGCGGCCGCGGGCGCACACCCTTCG
This sequence comes from Streptomyces neyagawaensis, assembly GCF_023516595.1. Taxonomy (GTDB): domain Bacteria; phylum Actinomycetota; class Actinomycetes; order Streptomycetales; family Streptomycetaceae; genus Streptomyces; species Streptomyces neyagawaensis. Next base: position 1,235 of record NZ_JAMGBG010000123.1, on the reverse strand, counting down.
GGCGCCCCCAGAGGGAACAGTCGCGTCCCCTCCACCGCACGCCCGGAGGGGCCAGCCGCGGACGCACACCCCCACCCCCACGCGCCCGGCGCAGACGCGTACCCCTCCACCGCGCGCCCGGAGGAGACGGCCGCAGACGCGCCCCCCACGCGGCTCGGCGCAGACGCGCACCCCCTCCCCCGCGCGCCCGGAGGAGACGGCCGCAGACGCGCCCCCCACGCGGCTCGGCGCAGACGCGCACCCCCACCCCCGCGCGCCCGCCCCCGCACGGGAGGGGCCGTGCCGGTGTGTCAAGCCCGTCGCGTAGAGAAGCACAGAGAACAGCTCCCCACGAACCCCCGAGCAGTAGGGCACCAATCGACGGGCTGACACACCGGCACGGCCCCGCCCCCCAACGCACCGCAGGCGCCCCGAACAGCGGGACTCAGCCCAGTCACGCCGAAAGCCCAACCCCGGCGCGAACGAGGCTCAGCCCCGCCGCCGCCCCCAGCCACGACCGCGCCTCTCGTCCGGATCGTCCGAGTCGTGCGACCCCAGCAGCTCGTCCGCCAACGTCGGCAGATCGTCGAGCGGCGTCTCCTCGGCCCAGTCGGACCGCTGCCGACGCCGAGGAGCCCCCTCCTCGTCGACCTGCGGCAGCTCCCGCGTCCGCTCCCCGGCCCCGTCCGGCGCGGGCCGCTCGTCCCGGAAGAACCCCGGCGGCACCCGATCCTCACGCACCGGCGGCAGCACAGCGGTCTCGTCGGCCGCCCCCGGAGGCACCGGCGGCACCGGCGGCAGCACCGCGGTCTCATCCTCCGCCCGCGCCTGTGCCCGCGCCCCCGCCCCGAACTCGGACGTGGACCCAGCCCCCTCATCCGACGGCTCGGGCGGCCGAGGCAGCTTCGCCGTGGTCTCGGAATCGGTCGCTCCCCCGGGCCGAACCGGCGGCAGCACCGCCGTCTCGTCCCACGGCCCCCCGGACACGTTCGTGGGCGTCACCACAGGCGTGGGCACGGTGACATCACCCGAACCGCCCCGCTCAGCCCCATCACGCCCGCCAGCCCCGCCACGCGGCTCAGCCCCGTCGCCCCGCTCAGCTCGACCGCCACGCCCCCCGTCGCCGTCAGCCCCCCGAGAAGCCTCGCCATCCCGAGGCGCCGCAGCCGCAGCCTCCGCCTCAGCCGCCCGGGCAGCCGCCGCGGCCCGCTCCGCCGCAGCGGCCCGCTCCGCCTCGGCTGCCGCCGCTGCCGCCC
>NZ_JAMGBG010000122.1 GCF_023516595.1 Streptomyces neyagawaensis | reverse complement strand
CGTCCACGGTGGCGCCACCGCGCGTCCGGCGGCGACGGCGCGGCGTACGCGCCGGGCGCTCGCGCTCCGCGGAGGGCGCCGGGCCGGAGGAACGGCCGCCGCGCCCGCGGGCACCGCGACCACCCGGCTCACCAAGGTCTTCCAGCTCCTCGGCGTCGAGGCCGGCCCGCGTGCGCTCCGAGCGCGGCAGGACACCCTTGGTGCCCGCCGGGATGCTCAGTTCCTCGAAGAGGTGCGGGGACGTGGAGTACGTCTCCGGCGGGTCGTTGAAGCCGAGGTCCAGCGCCTTGTTGATGAGCTGCCAGCGCGGGATGTCGTCCCAGTCGACGAGGGTGATCGCGATGCCCTTGGCGCCCGCGCGGCCCGTACGGCCGATGCGGTGCAGGTACGTCTTCTCGTCCTCGGGGGACTGGTAGTTGATGACGTGGGTGACGCCCTCGACGTCGATGCCGCGCGCGGCGACGTCGGTGCAGACGAGGACGTCGACCTTGCCGTTGCGGAACGCGCGCAGCGCCTGCTCACGGGCGCCCTGGCCGAGGTCGCCGTGGACCGCGCCGGAGGCGAAGCCGCGCTGCTTGAGCTGGTCGGCGAGGTCGGCGGCCGTGCGCTTGGTGCGGCAGAAGACCATGGCCAGTCCCCGGCCGTCGGCCTGCAGTATGCGCGCGACCATCTCGGGCTTGTCCATGTTGTGCGCGCGGTAGATGTGCTGCGAGGTGTTCGCGACCGTCGCGCCCTCGTCGTCGGGGGCCGTGGCACGGATGTGCGTCGGCTGCGACATGTAACGGCGGGCGAGACCGATGACGGCGCCCGGCATGGTCGCCGAGAACAGCATCGTCTGGCGGCGGGCCGGAAGCATGTTGATGATCTTCTCGACGTCGGGCAGGAAGCCCAGGTCGAGCATCTCGTCGGCCTCGTCGAGAACCAGGCACTTGACGTGCTTCAGGTTCAGCTTCTTCTGGCCGGCCAGGTCGAGGAGTCGTCCGGGGGTGCCGATGACGACGTCGACGCCCTTCTTCAGGGCCTCGACCTGCGGCTCGTACGCGCGACCGCCGTAGATCGCGGTGACGCGGACGTTGCGCACCTTGCCGGCGGTCAGCAGGTCGTTGGTGACCTGGGTGCACAGCTCGCGGGTGGGGACGACGACGAGCGCCTGCGGGGCGTCGGTGAGGTCCTCGGGCTTGGCGCGGCCGGCCTCGACGTCGGCGGGGACGGTGACGCGCTCCAGGAGCGGCAGGCCGAAACCGAGCGTCTTGCCGGTGCCGGTCTTGGCCTGGCCGATGACGTCGGTGCCGGAGAGGGCGACCGGGAGCGTCATCTCCTGGATGGGGAAGGGAGTGATGATGCCGACGGCTTCCAGGGCCTCGGCCGTCTCGGGGAGGATTCCGAGATCTCGAAAAGTCGTAGTCAGGGTGCTGCCTCTTCTGTGTACGCGGCGTGGCGCGAGCGCGGGGGTCGTGTCGTCTGACCGTGCCTGGGGGACATCGGCCGCCCTCACGGGCTGGCCGTGTGGCACGGGACCACTGCCGACGCTCTAGCGCTCATACCGCTGAGGGGTTCCCTCCGGACGCCGTACGCAGAGTGCCGTACGGAACAGGAGGGCTGTCGGGTCGGAGCCGATCGGGCCACCGACCGGGCATCCTCATGCGTGCGGCCTGTCGAGAGACGGTCGAGATACCGCGGTGGTACGTCGACGTACTCAGCAGGCGCATTACCACCATACCCCGGAAACACGCACATGCGATGGCCGATTTGGTCACGTAGTCGTCGTCACACCGATCGACCGGGCCCTTCCACCCTGCGCAGAGCGGGCTATTGTGCGCTTCATGACCACGTCTGACAAGCCTGAGAACGCCGCCGGTACCGCTGAGACGGCCGAGACCGCCGAGGTCACCGGCATCGCCGCCCAGGACTGGGCCCAAGCCTCGGCCGACCCGCAGTACCGCGCCGCCGTCGTGGATCTGCTCGGAGCGCTGGCGTACGGGGAGCTCGCGGCGTTCGAACGGCTCGCGGAGGACGCGAAGCTGGCGCCGACGCTCGTCGACAAGGCGGAGCTGGCGAAGATGGCCGCCGCCGAGTTCCACCACTTCGAGAGGTTGCGGGACCGGCTCACGGAGATCGGCGAGGAGCCGACGCGCGCCATGGAGCCGTTCGTGGACGCGCTCGACGGCTTCCACAAGCAGACGGCGCCGTCGGACTGGCTGGAGGGCCTGGTCAAGGCGTACGTCGGCGACTCGATCGCCAGTGACTTCTACCGGGAGGTCGCGGCGCACCTCGACGCGGACACGCGCGGGCTGGTGCTCGCCGTCCTCGACGACACCGGGCACGCCGAGTTCGCGGTGGAGAAGGTGCGGGCCGCGATCGACGAGGACCCGCGGGTCGGCGGGCGGCTCGCGCTGTGGGCGCGGCGGCTGATGGGCGAGGCGCTGTCGCAGTCGCAGCGGGTCGTGGCCGACCGGGACGCCCTGTCCACGATGCTCGTGGGCGGCGTGGCCGACGGGTTCGACCTGGCCGAGGTGGGGCGGATGTTCTCCCGGATCACCGAGGCGCACACGAAGCGGATGGCGGCGCTCGGCCTGGCCGCGTGAGCCGCTGGTTGCATTGAGCGCCCGGCCGCTGTGAGCCGCTGGTTGCTTGAGCGCCCGGTCGCCGTGAGCTCCCGACCGCCGTGAGCCGCTGACCCCGTGGTCGGCTAGTCGTCGTGGGGCGCGGCGTCCGGCGTGTCCGTGGGCGGCCGCGGGGCGTGCGAGGTCGGTCGCGGATGCGTGGTCGGTCGTGCCCGCGCGGTGGCGGCGCGGATGTCGCGGTCGGTGGCGGCTCGGATGTCGCTACGGCTCCGCGTCTCCTCGGAGGGCTCGCCGTTACGCGGGCTACGCGGTGGCCGACCTGCGTCGAAAACGCTCCGTCGGGCGCAGCAGGAGCGACAACGACGCCGCGGCGACGATCGCCCCGCCGCTCAGGAGCACCAGGAAGTTGGTGGAACCCAGGGCGGTGTGGGTGAGGAACGCGCCGAAGAGGGCGCCCGCCACGCCGGTCGGCAGGACGAGCGTGCGGGGCGGCAGACGGTGCGGCAGGCGGTAGACGGCGGCCCAGGCGAGGGCGAGTCCGACGAGTGCGGATCCGAGCGCTTCCAAGAACATGATCGGGTTCCCTCCCACACGGCTTGGCCTGGGCAAATCGGTCGTAGCCGGTACTACCCGCGAGTCACGGAACGCAATCCTCCCCCTGTGGACGAGTTGTGGAGGGGCGCATGCGGAGGGGCCCGGTGGTTTCACACCACCGGGCCCCTCCGTATACGTCGTGCGCCTCTCGCCTACAGCGCGCTGAAACCGACCTTGCGGACGGTCGGCTCGCCGATGTCGATGTAGGCGAGACGGTCGGCAGGGATCAGCACCTTGCGACCGTGCTCGTCCGTGAGGCTCAGCAGCGCCGACTTGCCGGCCAGCGCCTCGGACACGGCACGCTCGACCTCCTCGGCACTCTGACCGCTCTCCAGAACGATCTCGCGGGGCGCGTGCTGCACGCCGATCTTGACCTCCACGGCTATGTCCCTCCGACGGTCAGTGAAGTGCGCGGGCGTCCGCGCCGTACCCAGCACACATTAGCCCGGTGAGGGGACGTCCACCCTCCGCTCGGCAACGCCAGGAGCGAACAGGGTGCGGGAACAAAACCCCGGACCAGGGGTGTGCCGAGCGCCGGTCCGGGGCCGCGCGGCGACGGTCAGTGGTGCTCGATGCCGTGCAGCGGGAAGCCTGCGATGCCGCGCCACGCCAGCGACGCCAGCAGCTGGACCGCCTGCTCGCGCGGGACGCTGCGGTCGCTGTGCAGCCAGGACCGCGCCACGACCTGGGCGAGCCCGCCCAGACCCGAGGCGAGGAGCATCGACTCCGCGCGCGACAGACCTGTGTCCTCGGCGATGACGTCGCAGATGGCCTCCGCACACTCGTTCGTGACCTTGTCGACGCGCTCGCGTACGGCGGGCTCGTTCGTCAGGTCCGATTCGAAGACCAGCCGGAAGGCGCCGCCCTCGTCCTCGACGTACGCGAAGTACGCGTCCATCGTGGCCCGTACACGCTGCTTGTTGTCGGTCGTCGACGCGAGCGCGCCGCGCACGGCCTGGATCAGGGACTCGCAGTGCTGGTCCAGCAGGGCCAGGTAGAGGTCGAGCTTGCCCGGGAAGTGCTGGTAGAGAACCGGCTTGCTGACACCGGCGCGCTCGGCGATGTCGTCCATCGCGGCCGCGTGGTAGCCCTGGGCCACGAAGACCTCCTGGGCGGCGCCCAGCAGCTGGTTCCGTCGGGCTCGGCGCGGAAGGCGTGTGCCCCGCGGGCGTGCCGCCTCTGTCTGCTCGATGGCTGTCACGCCGCCTCCCAAATCGTCCATGTGCGGTGTGCGCCGCGCCGCCATCGTACTTTTCGGTAACCCAGGTGCGCGCGGTGCGAGCGCAGAATTTCACGGACCGGACGCCTGGGAAAGTGCCGCGGACCACGTCAAACGCGGGCAGGGTGGACAGAAGGAAGCCCTTTCCCGTCACCGATCGTCGTCTTTCGCGTCACCGGCGGTGGTCCTCGGGGGCCGGGCGCCTGCGGGCACGCGGGCGTGGTCCATCGCCGGCGGTCCCCGGGCGAGGGGGCCGCTCTAGCGGTAGTCGTCCTCGTCGAGGTCGACCACTCGGGCCTGTTCGGCGAGGTCGGCCGGGTTGGCGACGCCCGGATCGAGATCGGTCAACGGGTCGTCCCGGTCCGGGGTGACGTACGTGTGCTGCTCGGCGGCATCGGCCTCGGGGGCCTCGACGTCGTCGATCTCCACGGAATCGGCCTCCGTCTCCGCGAACGTCTCGGGATCTGTGGGGTCAACGGCCATCGTGGTTTCCCCTTCCTGCTCCTGCCTCGGTGCTGCCGGAACCCTGTGAAGCGGCAGGGGCCACGTACGGGTGTGCCTTGTTGTCTACGAGCCTAGGAGACAGCCGAACGTGGCGCTATGCGGTCCGGTGGTGACGGGATGGTTTGTTCTACGCGTGGCTCTACGGGTTGTTCTTCCGTCGTGGTCGTGGTGACCACGTCGTGGTCCGGTACCCCGCTGTGCATGGCTCGATCTGTGACGGCGAACACATGAACCACTACGTGATCGTCTCGTAACATTGCCGCATGTCTTCGACCGAGCTGCCATCCCTGATGACCGCCACCGCGTCGCCGAAGGCGAGTTCCGTGCGCGTGGCGCCGGGGGAGCGGCTCAGGTCGGTGCGCCTGCCGGGGATCACTCTGGCGGTCCGGTCGAGAACCCCGGCCCATGACGATCTGCCGCCCGCCCTGTACGTACACGGCCTGGGCGGCTCCTCGCAGAATTGGTCGGCGCTGATGCCGCTGCTCGACGGGTCGGTGGCCAGCGAGGCCGTCGACCTGCCCGGTTTCGGCGACTCGCCGCCGCCGGACGACGGCAACTACTCGGTGACGGCACACGCGCGTGCCGTCATCCGCTATCTGGACGGGACCGGGCGCGGTCCGGTGCACCTCTTCGGCAACTCCCTCGGCGGCGCGGTCACCACCCGCGTCGCGGCCCTGCGCCCCGACCTCGTGCGGACGCTGACGCTGGTGTCGCCCGCGCTGCCCGAACTGCGTGTGCAGCGCACCGCGGTGCCGACCGGGATGCTCGCGGTCCCCGGTGTCGCCGCACTCTTCACCCGCTTCACCAAGGGCTGGACCGCCGAGCAGCGCGTCCGGGGTGTCATGGCGCTCTGCTACGGCGACCCCGGCCGTGTCACGGAGGAGGGCTTCCGCAACGCGGTGGAGGAGATGGAGCGGCGCCTGAGGCTTCCCTATATGTGGGACGCGATGACGAGGTCCGCCCGCGGCATCGTCGACGCGTACACCCTGGGCGGGCAGCACTCGCTGTGGCGCCAGGCCGAGCGGGTCCTCGCCCCGACGCTCCTCGTCTACGGCCGCCGTGACCAGCTCGTCGGCTACCGCATGGCCCAGCGCGCCGCCCGCGCCTTCCGCGACTCGCGCCTCGTCTCCCTGCCGGACGCCGGGCACGTCGCCATGATGGAGTACCCGGAGGCGGTCGCCGCGGCGTTCCGCGACCTACTGGCCGATACGGCGCGGACGGCGTCGAACGGTGTGGGAGGCTCTGGGGGACATGGCTCCGGGACGCGGCAATCGGGCGTACGGGGCTCAGCGACGTCGGCCCGTGACGAGGCGGACGCGGAGCGGGTGAACGGGGAGTCCGTGAACGGCAAGCCGGTGAAGGGCGAGGCCGACGATTCCGCCGGGGACGGGGCAGTGCCCGGCGCCCCCGCTGTGGGGAGCTGAGGCGCGGCGTGGGACGACACAGCCGCAAGGGGCGGGCGCCGAAAGGCGACACGAGCGAGAAATCAGCGGCGGCTCCAGCGGGCCCGCCGCCAGCGGGGGACCGCGGGGTCCCTCGGGGATACGAGGGGGCCTCGGGGCCGCCGGGCCTCCGGCGTCTTCCCGACGGCACGCCCGCGCACGGCTTTCCCCGCCGCCCCGAAGGCCCGTCCGGGCGCGGTGTCCCGCGATTCCCCGACGGCACGTCGGCGCACGGGTTCCCGCGTCTTCCGGACGGCACCCCCGCTCATGGGTTTCCGCGTCTTCCGGACGGCCGTTCGGGACAGGGAGTACCTCGTTTCCCGGACGGCACGCCCGCGCACGGTTTCCCCCGTCTCCCCGACGGCACCCCGGGCCGAGGCTTCCCGCAGAGTCGTGGCGGGCATCCCGAGCAGCGTGAAGCGGGCGGTGGCTGGGGTCGGTTGGGCGGTGAGACGCGACCACACCCAGGTGACGGACAGGGCGCGTACGGGGCTCCTTCGGGGGCCCCGTACGGCGCGCCCGGCGGCCCTTCGTACGGCGCGCAGCACGGCGAGTCCAGCGGCTCCCCCTCCGGCGCGCCCGGGCAGGGGCAGGGCCGGCGCATCCCCATCCCCCGGCAGCGGCAGGAGGCCGTGCCACCGCCGCCCGGCGGGCCGCGGCAGGCCTACCTGGACGCCTTCGACGAAGAACAACCTCCGACTGGTGACCCCGGCGAGGGCAAGGACACCGGAAAGAGCGGCAAGGGGCGGGCGTTCGCCGGGATCGCGGCCGCCGCCGTCACCACCGTGCTCGCGGTCATCGTCGGCGGGCAGGTCACCGGCGGCCAGGAGGACACCACCGCCCGGGCGCAGGCCGCCGACGCCGGTGACCGTGATGTACGGGGCGCCTCACGCAGCGACGACCGGCCCACGCCGTCCAGCCCGCCGAGGGTGAGCGCGGCCCCGCTCTCGTACGACGAGAAGATGGGCCAGAAGTACGCACTCGCCGCGGACCTGGAGGGCAACGGCAAGTTCCAGACCGTCAGGGGCTTCGACAAGGCGCCCGGGACGGGACGGAAGTACCGCTACCGGGTCGATGTCGAGGAAGGGCTCGGCCTCGACGCGGAACTGTTCGCGCAGGCCGTCCAGAAGACCCTGAACGACGACCGGAGTTGGGCGCACAACGGCGGCCGTACCTTCGAACGGATCTCCTCCGGGAAACCCGACTTCGTGATCACGCTGGCCAGTCCGGGCACCACCGCCGTGTGGTGCGCCAAGTCGGGGCTCGACACGACGGTGGACAACGTGTCGTGCGACTCCGCCGCCACCGAGCGCGTGATGATCAACGCCTACCGCTGGGCCCAGGGTTCGAAGACCTACGGCGACCGCATCCACGCGTACCGGCAGATGCTGATCAACCACGAGATCGGGCACCGTCTCGGCTACAGCCACGTGACCTGCGACAAGGACGGCGACCTCGCGCCCGTCATGCAGCAGCAGAGCAAGTTCCTCTCCTACGACGGGATCACCTGCAAGGCCAACCCGTGGGCCTTTCCCGGCGGTTGAGTTTCTGACGCGGCGTAGTCGATTGATCCCTTAGCGCGACGAAACGCGTCCCGCTAGGGAAAGTTACGACCGTTCACCCCTTTTGGTGGTGCGACGGACAACCGTCCGTCGCACCACCGCCATGTCCGCATACGTTCGTCCCGCTGCGAGCCGCCGGGTGAACGGCGGCTCCCCAAACGGGAGATCGGGGGTGCACGCGTGCGCATCGGACTGCTTACAGAGGGTGGCTATCCGTATGTGAGCGGTGACGCCAGGCTCTGGTGCGACCGACTCGTGCGTGGGCTGGAGCGACATGAGTTCGACGTCTACGCGCTCAGCCGTACCGAGCAACAGGAGGACGAGGGCTGGGTCCCGCTTCCGCCGCAGGTCAGCCGCGTCCGTACGGCGCCGCTGTGGACTGCCGAGGACGACGGCGTGATCCACGGCCGCCGGGTGCGACGACGCTTCGCGGAGGCGTACGGCGAACTGGCGTCGGTGATCTGCTCCGCCGGGACGCCCGAGCCGCGAGAAGGCTTCGGAGCGCGAGAAGGCCTCGGGACGAGCGAAGCTCTCGGAACGGGAGAAGCCCTCGGAAAGGGAGAAGCCCCTGAGAGCGGCTCCAGTCTTCAGGCGGACCGTTTCGGCAACGCGCTGTACGGGCTTGCCGAGCTGGCCCGCGACGAGGGCGGACTGGTGGGTGCCCTGCGCTCGGAAGCCGCCGTCCACACGCTCGAACGCGCCTGTCGTGCGCCGGGCGCGCTCGGAGCGGCGCGCGAGGCCCGCGTACCGGATCTGCTGACCGTCGCCGCCCACCTCGAACGCGCCCTGCGCCCCCTCTCGCTCGACTGGTACGAGGATGACGGGCTCGGCTCGGTCGACCTGTGCCACGCCGCGGCCGGCGGCTCGGCCGCGCTGCCCGGTCTGCTGGCCGCCCACTTCCACGAGGTGCCGCTCCTGGTCACCGAGTACGGCGTGCCGCTGCGCGCGCACTACCTCGGGGCCTCCGGTGACGCGCCGGTGCGCGCCCTGCTCGCGGCCTTCCACCGGCAACTGACCGCCGAGGTCTACCGGCGCGCCGCCTGCCTCACCCCCGGAAACACCCACGCCCGACGCTGGCAGGAACGCTGCGGCGCCGACCGGGCGAAGATCCGCACGGTCTATCCCGGCATGGAGGCGTCCCGCTTCGCCGAGGTGGAGGAGGCGCCGGAGAGCGCGGACCCCCACACGCTGGTCTGGGTCGGCCGCGTCGAACCGGCCAAGGACCTGATCTCCCTGCTGCACGCCTTCGCCGAGATCCGCAGAGCGGAGCCGAAGGCCCGGCTCAGAATCGTCGGAGCGGCCGCGGGCGGCGAGGGGGCCGCCTATCTCGGCCACTGCAGGGCCCTGGCCGCCCAACTCTTCCCCGACGAGGCCGACGGGGTGCACGCCGTCGGTGACAACCCCGTCTCCTTCGAGGAGATCGGCGACCCCGCCGTCCCCGACGTCGCCGAGGCGTACGCCTCGGGCGCCGTCGTCGTCCTGTCGAGTGTCGTCGAGGGGTTCCCCATCAGCCTCGTCGAGGCCATGTTCTGCGGACGACCGACGGTGTCCACGGATGCAGGCGCGGTCGTCGAGGTCATCGGTGGGACGGGGCTCGTCGTCCCGCCCCGCAATCCGAAGGCGCTCGCGGAGGCGTGCGTGGCGCTCCTGCGCGCACCCGAGCGCCGTGCGCGCCTCGGCGCGGCCGCCCGCGCACGCGCCCTCGAACTCTTCACGGTCGAGCAGAACGTCGCCGCGTTCCGCGGCATCTACCTGGAGGTCGTCTCCCACGCCCCGGTACGGAAGGCCGTCCTCGACGAGACCGGAGCGCCCCTGCCGTTCGGCGCCCCCGCCGAGGCGCACGTCCCCGGCCGCTGGACCGAGCCACGGCTGGGGACGGGCGGTCTGGGTGTGGCGGGGGGTGTGGCTGGCGTGGCGGGTGTGGCCGGTGTCGCGGGGAGTGCGGGTCTCGGCGGGGTTGTGTCCGGCCGCCCCCGCTGGGCCGTCGACACCCCCGTCCGGGCCACGGGAACGCCTCCGGCCGCCACCGGTGAACCCGTGCCCGCGGGGGAGGGAGCGCGATGAGCGAGCTGCGGTTGGACGGCCTGGAGTCCAGAGACGGGGCCGACGAACTGGTCGGGTTTGGTCCGGCTGAGCCGGGTCCTGATGACGAAGGCCGGGCCTCCCCCGGATCCGCATCCGCGCCCGCCGTCGGACGCGGGGCCGTGGACCCCGTGAAAGCCCTGATGCACCGGCACCGGGAGCTGTGCGAACGTGCCGTGGACCCATTGGAGATCGCCGCCGGGCTGGAGGCCCACGGGGTCACCGACCGCACGGCCGCCCGCTTCCGGCACCGGGACGTCTTCTCGCTCGCCGAGGAGATGTACGCGCGCGTGCCCCGCGACACGGACACACCCCCGGAGCGCCGGCCGATGCCCGCCGCGTCCGGGCCGGGTGGCGGCTGGGCGGTCCTCGCCCTCCTCCCGGGCGCCCTCTGCGCGGCGGCCGTGGCCGGTGTACGGCTCACCCACGGCCAACCCCGCCTCGCCGTCGCCGCGGCCGGCGCCCTCGCCGTCGCGCTCGGGCTGCGCGTCGCCCTCCGCCGCGGCCCGCTCCGGGTGCCGCTCGGCACGACCGGCCGCAGCGGCACCTGGACCTGCTGGCTGCTCGCGTACGCCCTGCTCGGTGACGGACTGGTCGCCGCCGGTCTCGCCGACGGCCCCGAAGGTCCCTGGCCCCTGGCCACCGCACCCGTCCTGGCCCTCGCCCTGAGCTGCGCTCCCGCCCTGTGGTGCGCCCACCTCCTCTCGGTTCGTGCCCGCCGCAAACTCGGCGCCAGCCGCGGCCTCGCCGACTTCGCCGACTCCATGAAGCCCCTGCTGCTCGGGGTGTTCGCCCTCTATCTGTGCGCCCTGGTCTCCCTGCTCGCCCTGTGCGGCACAGTCCTGGACGAACCGGCCGTCTCCGTGGGGGCGGTCGCCCTCGGCGCACTCCTCCTGCTGGCCCGCCTCCTCACCGTCCACGGCTTCCCGCACGCCCCCGCCGTCGTCCTGTGCACGTCGGCGCTGACCGAGACCTGCGCCCTCACCACCGTCTTCGCGAGCCGCCTGCCCGGCTGCTCCTTCCTGGCCGCCCCCGTCCGGACGGTCACCGACGCCTGGGGACCGGGCGCCGTCCCCGCCCTGGTCTGCGGCACCGCCGCACTCCTCCTCCTCGTGCACACCACCCGCACCCTCACCCGGGCCTCGGCCCACGCCCGCCCGCCGGGGGCGACCTGACCCCACCTCGGACGGTCCACGGCGCGGTCACCACAGACCGCAGCCCGCGACCGAGCCCCACCGGCGCGCGGGACAACCGTCGCGCGCCCCACCTCCCGCGGGGCCGACACCGCGGGACCACCTCATCACCCACGGCACCACCCCATAAGGAGAACGCCAGATGATCACCTCCCGAACCGGAGAGTCCGCCCCGGGAGCCGCCCGATGAGGGTCCTGCTGATCGGAGCCAACGGATACCTCGGCCGCTTCGTCGCCGAACGCCTCCTCGCCGACCCGGCCGTCCAACTCACCGCGCTCGGACGCGGCGACGACGCCGACGTACGGTTCGACCTCGCCACCGGCAGCCCCGGCGCGCTCACCCGCTTCCTGGACGCGGTCCACCCCGGCGTCGTCATCAACTGCGCCGGAGCCACCCGCGGCGGCGCCCGCGAACTCACCCGGTACAACACCGTCGCCGTCGCCACCGTCTGCGAGGCCCTCCGCCGCAGCGGCTGCGGGGCCCGCCTGGTGCAGATCGGCTGCGGCGCCGAATACGGCCCCAGCCAGCCCGGCTCCTCCACCGCCGAGGACGCCGTGCCCCGCCCCGGCGGCCCGTACGGTGTCAGCAAACTCGCCGCCACCGAACTCGTCCTCGGCTCCGGTCTGGACGCCGTCGTCCTGCGGGTCTTCTCACCCGCTGGGCCCGGCACCCCCGCCGGCTCGCCGCTCGGCCGCCTTGCCGAAGCCATGCGGCGCGCCATGCAGTCCGGGGACGGCGAACTCAAACTCGGCGGCCTCGGCGTCCAACGCGACTTCGTCGACGTCCGAGACGTCGCCCGCGCCGTCCACGCCGCCTCACTCTCCGCTGCCCAAGGCGTGATCAACATCGGGTCCGGCCGGGCCGTGCGCCTCCGCGACGCCGCCGCCGTCCTCGCCCGTGTCGCCGGCTACGGCGGAGCCCTCCACGAACTCGACACCCCGCCCGGGCACCTGAGGCCCACCATCGGCCACCCCCGGCCCGAACCGGACCACACCCCTCCGGTCGCCTATCCCTACCCGGACGGCTGCGGCAGCTGGCAGCAGGCCGATGTCCGCACCGCCCGCGACCGGCTCGGCTGGCGGCCCCGTATCAATCTGGAGGAGTCCCTCGCCGACATCTGGATGGAGGCCGCATGCCGTATCTGACCTCCACCCCGTCCGGCACCGCCAGCACAGGCCTGAGCGCCGGCCTCGGCATCCCCGGCTATGCGCACCCCCTTGTCGCCCCGCTGGAATGGGGCGAACTCACCCGCCCCGGGACCCCTCTGCACTGGGTCGTCCTGAACGTCTCCGACGGCCCCGGCAACCGCCCCGACCCGCTCTGTCTGGAGGCCGCGGGACGGCTCCGCAACGCCGGCGTCCGGGTCCTCGGCCACCTCGACGTGGCCCACGGCGCACGCCCCTTCGGCGAGATCGTCGCCGACGCCCACCGCCACCTCGACTGGTACCAGGTCGACGGCTACCTCCTCGACCGCTGTCCCACCGAGCGCGGCGCACTCCCCGGGACCAGCCGCACCGTCCTCACCCTCCGGGCACTCCTCGGCGGCGGCCACATGGTGCTCGGCCACGGCACCCATCCCCATCCCGGATATGCCGAGAGCGCCGACCAACTCGTGACCTTCTCCGGGCCCTGGAGGGACTACCGCTGGTCCCAGGTCGCCGAATGGACCGCCGACCACCCTCCCGAACGCTTCTGCCACTTCGTCCACGGTGTGCCCCGCGTCCACCTCGACGAGGCGCTGCGCGTCGCCCGCTGGCAGGGCGCCTCCACGATCTACTTCACCGACCGCACGGACCGGGACGGCCGAGCCGACCCCTGGGCGACCCTGCCCGGCTACTGGGACGACATTGTCTCGCTGGTTGGAACGGGTGTCTCGGAATGAAAAAGGGCGTGGCAGTGTTACTCGGAGAACAACTGTAGTGATTGACCGATCAACGGAGTCCCCGTGTCGCTGCCACCCCTGGTCGAGCCCGCTTCCGAGCTCACCGTAGATGAGGTCCGCAGGTACTCCCGCCACCTGATCATCCCCGACGTCGGGATGGACGGGCAGAAGCGGCTGAAGAACGCCAAGGTGCTCTGTGTGGGCGCCGGCGGCCTGGGCTCGCCGGCGCTGATGTACCTGGCCGCGGCGGGCGTCGGGACGCTCGGCATCGTGGAGTTCGACGAGGTCGACGAGTCGAACCTGCAGCGTCAGATCATCCACAGCCAGGCCGACATCGGCCGCTCCAAGGCCGAGTCCGCCCGCGACTCCGTCCTCGGCATCAACCCGTACGTGAACGTGATCCTTCACGAGGAGCGGCTCGAGGCCGACAACGTGATGGACATCTTCAGCCAGTACGACCTGATCGTCGACGGCACCGACAACTTCGCGACCCGTTACCTGGTCAACGACGCCTGCGTGCTGCTGAACAAGCCGTACGTCTGGGGTTCCATCTACCGCTTCGACGGCCAGGCGTCCGTCTTCTGGTCCGAGCACGGCCCCTGCTACCGCTGCCTGTACCCGGAGCCCCCGCCGCCGGGCATGGTCCCCTCGTGCGCCGAGGGCGGTGTCCTCGGTGTGCTGTGCGCGTCCATCGGCTCCATCCAGGTCACCGAGGCCATCAAGGTCCTCACCGGCACCGGCGAGCCCCTCGTCGGCCGACTGATGATCTATGACGCCCTCGAGATGCAGTACCGCCAGGTCAAGGTCCGCAAGGACCCGAACTGCGCGGTCTGCGGCGAGAACCCCACCGTCACCGAGCTCATCGACTACGAGGCCTTCTGCGGTGTCGTCTCCGAGGAGGCCCAGGAGGCGGCCGCGGGCTCGACGATCACTCCCAAGCAGCTCAAGGAGTGGATCGACGACGGCGAGAACATCGACATCATCGACGTCCGCGAGATCAACGAGTACGAGATCGTCTCGATCCCCGGTGCCCGGCTGATCCCGAAGAACGAGTTCCTCATGGGCTCCGCCCTGGAGAGCCTCCCGCAGGACAAGAAGATCGTCCTGCACTGCAAGACGGGTGTCCGCAGTGCGGAAGTCCTCGCGGTCCTCAAGTCGGCCGGCTTCTCCGACGCCGTCCACGTGGGCGGCGGCGTGATCGGCTGGGTCAACCAGATCGAGCCCGACAAGCCGGTCTACTAGTTCCGTGCCCGCCGTCGGCGGGCGAACGCTTTTCCCGGAGGGGCTCGGCACCGCGTGTGCCGGGCCCCTTTGCGCGGTGGCCACGACTACGTGCAGACCTTTCCGTCCTTCGGCACCCGGCCGGCCAGCAGATACGCGTTCACCGTCGAGTCGACACAGCTGCTGCCGCTGGCGTACGCCCCGTGGCCCTCGCCCTTCCAGGTGAGCATCACACCGACGTCGTCGCCCAGCTCCCGCGCCATCTTCTCGGCGCCCTCGTACGGCGTCGCCGGGTCCCCGGTATTGCCCACGACGAGAACGGGATCGGCCCCGGGCGCGCTCACCTCCGGTGAGTCCGCCAGGCCGGGTACCGGCCAGCCGTGGCACCAGCCCGCGGTGTCCCAGCCCAGGAACTCGCCGAACACGGGCGAGAGCTTCCTGAACCCGGGCAGCAGTGTCTTCGTCTCCTGAGGTGTCGGCCGCTGCTTCTGGTCCAGGCACGATATGACCCGTTGCGAGTGGGTCGTCGTGCCGTAGCGGCCCGAGGGGTCCCGCTCGTTGTAACCGTCGGCGAGCGCCAGCAGCTCCGTGCCGTCGCCGTCCTCCGCCGCGTCGAGAGCGCTCGTCAGGCCGGGCCAGCTCTGCTCGCTGTAGAGCGGCAGGACGATACCGGTGATCGCCAGGGTCTGGGTGAGCTCCCGTCCGGACGTCGTCGGCAGGGGATCGGCGTCGATCCGCTCCAGCAGGTCCGCGATCTTCCGGGTGCCCTTCGTCGGGTCCTGGCCCGTCGACGCGAGGTAGTTGTCGAGCGCGCGCTGGAAGCCCAGGGTCTGGTTCTTGGCGTGGCCCACCGTGTCGGCGGTCGGGTCGACGACCGCGTCCAGCACGAGGCGCCCGACGTTCCCGGGGAAGAGATGGGCGTAGACGCCGCCCAACTCCGTGCCGTACGAGATGCCGAAGTAGTGCATCTTCCGATCGCCGACCGCTCGGCGGATGAGGTCCATGTCACGGGCGGTGTCGGCGGTCGACACATGGGACAGGAGCTTGCCCGCTGCCCGCTCGCAGCCGGCGCCGAAGGAGGCCGCGTCGTCGAAGAAGGCCGTCTCCTCGGCGGCGTCGTCCGGAGTGGCGTCCACCGACTCGGCCGCCTGGATCTCCTTGTCGCTGCGGCAGCGCACCCCTTCACTCCCGCCGACGCCCCGGGGGTCCCAGCTCACCAGGTCGTACCGCTTGTGCAGCTCGCTCGTGAGACCGGCGTACGAGGGCATCGTGGAGACCCCCGAGCCGCCCGGTCCGCCGAAGTTGAACAGGAGCGAGCCGAGTCTTTCGCTCCGGTCCCCGGTCGCCTCGCTGCGGATCAGCGCCAGCCCGATCGTCTCGCCGTCCGGCTTCGACCAGTCCAGCGGGACCTTGAGCGTCGCGCACCGCCAGTCGCCGCCGGGCGCCGGACCCTCCGACGTCGCCTCGCAGCGCCCCCAGTCGAGCTTCTGCGCGGGGACCGCGGAAGGTGAGGGGGCCGCTGATGCGGACCCGGCGCTCTCGCCCTTCCCGCTGTCGGTAGCTCCACTGCAGCCGGCGATCAGCACCGCAGCCGTTGTCAGAGCCGCTCCCCGTAGCCATCGAGCCATGAGCAAATCCCCCCTTACGACACCACTCGCCGGATGTCGTGAATGACAGTCATGCCATGGTATGCGGACTGTCGGGCTTGCGTCGGGGCCTGTGGATAACGTTCTGACCTGCGGTTTCAGGTGCAGACCGTGCCGGACTTCGGGACCTTGCCCGTGAGCAGGTAGCCGTCCACGGCTGCCTTCACGCAGCGGTTCCCACTGCCGTACGCCCCGTGCCCCTGCCCCTTGTACGTCAGCTCGACACCGACTCCCGCCCCGAGCGCCCCCACCATTTTCCGCGCGCCCTCGTACGGCGTCGCCGGATCGCCCGTGTTGCCGATCACCAGGATCGGCGCCGAGCCCGGCGCGCTGACCTCCGGATGGTCGGCCGCGCCGGCGACGGCCCAGTCGGTGCAGGTGAGCATGGACCAGGCGAGCCAGTCACCGAAGACGGGGGAGGCGGCCCGGAACTCGCCCTGCTTCGCCTCGACGTCCTTCGTGGTGTACCGCTGTTTGTCGTCGGCGCAGCTGATGGCGACGTTCGCCGCAGCCAGGTTGCTGTACTCGCCGTTCTCGTTGCGCCCGTTCATCGAGTCGGCCAGCAGCGTCAGAAGCCGGCCGTCCCCGTCGTACGCCTGTTGCAGCCCTTCGGTGAGGAGGGGCCAGAGGTCCTGGGAGTACAGGGCCTGCGCGATCCCGGTGGTGGCGGTGGACTCCGTCAGGTCGCGGGGGAAGGCACCGGGGATCGGCTTGCGGTCGAGGTCGTCGAGGAGCGTCGTGATGCGGTCCTTGACGTCCTGCGCGGTGTCCCCGACAGGGCACCCTTCCGCCTTCGACACACAGTTTTTGGCGAAGTTGTCGAGCGCGAGCTGGAAGCCTTTGGCCTGTCCGAGGCTGCTCTGTTCCGGTGTCTGTGTCGGGTCGACGACCGCGTCGAACACGGCCCGGCCCACGTTCTTGGGGAACAGGTGGGCGTAGACACCGCCGAGTTCGGTGCCGTAGGAGATGCCGAAGTAGTGCAGTTTGTCGTCGCCCAGGACCTCGCGCATCAGGTCCAGGTCGCGCGCGGCGTCCGGGGTGCCGACGTGCGGGAGGGTCTTGCGGGAGTTGTCCTCGCAGGCCGCGTTGAACGTCTTCGTGCTGTCAAGGAGTTCCTTCCGTTCGGACGCGTCGTCCGGTGTCTGGTCCTGCTGGAAGTACTCGTCGAGTTCCTCGTCGTCCTCGCACTCGACGCCCGCGCTGCGACCGACTCCCCGCGGATCGAAGCTGACCAGGTCGTAGCGGGTGCGCAGTGCGGCGAAGTCGTCGGCGAAGGCGGGCAGCCCCTTGACGCCCGAGCCCCCGGGGCCGCCGAAGTTGAAGACGAGCGAGCCGATCCGCCGGTCCCGGTCGCCGCTCGACCGCGCCCGGATCAGCGCGATGTCGATCGTGTCGCCCTTGGGGTCGTCCCAGTCGAGAGGAGCCTTCATGGTCGCGCACTGCCAGGGGGTGCCGTCCGGCAGGGGCGAGGGGGCGGGGCCGCCGCCCTCGGACGTCGAGGGCGCCGGGCAGTCCTTCCAGTCCAGTTTCTGCGTCGTCAGATCCTCGCCCTTGCCCGTGGCCTCGCCGCCGCAGCCCGCCGCCGACCAGGACAGCACGACGGCCATGGCGGTCAGGGTGACGGCGCGCAGCCGACGCGAGGTGGGCATGCCCTCATCCTGAAGCCGCCCCGTGCGGTGCGCTCGGGGCACGGGCCGAGCGGGTGAGGGGACCCGAGGGTGCGGGCCGAGCGGGTGAGAGGGTCCGATCCGCCCCCACGCGCGCGTGGAGGCGGCGCACCGCCCCTCTAGAGGGCGCCCTTGCGTGTCAGCTGGTTGAAGGCCAGCCACCCTGGCAGTACGGGCAGCCACAGTGTGAGGAGCCGGAACAGCAGGACCGCGGGGGCCGCGACCTCCTTGGGAAGGCCGACGGCGATGAGACCGACCGTCAGCGTGGCCTCGACCGCCCCCACACCGCCGGGCGTCGGCGCCGCCGAGCCCAGCGCGTTGCCCGCGAGGAAGACGACCGCGACGCTGGCGATGCTGATCGAGGCGCTCTCGTCACCGAAGGCGCGGATCGAGGCATCCAGGCACATCACGAAGCAGCCGGTGAGGAGCAGCATGCCGCCGATGCCGGTGACCAGCTTCTGCGGCCGCTGCAGCACGTCGAGCATGCGCGGGACGACACCGGCGAACAGCGACCGCACGCGCGTGACGACGAACTTCCGCAGGAACGGGATCGACGTCACCACCAGGACGAGCACCGCGACCGTCAACAGGCCCGCGATGACCGTGCGAGACGGCGACAGGGACGGCGTCTTCTCGGTTCCGGTGAGATAGCCGAAGGCCAGCAGCATCAGGATGTGGCAGCCCAGCCCGAACAGCTGCGAGGCGCCGACACTGGCCACCGCGAGACCCGGTCGTACCCCCGCCCTCTGCAGGAAGCGCGTGTTGAGCGCCACACCGCCCACCGCCGCCGGGGCGACGATCTTCACGAACGACCCGGCGACCTGCGCGGCCACCGTGCGGAGGAACGGCACCCGCTCCGGTACGAAGCCCAGCAGGCTCATCGCGGCGGCCACATAGCTCAGCGCGGAGAAGAACACCGCCGCGGCGACCCAGCCCCACTCCGCGTTCTTGATGAGCGGCCCGAACTCGATGTGGGTGAGCTGCGTCAACAGGAAGTACGCGCCAATGGCGCCGGCGATGAAACTGATCAAGGTGCGGGGCCGGACCCGTTCCAGGCGGGCCGGTTCGACGGGCGCCTGCGGCCTGATGAGCAGCACCTGGTGGCGGATCTGGGTGAGGAGGTCCTCCTCGCGGGCCTCTTCCAGGGCCTCGTCGATGGCCCGCTTCTCCGCCCGCTGCTCGGCTCGTACGGCCTTCTTGGCGGTCTTGCCCGCCTCGGTCTCCTTGTGCTCCTCCGCGCGGGCCTGCTTGGCCAGCTGGGAGGCCTCCAGCACCGCCTCGCGCTCGCGCTCCGCCCGCTCCCGTGCCAGTCTGCGCAGCGTCGCGCGCGTGGAGCGGGACAACGCGATGGGCTGCAGCATCGGCAGGCAGTCGGCCACCGCGTCGGGGCCGAGGACGCTCACCGCCGACGCCACCGCCCGCTCGGCGCCCACCCGGAGCCCGAGCGTGGTCAGAAGCTGGGAGACGTCCATGCGGAGCACCAGATCGCCGGCCGCGATCTCACCGACGCGCAGATCGGTCAGGATCACCGTGCCGGAACGATCCACCAGAATCGCGTCGCCCACCAGCCTGCGGTGCGCGATGCGGCGTGACTGCAGGGCCTTCACCTGTGCCCAGGTGTCGTGCAGCAGTGCGTCGGTGACCTCGTCGTCCGACAGCGAGTCCAGGGTGCGTCCGCCGGTGTGCTCGTAGACGAGCATCACCGCGTCCGGTCCGAGTTCGGAGGTCGCGATCAGCTTGGGGGCGTTGGCGCCGGCCGCGATGGCCGCGTACGCCAGGAGTGCCTCCTGCTCCAGGGCCTGGCGCAGGGACTGCAGGCTGCGGCGCGTGGTGATGCCGCGCAGGGTCAGACGCCGCCAGACGCGGTAGAAGAAGCCCTGTGCCTGCTGCTCCCGGTCGACGACGGTGACGTCGAGGGGTGGGCCGTCCTCCAGCGTCACGAAGTACCGGCGGCCACGGTCGCCGCCCTCCGTGGTGTCCGAGGCCTCCTCTCGGGCGGCGCTGACCGGCTTGAAGCCGACCCGCCGGAGGCCCGCCATCAGGGTCCGGCCGGTGGGGCGCACGTTCGGCGAGCCGACGGCGTAGAGCGTCCCGTAGGCGACCGTCCAGCCGATGAGCACCGTCAGGATGATCGAGAACGGCGTCGTGTAGCCGGCGACGAGCATGGAGAACGTGTCCAGCAGCAGCACGATCCACAGCACCGCGCGCCAGCGGGGTCTGCGGGACATGCCCACGGCCGTCATATAGGCGATGACCGGCGCGAGATAGCCGTGGACAGGGTCCGTGAGGGCGTGGATGTCGCCGGGGGAGGGCTGGGTCAGCGCCTCCTGGATCGAGTCCGGGGCGGTACGGGCGACCCACAGGTCCGTCGCCAGGGTCACCCCGTGCGCCAGGACCGCCGCGAGCACACCGTCCGCGATGCGCAGCCCGTCCCGCTTGACCAGGCGCTCGATCGCGAAGGCGACCGGGACCAGCAGGATCGCGATGCTCGACCCCAGGCCCGCGAGCTTGATCATCAGGTCGGGTGCCTGGCCCGTGCCCTTGTTGATGTCCTGTTCGAGGCCGGCGGTGGTGCCGTGCGCGAACGCGGCGATCGCCAGCAGGACGACGATCCCGAGGATGCCGACCGACAGCCGCATGAGGTCCGAGGGGCGGTGCACGCGCGCGGGGAGCAGTGGTTCGTCGCCCTCGACCGCTTCGGTGTGCCCCTCGTCCGGGAGGTCAGCGGCAGGCCCCGCCTGCGGCGACGTGTCGTCGAGCCGGTCGTCGTGCGCCGCGACGGAGGACGATGTCTCCGCGGACGGGGTGTTCGCCGGTTCCTTCGGGTCGGCGGTTCCGGCGCCCTTGTCGTCCCCGTCGGCGGCATCCGGGCGCGACGAGGCGTCAGAGGTGCCCGCCGCGTCATCGGGGTGCACACTCTGCTGCTTCATCGTCTCTTCTTGGTCTCGTATCACCAGTCACCGCCCGCACGATGGTGGCATGCCGGGTGGGCACACAGGGGCATCAGGGTGCAATGCGGGGGCGCACAGTCTGCCCGAAGACCGTCCTCGGAGCGAGGGACGCACGCGTCGGCCACCACGTCCCATTGTCGGTGGGGTGGGGCAGGATGGGCCGGATGAGCGAGGAGAGCCTTCCGGCGGACGCCCTGCCGGAGTACGCGGAGCGGGTCCTCGAGGTCGCCGAGCTGATCCCGCCCGGGCGGGTCATGACGTACGGGGACGTCGCCGAGTGGCTGGGGGAGGGCGGCCCGCGCCAGGTGGGCCGCGTGATGGCCCTCTACGGGGGTGCCGTGCCGTGGTGGCGGGTGGTCCGCGCGGACGGCCATCTGCTGCCCGGCCATGAGCTGAGAGCGCTGGGTCACTACCGGACGGAGGGCACGCCCCTGCGCGAGGCGAGCCGCGCCGCCGAGGGCCATGTGCCGCGCCTCGACATGAAACGGGCGCGCTGGGACGGCGGCGAACGCACCGGCCGGGACGGCGGCGAACGCGCGGAAGATCACACCTGACGGCATTCCGCGTCGGACGGCCGCCGAGGCGCCCCCGTACGGGGGAAGCGGGGCACGTCGGTGGCATGCCGTACGTTCGGGGGGCGAGGGACGCACGGGCCGCGTGAGTCGGGAGGGAACAAGCGGAAGCTGCGCTTCCGCACCACTCGTCGGCGTAGCGTCGGCTGCACGTGTCCCCCTCACCCCGCGGCCACCGCTCTCCACGAGCAGGGGCAGGGCAACCAGCACACCCACCAGGACCGGCGAACCACGTGAGCTCCTCTTCCTCCACCAGGCGCCTGTCGCACACCCAGGTGCGACAGGGGAGCCGTGGCGCTTACCGACTGGTGCGTACCCCACCGGTCCGATCGAGTCCCCCTCATCTGGACGCCGAGCAGGCCGCCGTGGTTGACCACGAGACGGGCCCCATGCTCGTTCTCGCAGGTCCGGGTACCGGAAAGACGACCACCCTCGTCGAGTCCGTGGCGGCCCGCATCGGCCGCGGAACCGACCCCGAGCGGGTCCTCGTCCTGACCTTCAGCCGCAAGGCGGCCGTCGAACTGCGCGACCGCATGGCGCTGCGCATGGGCGCCGCGCGTGCCCCGCGGGCCACCACGTTCCATTCGTTCTGCTACGCCCTGGTCCGCGCCCACCAGGACAGCGACCTGTTCGTCGAACCGCTGCGTCTGCTGTCCGGTCCCGAGCAGGATGTCGCCGTACGTGAGCTGCTCGCGGGACAGCCCCACCTCGAACGCCTCGGCCTCGCGCATGTGCGCTGGCCGGACGAGCTGCGCGCCTGCCTCACCACGCGCGGGTTCGCCGACGAGGTCCGCGCGGTCCTCGCGCGCAGCCGTGAGCTGGGCCTGGCCCCCGCCGACCTGAGGGCCTTCGCCGACCGCATCGGCCGTCCCGACTGGCGCGCCGCCTCCGCCTTCCTCGCCGAGTACCTCGACGTCCTCGACCTGCAAGGGGTCCTCGACTACGCGGAACTCGTCCACCGCGCGGTGCTCCTCGCCGGCCGTCCCGGCGTCGCCGAGCAGCTGGCCGGGCAGTACGACGCGGTCTACGTCGACGAGTACCAGGACACCGATCCGGCTCAGGTACGGCTGCTGAGGGCCCTCGCGGGCGGCGGCCGCACCCTGGTCGCCCTCGGCGACCCCGACCAGTCGATCTACACGTTCCGGGGCGCCGACGTGAACGGCATCCTGGACTTCCCGGCCGCTTTCCCCCGCACGGACGGCCGCCCCGCGCCGGTCGCCGTCCTCCGGACCTCCCGCCGCTCGGGGGCCGATCTGCTCGCGGCCACCCGACTGCTCACGCAGCGCATGCCGCTCACCCGCCTCCCGGCGGAGAAGGTACGGGCCCACCGCGAGCTCCGACCGGTACGGGACGGCGGCCGAGTCGAGGTCTACACGTACCCCACGCCGGGCACCGAACTGGACAACATCGCGGACGTCCTGCGCCGGGCCCATCTGGAGGACGGCGTCCCCTGGGGCGAGATGGCCGTCCTGGTACGCGCGGGTGCCCGCACGATCCCGTCGATGCGACGCGCCCTCACGGCAGCGGGCGTACCCCTGGAGATCGACGGCGACGACCTGCCGCTCCGCCACGAGCCAGCCGTACAGCCCCTCCTGACGGCCCTGCGAGCGGTCGCCCGAGCGGAGCTGGGGGACACCGGCTCGACGGAGGCACAGGCGCCGATGATTCCCGAGGCGGGCGCGACGGACGAGGAGGACGTGAGGGCCGAAGAGGACGCGAGGGCCGAGGAGACCGGAACAGGCGGGGCGACGGAGGGGGGCTACGAGCCCGACGCCGGTCCGGCGCCGGAGGCGGACCACGACCCCGATGGTGGTCCGGCGGCGGAGCCCGGCGAGCCGTCCGGCGACTCCGGGCCGGACTCGTGCTGGCTGGACACCGAGACCGCGCTCACCCTTCTCGCCTCCCCCCTCGCCGGTATGGACACCGCCGACCTGCGGCGGCTGGGCCGGGCCCTGCGTGAGGAGGAGCGGGCCGGCGGCAACCCCGTACCGCCGCCCTCGGACGAGCTGCTGGCCCGCGCCCTGGCCGAACCGGAGCGACTGGTCGCCCACGACCCCGTGTACGCGCGGGGCGCGCAACGCCTCGGCGCGCTGCTGCGGAAGGCGCGGGAGCGCCTCGCCGGCGGCGGCACGGCCGAGGAGGCCCTGTGGGACCTGTGGGACGGCACGCCGTGGCCCAGGCGCCTGGAGCGGGCCGCCCGGCGCGGCGGCGCGGCCGGACGCAACGCGGATCGGGACCTCGACGCCGTGTGCGCGCTGTTCGCCACCGCGGCCCGTGCGGAGGAACGCACCGGAGGTCTCGGCGCGCTCAACTTCCTCGCGGAGATCGAGGCCGAGGACATCGCCGCCGACACGCTCACCGGCAGGGCGGTGCGCCCCGACGCCGTGCGCCTGATGACCGCGCACCGCTCCAAGGGCCTCCAGTGGCGCCTGGTCGTCGTCGCGGGCGTCCAGGAGGGACTCTGGCCGGACCTGCGCCGCCGTGGCTCACTCCTGGAGGCCGACCGCATCGGCCGCGACGGCCTCGCCGAACCGCTCACCCCGGGAGCGCTGCTCGCCGAGGAGCGGCGTCTGTTCTACGTGGCCACCACGCGCGCGCGTGAACGCCTCGTCGTCACCGCGGTGAAGGCCCCCGCCGACGACGGCGACCAGCCCTCCCGCTTCCTCGCCGAACTCGGCGTGGAACCCAAGGACGTCACCGGCCGCCCCCGC
This sequence comes from Streptomyces neyagawaensis, assembly GCF_023516595.1. GTDB lineage: Bacteria > Actinomycetota > Actinomycetes > Streptomycetales > Streptomycetaceae > Streptomyces > Streptomyces neyagawaensis. Next base: position 8,497 of record NZ_JAMGBG010000122.1, on the reverse strand, counting down.
CGCCCGCTCTCCGTGGCCGCCCTCGTGGCCGAACTGCGCGCCACGACGGTCGACCCGCGGGTGTCGGACGCGCTGCGTGAGGCAGCCGCCCGGCGACTGGCCAGGCTCGCCGCCCTGAGCGACGAGGACGGCCGTCCCCTGGTGCCGTCGGCGCACCCGTACCGCTGGTGGGGCATGTTCGAACCCACCGAGAGCAAGGTCCCGCTCAGGAACCGCGACCAGCCCGTCGTGCTGTCCGGCAGCGCCCTCGACCAGCTCGCCAACACCTGCGCCCTGCAATGGTTCCTGGGGCGCGAGGTGAAGGCCGACGCGCCCGCGACCGCCGCCCAGGGCTTCGGCAACGTCGTGCACGTCCTCGCGGACGAGGTCGCCTCCGGACGCACCCCCGCCGACCTCGACGTCCTCATGGAGCGCCTCGACTCCGTGTGGAACGCGCTCGCCTTCGACGCGCCCTGGAAGTCCGACCAGGAGAAGCAGCACGCGCGCGTGGCGCTCGAACGCTTCCTGACCTGGCACGTCGACTCGAACGGGCTGCGCGCCGGACGAACCCCCGTGGCCAGCGAGCAGGACTTCGACGTGACCCTGGAAGCGGGTGACTACGAGGTGCGCATCCGGGGATCCATGGACCGTGTCGAGACCGACGCCGAAGGCCGCGCCTACGTGGTCGACTTCAAGACCGGCAAACAGGCGCCGACCGCCGCAGAGGTCGAACGCCACCCCCAGCTCGCCGTCTACCAGCTCGCGGTCCGCGAGGGGGCCGTCGACGAGCCCTTCGGCGGCACACGGCCCGAACCGGGCGGCGCCGAACTCGTCCAGTTGCGGCAGGGTGCCGCCAAGAAGAACGGCGGCGAGACGCTTCCCAAGGTGCAGGCTCAGGGACCCCTGGAGGGCGACTGGGTCGGCGGACTCCTCGCCAACGCCGCCGGCAAGGTCCTCGACGAGCGCTTCTCCCCGACCGCCGGACAACACTGTGCACACTGCGCTTTCCGTGCATCCTGCAGTGCCCGCCCGGAGGGCCGTCACGTGGTCGAGTGACCGACGTGATCCACAGCACCACCCCCACTGACCAGCGCCTGTCCCCGCCGGGACGATGACCCGGCGTCCGCTGTCAGTGGCCGCCGCTAGCCTCTCTGGGGTGTCCGCCCGTATCACTGATCCCGAGCAGCTCAAGGAGCTCCTGGGCATCCCGTTCACCCCGGAGCAGACGGCCTGCATCATCGCGCCGCCCGCCCCGCAGGTGATCGTGGCCGGAGCCGGCTCCGGCAAGACCACGGTGATGGCCGCGCGCGTGGTGTGGCTGGTCGGCACCGGACAGGTCGCCCCCGAACAGGTGCTCGGCCTGACCTTCACCAACAAGGCGGCCGGCGAACTCGCCGAGCGGGTGCGCAAGGCCCTGGTCAAGGCGGGCATCACCGACCCCGACGTGATCGACCCCGACAACCCCCCGGGCGAGCCCGTCATCTCCACGTACCATGCCTTCGCGGGCCGGCTCCTCACCGATCACGGGCTGCGCATCGGACTGGAGCCCACCTCCCGCCTCCTCGCCGACGCCACCCGCTACCAGCTCGCCGCGCGCGTGCTCCGGGAGTCCCCGGGCCCCTACCCGGCGCTCACCCGCTCCTTCCCCGACCTCGTCAGCGACCTCCTCGCGCTCGACTCCGAACTCGCCGAACACCTCGTACGCCCCGAGGAACTGCGCGCGTACGACGCCGAGCTGCTGCGCGACCTGGAGAGCGCCAAGCTCTCCAACGCGGACCTCCGCAAGGTCCCCGAGGCGGCCGCCGCCCGCCGGGAACTCGCGGAGCTGGTCGGCCGCTACCGAGCCGCCAAGCGCGAACGGGACCTCCTCGACTTCGGCGACCAGATCGCCCTGTCGGCCGGTCTCGGCCGGCTGCCCGAGGTCGGCCGCCTGCTGCGGGACGAGTTCCGGGTGGTCCTGCTCGACGAGTACCAGGACACCTCCGTGGCCCAACGCGTGCTGCTCGCGGGCCTGTTCGGCGGTGGCAGCGGTCACCCGGTGACCGCCGTCGGCGACCCCTGCCAGGCCATCTACGGCTGGCGGGGTGCCTCCGTCGCCAACCTCGACGACTTCCCCGAGCACTTCGCCCACTCCGACGGCCGCCCCGCGACCCGCCAGGCGCTCAGCGAGAACCGCCGCAGCGGGGGCCGTCTCCTCGACCTCGCCAACGGCCTCGCGGAGCCCCTGCGCGCGATGCACGCGGGCGTGGAGGCCCTCAGGCCCGCCCCGGGAGCCGAGCGCGACGGCCTGGTCCGCTGTGCGCTGCTGCCGACCCACGCCGAGGAGCTCGACTGGATCGCCGACTCGATCGCCCACCTCGTCCGCACCGGCAAGGAACCGGGCGAGATCGCGGTCCTGTGCCGCACGGCCACCGACTTCGCCGACATTCAGGGCGCGCTCGTCGCCCGTGACATCCCGGTCGAGGTCGTCGGTCTCTCCGGGCTGCTCCACCTCCCCGAGGTGGCCGACCTCGTCGCCGTCTGCGAGGTCCTCCAGGACCCCGGTGCCAACGCCTCCCTGGTCCGCCTGCTCACCGGCCCGCGCTGGCGCATCGGCCCCCGCGACCTCGCCCTCCTGGGACGCCGGGCCAGGCTTCTCGTGTCGCACGCGCGTGTGGGCGCCGACGACGACCCCGACCGCCGGCTCGCCGCCGCCGTCGAGGGCGTCGACCCCGCTGAGGTGATCTCGCTGGCCGACGCACTCGACACCTTCCTCGAACTGCCCCTCGAAGCGGAGGGCGAGGACGACGGGCTGCCCTTCTCGCCCGACGCGCGCGTACGGTTCGCCCGCCTCGCCGCCGAACTGCGCGACCTGCGCCGCTCGCTCGCCGACCCGCTCATGGACGTCCTCCACCGGGTGCTCGCCGTCACCGGCCTCGAAGTCGAACTCTCGGCCTCCCCGCACGCCCTCGCCGCCCGTCGCCGCGAGACCCTCTCCAACTTCCTCGACATCGCCGCCTCCTTCGCCGCCAACAGCGAGGGCGAGGCCACCCTGCTCGCCTTCCTCGGCTTCCTACGCACGGCCGCCCAGTACGAGAAGGGCCTCGACAACGCCCTTCCTGGCGGCGAGAACACCGTCAAGGTGCTCACCGCTCACAAGTCCAAAGGGCTGGAGTGGGACGTCGTCGCCGTTCCCGGCCTCGTCACCGGGACCTTCCCCAGCACCCAGGGCCGCGAGAAGTGGACCGCCCAGGGCAGGGTCCTGCCGCACGAACTGCGCGGCGACGCCGACACCCTCCCCGACGTGGAGTCCTGGGACTCACGCGGCCTGAAGGCCTTCCACGAGGCCATGAAGGACCACCAGCACACCGAGGAACTCCGCCTCGGCTATGTGACGTTCACCCGGCCCCGGTCCCTGCTCCTCGGCTCCGGCCACTGGTGGGGCCCCTCCCAGAAGCGCCCGCGCGGCCCGTCCGACTTCCTGACGGCCCTTCACGACCACTGCGCCGCCGGGTTCGGTGAGATCGAGGTGTGGGCCGACGCACCCGAGGAGGGCGCCGAGAACCCGGCCCTGCGCGAGGCGTCCGCCGACCACGCCTGGCCGCTCCCGCTGGACGGCACGGCCCTGGCCCGCCGCCGCGCGGCCGCCGAGACCGTCCTGGCCCACCTGGAGCGCACCTCCGCCCCCGAGGGCACCCACTCGGACGGTGCCGACGACCCGTACGCCTACGAGGACCCGGAGTGGCCGCCTCCGCCGGACGACGAACACCTGGACGACGACCACCCGGACCACCTCCCCGAGGACCTTCCGGGGGACGGGTTTGCCGAAGAGGACGCCGCCGACTGGGACTCCTGGACGACGGCCCGCCCCACCGAGACCCCACCCCTACCGCCACCCCCACCTCCCGGCCACGGCACACGCACGCCCTCGGTGCCGCACGCCCGCAGACACCCCGCCGAGGACGACCTGACGCCCGAGGAGGCACGCACCATCGCCTCCTGGGACCGCGATCTCGACGCCCTCACCGGAGAGCTCCTGCGCGCCCGCGCGAAGGTCACCGAGGTGCCCCTGCCGGCGTCGTTGACGGCGTCGCAGCTGGTGCGCCTGGCCGCCGACCCCGACGGCTTCGCCCAGGAACTCGCACGCCCCATGCCACGTCCCCCGCAGCCCGCCGCGCGCCGTGGCACCCGCTTCCACGCGTGGGTGGAGGCTCGCTTCGAAGAACTGCGGCTGCCCATGCTGGAGCCGGAGGACCTGCCCGGCAGCGAGGCCGAGATCGCCGACGAACGGGATCTGGAGGCCCTGAAGGAAGCCTTCGAACGCACCCCGTACGCCCAGCGCACGCCGTACCGCGTGGAAGCGCCCTTCCAGCTCGGGATCGCCGGACGCGTCGTGCGCGGCCGCATCGACGCCGTGTACCGGGACACCGACGGCGACGGGACGACGAGGTACGAGATCGTCGACTGGAAGACCAGCCGCGCCCGCACCGCCGACCCCCTCCAGCTCGCGCTGTACCGCCTCGCCTGGGCCGAGCAGCGGGGCGTGCCCCTGGAGTCCGTGGGGGCCGCATTCCTGTACGTACGTACGGGTGACGTCGTACGACCGGAGGACCTGCCCGACCGGGAGGCGTTGGAACGGCTGCTTCTGGAGGAGCCGGGCTCCGAGGCCCCCGCGTGGGCGGAGGGGGCCCCGGGGGCGTTCGGGGACGAACCGCCGGACGAGTACGCCGGTGCGGGCCGATAGTCTCGTCGGCATGAGCGAGACCCCGGACAGCGCCGTCCGTACGTACATCGAGAACCACCGTGCCGCCTTCCTCGACGACCTCGTGGAATGGCTGCGCATCCCGTCGGTGTCGGCGCAGCCCGAGCACGCGACGGACGTACGCCGCAGCGCCGACTGGCTGGCCGCCAAGCTGCGGGAGACCGGCTTCCCCGTCGCCGAGGTCTGGGAGACACCGGGAGCCCCCGCAGTCTTCGCCGAATGGCCCTCCGAGGACCCCGACGCCCCCACCGTCCTGGTCTACGGCCACCACGACGTGCAGCCCGCCGCCCGCGAGGACGGCTGGAACAGCGAGCCGTTCGAGCCCGTCATCCGGGGAAACCGCCTCCACGCGCGCGGGGCGGCCGACGACAAGGGGCAGGTGTTCTTCCACACACTCGGCGTCCGCGCCCACCTCGCCGCCACCGGCCGCAGCACCCCCGCCGTCCACCTCAAGATGATCGTCGAGGGCGAGGAGGAGTCGGGCTCCCCGCACTTCCGGGCCCTCGTCGAGGAGCACGCCGAGCGGCTCGCCGCCGACGCGGTGGTCGTCTCCGACACCGGCATGTGGTCCGAGGACACCCCCACCGTGTGCACCGGCATGCGCGGCCTCGCCGAGTGCGAGATCCGGCTGTACGGCCCCGACCAGGACATCCACTCCGGTTCCTTCGGCGGCGCCGTCCCGAACCCGGCCACCGAGGTCGCCCGCCTGGTCGCCGCCCTGCACGACGAGCACGCGCGCGTGGCGATCCCCGGCTTCTACGACGGCATCGTCGAACTCACCGACCGGGAACGCGAACTCTTCGCCGAACTGCCCTTCGACGAGGAGCGGTGGCTGCGCACGGCCAGGTCGACGGCGGCACACGGAGAAGCCGGACACACCACCCTGGAGCGCGTCTGGGCCCGCCCGACCGCCGAGGTCAACGGCATCGGCGGCGGCTACCAGGACGCCGGCAGCAAGACGATCATCCCCTCCTCGGCGATGGTGAAGCTGTCCTTCCGGCTGGTCGCGGGCCAGGACCCCGACCACATCGCCAAGGCCGTCACCGCCTGGGCCGCCGAACGCGTCCCCGCCGGCATCCGCCACGAGATCGCCTTCAGCGGGGCCACCCGGCCCTGCCTGACGCCCCTGGACCACCCGGCCCTGCGATCCCTGGTGCGCGCCATGGGCCGCGCCTTCCAGCAGCCGATCCGCTACACCCGCGAGGGCGGCTCAGGACCCGCCGCGGACCTCCAGGAAGTCCTCGACGCACCCGTGCTCTTCCTCGGCATCTCCGTCCCCTCCGACGGCTGGCACGCCCCCGACGAGAAGGTCGAACTGGACCTGCTCCTCAAAGGCGTCGAGACCAGCGCATACCTCTGGAGCGAGCTGGCCGTCGGCTCCCACGAGGCACACTGAAGAAGCCCCCCACGCGGCCCCACGTCCCAGCGCACCCGCCCGCCGTACGCCCCGCCCGAACCGCCCGCCCGAACCCGACCGTTCCACCGGGGGAGTTGGAAGCACCCGTGACGACCTGGACCGACCACACCGCCGATCGACCCATCGCGCTCACCGCCCCGAGCGGCATCGACCGGGCGGCCCACCACCGCCTCGACGAGGCCTGGCTCGCGGCGGCCTGGAGCCACCCCACCACCCGCTGCTTCGTGGTCTCCGGCGGTCAGGTCCTCATCGACGAGACGCCGGACGGCACCACCGAACTCGTCATGACCCCGTCCTTCGAGGCACCGCTCACCGAGGCGCACCGCTACTTCCTGGGCACCGACGCCGACGGTGTGAGCTACTTCGCACTGCAGAAGGACTCGCTGCCCGGACGCATGGACCAGTCGGCCCGACCGGCCGGCCTGCGTGAGGCGGGCATGCTGCTGTCGCCGCGCGACACCGGACTCATGGTGCACGCGGTCGGTCTGGAGAACTGGCAGCGCACCCACCGCTTCTGCTCCCGCTGCGGCGAGCGCACGGTCATCGCGGCCGCCGGTCACATCCGCCGCTGCCCGGCCTGCGGCGCCGAGCACTACCCGCGGACCGACCCCGCGGTGATCATGGGCGTCACGGACGACGACGACCGCCTCCTCCTCGGCCGCCAGGTGCACTGGCCCGAGGGCCGCTTCTCGACCCTCGCGGGCTTCGTGGAGCCCGGCGAGTCCATCGAGCAGGCCGTGCGCCGGGAGGTCCACGAGGAGGTCGGCATCACCGTCGGCCAGGTCGAGTACATCGCCAGTCAGCCGTGGCCCTTCCCCTCCAGCCTCATGCTCGGCTTCATGGCCCGCGCCACCTCCACGGACATAGACGTGGACGGCGACGAGATCCACGAGGCGCGTTGGTTCTCCCGGGAAGAGCTGCGGGCCGCGTTCGAGTCCGGGGAGGTGCTGGCTCCCTACGGCATCTCGATCGCGGCCCGGCTGATCGAACTCTGGTACGGCAAGCCCCTGCCGACCCGGGGGCACACCGGCTAGGCGTGCGGTCGGGCGGGGGCTCGCGACTACGCGCCTATCTTCTGCTTGACCTGCGCCAGCGAGGGGTTGGTGAGGGTCGAACCGTCCGGGAAGAGGACGGTGGGAACGGTCTGGTTCCCGCCGTTCGCCTTCTCCACGAACGCCGCGGACTCCGGGTCCTGCTCGATGTTGATCTCGGTGTACGTGATGCCCTCGCGGTCCATCTGGCTCTTCAGCCGACGGCAGTAGCCGCACCACGTGGTGCTGTACATCGTCACAGTGCCCGCCATGTCCCTGGCGCTCCTTCACGGTATGAGGGGTGCTCGTAGCAGTGAGTGGAACGTACGCCACGGGCCCGCCATTCCCCGCGGGAGGGTGGCGTCCACCACCAAGGGGGCGCCTGCCGCATTAGTACGACTGCGAGGGCCTGCCTGTGGACAACCGGCGCAGCCGTCTCCGGCGACCTGGCAGCATGGCCGTGTGACAGCAGCAACGCACTCCACCCTCTTCCCGCGGGTCCCCGACTCGGCCGACGCGGTGCTCGAAGGGCTCGACCCCGAGCAGCGCGCGGTGGCCACCGCCCTGCACGGGCCGGTGTGCGTCCTGGCGGGAGCCGGCACGGGCAAGACCCGCGCCATCACCCACCGCATCGCCTACGGCGTGCGGGCGGGGATGCTCCAGCCCGCCAGCGTGCTCGCCGTCACCTTCACCGCCCGCGCCGCCGGGGAGATGCGCGGCCGCCTGCGCCAGCTCGGTGCCGCCGGCGTCCAGGCCCGCACCTTCCACTCCGCTGCCCTGCGCCAGCTCCAGTACTTCTGGCCGAAGGCCGTCGGCGGTGGGATGCCCAGGATCGTCGACCGCAAGATCCCCCTCGTCGCGGACGCGGCGGCCGCCTGCCGCATCCGTCTCGATCGCAACGAACTTCGGGACGCCGCCGCCGAGATCGAGTGGTCCAAGGTCACCCAGACCGTCCCCGCCGACTACGCCGCCGCAGCCGCCAAGCACGGCCGGGAAACCCCCCGCGACCCGGCCGAGATCGCCCAGATCTACTCCACCTACGAGGACCTCAAGCGCGAGCGCGCCGTCATCGACTTCGAGGACGTCCTCCTGCTCACCGTCGGCATCCTCCAGGACCGGCACGACATCGCCGAGCAGGTCCGCTCCCAGTACCAGCACTTCGTGGTCGACGAGTACCAGGACGTCAGCCCCCTCCAGCAGCGCCTCCTGGAACTGTGGCTCGGCGACCGGGACGACCTGTGCGTCGTCGGCGACGCCAGCCAGACGATCTATTCGTTCACGGGCGCAACACCCGACCATCTGCTCGACTTCCGCCTCCGCCACCCCGGC
>NZ_JAMGBG010000121.1 GCF_023516595.1 Streptomyces neyagawaensis | reverse complement strand
ACCATCTGCTCGACTTCCGCCTCCGCCACCCCGGCGCCACCGTCGTCAAGCTCGTCCGCGACTACCGCTCCACCCCCCAGGTCGTCCACCTCGCCAACGGCCTCCTCGCCCAGGCCCGAGGCCGCGCCGCCGACCACCGCCTGGAGCTGATCTCGCAACGGCCCCCGGGCCCCGAACCCCGCTACACCGAGTACACGGACGAGCCCGCCGAGGCGGAGGGAGCCGCCCGCCGTATCCGCGACCTCATCGGCTCCGGGGTCCCGGCGAGCGAGATCGCCGTCCTGTTCCGCACGAACTCCCAGTCCGAGACCTACGAGCAGGCCCTCGCGGACGCGGGCGTGCCCTACCAGTTGCGCGGCGCGGAGCGCTTCTTCGACCGCCCCGAGGTGCGCAAGGCGGGATCCGCGCTGAGAGCCGCGGCCCGCTTCGGTGGCAACGACAGCCTCCTGGAGGACGCCGTCGACCTCCCCTCACAGGTACGGGCCGTGCTGTCCGGCGAGGGCTGGACCGGCGAACCCCCGGCCGGCTCCGGAGCGGTCCGGGAACGCTGGGAGTCACTGGCCGCCCTGGTGAACCTGGCGCAGGACTTCGCTACGGCCAGGCCCGACGCCACCCTCGGCGACCTCGTCGCGGAACTGGACGAACGGGCCAACGCCCAGCACGCCCCGACCGTCCAGGGCGTCACCCTCGCCTCCCTGCACTCCGCGAAGGGCCTGGAGTGGGACGTCGTCTTCCTGGTCGGCGTCGCCGAGGGCATGATGCCGATCACCTACGCCAGAACGGACGAGCAGATCGAGGAGGAGAGACGACTCCTCTACGTGGGCGTCACCCGCGCCCGGCAGCAGCTCTCCGTCTCCTGGGCCCTGTCCCGCTCGCCCGGCAGCCGCCCGAACCGGCGCCCCAGCCGGTTCCTCGACGGTCTGCGCCCCGGCTCGACCGCCCCCGGGGGCCGCTCCGGCGCGACCGCCTCCGGCGGGGTCGAACAGGGCTCGGCGGGCCACCGAACGGCCGCCCTCGCGGTCGGCGGCGGCAGCGGACCGGTCGCGCGCCGCACCAGCCGGACCCCGGCCCGCTGCCGGGTCTGCGGTCGCAGCCTGCGCGAGGCGGGCGAGATGAAGCTGATGCGCTGCGAGGACTGCCCCTCCGACATGGACGAGGGTCTCTACGAGCGACTCCGGGAGTGGCGGGCCGTCCAGGCCCGGCGCAGCGGGCAGCCCGACTTCTGCGTCTTCACCGACCGGACCCTGATGGCGATCGCGGAAGCGGGGCCGAGCACTCCGGTGGAACTGAGTCGCATCCCCGGCGTCATCGCCCGTAAGCTCCGGCGGTACGGCGCCGATGTTCTCGACATCTGCGCAGGTCGGGAGCCCCTGGCCGAGGACGAGAGCGACTGATACGAACTCGTCGAAAAAATAGTTTGCGCATGCCCCAGCAATCCCCATAGGTTCTTAGGCACGGGAACAGCGGCCTTCTCCAAGGCCCTGGTTTCGTGGTGTACTTCATATCCGTCGGATTGGCTCACGCCGATCCCGTAGACGCCGAGAGGAGGCGAGTCCAGTGATCAGCATCAACACCAGCTTCATCAGCCCGGTCAAAATGACCGATCGCTCGGCCGTCTCCACGTGCATGCTCGGCGTCTCGAACCTGGGCACCGGTCTGTCCGCCCTCCGTGGCGGCCGTCCGGCGTCCTCCGTGTCTCCTGCGGGCCTTCCCGTCCGTGAGCGCAATGAGCGACCGACCAAGGCACTGGAAGCAGCAGTAGAGGCACAGGCCCAGGCCTATGCCTTTGCGGCGGCCGGTGCCGGAAACCGGAAGCAGACGACGCAGCACCACCTGATGTGGGCCTTCCGTGGGCCTGAACCCTGGAGTGATCCAGCCTGATCGACGATCAGGCCGGCGCCTTCAGGGCCGCGGAACCCCATCCGGGATCCGCGGCCCTTCTGTTTGTCCCCGACCGGGGACTGCAGAGCGAAGGGGCCTCGGGACAAGAAAAGAACCCGGTACCAGCCGCCACCCGGCCCACCAGGCCGGAACGACCAGACGAGGAAGACGAACCGTGCAACTCGAAGCGCACGCCCCGTCCGTACCGCCTTCCGAAACGATCCCCCCGCCCCGCCTCACGGAGGACTCCACCTTGACCCCGCTCACTGCGCTCACCGCGCTCGACGACGCCATCGAGAACCTGGGTGTACCCGTCCCCTGCCGGTCCTACGACCCGGAGGTCTTCTTCGCCGAGTCGCCGGCCGACGTCGAGTACGCCAAGTCCCTCTGCCGCACCTGCCCGCTGATGGAGGCCTGCCTCGCCGGCGCCAAGGAGCGGCGTGAGCCCTGGGGCGTCTGGGGTGGCGAGCTCTTCGTCCAGGGTGTCGTCGTTGCCCGCAAGCGGCCTCGTGGTCGCCCGCGCAAGAACCCGGTCACGGCATGAACATCACTGGAACGATCGACCGCCCCCTCACGCACGACCCCAAGAAGCAGGCCCCGATGAAGCCGTCCACGAGCGAGCCCGCAGGCTCCGCGACCCCAGACTTCACCACCACCGGCGCGAACGCCTCGCGTCAGAACAGGACCCGAGAAATGCATCTCATGCCAGAAGCCCTGGCTCGTGCGCATATGCACGACCGCCTGCACCAGGCCGAGCAGGAGCGCCGGGCCATGCGCCTGGCGGTCGCCCGCCGGATGCAGCGCCGAGCCGAGCGCGCCTCGCTGCGCGCCCGCCGTGCGCTCGCCATGGCGGTCATGCAGTAGCCGCCACGCGGCCATCGGCATGAGCTGGCCGGAACAGGCACAGGCACCTCATCACCACCTCTGACGGTGGTTCCTCGCGGGGGCGGGTCCGAAGGGACCGGCCCCCGCGCTGCGTTGCGAGCGCGGATCCGCCGGGCACGGAGTTATCGTCGCCCGGTGACGAGTCTTTCCGGGGGCAACGACGACAGCGGCGCCGCCGCGACACCGCAGACCCTCGTGTGCGCCCGTTGCGGGGCCGGCACCGAGGCTCCCCAACCCTTGTGGACCTGTTCCGTGGAGAACGGCCGACGGCATTACTTCTGCGAGACCTGCGCCCGGGAGAACCTTCGCGCGATCGAGGGCCGCCTGGACTCGGCCTGGTGGTGAGCCGGGAGCGGCGAGGCGGGCCGGGCCCGGCGGCGCGGTGTCGCCCCGCCGGGGCGGGACAGGCTGAGCCTGGAGGCGCTATATCGCCCCGCCGGGAAGAGCCCCGCAGCGTCCGCCGGGCCTGCTCCCGACCTGCTCCCGCATGGCCCGCCGAGCTCCCGGTGGTCGGCCGGCAGTCGGCTCACGCTCCCGTGGCCGACTCAGGCTCCTCGTCCGTCATGAAGCCAGGCAGCCACTCCTCCAGCTCGTCGCGCATACGGACCGTCGCGCCCAGCTGACACAGCACACCGATGGTGCTCAGGGTGACCCGGTGGATGAGCAGATAGGACGGGGGCAGGTTCAGCTGCTTGCCCAACTGGTGGGCGGGGGAGCGCGGGTCGGCTATACGGGCGGCCTGGCTGCGCATCCAGCCTCGGGCGAAGGTGAACTCGTCGGCCCGGGCCGGTTCGATGATGGGCAGCAGATAGTCGAGGACCGCGTCCGGCTCCAGGTCGATCGACTCCTTGACGAAGCCCTCCGCGCACAACATCTCGTAGACGGCCTCGGCCTCGCCCTCGATGGTCAGACGGAGGGCGTCGCCGATCGGGGTGGGCAGGCCGCCCGGCAGCCGGTCCACCGTGCCGAAGTCGAGGACACCGAGGCGCCAGCCGACCTTCTCGTCCGGCAGAAGACGGAAGTTCCCGGGGTGCGGGTCGGCGTGCAGGAGACCGGTGCGAGCCGGGCCCGAGAAGAGGAAGCGCGTCAACAGCTGGCCCGCTCGGTCACGCTGCTCCTGGGAACCGTCGGTGATCACTTCCGACAGGGGCGTGCCGTCCATCCACTCGGTCACGAGGACCTGGTCGCACTGGTGCACCACGGCCGGGACCACGACATCCGGGTCGTCGGCGAACTCCTCCGCGTGCGCCTGCTGGGCCTGCGCCTCCAGACCGTAGTCGAGCTCCTCGGAGACCCGGTCCCGTAGCTCCGCGATGAGGGGCTTGATGTCCATCCCCGGAATCAGCGGGCCCAGAAGGCGGGCGAAGCGGCTGAGCTGCCCGAGGTCGGAGAGGAGGGCCTCGCCCGCGCCCGGATACTGCACCTTGACCGCGACCGCACGGCCGTCGTGCCACACCGCGCGGTGGACCTGCCCGATCGAGGCGGCCGCGGCCGGCTTGTCCTCGAATTCGAGGAACAACTCCTGCCAGTCCTCCCCGATACGCTCCCGCAGCACGGAGTGCACCGTGCGGGTCGGCATCGGCGGAGCCGCGTCCTGGAGCTTGGTGAGCGCGGCGCGATAGGGGCCCGCGACCTCCTCGGGGAGCGCCGACTCGAAGACGGACAGGGCCTGCCCGAACTTCATGGCGCCGCCCTTCAGCTCGCCCAGGACCTTGAACAACTGCTCCGCGGTGCGCTGTTGCAGCTCACGGCCCACGAGCTCCGCCGACTCGCCGACGATTCGCTTGCCGAGGCCCCAGGTGGCCCGACCCGCGAAGCCGAGCGGGAGCGCGGCGAGCTTGGCGGTCCGGGTGACCGCCTTCCGGGGAAGATCAGACATGCGCCCTCCAAGTCCCAGCCGGCCGTGCCGCGTACGCCTTGCGGGACAACCTCGTTGACCGCTGATGCCTCGCCATTGTCTCGCGCCGTTCCCCGTCTTTTGGGGTGTGTTCCCCGTTACCTTTCTCGCTCGATTCATTCTGCGCCGCCCCGCAGGGGCAATCGGGATGCGACCAGACCGGGCGCGAGTGCCAGTCGAGCCCTGGTAGAGAGGCCTCCCAGCGGGCACCAGCGCTGGACGGTGTCCGCCCGTCGAGGAAGGACAGCGCGTGCCCCGCGGCCAGCGCCGCCGCGGTCGTGGCGAGCGTCACGTCGCACGCCTCGACCGGGCGGGGGCGGCTGGAGCGCCACTGCGCGACCAACCGCGGCCAGCTCTCGTCGCGGTCCGCGCGCCCCTGCTCCAGGCAGCCCGCGCAGCCCGTCTCACCAGGCAGGACCAGAGGGCCCACGACAGCGGTGCCCTCCACGACGCCGGCGTACAGATGGGGTGTCCCGGAGGCGATGAGCGGCTCGGCTGCGGTGGGACTGGGGGCCTGGACGTCGACGGGGTCGCGTGGGGCGAGGATCACCAGGGAGAAGCCGGGCTCGTCGCGGAGGTGGTTCGGCGGCATGTCCTCGGCCGGGTCAGCGGGGGGCCGGGTTCCGCCGCGACGCCGAGGCGGTCGGCCGGGGGCGGCGTGGCGAGCGGCCCGGCGCGCCGCGACGTCCCGGCGCTCGCCGATCGACTCGACCGACAGACCGCCCGGTGCCACATCCCACGGCTCGACCCGCCCGACGTCCCGCACGTCGACCTCGCCGACCCCCGCTCCCGACAGCAGGGAGGCGAGCACCGCACCCACCCGGCCCGCGCCCCGTACCTGCACTCTCTGTGAGCGACGGGCGGCCAGGTGCCGCATTGCGTCGCCCGGCGCGGGGCTGGTCAGGGAGAGCGTGGCGACATCGGGCCGCAGCCGGTCCAGGACCTCGGGCTTGCCGCGCAGGGCGTCCGCCGCAGGGCCGCCGCCGGTGGCGTCGTCCAGCAGGCCGGACGCGGCCAGCCGCTCCACCATCCCGTCCACATGACCGTCGGGCAGGCCCATGGAACGTCCCTCCTCGCGCAGCAGCGGCAGCCCGCGCGTCCCGTCGAGGAGGTCGAGGAAGCCGCCTGTCGTCGTGTCGATCGGCCCCAGGACCATGGCGTGCGCCGGTGCGAGACCGAACTGCACGGTGTTGAGATCCCGCCAACCGCGCCGGAGCGCGGGCTTCACCATCGGATGCATGATCGGCCCCCGTAGCCAGAAGAAGATCCCCATGAGTCGACGGGGCGAGTGCCCGGTCCGCCGACGAGTGCCAGCATGCACGGACCGCGACGATGCGTGTCGAGAGTTGTCCACAGGCGACGGCGTTCGTCGTACAAATCAGGCGCTCGGAGTGCGGATCCATATCGAACCGTCCCGGAGGCGGGACTTCCCCCATGTGCAGCGGGTAACGTCGGGGCGTGCCCGCCGACCCACTGCACCGCGCCGGAAAACCACAGCGCAGCACGACGAGCCAGCCGCCAAGCGGCTCGGGGGCGAGCGCGATCGAGGTCCGCAGGAGCGCGCGACGGCGCAGAACGGTCTCCGCGTACCGAGAGGGCGATCGCACCGTCGTACTGATCCCCGCCCGGATGTCCGAGGCGGAGGAGCAACGCTGGGTGACCGTCATGCTCGACAAGCTGGCCGCCCAGGAAAGCAAGCGGCTCCTCGGCGACACTGAGCTGGCCGAGCGCGCCGCCCGCCTGTCGGACCAGTACTTCGGGGGGCGCGCCCGGCCCGCCTCGGTCCGCTGGGTCACCAACCAGAACACACGCTGGGGCTCGTGCACCCCCGCCGAGGGCAGCATCCGGCTGTCGCACCGACTGCAGGGCATGCCCGAGTACGTCGTCGACTACGTCCTCCTCCATGAGCTCGCGCACCTTCTCGTGCCCGGTCACGGGCCACGTTTCTGGCGCCTTCTGGAGGCGTACCCGCGCACGGAGCGCGCTCGCGGATACCTCGAAGGGGTGGTCGCCGCCGACCGGCTGCCGCATCTCTCCGCCGCCGACGACGAGTGACGCCGCGCGCACGGGGTGCCCGCGCGTGACGTGAAGTGGACTCCACGCGCGCGTGGGCGATACCCGGCAGGGTGGCTCGAAGACGCGCTTTTGTACCGGGTCTGTACCAGCCTCGTACGGTCTCGGACTTTGCGGTTAGCCTGGCGCGACGCACTCGCAGGCGCACTCACTTTCGGGATGGGGGACGGTCGTTACGCATGGCCAGGGAATTCCAACGCGGCCACAAGGCCAAGATCAGTGACCTGACCGCGGGTACAGATCTGTACGTAGGTGTACAGATCTCCGCCCCCGGACTGACCTTCGACATCAGCTGCTTCGGGCTGGACGCCGACGAACGTCTCTCGGACGACCGCTACTTCGTCTTCTTCAACCAGCCGAAGACCCCCGAGGAAGCCATCCAGCTCCTGGGCTCCCAGGCGGGCGACACGGAGTCCTTCCGGGTCACGCTCGACAAGATCCCGCCACAGATCCAGAAGCTGTCGTTCACGGCGACGATCGACGGCAATGGCCAGATGTCGCAGATCTCCCCCGGCTACCTGCGCATCGTCGCGGGCGGCGAGGAGGTGGCCCGGTACCCGTTCGACGGCTCGGAGTTCTCCACCGAGCGCGCCGTGATGCTGGGCGACTTCTATCTGAAGGACGTCTGGCGGTTCGCGGCCGTCGGCCAGGGCTTCGACGGCGGCCTGGACGCGCTGCTGAAGAACTTCGGCGGCGAGGTCGCCGAGGAGGAGCCGGCCGCCCCGCCCCAGCAGCCGCGGGCGGACGCCGCCCCCGGCTTCGCCCCGCCCGCGTTCGGCGCCCCCGCCGCCCCGGCGCCTGCCCCTGTCCCGGCGCCGTCTCCGGCTCCCTCCCAGGCATACGCGCCCCCGGCGCCCTCCCCCTCCGTGCACGCCGCTCCGACCATCGCCGCGCCGCTGCACACGCCCCCCGGTGGCACCGTCCCGCCCCCGGCCGCACCGCCGGCGGGACCCTTCACGCCGCCCGGCGCCCCGCCCCAGGGCGGACCCTTCACCCCTCCCGGCGCCCCGCCGCAGGGCGGGCCCTTCACGCCGCCGCCCGGCGCGGCTCCGCAGGGCGGCCCGTTCACGCCTCCGGGCGCCCCGGCGGTCTTCCCGGGACAGGGACAGCCGTTCGGCGGCGGGACGCAGCTCGCCCCCGTGCCGCCGGAGGCCGGACTCCGCGTCGTACTGACGAAGTACTCCGAGGCACCCGTCGGTGACCGCTGGACCGAGCAGAACCCGCAGATGGTGCGGGCCACCCTCACCAAGGGCGCCAACATCCTCGCCAAGCAGGGCAGCATGGTCGCCTACCAGGGCGACATCGACTTCGCCCACAAGGGTTCCGGCCTGCTCGGCAAGTTGACGGGCCAGCTCACCGGGCAGGGCATGGCCCTCATGCGGTGTTCCGGCGACGGCGAGGTGTTCCTCGCCGACGAGGGCAGCAGGCTCTTCGTCATCCGCCTCCAGAACGAGCAGCTCTACACCAGCGCGCGCGGAGTCCTCGCCTTCGACGAGGCGCTGGACACCGAGATCCGCCGCATCGAGGGCGCCGGCCTGCCCGGCGGCGGCCTGTTCAGCATGCTCTTCTCCGGCACCGGAGCGGTCGTCGTCAAGACACGCGGCGTCCCCGTCGTCCTGCCCGTCGGCCCGGCCACCTACGTCGACGGCAACGCCGTCATCGCCTGGTCCGCCGGTGCGCAGGCCGTCACCACGACCTCGCTGAGGCTGCGCCGCTCCGGGTACGCCCGGCAGACCCAGGAGGCGATCAACCTCCAGTTCCGCGGTGCCCCCGGCAACTTCGTCGTCGTCCAGCCCTTCGAGGTGTGAGGCAGAGCATGGACCTCCAGACACTCCACGCGCACCGCTCCGCGGCCACCGGCGTCCGGATGAGCGTGCACAGCTCCAAGACGCTCAAGGTCACCATGGTCACCGGCCAGGACCTCCTGGCCAAGGCCGGCTCGATGATCGCCTACGACGGGTTCGTGCAGTTCGACGCCGCGCCCGCCTCGCTGCGCCGCAGCGCGGAGGAGATGGTCACCGGAGAGGGCGGCAAGCTGATGCTCTGCCGCGGCGACGGCGACCTCTACCTCGCCGACTACGGCGGTGACGTCCTCATCGTCCACCTGAACAACGAGGCGCTGTCCGTCAACGGCCCCACCCTGCTGGCCTGCGACGCCTCCCTTCAGCTGACCATCGAACCGGTCAAGGGCCTCGCCAAGCTCTCCGGCTCCGGCCTGACCAACCTGGTCGTCCGGGGCACCGGCTGGGTCGCCCTGGTCAGCCGGGGCGTGCCGATCTCCCTCGACTGCGCCGAACGGGAGACGTACGTCGACCCGGACGCGCTGATCGCCTGGACCGACGGCCTCGACATGAAGGCCCGCCGCACCATCAAGGCCAGTGCGCTCATCGGCCGGGGCAGCGGGGAGGCCTTCCAGATCGGGTTCAAGGGGCAGGGCTTCGTGGTCGTCCAGCCCAGCGAGGACACCGGTGACCGTTTCAAGGTCCGTGGCTGACCGGGGCCGAGAGGAGAACAGCACACCATGCACAGCACACTCTTCGCGCACATCCCGGTGGAGCACACCGAGCGCTACACGCTGCAGAACCCGCAGCTACTCAAGACCGACGTCACCATCGGCAGCAGCCCCGTCCTGGCTCGCCAGGGCGCCATGGTCGCCTTCGAGGGTCAGGTCGAGTTCGACAGCCAGTACCGCAACCGCAGCTGGCGCAACGCCGAGCGGATGACCGGTGAGCGCCTGGAACTGATGCGCTGCAAGGGCAATGGGATCGTGTATCTCGCCAACTTCGCGCAGTACCTGCACATCATGGACGTCGGCCGCGGCATCACCGTGGACTCCTCCTCCGTCCTGGCGTTCGACGGTTCCCTGAACGTCGGCATCGTCGCCGTGGACAGCGCCGTCGAGGTCGCCTCGGCGGGGGCGTACAACCTGGAGCTGTCCGGCGGCGGCAAGGTCGTCCTGATGACCTCGGGTGAGCCGCTGGCGCTCGAGGTGACGCCCGAGAAGAACATCTGTGTCGACTCCGACGCCGTCATCGCCTGGTCCACCTCGCTGCGCACCCAGCTCCAGGCGCCGACCTCGACGTCCGCCGTGTGGCGCCGCAGGGGCTCCACCGGTGAGGGCTGGGAGATGCACTTCTCCGGCAGCGGACACGTCCTGGTGCAGCCGAGCGAGCTGCTGCCGCCGCAGCATGTCCGAACGTCCGGGGTGCTCGGGCAGTTCGGCATGGGCGCGGGCGGTCTGAGCGGGAACAACCTCGGCGGCAGCCGCGCCTGATCCCGGCGGGGCCAGTACAGGCACGCGTCATGCGTAAGGGGCGTCCGCCATGGCGGACGCCCCTTACGGTGTTTGTCTCCCCGTGAGCCCCGTGAGGGACCGGCGCGCGGTCACAGCCGCGCCCGTGTCGCCTCCAGCAGTCGTACGACCGACTCGTCCGCCACGTCCGCCACCTCGGCGTACGGGAACCAGCGCACGTCGAGGGACTCGTCGCTGACCAGGTGCTCGGCGTCCGACGGGGCCAGCACCGCGTACTGGACGTCGTAGTGCCAGTGGCAGGGCGCCGGGATCGGGTGGCGGTCCAGGCGCACCGGCCCGCCGGGAAGCAGGGTCAGCCCGGTGACGCCGGACTCCTCCGTCGCCTCCCGCAGGGCGGCGGCAGCGAGGGTGGTGTCCTCGGGCTCGCAGTGGCCCCCCATCTGGAGCCACATGCGCAGCTTCCTGTGGAGCGTCAGCAGGACCCGCCCGCCCTCAGGGTCGATCACCAGCCCACTCGCCGTGATGTGCCCGGCGCCGCAGGCCTTCCAGATGCCGTCCGGATGCTCGGCCAGATGGTCGAGGTAGGCCTGGCGCAGCTCCGGCTGGTCCTCGTAGCCCTTCAGTACGAGGACCGCGTCGTCGTGCAGGCTCACTCGGTGTCGTCGTCCTTCTTCTTCTGGTCGGGCTGCTCGTCGGACTTCTTCAGGTCCGGCTGCCCGGTGGACCCGGACCCGGACGCGGCCTCGCCGAGCATCTTGTCCAGCTCCGAGAAGTCCAGCTGCTCGCGGTGGACGAAGCCGTCGGGGTCGTCCAGATCGGAGGCGTTGGGCAGCATGTCCGGGTGGGCCCACAAGGCGTCCCGGCCGTCGACGCCGCGCGCGTCGGTGAGGGAGGCCCACAGCCGGGACGCGTCGCGCAACCGGCGGGGACGCAGCTCCAGCCCGATCAGCGTGGCGAACGTCTGCTCGGCCGGGCCACCGGTGGCGCGGCGGCGGCGCAGGGTCTCGCGCAGCGCGTCGGCGGACGACAGACGAGGCTTCGCGGCCGCGTGCACCACCGCGTCGACCCAGCCCTCCACCAGCGCCAGTGCCGTCTCCAGTCGGGCCAGGGCGGCCTTCTGCTCCGGGGTGTCCTCCGGCTGGAACATGCCCTGCTGGAGCGCCTGCTGCAGCTCCTCGGGGTTCTGCGGGTCGAACTGACCGACCACGTCCTCCAGCTTGGCCGTGTCGACCTTGATCCCGCGCGCGTAGCCCTCGACCGCGCCGAACAGGTGCGAGCGCAGCCACGGCACATGGGCGAAGAGCCGCTGGTGGGCGGCCTCGCGCAGCGCCAGGTAGAGCCGCACCTCGTCCTGGCCGATGCCCAGGTCCTTGCCGAACGCCTCCACGTTGACCGGGAGGAGGGCGGCCTTGCCGGCCGGGCCTAGGGGCAGGCCGACGTCCGTCGAGCCGACGACCTCGCCCGCGAGCACGCCCACGGCCTGGCCGATCTGCTGACCGAACATGGCGCCGCCCATCGACTTCATCATGCCGATCAGCGGGCCCGCCATGGCCTGCATCTCCTCCGGCAGGATGTCGCCCATGGCGCCGCCGACACGCTCGGCCACCGGGTCGACGAGCTCCTTCCAGGCGGGCAGGGTCGCCTCCACCCACTCCGCGCGGCTCCACGCCACGGCGGATCCGGCACCGGACGGAAGGGACGTCGCGTCGTCGAGCCACAGGTCGGCCAGGCGGACGGCCTCCTGGACGGCGGTGCGCTCGGCGGGACCGACGCTCGCGTCCTTGGTGCCGTCGGCGGTGCCCTGGGCGACCGTCTGGCGGGCGATCTGCTTGGCCATGTCCCAGTTCACCGGGCCGCCCTCGTAGGAGAGCATCTGGCCCAGCTGCTGGAAGGCTGCGCCCAGGTCGGTGGGGTTCATGGAACCGAACATCGCGGCGAACGGATTGTCGGCGCCGGGGCCCCCGGCCCCGGGGAACCCGAAACCGAACGGGTTGGCCGGGCCCTGACCACCACCGCTCTGCTGGTCCTTCTTCTTGCCCTCGTCGCCGTCGTCCGGCTCCTCCGGCGGAAGGCCGAATCCGAATGGGGTGTCACTCACGGGATTCCTCGGCTGATAGGGCCGTCGGCTCCACCGACGGCACGGCTGCCCGAACACCACCCAGCCTAGACACCGTGGCGGGTTCGGGCCTCGGTGCTCCGCCGACCGATGGCCTGCGGCAGGATGGATGCCACCTGGTACGTACGCGTCACCCGCGTTCGTACTGAAGACAACCGCTGGAGACGCCCGGTGAGTTCCCCAGATCCGCAGGTTCGCGCAGCGCGAAACCACTCAACCAGCTCCGCCCTGCGCGGACCCGTCGTCGCGGTCACCGGTGCCGCGTCCGGGGTGGGCGCGCTGCTCACCGAGCGGCTCGCCGAGTCCGACGAGATCCGGCAGGTCATCGCGATCGACGAGCGGCGGGGGGAGTGCGCGGCCGCCCAGTGGCACATCCTGGACGTGCGGGACCCGGCGATCGCCGACAAGCTGCGCAGCGCGGACGTGGTGGTGCACCTCGCGGTCGACCTCGACCTGGGCACCGACCCGGCGGCACGCAGCGCGTACAACGTGCGGGGCACGCAGACCGTCCTCACGGCGGCCGCCGCGGCCGGCGTGCACCGGGTCGTGCTGTGCACGTCGGCCATGGTCTACGGAGCGCTGCCCGACAACGAGCTGCCGCTCTCCGAGGACGCCGAGCTGCGGGCGACCGCGGAGGCCACCGGGGTCGGCGACCTGCTGGAGATCGAGCGCCTCGCACGCCGGGCGCCGCGCGCCCACCCGGGCCTCAATGTCACCGTCGTCCGGCCCGCCGTCCTCGTCGGCGGTACGGACACCGCGCTGACCAGGTACTTCGAGTCGCCTCGACTGCTGGTGGTGGCCGGATCACGGCCCGCCTGGCAGTTCTGCCATGTCGAGGACCTGTGCGGGGCGCTGGAGTACGCCGTCCTGGAGAAGGTCGACGGAGAGCTGGCGGTCGGGTGCGAGGGCTGGCTGGAGCAGGAGGAGGTCGAGGAGCTCAGCGGGATCCGACGCATGGAGCTGCCGTCCGCGGTGGCCCTGGGGGCCGCGGCCCGGCTGCACCGCATCGGGCTCACCCCGTCGCCGGCCGGGGACCTGGCCTACACGATGTACCCCTGGGTCGTCAGCGGGAGCCGACTGCACGAGGCCGGGTGGCGGCCGCGGTGGACGAACGAGGAAGTGCTCGCCGAACTGCTGGAGGAGGTGTCCGGGCGGCACACCGTGGCCGGACGCCGGCTCGGGCGGAAGGACGCGACGGCGGCGGGCGCCGCGGGCGCGACGGTCGCGCTGCTGGGTACGGCGGCGCTGGTGCGGCGGGCCCGGAAGGCTCGCCGCCGTCTGTGACGGCGTGCCCGGCGGGACGCTGGGACGAGGGCGCGACCCGGCACGAAGGCGCGCGCCCTGTAGGACGTGACAAGCACGTACGCGCGCGTGCCTGCTGATCCGACCATGTCGGGCCGGGGGCGGGTGGGGCACGATGGAGGTATGGCAGCGATGAACGATCATCCCGGTGAGCAGAGGGCCGAGGAGCCCATCAAGCTGATCGGTGTCCGGGAGACCGCGCTCTCCGTGGACGAGGTCTTCCGGGCCGTCGGGGACGACGCGGCCGGTGGGACCGCCCTGTTCGTGGGGACGGTGCGGAACCACGACGGGGGAGCCGATGTCGACGAGCTGGGCTATTCGTGCCATCCGACCGCCGAGGCGGAGATGCGGCGGATCGCGGAGAAGGTGGTCGCCGACTATCCGGTGCGGGCGCTCGCGGCCGTGCACCGGGTGGGAAGTCTGAAGGTCGGGGATCTCGCGGTGGTCGTCGCCGTGTCGTGCCCGCACCGCGGTGAGGCGTTCGAGGCGTGCCGCAAGCTCATCGACGACCTGAAGCACGAGGTGCCCATCTGGAAGCACCAGAAGTTCTCCGACGGTACGGAGGAGTGGGTCGGGGCCTGCTGAGCCTTTCCCGAGAGCCTCTCCGGACAGTCTTGAAGGACCCGGGTCGGGGGCCCGAGAACACCCGGGTGGCGTGACCGAGATGGGGCCATTCGCGTTCCGGTTGCGTAACCCGCCCCCCAGCGTGAGCGTTGACGGAGCGGACGGATAATCTGCTGATCAGTCAGTTGCGGTCATGTGAATGGGGTTGGGAGGTCGGCATGGCGGCGCTCGCCTGGTTGCTGATTCCACTTGTGGCTGCGATCGGCGCCGGACTCTGGGGCGGCTGGGCCAGCCGGAACCGCAAGAGCATCGAGGACGGCACCGAACTCGCCGGCTACTCACGGTTCCGTGAGGCCATGGAAAAGTCCCACACCGGCGGTTGACTCCGCCTGCGCCCCCGCGCGGGCACACCCGTCCCGCGCGGCGTCGCCCCCGCTCGCCGTCGCTCCGGACGGCGGCCCCGACAGTGCACTTACAGGCCTGTCCCGTACTGTCGTTCCATGCCACGCCGCACCGCGACGATGCTCGCCTCCACCTTGACGCTGATCGCGATCCTGTGCGCGGGAGTGCTCATTCCCGTGCCCTACTCGGAGATGTCGCCGGGGCCGACGGTGAACACGCTGGGCAAGCACGACGGCGAGCCGGTGCTGCAGATCTCGGGGCGCAAGACCTATCCGACGACCGGGCACCTGAACATGACCACGGTCCGGGTCACGAGCGCCGACTACAAGATGAACCTCGTCGAGGCCGTCTACGGCTGGCTGGCACACGACAACAAGGTCGTCCCGCACGACACGCTGTACCCGGACGGCAAGACCGAGGAGCAGTCCACCCAGGAGAACGCCGAGGAGTTCAGCCAGTCCCAGGAGAGCGCCAAGGTCGCCGCCCTGAAGCAGTTGGACATCCCGGTGAAGTCCTGGGTGATCGTCTCCACCGTCGTCAAGGGTTCCCCGGCCGAGGGCAAGCTGCACGCCGGCGACGTGATCAAGTCCGTCGACGGCACGGCGATCAAGGCCCCCGAGGACGTCGCGAAACAGGTCACCAAGCACAAACCGGGCGAGAACGTCGACTTCGTCATCGTGCCCGCCAAGGCGCAGGCCGCCGCCGAGAAGAAGAACACCACGGCGACCGAGACCCAGAAGATCACGATCACGACCGCCAAGTCCGAGGACTCGGGCGCGGAGCGGGCGATCGTAGGGATCTCCGCCGGGACCGACCACACCTTCCCGTTCACCATTGACATCAAACTCGCCGATGTAGGCGGCCCGAGCGCCGGTCTGATGTTCGCCCTCGGTATCTACGACAAGCTGACGCCGGGCAACCTCACCGGCGGCAAGTTCGTCGCCGGCACCGGCACGATTGACGACAACGGCAAGGTGGGCCCCATCGGCGGCATCGAGATGAAGACGGTCGGCGCGCGCGGCAAGGGCGCCCAGTACTTCCTGACGCCCAAGGACAACTGCGCCGCGGCCGCCAAGGACACCCCCGACGGACTCACCCTCGTCAAGGTCGACACCATCGAGGACGCCCTCGGCGCCCTGAAGGACATCCGCTCCGGAGACACCTCCGACCTGCCGAAGTGCACGACCAAGGGCTGACGGCCACGCGCGCGTGGGGGCGCTCTGTCACCAAGGGGCGCCCCCGCCGCCGTAGGGCGGAGGTCCGCCGCGCGACCGCCTCCGAGTGATCAGTCCGCGAACGTCGCCGTCAGCGCCTCGGCCAGTCCCGGCACCAGCTCGGGGCCGGTGAGGACCTCGGTCGGGGAGTCCTTCTCGCGCAGGCGCAGCGCGGAGTCGCGGGAGCCGTCCCGCAGGACCGCGACGGTCATGCGGACCTCCTGACGCTCCGGGTGGGAGGCGACCCACTCGGTGAGGCGGGCCCCGTCGAGGTGGTCCGGGACGGACGCCTCGACGGACGGCGGCAGCATGAGCCGCTCCACGGTCAATGCGCAGCCGACCACCGCGTCGGGCCAGGCGATCGTGCCGAGGAACTCGTCCAGCGCCTTGCCGGTGGGGATCTCCTCCTGCTCGATCGGGGTGAGGCCGCTGGTCTCGGAAGCGTCCTCCAGGCCGAGCTGTGCCGCGAGCGCGGGTTCCTGGGCCTTCAGGCGCGCGGTGTCTACGAGGGCGAAGAGGCGAGCGGGCTGGTCCCAGCCGAGGCCCGAGGCGTACTCGTCGATCTCGAGTACGGCCCGGGTGAGCGGGTTCGCTGCCATGGGAGTGTTGGACATGGTCACAATCCTGCCTCGTTCGTTACCCGAAGCGGGAACCGAGTAAAGCGTGAGTAAGTTGCAATAGGTGAGGCTCCTACGACCAGGGAGCCCGCTGAAGGGTCCGTAGACGCGGCCCCGACATGTCGACAGCGATTTTCGAGGTGCACACCTTGGCTTTCCAGATGCCGGACCGCGGCGGAGGCCCGACGGGGCCGCGGATCAGAGTCGGCCGACCGTCCCGGCGTGTCCGGACCCTGCTCATGACGCTGGGCGTCCTTGCCGCGCTCGGCATGGCGTTCGTCATGTTCGCGGGGTTCTGGACGGACTGGCTCTGGTACCGGTCGGTGAACTACTCGTCCGTCTTCACGACCACGCTGTGGACGAAGATCGGGCTCTTCTTCGTCTTCGGTCTGCTGATGGCGGCCGCGGTCGGCTTCAACATCTGGCTGGCGCACCGGCTGCGCCCGCCGCTGAGTGCCATGTCGATGGAGCAGCAGAGCCTCGACCGGTACCGCATGGGCATCGCGCCCTACAAGAAGTGGCTGCTCCTCGGGATCACGGCCCTGGTCGGCCTGATCGCCGGCGCCTCCGCCTCAGGGCAGTGGCGTACATGGCTGATGTGGGTCAACGGCGTGTCCTTCGGCCAGAAGGACCCCCAGTTCCACCTGGACGTCTCCTTCTACGCCTTCGACCTGCCCTGGTACCGCTTCCTGCTCGGCTTCGGCTTCGCCGCCGCCGTGCTCTCCGTGATCGCCGCCGCGCTCACCCACTACCTGTACGGCGGCCTCAGGGTCACCTCCCCGGGCGCGCGTGCCACGGCGGCGGCCACCGGGCATCTGTCGGTGCTCCTCGGCATCTTCGTCGCCCTGAAGGCGGTCGCGTACTGGCTCGACCGGTACGGCCTCGCCGTGAAGTCCAGCGACTTCAAGGCGACGGGCAACTGGACGGGCCTGAGGTACGTCGACGCGAACGCGTATCTGCCGGCCAAGACCATCCTGTTCTGCATCGCCGTGATCTGCGCGCTGCTGTTCTTCGCCACGATCTGGCGGCGCACCTGGCAGCTGCCTGTCATCGGCTTCGGCCTGATGGTGCTCTCCGCGATCCTCATCGGCGGGCTGTACCCGGCGATCGTGCAGAAGTTCCAGGTCCAGCCGAACGAGCAGGCCAAGGAAGCGCCGTACGTCGAGGAGAACCTGAAGGCGACCCGCCAGGCGTACGGGATCGACGGCACCACGGTCCAGGAGTACTCGGGCACGGGCGACACCACCGACAAGGCCAAGCTGCGCAAGGACGCCGACGGCGCCGCCAGCATCCGCCTGCTCGACCCGAACATCGTCTCTCCGACGTTCCAGCAGCTCCAGCAGATGAGGAACTACTACGCGTTCCCCACCAACCTGGACGTGGACCGGTACAGCGGTGAGGACGGCGCGGAGCAGGACACGGTCATCGGTCTGCGCGAGCTGAACCTGGCCGGCATCCCGAAGAACAACTGGATCAACGACCACTTCCGCTACACCCACGGCTACGGCGTCGTCGCCGCCAAGGGCACCGAGGCCACCTCCGGCGGCCGTCCGGTGTTCACGGAGTCCGACCTGCCGTCCCAGGGCACTCTGGGCGAGTACCAGCAGCGCATCTACTACGGTGAGAAGACCACCCAGTACTCCATCGTCGGCGGTCCCCAGAAGGAGATCGACTACTCCGACGACAGCGGTGAGAAGACCACCAGCTACAAGGGCGACAGCGGGGTCAACCTCTCCAACCCGGTCAACCGGGCGGCGTACGCGGCGGCGTTCAGCGAGCCGCAGATCCTCTACTCCGGTGCCATCGGCGAGGGTTCGAGGATCCTCTACAACCGCACGCCCAAGGAGCGCGTCGAGGCGGTCGCCCCCTGGCTGACCATCGACGGCGACGCCTACCCGGCCGTCGTCGACGGGAAGATCCAGTGGATCGTCGACGCGTACACGACGACCAACGGCTACCCGTACGCCTCGCGCACCACCCTCGGCGACACGACGGCCGACTCGCTGACCGCCGACAACAGCCAGCGCGCGGTGGTGGCCCAGCAGAACCAGGTCAACTACATCCGCAACTCGGTGAAGGCGACCGTCGACGCGTACACCGGTGAGGTCAAGCTCTACCAGTGGGACACCAAGGACCCGGTCCTGAAGACCTGGATGAAGGCGTTCCCGGACACGGTGGAGCCCAAGACAGCGATCTCCAAGTCGCTGGAGGCCCATCTGCGGTACCCGCAGGACCTGTTCAAGGTCCAGCGTGAACTGCTCACCCGGTACCACGTGAAGGACGCGGAGACGTTCCTCAGCGGCAGCGAGGTGTGGCAGGTCCCGGACGACCCGACCAACACCTCGGGCAACGCGGTGCCGCCGTACTACCTGAGCATGAAGCTGCCGGGTCAGCAGGCGCAGGCGTTCTCGCTGACCACGACACTCACGCCGAACGGCCGGGACAACCTGAGCGCCTTCGTGTCGGTCAACGCCGAGGCGGGGACACCGGACTACGGCAAGATCACGGTCCTGAAACTGCCGACGAGCGAACCGATCGACGGCCCCAAGCAGGTCCAGAGCCAGTTCAACTCCGAACAGGACATCGCCGAGACCATCAGCCTCCTCAAGAGAGGTGACTCCCAGGTCGAGTACGGCAACCTCCTGACGGTCCCGCTCGACGGCGGCCTGCTCTACGTGGAACCCGTCTACGTGCGAGGCGGCGGCCTCAAGTACCCGCTGCTGCGCAAGGTTCTCGTCACGTACGGCGGCAACACCGCCTTCGAGGACACCCTCGACGCCGCGCTCAACAAGGTGTTCGAGACGGCGGGTCCGACCCCCGAGCCCCCCAAGGACGACGGCGACGAAGGCACCGACGAGCCGCCGACGTCCGGCGACCCGACGGTCCAACAGGCGTTGCAGGACGCCCAGAAGGCGTTCGACGAGGGTCAGAAGGCCCTCAAGGACGGCGACTGGGAGGCGTACGGCCGCGCCCAGCAGGACCTCGAGGACGCGCTGAAGCGGGCCGAGGACGCGCAGTCCAAGGCCGACGGGGCCGGCGGCACCGGCGGCAGCGGGAACAACGACAAGGGCGACCAGCCCGACAAGAGCGACCAGGACGCCGACAAGGGCTCTGGGAACGGGTGATTCAAGGCTCCACTCCGCGCCGTGATACGGTTGCCGAGCAACGGCGCGGGGTGGAGCAGCTCGGTAGCTCGCTGGGCTCATAACCCAGAGGTCGCAGGTTCAAATCCTGTCCCCGCTACTGAAGTTGAAGGCCCGGATCCTCCAAAGGATCCGGGCCTTCGACGTGTTGCCTGGGGACATGAGGAGATCTGTGTTTGACTTGTCGCTCTGTGGGCATGTCGACAAAACGCTGTAGTGACCTCAATGGCTGCGGTATACCAGGTGTACCCAGGTTGCAGGTGGTGCGACGATGGACGTTATGGGGGACAAGGCAACTCTGTTGGAGACAGGGCGGTTTGCGCAGTCTGTCGACTTTGCGCTGTCTGCCGACCTTGTCCTGCCCGCGGAGTCCGAGCCGTCGGGGGAGTCCGTCCTGACCACCGAGCCCGAGATGACCATCGGCCGTCCGCGCCCCGCGGGTGACTCCGCGCAGGCCGTGGACCCGGACGAGGCCGGGGAAGCCGTCGAGGAGGCGCGTCAGCGGCTCGCCGCCGAAGCCGGTGACTCCGAGGCCATGAGCGTCCTCGGAGCCATGCTGCTGCGCCGCGGCGACCTCGACGGGGCCGAGCCGTACCTGCGTGCCGCCACGGCGGCCGGGGACCGCGCGGCCGCCAACAACCTGGGCGTTCTGCTCCACCAGAGGGGATACCCCGACGAGGCCGCCGGATGGTGGCGGATCGCCGCCGTCGCCGGTTCCGCGGCCGCCGCCCACGCGCTCGGACGCCACCACCGCGAGCGCGGCGACGAGCCGGCCGCCGAGTACTGGCTGCGTCAGTCCGCCGAGCAGGGCCACGCGCTCGGCGCGTACGCCCTCGCCGATCTGCTCGAGCACCGCAGCGACGCCGCCTCCGAGAAGTGGATGCGCGTCGCCGCCGAACGCGGTCACCGCGAGGCCGCGTACCGCCTTGCCCGGACGCTCGACCACCGCGCCGAGCGCGAGGAGCGCGCGGCCGTGCGCGAGGGGCGCAGGATCGCCCGCGCCGCCCTGGAGATCGGCGGCGCGGGCCGCGAGGTCGTCAGGGACGCACGGGAGGCGCGGGACGCACGGGAGGCGCGGGACGGACGGGAGGCGCGGGACGGACGGGTCGCTCGGGACGCCAGGGAGGCCGCGCGGGACGGTCGTGACGGCGGACGGGGCGGCCGCGGCACGGCGGTCCGGGAAGGCCGGGACGGCGTACGAGACGGGCGTTCCGCCGTGCGAGCGGGGGGGCCGGGGGCTGACAACGGTGTCGCACCGACCGCCGCCGAGGAGGCCGAGCAGTGGTACCGCCAGGCCGCCGCGCGCGGCCACCGGCGGGCCGCGCTGCACCTCGGAGCGATCCTGGAGCGGCGCGGCGAGCTCAAGGAGGCCGGGCGCTGGTACCTGACCTCCGCCAAGGACGGCGAGCCCCGGGCCGCGTGCGCGCTCGGGTTCCTGCTGCGCGACGCGGGCGACACCGAGAGCGCGGCCGTGTGGTGGCTGCGCGCCGCCCAGGACGGCGACGGCAACGCCGCGAACGCCCTCGGGGCGCTGCACGCCGAGCGCGGCGAGACCCAGACCGCCGAGCGGTGGTACCGGGCCGCGATGGACGCCGGTGACGTGAACGGCGCGTACAACCTGGGGCTGCTCTGCGCCGAGCAGGGGCGGACCGCGCAGGCCGAGCAGTGGTACCGGCAGGCCGCCTACGCCGGGCACCGGGAGGCGGCCAACGCGCTGGCCATCCTGCTGCTCCAGGTCGGTGACGCGGCCGGTGCCGAGCCGTGGTTCTCCAAGGCCGCGGAGGCCGGCAGCGTGGACGCCGCGTTCAACCTCGGCATCCTGCACGCCGGGCGGGGCGACGACGTGACCGCGCTCGTCTGGTACGAGCGGGCGGCCGCCGCCGGGCACACCGAGGCGGCGCTCCAGGTCGCCATCGCGCGCCTGCGGGAGGGGGACGAGCGGGCCGCCGAGCGGCATCTGCGGTGTGCGGCCGGTGGGGGCAGCGCGGAGGCCGCGTACCGCCTCGCCGCCGTCCTCGACGCGCGCCGGCCGCCCGCGCCCGCGCATGAGCTGGGGGAGCCGGTGCGCGAGAAGAACGAGTGCGAGGAGTGGTACGAGAGGGCCGCGTCGCAGGGACACCGGCGGGCGCAGGTGCGCGTCGGGATGCTGGCCGCGGGGCGGGGCGACGTCGTCGAGGCGGCGCGGTGGTACCGCATCGCCGCCGAGGCCGGTTCGCGGAACGGCGCGTTCAATCTGGGGCTGCTGCTGGCGCGTGAGGGGAGTGAGCCGGAGGCCGCCGTGTGGTGGGCCCGGGCCGCCGACGCGGGGCACGGGCGGGCGGCGCTGCGGCTCGCCCTCGTCTACGCGCGTCGGGGTGAGCTGGTCGAAGGGAAGCGGTGGGCCGACCGTGCGGTGGCGCTCGGGCCGGCCGAGGTGACCGAGCGGGCGGCGCGGCTGCGGGACGCGCTGCGGCAGGAGCTGTCGGCGTAGTAGCCGGTGGCGAGGGCGGAGCACGGGCAGGACACTGGAAGGGCGTGACGCCCGTGCGTCCCGTCTCGACACTCAAGCGATTTGCGCTGGTCGACGGGGCCACGTAAGGTTGCGTTTACCGACGCGGGGTGGAGCAGCTCGGTAGCTCGCTGGGCTCATAACCCAGAGGTCGCAGGTTCAAATCCTGTCCCCGCTACTGAAGGCCGAAGGCCCGGAACCGATCAGGTTCCGGGCCTTCGGTGCGTGTGGCCACGGCTGAGATGAGGGTGCGGCCGAAGGAACAGGGTCAGGGCGCGCGGCCGAAGGGACGGCGAAGCCCCCGGCAGCAGAATCCGCCGAGGGCTGTCGTGTCGTGTGACGTGGTGTGAAGCGAAGTGGTGGGGCCCTACACTGTCGCGCAGTTCGGGCAGACGCCTCGGTAGGTCACCTCGACGTCGGAGACGGTGAAGCCGAAACGCTCCGATGAAGGCAGGTCCGCGAGCGGATTGCCGGTCGGGTGGACGTCGCGGATCGTGCCGCACTGGGCGCAGACCAGGTGGTGGTGCGGGCGGTGCGCGTTCGGGTCGTACCGCTTGGCGCGCTTGTCCGTCGCTACCTCGAGCACCTCCCCCAGCGAGACCAGCTCACCCAGGGTGTTGTAGACGGTCGCCCGGGAGATCTCCGGCAGCTTGGACACGGCACGCGCGTGTACCTCGTCGGCCGTCAGATGGACGTGCTCGCCGTCGAGGACCTCGGCCACGACACGACGCTGCGCGGTCATACGCCATCCGCGTCCGCGCAGCCGCTCCAGAAGGTCACTCATACAGGTCAGCGTAACAGCAAGGGGGACAGATTCCGAACAGGTGTGACTTTGGAATGAGTGTTGACCTGGACTTCGTCCAATGTAGGATCTGGTGCGTAAAGCGGTGCTGTGAAGGCCGTGCCGACCTCGGCCGGAGAGTGGCGGACGGCACCGCCCGGACCTCGGCAAGTGCCTGGTGGGCCGTTGTCCAGGCTCTGTGTGGTCAACCAGGGTTGGACCGCTTGCCGTCGGGACGGGCCGGGACTCGTAGGGGTCCCGGCCCGGCCGGGGTCATGCCGGCGCGGGCTGTCGCGCCGGGGCCCAGCAACGGATGATGTCGCGGACGGAGACGATGCCGACGGGTGCGGCCTCGTCGAGCACGATCAGATGCCGGAAGCCGCCGTGTGCCATGGCGCGGGCGGCGTCTTCCAGCGTCCAGGACGGCGCGGCGAACACGACGTCGTTGGTGGTGTGGGCGTGGGCGCGCTCGATGTCCGGGCTCTGGCCCAGACCGACGGAGTTGAGGACGTCGCGTTCGGTGAGGATGCCGAGTCCGCCGGCGTCGGGGTCGAGAACCACGGCCGCGCCCACGCGGCGTGCGGACATCAGGGCGGCGGCCTGGCGGAGCGTGTGGTCGGGGCCGATGGTGAGAACCACCGTGCTCATGGCGTCGCGTACGAGCATGGAGTGCGGTCACCTCCTGGAGAACCACGGCAGTCGTCATGACGGCGCACCGGCGCGCCTGTTGAGCACTGCACAAGTTCACAAGTGGGGGGACTGCCAGCTTCCCAGGCAAAGAGAGGGTCAACAAGGGGGCGCGCGTGGTCAGTTCAGGGGCGCCTCGGGATCACTCCACAGCCGCACGCACACCAGCGATTCAGTAGCGCTGGTTCAGGTACCCCAGCAGTTCGTCGTGGAGCAGGCCGTTCGAGGCTGCCGCGTTGCCGCTGTGCGGGCCGGGGCGGCCGTCGAGTCCGGTGAAGGTGCCGCCGGCCTCGGTGACGATGATCGCGTTGGCGGCCATGTCCCACAGCGACAGCTCGGGTTCGGCGCACAGGTCGATCGCGCCCTCGGCCACCAGCATGTACGGCCAGAAGTCGCCGTACGCGCGCGTGCGCCACACCTCGCGGGTGAGGTCGAGGAAGCCGTTCAGGCTGCCGCGGTCCTCCCAGCCGCTGAGCGAGGAGTACGCGAAGGACGCGTCCGACAGCTTTGAGACACGGGAGACGTGGAGGCGGGAGGACGAGCTGAGGCTGCGGCCGGTGAACGCGCCGTGGCCCTTCGCCGCCCACCAGCGGCGGCCGAGGGCGGGCGCCGAGACCACGCCGACGACGGGCTGGTAGCCGCCCTCGCCCGCCTCCATCAGCGAGATCAGGGTGGCCCATACGGGCACGCCGCGGACGTAGTTCTTGGTGCCGTCGATCGGGTCGACCACCCAGCGGCGCGGGCCGGTGCCCTCGACGCCGTACTCCTCGCCGAGGATCGCGTCCCGGGGTCGGGAGCGCTGGAGATGGCCGCGGATGAGTTCCTCGGCGGCCTTGTCGGCCTCACTCACCGGAGTCATGTCGGGCTTCGTCTCCACCTTGAGGTCGAGGGCCTTGAAGCGGGACATGGTGCTCGCGTCGGCGGCGTCCGCGAGGACGTGGGCGAAGCGGAGGTCGTCGAGGTAGTCGGCCATGGGGCGAACGGTATCCGCCGAGGTCGGTGCGGGGCCATAGGGGGTCCGGGGCAGGAGCGCCCGGAGAGGTTCGGGGCGCCCCCGGGAGTGCGGAGCGGCGCTGTGGGTAGCTGACTCCGACGGGATCCCCCCGGGTGTTCCGTCGGCCCGCGCATGTTGGCCGGAGTGCGCCCGTAGGCGCTCTCGCGAACCCTTGACAGTGGGTTGATGCGCGTCAAATCTGAGGGCCAGAGCCGCCCGCTCGTATCAGGGAGGCGATGATGCCTGCAGCGCGGGAATCCTTGTTGGACGCCGCTTACACGGCGCTGGTGCGCCGCCCGTGGTCCACCGTGCGGATGGTGGACGTGGCGGCGGTGGCCGGAGTGTCACGCCAGACGCTGTACAACGAGTTCGGCAGCAAGGAAGGGCTCGCCCGGGCCCTGGTCCGCAGGGAGGCGGACGGCTATCTCGCAGGGGTCGAACGGGCGTTGGCCACCCCCGTGGACAGCCGGGAACGGCTCGCCGCGACCGCCGAGTGGACCGTGACGGTCTCCCGGAGCAATCTGCTCGTACGGGCCATGCTCACCGGCTGCTGGAGCGAGCGCCTGCCGGCGCTCACACTCTCGGCGGTGCCCTCGTCCTCCGTGGTGCCCGCGCAGCGCCGCGCGGACGGGCCGTTGCCCGCGCCCTCGGACTTCGTGGCGCTCGTGCGGGACCGGGCCGTCGCCGCACTGTCGCCGCCCGGCACCGCCAGGGCGGACACGGTGGAACTGGCCCGTTCCTGCGAACTCGCCGTCCGGCTCGCCCTGTCCTGCGTTGCGGCGCCCCCGCGCGAGGGCGGGGTCACCGATCTGGTACGGACCGCACTGCCACGCCAGCTGAGCAGGCCCCTGGTCTAGCCGAGGCACAGTCCCTAGTGGGCCGAGCCCGAGAGCTGGAGGCCGATGACGCCCGCGATGACGAGGGTGATCGAGACGATCTTCAGGGTGGACACCACGTCGCCGAGGAAGATCATCCCGTAGATCGCCGTACCGGCCGCGCCGATGCCCGTCCAGACCGCGTAGGCCGGGCCGACGTCGAGTTTCTTCAGGGAGAGGGTCAAGAGGCCGAAGCTGCCGAGGGCGAAGACGCAGAAGGCGACGGTGGGCCAGAGTCTGGTGAACCCGTGCGAGAGCTTCAGGCAGACGGCGAAGCCGGTCTCGAGCAGGCCCGCCACGACCACCAGCAGCCACGCCATGTCTCGTCCTCCCGTGTCCCCACGTTCCGTGACCGCTTCGTCCGATCTCGCCTGATCTCTTCAGGTCTCATCTGGTCTGGATCAGACTTGGTGCGATTATGCACTTACCGGGTGGAGGGGGGCGCAAACAACGCGGAGGTCAGTCGCCTTCCCGTCCGCGGGGTCAGTCGCCTTCCCGTCGCTCGCGGGTCGAGAGCAGCCTGCGCAGGGAATACAGCCGCGCCGGGTCCGCGTGCCCGTCGGCGACCCACTGGTCCAACGCGCAGTCCTGCTCGTCGTGGCTGCACGCGCGCGGACAGCCCTCGGTGCCGGCCTCCAGGTCGGGGAAGGCCTGGATGACCCGCGTCGGGTCGATGTGGGCGAGGCCGAAGGAGCGGATGCCGGGGGTGTCCACCACCCAGCCGCCGTCGGAGTCCGCGAGGGGCAGGGCCAGCGCCGAGGTCGTGGTGTGCCGGCCGCGACCCGTCACCGCGTTGACATGGCCGGTCGTCCGGCGCCGGTCCTCGGGGACGAGCGCGTTGACCAGGGTCGTCTTGCCCACGCCCGAGTGGCCCACGAACGCCGTGACCTTGCCGTCGAGGTGCGCCCGCACCCGGTCGGCCGCGCCGCCCTGCTCCAACTCCTCGCGGCTCGTCACCACGAAGGGGATGTCGAGGGCCCCGTACAGCTCCAGGAGCTTGTCGGGTGAGGCGAGGTCCGACTTGGTCAGGACGAGGAGGGGTTCGAGGCCGCCGTCGTACGCCGCGACCAGACAGCGGTCGATCAGCCGGGGGCGGGGCTCGGGGTCGGCGAGGGCGGTGACGATGGCGAGCTGGTCGGCGTTGGCGACGACGACGCGCTCGTACGGATCGTCGTCGTCGGCGGTGCGGCGCAGCACCGACGAGCGGTCGGCGATGCGGACGATGCGGGCCAGGGTGTCCTTCTTGCCGGAGAGGTCTCCGACGATGGCGACGGTGTCGCCGACGACCGCGGCCTTGCGGCCCAGTTCGCGGGCCTTCATCGCGATCACGATCCGGTCCTCGACGAGGCAGGTCAGCCGGCCCCGGTCGACGGTGAGGACCATGCCGTCGGCGGCGTCCTCGTGCTTCGGACGGATGTGCGTGCGGGGGCGGTTGCCCTTGCGGTTGGGACGGCTCCGGATGTCGTCCTCGTCGGTGTGCTTGCCATAGCGGCGCATGATCGTCGTCCGCCCGTCAGTTCCCGAGCATCCCGGCCCACAGTTCGGGGAAGTCCGGCAGTGTCTTGGCCGTCGTCGCCACGTTCTCGATGCGCACGTCCTTCACCGCCAGGCCGATGATCGCACCGGCGGTGGCCATGCGGTGGTCGTCGTAGGTGTGGAAGACACCGCCGTGCAGGGGGCGCGGGCGGATGTGGAGGCCGTCGGCGGTCTCGGTGACGTCGCCGCCGAGTTCGTTGATCTCCTTGGTGAGCGCGGCCAGCCGGTCCGTCTCGTGGAGGCGGAGGTGGGCGACGCCGCGCAGGGTCGACGGGGAGTCGGCGAGGGCGGCCACCGCCGCGATACCGGGGGTCAGCTCGCCGACCTCGCCGAGGTCCACGTCGATGCCGTGGATCGCGCCGGAACCGGTGAACACCAACCCGTACTCGGTGAGTTCGCAGGAGCCGCCCATCTCGGTGAAGATCTCCCGGAGCTGGTCACCGGGCTGAGTGGTGCGCGTGGGCCAGTCGGGGACGACGACCTTGCCGCCGGTCACCAGGGCCGCCGCCAGGAACGGCTGGGCGTTGGACAGGTCCGGCTCGATCGTCAGATCGCGGCCGAGCAACGCGCCCGGCGTGACCCGCCAGACGTTGGGCTCGCCGCCCGACTCCGGGGTGTCCACCTGGGCGCCGACCGAGCGCAGCATGTCGACGGTCATCCGGATGTGCGGCATGGAGGGCAGCGTCGAGCCGATGTGCCGGACCTCCACGCCCTGGTTGAAACGCGGTGCGGACAGCAGGAGGGCGCTCACGAACTGCGAGGAGGACGAGGCGTCGATCTCCACCGGGCCGCCGTCGAGGGCGCCGCTGCCGTGGACCGTCAGCGGCAGGGCGCCGCGGCCGTCGTCGTCGATCCGGGCACCGAGCGCGCGCAGGCCGTCGATCACGCCGTTCAGGGGGCGCTCGTACGACCTCGGGTCGCCGTCGAAGCGGATGGGGCCGTCGGCGAGGGCGGCCACCGGGGGCAGGAAGCGCATGACCGTGCCGGCGTTGCCGACATCGACGGTGGCCGGGCCACGCAGCCCCGCGGGCAGGACGCGCCATGCCTCGCCGGTGACGGCGGAGCCGCTCGTGGCCGAGGAACTGGACGACACCGTCTCCTCGATGCCGACGCCCATCGCCCGCAGGGCGGCCGCCATCAGGAGGGTGTCACGGGAGCGGAGGGGGCGGCGCAGCCAGCCCGGCTCGCTGGCGAGGGCGGCCAGGACCAGGGCGCGGTTGGTGACGGACTTGGACCCGGGCACGTGGACCGTCGCGTCGACGGCTCCGCTCGCGTGCGGGGCGGGCCAGAGGGCGGGCTGTGCGTTCAGGGCCATGGGCCCACTTTAGTGGGGGTTCGCTCCGCCAGGCTCAGCCGGTTGACGTGCGTCGCTCGTCGCGTACGCGTCCGTTCGGGGCGGTTCGTGGCCGATCGCGCGGTGCCGCGTCGTACGGCCGTCACAGCCGACGGTCACAGCCTCAGGAGCCACCTTCCGCCGCCCAGCAGCGCGCACACGGACACCACGTGGAACATCAGCAGCCATACCGTCGCCGGCACATGGGTCAGACGGGAGAGCTGGTCCGCGTCGGAGTCGCCGGCCCCGCCCCGGCGGCGCTTGGCCTGGAGTTCGAAGGCGGGGCGCACACCACCCAGGAGGAGGAACCACACCACCGCGTACGCGAAGGCCGCCTGGACCTGGGGGCCGGCGAGCCAGGAGACGACGACGAAGGTGCCACCGGTGAGCACGACCGTGAGGGCGCCGTAGGCGTTGCGGATCATGATCAGCATGGCCACCAGGAGGATCGTGGCGAGCCACAGGAGCAGCGTGATGCGGCCGGAGCCGAGGAGGGCGGCGGCGCCGAGGCCGAGCAGCGGGGGAGCGGTGTAGCCGGCGGCCGCGGTGAGGATCATGCCGAGGCCCGTGGGCTTGCCGCGGCTGACGGTGAGGCCGCTGGTGTCGGAGTGCAGGCGTATGCCGGTCAGGGTGCGGCCGGTGAGCAGGGCGACCAGGCCGTGGCCGCCCTCGTGCGCGATGGTGATCGCGTTGCGCGAGAGCCGCCAGACGCCGTGTGGGACGACCGCGGCGAGCGCGGCCACCGCGGTGGCGATGACGACCCAGGTGTCGGGGTCGGGCTGGGTGCCGAAGACCTCGTCCCACAGGCTGGCCAGCGAGGTGGCTGCGGTGCTTTCCATGGTCGGCGGTTGCTCCTCCGGGTCGCGTCGGATCTGGAAGTGTGGCATCGGGGGCGGACGGTAGGAGAGACGCCGGGGTGCCGGGGATCGTTCCTGAGGGGAAACCGGCTGGTCGTAGCGGTGGCGGCGGGGGTGGGGTCCGGGTTTGGGCCCGACGGGGGGCACAGAGGGGGACACCGGTGGGCGCCCGGTGGGCAGCTGTTCGCGCCGTACCCCGTCCGTGGTCTGCCACCCTTGGAAGACGTCCGGGTGGAGGATCCGGTGTGTGCGGGTCGGAGGGGTGGTTCGAGATGTGCGGGCGGTATGCGTCGAGTCGCAGGCCGGAGGATCTCTCGGGAATCTTCGAGATCGAGAAGTGGGAGCCGGAGGAGACCCTGGAGCCCGATTACAACGTGGCCCCCACCAAGGAGGTCTACGCCGTTCTCGACCGCCCCCTCAAGGACACCGACGACAAGCGGCCGGTCCGCCAGCTGCGCAAGCTGAAGTGGGGGCTCGTCCCCTCCTGGTCCAAGAACCCCGAGGGCGCCGCCCGGATGATCAACGCGCGCGCGGAGACCGTCCACGAGAAGCCCTCGTACCGTCGCGCCTTCGCGTCCCGCCGCTGCATCCTGCCCGCCGACGGCTACTACGAGTGGGTCACCGGCAAGCACGAGCGGGACCTGGAGGTCGAGGGCAAGAAGAAGCGGCCGCGCAAGCAGCCGTACTTCGTGCTCCCGGCCGACGGATCCGTGTTCGCCATGGCCGGGCTGTACGAGTTCTGGCGGGACAAGACCCTGCCGGACGACCATCCGCAGGCCTGGTGGGTCACCTGCTCGGTGATCACGACGGAGGCGGAGACGACCCCGCTGGCCGTGGCGCCCGCGGACGGCCCCTTCACGCTGGCCGAGATTCACCCCCGGATGCCGCTGATGCTCACGCCCGACCGGTGGGACAGCTGGCTGGACCCGGCCCGGACGGACCCCGACGATCTGCGCGGTCTGCTGGAGCCGCCGCCCGCCGGACTGATGCGGGCCTACCCCGTCTCCACGGCCGTCAGCAACGTCCGCAACAACGCCCCGGAGCTGCTGAAGGAGCTGGAGGGCCCCGAGGAGGGCACACTCTTCTGACGTGAACGGGATCAGAGAAGAGATCGACACCGAGGCGGGCACGGCCCGGGTCACCTGGCACGAGGCGGGGGACGCCCGATGGGTGCTCGCCGTGAGCCATGGCGCGGGCGGCGGCGTCGAGGCGCGCGATCTCCAGGCCCTCGCCGCCGTCCTCCCCGCGCACGGGGTGACCGTCGCGCTCGTCGAGCAGCCCTGGCGGGTGGCCGGCAAGAAGCTCGCACCCGCGCCGAAGACCCTGGACGTCGGCTGGCGGGGCCTGTGGCCCGCGCTGACGGGGCCGGGGCTGCCCGTGATCGCGGGCGGGCGCAGCGCCGGGGCCCGGGTGGCCTGCCGTACCGCGCGGGAACTGGGCGCGGCGGCCGTGCTCGCGCTGAGCTTCCCGTTGCATCCGCCGGGCAAGCCGGAGAAGTCGCGCGCCGACGAACTGCTCGGCGCCGGGGTGCCGACCCTGGTCGTGCAGGGCGGGAACGACACGTTCGGGAGGCCGGAGGAGTTCCCGGAGGGCCCTCACGCGCTCGTGGAGGTGCCGTACGGCGACCACGGGTTCGCCGTACCGAAGCGGGCGCCCCTCGATCAGGAGGCGGCGCTCAAGGTGATCACCGACGGTGTCGTGGAGTGGATCGCGTCGCTGGGCCGCCCGAGCTGAGGCGGCCGCCGGGACGAGCTGAGGTCGCCTGCCGGGCCGCTGAGGGCGCCCGCCGGGACGCGCGCGCTGAGGTCGCCCGTCGGGGCGAGTGCAATGAGTCACTCGGTAAGGAGTCGGTGGGAAGGCGGGAATGTTGCGTGACGGTCCCCTGTTGTGCCGATCAGACAGCGCGAGACCGTGCTGACCGTCGTAGGAGAGGAAGTCCGCCGCATGGGTTCGACCATCTGCCCGACCCGCAGCAGCCGCGCTGACCTGGACTGGACGGTGCTGCACGCGGCGAAGAGCGCCCCTATTCGGGCGGCGGCGGGTGCGGATCGTCGTCTATCCTCCGAATCTGGTGGTACCGGTTTCGGTACCGCACAGACACTGGAGGAGGTGGGTCCGGTCACTGGGACCGACGCAGGGACCGAACGGGGCCAGGCGGAGCAGCCCGAGGGCACGGAGACCGCCGCGGACCGCAACGCTCGTTTCGAGCGGGACGCGCTGGAGTTCCTCGACCAGATGTACTCGGCCGCGCTGCGTATGACGCGCAACCCCGCCGACGCCGAGGACCTGGTGCAGGAGACGTATGCCAAGGCGTACGCGTCCTTCCACCAGTTCCGCGAGGGCACCAACCTGAAGGCCTGGCTGTACCGCATCCTCACGAACACCTTCATCAACTCGTACCGCAAGAAGCAGCGCGAGCCCCAGCGCAGTGCGGCCGAAGAGATCGAGGACTGGCAGCTGGCGCGCGCCGAGTCGCACATGTCGACGGGTCTGCGCTCGGCCGAGTCGCAGGCGCTCGACCACCTGCCCGACTCGGACGTGAAGGAAGCGCTGCAGGCGATCCCCGAGGAATTCCGCATCGCCGTGTACCTCGCCGATGTCGAGGGCTTTGCGTACAAGGAGATCGCCGACATCATGGGGACACCCATCGGTACGGTGATGTCCCGGCTGCACCGGGGCCGCCGTCAACTGCGCGGCATGCTCGAGGACTACGCCCGTGACCGCGGGCTGGTCCCGGCCGGCGCCGGAGAGTCGAACGAAGCGAAAGGCTCGGGCTCATGAGCTGCGGAGAGCCGCACGAGACGGATTGCAGCGAGATCCTCGATCATCTCTACGAGTTCCTCGACCGTGAGATGCCCGACGCCGACTGCACCAAGTTCGAGCACCACTTCGAGGAGTGCTCGCCGTGCCTGGAGAAGTACGGTCTCGAACAGGCCGTCAAGAAGCTGGTCAAGCGGTGCTGCGGGCAGGACGACGTGCCGACCGACCTGCGGGCCAAGGTCATGGGGCGGATCGATCTGATCCGCTCCGGGCAGGCGGTCCCCGATCACGAGGTGACGGCCTCGCCGGCGACACCGCAGGAGACCTGAGCATCCGCGCATCAGCTGTATGTCTGAAGCTGTTTGCCTGAACCGAGCCCGTTCCGGGTAGGGCCGTCCGGCCGCCCTCGGAACGGGCTCAGTCGTGTGCGGTGCCGGAAGGGATCAGACCTCCAGGCCGGTCTCCACGCGCTTCAGGTTGTGGCGGGCCAGGGCCAGATTGCTGCGGGAGCGGTCGAGCGCCAGGTAGAGGAAGAGCGTGCCCTTGCTGCTGCTCAGCGGGCGGATCAGGTGGTACTGCTTGCCCAGCGTGATCAGGATGTCCTCGATCACGTCGTTCATGTCGAGCGAGGCCAGGGTGCGCATCTTGGAGCGCACGACCTCGGTGTTCCCGGCTGCCGCGAGTTCGAGGTCGAGGTGTTGTCCGCCGCCGAGGGTGCCGAGCGCCATACCGCTCTCGTAGTCGACCAGCGCCACGCCGATCGCACCGTCGACCGTCATGGCTTCCTTGAGTGCGGTCTCGATGTTCATCTTGCTGCCCCAATTCCTCAGTGCTGCTGACCGGTCACTGTCCGGCCATCTACGATCGAACGCGAGCGATCCTTGGGTCGCAAACGTCAACTTTGTTGCGTGTTGCGGAAGTTGATGCTCAAAGTACTGTGCGGCGCGTGAACGTGGAGGGCGAATGGGGGAAAGGATGACCGCGCTCCAGGACTCCCTGGACCGGCTTCTCGACTCTCCGGGCGTCACCGGCGTCGCCCTGATCGACGCCGTCACCGGACTCACCTACGCAACCGCGGGCGACGCCGCCCAGGTCGGGACGGGGACGGAGGTCTCCGACCTCGCCGCCCTCATCTCCGAGCGGCTCGGCGAGGCGGGGGCCGTGGGGGAGCTGGAGAGCGTGGTCATGACCAGCAGGAGACGCCATCAGGTGCTGCTCTCCGTGCCCCGGTCGGCCGGCGACCCGCTGCTGCTCGCGGCCGGCCTCGACCGGGATCGGGCCAATATGGCCCTGGCGCTGCGCAGCCTCGGTGACCGGGCCCGAGAGGTGCTGGCGTGAAGACACCCTCGGCACGCAATGTGCCGGCCCTGCTCCAGGCACTGCACCAGGAGGGCTTCACCGGCACGGTACGGGTCTCCGGTGCCCCAGGTGGCACGATTCATCTCCGTGACGGCCGGGTCGGCGCGATCGAGACACCGGGCGCGCCGACCGCGACGTCCACGCTGCTCGCCTCGGGCCGGATCGACGACGACGCCTGGCTCGCCGCGTGCGCGGCCGAGCCCGACGCGGACCGGCTGGGCCACCATCTCGAGGCCGCGGGTCTGATCGGCGCCGCTGAACTGGAGGTCGTCTGCACGGCGGCCGTCTATGACGGGGCGTTCGCGATGGCGCTGAGCCCGCCGGGGGACTGGGAACTGACCGACCGTGAGCCCACCCTCTTGGCCCGGCCGGGAGTCGACCCCCGCCCACTGGCCGAGGAGACGACTCGCCGTATCGCGCTGCTGTCCCGGCTCCGCGGCCCCGCGGGCGATCTCGCCCGGGGCCGGCCCGCCCCGGTCGTCGACCGCGCGCACCCCGCTTCCGGCGGCGGACTGACGCCACGTCATCGCGAGCTCGTCGACAGCGCCAACGGGCGTCGCACCCCACGCGACCTCGCCTTCGCCCGTGGGCGCGGACTCTACGCGGTGATGCTGGACCTGATCCGGCTGGAGGCGCTCGGCGCTGTCCGCTGGGAGACCATGACCGTGCCCGAGGGGCGGCCCAGCACCGCACCCCGGTTGCCCCCGCAGACGGCGACGTCGGCCGACGAACCGTCACAGAGGGCCGGGCCCCTGCCCAGACGCAGGCCGGGCGGGGGCTTCCCCACCGGCGACTTCGGCGCGAAGGACGGGGAGTGAGCGCAGACCAGGACCCGGCCCGCAAGCGCCGCAGACGCACCAAGGCCGCCCGCCTCCGGCGGAGACAGGCCCCCAGAACCCCGCCGGGCCCCGACCAGCCGGTCTCCACCACCCACCCCACGCCTTCCTCCGAGGCCGCACCCGGCCAGGCCCCATTCAGCCAGGCCGCACCCGGCCAGGCCCCATTCAGCCAGGCCGCACCCGGCCAGGCATCACTCAGCCCGGCTGCACTCAGCCAGGCCGCACCCACCGAGTCCGATCCCGCCGCCCGACCGCCCTCGTCCGCTCAACGCGACCCCAGCGCCCTCACGCAGTCTTCGGCCGAAGTGAGCAGCGCACCTGTGAAACCGCCCCCGTTACCCGTGCGCGGAGCCGCGCGCGGCACTGGGCCCGTGCCCGGTGCAGCCGCCGGGGGCGACGCGTCGGAGACGACCGCCGCACCGCCGCCCTTCCCTCCCCTGTCCCTGCTGTCGCCCGAGGAACTCCTCGCCGACCAGCCTTCCCTCGACATGCTGCGGCGCGTCCGCCGCGGGCTTCGGGCTCTCCCCGAGTCGGACCGGAACCCGCCCGACTGAGCCCCTACGGACCCCCACACTCCTCACCGCAGAGATCCATACCAAGGAGCACGTCCCCATGACCGCACACGCCTCGACCGAAACGCTCACCGGCATCCTGACCTCGCTGCGTGACCGGGTCCTGGGCGTCTCCGAGAGCGTCCTGTCCACCGTGGACGGGCTCCTCGTCGTCGCCGACGTCGACAAGGTGCACCCCGAGTCCGTCGCCGCGCTGGCCGCCGCGACGCTCGGCGTCAGCCGCCGCATGGCCGACCAGTCCGGCTCCGGCGCGCTCCGCGAGGTGGTCGTCCGCTGCGGAGCCGGCCACGTCATCGTCGTGGCCGTCGGCGAACGGACCCTTCTGACCGTCATGGGTGACGACGGCCTCGACATCGCCGCGTTCCAGCGCGAGTCCCCGGCGACCGTGGACCAACTCACC
The DNA here is from genome assembly GCF_023516595.1 of Streptomyces neyagawaensis. GTDB lineage: Bacteria > Actinomycetota > Actinomycetes > Streptomycetales > Streptomycetaceae > Streptomyces > Streptomyces neyagawaensis. Next base: position 27,946 of record NZ_JAMGBG010000121.1, on the reverse strand, counting down.
AAGGCCCTCGCGGCGGACGTGGCGGGTTGAGAGGGGCGGGCCGACACGGCCGGTCGTGACGGCGGGTGGACGGGGCGGGCAGCGGACGCACCGGCGGGCACGGTGCGCTGACCTCCCTTCAGGAACCGATTTCACCCGAATGAGCTAATCCCGCCCTTGCTGCGCAGCGGATTCACCCGTAGTCACTCCCACCCGGCCCATCCCGCCCTACGCTCCGGAAGCTGAATCTCGGGAGGGGCGCCATGAGGTCGGTTCCGGCATGGGCACGTGCGTACGTCGCCTGCACGGTGCTCGCGGCCCTCGCCTGTCTCACCGACCTTCCGGGCCCACGGGCCCCCTGGTGGGCGGTGGCCCTGCTCGCCGCGCTGTACGCCGGGTGCGAGCAGATCACCCGGTGCCGTTTCGTCGGCCACCTCGCTCCCCGGGGCATGGGCACCTTCTTCCCGGTGCTCCTCGCGGGCGCCTTCCTGCTGCCGCCCCCCGTCGCCGCGCTGGTCGCGGTGCCGGGCGCGCTGATGTCCCGCGTCGAACAGCGGCCGCGCGCGCTGCGGCGGGTCTGGCGCGCGGCACAGCTGGTCCTCGCGGTCTGGGCCGCGTCCTGGACGCACGGGGCGCTCGGCGGCCGGGACGCGGTCGCCGGCCCCGACTTCCCCTACGCGCTGCTGCCCGCCGGGGCCGCCGTGCTCACGTTCTGCGCCGTGCTCACCCTCCTCGACGGCGGCATCCTGGCGCTCGCCGAGCGGGTGCCGTGGCGCACCGCCTGGCGGGGGCTCCTCCTCCGGGCACTCGCACCGGTCGCCGCGCACGGGCTCGCCGGACTGATGATGGCCGTGCTCTGGCGCAGCCCGTACGGGCCCGCCGCCGCGCTGCTGGTCCTGCTGCCGATGTACGTGTCCTGCTGGGTCTTCGCGCAGTACCACCGTGAGCGGGCGGCGCACCAGGCGACCATCCGGGCGCTCGTGCAGGCCGTCGACATCAAGGACACCTATACGCGCGGCCACAGCGAACGGGTCGGGCAGGCGTCCCAGATGATCGCCCGCGAGCTGGGCATGGACGACGACCGCGCAGAGGTGCTGCGCTTCGCCGGGATCCTGCACGATGTGGGGAAACTGGGGGTGCCGACGCGGCTGCTGCGCAAGGACGGGCCGCTCACCCCGGAGGAGCGGCGGATCGTCGAACTGCATCCCGAGTACGGGCACGAGATGGTGCGCGGAATCTCCTTCCTCGGTGAGGCGCGTGCGGCGGTCCTGCACCACCACGAGCGGATGGACGGGAGCGGATACCCCTACGGGCTGGTCGGGAGCGAGATCCCCGAGTTCGCGCGGCTGGTGGCGGTGGCCGACGCGTTCGACGCGATGACCTCGACCCGGTCCTACCGGCGGGGGCGCCCGGTCGCCGCCGCGCTGGCGGAGCTGGAGCGCTGCGCCGGCACGCAGTTCGACCCCGTGATGGTGGGAGCGCTGGGACAGGCGCTGTCCCGCTGCGGCTGGGAGCCCTTGGTGACCACCGCACCCCGCGGAAACGTACCGGCGCCGCGGGCACCTGGCGTTGAGCGTGCCACGGGGGCAGCGGCTGATCGGGGGGCGGCTGAGCAACGGGCGCCCGAGCGGGGAGCGGCTGAGCAGCGGGCGCCCGAGCGGGGAGCCGCTGATCGGGGAGTCGTCGAGCGCGATGCCGCCGGGAGGCGGGGCCGGTGAGTCCCCCGAGTGGGCCTCGGGGCCCGCTCCTCCCCGTCCTCCTCCGCTGCCTCGCCGCCCTGCTCGTGCTCGCGGGGCTCGGACACACCCTCCGGTACGGCCTCGACGAGCCCGGAGTCGCTCTCGTGTTCGGTGTGCTGGTGGGTGCGGGGGAACTGTCCCGCTGGCGCGGGGCGGAGGGCAGGGAGCAGGCGCCCCTGGGCGCGGCCGGAGGGCTCGCGTACGCGCTGCTGGGGGAGTGCGCGGGGCGCTCGACGGAGCACGGGGTGCCGCAGGTCGTGGCCGTCGTCGCCGTGGGCGCGCTGCTCGGGTGCGCGCCCCACGCGGCGAGAGGGCGCGGGGCCACCGCCGACCACCTCACCCGGCGCGTACTCACCGTCACCTTCGCCGCCGTCTGCTTCCAGCCCCTGCACGACAGCGGACTGCTGCTGGGCTGGAGCGGGCACGCGCGCGTGCTGCTGCTCGTCGGGATGCTCGTGGTGACCGCCCTGTGCGACGCCGTCCTGGCGGCGGCCCTGGCACGGGCCCGGACACGATGGCCGTACGGGCCGCTGCTGCGGGACGAACTGCGGGGCCTCCTCGGGATCGGCTCGGCGGTGTGCGCGACCGGCGTCGTCATGGCCGTCGCGGTCGGGGTCGCCGGGCTGTGGGCGCTGCCCGTGTTGTCGCTTCCGCTGCTGCTCACCCAGCTGTCGTTCCGGCGGTACGCGGCCGTACGGACCACATACCGGCAGACCATCGCCTCGCTGGCCCGGGCCACGGAGATCGCCGGGTACACCCCGCCCGGCCACGCCCGCAGGGTCGCCGCCCTCAGCCGCGAGGTGGGGCGGGAGCTGGGGCTCGGCGAGCGGGAGCTGACCGTCCTGGAGTACGCGGCCCTCATGCACGACATCGGGCAGCTCAGCCTGCTCGACCCGGTACCCGCCGGCGCCACCGCCGGCCTGCCGACGGCCCAGCAGCGCCGGATCGCACTGCTGGGCGGCGCGGTCGTCCGGCAGACCGGGGTGGACACCGAGGTCGCCGTGGTGGTGGAGCGCCAGGCCGACCCCTTCCGTGAGCAGCCGGTCGGCGCGCGGATCGTCCGGGCGGTGAACGCATACGAGGAGAAGACCCGGGAAGCAGGGCCCTCAGGGCCGCTCAGGGCACTGGAGGAACTGCGGCTCGCGACAGCACACGACTATCAGCCAGAGGTGGTCGAATCGCTTGCCAGGGTGGTCGCACGAGACGGTCTGACCGTGCCCGTGGTGGGGTAACCCATGGGTAATGAGCGGCTCTCCTTCCGTCCGTGGTTGGATGCGAGGGAGAGGGTGCCCGGGGGCGACGGCCGGCCCACTCCACGGAAACGGCAGGCGGGAACCGTAACTGGCAGGCGGGAATCGTGAGGATCTTCGGCAAGGGACGGCATCGGCCCTCCGCCTCGTGGCGGCAGGCCACCGACCAGGCGTTCACGCTCATCGGCGACGGTCGTTACGAGGACGCGGGGGCCCTGCTGACCCGTGCCGCGGACCTGGAGCCGTGGCTGTCCGAGTCCTGGTTCAACCTCGCCCTGCTGCACAAGTTCCGGCACGACTGGGAGCAGGCCAGAGCGGCCGGGCTGAGGGCCGTCGCGCTGCTCGACAGGGAAGCCGGGGCGCCCGACTGGTGGAACGTGGGCATCGCCGCCACCGCCCTGCAGGACTGGCCGCTGGCGCGCCGCGCCTGGCAGGCGTACGGGCTGCGGGTACCCGGCGGCGCGGCCCGGCCGAAGCCCGGGGGCGGCGTCGCCGACACCGGGGAGCCGGTCGGCATGGACCTGGGCAGCGCCGCCGTGCGGCTCTCGCCGGAGGGTGAGGCCGAGGTCGTGTGGGGGCGCAGGCTCGACCCGGCGCGTATGGAGGTGCTCTCCATTCCGCTGCCGTCGTCCGGCCGGCGCTGGGGCGAGGTCGTCCTCCACGACGGGGTCCCGCACGGCGAGCGGACCACGGCCGCCGGCCACGCGTACCCGGTGTTCGACGAGATCGAACTGTGGGCGCCGTCGCCCGTGCCGACCTGGGTGGTGCTGCTGGAGGCCGCCACGGAGTCCGACCGGGACGCGCTGGAACGGCTCGCTGCCGACGCGGGCTTCGCCGCCGAGGACTGGTCGTCGTCGGTGCGGCTGCTGTGTCGGCTGTGCTCGGAGTCCCGGATGCCCTCCGACGAGGGCGACGGGGACCACATGGACCCGCACGACCACAGCGAGCCCGGGCATCCCGGGCCGCTCGGGCATGTCACGGACGGGCAGTTGTGGGTGCCCGAGCGGGAGTGCGGCATCGCCGCGCCGGCGTCGTTGGTGCGGGGGCTGCTCGACGGGTGGGTCGCCGACAGTCCTGATTCCAGGGCCTGGCGGGATCTCGAAGAGGTCTGCTAGAGGGCCGAGCAGTCGTACGCCGGGGCACGGACCGCGCCCGGTCGGTCACGCGGTTGCCCGCGCTCCCCTCCGCCGCTGCCCGTACCCTGTATCAGCAACTCAGCCCTTGTTTTGTGAGGAAGGCGTACGTCTGTCATGGCTCAGCAGGACACCGAACAGCAGCACGTGGGCGTGCTCCCCGTCGACGACGAGGGGTTCGTCGTCGACACGGAGGACTGCGAGGAGCGCGAGCAGGCGTACCGCGAGCGCGGCACCTCGCGGCCCATCACCGTCGTCGGGAACCCGGTCCTGCACAAGGAGTGCAAGGACGTCACGGAGTTCGGCGACGAGCTCGCCAAGCTCGTGGACGACATGTTCGCCAGCCAGCGCACCGCCGAGGGCGTGGGCCTCGCCGCCAACCAGATCGGCGTCGACCTGAAGGTGTTCGTGTACGACTGCCCCGACGACGAGGGCAACCGCCACACCGGCGTCGTCTGCAACCCCAAGCTCGTCGAACTGCCCGCCGACAAGCGCCGGTTGGACGACAGCAACGAGGGCTGCCTGTCGGTGCCGACCGCGTACATGCCGCTCGCCCGGCCCGACTACGCCGAGGTCACCGGCCAGGACGAGAAGGGCAACCCGATCAAGGTGCGCGGCACCGGGTACTTCGCGCGCTGCCTCCAGCACGAGACCGACCACCTGTACGGCTACCTGTACATCGACCGGCTCTCGAAGCGCGACCGCAAGGACGCGCTGCGGCAGATGGCCGAGAACGAGCCCCGCTACCCCGTCGTCGCGAACGACTGAACCACCGCACGGACCCATCCCGGGCGCGCGTCCGGGCGGCAGTCGACCGCCCGGACGCGCGCCCCGGCGCCGTTCTCAGGCGGCGGCCTCCGGCCCCCGGAAGGTACGGCGGTAGGCCTGCGGTGTCGTGCCCAGGGCCCGGACGAACTGATGGCGCAGGGTCGCCGCCGTGCCGAAACCGGTGCGCCAGGCGATCGCGTCCATCGTCTCGTCCGTCGCCTCCAGCAGCCGCTGTGCCAGCAGCACCCGTTGCCGCAGGATCCAGCGGTACGGGGTGGTCCCCGTCTCCTGCTGGAAGCGGCGGGCGAACGTCCTCGGCGACATGTGGGCGCGTGCCGCGAGCTGCTCGACGGTGACCTCCTCGTCGAGGTGGCGCTCCATCCATGCCAGCACCTCGCCGACCGTGTCGCACTGGGAGCGCGGCAGCGGCCGCTCCACGTACTGGGCCTGGCCCCCGTCCCGGTGCGGCGGCACGACCATCCGCCGGGCGATCCTGTTGGCGACCTCCGGTCCCTGCTCCTTGCGGACGATGTGCAGACAGGCGTCGATACCGGCCGCCGTGCCCGCCGAGGTGATCACCGGGTCCTCGTCCACGTACAGCACGTCCGGTTCCACCATCGCGCGCGGATACTGCCGGGACAGCTCGTCGGAGTGCCGCCAGTGCACCGCGCAGCGCCGGCCGTCCAGCAGACCGGCCGCACCCAGCACGAACACCCCCGAGCACACGCTCAGCACCCTGGCGCCCCGGTCGGCGGCCCGGCGCAGCGCCTCCAGCAGGTCCGCCGGATAGATCCGCCGCACATAGCTCTCACCTGCCGGGACGACGACCAGGTCGGCCTCGTCGAGCCGGTCCAGACCGTACGGCGTCGAGATCGTGAACCCGGCGTGCGTCCGCAGGGTCGGGCCCTCCGCCGAGGCGACCGCGAAGTCGTACACGGGCAGGCCCTCGTCGCTGCGGTCCAGGCCGAAGACCTCGCAGACGACACCGAGTTCGAAGGGGTGCACGCCGTCCATGAGGACGGCCGCCACATTGGTCAGCATGCCTCCAGTGTGCCTCGGAAGTGGCAGTAATTGGAGGGCGCGCGGCAGTACTGCCACTGTTGGTAAGGAGTGTTCCGCGCGACAGTGGTGTCCATGAACACCACACAGCTGCAAGCACTCATCGGAACGCTGGTCGTCCTCGGCATGCTCGTCCTGATCGCGCTGCCCGCCGTCATCGGCGCCCTCCGCGACCGGCGCGTGGACCGGCAGCTCAGGGAGGCGGCGGAACGCCAGGCCGCCATCGACGGGCCGCGGCCCGAGCGGCGTACGTCCGGCTCCGCCTCGCGCCGCTTCGCCCGCACGGTCTGATCGCATATCCGTACGACTCCTGCCTTCCTCCGTGTGTAGCCTCTCCCCGACCACAAGGGGAGGATCATGAGACACGGAACGCGCCCCGCGCACGGCCGCACCCTGGCCGTCGCGGGCGGGGCGGCGGCCCTGGTGCTGCTGGCGGCGACGGGCGCCCAGGCCGAGGGGAAGGGCGACGTCCGGGTGACCAGGGCGGTCGTCAATGGCGGCCACAACGTCATCGTGGGGACGTCCAAGACCATCAGGTTCCCGGTCGCCATCACCGTCCGGGACAACTCCGGCGTCAAGGGACTGACCCGCGTCAGCACCTTCTACGCCTACAGCGCCCAGGGCGGCGGTTTCGCCGACTGGACCGGCGCCACCTGCAAGAAGAAGTCGTCGACCACGTCGGTGTGCACGGCCATGATGTCGATCACCCCGGCCTGGATCCCCGGCTACAGCGACGCCGACAGCAACAAGGCGGCCGGGGTCTGGCAGGTCAACGCCACCGTCAAGGCCAACGACGGCGACTACTGGATCTCCGACAACATCGCCCGGTACAAGGTCAAGCGTGCCTCGAAGCTGACCACCACCATCGCGCCCGACAAGGTCGCCAAGGGCTCGAAGGTCACCGTCACCGGCGCGCTGTCCCGGGCCAACTGGGAGACCCTCAAGTACCAGGGCTTCAAGGGGCAGTCGGTGCGGCTCCAGTTCAAGAAGAACAGCGCCGCCCACTACACCACCGTGAAGACGGTGAAGTCGGGCAGCGCCGGAAGGCTCAGCACCAAGGTGACCGTCGACGCGGCGGGCAGCTGGCGTTGGTACTTCCCCGGCCTCGCGTCGACCGCGCGGGTCACCTCGGCCGGGGACACGATCACGCTCAAGTGACCCCGGCGGGCCGGGCCGAGCCGGCCCGCCCTCGGGGCGGAGCCGGCTCGCGGGTCCTAGAAGTCCTCGTCCAGGTCGACGGTGCCCTCCACCGCGACCTGGTACGCGGACGGACGCCGCTCGAAGAAGTTGGTCAGCTCCTGGACGCCCTGCAGCTCCATGAAGGAGAACGGGTTCTCCGAGCCGTACACCGGCGCGAAGCCGAGCCGCGTCAGCCGCTGGTCGGCGACGCACTCCAGGTACTGCCGCATGGAGTCGGTGTTCATGCCCGGCAGACCGTCACCGCACAGGTCGCGGGCGAACTGCAGCTCGGCCTCCACGGCCTCCCGCAGCATGTCCGTCACCTGCTGCTGCAACTCGTCGTCGAAGAGGTCCGGCTCCTCCTTGCGGACGGTGTCGACCACGTCGAACGCGAAGCTCATGTGCATCGTCTCGTCGCGGAACACCCAGTTGGTGCCCGTCGCCAGACCGTGCAGCAGGCCCCGGCTGCGGAACCAGTAGACGTACGCGAAGGCACCGTAGAAGAACAGCCCCTCGATGCACGCCGCGAAGCAGATGAGGTTGAGCAGGAAGCGGCGACGGTCCGCCCGCGACTCCAGGCGGTCCAGCTTCTCGACCGAGTCCATCCACTTGAAGCAGAACCCGGCCTTCTCCCGGATGGACGGGATGTTCTCCACGGCCGCGAAGGCCGCCGCCCTGTCCTCCGGGTCGGGGAGGTAGGTGTCCAGCAGCGTCAGATAGAACTGGACGTGGACGGCCTCCTCGAACAGCTGTCGCGACAGATACAGCCGCGCCTCGGGGGAGTTGATGTGCTTGTAGAGGGTCAGCACCAGGTTGTTCGCGACGATCGAGTCACCCGTCGCGAAGAAGGCGACCAGACGGCCGATCAGGTGCTGCTCGGAGGGGCTGAGCTTCGCGAGATCGGCGACGTCCGAGTGGAGGTCGACCTCCTCCACGGTCCAGGTGTTCTTGATGGCGTCCCGGTAGCGCTCGTAGAAGTCCGGGTAGCGCATGGGGCGCAGAGTCAGCTCGAAGCCGGGGTCGAGAAGGTTCTGATTGCTGGGCATTACTGGCAGGCCTCGCAGGACTCGGGGTTCTCAAGGGAGCAGGCGACGGCATCGGGGTCGGCGGCCTGCTGGACGGGGATGGTCTTCTCGGGCTGGGCGGACAGCTGCGTCTGCGTCTGGGCCTGGCCCTGGGCGGCGCGGGCGATTCGGGTCGCCGGGCGCGAGCGCAGGTAGTACGTCGTCTTCAGCCCCGACTTCCAGGCGTACGCGTACATCGAGGAGAGCTTGCCGATGGTCGGCGTCTCCAGGAACAGGTTCAGCGACTGGGCCTGGTCCAGATACGGGGTGCGGGCGGCGGCCATGTCGATCAGGCCGCGCTGGGGGATCTCCCAGGCCGTGCGGTACAGCGCCCGGACGTCGGCCGGGATCCATGCGAAGTCCTGCACGGAGCCGTTCGAGTCGCGCAGCGCCTCACGGGTGCGGGCGTCCCAGACGCCGAGCTCCTTGAGGTCCTTCACCAGGTAGGAGTTGACCTGGAGGAACTCACCGGAGAGGGTCTCCCGCTTGAACAGGTTGGACACCTGCGGCTCGATGCACTCGTACACACCGGCGATGGAGGCGATGGTCGCCGTGGGCGCGATGGCGAGGAGCAGCGAGTTGCGCAGGCCGACGGCGGCGACGCGCTCGCGCAGGGCCGCCCAGCGCTCCGGCCAGGTGAACTCCACGCCGTAGTGGTCGGGGTGCAGCACACCGCGGGCCGTCCGGGTCTTCTCCCAGGCCGGCAGCGGGCCGTTGCGCTCGGCGAGGTCGGTGGACGCCTCGTACGCGGCGAGCATGATGCGCTCGGCGATCCGGGTGGACAGGGCCTTCGCCTCGGCCGAGTCGAACGGCAGCCGCAGCTTGAAGAAGACGTCCTGAAGGCCCATCGCGCCGAGGCCCACGGGGCGCCACTTGGCGTTCGACCGGCCCGCCTGCTCGGTGGGGTAGAAGTTGATGTCGACGACCCGGTCCAGGAAGGTCACGGCCGTGCGGACGGTCTCGTCCAGCCGCTGCCAGTCCAGGTCGCCGGTCGTGAGGTCGACGAAGGCGCCCAGGTTCACCGAGCCCAGGTTGCAGACCGCCGTCTCGCCGTCGTCCGTGACCTCCAGGATCTCCGTGCAGAGGTTGGAGGAGTGGACGACGTGGCCCGGCTCGGCCGTCTGGTTGGCGGTGCGGTTGGCGGCGTCCTTGAACGTCATCCAGCCGTTGCCGGTCTGCGCGAGCGTCCGCATCATGCGGCCGTACAGGTCACGGGCCGGGATGGTCTTCCGCGCCAGCCCGTCGGCCTCCGCCTTGCGGTACGCGGCGTCGAACTCCGCGCCCCACAGGTCGACCAGCTCGGGCACGTCGGCCGGGGAGAACAGCGACCACTGCTCGTCCGCGTTGACCCGGCGCATGAACTCGTCCGGGATCCAGTGCGCCAGGTTCAGGTTGTGCGTACGGCGGGCGTCCTCACCGGTGTTGTCGCGCAGCTCCAGGAACTCCTCGATGTCGGAGTGCCAGGTCTCCAGGTAGACCGCGGCCGCGCCCTTGCGCCGGCCGCCCTGGTTCACGGCGGCGACCGAGGCGTCCAGCGTCTTCAGGAACGGCACGATGCCGTTGGAGTGCCCGTTGGTGCCGCGGATCAGCGAACCGCGCGAACGGATGCGGGAGTACGACAGCCCGATGCCGCCGGCGTGCTTCGAGAGGCGGGCCACCTGGTGGTAGCGGTCGTAGATGGAGTCCAGCTCGTCCAGCGGGGAGTCGAGGAGGTAGCAGGACGACATCTGGGGGTGTCGCGTACCGGAGTTGAAGAGGGTGGGGGAGGACGGCAGATAGTCGAGGCGGCTCATGAGCCGGTACAGAGCGGCGACCTCGTCCACGGACCGCGCGGTGTCGTCCTCGGCGAGACCGCTGGCCACGCGCAGCATGAAGTGCTGCGGGGTCTCCACGACCTTGCGGGTGATCGGGTGCCTGAGGAGGTAGCGGCTGTGGAGCGTGCGCAGCCCGAAGTAGCCGAACCGGTCGTCGGCGGCCGGGTCGACGAGCGCGTCGAGCCGCTCGGCGTGCAGCCGCGTGAACTCCGCCGTGCGGTCGGCGACGAGCCCTTCCCGGTGGCCCACGGCGACGGACTCCGTGAACGTCGTGACGCCCTGGGAGGCGGCCTCGGCGCGGATGGAGATCGTCAGCAGGCGGGCGGCCAGCTTCGAGTAGGCGGGGTCCTCGGAGATGAGGCCGGCGGCCGCCTCCGTGGCCAGCTCGCGCAGCTCCGTCTCGTCCGCCCGAGCGGACCGGCCGCGCAGCGCGGCGGCGGCGACCCGGCCGGGGTCGGCGTCGGGCAGGTCGGCGGTCAGCTCGGTCAGGGTCCGCAGCAACGCGGCACCGGGACCGTCGGTCTCCGTCGCCGGGGTGGCGGAAGCCGGTCCGGCGGGGGCCGGGGTGGCTGAAACCGGGTCGGCTGGCGCGATGGTCACGTGGGGGCTCTCCCTCGCTCGGCACGGGGCCTCGCGGAGGGCAGGCAGCAGCACACGAGCGCACGGGGGCGTCGCGTCCACCGGCCCACTCCACGAGGCCCGGACGTCAGGGCACCCGGACCGGACGGCCGGGCGCACTGTCGGCAGGTCCTCGGACTGGACTCGCGTGCGAAAAAACGCAAGTACACCGTTGCGGGACAGTTCCGGATTCGCACCGGATTCCCCTGCGGCGACAGCGAGCATGAGCATACATCTTGTGTTGGGTCGCCGGTCCACCCCCAGATGTTGTGTCGCGGTGACTTCGGAGCGTGTCATAGCGTCAACTCATAGGTGAGCAGCGTCAGGTCCGGGAGGTGCGGGATGGGGTTCCAGTCGCGTGCCGGCGTTCGAACAAAGCCCAGGCGTTCGTAGATGCGGTGGGCGGAGTGCATGGTCCGCTGGGTCGACAGCACGACCCGTACACAGCCCTCGACGGCTCTGGCGCGCTCGACGCAGTCGCGCACAAGGGCCTCGCCGATGCCGCGGCCGCGGGCAGCGTGGTCGACCGCCAGCATCCGGATCTCGGCCTCCCCGGGGGTGGCGATATCGGCCATGGCGCCTCCGGCCGGGACGAAGGTCACACCGCCGACCACCCGTCCCTCCGTCACTGCCACGAGCACCTCGGCCGCGGCGGCCCGCCGCGCCACGTCCCGTAGTTCGCCGAGGTATGCGTCGCCCTCTCCGAAGTCCAGCAAGCCGTCCGTCAGATAGGCCTGTGCGGTGATGTCGCCGAGGTGGGTGTACTCGTCGGGGGAGATGTGCCTGATCGTGATGTCCATGGATCGCAGTCTGCACGAGGAGGCGGTCGGCAGGTCCGCGGTTGTCCACAGGGGCGGTTGCTTGTGTGATTGTCGGTTCAACGGGCGGCGTTGCGGCGGCGGCCGCGGTGGTGGCAGGTCGGTCAGGGCAGTGCCGGCCAGTGCGGCAGCGTCGTCACGAAGTGCTCGCTGAAGTCGCGGGGGCCGGGGCCCAGGGTGACGCGGCCGGTGGCGCGGAGGCGGGCCGTCAGGGAGGGGGACTCGGAGTAGTAGATCCGCCGGGCGTCGGCCGGCACGAACACGGTCTGGCCGCGTGTGAGTTCGCTCGCGCACTCCACGATCACGGCCCCCTCGGCGGCCGTCACGAACGCCTCGTCCCCGCACACCCCCACCGCCAGCGGATCGTGCAGCGGGCACGTGCCGTCCCCGCCGTGGCGGGTGTAGGCCTGCATGTAGGTCCGCATCAGCCGGGCGGCGAGCGCCGTGCCCGGGCCCGCCGCCTCCAGCGCCGCGAGGTCCGCGGGGCGGAACAGCCAGCCGTGGGAGGCGTCCAGGTCGACCATCGTGAACGGGATGCCGGAGGCGAGCACGACCTCGGCGGCGTCCGGGTCGGACCAGATGTTGAACTCGGCGACGGGGGTGAAGTTCCCCGGCACCTGCGCGGCGCCGCCCATGAACACGAACTTCGCGACGCGGCGGGCGAAACCGGGATCCTCCAGCAGGGCGATCGCGACGTTCGTGAGCGGGCCGGTGGCGCACACCGTCAGCTCGCCCTCGTACGCGCGGGACAGGCGCAGCAGGGCCTGTGCGGAGGACTCCGTGGGGTGCGGGGCGGTGGAGTCGGGCAGGGACTCCTCGCCGAGGCCGGCCCGGCCGTGGAAGGCGGATGCCTCGCGGTAGGGGAGGCGGGACAGGGGGCGGCCCGCGCCCCGGTGGACGGGGACGTCGGTGTCGATGCGGAGGGCTCGGGCCAGTGCGCGGGCGTTGCGGTAGGTGGCGTCGGCGGGGAGGTTGCCGCCGACCGAGGTGTAGGCCTTGAGGTCCCAGAGGCCTGTGCCGAGGAGGTACTGCAGGGCTACGGCGTCGTCGATACCGGGGTCGCTGTCCAGGACGATCGGTGTGGGGACGGTCACCGGGTCAGGGTAGCCGGGGGTGCGCGTGCTGCCCCTGCCCTTGCGTCAGCAGGGGCTGTGCCCCTTCGGGCCCCTTGGGCGCCTATGAGATCGGGGGTCGCTGTGTCGGCGGGTGCGGCTTCGTCGTGGTTGCTCGCGCAGTTCCCCGCGCCCCTTGTGGGCCTTCGGCCCTTCAAAGGGGCGCGGGGTCTGCGTGTCAGAGTTTCAGTGGCTCGAACCCGCCGTCGCCGGAGGCAGTTCCACCTGGACTCCCGCGTCGCCCGCGTCGGCCGTGTAGTCGCTCGGCTTGGTCTCGTCGATGCCGTCGGGTGCCTTGGCCGCCCGGAGGACGAAGGTGAGGACCACGGTGACGGCGACGTTGAGGACGAACGCGGTGAGGCCGATGTAGCCGATCTCGCCGATGCCGGGGATCTCCGCGGAGGAGCCGCCGAAGTGCTTCTGGGTCGGCGAGGAGACGTTCCACGCGGCGACCGTCCCGTAGATCATGCCGACCGCCCAGCCGGCGAGCAGGGCCCAGCGGTGGCACCAGCGGGTGAACAGGCCGCCGACCAGGGCCGGGAAGGTCTGGAGGATCCAGATGCCGCCGAGGAGCTGGAAGTTGATGGCGACCGTCTTGTCCATCGTCAGGACGAAGACGAGCGCGCCGACCTTCACCAGCAGCGACACCAGCTTGGAGACCTTGGTCTCCTGCGCGGGCGTGGCGTCCGGCTTGATGAAGTCCTTGTAGATGTTGCGGGTGAAAAGGTTCGCCGCGGCGATGGACATGATCGCTGCCGGCACCAGCGCGCCGATGCCGATCGCCGCGAAGGCCACGCCCGCGAACCAGTCCGGGAACATGGTCTCGAACAGCTGCGGGATCGCCAACTGGCCGTTCTGCACCTTGACTCCGGCCGCGATCGCCATGAAGCCCAGCAACGCCAGCAGGCCCAGCATCAGCGAGTACAGCGGCAGAATCGTGGTGTTGCGGCGGATCACCTCGCGGCTCTTGGAGGACAGCGTCGCGGTGATCGAGTGCGGGTACATGAAGAGCGCGAGCGCCGAGCCGAGGGCCAGGGTCGCGTACGTCCACTGGTTGGCGTCGCCCGGGACCAGGGCCCCGCGCGGCGCGCCCGTCGCCGGATTGGTCTGGGCGTACGCCTCGGTCGCCTTGGCGAAGATGTCGTCGAAGCCGCCCAGCTTGATCGGGATGTAGATGATCGCCACCGCGATGACGATGTAGATCAGCGTGTCCTTCACGAACGCGATCAGCGCGGGGGCGCGGAGGCCGGAGGAGTAGGTGTACGCGGCCAGGACGCCGAAGGCGATCAGCAGCGGCAGGTCCTTGATGAACCAGTTGGTGTTCTCGCCGCCGCCGACGCCCATCACGTCCAGCACGGCCTGGATGCCGACGAGCTGGAGGGCGATGTATGGCATCGTTGCCAGAATGCCGGTCAGGGCCACCGCCAGCGACAGGCCCTTCGAGCCGAAGCGTCCGCGGACGAAGTCCGACGTGGTCACGTACCCGTGCCGGTGCGACACCGACCACAGGCGGGGCAGGAACGTGAAGATGAGCGGGTAGACCAGGATCGTGTAGGGCACCGCGAAGAAGCCGGCCGCGCCCGCCGCGTAGATCGCCGCCGGTACGGCGACGAAGGTGTACGCGGTGTAGAGGTCGCCGCCGAGCAGGAACCAGGTGATCCAGGTGCCGAACGACCGTCCGCCCAGGCCCCATTCGTCGAGGCTGTGCTCGTTCTCGGCCTTGCGCCAGCGGGCGGCCATGAAGCCCATCACCGTGACGGCCAGGAAGAAGAAGATGAAGACGGCGAGTGCCACGCCGTTCACGCCGTCCTTCACTGCGCGACACCCCCGTCCTGGGACCGCGCGGACCTGCGGGCTCGCTGGTCACGCTGCCACAGCACGTAGGCGGTGGCCGTGAGCGCCGTGGAGATCAGCACCCAGGCCATCTGGTACCAGTAGAAGAACGGGATGCCGATGAACGCGGGGTCCGTCTTGGCGTACGAACCGACCCAGAGCATCGCCACGAACGGGGCGAACAGGAACAGGGCGATGACCACTCTGACAGGTGTCACCGCCGGTGTCTCCGGTGATTTCACGTCGGGCGCATTGGACATACCAGGGCTCCGTCCCCTCACTGATCACCTGAGTAATGCGCAGGAAATCTAAGGGACTGCTCCGCTGCGCGTAACCCCTGTTCGCATAACGGATTTGCGGAGGTGCTGCGTCCCTACCGCGGCTCGACCGCGGCCCGTGCGCCGGAGACGACGCACGGGACGGCTGCCGTCGCGAGGGATCGGTGACCGCCACAGAGGATCGGTCGCCGCCGCGAGGATCGATCGCCGTGGACCGGTCAGTCCTGCGGGCGCTTCAGGCGTGCCACGAACTTGTAGCGGTCGCCCCGGTAGACGGACCGCACCCATTCCACCGGCTGTCCCTCCTTGTCCACGGAGTGGCGGGAGAGCATCAGCATCGGCAGGCCCACGTCCGTGCCGAGCAGGCCGGCCTCACGCGGGGTGGCCAGCGAGGTCTCGATGGTCTCCTCGGCCTCGGCGAGATGGACGTCGTACACCTCGGCCAGCGCGGTGTAGAGGGACGTGTACTTGACCAGTGACCTGCGCAGGGCGGGGAAGCGCTTGGCGGACAGATGGGTCGTCTCGATGGCCATCGGCTCGCCGTTCGCCATGCGGAGCCGCTCGATCCGCAAGACCCGTCCGCCCGCTGTGATGTCCAGCAGCCCGGCGAGGGTGTCGTCCGCGGTGACGTAGCCGATGTCCAGCAGTTGGGAGGTCGGTTCCAGACCCTGGGCACGCATGTCCTCGGTGTACGAGGTCAGTTGCAGGGCCTGGGAGACCTTCGGCTTGGCGACGAACGTGCCCTTGCCCTGGATGCGCTCCAGACGCCCCTCGACCACCAGTTCCTGCAGCGCCTGCCGCACGGTCGTGCGCGAGGTGTCGAACTCGGCGGCGAGCGTCCGCTCCGGGGGGACCGGCGTGCCCGGCGGCAGTGTTTCGGTCATGTCGAGCAGGTGCTTCTTCAGGCGGTAGTACTTGGGCACACGCGCGGTACGGACGTTCGCCCCGTTCTCGTTCTCCGCACTGCTGACGTCGGTGCTCATGCTCCGCCTTCCCGGCTCCTAGTGGCGTGATCCTTCTGTATACCCGCACAGCCCCCGCTGGTCTAGTCCATGGAGGGGGCTCCGCTGGTCTACTCCGGGAAGGTGCAGTGGTCTACCCGACGAGTGTGACTCAAGCGCTCGGTTTTCGCTGCCTTCTTACATAAAGGTTCTTGCATATGTAGGTCGCATAACGGCTGGTGAGAGCGGGTTCGCACACCCTTGACACGCCGATTGGTCTGAGCCAAGCTCCGGCGTACTGGTCTACACCATTGGTCCAGGTCCCGGCCCCATGCTCGGTACGTCTGTCACCGCGGGGAGCAGGGGGGTTTGTGGCATCCCTGAGGAATGGCATCCCTGAGGAGGGTGGCGTGAAGCGCAAGCTGACAACCGCGATCTGTATCGCGGGCATGATGGTCTCCATCGCGGCGTGCGGGGGCGAGAGCGGGGGCTCGGACAAGGCGGCCGACACCAAGGAACTGACCGTTTGGCTCACGGTCGACGCGCAGAACAACTGGCCGGAACTGGTCAAGGCCGCCGACGCCTCGGTCAAGAAGAAGCACCCCGGCATCACGATCAAGCACGAGTACTACGGCTGGCCCGACAAGAACGCCAAGCTGGACGCCGTCCTCGCCACCGACAAGGCCCCCGACGTCGTCGAGATGGGCAACACCGAGATGCTCGCCTACATGGTCAAGGGCGCCTTCGCCCCCGTGGACCCGGCGAAGTTCGACAACTCCGGCGCCTGGCTCGACGGCCTCAAGGCCTCCGTGACCTACGAGGGCAAGACCTACGGCGTCCCGTACTACGCCGGTGGCCGCGTCGCCAACTGGCGCAAGGACGTCTTCGCCGCCGTGGGCGTCAAGTCCCCGCCGAAGACGTACGACGAGCTGACCGCCGCCCTCGACAAGGTCCAGAAGAAGCGGGGCGACAAGTTCAGCGCCTGGTACCAGCCCACCCGCGACTGGTACGCGGCCATGTCCTTCGTCTACGACGCCGGCGGCTCCATCGCCGTCGAGTCGGGCGGTCAGTGGAAGGCCAGCCTCTCCTCCCCGGAGTCCGTCAAGGGCCTCAAGGAGTTCCAGAACGTCGTCGACAGCTACATGCACGGCGACAAGACCAAGGACGAGTCGGACCGGTACATCGTCTACGGCCAGGGCAAGTCCGGCATGATCTTCGCTCCCGCCTGGGAGGGCGCGACCGCCGCGGCCAAGGAGAACGACAAGACCGGCAAGCTCGCCGGTCACGTCGAGAACTTCGTGATGCCCGGCCCGTCCGGCAAGAACCTGCCCGTCTTCCTCGGCGGCTCCGACCTCGCCGTCCCCGTGAAGTCCGACGCGCAGGGTGTCGCGGCCGAATGGATCAACGCCTTCACCGGCCCCGCCGGCCAGAAGGGCCTGATGGAGAAGGGCAACCTGCCCAACAACAAGACCGACCTCGCCACCCTCAAGGACGACCAGGCGACGGCGGTCCCGGCCACCGCGGCCGAGTCCAACTGGTTCGTCCCGATGGCGCCCGGCTGGGGCCAGGTCGAGAAGGCCCAGATCCTCCAGACCATGCTCCAGAACATCGGCACCGGCAAGAAGACGGTCGAGGAAGCCGCGAAGGACGCGGACGCCGCGATCGACAAGGTCATCAACACCAAGTGACGGTCGACCCCCGGTCGGGCCCGGCGTCGTGGGCCGGGCCCGACCGGGGGTGCCACAGCCCCGACCGGTGGGTGCCATGAGGCGAACCGGCGGGTGCATCACGACAGTGCCGCGACGGGGCGCGGGGGCGCAGGCCGTGCGTCGTGGCTGGTCGCGCGGCTCCCCGCACCTCTCTTCGGGTGCTTCACCGCCCGGCTCCCTACGGGGCGAGGCGGGCGGGGCGCTGATCGGCCCCCCTCTTCATTTGCTTTAGGAGCGCGCGATGAGTGCCGCAGATACGACCACTCCGACCAAGGTGCCGCCACCGCGGCAGGTACCACCGGCGCCGCCCGCCGCCGCGGGCCGGGCCTCCGGCACGAAGCGTTCCGGTGGCGCCGCTGTCCCTTGGGCGCTCCTTGCCCCCTGCCTGCTGATCCTCGCCGTCGTCCTCGGCTATCCGCTGGTCCGTCTGGTCACCCTCTCCTTCCAGACGTTCGGCCAGTCCCAGCTGTGGGGTTTCCAGCCGGCGGAGTCGGTCGGCTTCGACAACTTCGCCAAGGTGCTGGGCGACAGCGAGTTCTGGACGGTCGTCGTACGGACCATCGTCTTCGCCGCAGCCTGCGTCATCTTCACCATGGTGATCGGCATGCTGATCGCGCTCCTGCTCCAGCGGGTCTCCGGCTGGGTGAAGACCCTCATCAACATCGCGCTCGTGGCGAGTTGGGGCATGCCGATCATCGTGGCCACCACCGTCTTCAAGTGGCTCTTCGATTCCGACTACGGCATCTTCAACGCGCTCCTCAGCAAGCTCCCCGGCGTCGACATGATCGGCCACAACTGGTTCGCGAGCGGCCCCGAAGGACTCGCCGTCATCACACTGCTGGTGGTGTGGGGCGCCGTGCCGTTCGTGGTCATCACCCTCAGCGCCGGACTCACCCAGGTGCCGAAGGAGATGGAGGAGGCCGCCCGCCTGGACGGCGCCGGCGCGTGGGGCGTCTTCCGCTACGTCACCCTCCCCATCCTGAAGCCGATCGTCGTGATGCTCACGACGCTCTCCGTCATCTGGGACATGGGTGTCTTCCCGCAGGTCTTCGTGATGCGCAACGGCCACCCGGAGGCCGAGTTCCAACTGCTCACCACCTACTCGTACGACAGGGCCTTCGTGGTCAACGACTACGCGCAGGGCTCCGCGATCGCACTCCTCACCGTGCTGTTGCTGCTCGGCGTGATCGGCGTCTACATGCGCCAGATGCTGAAGATCGGAGAGGTCGAATGAGCACAGCCACTGCCTCCGGTCGCCGCGGGTCCAGGCTCGGCTGGAACCTCCTCGGCCTCCTCGTCTTCGTCACGGCCGGCTTCCCGGTCTACTGGATGCTGAACACCGCGTTCAAACCGGCCAAAGACGCCATCGACCCGGACCCGAGCCTCCTGCCGACGTCCGTCACCTTCTCCAACTTCAGCCGCGCGCTGGACATCGCCGACTTCTGGGGCCCCGTGGGCCGCAGCCTCGTGGTGTCCCTGACGGTCGTCGTGATCGGTATCGTCGTCGGCATGCTGGCGGCCCTCGCCATCTCCCGCTTCGCCTTCCGCGGCCGGAAGGTGGTGATCGTCGGCATCCTGGCCGTACAGATGGTCCCGCTGGTCGCGATGATCATCCCGGTGTTCCTGCTCCTGAACGACCTGGGCCAGTACGACCGCCTCACCGGCCTCATCATCACCTATCTGACGTTCATCCTCCCGTTCACGGTGTGGACCCTGCGCGGCTTCATCGTCAACATCCCGCGTGAGCTGGAGGAGGCCGCCATGGTCGACGGTTGCTCCCGCACCACCGCCTTCCTCCGCGTGGTCTTCCCCCTGCTCGCGCCCGGCATGGTGGCGACCTCGGTCTACGGCTTCATCCAGGCGTGGAACGAGTACCTGTACGCCCTGATGCTGATGAGCCAGCAGAACCAGACCGCCACCGTGTGGCTCGGCAACTTCACCACCAAACACGGCACCGAATACGCCCCGATGATGGCCGGCTCCACCATGATGGCCGTGCCGATCGTCGTCCTCTTCCTCCTCGTCCAGCGCAAGATGGCCGCGGGCCTCACCGCGGGCGCCGTGAAGGGATAACCACCCGATGACGACATTCGCCACCGGCTCGACCGGCTCCCACTCGGGGCCGGACGCCCTCACCCGGGACGCGCTGACGGTCCTCCAGCCCGGATTCGCGGGCACCGCCGCCCCCGACTGGCTGCTGCGCCGCCTCGGCGAGGGCCTCGCCTCCGTCGGCCTCTTCGGCCGTAACATCACCTCCCCCGAACAACTCTCCGCTCTCACCGCCCAGTTGCGCGCCGAGCGCGAGGACGTCCTGGTCGCGATCGACGAGGAGGGCGGCGACGTCACCCGTCTGGAGGTCCGCACCGGCTCCTCCGTCCCCGGCAACCACGCCCTGGGTGCCGTCGACGACGTCGACCTCACGCGGGACGTGGCCTTCGCCCTCGGTCGCCGCCTCGCCGAATGCGGCGTCACCTTCAACTGGGCCCCCTCCGCCGATGTGAACTCCAACCCGGCGAACCCCGTCATCGGCGTCCGCTCCTTCGGCGCCGATCCCGATCTGGTCGCCCGCCACACGGCCGCCTATGTCACCGGCCTCCAGGCCGCCGGGGTCGCCGCCTGCACCAAGCACTTCCCGGGCCACGGCGACACCGCCGTCGACTCCCACCTGGCCCTGCCCCGCATCGACGCCGACCGCCCCCTGGTCGAGGCCCGCGAACTGGCTCCCTTCCACGCCGCCATCACCGCCGGCACCCGCGCCATCATGAGCGCCCACATCCTCGTCCCGGCCCTCGACCCCGACCGCCCGGCCACCCTGTCCCACGGCATCCTCACCGATCTGCTCCGTGGCGAGCTGGGCTATGAGGGCCTCATCGTCACGGACGGCATGGAGATGCGGGCCATCGCCGGTACGTACGGCATTGAGCACGGCAGTGTCCTCGCCCTGGCCGCCGGTGCCGACGCGATCTGCGTGGGAGGCGGCCTCGCCGACGACGAGACCGTACGGCGCCTGCGGGACGCCCTGGTCGCCGCCGTGCGGTCGGGCACCCTCCCCGAGGAACGCCTGGCGGACGCGGCGAACCGGGTCCGGGCCCTGGCCGGGTGGACTCGCCGGGCGACCGGGGGAGCGGACGGCCGGGAAGCGGACGCCGGGCGAGCCGACCTGGGTGAGGTCGGCCTCGTGGCCGCCCGACGCGCGCTGAGGGCGACCTTCGCCCCGCTGCCGTACGAGCCCCCCGTCCAGCCCCTGTATGTCGCGGCCTTCACCCCGGTGGCGAACATCGCCGTCGGCGACGAGACCCCTTGGGGCGTGGGCGCGGAACTCGCGCGGTTCCTTCCCGGCACCGAGACCGGCACCTTCGCGGGTGACAGCGCCGGCGCCTCCGCCCTCGCGGTGGCAGGTACCCGGCGCATCGTCGCCGTGGTCCGCGACGAGCACCGCCATCCCTGGATGAGTGACGCCCTCGACGTCCTCCTCACCACCCGCCCCGACACCATCGTCGTCGAGATGGGTGTCCCCCAGTCACCGCCCCGCGGCGCCCTCCATGTCGCCACCCACGGAGCGGCGCGGGTCTGCGGACGAGCGGCGGCCGAGGTCATCATGAGCGCCGAGTAGCGCGGCCTGCCGCCGGACGGCCCCGGAGCGGCCGCCGGGGGTGACATGCCCCGCCACCGAAGGCGGGGCATGCGGGCCCCGGCATGTGGCCCCCAGCCGCACGACACGAAGGCGCCACGGCCCCTCCTCCCCGGGCCGTGGCGCCTTCGCGCATGCCGGCCTCGTCAGATCCCCTGCCAGTCGGGCTTGTTGTTGTAGGTGTGCCGGAAGTAGTCGGCGTGCTTGAGCTTCGACGCGGCCGACTCGTCCACCACCACCGTGGCGTGCGGGTGGAGTTGCAGCGCCGACGCCGGGCACACCGCCGCCACCGGTCCCTCCACGGTCGCCGCGACAGCGTCCGCCTTGCCCTCGCCCGTCGCGAGCAGCACCAGGTGGCGTGCCTCCAGGATCGTGCCTATGCCCTGGGTGATGACGTGGTGCGGCACCTGCTCGATGTCCCCGCCGAAGAACCGCGCGTTGTCGATCCGCGTCTGCTCGGTCAGTGTCTTGATGCGGGTCCGGGAGGCCAGGGACGAGCACGGCTCGTTGAACCCGATGTGCCCGTCGGTCCCGATCCCGAGCAGCTGCAGATCCACACCGCCCGCCTCGGCCAACGCCTTGTCGTACGCCTCGCAGGCCCCCGGTATGTCCTCGGCGGTGCCGTCCGGCCCCATGAACGCCTCCATACCGAGCCCCAGCGGCTCCAGCACCTCCCGGCGCAGCACCGAGCGGTACGACTCGGGGTGGTCGGCCGGCAGCCCCACGTACTCGTCGAGCTGGGCGATCCGCGCCCGAGAGGCGTCCACGGCACCGGATCGCGCCTTCGCGATCAGCGCCTGGTAGATGGGCAGTGGGGTCGATCCCGTGGCGACGCCGAGCAGCGCGTCGGGCTTCCGCCGGAGCAACCGCGCCATCGCCTCGGCTATGAGTTCGCCACCCGCCTTGGCATCGGGAACGATGACAACTTCCACGCTGGCCCTGCCGATCTGGAGAGAGGGACTCCACTGGGAGTGGGGGAGATACTGTGTGGTTTAGACCAATCTAGCAGCAGAGCGGGCTTCGCACGGATGTGTCCCGCGTCACGTGGATACGGCCTTCTTCCCCGGTTACGAGCCCGCCCTACGTCAGGGAACCTCCCGTGGCGTCGACCCAGCTGCCTGTCACCCAACGGCTCTCGTCCGACGCCAGGAATGCGACCACGTCCGTGATGTCGTCCACCGCCCCGACCCGGCCCAGTGCCGATATCTCCTCGGCCATCGCGCGGCCCGCCTCGGTGCTCAGGAACTCGGCGGTGTTGTCGGTCGTCGTCAGGCCCGGTGCCACCGAGTTCACCGTGATGCCCCGCGGGCCGAGCACCTTCGACAGGTCGCGGGAGAGGACGTCCAGCGCCGCCTTCGTCATCGCGTAGGCCATGTTGTGCGGCATCGCCGCGGTCCGTGCGAGCCCCGACGAGATGTTGATGACACGGCCGCCGTCGCGCAGCCGGGGCATGCCGTGCTTGACCAGGAACAAGGGCGCCTTCACGTTCACCGCGAAGAGGCGGTCGTACCCCTCCTCGTCGATCTCCTCGATCGGGCGGGAGTCGCCGATCGCCGCGTTGTTCACCAGGATGTCCAGCCCGTCCGCATGCCGGTCGAACTCCTCCCACAGGGCCTCGGCGTCCCCCGGCAGGCCCAGCTCGATCCCGAGGGTGAACGCGGAGCCGCCGGCGGCCTCGATCGCGGCCACGGTCTCCTTCGCCGCGGCCTCGTTCCTTCCGTAGTGCACCGCGACCCGTGCGCCGTCGCGTCCCAGCCGCTCGGCGATGCCTCGCCCGATGCCCCTGCTCGCCCCGGTGACGAGCGCCGTCCTGCCTGTGAGCACGCCCATGTCGGCTCCCCCTCCACATTTCCTAGCGGTCGCTACAAAAATCACCGTAGATCAGGCCGCTGACATTTGTCTAGTGCCCGCTATAAAATCCGTTCCATGGTGACCAAGGAGAGCAAGCAGCGTGGCCGACCCCGCTCCTTCGACCGCGCGACCGCCCTGGAGAAGGCGATCCTGGCGTTCTGGGAGAACGGCTATGAGGCCACCTCGGTCGCCGACCTGACCCGCGTCATGGGCATCGGCGCACCGAGCCTGTACTCGGCGTTCGGCGACAAGCAGTCCCTCTTCGAAGAGGTGGTCCGCGAGTACGGCGTCCGCTACGGCTCGTTCACCGACCGGGCCCTGGAGGAGGAGCCCACCGCGCGGGCCGCCGTCGAGCGGATACTGCGTGAGGCCGCCGTCGAGTACACGAACCCTGCCCACCCTCATGGCTGCTTGGTCATCCACGCGGCCACCAACTGCACGAGCCGCGAGGTCGAGGAATCCCTTCGCGCCCGGCGCAACGCGTGGATCACCGTCTTCGAGAGCCGGATAAGAGCGGACATCGCGGCGGGCGAACTGCCCGCCGACACGGACGCCTCCGCACTCGCCCGCCACACGGGCGTGATCATTCAAGGCATGTCCCAGCAGGCGCGGGACGGCGCGACCAGGCAGGAACTGGAGGCGGTGGCCGACCTGGCGATGGCGATCTGGCCCCGCCCGGCCCGCACCGACACCCCGACCCACGCCTGACACGCCTCGGCCCACCCCGCTGGAAATCCGCCGGGCGACGGCATTCCGGTCCGGCGGCCCGCCGAACCGGGCTACGCTGCGTATAAGCCCTTGCCCCGCCCTCGATGGAGGGTCGGCCAGGGAACAACAACAAACATCCGCCAACGCATGGACACACGCAGTGGTCTAGTCAAGAATGGCGTGATAGGCCATCTGATCGATCAGCGCTCCGACGTTGGCGATCAGTTGTGAACACCACAGGCCTCCGTCTTCCCCGCACAGGAAGGCGGACCGAGGAACCGGCGCTCTCTGCCCTGACTGCTCCGGCTCCTCATCCTTCGGTCGCGGGACCGCACACCCCACGGCCGATGTTGCTCCGGGCTGCGGTGCCGGGAGGGTTGAGGGTCCCTCTCAGGCGCCGCGGCCCGCGGGTGCTTCCGGGGCCGGCGCGTCAGCCCCCGGGCCGGGGTCCAGCGGGGCACAGCCCGCCGTTTCCAGGCATGTCCGTACCGCCAGGTACGCTCGCACACGTGCCCTCCATGAACGAACTCGTCCGCCAGCACACCGCTCTCAGCGACTCCGACCTGGAGTGGCTGCATCTGCTGGTGTCGGAGTGGCAGCTCCTCTCCGACCTCTCCTTCGCCGACCTCGTCCTCTGGGTCCCCACCCTCGACGGCACCCGCTATGTCTCCGTGGCCCAGATGCGCCCCAACACCGGCCCCACCTCGTACCAGGACGACATGGTCGGCCACCTGGTCCCGCGCGGTCGCCGTCCTCTTCTGGACGTCGCGCTCGACGAGGGCCGCATCGTCCGCGAGGGCGACCCGGAATGGCGTGAGGAGGTGCCCGTACGGGTCGAGTCCATCCCCGTCCGCAGGGAGGGCCGGGTCCTCGGCGTCATCGCACGCAACACCAACCTGCTGACCGTACGGACCCCCAGCCGGCTGGAGCTCACCTACCTCCAGAGCGCGTCCGACCTGGCCCAGATGATCGCCGCCGGCGCGTTCCCGTTCTCCGACCAGCAGGTCGACATGGACGCCTCACCACGTGTCGGTGACGGCCTGATCAGGCTCGACGCGGACGGCCTCGTCCAGTACGCCTCCCCGAACGCCCTGTCCGCGTACCATCGCCTGGGTCTCGCCGCCGACCTCGTGGGCTGCCACCTCGGCCGTACCACCGCCGAACTCGCCCCGTCACGCGGGCCGGTGGACGAGGCGCTGGCGAAGGTGGCGAGCGGATGGGCGCCGCGCGAGTTCGAGATCGAGTCGAATGAAGGCGTGATCCAGTTCCGGGCGATCCCCCTCAAGCCCAAGGGCCCGCGCATCGGTTCGCTCGTGCTGCTGCGGGACGTCACCGAACTGCGCCGTCGCGAACGCGAGTTGATCACCAAGGACGCGACCATCCGGGAGATCCACCACCGGGTGAAGAACAACCTCCAGACGGTCGCCGCGCTGCTGCGGCTCCAGGCCCGGCGCATCGAGTCCGAGCGCGGCCGCGAGGCCCTGGAGGAGGCCGTACGGCGGGTCGGGTCGATCGCGATCGTGCATGAGACGCTGTCCCAGAATCTGGACGAGCGGGTGGAGTTCGACGAGATCGCCGACCGGGTGCTCGCCATGGTCGCCGAGATCTCACCGGGCAAGGTCACCGGCCGGCGCACCGGACGCTTCGGCATCCTCGACGCGGAGGTGGCCACCCCGCTGTCCATGGTCCTCACCGAGATCCTGCAGAACGCCCTCGAACACGGCTTCCGCGAGGGCGAGACCGGCACCGTGGAGGTGTCGGCCGTGCGCGGCGGGACCACCAAGGAGGCCCGTCTCCTCGTCACCGTCCAGGACGACGGCGTGGGCCTGCCCGAGGGCTTCGACCCGCACCGTTCCGGCAACCTCGGCCTGCAGATCGTACGGACGTTGGTGGAGGGCGAGTTGGGCGGCACCTTCGACATGGTCCCGGCTCCGGAGCGGGGAACGCAGGTCATCCTCGACATCCCGGTCCGCGCCCAGAAGTAGGGCGGGGGCATACGGACGACCCCGGCACGGATGCCGGTCCACGGCGGACAGCACTGAGCCCCGGACCATCATGTGGTCCGGGGCTCAGTGTCGTCGCTGATTAGGCGCACCGGGGGCACTGCGCGCTGCGGCTCGGGGGCGGGAGATGCGTACTCGCTGTACGCGCCGCCAAGCTCAGGCTATTGCTGGGTGGGATTGTCAGGCGGAGGCCTGACGGGCCCGGTTGCGGGCGGCGCGGCGCTTCATGGCGCGGCGCTCGTCCTCGCTGAGACCACCCCAGACGCCGGAGTCCTGGCCGGACTCAAGCGCCCACTGCAGACACTGCTCGATAACCGGGCAGCGACGGCAGACAGCCTTGGCTTCCTCGATCTGCAGCAGCGCAGGACCGGTGTTGCCGATGGGGAAGAAGAGCTCGGGGTCTTCCTCGCGGCAAACGGCGTTGTGACGCCAGTCCATGGCTGCTACCTCTCCTTGGTATTACATGCACGTTGCTTGTGAATGTGAACGCTTTCACGAATCCCTCAACAAGTGAAGGGCCGACCACCAGACGGACTGGTGTGGTCCTTTGTTGTGAGGAGGGGTTCTGGCGCTTGCTTGAGCCGGTGTTGCGGGCTGTCCCGAGCGCCACGTAGAGACTCGCAAACCTCAGCGGCGGATACAACCCCTTCCAGAAAGTTTTTTTTGATTCCTCGGTGTCGACTGTGTCACAGCCGTACTTCCATGGGGTGGACCCTGGCCTAAACGTTCGAGTGGAAGGACTTTTGCCCGTTCCGCTCACACAATCACACGCAGTGCACGGCGTACGCCTGTGAACGTCACGCTCGTACGCAGTCCGAGGTGGTCGCCGTCCATCTGGAGGGGGAGGGGCACCTTCGAATGCAAGGTGAAGTCGGTCAGGTCGTGCACGGTGGTGGCGTGCTTGCCATGGGGTCCCCGCTCGGGGGACGAAGTGAGCAACTGTGTCGCATAACGGGCAAGCGCGGGCGTCGACATGCGGCTGAGGCCGAGCACGTCGAGACCTTTATCGAACGAGGCCTTAGGCGACGCGTACACCGGGCGATTGCCGAGAAACGTCCACGGGGACGTGTTGCAGACTATGGACAGCACAAGATCGGAAATCGGCTCCTCGCCGGCCCGCTCCAGAGTGATCGTGCCGTTCCTGCGGTGAGGCTCTTCCAGGAACTGCCGGAATGCCTGGCGCAGGTAAAGAGCGTGTGTGGATTTCCTTCCACGCTCGCGCTGTTGCTCGACCCGGCCGATCACACCGGCGTCGAAACCGAGGCCCGCGCAGAACGTGAACCAGCGGGACGGGACCGCCTCGTCCTCCGTCCCCGGGGTGCCCGAGGCCATACCCAGCCCGACCGTGCGCTCGCGGTTCTCACGGAGGGCGTCCAGCAGGGCGCCGGTGGCCTCCACGGCGTCGTTGGGCAGGCCGAGGGCGCGGGCGAAGACATTGGTGGAGCCGCCGGGGACCACGGCCAGGCGGGGGAGGCGGTCCGGGTCGGGGCCGTGGTGCAGCAGGCCATTGACGACCTCGTTGACCGTGCCATCACCGCCGAGCGCGACGACCAGCTCGATGTCGTCCTTGCCCTCGGCCGCCTGGCGGGCGAGGTCCTTGGCGTGGCCGCGGTACTCGGTGGTGACCGCCTCGAGCTTCATCTCGCTCGCGAGCGCGTGGATCAGGACATCGCGCGTACGTGCGCTTGTGGTGGTTGCCGCCGGATTGACCACGAGAAGTGCACGCATGAGTTGCAGCGTACCTACTGAGCGGTACTCGTCCCATACCGAGGTGCGGATCACGGGGGAGATCGTGTAGTGACGATGAGCACGTGGGGGCGTACGGGGCGCCGGTGTGCGTCCGGGCGCCGGGGCTACCCTTCAGGGGTGAGCCCTCAGCAGACCCCCACGCCGGACACCTCCGACGCCGAGCCCCGCCCCGGGCGGCTGACCGCCGCGGCGGCACTGGCCGCGCTGGAGGGGATCGCCCTGCTGGTCGGCGGCGGCGCCATGCTGGTCGTGGGCTTCACCGGCGACTCCGGCGACCTCAGTACCGGCGTCACCGGGGGCGTCACCCTGATCGCGCTGGCCCTGCTGCCGCTGATCGCCGCGCGCGGACTGCTGCTGCGGCGCAGCTGGAGCCGGGGGCCCGCCGTCATCACGCAGATCATGGCGCTGCCGGTGGCGTACAACCTGCTCCGGGCGGACAGCGTCGCGATCCCCGCGGGAATCGTCCTGGCCGTGGTCGCGATCGCGGCGCTGGTGCTGCTGATCAACCCGGCGACGACCCAGGCCCTCGGAATCCAAGGGCCTGGTCGGACGGAGGAGAGCAAGCGCTAGAAGGCTCATGAAGATCTTGGGTTCTGGCCCTGCCGCGTCAGCGGCAGGGCCAGACTCGTCTTGTGGCGATGGGTGAGTGGGTCGGCGAGACGGTCGGGCCAGACGTGTGGGAGACGTGCCGGGGTCTGATCCCGGCCGGG
>NZ_JAMGBG010000120.1 GCF_023516595.1 Streptomyces neyagawaensis | reverse complement strand
CTCCGACGGCACCCCTCAGACCCGGTGACACCACCCCCCAGGTCATGCGTTCGACAGGGGGCAAAAGTCATGCCGGGCCCGGAGGCCAGCGGTCCTCTTGCAGGACCGCAAAAAAACATAACGGAGGGAAACAGCGCTGCGCGTGCGGGGCATTGCCGTGTTCACCGGCGAGGGGCGGACGTCGGCCAGGTCCCAGCTCTCCGTACGGCCGGCACGGTCGCCGGTCCCGACGGTCGCGACGGGGCGAGGAGGGAGCGGCCCGCGTCAGTGATGGTGACGGGCTGCCCGGCGTGCAGCGGACGAGAGTCGTCACGCTCGACGAGCCCGGCCGCCTCCAAGCGCTGGAACTGGCTGTACGGAATCCGGGTGCCGGAAGCGGTCACGACCGACAGGCGCTGCGTGAGCAGGTGTTCGTGAAGCTTGGCGCCCTGGGCGATGGACAGCAGTGCCGCGTGATCCGGCGCCGGGAGTTCCGCCGACGGTCGGGTTCCGCGTGTCCGGGCAGCGTCTTCCACTACTTCCAGCGCCGCCATGACCTGCTGTTCGTGCTCGTCCCGGGTGGCCGCGGCCTGCTCCAGCGTGGCGATGGTTCGATGGATGCGCGTAATCAGCGCCTCGTCGACTTCGAACTCACCGGAGGCCAGCCGCTGGAGCAGAACCCGGTAGAAGGTCACGGCATGTACTGCCTCTACCAGTGCGCGGTGGGCGTCGACCAGACGTGCGCGTGGCTCGTCGAGGAGGCCGCTGTCACGGTGCTGCCACAGCTGATCGATGCTGTGGCCGACAGCCGCCTCTATTCGGTGATCAAGCGCCGTGAGCGCCTTCTTCGCGGACGCAGACGGAGGGGTGGAAGGCATGGGCGGGGGTGGTTTCTCGATGGTGGGCGATCACGACGGCCCGTCGTCGGTGGGCTCGCCGAGCAGAATCCGGACAGCGACGTGCGTGCCGTCGCGGGTGTGTTCAACGGGCCCAAGGCGGGCGAGCAGGCGCAGCATCGCCGTGTTGGAAGCCTCGGTGTACGCGGTCAGAGTGTGGGCACCACGACTGCGGGCGTGGACGGCAGCGTGCCGGGCAAGCAGTGTGCCGATGCCACGGCGCTGGTGGGCGTCGGCGACCTGCAGTCCAAGATCGACGACACCGTCCCCGCGACTGACGAACCCTGCCGAGACCATCGCGAGCGGAGTTTCCTCGATGTCGAGGCCGATCCAGACAGCGCAGTGGCCCAGCAGCCGGGTGAAGTCGCGCCGGGTGATGCGGGTCCGGCCCCACCGCCGGAGCATGTTCACCTCGGAGCAGTCCTGGTGGAGGCGATCACCCAGTGCCCAGTCCGCCTCGGTCGCCGGGTGGATCCTGGCGAGCAGCGGGTGGTTCAGCTGGGAAACCCCTCAAGGGCGAGCAGCACGGCACTGCGCCGGTACCCCTTGACCTTCCGGTCGTCGTCCATGGCGCAGGCGTACACGTTGTTCAGGGCCAGGAGCTTAGCGAGACGGATCTCGGTCAGGCCGGCGTACGGGCCGCGCCCACCGTCGCCTCCGGAGAGGTCGCTGAGAGAGGCGACGAGATCCTCCGCTGACAGGGAGGGCGGGTCCCCGGCGGCAGCGAAGGCGTCAAGACAGGCGTGCAGGATCGTCTCGGGCCGGTTCCGGCAGTGCGGCGGGGCATCCTCCTCGGCCTCGATGGTGGCACCGGACGCGGGTCCGCAGCAGCACGCTTGGGACAACAGCCGGGTCAACTCCACTTCGAGACGCAGACGTTCGGCGAGCTGGCGGGCGAAGAGATCCGGCCGCTCGATGGCGAGGACGCCGTCCGCGCGGTCGCCGACGAGGGCGTCGAGTTCCTCGTCGAGGTCCTGGCAGTCCCGGG
>NZ_JAMGBG010000012.1 GCF_023516595.1 Streptomyces neyagawaensis | reverse complement strand
GGTGGGAAGGCCGTCCCAGTGCGTTTCATCCACGATGCGGGCGCCTCGGCCAACGGCCCGCGGGTGGACGGCCAGCAAGGTCTGGCCACTTGTGTCGGGGACGGTCGAGTGCACGCTGACCTGCGACATCGTGGGGGGCGGGCACGCGGTACGAGCCGGGCCGCAGCCTCGGCGATGGCGAGGTCGGCCTCGGGGAGCCTGCTCGCGTACGTGTCGGCCGTGATGGTGATCGAGGAGTAGCCGAGCATCTGCTGGATGTCCTTGAGGTCGGCCCCGGCCGCGTGGGCCAGCGTCGCGGCTCCGTGGCGCAGATCGTGGAGCCGGACCGGCGGGAGGCCGATCTCCTCGTACAGCTCGATGAACCGCCGTGTGACGTTGGCGGGGTGGAGCAACTCGCCGTTTTCCTGGGTGAAGACGCGGCCGCTCTCCACCCAGGCACTCCCCCACTCCTTACGGTCCTTGTCGTGCTGGGCGCGGTGCCGCTTGAGAGCCTGGACCGTGTCGGAGTCCAGCGCGATCGTCCGGGCGTCGGCGTCGGTCTTGGGGTCGTCCTCGTACACCTCCCAGCCGTCCACGACGAGTTGCTCTGCGACCGTGATGAGCCCGGCGTCCAGGTTGGTGTCGGTCCACTTCTGCCCGCACGTGGTCGAGGAAGAGGCCGGTGTGCCCCTGCGTCCAGACCATCACCGGCGACGGCTTCTCGCCGGTGCGCTTCGAGTGGAGGATGCGCTCCTCGGTCCACACGAGAGCCTTGGGCCGCTTGCCCGCTTCAACTCGACGTGGGCCGCCGGGTTGAAGGTGATCAACTGATGGGCGATCGCAGCGTTCAACGCGGCCCGCAGCGTGGGGCGGACACTCTGGCGCGTGGCCGGACCCACGATGCGACGGTACGGCTCCAGCTCCGCGATAGCCGCCTTCGTCGCCTTGCGGCGGGCACGATGCTCGCGGCCCCTCCAGGGGATCTGGGCGAGGTCCTCGAACGCCTTGCGGCGGGCTGCATTGCCCTCCGCGATCTCGACGTTGGCCTCGGCGATGGCTCAAGCATCTCCGACAGGTGGGTGACCCGGAGGCGGTCGAGCCGCAGGTGCCCGATCCTCGGTTTCAGGTGCACCCGGATGTTGCTCTCGTCGGCATGGGCTTCTTCGTGCCGCTGATGGCGCTCTGCCTTCCCTTCTTGCCCGCCAGCCACATGTCCAACCACTCGCCGACCGTGAGACGACTCGTCAGGTCCAGGCAGTGACTGAGACGCCTGCGGGTCGCCTCGATGTCCGGCAGTGACGCTTTCTCGTCGGCCACCCTCTCCAGCAGCTCGGTTATCCGGGCCGGCCCCTCCGTGTCGTCGTCGCACGCCGCGTACGGCGCGGTCATATGGCGGCAATTCCCTCCAGGGAGAGGAGCGGGCCGTCGGCCGCGACCAGGGTTTGCTCACACCAGATCGTCTTGCCGGCCGCCGTCTGCCGGGTGCCCCAGCGCTCCGTGAGCTGTGCGACCAGCAACAGCCCCCGACCGCCCTCGTCGAACACCCGGGCCCGCCGCAGATGCGGTGCGGTGCTGCTGGAGTCGGAGACCTCGCAGATCAGCCCGCGGTCGTGGATGAGCCGCAACTGGATCGGCGTGTCGCCATACCTGATGGCGTTGGTGACCAGTTCACTGACCACCAGTTCGGTGACGAACGCGGCATCTTCCAGCCCCCACTCGGCCAGGGCACGGCCTGCGTTCGACCGTATCCGCGCCACCTCGGCGGGGTCGGCCTCCACGTCCCACACGGCGACCTTGCGCGCGTCCAGTGCCCGTGGCCGCACCAGGAGCAGGGCCGCATCGTCGGCGGGGCCCTCGGGCAGCAGCTTGTGTACGACGTGGTCGCACAGGGAGTCCAGCGTGCCCGTCGGCACGGCCAGCGCCTCCCGCAGGGCCTCAAGCCCCTCCCCGAGCTCGCGGTGGCCGGAATGGATCAAGCCGTCGGTGTAAAGGGCGAGCAGGCTGCCTTCCTGGAGGGTGACGTCCATCGATTCGAACGGCAGCCCGCCCAGTCCGAGTGGCGGTCCCACGGGGACGTCCAGGAACTCAGCGGTGCCGTCCGGACCGACGACGGCGGGGGGCGGGTGGCCGGCCAGCGCCATGGAGCAGCGCCTGGAGACCGGGTCGTACACCGCGTACAGGCAGGTGGCCCCGATGTCCCCGGCGGCCTCCGCTCCCGGCGGCTCCGTGTCGGCCCCGGACTCCGCCGCCAGCCGGAGCACCAGGTCGTCGAGGCGGGTGAGCAGTTCGTCGGGAGCGAGGTCGACGTCGGCGAGGGTTTGCACGGCGGCGCGCAGCCGGCCCATCGTGGCGGCCGCGTGGATGCCGTGCCCGACCACGTCGCCGACCACCAGGGCGACCCTGGCTCCGGAGAGCGGGATCACGTCGAACCAGTCGCCGCCCACCCCGGAACGCTGTTCGGCGGGGAGGTAGCGGAAGGCGGCTTCCACCGCCGACTGCTCCGGCATCCGCTGCGGCAGCAGGCTGCGCTGCAGAGTGAGAGCCGCGGCGCGTTCGCGGGTGAAGCGCCGGGCGTTGTCCAGGCAGACCGCCGCCCTTGCCACCAGGTCCTCGGCGAGGGGAAGGTCGTCCTCGTCGAAGCTCTCCGGAGTCTCCCGCATGCGGGTGAACCACACCACGCCGAGGGTCGTGCCCCTGGCCTTCAGCGGCACGATGATCCATGAGTGCGGGCCCATCCGCCGGACCCTCGCCCGCCGCTCGGGGGTCGCGTCGGTCTCGTAGTAGGAGCGGATCGGCGCGGCGGTGTTGTCCCGGTACAGCGTCGGCCGGCCGCTGGCCAGGCACAGGGCGGCAGGCGAGTTCGCGAGGTAGACGTCCGCCTCGCCGACGGTGCGCTGTTCCGTGGTGACCCCCTCGATCAGGAACAGTTCCGCGATGCGCCGCAGCCGCACGGGGCCGGCCAGCGGCCCAGGAGCGGGTTCGTCGCCCTGGAGGATGACGTCCAGCAGGTCCACGCGGGCGAAGTCGGTGAACCTGGGCACGGCCACCTCGGTGAGCTCCCGTGCGGTCTGCACCATGTCGAGGGTGCTGCCGATGTGCAGGCTCGCGTCGTTCAGCAGAGAGAGCCGCTCGCGGGCACGGCGCCTCTCGGTCACATCACTCACGAGAGCACAGACTCCGAGCGTACGGGCCTCCGCGTCCCGCAGCGGCGTCGCCGAGACACTGAAGAGCCGGGATCCGAGGCCGGTCAGGCCGGTGCCCTTGAGCTCGCTGACCTGCTCTTCGCCCGTGGCCATGGCCAGCCGCATCCGCTCCTCCCACTCCACCGCGTCGGGGCCGGCGAAAACCTCCGTCAGCCGACGTCCGCATGGCTCCTCGTCCGGCGGGCCGCCGAGGCGGTGCATCGCGGCGCTCTGCCACACGCTGCGCAGATCGGTGTCGTACACCGTCAGGGCCAGGGGCGAGTCCTGCAGAACCCAGCCTGACAGCGACTGCCGCAGGCGCTCCGCCGCCGACCCGGACTGCGGGGCGACAAGCAGGACTGTGCCGGGTCCTCCTACGGTGCCGTCCACCCCCGGGGCGAGGCGGTAGCGGGAGACGGCCACGGCCAGCCGGTGCCCGTCCTTGTGGCGTACGCTCACGTCCGGATGCCGCTCGCCGAGCTCGGCAGCCCCTTCACCTCGAGCAGGTTCCCCGCCCGCGAGCACGGGGGCGTCCAGCAGTTCCGCCACGGACCGGCCGCGGGCCTCGGCGCTCGTGTGGCCGAGCAGGCGTTCCGCTTCGGGCGTCCACCCGACGACCAGGCCCTGTCGGTCGGTCACGACCACGCCGAGTGGCGGATAGGTGTCCATGCAGTCAAGACTCACGCCAGAAATATCCATAAGCAACCGAAATAAGTCATTCATGGCGTTATGGCGGTTTCAGGCCGCTTCGCTGCACTCTGATATCGGTACGGGCCAGCACGGTGAGTGCGGCAGCGACGGCACGGGCGGGGTCGGTGAGCAGCCGGTCGTAGGTACGTGCCACCACGAACCGCAGTGTCCGGTCCGGGTCCAGGGCGAACCACGCACCGACGGTCCGCAGGCCGTGCGGGGTCAACCGCCACAGCTTGTCGGCGTCCTTTACCACGGCGTCGTCCAGGTCGAGGGCATCCCTGCGGGTGTCGTGCCCGTCGACAATGGTGACGATCCGCTCGGTGTCCCGCGCCGGGTAGCCGACGTCGGCGAGGATGCGGGCGGCGATGGCGGCGCCCTCGGACTCGTGCCTGCGTATCGTCTCCTGCCCGGCAGGTCCGGCCCGCCCGGCGATGGCGGGCAGGATGTCCGCAGGGTGGACCTTCTTCCAGCCGGTGTCGTGCAGGAGGACGGCGGGCAGCACGACGTCCTCCCGTGCTCCTGGCAGGGTGTGCAGCAGTGCGGTCGCCAGCGCAAAGGAATACAGCGAATGGGCATCGTTGTCGCGCACGTCGAGGTAAGGGAGGGCACGCTCCCACATCTCCCGCCGGACGCCGGTCAATGGCACGGGCGAAGGAAAGGGGTCGCTCAGGGGAATCTCCGAGGCTGCCAGGGGGAGGGTCGACAGCGGCTCGCGGGCCGCCCGGTCGGACGTCATGACGCCTCCTGTCGTACATGGCCGGTCAGTCGAGCAGGGTGACCGTGCCTGCCGTACCGTCCACACGGATCCGACGGCCGGACTTGATGCGGGTGGACGCCGAGCCCGTCCCGGTGACAGCAGGCAGGGAATACTCACGGCAGACGATGGCGGCGTGGGACATGACTCCCCCGATGTCGGTGACGGTCGCGCGGACCTTCCCGAAGGCCGGCGTCCAGCTGGGCGCGGTGACCGGGGCGACCAGGATGTCGCCCTCCTGGAGGAGGTCCAGGTCGTCGGGGCTGCGGATCACCCGGGCCGTGCCTTCGGCGACGCCCGGCGAGGCGGCCATGCCGGTCAGGTCGCCCACGTCGCCCGGGGCTGCCAGCCACGACCGGATCCGCTCGCTGGTGATGCCCCACAGCATGACGCTGAACGGCTCGGTGATGGCGCGCGGCGGCTCGTTCAGCGCCGGTTCCGGGTGCTGCCGGGCGAGCGCGGCCACGATCCGGCGACGCCGTTCCACCTCCGCCG
This sequence comes from Streptomyces neyagawaensis, assembly GCF_023516595.1. GTDB lineage: Bacteria > Actinomycetota > Actinomycetes > Streptomycetales > Streptomycetaceae > Streptomyces > Streptomyces neyagawaensis. The sequence goes on along the minus strand of NZ_JAMGBG010000012.1, from coordinate 6,329 downwards.
GCCAGTGGCCGGGGCCGGCCGGCTCGACGCCGATCGCCCAGCTGGAAGCGTGGTCGAACAGCGCGGCGCGGACTTCGTCACGCGTGAGGTAGAACATGTCGTTCGCGCCGGGCCAGAACCCGGCCCGGTGCAGCAGAGCGGACAGCTCCCTGGCCTTGCGCCAGAAAACGCCCAGCGTCCAGTGCTCGATGTAGAAGTTGTGGTTCTCCACATACGGGTAGACCTGGCGGGCGAGGCCCAGTTTCGCCTCGAAGTCGGCCCGTGCCGGGGAGTCGAGCAGTGCGGCGTACTCGCCGGTGATCCGCTCGCGTTCAGCGGCGAGTTCGGCGAGGCGCCGGTCGATGGCCTCGCCCCGCCGCAGGCGCAGGATGTAGTCGCGGACGTACCCCAGGGGAAGCGAGGGGGTGTCCCTCCAGTACCGGTCGCTGCTGTAGAGGCCGTTGCCCGAGGTGAAGTTGAACCAGGGATCGCGGGCGGCGTTCCAGGCGTCGAGCCAGTCGCGGCCCCGCGGCTCACGGCTGAGGGCGGTCAGGGTGTGCTCCCCGGGGTCGGGCACGGTCAGTGCCCTGTCGACGCCCAGTTCGACAGCGAGCCTTGCCAGTTTCCTGAGCTCGTCGTCCGGACGGAACAGCTCCATCTCCACGCCCGTGACCATCGCCGCGATGCCCTGGTCCGGGATCTCCGGGGACCGTTGCTTGCAGAACTGGAAGAAGTCCAGGTAAGCCGCGTAGCCGAGGTTCAGGAACTCGAAGTGGTACTGCAAGGCGCGCTGGCACAGGGCGAGGAGCCGGTCGTACCCGCCGAGCAGGGCATCGGCGGCCCCCAGGCCGACCCCCGCTTCGATGTCCTCGTACGGCTGGACCTCCGGTAGCTCGCCAAAGCTGATGGACTCCAGTTCACGGATGGTGCCGAGGACCTTGCCCTTCCAGTTCTCCAGCAGCCTGTCCCAGTTCGCGTAGTAATACCCGGCGCGTTCCAGGAACTGCTGTGCTCGGGCAGGGATCCGGCTCTCCGGCGCGGCCACCGGACTCAGGTAGACGTAGCCCTGGTGGATGCGGAACGTGACGCCGTACGCGGGCGGTACGACGAAGTGCCGGGTGTTGAACTGGCCTTGGCCCTTGAACGCGAGCTCAGTGACGACCGTCTCGAACGGCTTCACCACAGTGGGCCAGTGCTGGCTGTCGCGGAACCAGAACCGCTCCTCCTCGGCCGCGCGCCGCCAGGGCTGGAAGACCATGTAGTACGGGTACAGCCGTTCCCACCCCTCCGCGGCCGCGGGGGCGGTCATCTCGTAGGGGCTCGGGAAGGCTGTGCGCGAGACCGTCATCTTGACGTGCTCCTTACAGGGCTCGCAGGCGGGCGATGCCGACTCGGCGTGGACGAGTCTTTCGACGGCGGCCGAGCCGAGGGGGGCATATCGGCTACCTCCCAGGGCGAAGGAGGGTCTCGAGGATGCTGGAGACGCCCGCGCCGTGGCTGGCCCGGGCAGGTGTCCTCGGCCGACGGCTCCAGACCGTCTCGGGCCGCGTCTGGAGCAGTCTCACGGTGGCGCCCGTATCCGTGGAGCCATTCGGGTGCTTGTCGACGGCCCACTCGATGTCCTGCGGGCAGCCGTATTGCCGCTCGGCGGTCTTGGCCAGGCGGGCGATCTCCACGACCTCCCCCTGAGTCAGGCAGGGGACCTGCTGACGGCCCTCCTCGACTACCCGCCGTGCGAGCCCGTGCCCGTCGGGGGCGGGAACCAGTTCCTGATGCTTCGGCGACACCGTCGTCCGCACCGTGCTGAGCAGTACCTTGTCCACCAGGTAGGCGTCCGGGGTCACCTCGCCGGACACCATGAGCTGCCCCAGTCCCCAGATCGCCTCAACCCGTATTTTCGAAGGGTCGCCGTCAGCCGGGTTGACGGTCACGGCGGCGCCGGAGGTACGGGCATCGACCATCTGCTGCACCCCGACCGCCATGTGCAACCCCGTCTGCGGTAGCCCACGGGCCGCGCGGTAGATGATCGCGCGGTCGGTCCACAGGCTCGCCCAGCAACGCCGGACGGCTCCGAGCACGGCTTCGGCACCCCGGATCCACAGGAACGTGTCGAACTGACCGGCGCAACTCGCCTCGGTCAGGTCCTCCATTTCGGCGCTCGACCGGACGGCCACCGCGACATCCGGGCAGCCGACGGCTCGGCAGAGCTCCTCGTACGCCGCCGTCACCGCCGACGCGACGGGTGAGGGCACGGGCTGGTCAATCACCATGCAGCGGATCTCGGCGCCGCGCGCCGCCACAGCACCCGGATCGGCGACGAGCCCGGCAAGGGCGGTGTCGACGGCCCGGCGCAACCCGCCGCGGTCGAGCAGCGCCTCGAAGGCATCCATGGTCACCACGAACCCGGGCGGCACCGGAGCACCGGCCCGGGTCATCACGATGAGCGCGGTGCACTTGCCGCCGAGCCTGCTCGTCCCGGCCTCGGCAGAGCTGTCGAACGCGAGGGTGTACGGAGAGTTCACGGGCCTCTCACTCCGCTGCCAGGGACTTCACCGCATGGCCGCCAGGCCATTCCGGCCGTGCCTTGTTCCACGAAGGCGCAGCCCCCTGAAGGTCAGCCTATGACGCCCAGTGCCCTCCCACACCTGGCGACCGCGCGGGTCATGGCGCCCGGAGTATGCGGCGGGTGCCGCGGGGCGGCCGACGTCGGAACTGCGGGCGGCGCTGCGACGTAAGGTCGCGGAGGGGCGCCACACCCTGTTCTCTCCACTGAGGTACCTGTTCGCCGCGATCTTCTTTGTCCGGCCTGAACACCGACCCCGCCAGCATCCCCGGTCCTGCTCCGGGCGCTCGCCCTCGCCGCCGTCACGACCACGAAGATCGCCACCGGCTACTGGGCCGCCCAGCGCGCCACTATCTCCAGCAAAGGCCGCTGGCGGGTCGGCGGCACGCTGCTCGCCCGCGGGAGAGTTCTCCATCGTGATCGCCGGTCTGGACGCCTCCGTCGGCATCGAGTACTCCATCGGTCCCCTGGCCACCGCCTACGTGCTGATCCTGGTTGTGCTGGGTCCGCTCACCGCCCGGTACACCGAGCCGGTCGCCACCTGGTTGACCGCCCGGCGTCACAACTCCACCGCTGTGTCTCCGGCCGTGGCACACAGCGGTGGTGCGGAGAAGACGCCCTCCGAGACCGCGTCGTAGGAGCCCGGACGGCGCACCGCGATGCAGGACGCGTTCGGGAGAGCACAGGACTGTCAACGGTCCACGACGGTCGCGACGTCACCGTCCCCTTGGCCCATTCCGTGGCGTTCGAGGTGGGAAATTGGCTGACCGTCGACAAGGACCAGTCGTCGGGACTTCCCCGGGACCGGCAGGTCACGCCGATGATTTCGTACGCGTGACAGAGGGAACCTGCAGGTCAGTGAGGCTCAGCCTGCGTGAGCGATGCGTGAGCGGACAGCGGCAGTCGGCGGCACGACGGGACCGCCCGTCAAGCGACACGTTGCTGACCTGCAGAAACCGGACCTCAGAGCACTGTCCAGAACCAGCTGTCATGATCGCTCAAGCACTCCTGAAAGCGGGTGTCGCAGGTTCGAATCCTGCCGGGGGCACAGAAGAAGGGCACCTACGGACTCTCTCGTAGGTGCCCTTGGATTTATTGGCCGACGGCCCGCCTGCCAGCGGCTCAGGCGGCGTGTGGGGTGAAGGTGACATGCGAGTCGCCTTCGTCGATGGTCAGGTTCAGCGTGACCGTCAGATCCCCCTCGGCGAGCTCGCAGACGTCCGGCCCTGCCTGCGCTGGAGTCATGCTGCCGGCGGCAGCCGACATGGAAACCGCCAGCGCTGCTGCCGTGGCCGACCTGGAGATGAATCCTGAGATACGTCCGGTCATACCGCCCCCTATGTATCACCCCGCTGAGCGGGGAGCTGATCAAGCGGGTGGAGCGTATCCATGCGTTCATCGCAGTTTCTCTCCAACTTCAGGACAGAAATCGACAATTTGTGGCTGGCTGGGACCCCTTCCATCCGGACGCGGGCAAGGTATGAGCGCAGACCGAAAAGATTCCGGAGCAAACCGGTCTCGCAGCAGGAAGGCCGGCATCCTTAGCTTGGAAGCAAGGTCATGCCCGGCACGAACACGTTGCGTCCATGAAGGAGACGACGCCTCAGCCAAGGCCGCCTCCGACCCACTCATCATCTCTGGCACGACCAGACAGCCTCATGCCCCACGAAGAAGATCGAACCTCGGGCCGAAGCTGCCCACACGCTTGACGAAGAACTTAGAGGCACCCCGTCTCCAGCACCGGCCCGCTGCGTTCCGCCTCACGCTACGACTGTGTGACGGGGACGCCGAAAGCATGGATGACGTTGCCGTCCGCGTATGGAATTCCAGGGCGGCGTCGGCGGGGCGGGGTTTCCTTGAGGGCCTGGCCGTCGGTGAACAACTCGTCCAGGTGGAAGGCCAGGGCGTGCAGGGGGCCGCTTGTGTCGTCGGCGGGCTCGGGCCAGACCAGCGGCAGGCGCACCCGCCAGACGCGGGCCCGGTAGGACATGAGCAGGTCGGCCGTGTCGTAGGCGGGAGAGGTCTCGCAGCCCAGGAGTACGGGCAGGTCGCCCTGGGCGCCGGCGAAGCGGCACGTCTGTTTCAGGGACCAGGCGAGGTGCATGTGCGCGGGTGCGGCGGCGGGCGGCGGGCACGCGGCGTCATACCAGTCACCGGCTGGTGGGGCGGGCGGGGCAGGCGGGGTGAAGTCGGCGCGGCGTTCGCTGATGTCGAGCAGGCGCAGGCGCTGCCCCTCAGGGCCTGCGGCGTGCACCTGGTCGGCGCTCTGGGCTGTGAAGGCGATGGCCTGGATTTCCTCGGGTGTGGCGGTGACCGGCTGCTTGCGGCCCTCCTCAAGGCGCCGGTAGGGGAGCAAGGCCGTGCGCAGCCCCGCCAAGTCTTCGGCGGTACGGGGGGCGGGGGCGAGTTCGCCGGGCGCGTACCCGCCGCTGCTGTCCTCGAAGTCGACGAGGACTTCGTCATGAGCGGTGATCATGACGACCTGGCCCACGAGGTCGCCTGGGTTGTCGGTGGGGACGGTGGAAACCACCCAGTCCCCTTCCTGCCATGGATTCACCCCGCGCCCCCTTGCCTGGTCAGCCCTTCTTACAGCCCTTCCAGCCTACGTGCCCCTTGACCCAATAGGCGGTCCAGATGCCCGTCAGGCCGTAGTTCTTGCCGTCGAGCTTGAGGTCCCGTCCCATCGTGACCACGCACATCGTGCGCTTCTTTTTCCCGCGCCCGTACTTGTAGGTATGGGTGGTGGACACCTTGTTGACGTGGCCCTTGCTGCCCTTGGCGAAGTTGTTGATGGCCTTGTCCCACAGGCGCATCGCGTAGCCGTTGTAGGGGTGGTTGGCCTTGTTGCCGGTGGAGCCGCCGCGCTTGATGTGCTCAAGGCCGTACTTGCGGTTGCCCACGCGTATCAGGGTGTCCTCGAAGTCCCCGAGGTACCAGCGGTAGACCTTCGCCGATCCCGGCCCGCTGCGGGTGTTCTTGGTACATGCGTCGTCGAAGCCGCAGTTCCACGACTTGGGCTTGGTCTTGTGGATGGATGCGTTGGCGGGGGCCGCGGTGAGCAGGACGGCCGCCGCCGCGGTGGCTGCCGTGGCTGTGGTGATGAGACGTTTTCTCATGGGGCGCACGGTACGGAAGGCGAATGGGGGTGTGAATTGTCCTTTAGGGCATACACAATTGGGCGCCGGTGGTGTGACCGGTGCACCAGGTGAGATGCGGCTGTGGGACCGGGCGATCGCGACCGGGCTGATGGCCTGCGGCACGGATGTGAAGTACCACATCACCCCGGACGGCAAAGTGCTTTCCGTAGCGGTCGGCAGGTGCTGGCCAACGGCGAACGGCCCACGCCGTCGGTGGCCGAACGGCTGCGGGAGGAAATGCCGCCGCTGGCGGGGATGGCCCCCTTCTACGAGAACAACCAGCTCGTCGGCCGCGGCCTGGACGGTGCACCCCAGGACGGCGTGATACCCCCACTGCCGCCCACTGGTCCCGAACCGATGCCGGCGGTGGGCGAGGAAGCCTTGGCCGAGGCTTAGACGTCGCCTCATTTGGTGAGTCTGCGGTAGCAGATGAGGCTGCAGGCGATGGCGGTGAAGGCCAGGAAGTGCTCGGCCTTGCGTTCGTAGCGGCGGTGCAGACGGCGGCAGCCGCCCAGCCAGGACATCGTGCGCTCGATCGTCCAGCGGTGCCGGCCCAGCCGGGTGGAGGACTGGATGCCCTTGCGGGACCTGCGGTGCCGGATACCTCGTTTGCGGAGCCAGCGGCGCAGGTGGTCGTAGTCGTAGCCCTT
>NZ_JAMGBG010000119.1 GCF_023516595.1 Streptomyces neyagawaensis | reverse complement strand
CGTCGAGTTCCTCGTCGAGGTCCTGGCAGTCCCGGGCTATGTCCAGAATCATCAGGTGATGTGGGTTGGCGAGCGGGGGCTCGACGGCCAGCACCTCCGCGACGCGGTCGAATATGAAGGGCGGACGGGTCAACGGGCAGGGCCTTTCAGGGGCGTGGGTGCGGAGGGCGGAAGACCGGGCCTCACGTACGGCGGCGGGCTCGGCTTGGGAACCGGCGGCCGTTGGGTGTCCAGCTGCGGTGAGCGGGCGCGGGCGGCGTGCGACCGCGCGCTGGTCGGACGCCGGGCGATGCCAAGGCGGTTTCGGGCGGTCTCGTAGACATCGTTTTGGATGCGCGGGCGTACGGCGACGACGTGGATCTCGGTGCGGTGGTCCGCGCCGGGCGGAGCCGGGCGCTGAGCGTAGACGATGCGCCAGGCGTTGCGGTGATCGACGTAGAGCTTGCGGTATCCAGCGAGTTCCTCGGTCAGTTTGCCGCCGAACAGCTGCGCGTTGACGACCTTCTGGAGCTGGCCGAGGGCCAGGTCGCGGATGTCGCCGGGGGCCTGGAGCAGGTCGCTCAGCGCGCGCGGGTCGAAGGACAGGCCGAAGGCCGGCCGGGCGTCGGGGCCGCTCATGCGTCGGTCCGGCCCGGATCGTCGGCCGACTCCGGCCCTGCGCTGCGGGAACCTGTCGAGCGCCCGGAGGGTTGGGGGCCGGGCAGCAGCCGGTGGGCAGGCCGGTCCTGGTCGGTCATGCACGCCGACAGCGGCCCGCCCGGAGCGCGGACGGCGGTCATGGCGTGGGTGAGGAAGTCGCGGTGCCACACGAACAGACCCGCCATACCCGCATCGGGGTCCTTGTGTTGCTGGTAGGACAGCCACAGGGCATGGAGCCAGGCGACGACGTCCTCGTGTTCCTGCCACTGCTGGCACCACGGGGTGGCGGTGGTGACCTCCGCGCCGTAGATGGGCATCAGGAAGTCGTCCACCCAGTCGGAGAGCGAGTCGAGTTCGTCCTCGTACTCCTCGCCGTCCAGTTCCAGGATCGGACGCGGCTCTGACGGGGCGGACGGCACCGGCAGGCCGGCGAACCCCGGAAAGTCGAAGCCTCCGAACGCGCGTGGTCCGGGTTCAGTGGACAGGCTGTCGAGCTGCTTGGCCTGCTCCGCCGACTGCGCCAGCAGCCTGCGTACGCCGGCCTCGATGCTTTCCAGTTCCGCATCCGGCAACCGGACCGGTTCCATTTCCCCATCGTCCGGAGAATTTATGGACTCAGGCACGAAAGGGTCCTCCTTGAAACCACTTCCAATGGGTCGATATGACGGCTACAACCATCGCGATAATCCCCGGTTTCGCTAACCGGGAGTCCGGTGCTATAACGCGTACACGCAGCGCCGAGGAAGGAATCCGAGACTTTACTTCCGGCTGCGGCAGCGAGTCCGTACAGGTCAGGAGGACAGGACGAAATCGTCCTGGTTCAGGGTCCGTTGCAGAGTCTCGTTGAGCCGGTCGGCGGCGATCGTCGCGTAGTGTTCGGTCTTCTCGACGCCGATGAAGTCACGGCCTTCCAGAAGGGCGGCGACGCCCGTCGAGCCGGAGCCGGCACAGAAGTCGAGCACCGTGCCCTGTTCGGGGCAGATCTTGACGAGCTCGCGCATCACCTCGACCGGCTTCTGCGTGATGTGCTGCCGGTTCTTGCCCGACGGCTGCGACGCGCTGTAGAGGCCAGGCAGGTAGACCGGATTGCGAGCGGCATCGATGGCCCCCTTGGAGGCCCAGACGACGAACTCGCAGTTCTGTGTGAAGCGGCCCTTCTGGGGCCTGGCCTGCGGCTTGTGCCAGGCCAGCACTCCACGCCACAGCCATCCGGCAGCCTGGACCGCGTCCGTGGTGATCGGCAGCTGCCGCCAGTCGGTGAACAGCAGCGCCGTCCCACCGGGACGTGCCAGGCGGTGGGCTTCGGTCATGATCTGCGTCAGCCAGAATCCGTACGACCGCTGATCCATGTTCTCGCCGGTGAAGTCGGCGAGTCCGTGGCCGGCATCGGCGGAGGTGTACTTCTGCTTGGCGCTGCGGGACGTACGTTCCTTCGCGGTCCGGCCACCCGAGTTGTAGGGCGGGTCGGTGATGACGGAGTCGACGCAGTTGTCCGGCAGGTCGGCGAGAACGCTGAGTGCGTCTCCGTGATGCAGGGAAAAAGGCAAAGAGGTGCCCCAATTCGAGTCGGGTGAGATGCAGGGAGTGAACTCCGGCTCGCGGACGTACCCCAGGCAGGCCGAATGCGGGCAGGACGGCACCGCAGACCTACAAATGGAGGGGCGAGGGGAGGGACCAAAACTGTAAGGCACGATCCCCGGTTGAGACGCATCGCCCGTCTCCCCGTCCCGGAAAATCGGTCTCTGATCGCCCGCGATTTCGGCAACCGGGGATTCGCCCTTACTGTTGTGGAACTGCCCGGCGAACACCGCCGGTGGCCCCATCTCTTTTTTTCGAAGGAACCCCTTGTGACAGCTCTGCACTCTCCCCTGCCCGAAAACCGGTCCCCGGACCGCAACCATCGCTCCGGAGGCGCCGCCGCTTGAAGGGCATAGCCGCCGGCATCGGCGTCGTCGTCCTCTCCCCCTTTCTCCTCGCCGGCACAGCCATGCTGATGGCCTCCTCCAGCCAGGCCGCCCAGACCACTTACTCCCCCCTCGGTTGCGTGGACGACGTCGACAGCGACGCAGTCGTCGAGCAGGTCACCAAAATCCTCAACGGCGCGTCCGCCAAGGACGTGCACATCGAGGGCCTGTCCCTGCCCGAGGAACAGATTCCCCACGCCCAGACCATCGTGGCCACCGGGATCAGCCTCGACGTCCCGAAGAAGGGCCAGGTCATCGCGCTGGCCACTGCCATGCAGGAATCGCGGCTGCGCAACCTCAATTCGGGTGACCGGGACTCGCTGGGGTTGTTCCAGCAGCGTCCGAGCCAGGGCTGGGGCACTGCCGAGCAGATCCGCGATCCCGTCTACGCGAGCGAACGGTTCTACAAGGCGCTGCTCGCCGTGGAGGGTTGGCAGCAGCTGACCGTCACCCAGGCCGCGCAAGCAGTTCAACGATCGGCCTACCCTGACGCCTACGCCCAGTGGGAGCCCCTCGCGACCGCCCTCCAAAAGGCAATCGCCGCCACCTTCCCCGACGCTGACCAGAACGCGACGGAGACGGAGACCGCCTCCAGTACCACGTCTTGTACGGCCACCGAAGACGGCCCCGGTTACGGCACCATCCCGGAGGGCGCCGTGCCGAAGGGCTACTCGATCCCCAAGGACGCCGACCCGAAGGTCCGCAAGGCGATCGCGTGGGCGATGGCGCAGCTCGGCACGATGTACCAGTGGGGCGGTACGTGCACGGCGCCGCACGGCCCGGATCCGATGGGCCGCTGCGACTGCAGCTCGCTGACCCAGCAGGCGTACGCGCACATCGGCATCACGCTGACCCGCACCACGTACACCCAGATCAACGAGGGCAAGGCCGTGTCTCCCAAGGCACTCAAGCCCGGTGACCTGATCTTCTCCCGCGGCAGCGCCGCCCGCCCCGAACACGTCGGCATGTACATCGGCTCGGGCCTCGCGATCGAAGCCCCCCGCACCGGAAAGCCCGTTCGGATCAACCCGCTGGCGGACTGGGTCATCCTCGCCGCCCGCCGCGTCATCTAACCCGGCGCTGTCCGGGTCGGGCTCCCCCAGGAGCGGAAGACGCCCGGAACCGCCCCGCAGTTCAACACGGGAACGGACGCGAACCCGCACGACGTCGCTGGTGCGCCCCAGTCTCGGCACGAACGCTGCTGTGCCCTCGCGGGCCCTTCGTGCGCGCCGACTGGCCCGTCGGGTCCCGCGCGGCTGTCCGCCCGCAACTCCTCAGCCACCACATCCCCTCCCTTCTTCTTTGATTCCCGCGCGTCGGCTCGGCGCGCGCAAGGAGCCTTCCTTTGCACCTGCTCGACACCGTGCACTACCTGGCCTACGACCCCGGCATCACGCCCTCGGGCGGTGGCCTGCCCGGCCTCGCCGTGCTGAAGAACGTCGTCAACAGCATCAACATGTTCGCGATCGTCGCCGTAGTCGGAGCGCTCGCCGTCTCACTCGGTGTGTGGGCCTGGGGCCATCACACCGGCGGCCACCAGGCCGAGGCCAACGGCAAGAAGGGCGCCGTCGTTTCGGCCGGAGCCGCCCTCGGCCTCGGCGCCGCCAACGGCGTCGTCGCCTTCTTCTCGGCGCTGGGATCCCAGGTCCACTGATGCCGAACCGATTCCCTTCCCTGTCCGGCTACGGCGTGGGCTGGTCGACCCGGCGGCGCATCACGGTCATCGTGATCTGTCTCGCCGTCCTGCTCGCCCTCGCCGCCGCCGTCGCCCTGCTCACGGGCGGCACAGGAAACAGCAACAGCCGGTCGGGCGCTCCCTCCGGAACGGGCACTACTGCCTCCGCGTCCGCCCGCCCGACGGCGTCAGCCGGTGCCGGAACGGTGGCCAGGCCCCCGTCGTCGGCCGACCCCGTGGCCTTCGCCGAGGCCGCCGCGGCGATGCTGTGGTCGTACGATACCCGCAGCACCAGCCGCGCTCAGCAGCTCGCGGCGATGAAGGCGTGGCTGACGGCGGAGTCCAAGTACGCCGACTGGACGTCGATCGCCGCCCAGGTGCCGGATCCAGTGCTGTGGTCGCGGATGGCCGATCAGGACCAGTACGCCACCGCCACCGTGGATGAGGCGCATTACCCATCCGCGTTCAAGCAGGCTCTGGCGGACGATCCGTCGGCGATCACCGAGGCGTACATCTACGCCGTCACAGTCACCGGCAAGCAGCAGATCACCTGGACGAAGGGTGGCGCCGGCGCCGAGGGCCGCTCCATCACCCTTGCCGTGCAGTGCCGCCCGAACACCGACTGCTCCCTGGTCTCCCTCGCCCCCCGCGTCGTGCCCTGACCGCCCCAAGCACCTGAGAAAGGAGGGCTGACTCCCTGTGGGTTTCTGCGACCTCCCCCTGACCGACACCCTGTGTGCCGTCGGCGAAGCGGTCGACTTCGCCTCCGACCCGGGCGCGGCGATCGGCAACTGGATGGCCAAGAGCGCGGGCGAACTCGCCGCCGCCGCAGCCGACCTGGCTGCCGAGGCGGTCGACACCACGACCAAGGTCGACCTGAACGCCGCCTGGTTCCGCGACAACTACAAGATGATCCTGCCCATCGGGCTGATCGTCCTCGTCGCCACGTTCTGCGCCCAGCTCGTACGTGCCGCGATCCGCCGCGACGGCCATGCGCTCACCCAGGCATTCACCGGCACCGCCACCGGCGTGCTGTTCGCCTTCACCGCGATCGCCTTCACCACCGTCGCCATCGAAGTGGTCGACGCCTTGTCCGCCGGGCTGTTCAAAACGGCGAACCTGTCCATCGATTCCGCCGTACGCCGCCTGATCAAGGTCGCCCTGATCCCGGGCCTGTCCGCCATGGGCTGGCTCGTTGCCGTCTTCGCCGGGATCGGCGCCGCCCTGGGCGCCTTCCTCTACTGGTGCGTGATGATGGTCCGCAAGGTCGGCATCCTCGTCATGGTCACCCTCGCCGTCTTCGCCGGGGCTGGCGGCGGCTGGGAGGTCGCCCGGCGCTGGCGCAAGGGCTGGATCGAAGCCACCGCGACCCTCGTCGTCTCCAAGCTCCTGATGACCGTGATCTTCGTCCTCGGCATCTCGGCGATGGGCAAGACCGAGGCCAAGGACGGCGTCGCCGCCCTCGCCGACGTCATGGCCGGCATCGTCATCATGGCGCTCGTCCTGCTGTGCCCGTACGCGACGTTCAAGTTCGTGCACTGGGCCGCTTCCGAGGGCTCCGACGGCGAGACACTGCACCGCTCTGGCGGAGCGGGCGCGCAGCTCGCCCGCCAGCATGCCGAACGCGCCGGGCGTAAGGCCGCCGCTGCGGTCGCGACCGCCGGAACCGGCGGTGCCGCAGCTGGAGCGAGCGCCGCTCCCCAGGGCCCGGACGCGGGCGGCTTCCCCGGCGACATCGCCACCAACTCCACGTCGGACACCGGCAAGGACGGTGGCGGTTCGAACGCCCCGTCGTCCGGAGACGACGGGATCAAGGGCGGTGTGGAGAAGGCAGTTCAGCCTCCTCCGACCAGTCCGCGGGACGACACCAGCGGCCATCTCGGGGGCAGCCCCGGACCTCAGTCCGGTGGGGGATCGTCTGGCGGCAACGGCTTCATGTCCTCACCCCCGGCCGCCGCCCCCGCCCCTGCGCCGCAGGGCACCCCGCCGGCCCCGGGCTCCACGACTACGGCTGGAACCGGTACTCCGCCGCCCCCGCCCACCGGCTTGTAACTCCGCCCCGTGCTGGGACGGCGCCCCCACACTCCTACCACAGGGACGCCGTCCCAGCTCCCGCCCCGCGCCTTCTCGGAAACCGGCTCCTTTGTCTGAACTCTCCGTCTCCCCTATCACGGTCAAATTCCCGCACCGCTCACGGCGCGGCATCCTCCTCGGACTCTCCCTGCCGCAACTCATCATCATGTCCAGCGCCTTGGCGCTCCTCCTGGTGACGGTGATAACCACGGGGCTGCTCGGGGCAATCGCCCTTGCCCCACTCTGGGCGATCGTCACCGCCCTGGTCGCCGTCCGCCGCAACGGCCGCTCTCTGATCGACTGGGCGCCGATCGTCGCCCGCTACGCCCTCCGGCGCCGTACCGGCCAGACTCTGTGGCTGGCCCGACCCGTTTCCCGACCTCGGCAGGAGGGCGTGCTCCATCTACCGGGCAGTGCCGCCTCATTGACGGTCGTCACCCCTGGTGACTCCGCGAACAAGGCCGCCGCCGTCCACGATCCTCACCACCAACGGCTCACCGCCGTCGCCCGTGTCAGCAGCCGCGCGTTCGCACTGCTCGACCCCGCCGCCCAGAATTCGAACGTAGCGGGCTGGGGCCGGGCCCTGGCCGGCATTGCCCGCACTGGGCACGTCGCCACCGTGCAGGTCCTGGAACGCACCGTTCCCGACTCCGGCGACACTCTGGCCCGGCACTGGGCACAGCACGGTCGCCCCGAGGCCCCGGTCGCCGGGCGGATCTACTCCGAGCTGGTCTCCTCCGCCGGCCCGGCCGCCGCGCCGCACGAGGCCTACCTGGCCATCAGCCTGGACCTCAAGGCAGCCAAACGGCTCATCAACCAGGCCGGCGGCGGACTGCCCGGCGCGTTCACCGTGTTGGAGCAGACCACCTCCGCCATCGCCCTCGCCGCCCGCAACGCCGGGCTGATGGTGACCGGCTGGCTCAACGCGCGAGAGATCGCCGCGGTCATCCGTACTGCCTACGACCCAACCGCACTGTCCGCCCTCCAGCAGTGGTCCCCCTCCGGGCGGGCCGAGGCTGACCCTGCGGCGGCCGGGCCCGTCATCCAGGTCGAGGAGTACGACCGCCTCGGCACCGACAGCGCCCGCCACGCCACCTACTGGATCGAGAACTGGCCCCGCACGAAGACCAACGCCGGCTTCCTGCACGGGCTTATGTTCACCGCCGGCGTTCGCCGCAGCCTCTCCCTTATATACGTGCCCCAGGGGCTGGAGTCGGCGCTGCGCGATGTCCAGCGCAGGAAGGCCGCGATCATCGCCGACGCCAACGAACGTGCCCGCCGCGGACAGGTCGACTCCGAGGCCGATTCCATCGAGTACGCCGACGTCAAGCAACGCGAGCGGCAGCTGATCGCCGGGCACGCCGACGTCGCGCTGACCGGGCTGCTGACCGTGTCCGCCGCGACCGACGCTGCGCTGGATGCGGCGTGCGCGACGATCGAGACCGCCGCCGTCACAGCCCAGGTCGACCTGCGACGGCTCTACTATCAGCAGCCCGATGCCTTCACCCTCGGCGCTCTGCCTTTGGCTCGCGCCGTCCTGTGAACACCCTCACTCAGCCATCCAGCCTGCCCGGCGCTGACTTCGCCGCCCCGCGGCAACAAGGATCCCGTTGAACGCACCCCACCCCACTGACGCGTACCCCTACCTCCGCGCCGCCACCGCCGGCCTGCGCCACCACACCCGCGCCCACACCGCTGGTGGCGGAACGGCCGACCGCCTGCACCTGGACACGCTGCACGCCCACCTCACCGCCGCCCACCATCTGCTCGAACAGCTCATGGACACCACTCGGCCCCCGTATCCGGCTGCCGGGCGTCATCTGGCCGCCGCGCACCTGCGGCTGTGGCAGGCCACCGCTGCCGTTCACGAGGCCTTCCACACTCTGCCCAGCGGCGAGAAAGACCGCGTCAGCACAGAGGAGTGCCAGCCCGAACGGCTCCCGGACGGCCCGCTGGTGCTGACCATCTGCCAGCGGCACCTGGCCGCCTCCCACGCAATTCGCCGCAAGACCACCCCCACCGACCTCTCCACCCCGCTGCACGGCCACAGCAGCAGCTGTGCCCAGTAGTCCCGCGCCGAATCGAGCACGCCCTGCCATGACCCACCGGCCCGCCCGACGCGCACGCCGCGCCTCGGCCTCTCCCCTGTTCACCCCCCACGGCGCCGATCGGGCCAGCCGCAAGGCCGCACGCCGTCAGCTCGCCGAAGCGGAAGCCAAGGCCCGCGCCGAAGCCGTCGCCCACCCCGACGGCACCGCGCAGGTCGAGCCCGAGATGCCACCGCCCCTGTATCCGCCCCACGGCCGTCCCGGGCCCGGCTCCGCCCGCGGCGGCCGGCTGAAGCTCCCCCAGCACCGCATGACCACCGCGGTCGCCGCGGGCGCCTACCCCTTCCTCGCCGAAGGCGGCCTGGGCGCCGACGGCGTCTACATCGGTCGCGACGTCCACGCCGAAGCCTCCTTCACCTTCGACCCGTTCACGCTGTACGGCCGCGTCGAGGGCTTCACCAACCCCAACGTGTTGCTCGCCGGTGTCATCGGCCAGGGCAAGAGCGCCCTCGCCAAGAGCTTCGCGCTGCGGTCGATCGCCCACGGCTACCGCGTGTACGTGCCTTGCGATCCCAAGGGCGAGTGGACACCGGTGGCCAGCGCCCTGGGCGGCACGTCCATCGCCCTCGGCCCTGGCCTGCCGGGACGGCTCAACCCTCTGGACGCCGCCCCGCGCCCGTACAGCGTGTCGGAAGCCGATTGGGCGGGCGAGATCCGCAAGCGCCGCCTGCTCCTGCTCGGGTCCCTCGCCCGCACCGTCCTCGGCCGCGATCTGCTGCCCATGGAGCACACCGCTCTCGATGTCGCCCTCGACGCGGTCGTCACCCAGGCAACGGCCTTCCCCCGCACCCCGCTGCTGGGCGACATCGCCGCCGCGCTCAACCATCCCGACCAGCTCGACGCCGCCGCCGGTCTCATGTCCGGCCGCCTCGGCGAAGCGGCCCGCGATCTCGCCCACGCCATGCGCCGCCTCGTCCACGGTGACCTCGCCGGCATGTTCGACGCCCCCTCCACCGTCGCCTTCGACCCCACCAGCCCCATGCTGACCATCGACCTGTCGCGGCTCGGCGGCTCTGGCGACGACACCGCCCTCGTTCTCGCCATGACCTGCGCAAGCGCCTGGATGGAATCAGCCCTCATGGACCCCAACGGCGGCAGACGCTGGATCGTCTACGACGAAGCCTGGCGCCTCATGCGCCACCCCGGACTCCTCCAACGCATGCAGTCCCAGTGGAAACTCTCCCGCGGCCTGGGGATCGCCAACCTCATGGTCATCCACAGATTGAGTGACCTGCTCACCGCGGGCGACGCCGGATCCAAGGGCCGCGCCTTGGCAGAGGGCCTCCTCGCCGACTGCTCGACCCGCATCGTCTACCGCCAGGAGACCGACCAACTCCACGCAGCCGCAGCCCTCCTGGGTCTCACCACGGTCGAATCCGAGGCCATCGCCCACCTCAACCGCGGACGAGGTCTGTGGAAGGTCGCCGGGCGGAGCTTCATCGTCCAGCACCTCCTCCACCCCCACGAACTGTCCCTGTTCGACACTGACGCCCGCATGCACTGAAAAAGCGCCGAGTTCACGAAAACTGAAGCGCCTTTGCTGCTTCTCCGGCTCCGCTTCGTCCTGTGCTCCGCCACCTCCCACCCCCCTGCCTGACAACCCGCTGCCCGTACTGGACCTGGCTCCCTACCTGACGGCACTGGCCGCAGCCCAGACGCCCGCCGAGTTGAGCTTCGTCACCAACGCTCAGCTGGACGCCGTCGAGCCCTTCCTCGACACGGTCGTCGACTACCTGGCCGCCGCCGCACAATGGCGTCGGGTGTGAACCTCCGTCCCGCCGCTTCCGCCGCCGCAGTGCCGCCGCCGTCACCGTCGCCCACGAAGGCAACACCGACACGGAGCCGCTGACCTCGAAGGGGCCGGCCCTCCCGTCACCCGCGCCGGAACTGGAACCGCCCTTGTCTTCTGATCTTGACCAGCGAATGTTGCTGCATTCTGTGGCCGACCGGCTCAACACTGTGGCCGACCACCTACCGCTCCCCGACCAAATCCGCCCTGGTCCCGGGCTGAGCGAGATCCTGGACGACGAAGTTCGCCGTCTGGCACGCCTACTGGCTCACTTGGCCGGGGAACACGCCTTCCGCCACCGGGCCGCCACTCGCTATCCCGCCCAGATCACGGCCACCCAACGTCGCACCACCCTCGCACTCGCCCGGGCCGCCGAGCCCACCGGTGCGGCGCTCGCCGCCCTTGGCGCCGCCATCCAGCACCTCGGACTGCTGACCTATCTCACCCAGCGGTCCCGCAGCCCCACCCGAGCCAGGGCGATCACCGCCGCGCACCAGGGGCTTGAGGACCGGCTCGGGGCAACCCGTTCGCACCTTGCCTATGCCGCGAAGCAACTGCGTGCCGTCGCCGACACCCAGTCGACACCAGCCGCGGCAGCACCCTCCCCTTCAGCGGCCTCTGCCACAGCGCCCCATACTCCCTGACCCACCATTCCAAGGAGCACCTCATCGCCCTGCCCGCCTTCGCCCGCCGCACCGCCTCCTGCTCACCCTCGAACCCGTACTACTGACCGCGCTCGCATGTGGAACCTCCGGCAGCACCGCCATCGACAGCACCACCGAGGGCACCCGCACCGCCTCCTCCACGCCGAGCGCCATGACGCCGCCGCCGAGGAAGGAACTCGCCCAGATCGCCCACCGCTCCGAGACCATGACGAGAATCGCTCCGAGCAACGTCTCACCCGATCAGGCCGAGCGCCAGCTCCACCGCAGCGTGGGGCGCTTGAAGAGCCTCGGTTTCGTCGTTGCCGTCCGCCCCGTCGCCGACCCAGCGCGTACCGACGAGCGGTCTGTTCCTGCGCCTCCGACCGGCCGGTCCCCGGGCAGGCACCGATGAGTTCTGCCGACGACACCTTCACCGAAGCCCGCCGGACCTACTGGAAGCGTCACATCACCCAAACGGCCATGAACCTGGTCCCGCGGACCACCGGTGTGGCGCAGGCGGCCTTCTCGCCCGTGCTGGAGCAGCTCGTCATTGTGTACAACCTCGCCTCCGGCCTCGTCGCCGGCCTACGCCTCTCCGCCGACAGTCCTCTCGCCCGCGGGACCACGCCCGACGACCCCACGCCGGTGACCAGCAAAAGGATCTATCTCTGTTCCACCACTTCCACTTCCGGGCCGCTCCCGACCACGGGTACATAGCCACCGCCGATCCGAGCTTCCCACCCCATCTGGCCGAATGGCTCCTCGTCCGCGAGCAGTTCGAGCCTGTCCCCTTCTCCCCCGGCCTGTTCAGGCTCGCCGAGCCAGAACGCGACGGGCTGCGCCGCGTCGGCCAAGCCGTCCACGACCTACGCAGCCTCGGCTACGAAGTGCGAGACGACAGCGCACACAACGCCGTCCCTACCCGGGCGCCTGCCGGGCCAACGACCTGCAACGACTGGGCGGAACGGCGCTCCCGCATCGCGCGGACCGCAGCCGTGCGCCCCTCCGGCATCACGGCCCTGGCCACCACCGCACCGACACCACCGACTGCGGCCGCCGCCGAGGCGAACTCGGGGCGAGGACGGGGAAGGTAGGCATGAGCGAGCCGATCCGCATCATCCGTGGCGACGGTGGCGAGGTCGAAGTCGAGGGCACATGCGACGCGTTCGCCGCGCGGATCCTGACCCGCGCCGGCTTCCTGACGTTCCCCACTTTGCGCGGGCGGTGGATCCGGCTGCCCTTCGACCTGGGCCGGGCTTGGGAGAACGAGCACGCCAGCTGGGCAGCCGACATGCTCACTGCCGCCCGCTACGCCGTCGATCTCGACCCGGACCTACGCACTGCCCCGCTCGCCGCAGCCACGCCACCGTCGGACCCGAGCCGTACGAAGGCCGCGATGACCGCCCAGCCGCCCCGGCCCTCCGGCGCACGACGCCAGCCCCGCTGACCTGACCACGGCCTATACGGCTCTGACGTTTATCCCCGCGCGACGGTGCTCAAGCGTCGGTCCCCCCAAGTGACGGCCATCAACCGGCCCAGTCCGACACGCCTACCTGCCGGGGTGACGTCATCCTCGCCCCGCTCTTCATCCGCCCCGCATTTGCAAGGTCCTTTTAGCCATACCCCTCCCGTCCCCGCCCTCTTGGAACTGTCACAACTGGAGCTGCCGGATCTGCGCTTCACCGCACCGCGATGAGATGACCCTGCTCCGCTGCGCCATCGTCACGCTGTTGGAGCACGGCCGCTGGATGGCCTCCGACGAGATCCCCCTGACCGAAATACTCAGCGGAGCCAGCGACTACCTGGCCCGCTTCGCCGGCCCCGGCAGCGACGACACCCCGGTCCCCTCAGCCGGCGAGCGGGCATGGGTCGACGCCGAACTGCGCCTGGCCGTTGCCCGTGCCGCCGGGCTGGATGCCGTCAGCACTCTCGATCCCCGCATCGACAGCACCCTGGCCACCGAAGCCTCGCGGTGCTGGCGGCGCCACATGGACCTGCTCGACCGCGCCGCCCAGCACTACCCACGCCCCTCTCACACCCACTGAACCCACTGGCGCCGCAGACCGCACCCCGACACGAGGAGATTCCGTACTTGGGAGTCCGAACCCACTGGACCGTCACCCACATCTGTACCCACGACGTCGTCCACGATCTGTCCGACCGACCGGCCGACCAGCGCGCCGGCTTCGCCCGCTGGCTCGCTTCCAGGGACTGCACCGACTGCTGGAAGGCGGCCCGCGACGCCGACAGCCTCGGGAAGGAGGAGTGGCTGGCCGCGAAGCGCGCTGAGGAACAGCAGGCCGCCGCCATGTGGGCCGAGCAGTTCAAGATGCCACCGCTGGAGGGCACCGAACGCGCCCGAGGCTGGGGCGAGCGCTCCCGCCACCAGTTCGCTACCCGCGCTTATGCCGCCCTGGTCGTTGAGGGAACCTGGGACGAGGCGGACTGGACGGTGCTGGAGGAGAAGATTCGCACTATCACCCGGGCCGGATGGTGGATCGACCAGCGTGATGCGGAGGGCACCGATCTGCCCGAACTTCTCGACGCCGCTTCCGAGAACGACCGCGGCACCGAGAACCCGTACCGGTAGACGATCAGCGGTTATACCCGACGATCCCCGGTTAGTGAAACCGGCGATCCTCCGGAGCATTGATGCTCCCACCGCCACCGAGCTGCTCGTAGAAGGACCGGCTGCCTTGCCCGACGCTCCCCACCCCTCGCCCATACCCTCCACCTGGCGACCATCCCAGGAGACGCTGACCGCTGAGAGGGACATCACCCACGCGCACTTCACCCCCGGCGACCAGGTCGTGATCCCGCGACGCGTCGCCAACGGCGTCCTGTCGGGCGACATCATGACGATCGTCGCGCCCTCCTGGCACCTACCCACGGACGAGAACGGCTGGCGGTTGCGCAACCCGCACGGCGGTGACCGCACCTTCATCACCGCCCATCCCCGCTACCTGATCCACCGTGGCCACCACTGCCCCGACTGCCTGATCCACCGGCGCGCCCTGGAGGACTTCGTACTGCCCAAGCTGCCCATCGGGAGCGGGCCCTTCGACTGCGGGTGGTACTCGATCAACCCCCTCAACCAGCTCGTCCACATCACCGATACCCAGGGCGGCCGATGACGCTCCCTGTCCGGCGCCCGGGACTCACCGCCGGCACGCTGCGGGAGCACCCGCACCGCCACAGCGACAGCGACAGCGACAGCGACAGCCGGCGATCTAGTCCGAGAGTGCCCCTGATCACGGCCGGCCACGGCATCCACGAGTCGGACGGACGCAGCGCCCATGGGTACGTACGTGATCGTGCGCGTGGCACCCCTGGGGTGCCCCCACCTCCGAGGCGTTCGCCGAAGCCTGGGCCGTCCCGTCTCCGGTCGAGAAGGGGCTGACCAAGCACACGGTGGTCGCCCACTGACCGGGCCGAGCAGATTACGCCTCGGACCGCCCCGTGTGGACGGAGGCGCAGAAGTTCGACGAGTGGGCCGAGCACCTGGACGTATCTTGCTGAAAATGGCCGGCCACCACCGACCGGCACGGCGACGGCATGCCATCTGGCACGCGGCAGCGCGGCTGCCCCCTGCCGACCTAGCTCTGAACGGATCCTCCCCAGCGCCCCAGCGCCCCAGCCCACGCGCTCCGCTCCACCATGACGGACTCCATGTCCTCGACGCCCGTCGTCCCAGGCGCTGCGGTGCAGTTTCCGGCGAACCGTACGACCGCCCGGTCAGCACCCAGGTCGCGCACCTCGCCGAGGCGTCTCCGCCAGGTCACCGCTACGGACGAAGCCGCTGACTTTTCACGAAGGTGGACGCCACGCACAAGGGCGTCCTGGCCTCCTTGGGTAACCCGCTTTGCCCGGCAGCCGACTCCTGCGAAGGGCACGGCCAACCCACGAAGCGGAACACCTCGCCCCGCCCGGCAGCCGTGCCCAGCCGAGGCTGGCCCGAGCGAGACGGAAGCCTGCGCCGTCTGTGTCTGCCCGCCACCCCGCATCCCACCAGTCCGCGTCCCCTGCCCACCGCGCCGGCCCCACCGGCAGTGGGACATGATCCGCGCTCTTTCTCAAGGAGACTCTTGTCCGCCCCCGACGACTCCATCGCTTCCTTCGCCGCAGTCCTAGCCGGCGAACTGCCTGGCCAGTGGAGCAGCCAAACCCAGCCGGACCTCAACGGCCACGCCGCTGAGGACGACCTGACCGCCGCTGTCTGGGACATGGACCAGGTCGCCGACGCCCTTGCCAAGCACAGCGTCAACCACTGGGCGGTCGTGACTCGACCCGCAGATGGCACAAGGCTGTTCGTCATGGACCGCAAGGGCCGCGACGACGGCTTCCTCATCGCCGCCATGGCACCCGAGAACCTTCCCGCTGAGGCGTTCCGCGGAGTCCGTGAGCCTGATGGCCTCGCCGTCGACGCGAACCCGTTCCGTGCCGCCAAGCATGTCCGCCTCCGGCTGTTGCCCCGCTATGAGCAGGCCCTCGCCCAGGTACGGGACAACGCCTCCCGCCTCGCCGCCGCAGCTCGTGTCAAGCAGACGGTGGTGATGACGTGGTCGGGCGAGGACATCGTGACCGCCGAGCCCGATCGCGACGACATCGTCCAGGCGCTCACCGAGTACGGCTTCGCACTCCACGAGGACCGGCATGTGTTCGTGCTGTCCGACGGCGATTCGGCTCGGGTGGCCGCCGCCGTCCGCGCCGTCGGCCACCGGCTGTCCGAGCTGGGCGTCGGCGTCCTTCTCTCCCGCCCGGCCGGTCGGCCAGCACTCGCCACCGCTCCGGTCCAGCCGCCCGCCTCACCGGTCCCTCACCGGGTCCGGTGAGGGGCCGACCGCCCGGTGACGAGCCGGAATTCCTCGTCACCGACTACGTCACGATCACCCGGGATCCGCGCACGCGTCTCGTCGTCGCGATCGGGGGCGACGATCGCGCAGCGGGCATCCTGCAGCAGTCGGGCGGGTTCATCGACGCTCCCGGGCCCCGTGGCCCCTACCACCGCCAGCCACACACCATGCGCACCGAAGATCAGTGTCTTGGTTCGACCGCTGCGGCCCTGTCCCTGCTGCAGGCCGGATACAGCGTCCACCTAGACCCCGAACTCAACATGCTGAGCACGAAGGACGAGGACCGGAAAACCGCCCACCGATACCTCGACCAGCTCGCCGACCGCGCCAGGAACGCCACGAGCGGCCACGAATTCGCCGCAGTCCTCACAGAACTCGTCGCCCCTCACGACGACGTGCTCCACCGCCTGCACAACATCCTGGTCTCCGCCTTGGTGACCTGGGCCGACCGTGTCCACGGGCCTGGACGCGACACCGATCCCGCCCAGCAACTGATCAACGCAGCCCGCAGTTTGTCGCGCTTGACTCGCCAACTGGAAGACATCCGCGCCCTGGCCGCCCGTACACCGACAACCACCCCAGCGCCCAGCACGGCGCAACCGCCCAGCCCCCACCCACCGGCTGTGGGCCGGCACCGCTGACCGCCCTTGCCCAGCAGGAGATCGACCCCATGGGAAACCGTGCCGACGAAGAAGGCACCGACGTCGAGTTCTACCGAAAGCCCCTGACCGACACCGTCCACGCCGACACTCCGACCGGTGCTCCCGCGCAGCTTCTGGACCTACTCGACCGTCTCGGCTTCGAACGCAAGACGGTCGAGACCGCAGGCCCGGTCTACGTCTGGCATGAAGCCCCCGCCGACCTCAGCGAGGACGGGAAGAAACGACTCGCCACCCGCGCCCTTCCCACGCTGCTGCTGGCCGGGTACGTCGTGCACATCCCCGACGACCTCTTCGACCCGGCCGCCTACGAGGACGCCGTGTCCCGTCTCAGGACCCCGTCCACCAGCAGCACGCCGGGCTCGGTGCCGACCTCCATGGCCGGAGCCGAGGACCGCGCTGCCCGACGGCGGTGAATTCGCCGTCGGGAGCACCGTGCCCGAGGCACCCTGCCCAAACGCCTCTGTATGCCCGGCAGCCCCGCCAAGGCCGGCCCCGCGCCCACCCACAGGAGTTTCGTCATCCCCGCCGTCGGCCCCACACCGCCGCCCATCACCGTGTACGACGCACCCCGCCTGGCCACCGCCCTCTTCCGCCACTACCTACGCGCCTGCATCGTGCGCTCTCCCGACGCAGCCCATCCTCTCTCCGGAGGGCGCCCTGAGGCAGCACTGGATGAATCCCGGCGCCTCGGCCACCACACCTGACCCTTACCTGCCTGCTTCAGGAGGCCCGTGACCGACTCCCCCATCCGCCCAGTCCCGTACGCCCGATCCATCGCCGAACAGATCGGCCGACTCAACGAGCAACTCGCGCTCGCCCCACCGCGCGAGGCCGCCCGGGTCCTCGCTGCCGTCCTCAACCCCGAGGACGGCATTCTTGGCCGGCTCACGGGCCTGATGATCACCGGCGCCCAGTTCGCCAAGCACCATTCCGAGCAAGGCATCCTCCCGCCCGAGGTCTGCCTGGCGATGGGCCGCGCAGCCAACGAACTCCATGACATCGTCCTGGACCTCGACGAGCACGTAGACCAGTTCGGCACCTTCGCCAGCCCTGGGGCCTCGCCTCCTCCGACGACACCGAAACCGGTCGCCTCCGCGCTCGTCGTCCGGAGGCGCCGGTGAGCCGGAAGCAGTGGACCGGCTGGGGCACCCGACGTACGGGCGGCGAGCAGGCCGAGCAGCACTACCTCATCGAGCCCCGCCATCTCGCCGGCGGGGGCGACATCGGTCACGTCATCGAGTTTCTGCGCGCCTGCGGCTGGAAGGGTTCTGCTCACCGCGGTGGCCCGTTCGTCCTCGAGAGCCCCGACCGCACCATCCGCATCGGCTACGACCCGCACACCCAGCCTGGCGGCTGGACCATCTCCGGCAAAGCCGTCGGCGCCCAGCAGCCGTGGCACGCCACCTTCGGTCGGCAAACCCCGGTGGAGATCGTGGCCAGTGTCACGGACGCCCTCACCCGACCCCGCTCGGCGCACGCGCCCAACGCCTGGGCGCCGCTTCAGCAGCAGGGCTGGACCAGTGAGCGCGGCGAGGACCAGACGTTCACCGCCGTCCACCCCGGCCGGGACACCTGGCTGCTGTACCGCCAAGACGAGCGCGGCCAGGCGATGTGGTGGGCCGGCGCCCGCTCCGAACACGGGCGGACCTGGGACGCCGTGTTCACGCCCACCACCCCGCTGCACCTCATCGAGGCGTTCGCCACGGCGCTGGCCGACCCGCAGCCGGTGATGCGCCCGCGCGGACACGTCCCGCCCAGCAGGCGGATCCGCACCACGTCGGTCTCGGTCCTGCCCTCCCAGCTCACCTCGTGGCAGCAGGCCCGCATCACCGCCGCCCGCGCCGCCACCTGGGCCCGCTTCGCCACCACCCGCACCCGCGCACAGCCCAGGGCGAGCGGCCCGTACACATACGCCGGTGGCCGACGCCGCTGACCCACCTCCGGCGGCCTCGCTCGCTCCTTCCCCAACACCCCACCCACGAGGAGGGTTCATGACCGACGCCACAACCGTCGACCAACTGCGCCACCCGCTGAACGACACGGTGCGCGTGCTGGAACGCACCCCGAGCCATACGGTGCACGGCACTACCGAGCGGTGTCGTACATGCCGGTGACCGCGCGTCAGCTGGCCGCCTTCCGGCGCGATCACGAGTCGACGATCCCCCGTGCCACCAGCCCCCGCTACCTCGCAGGAGCGGGCGACGCCCGCCACGTCACGCACGCCCTGCTCGCCGCTGGATGGAACATCACCTCCGACCCGGCCTCCCCCGAGACCGAGCTGACCAGTCCCGACCTGCAAACTCGGCTCCAGGCCGCACCCCAGTTCACCCCGTCGGGCAACTGGTGGCGCCTGACTGTCGAGCCGCCCAACTCCCGCACCTGGTACGCCTCGTTCACCCGTCACGTGCCGACCGAAATCCTGGCCGGTCTCACCGACTCACTCCTCACTCCCGTCCCCGAGGACGTGGCCGACCCGTGGGACCTCTTCCGCTCGGCAGGCTGGAGCGTCACCCAGAGCGAGAACGGCACCGGCTTGGAAGCCCGCTCCCCCGACCAGAGGGCGATCGTCGAATACAGCCGTCCCCAATACGACGAGACCCGCGCCTGTTCCTGGCGCATCCGTGCGAAGGAGTACCCCCTCGACGCCGCCGAGTCCTCCTTCGTCGGCCGCTCGATCTGGGACGGCTGGCTCGACGGGCACACGCCCGGACACACCATCGCCGGCTTCATCACCGCCCTGACGAGCGACGAACCGCTACTGCGCGGCTGGGGCCACCACGGCTGGCATCACGCCGTACAGCACGAACCGACCAGCCGCACCGGCAGGGACGTCGCCGACGCCCACCAGCAGCGGCTCAAGCACGTCCAGGCCCGCGTACGCGCCGCCCACCGCCAGCGGCTGAATGCCGCCCCCTCCCCGGCCGTCGCCGCTCCCGCCGCTGCCTCGACTGCTCGCGCCCGATGACTGAAGAAAGCCCCTGTGACCACCCCACCCTCCTCTCCGAGCATCGTCCACCAGCAGCGCCTCGACCAACTCGCCGCGTTCCTCCGCACCAGCGAGCAGGTCCTGGCTTCTTGGGACGTTTATTCCGACCAGCACACCGATCCTGACGGCTGGCCGTACGACGACGAGACCTACGGACAGCGCGCGGCCCGACAGGACGCCGACACCTGGCAGGCTGCCGCCCAGGTCCGGCCCTTCGCCCGCGAACTGCTCTCCACCGCTGAAGACCAGTTGCAGCAGCTCCCCGCCCAGGCCGTCCAGACGCACTGGCCGTGGCACCTGGCAAGCGCCGAAGCCGCCCTCGACGAACTCGACGCCTTCGAGGAGCACTACCGCGCCCGTCTCGACGACCTTCCGCCCTCCGCCCATCCAGGGACGGAGGTGTACGACGACCTGATCGACGCCCGCAACGCTGAGGCATGGCACGCACTGGACGAACTGGCCCTGCACGCCCCGGCGATCCTCGCCATCCACACAGCCACCCGGAACGCCCGGCCCCGCCTCGAAGCCCTCGCGCCCCGTCCGGCGCCCTCGGCCTCCGGCGCCCCGGAGCCCGTGGCCCGGAGGTGAACCGGATGCGCTTCCTGTCCCAGGACGCAGTCGACGAGGTGCTCGTCAGCCCGCCCTGTCTGGCCGACGGCGGGGATCCACGCTGGATCACGGTGGCCCTCCACCAAGCCAGCGGCTGGCGCTACGACCACGCCCCGCTCTCCCCGGTCGTCCATCTGGTCCGTCCCGACCAACAGGCCGAACTCAGCCTGTACCCGGACCCGGACAAACCATGGTGGACGATCCTCCACGCCCTCACCACTGAACACCCGGCCTGGTACGCCCGATTCGGCGCTCGCGCCCCGGTGGAGATCCTCGCCGCGTTCACCGACGCCCTCACCGACCCCACCCCCGCAACGGAGCCGAGCGATCCCTTCGAGATCCTCTACGCGGCCGGATGGGTGGAACACTCCGACGTCTCGGCCTCCTCCCCGACGGACCAGTCCGAGTCGAGCGCGTCGGCCAAGGGCGAGGCAGTTGGTTCATCACCACCTCCCTCCCCGGCGACCCGGACGCCGTGCTCTGGCACGCCCACCTCGACGCCAACACGCCGCTCCACCTCGTCGCCGCGTTCACCCGGGCCCTCACCGATGCCACGCCGCTGCGCCGCGACCTGCTCGGGCTTCCGCCTCAAGCCCGACCCCACATTCACACGACCCCCGCGCCGACGGACCTGACCGACGACGCACTGGATCCGTTGGAGGAGCGCGTCCAAGTCCTCGCCGCCCGGCGCCGACGCCGGGTGCCCGCTCTGCCGCCGCGTCCGCCGGAGCCGCCACCGCGGCGTACACGCTGAACCGGCGCCACGTCCCTACCCCGAAGACTCTTCCCTTGCCTAACGCCTCCCCCGCTTCGCCCACCGGCGACGGCTACGACATTGCCTTCAAGGTTCTCCTCGGCGTACTGGTCGTCGCTGTGCCCCTGTCCAACCTCGCCTGGTTGTCCGGCAATCTCACCGCCCGGTTCACCGGCCCCGGCCCGTGGGCGCCGTACCGACCGATCGACGCTCTCCTCCACCCGGACCAGCTCTGGCCAGCTGCGGGAGAAACGTCCCTGCTCATCGGTACCCGCATCATCCCAACCGTGGCGTTGATCGTCCTCGCCGCCACCGTCGCGGTCGTCTGGTCCCGGCACAAGAACTCCGGCGGCGGCCGGAAGAAGAAGATCGCCGGGATGGCCAAGGCGAAGGACATCGAGCCGCTGATGGCCAAGGCGATCACCGCCAAGGCCCGCTCGCTGCGCCCGAGTCTGAAGGGTGCCAAGCACATCGACGTCGCCGATACCGGCGTCCTCCTCGGCAACCTCCAGGGCACCCGTCTCGAAGTCCGCATGGGGTACGAGGACGTCGCCGTGGCCATCATGGCGCCGCGCTCCGGCAAGACCACCTCGCTGGCCATCCCCTCCATCCTCAATGCCCCCGGCCCGGTCCTGCTCACCTCGAACAAAGCCGCCGGCGACGCCTACACGGCGACCGTCGAGGCAAGGCGGCAGGCAGGGCGGACGTGGTCGATGGACCCGCAGCAGATCGCCCATGCCGAGCGACAGATGTGGTGGAATCCGCTCGCCGACGCCAAGACTCTGGACGGCGCGGGCCGCCTGGCCGGCCACTTCCTGGCAGCGTCCGTGGACGCCAGCCAGCAGGGTGACTTCTGGTCCAAGGCCGGATCCAACATCCTCTCCCAGCTCTTCCTGGCCGCCGCACTGGACGAGAGGCCCATCACCGACGTCATGCAGTGGCTGGCGTTCCCCGCCGACCGCACCCCGCTGGACATCCTGCGCGACCACGGCTTCAGTGCCGTCGCATCCCAGCTCAAGGGCACGGTCGAAGGCCCGCCCGAGACACGGGACGGTATCTACGAGACGGCCCGCCAGTACGCCGCGGCCCTCCTCGACAGCGAGATCGCCGCCTGGGTCACCCCCCAGCCGGGCATAAGGGAGTTCATCCCAGCCGAGTTCGTCACCTCCACCGACACCCTCTACCTGCTGTCGAAGGACGGCGGCGGCGGAGCATCGGCGCTCATCGCGGCGTGCGCGGACTCCGTGATGCGGGCCGCGACCGCGCAGGCCGAACGGGCCGGCGGGCGCCTGGACCCGCCGATGCTCGCAATCCTCGACGAGGCCGCCAACGTCTGCAAGATCAGCGACCTCCCCGACCTGTACAGCCACTTGGGCTCGCGCGGAATCATCCCGATCACCATCCTGCAGTCCTACCGCCAGGGCCAGAAAGTCTGGGGCGACGCGGGCATGGACGCCATGTGGTCCGCGAGCACCGTCAAGGTCATCGGCTCCGGCATCGACGACCCCGACTTCGCCGACAAACTGTCCCGCCTGATCGGCGACCACGACGTCGAGACCACCGCGACCTCCAGCTCCAACTCGGGCAAGTCGACCTCCGTGTCGATGCGGCAGGAACGGATCCTGCCCGCGGACGCGATCAGGGCCCTGCCCAAGGGCACCGCCCTCCTCTTCGCCACCGGCATGCGCGCCGCCATGCTCGACCTGCGCCCCTGGTACGCCGAGCCCGGCGCCGACGCCCTCTCCGCCGCCTCCGCCCGCGCGTCGAAGGGCATCACCTCCCGCGCCGTCGCCAAGCACACCCCCGAGCAGAGCGACAACGGCCCCGCCGCCCGACCGCCCTCCGTCGTCGCACACCGCCCCTGACCACCTGGAACGCCATGGCTGTCACCGACCACCACGACATCTTTATCGGCTCGACGGACGACGGATGGACCTTCGTCGTCCTCAACCGCCCGATCCGCAACGCCGCCAGCATCCTGACCGGCGCGGGCTTCACCGCCCGAAAGCACCAGGGCCGCACCGTCTACCTCCTGCCGCCCGAGACGGCCCCCGACGCCCACGAACGAGCCGGCATCGCCGCCTACGGGCTCATGGCCCATACCCAGGACCTCGTCGACCTCGCCTGGACGACCCGCCAGCCCGCAGCCTCCGCACCCGCGGTGACCATTCGCTTCGCCGATCAAACGGTCTACGCGATCACAGCCACCAACCAAGCCGACGCCATCCTCCTCCAGCACGGCTTCACACCGGCACGAGCGCAGCGGCAGTACGAACTGCCGGCCGGTCTGGGCGAGCGCGACGTGCTCAGCACCGTCGTCCGCACCGAAGCCCACCTGCACGCCGACGGTATCGGTGTACGCGTCGACCTCGGCATCGCCTCAGCCCAGGACATCCCCCTGGCACCGCCCAGGATGCGCACCACGCCCGCTCCGCCCTCCACCTCACAGGGCCAGCGACGCACCCGCTGAGCCCTCCCTTCGCCCGGAGTACCGCACCTCATGCGCCAGATCGACCTGTCCACCGAGATCGCCCAACTGCGTGAGCTCGGCAGTGACTTCGCGGACCTGCACAGCGAGGTCCGCTCCCTGACCCCCACCCCAGGCACCGACCTCCGCCGACAGCTCATGGCGCACATCGTCACCGTCAACGAGCTGGTGCAGCGCACTATGGAGCGCCTCGCCGTCCTCAGCGGCAGCCAATACACCATCGTCCCCGGCAGCCGCCCTGCCCTCGAAGCACTCGCCTCGGTCATCTACACCGCCAGCGTTGCCGCGGCTGACCTGGCCGGCGCGCTGTTCGCCAACCCCGTGGAAGGAGCCCCGTTCCCTGGCCCGTCGATCGACGAAGCCGCCGTCCGCGCGGCGCGACAGAGAGAGGCGGCTCAAGTCATGGCCGACCACCTCGCGGACGCCGCCCACCGGCTCGACCTGGCCTACACCGGCTGCTACTACCTGGCCAGCGGCATCACCCGTGACCTGGACAACCATCCGGGCCGCTCGTCGGAATCCACCGTCCCGGTACCGGAGATCACGGACAGTCAGTGCGCAGCGCTCGGCGCCCTGGTGGAAGCAGGCGGCATCCTCTACGTGTCCAGCAGGAAGGGCACACTCCACGCCACCACCAAGAGCCACGGCAGGGTCAACATCGCCTCCTTCAAGGCTCTGCAGAAGCGCGGCCTCGTCCACGTCGACACCGGAACCGACCTGATCCAGGGCCAGCACATCAGTGTCACCGCCGCTGGCCACCGGGCCTTGGAGATACACACACCCGCTCGTACGACGCCACCGACCACAGCCGTAGTCGCGAAGCCACCGGCTCCTGCACGTCCTGCGGGCATCATCCGCTGACCAGCTCCTCAGCACTCTCCTTCGTCACAGCAGGACACCCCGAGTCACACGCCGCCACCCCATTCACGCCGCTGTCTGGAGACATGCCCCGAACCCCCTGTCCTCGCCCGACGCCCAGCCGGATCAGGCAGCGCGAGAACGGCTCGCTCTACATGGACACCCATGCCTCGACGCGCGTCGCGATCACCACCTGGCGTGCCCTGGAACGCAAGGGTTTGGCCCACCGTGACCTCGACGCCCACCCCGCCTCGGCCATAGGTCAGCGTCTGGCGGCGACCCCGCTCGGGCTGACCGTTCTCAAGCACCTCTCCGGCGTCGCCTTCCCACCCGCCGCGACCCAGCTCTGGCCGCCGGATCCTCCGAGGCACTTCATCACAGCCCCCGCCGCCCACCGACGCTGACCGTCGCCTGCCTCCAGCGTCCCCCTCAAGGAACCGTCATTTCCGCAACCCCTGTCTTTCGCTCCATCTCGCTTGGCGCAGGCGTGCAATCCAGCGCCATGCTGGCGTTGTCCGCCGAGGGAGTTCTCCCGAAGGTCGACTACGCCATATTCGCCGACACCGGCTGGGAACCAGCCGCCGTCTACACCCACCTCGACCGCCTCGAACGGGAAATAGCCAAGCCCGCAGGCATACCCATCCTGCGCGTCGCCGCAGGGAATATCCGAGACGACGCACTCGATCCCGAGCACCGCTTCGCCTCCATGCCCCTCTATATCCTCAACCAGGACGGGAAGCAGGGCATGACCAGGCGTCAGTGCACGGGTGAGTACAAAATAAAGCCAATCAAGAAAAAGGCCCGGGAAATTCTCGGCTACCCCTACCCGCAGCGGATCCCGAAGGACGTCTTCGTCGAGCAGTGGGTCGGCATCTCTACCGATGAATTCCACCGGGCCAAGGACGCCGACGTCCGCTACATGCGAAACCGCCACCCCCTCCTCGACCTCAATTGGTCCCGCACCGACTGCGTCCGCTACCTGACGTCCATCGGCCTGACGGATACGCCAAAATCGAGCTGTTTGGGCTGCCCATTTCACGGAAACGCACAGTGGAGAAATATCCGGGACACGAGTCCGGAGGAATGGGAGGACGTGGTCGCGTTCGACGCAGCCATCCGCCAGGGCAACGCCCGCGCCAACGCCTCCGGCAACCCGCTGCTCGGGCAGGCGTTCCTGCACCGCTCCCGAGTCCCCCTCGACCAGGCCCCCATCGACCACGTCACCGCCGCCGAATGGGCAGCACGCCAGCAGGAACTCGACGACCGCCCCACCACGGTGGACGAAGTGGAGCAAGGTGTGGTCGACGGCTGCTCTCCCTGGGCCTGCCGTGGCGCCGGACCCGAGCCGGTTCAGGGTGACTTCGGGCTGGCTTCTTGAGGCGAATCGTCCTCGACCTCTTCGCCGGCCCCGGCGGCTGGAGCCACGCGCTCACCGTCCTCGGCTCGCGGGACATCGGCCTGGAATGGGACGAGTGGGCCTGCAAAACCCGTGCCGTGTCGGGGCAGTTGACGATCCGGACGGACGTCGCCCGCTATCCGACGTGGGTCTTCTCAGGCCGCGTCCTCGGGCTGATCGCCTCCCCGCCGTGTCAGGCCTGGTCGATGGCCGGCAAGCGCCTCGGGCTGGTCGACCAGCCCCTCGTTCACCAGGCCGTCGCCGACCTCTCCACCGGCCGCGACACCCGCGAGCAGCTGCTCGGCGCGTGTGCGGACGAACGCTCTCTCCTCGCGGCCGAACCCATGCGCTACCTACATGCCCTCAACACCGTGGGCGAGCCCGAATGGGTGGCCATGGAAGAAGTTCCCGACGTCCTGCCCCTGTGGAAGCAGTACGCGGCCATCCTGCGCGGCTGGGGCTTCTCCGTGTGGACCGGCATCCTCAACGCCGCCGACTACGGCGTACCCCAGACCCGGAAACGGGCAATTCTGCTCGCTTCCCGCGTACGAACCGCCGAACCCCCACCGCCCACCCACGCGAGAACGGCGGAGCCAGAGTCGCTGTTCGGCCCGGGCCGCGCCCGCTGGATGTCCATGGCCGAGGCCCTGGGCTGGGGCGCCACCGACCGTCCCGTGCCCACCGTGTGTGCCGGCGGCGGACCAGGAGGCGGCCCTGAACCCTTCCCGTCCGGCTCCCGCAAGACACTCACCAACGCCCGCGCCCGCGGCACCTGGACACCCCGCCTCGACACGGAGACGGTTCTGGCTTCTCCGCGCGAGAGCTCCGGCGGATCCGCGAGGCAGGGTTCCCGCAAGACCCACCCAATGGCTACGCCAGCCCCTACGTCCAGCGCCGAGGTCAACCGCTGGTCGTGGTCCCTGCGCAGCAACAACCAGGCCAACGCCACCGTCCGCCGGGCCGACGAACCGGCCGGCACGCTCTTCGTCGGCCATCGCGCCAACGAGTGCACGTGGGTCGCCGAGCCCGCCGTCACAACGCCGGGCCGCGAGCAACTGCCCGTCCCGGAGGCGATCCGGATCACCGCGCAGGAGGCGGGCGTGCTGCAGAGCTTCCCCGCCGACTACCCCTGGCAGGGCAACAAGGGCCAGCAGTTCTCCCAGATCGGCAACGCCGTTCCCCCACGCCTGGCTGCCCACCTGCTCGCCCCACACCTGAACAAGCCCTTCGACCCCAACGACTTCACCCTCGCCGCCTGATGCCCCACACACCCGATTCCGACGAGGACGACAACCTCGACCGCGTACCGCCCCCGAAGCCCGTGCACTACGCCGAGCAGGCTCTCCTCGGCGCCCTGCTCCTGGAACCCGCGCGTCTGGCCGACACCGGCACGCTGGAGGCCTCCCACTTCGACAACCACACCCACGCCGCGCTGTTCACCGCGATCCGTGCCCTCCCGCCGCCTGACCTCAACGATCACGCCAAGGACACCACCTGGCTCAACGCCGTCCTGAAACAAGCCCGCGCCCACGCTCCCGGCTTGAGCGCCACCTACCTCCATGTCCTCATCCAGTTCTGCCCGCGCCCGAAGCACGCCGCGGCCTACGCCAGCATGATCCACGCCGACAATGCCCGCCGAATCCTGCGCGGGCACGCCGAGCGCCTCGCGGCGACCGCCACCGACCTCGCCCTGCCCAACCCGGCGGCCACCACCCTCGCTGCGGCCGATGCCCTCAGCCGTGTTCTGGACGACCTCGCCGGGCAGTTCACTCCACACCCTGGCTCTCTCCCCCGCACCCCGCCACCGGCCGCCGTCACCCGGGCGTGCAACGACGAAGACCTCGACGAGGAACGACTCCTCCTGGCGACCGCCACCGCCTACCCGGCAGACGTACAGCAGATGCGGTGGCTGAGCGCGGAGGACTTCACGCTGCCCCTGCACGGCGCGCTCTGGCAGTGCGTGACCGCGCTCGTACACCGCAGCGACATGGTCGACCCGGTCACCGTCCTCGGCGAAGCTCAGCACCGCGGGCTCCTCACCGACACCCTCACACCCCGCGACCTGATGGCCCTGATCTCCACCCCCGCCGGGTCCCCCGAGTACTGGGGCGAGAGGGTCCTTCAGCGCGCTCTCCTCGCCCGCGCTCACGAGGTCGCCGACCGGATCACCACCTATGCCGACGACCCCGCCAACACCCCCCACCAGCTCATCACCGGCAGCCGCCGCGCCCTGGCCGACCTCAACTCCCTGCGCACCCGCTGGAACCGAGCCACCGCACCAGCCCGTACGCCGGCACGTTCCGCCTCCGCTCCACGGGCCGGCCCGCCACCCAGGCCAGCCATCACCACCTCACGCACCCACCGCTGACCCCAACCCCGCCGGTTTCCACTGGTCTCAGCAGCCGAGGCCCGATCTGAATCGAGCACCTCGATGACCGACACCTCAGTCGACGCCCACGTACGCTTCGACACCCACCCAGCCCACGCGAGCGCCATGGCCGCCATGCTCTCCGGGCACCCACCGCAGCGCCGCCCAGGCCCTGCTGGCCGTCCGCGGCTTCGAAGACCTCGACGAGCACACGATGGTGCTAGCACGGATCGACCACGAAGAGCCTTACTGGGCCCACCAGGCCGCCCACGCCCTGCGCGCCGAAGGCGTCACCACCGCCAATACCCCCACATACCTCAACGGGGAGACCGTCTCCTTGCACGGCGAGAACCATCTGCGCAGCATCGTCGACAGACTCGAGTCCCCCGCCCAGGCCCTCGCCTCCTTCCAGCGTCTCTACGGCGACGCCCTACGCCCCGGATCCGCCCCCATGTCCGACACCGAACAGCAGACCGCCCGCGCCCGCACCAGCCTCTACGCAGCCGATACCACGCCGGACCCATCAAACGCACACGTGGAAAGAGTGCCCGCCTACGCCGCCGACCCCGGCGACCACGAAACGGTGCTGAACCACTTCCTCAGCGAGAACCACGACTGGGAGAAGTACCGGACCTGGGACGACAACACCACCATCGCCAACCACGAATCGCTCACCCTGCGCGTCCTCTTCGACCATAACGCCCGATCCCGGGACCTGAAGTGGACCATCGCCGCGTACGAGACCCCGGTCAGCGACCGCATGTGGCACATGACCGTCACCGCCTCCACTCCCGCCCCCGTCCTGAACACCCTGCTCGCGGTTCTCGCCGCCGGTGACGCCTGGGAGCCAGCCATCGGCAGCCCCGCCATCGACAAAACCGTCACCGAAGCTGCCCGCCCCCTCACCGACGCGGGCTGGACCCACACCGTGGACGGACGCTGGCTGTGCTGGCAGACCAGCCGGGGAGACGTCGGTGTGCAATTCGAGGCCTTCGCCGCCCAAACACCCCACACCCACCTCGATACGTGGACCCTCTGGGCCGGCCCCAGCATCAACCACCCCACGTGGGCCATTCACGCCTCCGCCTACACCCCCGCCGGCCTCCTCGCCCACCTCGCCGAAGAACTCGCGCACGGAACCGGCACCCGCCGGACCCACCCTCGTCAAGCAGCCCAATACACAAGCCAGACCAACACCACAGCCCCGCCCCCGGCGCCACACCAGCCTCTCCCGAAGAGCCGTCGACTGTGACTGCTGGGACAGGCCGACTGCCGTGTCAGATCGGGCACGCACTATAGCGGCGGAGTGTCGGTCGCAGGAACCGGGACTTGCCCCATTCCACCGCCAAAGTCCTGACCGCACGGTACTGCTGGATGTCTCGCCGCTATAAAGCCTCTACGCCACGGCGTAGCCGAGACGGAACAGGCCTTCGGCCCGCTCCAGATCCCGGTCCGTGCGCAATCGCACTTCCAGGTCCCCCGTACCGTGGTGCCCCAGCCCCGTGACATCACGGGTGAACCCCGGAGACAGTTCTACCTGTGTGGGGTCCACCTTGAGGTACACCAGTACCTTGGACTGCCGCGGGGTGCACACGCAGGCGAAGTTCCGAAGTCGCCGGAAGGCGCGGTACTGCTGGCGCTGCACCGCGATCGCGTCACCGCCCAGACCCCGCAGAACCTCATCGACCGCCGCCGCCAGATCCTCCATCCCACTCGCTCCCCCGCGCGCTCGCGGGGCTGCGGCCGCACGGCTTCCCGACCGGGCGCCCACAGGCTGTCCGACGACCGAGGCCACGGTCTCCAGGCCCAGGTGCTCGGCGCCGTAAAAGCGGTAGCGCACCAGGTCGATGCTGCGGCGGTGCTCACGAACGGCATGGACGTCGTAGCGGTTGAAGTCACCGGCCACGCAGATGAGCCGTGGCGCGCTCCACACAACCTGGGAAGCGACCGCCGGTCCGAGCCGCTCGCGCACCAACCGGTGAAACGCATCCCGATGATCGAGGAGCCAGGACATGTAGAAGAGGCCCTGGTTGATCACGCCGGCGTCGGTGCCGCGCTTGTACTCGACGATCACGGGCGCGTTGTTCTCGTCTAGGCCGAGCGAGTCGATACGTCCCCCGTGCACAGGACCGGTGCTGTACTCGCTCGCCAGGAACCGCACGCCCAGCATTGTCTGCATGTGCGCCTCGACGAGACCCTGCACATCCGCCTCGACCTCGGCAAGGCGCGGCGCGACCTCTGTCACGTTGCCTTCCGTCGTGTGGAACAGCTTCAGGCCCGACACTCTTCCCCTCCTCGGCTCGGTGATCGACAACGCCGCAGAGGTGCAAGATTGTTTCCGCGCCTCTCCATCACCAGGGATCTGCGATTGGATGGCAGCAGTGTCCGCCCTTGCCTGCGGAACGCGCGACTGTGCGCCGTGGGCTTCACGAGCCGACTCATACGGGAAACAGCACAATGAAGCGCTCCGGGATCGGTGGAGGCTCTATACGCTGACTCCCGCCGCCGGTTGGGGCTGGTGTTGAGCGTAGTAGTTGATCTCGTGCTCGTGGGGCGGGATGTGCCCGATCGCGGTGTGGAGACGCTGGTAGTTGAACCAGTCGGCCCATTCCGCTGTGGCGAGTTCGACGTCGGCCAGGCCATGCCAGGGCCTGCGGGGCTTTATCAACTCGGTTTTGTAGAGGCCGATCTGGGATTCCATGAGGGCGTTGTCCAGAGCGTCTCCGACCGTACCGATCGAGGCGTCGATGCCGGCCTCGAGGAGGTGCGCGGTGAACGCGAAAGACGTGTATTGACTGCCCGCATCCGAATGATGAACCAGCCCCGGACCAGCGGGAGTTCCGGCTCGGTCACGGCGCCACAAGGCCATGTCCACGGCGTCGAGGACGAGCTTGGCCCGCTTGCTGGTGGAGGCGGACCAGCCGACGATCGCCCGGGAGAACACATCCACGACGAACGCGACGTAGACGACCCCGGACCAGGTGGCGACATACGTGAAGTCGGCGACCCACCGCTGATTCGGGCGAGACGCGGTGAAGTCGCGCCTGAGCAGGTCAGCGGCCCGCTCGTGGCCGTCGTCCCGGATGGTGGTGCGGATCTTCCTCCCTCGTCGGGCGCCCTGGAGACCGAGGCCTTGCATCAGCCGGGCGACCGTGCAGCGGGCCACCGGTATGCCTTCACGATGCAGCTGCCGCCAGACCTTCCGCGACCCCGTAGACGCCGAAGTTGTCCGTGTGGACACGGCTGATCTGCCTCCTCAGCTCCGCGTCGCGGACTGTCCGGGTCCTGGGAGCGCGGTTCTTCGCCGCGTAGTAGGTGCTCGTCGCGATCTTGAGTCCGTGGCTGGTCAGGACTCGACAGATCGGCTCGACTCCGAACACCTCGCGGTGAGCGTCGATGAACGCTACGAGCGCTTCGACGGCCGGTCGAGCTCGGCCGCGAAGAAAGCCGACGCCGCCTTCAAGATCTCGTTCGCCCGCAGCTCGGCGTTCTCGGCCTTGAGCCGCTTGATCTCCGCGGCCTCGTCTGACGTGGTGCCGGGCCGCCGGCCGGCGTCGACCTCGGCCTTGCGGACCCACGTCCGCACCGTCTCTGCGGCACCGATGCCCAACTTCGCCGCAATTGCCTTCATCGCGGCCCACTCGGTCGGGTAGTTGGGACGGATCTCCGCGACCATGCGCACCGCACGCTCACGAAGCTCGGACGGATAGGGGGACGGACGCGCCATGACTCGATCCTCTCAGGGAATCGAGTGGTCTGCCCTGGGTCTGATGGAGTCGGATTGCTGGACAATTGACGATCCAGCAGCTTCCGGAGGCCGTGATGCCCCGCAGATATCCGCCCGAATTCCGCCGCAAGGTTCTCGATCTCGTCGCATCCGGAAGGAAGGTCGCTGAGGTCGCCCGGCTCCTGGGCATCAGCGACCAGACGATCTATGTCTGGCGTCGCCAGTACCTCATCGATACGGGGCAGTTGCCCGGCACGAACAGCAGCGACCTGTCCGAGCTCGCTGCGGCCCGCAAGCGTATCGCCGAGCTGGAGGCTGAGGTGGCCATCCACCGGCGGGCTGCCGAACTGCTGGGTGAGGTGACGTCCCCAAAAGACGGTTCGAAGCCATCCGCGTGATGGCCCGTGAGCACCTTCCGGTGCAGCTGGCCTGCCGGGTGCTGCATGTCGCCGAGTCCGGGTACTACGCCTGGCGGGACCGTCCGCCGTCGAACCGGCTGGTCAAGCACGCGTGGCTGACCGAGGCCATCGTGGGCATCCACACCGCCTCCCGCGGTACCTACGGCTCCCGCCGGGTGCACGCCGAGCTCCGTCTGGGCCTGAGCATCCATGTCAGCCACGGCACCGTGGAACTGCTGATGCAGCGCGCCGGCCTGCACGGCCTGCCCGGCAACCGGCGCCACCGCGCCAAGCACGTGACCCCGTCCGTCACCGACCTGGTGGAGCGCAACTTCACCCGTCACGCCCGCGACCAGTTATGGGTCACGGACATCACCGAGCACCCCACTCTGGAAGGAAGGGTGTACTGCGCGGTCGTCCTGGACACGTTCTCCCGACGCGTGGTGGGCTGGTCGATCGACGCCTCGCCCACTGCGGCCCTGACCACCAACGCCCTGGCCATGGCCATCGGCAACCGCTCCCCGCGGCCGGGTGGCACCATCATCCATTCCGACCACGGAGTGCAGTTCGGGTCCTGGGCGTTCACCCAGCGCGCGAGGGCCTCCGGCCTGCTGCCCTCGATGGGCTCCATCGGGGACTGCGTGGACAACGCGATGATGGAGTCCTTCTGGGCCCGGGTCCAGGTTGAACTGCTCAACCGCAGACGGTGGCGAACGCGTCTGGAGCTGTCCACCGCACTCTTTGAGTACCTGGAAATCTTCCACAACCGACAGCGCAGGCATTCCGCGCTGGGCATGCTCAGTCCGGTGGAGTACGAACTCCGCACCCCGCCGGTAGCCTGAAACCAGGCAACTCGACTCCACGCAACTCGGGACAGTCCGGAGCCTCCATCAGACCCGGAGCGCTTCACATCGAAACGGCTCCCGCAGTCACGTACATAACCAGATGGGAGGCCGTCGCGTGACGACTGCTGTGCCCCTGCCCCGCTCCCTGCTCACCCTGACCGCCGCCCTTCTCCTGTGAGGTCCGTCCGCAGGCCAGGTGCCCTGTGGGTGGTCTTGGAGCGTTTCGCCTGTGAGTGATGGTTGTCAGGAGTGGTCCTCGGTCGCCGGGGGTGCGTTGTTGAGATCGGCGAGGTCTTGGGGCGTCAGTTCTAGGTCCGCTGCGTGAATGTTGTCCCGTAGGTACGTCGGGCGGGTAGTACCGGGGATGGGGATGATGTGCTGGCCCTGGGCGAGAGTCCAGGCGAGAGCGATCTGGGCCGGGGTCACGGCGTGGCGCTCTGCCACCGTGCGCAGGACGGTGACGATCTGTAGGTTCGCTGCGCGGGCCGGAGGGGTGAAGCGGGGGTGGCGGGCGCGCAGGTCGCTGGGCGGGAAGGGGGTGTTGGGGGTGATGGTGCCGGTGAGGAATCCGCGTCCCAGGGGCGCGAAGGGGACGAACAAGGCACCGTTGCGGGCGCACCAGCCGACGGTGTCCTCCTCATGTGCCCGGGTGCCGAGCGATAGTCGAGACCAAAGGGAGAGCTCGGACTGGATGGCGGCGACGGGGTGGATGCGATGTGCCTGTTCGGCCTCCTGGGTGCGGACGTCCGAGAGGCCGAGGTGGCCTATCTTGCCCTCTGCCACCATTTCGGCGAGGGCGCCCCAGCTGTCCTCCAGAGGCACGGCCGGGTCGATACGGTGCAGGTAGCACAGGTCCACGGTGTCGGTACGCAGGCGGCGCAGGCTCGCCTCGACCGCGTTGCGCAGGTGTGTTGGTCTGCCGTCGCGATGCAGCGCCATGGCCGCGAGGTCGTCCACGACCAAGCCGACCTTGGTGGCGAGGAACGCCTCGCAGCGGCGGAGGCCCAAGGTCTGGCCGATCAGCGTCTCGTTGTGACCTTCACCGTATACGCCCGCGGTGTCCAGGAGTGTGACGCCAAGGTCCAAGGCTGTGTGCAGCAGCGCGGCTGAAGCCTGGTCGTCGGGTTGCGGGCGGGCGTACATCCAGGGGCTCATTCCGGCACAGCCCAGGCCGACGGCTCCGAGCGGCCGTCCGGAGGGCAGGAAGGGTCTGGTCTTCGTGTTCATCGGTCAGCCGCTGTTTCCTCGTCCGGTGTGTCATTCACGCGGTGGCCGGCACGAAAAACGGCGCGGATCCAATCACATGATCAGCAGCTCACGCTACCCTGCCCCGGAAGCCCAACCAGCAACCAGGGCGTCGGCGAGGGCTTGCCAAGTCATGTGGCCGTAGCGCCACCACACCGGCCCGTGCGGGCCGTGGGCCGCGAGCAGGCGCAGGGTGGTGGCCAGCATCGGCACCATGCCCGTGTAGTCGCGGTAACCGCCCGGCGTCGGATCGTCGGGGGTGTGGGCGTCGTTGTTCCACTGCCCGCGCCTGTGCTCGCGGGCGAGTTCGCCGACCTCGCGCATGCAGGTCTGCATGGCGAGCTGCCCGATGTAGCTGTAGTAGCCCCCCGTCGTGGATCACCCGCACGGCCCACGCCCGGACGAGGGCGAGGACCAGGTCGTCCGCGGTCTCGGCGGCCGCCGCCTCGCTCGCCAGGGCCAGCCACCGCTCCCGACCGCAGGCCAACCCCCTGGATTCGTTCTTCACCGCGGTGACCCCGTTGGCCAGCAGGGCTGCGGTCAGGGCCAGCGCCCGGCGGGACACGTCGAGACCGGTGGCCTGGGAGATCGCGGGACGTAGGCGACCGAGTCGTGTGCGTCCACCGCGGCCCAGTCGTCGATGATCCTGCGGGAGTGGAGCGCGGAGTCAAACGCCTCATGCATCCGGGGGTCCGGCTCTCGCTGGAACGCGTCGAGTTCGAAGTCCCCG
Source organism: Streptomyces neyagawaensis (assembly GCF_023516595.1). Classification (GTDB taxonomy): domain Bacteria; phylum Actinomycetota; class Actinomycetes; order Streptomycetales; family Streptomycetaceae; genus Streptomyces; species Streptomyces neyagawaensis. The sequence goes on along the minus strand of NZ_JAMGBG010000119.1, from coordinate 58,543 downwards.
CCGCCCGCCTCCTCGACCACCCGGCTGATGACATCGGGATCCAGTGCCCACGCCGACCGCGCACAGCACGTGCCTCGGCGTCACACCGGACGCCGGGACCACGAAGCGCGTGCCATCGATGACGTGTCCTTGCCACACCTTGCCCATCTGCCCAGCACCGCAGATGTGCGTACGACGTTGTGATCTCCATGGCACCAACAGACATGGTGGTCCAGCCCGTTCACGCGGTTCCCCCTCGTCACCGGGAAAGCAGGAGCGCGGGAAACGGTCAGCCACGACAGTTTGCCACGGCGAACTCTCGGGCTTCGTGGGGGTCGCCTCTCAGGTGTCGCCGTACGCCTTCGTCACGTCGCGTGCTTTCCGTTATGGGCGACGTGTCGGTGCGTCTCCTGTAGCACGACCCCGTCCAGAGGTCAGGGGACGGAGGGAACGGAGGAGCAACGCTGTTTCTGCGGTCTTCACCCATCTTGACACCCGCTTTAACCCCGCTCTAACTTTTGCCGAATCCACGAATGATGTCCGATATGTCGAACGAGATGTCATTCGTGAGTCACTGCCCAGTCGCCCTCGCTTCCGCTCCGCGACGTGAAACAAGGATGTCTCTGTCATGAGCGTTGCTCCCGCCACTGCCGGCATGGAACAGATCGCCCCCCGGCGTTTCTCCACGGCCACGGCGCTCGCTGTCCTCGCCCCAGCGAGACGGCCGGGACGGGTACGGCCACTCCCCTCGCGCGCGTCAGCGACGTCGGCGCCTCGGGCACTGACCTGGCCCTGATCGGACAACGCGCCATCGGCACAGCCACCGGCTTCCAGTGGTCACGCGCCCGGAATCACATTGCCGCCCCGTCCCGGCACCCGTAGAAAGAAAAGACAGGACACGCACATGGCAAGGCTGCTCACCCGGCTCGCGGCGATATTCCTCACCGTCGGCCTCTTCTTCACCTCCCAATCCCTGGCCGCACCCGAGCGGGCGGCCGCCGCGGACCCGGGCTATCTGATGCTGCACTTCACCGGGGAGGGTTCTGCCGGTCAGCAGATGTACCTCGCGCACAGCGCGGACGGCCTGCACTGGAACGACCTCAACGGTGGAGCGCCGATCCTGCGCTCCACGGTCGGCACCAAGGGCGTGCGTGACCCCGCGCTGGTGAGGTCCCCTGACGGCAGCAAGTACTGGATCATCGCGACCGACCTGTGTTGGGGCTGCGGCTCGACGGTGGACGGCTCCATCAACAACGGCAGCCGCAGCATCGTGGTGTGGGAGTCGACGGATCTGGTCAGCTGGTCGGAGCCGTGGCTGCTCAACGTGGCCGGCGCGATCCCTGACGGGCGCAACGCCTGGGCGCCGGAGGCGATCTGGAACCCGGAGACCAACGACTACGTCCTGTACTGGGCGACGAACGTGCCCCTCGACGGCAAGACCAAGCACCGCATCTTCTACGCCCGCACCAGCGACTTCCGCTCCATCACCACCCCGCAGATCTACATCGACCGGCCCGGTGCCCAGGAACTCATCGACACCCAGATCGTCGAGGTCCCGGCCGGTGTCGGCAACTACCGTTACGTACGGGCCTCCGGTGACGGACAGATCACCCTCGAAGGCAGCAACTCGATCCTCGGGACGTGGACCAATCTCGGCAACCTCTCCGGCATCGGCCTGACCGGCGCCCAGGTCGAGGGCCCGATGTGGATGAAGTTCCGCGACCGCAACGAGTGGACCCTGTACCTCGACCAGTACGCCTCCCGCGGCGGGTACATGCCGGTCACGACGACCAATCCCTCCGCCGTCGGCACCTACCAGCTCCCGGCATCGGGCAGCTACAGCCTGGGCGTCAACAAGAAGCGCCACGGCTCGATCATGACGCTCACCGCCGCGGAGGAAACCCGGGTCCTCGCCCGGTACGTCAACACCCCCGCCAAGCGGCTCCAGTCGTTCAACTTCCAGGACCGGTACGTCCGGCACGCCAACTTCGACGTGCGCATCGACCAGAACATCACCAGCGACGACGCCAAGTTCCGGATCCGGCCCGGTCTGGCCGGCACCGGCACCGTCTCCTTCGAGTCGGTGAACAACCCCGGCTACTTCCTGCGCCACGCCAACTACGACTTCCAGCTGGTCCGCAACGACGGCACCGCCCAGTTCGCCGCGGACGCCACCTTCAAGCAGGTCGCTGGCCTCGCCGAGCCCACCTGGTCCTCCTTCCAGTCCTACAACCACCCCGACCGCTACATCCGCCACTACGCCTACCAACTGAAGCTCGACCCGATCACCACCGCGACAGGGCGCGGCGACGCCACCTTCCGCGTGACGGACTGATCCGACCCGACAAGGTGGGGGCGCCTGCACGGCGCCCCCACCCACCGATCGCTCCACCAGACCGAAAGGAGCTGTCCGGCATGCCGGATACTTTTCGAACGCGCGGCGTGACAGCACAGCGCCGCCCGAGTTTCCGGCAGGGCGCTCTGGCAGCCGTGGCGGCCGCCGTCTCGTTTCTGGCGGCGTCGTCGATCCGGCGGCCCCTGCCCGGGCGGCGGAGATCACCGACGGCCTGGCCCTCTGGTACAAGCTCGACGCCACCTCGGGCACGGTGGCGGCGGACGCCTCGGGCAATGGCCGGGACGGAACCGTGAATGGCACCGGCGGCTGGTCCGGTTCCGGTGAAGGGGGCCGTCGGCTGCGCCTGTCCGCCGAGCCCGTCACCGGACCGGCCGGCACGACGGACGCCGTGGTGGTCGCGGCCGTCGACATCTCCGGGCACCTGGACAGCCACGGGCGGCTGAGGCTGTTCCTCACCATCGCCTGTGCGGTCCTGGTAGCCCTTTCGGCCATGGCCGGCCGCTGGCTCGCCGGACGCGCCGTCCGGCCGGCGCTCACGGCACTCGACCAGCAAGAGGCCTTCTTCGCCGACGCCGCCCACGACCTGCGCACACCCGTCACCTCGATGCGGTTGCTCGCCGAGACCGGCCTGCGCGGGGAGGCGGACAGCCACGAAGTGCTGCGCCGCACACTGCGCCAGTCCACCCGGATGAGCGAGCTGGTCGACGACCTGCTCACCCGCGCCCGGCTGATGGCCGGCGCCGTCCCGCTGGAACGGGAGCCACTACGGCTCGACCAGCTCGTCGATGCCGTCGTCGCCGACACCCCGGCGCACGGGCACCAAGTGGCCGTCCGGGCCGAAGCCGTGGTCGTCCTCGCCGACGCGGGACTGCTGCGCCGCGCCGTCGCCAACCTGCTGGGCAACGCGCTCACCCACGGCCACACCCCGGGTGAGCTGGACGCCTCACCGAATCCTCCGGTTCCACCGAGCAGACTTCCCGCGGTCCCCCGAACAGCAGGCGACGAGCAAAGGGCGTGCACCACCGGTTCTACGGGACTGGGTCGCAGGCGCACGGAGCGAGGAATCGGTTTCATGGCCGGATGCGGGAACACATGGTGGCCGAGCGGTTCTACTGACCTTCGCGGCGTGATGTCGTTGGGGGCAGACGATGAATCGTCGCGGTATGCCTGAACGGCAGGCGTTTCGCGAGCGAATCCGGCTGGAGGCCGCGGAGCGATTCGCTGCGGGTGCCGCCGATGCCGAGGTCGCCAAGCACCTACGGGTAAGTGTGCGCTCGGTGCGGCGTCGGCGCCGGGCGTGGCACGACGCCGGCACCGAGGGGCTGCGGTCTGCCGGGCCCACGTCACGGCCCAAGCTGAGTGAGGCCCTGTTCACCGTGCTCGAGCAGGAGCTCGCCAAGGCGCCGGTTCCGCACGAGCATGACGCTGTCGGCGATCGCGCGGATGCCGCACGGGCACGGTTTCAATCACCAGGTCCCGGCCCGCCGGGCGATCGAGCGCGACGAGGAGGCCGTGGCGGGCTGGGTGACTGAGACCTGGCCACAGGTGGAAGGCCCCGGCCCGCCCGTACAGCCTCGGGATTGACGGTTGGTTCCGGGCGGGCCGCATCCGGCGGCTATGGAGTTCGGCCCTGCAGTGAAGCGCCCAGGAAAGGCGTGGCACCCATCCTGGCCGTTTGGCGGCAGTGCGATAGCGGCACGGCTGCACCGCTGAGTTGTCACACGCTTCTGAGACCCTCTCAAGCGGGACGGGCGCATGGGCAGAGAGGCGCTACGTCGGCTTCGAGGGAATGCGCGGATGCAGGGCACCCGGCAGCTCGCGTGCCTGGGTGGAGTGCGCAACGGCCGGGATTCAGTCGAACAGCCCCAGGTGCAGACCCGGTTGTTGGAGTGGCCCTGTCCGACGGCAGAACATCGCACGCGGTGGAGCGGGTCACTCCGCGGGAGTGGTGTATCGACGGCCACTCGGTGATCTCTTCTTTGAGGCTAGTCGGTCGGGAGGGCGGTCTCGTAAGTTTCTGACTCGATCGGGTGGAGGCGGGCCTTGGCCAGGAGGCCGAGGCCATGTATCGACGGGTTTCGGTCCAATCGTCGTTCTGCTCGGCCAGCACCGCTCCGACCAGGCGGATCAGGGCGGGGTGGTCGGGGAAGATGCCGACCCCATCGGTGCGGCGGCGGACCTCCTTGTTCAGCCGTTCCTGGGATGGGATTCTCGCCGGCGTCGCAGCGGAACCGGAGGACCGGATCCGGAGCAACGCCGCTACCTGTCGTCGCCCTTCGCTGCGATGGCACGGTCCAGAACGTCGTGTTCGGCCCAGCTTCCGTGGAAGCCGAACGGCACCCGGCTGGGGAGCTTGACCCGGGCCAGCGGGGTGCGGCGCAGGTCGGCCGCGTCATGGACGAGGAGCTCGCTCAGGTCGGTGGCGCGGTTCCACCACAGCGAGAGCAGGTAGCCGTCGTCCTCGCCGCGGGCGTTCTCACGGGCCACGAAGACCGGTTCGCTCGGGCTGGTCAGGCCGTCGGGTCCTTCAACGACGGTGGTGCTGTCGAGAAGGTAGTCGTGACGGGCGAGGCCGTCGGACATGGTGTCGTCGGCCAGGCTGCGCGTGGTGACGAAGTAGCCGTAGCGGTGGGGCCGACCCGTGTAGGCGTCGTTGATCTTCGGGAACTCGCCGAAGACGCCGCTGATCATCTCCTCCGTGGCCCGTCCGGTCGCCAGGTCGACGCGCCAGCGGTAGGGCAGCGCCGGCGGGAACCACTCGTGGGAGCCCACCGGCGTGGAGAGACGGTCGACCGGGCTGCCGAGGCGGCTGATCCGGTGCCCGTCGACGATCAGCTCACCGTCCTGCTCGTAGGCATTGTAGAAGTGGGTGTTGGCCCAGTGGCCGCCGAGCTCGTGCCAGGTGATCTCATGGGTGTGGCGGTTCATCAGGACGATCTGGACGCCGTGTTCAAGGGAGCTCTCGTCCCAGACGACGCCGGGCCTGCTCTGGGCCACCAGGTCGAGGCGGAACTGGGCGGGCGTGACAAAGAAGATCGCGTACGTGTCGCTCACCGCGAAGTCGTGCATGAGGACCGGCACGCCGATGTCGAAGGAATGCGAGTCCTTGATCTCGGCCGTCTTCACGTCGGCGCGGTACCAGGTGATGGTGGGTCCGACCGCGGCGAAGAACAGCATGTCGCCGGTGTCCGGGTCGGTCTTGTAGTGGCCGGTGCACAGGACGTCGACGCCGCCGTGGAAGTCGTACGTGCCGAGGGTGCGCAGCGTCTCGGGGTCCAGCGCGTGCGGCAGTCCGCCGTCGAAGTAGACAAGCAGGTGGTCGTCGAAGAGGCCGGCGTTGATGTTGGCGACGTTCTTGGCGCGCGGGGCGCCCTTGGGCAGTCGGCCCTGGGTGCCGCCGTTGACGAAGCCGCTGTAGATCGCCTCGCCGGCCTCCACCTCGACCTTCATCGAGTCGGTCTGGACCCAGCGGGTGCGGTAGGCGGCCTTGCCTTCGCGGAGATAGACACCGCATACCATGCCGTCGCCCTCCCACCAGTGGTAGCGGTCGGTGTTGCGGGGCTGGAAGCGGGGATTGGAGGAGACGCGGAACAGCGCGCCCGCGAGGTCGGACGGTATCTCGCCGTCCACCTCCAGGTCGTACGCCTCGTTCTCCTCCGTCCAGGGCGCGAAGGGGCCGTTGAGGAACCTGTTGCCGGTGTGCCAGTCGGCTCCGGCGCCGACGGGGCTCTCTCCGGTACCGCGGGGAACGACGGTCATGGGGTTCGCGGGCATGGGGCTCTCCGTGCGGGTTGGTGTGTCGGGGCGGTCAGAACGGGTAGCGCGGGAGTTCGCCGCGTACGGTGACCCACTGCTGTTCAGTGAAGGCCTCGAGGTTGGCGACGGAGCCACCGTGACGGGCGCCGGTGCCGGAGTCGCCGACGCCGCCGAAGGGGATGTTCGGTTCGTCGTTGACCGTCTGGTCGTTGATGTGGACCAGTCCGGTGGGCACGCGGTCCGCCAGGGCGAGGCCCTTCGCGACGTCCCGGGTGAGGATACCGAGGGACAGTCCGTACTCGGTGCCGGCGGCGAGCCCGGCCGCCTCGTCCAGGTCCCGGAAGGGGACGACGGGCGCGACGGGACCGAAGATCTCCTCGGCGTACGCGGGCGCGGTGAGCGGTACGCCGGTGAGCACGGTGGGCCGGTAGAACAGGCCCTCGTAGGTGCCACCCGCGGCAAGCCGGGCGCCGGCCTCGACCGTGTCCGTGACGATGCGGTGGACGTTGTCGCGCTGAGCGCTGTCGATGAGCGGTCCGACGGCGACGTCCTCGGTGGCCGGGTCGCCCACCCTGAGCGCGTCGGCGTGCTGGGCGAGCAGAGCGGTGTAGTCGTCGGCGACCGAGGCGTGGACGAGGTGACGGCTGCTGGCCATGCAGATCTGGCCGGCGTGGACGAAGGACCCCCAGGCGCCCACCGAGGCAGCCTGCTCCAGGTCGACGTCGTCCATCACGACGAGCGCGGAGTTCCCGCCCAGTTCCAGGTGGACCCGCTTGAGGTGCCGGGCCGCGGCGATACCGATGGCGCGCCCGGCCCGAGTGGAACCCGTGAACGCGATGACAGGAACCTGCGGATGTTCCACGACGGCTGCCCCGACGTCCGCCCCGCCGGGCAGGACATGCAGCAGACCGGCAGGCAGGCCCGCCTCTTCGAAGACACGGGCGAAGACGGCACCGCCGCTGATCGCGGTGCGGGGGTCCGGCTTGAGGACGACCGCGTTGCCGAGGGCGAGCGCCGGGGCCACGGCCCGCATGGCCAGGATGATCGGCACGTTGAACGGGGCGATGACGCCGACGACCCCGACGGGGGTGCGGCGGGAGAAGGACAGCCGCTGCTGCCCGGAACGCAGCAGCTCACCGTAGGGCGCCCCGGCCAGGGCGGCGGCCTCGAAGCACTCCTCCGCACCACCGCTGCTGACCTGCAGGGCGGCGAACGGCCGAATCGCACCGGACTCCCGTACCAGCCAGGTCTCGATCTCCTGCTGGTGCTCCTCGAAGAGACGCGCGGCGCGGCGCAGGACAGCGGCACGGTCGGAATACGGCCGCGCGGCCCACTCCCGCTGGGCCCGCACCGCCCGCTCCACCGCCCTGTCCACGTCGGCCGGTGTGGCGGTGCCGACGCGGCCCAACGTCTTGCCGGTCGCGGGCTCGACGGCGTCGTACTCCTCGCCGGTGCCGATGATCCACTCACCCGAGCCAGAGAAGATGCGGCCTTCCCAGGTGCTGCTGTCCAGAAGAGTCATGGTGTCCCGTTCCATGTCAGGGGCTGTTACGGCTGTGCCCTCGGGGCTGATGGTCAGGCGCTGGGGAGCGACTTGACGGAGTTCGGGGCGCCGGCCGGTGCGGTGGCCGCCTCCTGGGCGGACGTGCCGACGGCCATGGCATCAGCGGCTCCGCTGTGCCGCAGGGCGAGAGCGGCGATTACCGCGCCTGCCAGGGCGGCGCCAGCGCAGACGTACATGCTGAGATCAAGGCCCGATTCGAGGGTCTCGCGGGCGAGCGGGGCCACGGCGCCCGATAGGCTGCCGAGGTCGGCGTTGGCGACTGCGAGTGCGCCTCCTTCGGTGTTGACGGCCTCGGCTACGCCCAGAGCCTGTGGCGGAAGGCCGGAGGAAGCGAGCTTGTCGGCCAGGCCGCTGCTCGCCGTGCCGAGTGCGACGGCGCCGACGACCGCGGGGCCGAGGGCCTGCCCGGTCTCTCGGACGAGGCTGGTGACCGCGCTGGCCATGCCGGCGTACCGGATGTCGACCGTGCCGACCGCGACGGCCGTCAGCGACGAGAACATCGTGATGAAGCCGACTCCCATCAGCAGGATCGGTCCGGTCATGGACGCGAGGCCCGTCGCGTCGCCCGGCAGCAGTGCCATCCAGAACTCTCCGGCGGCGAGCGACAGCAGCCCGCCGACCAGCAGGGTGCGGGGGTGCACGTGCTGCAGCAGTTTCGGCAGGAACGGGGTGAGCAGCAGCGGGACCGCCTGAACGAGCGCGAAGGGCAGAGCGGCCTGGAACGGGGAGACGTGGTGGACTGCCTCCAACTTTATGCTGAGCGCATAGGCCGTGCCGATGAAGCCGAACAGGGCGAGCAGTCCGATGGCGGCGGCCGCGGCGAAGGCGGGGGTGCGGAACAGGTCCAGGCGCAGCATCGGCGCCCGTGATCTGCGCTCCACGGCGAGGAACGCCGTGAAGGAGGCGGCGGCGAGGACGAAGGCGAGCACGATGTGGGGCTCGGAGTAGCCGTCGCTCGCGCCCTCGATGACGGCGTAGAGCAGCGCCAGCAGGGACACGGCGATGGTGAGCTGGCCGGGCCGGTCGAGGCCGCGGTCGGCGGTGGCCTGGCGGGAGTCGACGACCCAGCGACCGCTGACGGCGGAGGTGACCAGGCCGAGCACCGCGAGCGGAACGAAAGCCCAGCCCCAGTGGGCGTGCTCGGCGATGAAGCCGCTGATCAGCGGGGCGATCATCGCGCCGAAGGCGAGGCTGAGTGCCCAGTACGACAGGGCCCTGGCGCGGGCGACGGGCTCCCAGGTGCCCGCGACGATCACCGCCAGCGAGGAGGGGAAGATCGCTGCGGCTCCCAGGCCGGCCATCGCCTGGCCGGCGATCAGCTGGGTCATCGAGCCCGCGGTGGCGACGACCAGGCAGCCGGCCGTGATCAGCAGCCCGCCGAGGACCAGCAGGCGCTTTCGTCCGAACAGGTCGCCGAGGACACCGAAGTTCAGCTCCAGGATGGCCGTCGGGAGGATGAACGCGGCCGGGATCCAGGCCAGGGCGGCGGCCGACGCCCCGAGGTCCTGCTGTATCTCACCGATGAGCGGCGAGGCCAGGGGAATGCCGATCTGAGCCACGCAGATGGCGAAGCAGGCCGCCACCAGCGTGGCGCGGCCCAGCGGAGCGGGCGTGTTCGGAGAGGGAGCGGGGCTCTCGGCAGCGGGATCGGTCATGAGGGATGCCTCCGGCGGTGCTCCGTGGACGCCGTTGACTGAGCGACGCACCGGACACCATGTCTCGGAAACCCGGACTTGGGTTTCATTTGGCAGGACCGTGCACTGCGGACTTGCCTCCAGTCAAGGGGCATGAAGGCGGAATTTTGCGATTGACGACCGGAGATCCGACCGCTAGCGTCCTATAAATCAGTTACTCAGTCCTGATATTGGAGACAGTATGAGCATCACTGGGCTCGGGCACACCGGCTTCTGGGTCGACGACCTCGAAAAGATGCGCGACTTCTACAGCCGGGTCCTGGGGCTGACGGTGACCGATGAGGACGAGGAGCGGCGCATCGTGTTCTTCTCGTCCCGCCCGGACGAGGAGCACCACGAGTTCGTGCTCCAGGAGGGCCGGACCGCCCCAGCCGGAAGCAAGCTCACGCACCAGGTGTCTTGGCGGGTGGACTCACTGGAGTCGATCATCGACTTCCACCACCGGTTCCGCGCCGAGGGCATCGAGGTCCAGCAGGAGGTCACCCACGGCAACGCGATCGGGATCTACTTCTTCGATCCCGAGGGCAACCGCAACGAGGTCTACCTCCGCCTGGAGCGTGACGTGCGCCAGCCGTTCCGCAAGAGCATCGATCTGGACCTGTCCCCCGAGGAGATCATGGCCGAGGTCGAGCGGCTGCTGACCGAGGGCGGACCGGCCTACCAGCCGGTCCAGTAGTCCCATGCCCACGACATCCGAGACGCCGCCTGTCCTGGTCGTCGGCGCCGGACCGACCGGGCTGACGGCCGCCCATCTGCTCGGCTCGCGAGGTGTACGGGTGCTGCTGGTGGAGCGCAACACCACCACAAGCAACGACGCCAAGGCGATCAGCCTCGACGACGAGTCCCTCCGTACCCTGCAGTCGGCCGGCGGCCTGGACGAGGCGGTCTACCCGATCCTTGTGCCGGGCACCGGCACGAGATACTTCGGCGTGGGCGGGCGGCCGCTCGTGCACGCCCGGGGCACTGGCGACCAGCGCCTGGGACATCCGTTCAAGAACCCCTTCGCCCAGCCCGACCTGGAGCGGGTGCTGTGTACGCAGCTGCGCCGCCTGCCCGGCGTCGACGTCCGTTTCGGCACCCGGCTGACCGCCCTCGCCCAGCACCCCGACCGGGTGCGCGTGTCCCTGCGAACAGGCGGGGAGGACGGGCCGGTCGAGGAGTTGGACGTCTCGTACGTCCTCGGCTGCGACGGCGGCCGCAGCACCGTGCGCGACCTGCTGTCCGTCCCCATGCGGGGACGCAGCTTCCCTGACGTGTGGCTGGTGGCCGACACCCTCGAGGACACGCACGACCAGCGTTACGGCATGCACCACGGCGACCCCGACCGACCCGTCGTCATCGTCCCGGGCCAGGACGGGCGTTGCCGCTACGAGTTCCGCCTCAAGCCGGGCGAGTGCGAGGCCGGTACCTCTCCCCCGTTCGCCCTCGTGCGCGAACTCCTGCGGCCCCACCGGGAGATAACGCCCGACCAGATCGAGCGCGCGGTCGCCTACAGCTTCCACGCGTTGCTGGCCGACCGGCTGCGCGAGGGCCGCTGCTTCCTGCTCGGCGACGCCGCGCACATGATGCCGCCGTTCGCCGGCCAGGGCCTCAACTCCGGGATCCGGGACGCGGCCAACCTGTGCTGGAAGATCTCCGAGGTGTTGGCGGGCCGGGCCGGTGACGCGATGCTCGACACCTACGACAGCGAGCGGCGCCCGCACGCCCGCGCCGTGATCGACCTCTCCGTGCGCCTCGGCCGGATCGTCATGACCACCAGCCGCCCGCGTGCCCTGCTGCGCGACGCGCTGGTGCGCACTGCCATGCACATCCCGCCGGCTCGCCGCTACCTCACCGAGATGCGCTACCGCCCCGACACCCGGCTACGGGCGGGGGCCGTCCTCCCGACGAACGGCGCGGGCAGTGGGCTGGTCGGCACGATGCTGCCGCAGCCACGGGTGCTGCACGGACCGCACCACCGCCCCGCACGGCTCGACGACATCCTCGGACAGGGCTGGAGCCTGCTGGGGATCGGCGTGAGCGACACCGACTGGGCAACCGTCGTCCGGGCCGGCCTCCCCGAGGCCACCGCCGTGGATGTCTTCCTGGACGACCGCACACCGCGTGACCGGGCCGGCCGAACGGGGATCACCGACGCCGACGGCCGACTCGACGCCCTCCTCGCCGGGCTGACCGGATCCTTCGTCCTCGTACGTCCTGACCGGTTCGTGGCCGCCGTATTCGCCCCCGATCGGGCCCAGTACGTCGGCGTGACGCTGCGGCGCTTCGCACGCCCCCGCCCCACCACGGGCACCACCACCGCCACCTCCGATCTCGCCCCCGAGATCCCGTACGACTCCCCAGGAGTACCCCGATGAGACTGAGCACCGTCCGTATCGCCGACGACCGCGTGACCTCCGCCGCCCGGCAGGAAGGCGACGAACTCGTCCTGCTCCCCTACGCCGACGTGGGCGCGCTGCTTGCAACCGGCGACGACTGGCACGAGCGTGCGGCCTCCGCCGACGGCGAGCGCCTGCCCCTGGCCGAGTCGTCACTCGCCCCACTGGTCCCCCACCCGAACAAGATCGTCTGCCTGGGTCTCAACTACGCCACGCACATCGAGGAGATGGGCCGCCCCACCCCCGCCCATCCCACCCTCTTCGCGAAATACGACGGCTCCCTGATCGGCGCCCACGACGACATCCACACGCCGCCGGTCAGCGACGATCTCGACTGGGAAGCCGAGTTGGCAGTCGTCGTCGGACGCCCCGGCCGCCACGTGCCGCGCGAGAGGGCCCTGGAGTATGTCGCCGGCTACACGGTCGCCAACGACATCACCGTGCGGGACTGGCAGCACCGTACCCGTGAGTTCCTCTCCGGCAAGACCTTCGAGGCCACCACCCCGGTCGGGCCCGCGCTCGTCACCCCCGACGAGCTCCCGCCCGGTGCCTCGGGGTTGGACATCTCCTGCAGCGTCGACGGGCACACCATGCAGAAGTCCAACACCGCGGACCTGCTCTTCGACGTGGCCGAGACCGTCGCGTACATCAGCACCATCATCACGCTGCTGCCCGGCGACCTGATCCTCACCGGCACCCCGGGCGGCGTGGGCGCCGGTCGCGATCCGAAGGTGTTCCTTCGCCCCGGACAGGAACTGATCACCACGGTGGAAGGCATCGGGGAACTCCGCAACACCGTCATCAAGGAACAGCTGTGAACCATGACCACAGGACAACCGGCGGCCATGCGGCACCGCAGGGTCTCCACCGGCCCACGCCCACCCACTAGAGTTCTCGTATGTCAGGAAACATGTCTCCCAGCTACCGCGAGCGCAACTCCACGGCCGACCGGGCGCTGGACATCCTGACCATGTTCGACGACGTCCATCTCGTCGTCTCCGGAGCCGCCGTGGCCGAGCGGCTCGGCGTGGCGCGCTCCACCGCGTACCGCTACCTCCAGAGTCTGGTGGCCGGGCGTTTCCTCGAAGAAGCCCCGGGCGGCGGCTTCCGGCTCGGCCTACGAGTGTTGGAGATCGCCCGACTGGCCCGCCACAGCTACGGTCTCTCCGAGGTCGCGGTGCCGTCGATGGAATCGCTCGCCGAGGAGGTGCACGAAACCGTGCTGCTGACCCGGCGCACCGGCGACCTGGTGGTCTGCGTCGACCGCGCGGAAAGCACCCGCGCGGTGCGGATCTCGTACGAGCGCGGCAGCGCCCTGCCGATCAACGCCGGCGCCTCCGCCCTCGTCCTGCTGGCCTGGAGCCCGGACGACGAAGCCCGCGGGCTGCTGCAGAGCGCCGAACTGCGCCGCTTCACCTCGGCCACCCTCACCGACGTCGACGCCCTGATGGAACGACTCGGCCGGATCCGCCGCATCGGCTACTCCGTCACCCGGGGCGAACTGGATCCCGACGTGGTCGGCATCGCTGCCCCGATCCGGGACGAGAACAAGCGGGTGGTCGCGGCGGTCAGCGTGGCCGCCCTCGCCTCCCGGGTCTACCCGGAGGCGGAGACGGAGATCGCTCAGAAGGTCCTGGCCACCGCGCAGGAGATCAGCGAGCGGATGGCCGTCGTCGCGGGCTGACCCCTGGTCCTGCTCCGTCCGGGCGGGGTGGCGCGGCAAGCCGTGCCAGGGCTCGAGCGTGCGCCTGGCACACAGTTTTTCAGTATCACGGCACAGTCGACGGTCTGTCGGACCGTCGGGCCCCGTACCAGCGCGAGCACCGCGCATCATCTCTGGCACCCGAAGACACCGACTCATCAACGGCCCTGCACGAAGTCGGCTGCGGGAAGGACCAGGCGGAAGGTGCAGCCCTCGCCCGGGACTGCGTCGAGTTCGAGGCGGCCGCCGTGGCTCTGGGCGATGGCCGCGGCGATGGCGAGGCCGAGGTACGTCCCGGCCGGTCGGTGCCGCCGGTTCTGGGTCCGGTCTCTGTCGTGCCCACCCGCGCGTGGACACGGGTGGGCGGCTGGGTGTGGATGCGGGCGTTGCGCAGCGGGTTCTCCAGGATCTGGCCCAGTCGGCGCGGGTCGCCGAATATCTCGGCCACGTCGATTTCCTCGGTGCCGCTCGGATCTGCCGATGGCGGCAAAGCCACCACCTTTCTTTCTGCGGAAACTCACCCGAGTCGGCCCCGTGCTGACCAAACTCGCCTGCCCCCAGCGAGTTCTGTCAGCGACTGACCACGACGCAAGGCAACGACTCCGAGCCATAGCGTCAACACGGAAACCACAGGGATAACAGCCCAGGTCAGCGAGCGTGCGCGGCGCCTGGTGCCTGCCCGGCCGTCACCGGAAGTGGGGTGCGGTGATTCCACCGTCTGGTTTGGGCAGCGACCGCGTCCTACTGTCAGAAAACCGCAGCTCGTGGCGAAATTCTGCGCGACGGCAGTCAAAGGAGACGGCTTCATGGCAAAGACTTTTCCACCCGAAATCACCATGGGAATGGACGAGCCGTGCCGGTTCGATATCGAGGTGTTCGATCTGGAGGTCGTCGAGGGCACAGTACCCGCGGACATCGATGGTCTGTTCGTCCAGGCGGTTCCCGACCAGGTGTATGTTCCCGAGGTCCCGGTGCTGTGGCCGATGACCACCGCTGCGGGCGGGGACGGTGCGGTACGCGCGTTCCGAATCAAGGACGGCTGCGTCGACTTCCGGACCCGCTATGTACGCACCGAGCGTTTTCTGCTCGAGCGCGAGGCCCGCCGATCCCTTTACGGGAATTACCGGGATCCGTACTCCGACGACCCGAGCGTCGCCGGCGCGAGCCGTACGACGGCGAACACCGCCATCTACTTCCACGCCGGCCGGATGCTGGCGTCGAAGGAAGACGGACTGCCGTACGAGATCGATCCCGTAACCCTCGAGACCCGGGGCGTGTGGGATGCGCACGGTGATATCACGAGTCTTACCTTCACGGCCCACCCGAAATTCGACTCGGACACCGGCGAGATGTTCGGTTTCGGTTACGCCGCGAAAGGCGAGACCACACGCGACATCGCCTACTACGTGATCGACGCCTCGGGCAAGGTGATCCACGAGACCTGGTTCGAGGCACCGTACTCGGCCATGATCCACGATTGCGCGCTGACCGAGAACTTCATGCTCTTCCCGGTCATGCCCATTACCAGCGACCTCGACCGTCTGAAGGCCGGCGGCCCGCACTTCGTGTACGACGGCGACCTTCCGCAGGTCTTCGGAGTCATTCCGCGCTTCGGCGATGCTTCCGAGGTGCGCTGGTTCCAGGCCCCGCCGGCCTTTCCCGGCCACACGATCAACGCCTACGAGGAGGACGGCGTCATCGTCTTCGACCTGTACGAGGCGGACGGCAACGGCTTCGCACCGGTCGTGCCCGACAAGAACGGCAGGCCGACGCCTCCTGGCAGCGTCACCACACGGCACGTGCGCTGGCACATCGACTACCACACCGGCGAGGAGCGGCTCACCGAGCGGGAGGTGCTGGCAGTCGTCAACGGCGAAGGGCCGCACATCGACCCGCATCGCGAGTCGAAGCCGTACCGCCACGTCTTCGTGCCGACGCTCGACCGCGACAAGCTCGAGACCGACGTCAACGGCCGCCCCTATCCGGTGATGTTCAACCAGCTCAGCCACTTCGATCTGGTGGCCGGGACCCGTGACGACTGGTATCCCGGGCCGGCCGCGACGTTCCAGGACCCTGTGTACTTCACCAAGTCCCCTGAGTCCGCGGAGGACGACGGCTATCTGATCGCCACGCTCAACTGGCCGACGGAAAAGCGCAGCGAACTCGTCATCCTCGACACGCTCGACCTTGCAAGCGGGCCGGTCGCCCGGCTGCGGCTTCCTGTACGCATGCGCCTCGGCATCCATTCGACGTGGATCGACGGCGCCCTCGTCCCCTCCTGGAGGTGACCCACCATGTCCGGCGACCAGCCCAAGGACATCGTGCTCAAGATGATGTCACTCCTCGTCGATCCCTCGACCTCGGAACAGGCGCGCGAATACCTCACCGAGTCCTATATCCAGCACAACCCCAACATCGACTCGGGAGCCGACGCGATCATCGAGTGGACGAAAACCGATCAGGCTCGCGCAGCACGGGAATCCATGCGCCCTGCGCCCGAGCCTCCGGTATTCGTCGCCGAAGGAGACAAGGTCGTGATGATGCTGGCCCGGGACCTGCCCGACCCGGACGCCCCGGGAAAGACCTACCGCTCCTACTGGTTCGACATGTGGCGGATCGAGGACGGCAAGCTCGCCGAGCACTGGGACGGCGCTCCCAAAGAAGCAGGATAGACGTCGAATTCGGGCAACGGAGCCCGGTCGCGAGAGGGTTTTCGAATGTCGTCATATGCTCGTATCTCCGCTACGATCGCCGCTTTCCTCTGCATGTCCTTCGGCATGTCGGCGATTTACGTCGGATCTCTGTCGGTCTTTCTCGGTCCGGTTTCGGCATCGATGGGCTGGGGCGTCTCCGTCTTCACCTTGGTGTTCACGGTGTCCGCCTACATCGGCGCTTTCAGTACTCCCTTCAGCGGGCGCCTGATCGACCGGGTCGGGGTGCGGATCCCGGTCACCATCGGTGTCGCGACCTTCGCCCTGGGGCTGTTCGGCCTGTCCCAGATACACTCAACCGGCTTCGTGTTCTGGGCATCCGCCGTCTGCATCGGCATCGGTGCCGCACTGGCCGGGCCGGTAGCCCACGTGCGCGTCGTCTCCTCGTGGTGGGACAGCAACCGGGCGCTCGCCCTCGGTCTGGTGGTCGCGGTGGCCCCCGCACTGTCGCAGTCCCTGGTCGCGCCGGTGGCGCGATGGCTGATCGACGCATTCGGCTGGCGCACCGCCTACGAGGTGCTGGCCGCCGCTGTCCTGGTCGTCGGATGCATATCGGCCCTGTTCTTCCTGAAGGTGCGGAGCGCGGATGCCGCCACGGATTCCCCGGCTGCTGTCACGCCGTCCCCAGCGGTCCTCGAAGGCGTGCCCGCGAAGCGGGCATACCGGTCCCAGACCTTCTGGACCTTGACGGCGGCGGAGTGCCTCGCGACGAGTTCGTTGATCGGCACGCAGGCGCACATGGTGCACTGGTTCACCGGCCGCGGCGTCACCGGCGGCACGGCGACCTTCCTGGTGTCCCTCATGGCGGTGTCCGGGATGGTCGGCGTGCTGTTCTCCGGCTCCCTCACCGACCGCATCAGGTCGCACCGCGTCGCCGCCGTGCTCTACACCCTGCCGGCGATCAGCCTGGTCCTGCTTCTCGCCGCCGGGGACACCTTGTGGATGCTGGGCGTCGGAGTCGTCCTGATGGGATGCGCGCTGACCGCCGTGACGCTCCTGTTGCCCTACCTGATCACCCGGTACTTCGGGCTTCGGGCGTCCGCCGAGATATTCGGCATCAGCCTCGCGTGCAGCATGATCAGCATCGGAACCGGGCCCACGCTGATCGGTATGGGCTTCGACACCTCCGGCAGCTACACGCTCCCGATCTCACTCGCTGTGGCCGCCACCACCGTTTCCGCGCTGCTCATGTTCACCCTGAAGCCGTACATCTACGCGGTGGTCAAGCCCGCTCCTCGCGATGCGGGCAGGACGCACACGGTCACGGGCGGGACGGACACACGCCTCTCCGGACAGGAGGCAACCCCCTAGCGTCGGCGAGCCGCCGGCAACCGAGTGCGATCACGCCCGTTGCTCCGCCACCCCCCGGATCTGAGGGACAGCGATGAACACAATTAGACGCTCTCGCGGGCCCTTCGATGGCCCCGGCGGAGTACAGCGCCCCCTTACGACCGGAGCGACCGGAGCGACGGGAAACATGCTGTCGGAGCTCTACTCCAGCGTGGTCGGCGACCAGGAGCGACTGACCAAGCTGCCTCTGGTTGTCGCCCGGGACATGGAGGAACGTTTCATCCGCGATGGCTGGCCGGTCGGCAAGGTTTACGGCAGCGAGGCCGACATGGCCGCGTACTACGGCGTCGGCCGGGACGTCATGCGGGAAGCCGTACGCGTGCTGGAGGCACGTGACGAGGTGCGGGTACGACGCGGTCCGCAGGGCGGCATCGCGGTCGCCAGGCCGGGCGGGACACATCTGCTGGTCATGATCGGGGGTTACGCCTACCTCACCGGCCTGGGGCTGCCGGACATCGTCGAGGCGTGGAGTGCCGTCCACATCAGCGCCGTACGTCTCATCGGTGACCGGTCACGGCAGGCCGGCGGCAGGCCGATATGGGAGAACCAGGCGGCGGACGACGGCGGGATACCGGACACCGCCGGGCTGCTCGGGCGGTTCGCCGCCGAGGTGATCGACGGAAGCGGCAGCGGTCCGCTGAAGTACTTCAACGACGTCCTGGCCCCGCTGTTGCCGCGGATGAGTACCGCCCTGGGGGCCGACGCGCTGGCCGACATACGGCAGCGGATCATCCATGACCTCGATCGCGGCCGTACGGAGGACGCCGTGCGTCTGGCACGTACGCTCTTCTGCGGCGCGGCGCGGGACACCCTCGCGCAGGTCGCACGGACAGGCGGCTGGAAGGGCACGCCGGTGCCGGAGCCGCTCGAGCAGATGCGCATACCCGCCTTCGCGGCCGTGCGGCGGATGATGTCGGAGATCACGCCAGAGGAATGGGTGCGAGGCCGGCCACTGGGCAACGAGTGCGAACTGGCTGAACGATTCGGCGTCGACCGCAGCGTTATCCGCCAGGCAATCCGCATGATGGAGGACGCGGAGACAGCGGTCACGTTGCCCGGACGCGGACACGGCCTGATGACCCGGTGCCCGAGCCCGGCCCCCCTGAGCCGTCAGGTCTGCGTCTACCTCGCATCGCACTCCGAACCGCCTGAGGGCGCCGCCCTGGCACTCGGCAGTCTCATGATCGAGATGGCCGAGATCGCCGCCCGGAAGACAGGTCCCCGCGATGCCGAGCTTTTCGACGCGCTCTTCGATGAACTGCGGCAACTGACGAGTGCCGCACCGATAGCCAGCGTCCAGCTGATCGAACGGCTGCAGAACCGTCTTGCGCGCAATGTGCTGCTGTCGCTCTTCGTGAATGGCATCAAGGCCTATGTGTCCTGGAGCATGAGCGAGGAGTTGCATGCGCCGTCCTGGGTCATCGAGTTCTTCGCCCAGTCCACACACGATGTCCTGCGGGCCATCGGCCGTCGTGACGCACCGGAAGCGGCCCGGCTTCAGGCCGTGAAACAGGAAATGCTCGCGCAGTACCGCCGAGCTGTGCTCGAAGGGCAGGAGCCGGAATTCCGGTGAATCCGGTGAATCGCACCCGGCCCCTTCGCAGTCGATAACCCCGACAGATCCGAATACGCCGTCTGGTTACCGAGAGGGACGAGACCTAGGGTCAATCTGCCGGGGCCGATAGAAGACATCCACTCGAAGAGCAGGAGCGGGCAGGAATGCGAACCCTGACTGGTGGTGCCGGAATGACGCACAGCTGGGAAACCGAGCGGGACCTTTTCAGGCACGGGGAGAGCTTCCTGCAGAGCTTGGTGGGGCACGATCCGGGCCTCGCGAGCCTCGCGCGTTCATTCCGGGCGACGGAGAACGCCGATGAGGTCGCACCAGGACAGGGGCTCTGGGCGACCGCCGAGGATTTCCTCGGCCTACAGACCTTCGCCGATCCGGTCCAGGGGCAGCTCATGACCATGGGGGTCGTCGTCACGGCGGGACAACGCCAGCCGTTCGGCCTGCGACTGAAGGTCGTCGGGGACGAGGTGACCGAGGCCGAGGCCGTCATCAGCACGGATCCGAGCGGGCACTTCGCCGATGTGGACCAGTTGCTGGCACCCGACGTGCTCTACGGCGCACCGGTTCCGCCCGACCGAGCCTGCGACCGAGACGGGCTGGCCCTTGCGGCGGACAGCTACTGGACCGCACTGCAGGAAAGCGACGGCAGCCTGGCTCGCTTCGGATACCGCTGTGACCGTTATGACAACGGCAAGAAGGTGACGAACACCCTCACCACTCTGCTGTCTCCGGACGCCACCGTCCACACCGTCGCGAGTTGCCTGAACAACACCCGAGGCGCCAGGCCCAAGGCCCGTGGGCGTCGCTGTCCCGTTGTCGACGTGGCCCGCGGAATCGCGGCGAGTGTGGTCGTCGTCGACTTCCACCCCGTCCCCGGCAGCCCGCGACCCGACAACGGCTCTTTTTACATGATGGCCCTCTTCAAAGTGGTCGACAACGAAATACGCAGTATCGACGAAATACGAGAAATCCTGCCGCTCGGCACACCATCGGCTTGGTGAGCGAAAAGATATGTATATGAAAGAAGCGCCAGCTATGACTGATCCAGGGTCTATACACGAGTCACCGTTCACGACACCGGAAGGGCGCCGCATCCGTGACGCCGTGCGGGCAGCGGTACCGCTGATCCGGGAGTACGCCCCGGAAGGTGAGAAAATCGGCTGTCTGCCGTCGCCCACGCTCGATGCGCTGCACGAGGCCGGAGCGTTCCGGGCCTCAGTGCCGCTGGAACTCGGAGGCTATGCCCTCGGGGCGCGCGATCTGGCCGAAATCGTCAGCGCGGCGGCGAGCGGCGACGGATCGGCGGGCTGGACCGCCATGATCGCGAGCGGGTTCACCCGGGTCATGCTCACCTTCCCGCAGGAGACGGTCACCGAGGTCTACGCACGCGCTCCGCAGTGGCCGGGGCCGGTCGTTGCGAGCGCCTCGCTGTTCTCGGAGAGGATTCAGAAGGCCCGCCCGGTTCCGGGCGGCTACGTGATCGAGGCCGGGAACAGGTGGGGCTTCGGCAGCGGCTCCAAGCACGCCGCCTATCTGGTCGTCGGCATCGAGGTGGAAACCGCCCCCGGCACCACGACGCGCGCGATGGCGTTGCTGGAGAAGGGCCAGTACGAGATCGTCGAGGACTGGCACGTCATGGGACTGTCCGGTTCCTCCAGCAACAGCGTCACGACACCTGCGGAAGTCTTCGTCCCCGAACGGCGCGTCGCAGATCTCGCCGGCCTGCCGGGGCGTCTGGACGGCCTGCACCAACGCTACGCGGGGCTGGGCTTCGCCCTCGACGCCCGAGGCCTGATGCTCATCGTGGCCATGGAGACCATGGCTGTGGTCCTGGGAATGGCCAAGGGCGCCTTCGACTGCTTCCTCGACCAGAGCCGGCGCAAGAAGCCTTTCAACCTCCCCTACGACACGCTGGCCGCCACTCCGTCGGTGCAGGTCGTCGCGGGCAAGACGCGCGCCATGATCAACGCGGCGGAAAGCCTGCTGTTCGGCCGCGCGGATCACATCGACCGCAAGGCGCGCGCCGGACAGCCGTTCACGGCGGCCGAGGAGTCCGAGATCACCATGGACTTCGTGCACGCCGGCAATGTCTGTGGTGCCGCCATCGACGCGATACAGATCGCGCTCGGCTCGTCCACGGTCGGTCTGCGCAACCCGATTCAGCGCTTCGCACGCGATGCGCGGGTGGCATTGACCCACGGCTCCACCCGGCTCGACCCGGCGGCGGAGATCAGCGGACGGCATCTCCTGGGGCAGACACCGTTCACCGACGGCATGGCGGCCGTGCCCGGAGTGGCCAAGGCCGCAGAGGCCCCGCGCATCGTCGAACCCGTCGCTTGAGCTGGACCAGGAGACATCATGAACCTCGAACTGAACGGCAAGCGGGTCCTCGTCACCGGCAGCAGCTCAGGCATCGGCACCAGTATCGCGCTGGCATTGGCCGACGAGGGCGCCCACGTCGTCGTGCACGGCCGGAACCGGGAGCGCACGTCCAAGATCGCGGCGATGATCCGGGAGAACGGTGGCCAGGCCGACGAGGTGCTCGGCGACCTCACGGACGCCGACCAGGTCGACGCCGTCTGCCGGCGGCTGCTCGACTCCGGCGGCGTGGACATCCTGGTCAACAACGCGGGCGGACGCCATGGAGGCTG
This sequence comes from Streptomyces neyagawaensis, assembly GCF_023516595.1. Lineage (GTDB taxonomy): Bacteria > Actinomycetota > Actinomycetes > Streptomycetales > Streptomycetaceae > Streptomyces > Streptomyces neyagawaensis. The sequence continues at coordinate 36,832 of NZ_JAMGBG010000119.1, read as the reverse complement.
GGAGCGCGACGGCTGGTTCGGTACCTCGCCCGGCAACTGGCTCGAGACGTACAAGCTGAACGTGATCTCGACCGCATCCCTGGTCAACAGCCTGGTCCCCGCCATGAGGGAGCGCGGCTGGGGACGCGTCATCCAGATCGCCAGCGCCATCGCCCTGCACCAACCGCCCAATTTCCCCGACTACCAGGCGGCCAAGGCAGCGGAGATCAACATGACACGCAGCCTGTCCCGCGGCCTGGCCGGAACCGGCATCACGGCCAACTCCGTCAGTGCCGGCATCATCCACACGCCCGGCTCCGCCGCGGAACTCGCCGCCATCGCTGCCGAGATGCGGCTGGAGGGCGGGTGGCAGGCGCACGAGCGCCACATCGCCGTCGAGGTGTTCCGCCAGACCGCCGGCCGCATCGGCAGGCCGGAGGACATCGCCGCCGCCGTCTGCTACCTGGCCAGCCCCCGCGCCGACTTCGTGACCGGCGTCAACTTGGTCATCGACGGCGGCATCAACTGAACCGCTCAGGCGGCGAGGAGAGAAGTGTCGATGCAAGCATCCCAGGAGACGCCCGAAGAGCTGCGCCACGCGTTCGGTCACCTGCCCTCCGGAGTGGTCGCGGTCTGCGCCCTCGTGGGTGGCCGGCCCGTCGGGATGGCGGCGAGCTCGTTCGTGCCGGTCTCTTTGAAGCCGCCGTTGGTGTCGTTCTGTGCGGCACGCACTTCCCGCACGTGGGAGGCGCTGCGCCAGGTGCCGAGCCTCGGTGTCAGCGTGCTCGCCGAGGACCACGCGACCCTGTGCCGGGCGCTCGCCTCCTCGGCAGAAGATCGTTTCGCGGGTGTCCGATGGGAGGCCGGGGAATCCGGCGCGGTCTTCCTGCCGGGCACGGTGCTGTGGCTGGAATGCGCGCTGGACTCCGAAATCGAGGCGGGCGACCACGTGATCGCCGTACTACGGCTGCACGGGACCTCATTGTTTCCGCAGGTGAGGCCGCTGGTGTTCCACCAAGGGCACTTCGAGCGACTCGGCCCGTCCCAACCCCCCGCCCGGACACATGCTTCGGCGTGACCGACGGGCGGCGATGTCAATCGCGCAGCGGCTGACCCCCCATCACCCTACGAGGAGCAGAACATCATGACGCTTATGGAAGCAGGCGACTGGTCGGAGAGGATTTTCTCCGGTGAGTGGATCAAGGGTTCGGGCGAAGTCTACGACGCGCTCGAGCCGGCGACCGGTGAGACCCTGGGGCGGGTCGGTGCGGCCACGCCCGACGACCTGGGGCGGGCTGTGGGGCAGGCGGCGCAGGCGCAGCAGCAGTGGGCGGCGCTGCCGTACGTCGAACGGGCACAGGTCCTGCGGCGTGCTGCACACCTGTTCGAAGAGCACCACTCCGAGATCGCCGACTGGATCGTGCGGGAGTCGGGGGCGCTGAGGGCGTTCGCAGAGTTCCAGACCTCTAACGGGGCAGCGGAGGAGTGCCACGAAGCCGCGGCGCTGTCCGCCGCGCCGTTCGGGGAGGTGCTCCGCTCCGTGGAGGACCGGCTGTCGTTCTCCCGTCGGCGCCCGGTCGGCGTTGTCGGTGTGATCTCCCCGTTCAACGCACCGATGGTGCTGGCGATGCGAGCGGTGGCGCCGGCGCTGGCTCTGGGAAACGCCGTCGTCCTCAAGCCCGACCCCCGGACCGCGATCTGCGGCGGTGTAGTGATCGCGAGGATTTTCGAGGAGGCGGGACTTCCCAGCGGCCTGCTGCACGTACTGCCGGGGGGCGCTGACGTCGGCGCGGCACTGGTGGATCACCCCCAGGTGCCCGTGATCGCCTTCACCGGATCCACGAGGGCCGGAAAAGCGATCGCGGCAGCGGCAACGCGGCATCTGAAGCGCGTCCACCTCGAACTGGGGGGCAACTCGGCGCTGATCGTCCTGGAAGACGTGGATGTGGAGAAGGCGGCGTCCGCGGGGGCGTTCGGCTCCTTCCACCATGCGGGGCAGATCTGCATGGCCTCAAGCCGGCATCTGGTGCACGCGTCGATCGCCGAGGAGTACGTCGAGTCGCTGGTCCGGCGGGCGAATGCCGTGACAGTGGGAGACCCGGCGAGGAGCGAGGTGGCAGTTGGTCCCATGATCGACGAGCAGCAGCTGCAGGCCGCGCACGCTGTCGTCAACGACACCGTGGCGGCAGGCGCTCGGCTCGTGGCAGGTGGCACCTACGAGGGCCTTCTGTACCGGCCGACCGTGCTGGCCGACGTCCCCTTGACCGCACGCGCCTACCGGGAGGAGATATTCGGCCCGGTCGCACCCGTGGTGCCCTTCCACAATCTGGACGAGGCGGCGAGGCTGGCCACCGGAACCGAGTACGGACTCTCGCTGGGCGTGCTGACCCGGGACATCGCCAAGGGTCTGGTATTGGCCGAACGCATTCCCACCGGGCTCGTACACATCAACGACCAGACGGTCAACGACGAGGCCACCGTGCCCTTCGGCGGTCGCGGCGACTCCGGCAACGGTTCCCGTCACGGCGGCGCCACCGCGAACCTCGAGGCTTTCACCGAGCAACAGTGGGTGACCGTCCGGGGCGACATCCCCGCCTACCCCTTCTGATTCCAGGCTGCCCCGGCGCGGAGCTCAGGTCACCGTGAACCAGTTGAAACGGGTGCCGGGCCGCAGTCTCCCCCAGACTGAGCGGGTAACCGCAGCGGCATCAGCCTCCCCGCTCGCATCTTCGTAAGTCCAGGGGCGTAGGGGCACCGACGAAACGCGCTGGCCAGCGGCTACGAATGGCCCTTAGCCGTCGCCATCCCGCAAGGGGTCACGGCTGCGACAGGACCGTGACGCGCTCGGTGGGGCGGCTGCGGGCTCCTGACATCGCTGTGAGCGCAACCGCGGCAGCGAGCGCGATTGCTATGAGCACGGCGCTGGAGACCATGAAGGCGCGATCCACTCCGATGTGTCCGATGACGCTGGAGGCCAGGAACGGCGACACCGCCAGCGCGCCGGCGATACCGGCCTCCCACAGGCCCAGAGCCTTGGCGAGGTGGGCCTCGGGAATGCGCTGTTGGACAAAGGCGATCAACGGGATGTCGGTCAGGGCCGACGCGAGTCCGGTGACGGCGAGGAGCACGGCGATGGCCGCAGGCGCGTGGACCAGGCCCAGCGGAAGGCGGAAGGCTCCGAGCAGGGCCCAGGCCAGGACCGCGGTCACGGCGAGTCTGGGCAGCGGCAGGCGTACGAGCACCAGGGCGCCGGCGATCTCGGCGAGGCCGGCGATGCCCAGCATGAGCCCGTACTGACCGCCTTGGCCGACCAGAACCACCAGGCCGACGGCCAGGAACCCACTGGCCACGGCGAGCGCGAGGACGAAGGTCGCGATGACGACCAGCACATCGGGCGCCGCCCGCAGGGCCGCGAGGCCGGCGGCGAGGTCCGCGCCCAGCCGGACGCGCGGCCCGGCCGGGGCGGGACGGCGGACGCGCAGGGCGTACAGGGCCGCCGCGGAGAGCAGGAAGGTGAGCCCGTCCACCACCATGACCAGCGGAAAGGAGCCGAAGGCGAGCAGCGGGGCGAGCAGCAGCGGTCCGACGAAGAAGGCGGCTCGGAAGGCGACCTGGAGCACGCCGTTGGCCTGCTGCAGATGCTCGGCCGACACGAGCTGGGGCACGATCGCGTTCCGTGCCGGTGCGAAGGGCGCGCCGATGAGGGCCAGCAGGGCCGTTCCCAGGACCAGTACGGTCAGGTTCAGCGCACCTGCCAGCAGCATCCCCACCCCGGCGGCCACCATGGCCGCGCGGGCGAGGTCGGTGCCGATCATCAGGCGTCTGCGGTCGTAGCGGTCGGCGTACGAGGCGGCCACGAAGGTGGCCAGGAACGCCGGGGCGTACGCGGCCACGGTGACGAGCGCGACCGCCGACGGGTTGTGGGTGAGGGCCCATGCCTGCCAGGCGACGGCGGCGGTGTACAGGCCGTCGCCGAGTCTGGAGACGCCCTGGCCGACGAAGAGCAGCAGGAGGTTGCGGTCGCTGAGCAGTGCCATGCCGAAAGGGTCCTCGGCGGCCCCCGCACTGCTCAACTTATTCGTCGGAACACTAATCAGTCGGGGATCTCCAGATCGCGCATGCGCAGGTGCAGTTCCGCCAGGAAGCGCGTCTGCGCGTCACGCGGGTCGAAGCCGCTCACCTCTCTGATGCGTTGGAGGCGGTAGCGGAAGGTGTTCGGGTGCAGATGCAGCTGCGCGGCGGCGGCGTTGGTGTCGCCGAAATGGTCCAGGTAGCAGCGGAGTGTGGCCAGGAGCTGGGTGTGCTGGCGCCGGTCGTGGCGTTCCAGTGCGGAGACGGCGCCGCCCAGGGTCTCGCCGTCCTGGCGGAGGGCGCCCCGCAGCCGGGAGAGGGCGTACAGCAGCTGGACGTCCTCGAAGGCGGCGACGCGGGGGGCCGACGGGTACTGCTGTTGCAGCCCGTTGATCCGGTCGACGTGGGATCTGGCGTACGGGATCCGGCCGGGTTCCGCAACGGCGGAGCTGACGGCCAGCACGATGCGCTCCCGCAGCGCCGCACGGTCCCACAGGTCCCGGGCGACGTTCACCGAGCGGGCCCTGGCCTCGGTGTCGTCCGTGGATGCCGGCCAGGGCAGCACCGCGTAGGTGGCGCGGTCGTGCCGGGTGACGAGGGATCGGGGGTGCACGGTCGTCAGGTACAGACGCAGCATGTCCGACGGGGTCTCGCCGAAGGCCGCATCATGCGCCGACCGGCCCGGCGCGGCGGCCAGGACAGTGGCTTTGGTGGTGGACAGCCCCAGCCGCGCGGCGGCCTGTTCGGCGTCCGCCGTCCCGAACAGGAGGGCCTCCAGGTCGTCATTGTCAGTGGTGCCCTGCCCGTCGCGGCTCATACGGACGGCGATCGTCTGCGCGGCGGCGCGGAAGTGCGCCGTCTGCTGTGGGTCGAACGGGGTCTGGGTGGTGGCCCACAGGTATCCCAGGTGCGGACCGTCGTGCTGGACCCGGCAGGCCATCCGGGGCTTGGCCCGGTCGGAGGCCGGGTCCAGGAAGACGGGCTCCGGGGAGGCGATCAGGCGGGCGATGTCACCCCGGGAGCGCAGCACCTCGACGAGCCAGGGCTGGGCCTGCCGCTCCAGGATCCCGGAGACCCTTTCCTCGTCCGCGCTCTGCTGTCCTTTCGACCAGGCGAGCACCCGGAACTCGGTGTCCTCCAGGACGATCGGCACGTTGAGGAGTTCCCCGGCGGCGTCGATGACCGAGAACAGGTCTTCACGCCGGCCGGCCGTGCCGTCGCGGCCCAGCTGGGACATCTCACCACCTCCGCAGGTCCGGCAGTCATGTTAGGCGGCTTGTGCACTGGTCCTGGCCCGGCACCGGGCACCGCCTCTCAACCGGCGAGCCCGAGGAAGCGTTCGGCGTTGCCCCTGCGGATCGACGCCTTCTCCTCGGGAGAGAGGAAGCCGCTCTCGCGCACGACGCGGCCCGCGGGCCGCTCACCCAGCGGGTACGGGTAGTCGCTGCCGACCATGACCTGTCCGGCGCCGTAGGTGTCCACCAGCAGTCGCAGGGCGCGCGGGTCGAAGACGACGGAGTCGACGTGGAACCGGCCGATGTAGTGCGACGGAGGGTGTTCGGAGGTGCCCACCACGTCGGGGCGGCCCCGCCAGGCGTTGTCCATGCGTCCGAGCCAGAGGGCGAAGGATCCTCCGCCGTGCGCGAAGCAGATCTTCAGCCGGTCGTCGACACGGTCGAAGACCCCGCCGAGGATCATCGCCAGGAGCGACAGATGGGTCTCGGCGGGCATGGCGGTCAGCCACTGCGCCATCCAGCGGCGCAGTCGGGGTGAGTCGTCCATGTCCCAGGGGTGGACGAAGACCGGGACCTGAAGCAGGGCGCAGTGCTGGAGGAAGGTCACGACGCCCGCGCTGTCCAGGTCGTGGTCGCCGACGTGGTTGCCGATCTCGACTCCCCGGTGCCCGTTGGCCAGGCAGCGTTCCAGTTCGCGGCAGGCCGCGTCGGGGTCCTGCAGCGGCACCTGGCAGAAGGGGACGAGGCGGTCGGGGGCCGGGGCGACGATGTCCAGGGCCAGGTCGTTGAAGATCCGTGCGATCCGTGCCGCCTCGGCACCGCTGCGGCCGTAGTGGAAGAAGGCCGGCGTGGGCGAGACGACCTGCATGCCGATGCCGTCGGCGTCCATGTCCTTCAGACGGGCCGACGCGTCCCAGCACTCGGCGCCGATTCGCCGGAACTCCCGGGATCCGAGCATGATCATCGCGTCGGCCTCCGACTCGACGCGCAGCCAGGGCGCCTGGGGACCGGCGTCGGCGCGGAGGTCGGGCCAGCCGTGCGGGACGTAGTGGGTGTGGATGTCGATGGTGTCGGTCTCGTGCGAGTGCTCGGGCACGGGGTCATCCCTTCCCGGGGTGCTCGGCCCCACAGGAGCCGCAGATCCGGGCCTGCCGGTCGTCGTAGAAGGCGGCGAAGACGGGGGGCAGGTCGGCCACGATGTCGGTGACCTGGAGCTCCACCTCGTGGACGAGGGCGTGGCAGGCGGGGCAGTACCACTGGAACTTCTCCAGGGTGCCCGGCTCTCGGACGCGTTCGATGACCAGGCCGATGCTGTCGGCTTCCGGGCGCTGCGGGGAGTGCGGCACGTTCCCGGGCAGCAGCCAGGTCTCGCCCTCCCGGATGTGGACGGCGCGCGGGCCGTCCTCGGTCATGACGTCGACGTACATGGCGCCGCGCACCTGGTGGAACCACTCCTCGTACGGGTCGACGTGGTAGTCGGTGCGCTGGTTGGGGCCGCCGACGACCTGGACGATGAAGTCCGCGCCCAGGGCCATGGTGCGGTTGTTCACGGGCGGCTTGAGCAGGTGGGCGTGGTCGTCGATCCACTTCTGGAAGTGGATGACCTCGGGGAGGGCGGTCATGACGTGTCTCCTTGGAAGAGGGCGGGTCAGTGTGCGGAGCGGCGGCTGAGGGCGGCGATGGCCTGGATCTCGATGAGCAGGTGCGGGTGCGGCAGCTGGTGGACGGCGACCGTCGTGCGGGTGGGGCCGTGGGCGTCGAAGTACTCGGCGTAGACCTCGTTGTAGCCACCGAAGTCGTTCATGTTCACGAGGTAGGCGGTGATCTGGGCGATGTCCTCCAGGTCGGCGCCGACCGACCGCAGGATGGCGCGCAGGTTCTCGATGACGGCGCGGGTCTGGGCCCGGATGTCGAGGGTGGTCGTGCCCAGGGCGTCGGCCTCGGCGCCCGCGAAGGTGTTGTCCGGCCTGCGGGAGCTGGTGCCGGAGACGAAGACGAGGTCGCCGACGACCTTCACGTGCGGGAACCGTCCCCGGGGGGTGGCCTGCCCGTCGACTACGCGTGCGGTGTTCATCAGCGGCCCTTCAGGGTGACGGTGCCGAGCCCCGCGATGTCGCAGACGGTGACGCCGGGGGTGAGCGGCAGGGCGGCGGTGGCGGCGCCGGCCAGGACGATCTGTCCGGGGGCGAGGGGGATACGGCGCCTGCGGCAGATGTCGAGCAGGGCGTGCAGGGCGGCCAGGGGTGCTCCGAGGATCGCCGCGGTGGATCCGACGGCCTCCGCCTGCGGGGTGCGCAGCCGCACCGCCTTGTTCGCGACGTCGGTGAGCGGGTGCCAGGAGCCGACGGCGTACCCGGCGGCCGAGGTGTTGTCGGCGATGACGTCGGTGACGGTGAAGCGGAAGTCCTGGTAGCGGGAGTCGATGATCTCGATGGCCGGTGCGACCGCGTCCACGCACGAGGCGATGTCGGTCGCAGGGTCGTCGAGATCGACCTGTCGGCTCAGCCGGAACGCCACTTCCGGTTCGACCCGGGGATGGATGAAGTCCGACAGGTCCACCTCGGCGCCGTCGCCGATGCGCATGGCGTCGGTCAGGCGTCCCACGATGATCTCGGAGACACCCATCTGCGCCATCTTGGCCTTGCTGGTGAAGCCCAGCTTCACGCCGGTGAGCCGCTCTCCCCCGGTCTGCCGCAGACCGACCAGGGCTTCCTGCACGGCGTAGGCGTCGTCGATGCCGAAAGAGTGGGTGTCTGCGAGGCCGGGAACGGGGGTGCGCCGGCGAGCGGCCGTATGCAGACGCAGGGCCGGTTCCAGGCGATCGGGCGTGCTCATGCCGTTCCTCCTGCCTCGGCGGGCACACGGGCCAGGTCGAGGGCGATGTCGGTGAGAAGGTCCTCCTGGCCGCCGACCAGACCGCGGCGGCCGGCCTCCTGGAGCAGCAGGCGGGAGTCGAGCCCGTGCCGTGCGGCCACGCGCGCCGCGTGCAGCAGGAAGCTGGAGTAGACGCCCGCGCGGCCGAGGGTCAGGGTGTCGCGGTCGACCTGGACGGGCCGCTCCCGCAGCGGCCGTACGAGGTCCTCGGCGGCGTCCTGGAGGGCGAACAGATCGCAGCCGTGGCGCCAGCCGAGCAGGTCCGCCACGGCGACGAACGGCTCTGCGGGGCAGTTCCCGGCGCCCGCTCCCTGTCCGGCGAGCGCGACGTCCACGCGCAGCGCCCCGCGCTTGACGGCCGTGACGCTGTTGGCGACGGACAGCGACAGGTTCTCGTGCGCGTGGATGCCGATCTGCGTGTCGTCGGCGAGCACCTGGCGCAGGGCGTCGACCCGTTCGGCCACATCGGTCATGGTCAGTCGGCCGGCGGAGTCGGTGACGTAGACGCAGTGGGCTCCGTAGGACTCCATCAGCCGGGCTTGTTCGGCGAGTCGGGCCGGGGCGGCCATGTGGCTCATCATCAGGAACCCGGCGACGTCCATGCCGCTCTCGCGGGCCCAGGCGATGTGCTGCGCGCTGATGTCGGCCTCGGTGCAGTGGGTGGCCACGCGCACGCTGCCCACGCCGAGAGCACGGGCCCGGCGGAGATCGGCGATGGTGCCGATGCCCGGAAGCAGCAGGGTGGTGAGGGTGGCGTTCTCGATCACCTCGGCCGCGGCCCGGATCCATTCTTCGTCGGTGTGGGCCCCGAAGCCGTAGGTGGCGCTGGAGCCGCCGAGGCCGTCGCCGTGGGCGACCTCGATGGCGTCCACCCCGGCCCGGTCGAGTGCGGCCACGATGTCGCGGACTTGGGCGGTGGTGTAACGGTGCCCGACGGCGTGCATGCCGTCCCGCAGGGTCACGTCCTGGACGTAGAGGTTCACTGGCTCACCCATCCTCGGAGTTCGGCCATGCGCTCGGCTGTCCGCAGGGCGGCGGAGGTCATGATGTCGAGGTTGCCGGCGTATTCCGGCAGGTAGTGGCCGGCGCCGCGGACCTGGAGGAAGCAGGTGACCTGCGTGCCCGTCACATGCCGGCCGAGGTGCGGGATCCACACCTCCCGCAGGGCGTCGAACTGCACGTCCTGCACGAGTTCGTAGCCGGGCACGTACTCCTGGACGTCCCGGACCGCCTGCCGTACCGAGTCCTCGACGGCCCGCAGCGTGCCGGCCGTGGCGTCTTCGACGACGCAGTAGACGGTGTTGCGCATGGACACCGGCGGGTCGGCCGGGTTGAGCACGATGACGGCCTTCGCGGTGCCCGCGCCCGCGACCTCGCGCAGGGCCCGGGCGGTGGTCTCGGTGAACTCGTCGATGTTGGCACGGGTACCGGGCCCGGCGGAGCGGGTCGAGAGGGAGGCCACGATCTCGGCGTAGACCACCGGAGCCACCCGGGAGACGGCCGCGGCGACGGGTACGGTGGCCTGCCCGCCGCAGGTGACCATGTTGACGTCGTCGGCGGCGAGGTGCTTCTCCAGGTTCACCGAAGGGACGGTGAGCGGCCCCGAAGCGGCCGGCGTGAGGTCGACGAGCAGTTTGCCGTGGGCGCGGCAGACTTCGGCGTGCCGGGCGTGGGCGCCGGCCGATGTCGCGTCGAACACGATCCGGACGTCGGCGAACTCGTCCATCTCCAGGAGACCGTCGATTCCCGCAGGGGTGGTGGCCACGTGCAGGCGCCGGGCGCGCGCCAGGCCCTCGGAGGCCGGGTCGATGCCCGCCAAGGCCGCCATGCGCAGGTTCTTCGACTGCCGGATGACCTTGACCATCAGGTCGGTTCCGATGTTCCCCGAGCCCAGGACGGCGACCTTGACGCCGTCGGCCCGGGCGGTGGTTCCGGTGCTCATGCGCTGTCCTCCGTACGGGGCTCGATCAGGGCCTCGACCGTGCCGAGTCCGTCCAGTTCCAGGCGGTAGCGGCCACCGTCGTTGATCTCCGCCATCGGTCCCAGGGCACCGGACATCACCACGTCGCCGGCGCACAGGGGCCGGCCCCGGCGGGCCAGTTCGCGCGCCAGCCAGGTGACGGCGACGACCGGGGAGCCGAGGCAGGCGTGACCGGCACCGAAGGAGACGGGCTCGTCGTCGCGGTACAGCGTCATCCCGACCCGGGCCAGGTCGAGCCCGGTCAGGGTGTGCGGGACGGTGCCGAGGACGACGGCGCCGCTGGAGGCGTTGTCGGCGACGGTGTCGGTGATGGTCAGGTCCCATCCGGCGACGCGGGAGTCCACGATCTCGACGGCCGGCAGGACGAAGGCGGTGGCGCGCAGGACGTCCGCGACGGTGGCGCCGGGCCGGTCGAGGTCACGGTCGAGGACGAAGGCGATCTCCCCCTCGGCGCGCGGCTGTATGAAGCGGTCCAGGGCGACGGGCTCGCCGTGGGCGAGGAGCATGTCGTCGAAGAGCATCCCGAAGTCGGGTTCGAAGACGCCGAACTGCTCCTGTACGGCGGGCGCGGTCAGGCCGATCTTGGCACCGACCCTTCGTGCTCCCGCGGCCAGCCGCGCGGAGGCGAGGCGGCTCTGCACCTCGTACGCGGTGTCGATGCCGGTGTCGCCGAGCAGGTCACGGACGGGGGCGCAGGGCGTTCCGGTGGCGGCTGCGCGGGTCAGGCGGGAGACGGCGGCCTCGATGGCTTCGTCTCCTCCCGTCGGCGGGGCGGGTGTGGTCGGCTCGGTGTCGGTGTCGGTCGTCATAGCTGCACGCACACATTCGTGGGCTCGGTGTAGAAGTGGAGGGAGGAGGCGCCGCCTTCCCTGCCGATGCCGGAGAGCCCGGCGCCGCCGAAGGGAGAGCGCAGGTCGCGCAGGAACCAGGTGTTGACCCAGGCCATGCCTACGTCCATACGTTGGGCGACACGGTGACCGCGGCGCAGGTCGTTGGTCCACACGGCGGCGGCGAGACCGTAGTCGGTGTCGTTGGCCAGGGCGATGGCCTCCTCCTCGGTGTCGAACGGGATGAGCGCGGCGACGGGACCGAAGATCTCCTCGCGTACGGGGCGGTCGGCGTTGGTCAGCCCGGTCCACAGGGTGGGTTCGATCCACGCGCCGCCGTCGAGGGCCGGGCCAAGGTGCGGTGTGCCGCCTCCGGTGACGACCTTGGCGCCGGCCTGCTCGGCGAGGTCGAAGTAGCGCAGCACCTTGCGCCGGTGCTCCTGGGAGATCAGCGGGCCGGTGGTGGTGTGCGCGCTGAACGGGTCGCCGAGCCGCAGCCGGCCGGCCCGCTCGGCCAGGCCGTCGACGATGTCCGTGAACACGGCCCGGTGGACGTAGACCCGCTCGGTGCACAGGCACACCTGGCCCGTGTTGGTGAACACCGACCGGCACAGCCCGTCGAGCGCCTCGTCGACATCGACGTCGTCGAAGACGATCGCGGCGTTCTTGCCGCCGAGTTCGAAGGACACCGGGCGCACCCCGGGCGCCGCCGCCCGCATGACCGCGGTCCCGGTGGCGGACGATCCCGTGAACGTGATCCCGTCCACGCCCGGGTGGGTCACCAGGAACTCGCCCGCGGAACCGGCGCCGAAGCCGTGCACGACGTTGTAGGCCCCGGCGGGCAGACCGGCATCGGCCAGCACCTCGGCCAGCAAGGCCGCGGTGGACGGGGTTTCCTCGCTGGGCTTGACGACCACCGCGTTGCCGCAGGCGAGCGCGGGGGCGACCTTCCAGGTGAGCAGCAGCAGCGGCAGGTTCCAGGGCACGATCACGGCCACCACGCCCAGCGGTTTGCGCACCGCGTAGTTGAGGGCCTGGCGCCCGTCCGGCAGGTCGGTGAGGTAGGAGTCCTGGCCGGCCGCGGCCACGATGTCGGCGAACGTGCGGAAGTTGGCGATCGCGCGGGCGACGTCGAGCTCGCGGGCCTGGGTCACGGGCTTGCCCGTGTCGCCGACCTCCGCGGCCACGAACTCCTCGAAGCGCTGCTCGATCAGGTCGGCCGCCCGGCGCAGCAGCGCGGTGCGTTCCCGTACGGGAGTGTGGGCCCAGCCATCCGCCAGGGCGCCGCGCGCCGAGCGGACCGCGCGGTCGACCAGGGTCCGGTCCGCCTCGTGCACCTGGGCGAGGGGCGTGCCGGTGGCCGGGGCGGTCTTCGTGAGACAACGTTCCTCGTCGGGTTCGGCGAAGGTGCCGCCGACGAAGTTGCGGATGACGGGCAGCGGTTCAGCGGACATGGGGTGCCTCCTGAGGGTCGGGTTCGCCCGCCTCCTTGTTCGGCGCGACGGGTGCATCCCGGCACATCACGTGGCGGACCTTGAGGGCGTAGACCTGGAGCAGGGCGAGGGTGAAGCCGGAGCCGACCCAGGCGGCCTGCGCCATCACGGGCACCACCGCGGCGGTCGAGGCCACCGCCAGCACACCCGCGATGCCGGCCCAGGCCGTCCAGGCGCCGCCCGGAACCCGCAGGTCCCGCGGTGCGGCCGGTTGAGCGGAGCGGCGGAACGCGAGGTAGGACGGGAGGATCAGCAGCCACACCAGGAGGACGGTGAAGATGGCGACGGAGACCAGGAGGTCGAAGACGCCGTTGACCTTGAAAGCGGCCAGCAGGGCTGCCGCGACGATGCCGACGGCGGAGACCAGCAGGGCCCGCACCGGGACCCCGCGGCGGCTGAGACGGGCCACGGCGGCGGGGGCGCATTTGTCGTGGCCCAGGGAGTCCAGGAAGCGGCTGGCCGCGTAGAGCTGCGCGTTGGCCGAGGAGATCGCCGCGATCAGCACGATCGCGTTGGCCAGCGAGGCGGCGGCCGGAATGCCGACCTGGGTGAAGACGTGGACGAACGGGCTGCCGTCGACGCCCCCGTCACCGCCTGCGACGTCCCGCCACGGCACGAGGGTGACGATGAGCCCTATGGACAGGATGTAGAACAGTCCCAGGCGCCAGATGAGCGCGCGCATCGCGGTGCGGATGGACCGTGCGGGGTCGGCTGTCTCCGCCGCCGAGAGGGAGACGGTCTCGAATCCCACGAAGGCGAACATCACGACGGACAGGGCGGTCCAGACGGCCGTCAGCCCGTTGGGGAAGAAGCCGCCACCCGAGGTGAGGTTTCCCAGGCCCGTGGCCGGCGTGTGCGGCAGTCCGACGAACACCAGCAGCAGTCCTGCCGCGATGAACACCACCACCGCGGTCACCTTCACTCTCGACAGCCAGAACTCCGCGAAGCCGAAGGACCCGACGCTGAAGAGGTTGACGCCCAGTACCACGGCGGCGACGGCGGCGATGAGCAGGAGCATCGGGGCCTGCGGCCACCAGTAGCGGATGTAGATCGCCGCGGCCACCACCTCGCCGCCGATGGCGACCGTCGTTCCGGCCCAGAACAGCCACCGGACGACGAAGCCCGCCCACGGGCCGAGATAGAGGTGGGCGATGGTCCCGAAGGTGCCGCGCACGGGATGGGCGATGGTCATCGCCCCCAGCACCCGGGCGATGATGGCGACGAGTACCGCGCCCGCGATGTAGGAGAGGATCACGGCAGGGCCTGCTATGCCAATGGCCGAACCGGACCCCAGGAAGAGGCCGGTGCCCAGCGCGCAGCCGAGGCCGATCATGGTGGTCTGGCGGTGGGTGAGCGAGCGGACGAGCTCGCCCGGGGGCCGTTGCTCCCCGCCTGCGACGGCCGCCTGCCCAGGCGGGAGGGGGGCCGCGTTGCCGGTCTGGGTCATCTCTCCCCCGGTACGCAGTGGGCCAGCGCGTCGGCGGCCCGCCAGCAGTCGTGGAAGGTGGAGTAGAGGGGCACCGGCGCCAGCCGGATGATGTCCGGCTCGCGGGCGTCGGCGACGACTCCGTGCTCGTGGCGCAGCCTGCGGGCCAGGTCGGCCGCGCTCGTACGGCCGACGCGCAGCGACAGCTGGGCGCCTCGGCGTTGCGGGTCCCTGGGAGTGATCAACGTCAGTGGACGGGTGTGGGTGATCGCGTCGAGAAGTCCCTCCAGGTACCCGGTCAGCTTCTCGCTGCGCCCCCGCAGCGCCGCCATGCCGACGGTGTCGAACAGTTCCAGCGAGGTGCGCACCGGGCCCATGGCGAGAATCGGCGGATTGGAGATCGCCCACGCGTCGGCGGTGGCCGGCGGCCGGGAGACCGGTTCCATCCGGAACCGGGTGGCGGCGTCGGTGCTCCACCACCCTTCCAGGCGCTGCAGGCCGCGCTCGGTGACGTGCCGCTGGTGGATGAACACCCCCGACAAAGCGCCGGGTCCGGAGTTGAGGTACTTGTAGGAGCACCAGGCGGCGAAGTCGACGTCCCAGTTGTGCAGATGGAGCGGGACGTTGCCTGCCGCATGGGCGAGGTCCCAGCCGACCGTCGCGCCCGCGGCGTGGCCGGCCGCTGTGATGGCGGGAATGTCCATCAGCTCGCCGGTGAGGTAGTTGACGCCGCCCAGCAGCATCAGGGCCACGGTGTGTCCCTGCCGGTTGAGGAAGTCGACGACGTCCTCCGTGCGCAGGCAGTCCTCCACGGGACGCGGACGCAGCCTGGTGACCGCCTGGTCCGGATCGAGGCCCCGGAAGCGCACGTGGCTGCGCACCGCGTAGCTGTCCGAGGGGAAGGCGCTGTCCTCGATCACGATCTGTGTCCGCTCGCCCTGGGGGCGATAGAACGAGACCATCAGCAGATGCAGGTTCACCGTCAGGGAGTTCATGACGACGGTCTCTTCGGGCAGCGCCCCGACCAGGCGCGCGGCCGGCTCGGTCAGCAGGCGGTGATAGCCGAGCCACGGGCGTACGGCGTCGTGGTGGCCTTCGACGCCGAAGCGGCTCCAGTCGGAGAGGTCCTGTGTCAGTTCCGCGAGGGTGGCCCTGGGCTGCAGGCCGAGGGAGTTGCCCGCGAGGTACGCGGTCTCGGTGTATCTGCCGCCGTCGGCGGGCGGTACGTGGAACAGCTCGCGGTGCCCCGGGAGGGCTTCGTCGAGCTGGTGGGCCTCGGCTTCGGAGGCGGTGGGTCGCGCGACCAAGGCAATGCCCTTCTCGAAATGGTGCCGGATGACCGATGCGGGTCGACGCAGGCGCCGAAGCTGAGCGCCGGGGGCCCGAAGGTGGTGATGAGCGGGGTGGGTCGCTCTGGTGGCGGGGAGTGAAGCGGTCAGCGCCGAGCCGCGGCCAGACGCATCAGACGGAGGGTTTCGGCATGAACTCGGGCGGAGGGCACGGCGAGTTCCACGGGAGAGTCGAAGTGGTTGCGCCCGGACTGCTCGAACGCGGTGACCGGGCAGCCCTGCCGGCGCAGATGCTCCGCGAACGCGCGCGACTGCCGCTTGAACTCGTCGGTCTCACGTTCCCCCCAGGCGATCACCACGGGGCAGCGGACCGAAGGGGTCAGCAACAGCGGACTGCAGTCCTGGACCTCGCTGCCGTCGATGCCCACGACATCGTTGACGTAGGTCTGCCGTACCGGGGTCAGGTCGTAGATCCCGCCGAAGAGCACCGCGCCCGCGATGGGGTCCGCGGGCAGACCCCACTGCCGCCACGGCGTGGCGAGCAGCATGGCGGCCAGGTGAGCGCCGGCGGAGGATCCGGAGACCACGATCCGCTCGGGGTCGATGCGATGGTCGGCCGCCCGGCGCCACAGCCAGACGAAGGCCCTGCGCACCTGGTCGACGATGTCCGAGAGCCGGGCTCGCGGGGCGAGGGTGTAGTCCGGAGTGACGTAGACAGCACCCGCCTGCACCATGGCGGGAGCCGGGAACGCGGTGTCCTCCTTGGACAGCTGCTGCCAGTATCCGCCGTGGACGAAGAACAGAGCGGGTCGGCTTTCCGGGCCCGGTCCCGAGGGACCGTAGACGTCCAGCCGATCGTCGTCTCCCGGTCCGAAGCGCAGGTCGCGGCGGGCCACCGCGGCCAGCTCCTGTCGGGCGAGACGGCTGCGGTCCGCGTAGTCGTCCAGGAACGGCCGGATGTCGTCCACCATGCTGCTGGGTGAGTACTGGGCGTCCAGCTGGTGCTGGTCGAAGTCCCCGTACAGAGGTGCTGTCATGGCAGCAGCCGATCGGTGGTCTCCTCCCGCGACTTCTTCAGAAAGGCGACGAAGTCGCTGCCGCCGGTTCCCTTGGCGGTCTCCTGGTCGCTTTGGAATCGCTTGATGTAGCGCCCGGTGATGCCGATGTGCTGGGCCCGGAGCCGGACCAGGGCGTCCACCGCCGCGTTGTACGCGTCGCCGAGCCGGGGGTGGGTGCCGCGATTGCGCTCGACGCATTCACGGACCGACGGACCGGCCTCGAGATCCTCCAGGAAGCGACGGTGCGGCGCGGGCATGTATGCGCGCATGCCGGTCAGGAATCCCGCCGTCATCCCGTGCGGGTGCGGTATGTCGAGTCCGGCGTCGAAGGCCTGGATGAGGGAGCTCTGTGCGGCGCTCCCGCCGGCCAGCACCAGCGGTTCCCGGTCCACGCCCTCGAAGCGCAGCCCCGGCGCGGACCATCCCGTGAGGAACGGCCTGATGCGATGGTAGAAGACGTAGTGATCGCACCAGCGCTCGACGTCGAGGAACGCGTCGGTCACCTTGTCGACGACATCGCGGATACCGAGCAGCGCCTCCGTGAGGCCGGCCTGGTCCTCGTCCGCCGCCGCGTGCTGGGCCCGTACGAGCAGGCGGAGCCCGGGAGCGCCGGCGAGTTCGACGCCCACCGTCGCCAGATAGAACCACTTCTCGTCGACGCCGCCGAGAAACGTCACCTGGGTGTCGATGTTCGACATGCTCAGCGGTTCGCCGGCGTCGATGCGCCGCCAGTTCTGGAGCACGATGGAGGCGTGGGAGATGATCGGCGCCCGGTCCAGGGTTTCGGCGAGCGTGTGGAGCGGTTGCGCCAACGGTGCCGGAAGCGTGTCCGCGGGTGTGTCGGTGGCCCACACGTACGCGTTCGCGAGAGAGCACAACAACAGCATGGCCCGTTCCTGCTCCCCGCTGGAGTGCAGCCGGTCCGGTGCGAGGACGGCCAGCGATTCGACTGCCGGGCGCATCCGCCCTGTCATGATCAGGGCCGCGATGTTCCGCCCGAGCCGCTCCCACGGTTCGTAGTACGTCGGCAGCGCGTCCACCGGGTCCTCGGCGGGCACGAACCCGTGCACGGCATCGATGGCGTACTCGCCCAGCGCGGCCACTCGGGGCCGGGGAGCGCGTATGCGGGTCGTTTCAGGGATCATTGCGCTTCCTCCTCGTGCGTCTCCACGAGGCTGCCCTTCCCGCGAGCTGGGGCATATGGACGCCGGCACGAACTCGGCGCCCTCCCATTGGTCTCGGGCACTATGACGTCGCGGTGTCGTCGCCCCTCAGGAAGCTCTCCAGGCCCGGGGTCAGGCCCGCCACCTGCCCGGGCACGAGCCGGTACAGGACGTAGTAGCCCTCGCGGCGGCGCTCCAGCAGGCCCGCGTCCGCCAGCACGCGCAGGTGCTTGGACAGGGCGGCCTCGCTGACGCCGACGAGCGGGGCCAGTTCCTGGGTGCTGCGTGGGCGTTCGGCGATCAGCCGGAGGGCACGCAGCCGGGTGTCGTCGGCGAGCGCCCGCAACGTGCCGACGAGCCGGGTGGGTGGAATCCTTGGGCGGGCTTCCCGGGCGATGGAGGAGACCGGGAAGACGAGGCCGAGAGGCCACGGACCGTCGCAGTTGACGCGTACGTGCGGCCACACATAGGAGCTGGGGGCGAGCACGAGGGTGTCGTCCGGACCGATGGCGACCTCGTGATCGTGCGGTCGCTCCAGCCAGAAGCGTTCGGTCTGAGGATCGCTGCGCACCTCCGGCCACAGGCCGCGCAGCATCCCGTACAGACCGCGCTGCTCGATCTGGTGTCCGGCCTCGCTGACGCCGGCGGCGAGTTCGGGTTCGAGCCGTGCCCATTCCTCCTCGAACGCCTCCCGCCAGTAGCGCTCCAGCATGCTCAGGAACCGTTCGAGCAGCGCGCGGGGGTCGTCGAGGAGCATCGCGGCGATGGCGTCGTCGCTCTCCCGTGCGAGCCGCTCCCGCAGCAGCCGGCGTACGTCCGGTTCGTCCAGCACGTGCGGGTCCCTGCCCTGGCCGCCGCCCGGCCATGGCGAGAGCAGCGGGATGGCGAACTCCAGCCGGACCAGCTCCGGATCCGCTGTGCGCAGGGCGGCCAGTTCGTCGGCGAAGTCAGTCAGTCCGCCGGTCGGCTGCGGAAAGAGGAACTCCGGGAAGTACGAGCGCACCGCGTAGGAGAACGCCTCGATCTCCCGCTTCAGCGCCGGGGACAGCATGCGCATCGCGCGCACCCAGCCGTGCTGGACGGGGTGGTGCTTGGGCTCCACCAGCACATGGAGACTCAGTACGGCTTCCATCGTCGGCGAGTAGGCGAACCCCACCCGCTCCGCACCAGTGGCCGGAATCCGGAACACGATCGTCATGACCCATCATCCTCTACCGGGCAACGGCCGCGGGCACGCCGTTCTCGCCGTACCTGCCCCGACATGCTGAGCGTATGCAGGACGGCGTCCGCTGGCCGTGCCGGTCTCCCGCAGCACCGCGCTGCGCCATCTGCGGCACTTGCCACTGCCACAGCAGGTGGTCCCGAGGGTGATCGGCGTGGACGGAGCCGCGGCCGCCGCGCGCTGAGCAAGCCGCCTGGCCGGCTCCGGTCGGTGGTCAGCGGGTGTGGCGGCGGACCGCGTCCAGAAGCTGGTCGATGTCTTCGGAGGTGTGAGAGAAGGAGGTGACGAGGCGGACGATGCCCGGCGCCCAGCGATCGTGGTAGAAGGTGTAGCCCTCCGCGAGAAGCCCTTCGGTTGCCTGCTGGGGCAGGCGGTAGAAGAGGATGTTGGCCTGCGAGCTGCTGAGGAGTTCGGTGCCGGGATGGCCTTGAGACCGTCGCCGAGCCGGGCGGCCATCGTGTTGGCCCGGCGGGCGTTTCGCAGCCACAGACCGTCGGTGAGGTAGGCGTCGAGCTGGACGGTGTGAAAGCGCATCTTGGAGGCGAGCTGGCCGGCACGCTTGGCACGGAAGGCGAGTTCGCTGGCCAGTGCCGGATCGAAGGAGACGATGACGTCCGCGGTCATCGCGCCGTTCTTGGTGGCCCCGAAGGACAGCACGTCGATGCCGGCCTGCCAGGTCATCTCGGCCGGTGTGACGCCCAGGTGGTCCAGGGCGTTGGCGAAGCGGGCGCCGTCCATGTGGCAGCGCAGTCCCGCGTCCTTGGCGATGGTTGCCGGACGGCGGATCTCGTCGAGGGCGTAGACGCTGCCGCGCTCCGTGGCCTGACTGATGCTCACCACCGACGGCTGCACACTGTGAACGTCACCGGCCCTGCGGCGCACCGCCTCGCGGAGCGCGTCGGGGTCGATCTTGCTGTCGTGGCCGGGAACCGTGACGAGTTTGGCGCCGCCCGTGAAGAACTCCGGCGCACCGCACTCGTCGACGTTGATGTGACTGGCCGGGTGGCACAGCACGCTGCCCCAGGGTGGGGTCAGGGCAGCCAGACCCAGGCAGTTCGCGGCGGTTCCGGTGGAGACCGGGAAGACCTCGACCTCACGTTCGAAGATCTCGCTCAACCTGTGGCGGACGCTGCCAGTGAAGGGATCGTCGCCGTACGACAGGGCATACCCGGCCGCCGCCGCGGCGACAGCCTGCGCTATCTCGGGCGAGGCGCCCGCCATGTTGTCGCTGAGGAAGGCCTGATTGGAAGGGATGACGTCGGTGCTGATGCTCATAGGTGAGGTTCCTTGGCTCAGGTGCCGATGGGGGAGGCGAAGACGCCGGTGATGTCCACCGCCTCGGCGGCGGTGCGGTAGAAGTGCGGGACATCGCCGGCGAAGGCGAGCATGTCGCCGGGGCCCAGGTCCTGCGGGGCATCGACCGGCCAGGCGGTCACGTGCCCGGCGGCGATGAGCAGGTGCTCGATCGTGCCGGTGGCGTGGGGGACGCCGGTCAGCTCCGTCTCGGGCGGGATACGCAGCCGCCAGTTCTCCAGGCTGATGCGGCGCAGCAGGTCCCGGGCGACCTCGCCCGGCTCAGCGGGGTTGCCCGGCCGGTAGACCGGCCCGGTGTCGGCGTCGCGCGCCGGCAGGTCCGCGATCGGGATGCGCAGCGCGACGGCGATCGCGTCCAGGGTGCCAATCGTCGGATTGCCCTTGCCCGCCTCCATCTGCGACAGCGTGGCCTTGCTCAGCCCGGCGCGCCGGGCAATCTCCGCGGCGCTCATGCCACGCTGCCGGCGGCGCAGACGGATCTTCGCGCCGACCGCGGCCGCGGTACTGCTCACCGGCCGCTGGCCGGACCCAGACGGCGCGGCCATCGGTGGCGGGAGTGGGTGGCGGAGTAGGACACGCGGATACGGCCAAGGTCATTTGGCGACCACCGCCGAATTCGCCAACGGTGTCCTGAGAGGGACGTGACCGAAGCCGGCCCCGAACTGCCCGCCGGCATCAACCCCCTGGGCACCCGAGACCGATACCGGCCGTCGCTGGGTCGGCCCACCGCACTGCGGGTGGTCAGCGCCGCCGCCCTACGGATCATCCACCAAAACCGACCAGAGCTGTCCCGGACCGTGAGGACGCCGCGTCAACGCGCGCAGTTCATCCATTGGCCATCTTGAGTACTCCTGGAATTACCTCGCAATTCTCAGCTGCTTCTCACATCCCACCGGTTTTGTGTCCTGCGTCGCCCGATCGGGCCGTACGACGAAGGAGGCGCATGGTGGCACTACCGGTGACCACGTGGCGGAAACCCGAGAGCCGGGGGGAGGAGCAGCGCCCGGCAGAGGAGCAGCCGTTGCACGTGGCCAGCAGGCTGCACTCGTTCAACCGGTTCGAGCTCAAGTACCTCGTACCGGTCGAGGAGGCGGCCGAGATCCGGGACGAGCTGGCCGAGCGGATGGACCGCGATCTGAACAGCCCGGTCGGCGGGTACGGCGTGTGGAGCCTGTACTACGACACCCCGCAGCTGCGGTTCTACTGGGAGAAGATCGAGGGCCTGAAGTTCCGGCGAAAGCTGCGCATCCGCCACTACGGGAACCTGGACGGGGTGACCGACGAGTCCCCGGTGTGCGTGGAGATCAAGCAGCGCGTCAACCGGGTCACACAGAAGCGCCGCATCACCCTTCCGTACGGCGTCGCCCGCCGGCTGTGCGACGGCCGGGAGATGGTGGAGCATTCCGCCAAGGAAAGCGCCTTCATCCAGGAGGTGCTCGAACTCGTCGTACGGCTGAATCTCCAACCCACCGCGATCACCGGCTACCAGCGCGAGGCCCTGGTCGGCCGAGACGCGGACACCGGACTGCGGGTGACCTTCGACCGGCGCATCCGTGGCCGGGACCGGGACTTCCACTTCGGGACACCGACCCCCGAGAACCGGTTCACCATCCCGCCGCACCTGTCGGTGATGGAGATCAAGGTCAACGAGCGCACGCCGTACTGGATCACGGACCTCGCGGCGCGTCGGAACCTCAACCTGATCCGGGTCTCCAAGTACGTGCAGTCCATCGAGGCGTTCGGCCTGGCACCCCGGTCCGTGTTCCACATCCACGAGGCGGACCACCAGCCGCCGCACACGTATTCGGCGCACGAAGCGCCCTTGAAAGCAGGAGCACAGTGAACTTCGATCTGCAGGAACTCAGCGGTACGTTCAGCGTTACCGACGTCGTCGTCGCCATGGCGCTGTCGTTCATTCTGAGCACGTTGATCGGCCACGTGTACCGGTACACGCACCGCAACGTCTCCTACAGCCAGTCCTACGTCCAGACGCTCATCATCGTCGGGATGGTCGTCGCCCTGATCATGCTGGTGGTCGGATCGAACCTGGCACGGGCCTTCTCGTTGGTCGGCGCGTTGTCGGTGATCCGGTTCCGGAACGCCATCAAGGAGACCAGGGACGTCGGCTTCGTCTTCCTGGCTATGGCCATCGGCATGGCCTGCGGTGCCCGCTTCTACACCCTCGCCGCCGTCGCGGCCGTGGTGATCTGCGTGGTCGTCGTCGTGATGTTCAAGTTCAACTGGTTCGCCCTGAGCGTCCAGCGCCAGGTCGTCAAGGTCCAGGTCCCCGCGGGCGAGGACTACACCTCGGCCATTCGTGACGTCCTCATCCGGTACACCACGGAGTTCGAGCTGGTGAGCACCGAGACGATCCGCGGCGGCGCGCTGACCGAGGTGTTCTACACGGTGCGCATGAAGAAGGGCACCGAGCCCGGCGACCTGGTGGCCGCGCTGCAGGAGCGGACATCGGGCCAGCGGGTGACCGTGCTGACCGGTTACGACTCGACCGACCTGTGATGGCCGGCGGCAGCGAGGCGGCTCCCCGGCGCAGGCCGCGGCGGCTCCGCGACCGGATCCCCGTACGGCTGCGGCACCACTGGAAGCCGGCCGGCGCCCTCTGCGCGGGACTGGTGGTGATGGTCTACTTCTTCGGCGACGCCCGAATCTCGCCGTACGTCACCTCCTCCTCCCGCGTGGAGGCGGACGCCATCACGCAGAACGTCGAGGGCACGGTCGACCTGTACGACACCTCGGTCTCCCACTCCATCCAACTGGAGTACGACCAGACCGACTTCACCAAGATGATGAAGGAGTTCCGCGAGGACGGGACCAAGGACTACATCGAGGCCGACCTCACCATCGACGGGGTCTACCTCGAGGACGTCGGAATCCGCCTCAAGGGCAACTCCACACTGTTGTCCCTGCGCGGAAGCGGCCAGGGCATGCCCGGTGGCGGCCGGACCATGCCCGAAGGCGCCGAGCAGGGCGCCCCGGAGGCGCAGCAGGACGGCGCAACCGGGGGCCGGGACCGCGGCCAGGCCAATGGCCGCGGTCCCGGCGGGGCCGGTGGCATGGGGGGCGGGATCACGCAGTACAACCTGTCCGACAAGAAACCCGAGGAACTGCCCTGGCTCATCAAGATCGACGAGTTCGTCGAGGGCCGCGCCTATCAGGGCGAGCGTGAGATCTCGCTGCGCCCCGGAAGCAACGGCCAGGTCCCGGTGAACGAGGCCCTCGCGCTGAGCCTGACGGACACCACCGATCAGAAGAACGAGCGGTACGCCTTCACGTCGGTACAGGTCAACACCCGCCCGGTCGCCACCCGGTTGATGGTCGAGAGCCCGGACACGGATTACGCGGAGTCCATCGCTGACGGCAACGGCGTGCTCTACAAGGCGCGGGCCGGCGGCAGCTTCGAGTACAAGGGCGACGACCCGACCGACTACGAGGAGTCGTTCGAGCAGCTCAACAAGGTGGGCAGTCAGGACCTGGAGCCGGTCATGAAGCTCATCAAGTGGGCGAACGAGGCGTCGGACGAGGAGTTCGAGAAGGAACTCGACCAGCACGTGGACGTCGAGTCCCTGGCGACGTACCTCGCCGCGCAGAACCTGCTCATGAACTTCGACGACATGGCCGGACCCGGCAAGAACTACCTGCTGTGGTACGACCTGGACACCAAGAAGTTCTCGGTCCTGGGATGGGACTACAACTTCACCTTCACCGGCGATGCGACCTCGGGCCCGGACGACGACACGGGCATGGGCGGTGCCTTCGGTGGTGGCGCTGGAGGTGCCACTGGGCAGAGCAGCCAGGGCGGCCAGGGCACAGGTGGCCAAGCCGCGCAGAACATGCCCTCCGGGATGCCGTCAGGAATGCCCGAAGGAATGCCTGAAGGAATGCCTGAAGGAATGCCTTCGGGGATGCCTTCGGGGATGCCCGAGAATCTGCCGGAAGGCATGCCGTCCGGAATGCCTTCCGGTCTGCCGGGCGGTCAGAACGGCCAAGACGGTCAGGGCGGTGAGGGCGAAGGCGGTGGGTTCGCCGGCATGATCGGCCACCCGCTGAAGGAGCGCTTCCTGGACTCGGACACCTTCGATCCCCTCTACAAGAAGGCGTACAAGGAGCTGTACCAGAAGTTCTACGGCTCCGGGACCGCACTGAAGGCGCTGAACGCCATCGCCGAACAGGCGGGGAAGGCCGGTGCCGACGGCAAGGAGCTGGACTCAGCCGTCGAGAAGCTGCGAAAGACGGTCACCGAGCGTACCGCGGCGCTGGCCAAGAACAAGGAGGTGACCGGCTGATCCCCGGTGCCCGGACGGCAGTCCCCCATGGGGCGCCGTCCGGGCGTTCGGCGCACCGCGAACGCCTCACCAGCGAAGGAAGGTCCATGCCCGTCGTGCCGTCGGCGCCCGCGCCACCCCAACACAATGTGCTCGTCGTCGAGGACGACCCCAGCATCCGCACCTTGCTCACTTCCGCCCTGCACGCCGCCGGCTACTCCGTGAGCACCGCCGACACAGGCCAGACCGCCATGTTCGAGGCCGGTCGCGGCCAACCCGACCTGATCGTGCTGGACGTCGGCCTTCCGGACATCGACGGCTTCGCGGTGACCCGTCATCTGCGGGCTGAGGGCGTCTATACGCCGGTGCTGTTCCTGACGGCGCGCACAGACGTCGAGGACCGCATCATCGGCCTCAGCTCCGGCGGCGACGACTACGTCACCAAGCCGTTCCACGTGCAGGAGGTGCTGCTGCGCATCCGTGCCATCCTGCGGCGCAGTGACATGCCACCGGGCGGAGGGACCAGGAGGCCGCCGCTGCGGTACGCGGATCTGGTGCTGGACCAGCAGACCCACGAGGTGCGCCGGGCCGGGCTGCCCATCCAGCTGTCGCCCACCGAGTTCCGGCTCCTGGTCTGCCTGCTTGCGCAGCCAGAACGCGTGGTGGGCAAGAAGCAGATCCTGTCCGAGGTCTGGCACTACGACTTCGCCGGTGACGCCCGCATCGTCGACACCTACGTACGCAACCTGCGGCGCAAGATAGACCGGTTCGAGCCCCAGCTCATCCAGACGGTCCGCGGTGTCGGCTACTGCCTGCGGGCCGCGCGCCCCGGACCGGGGGCGGCGGCGCTGTGAGGCGGTGGCTGCGCCGGCTGAGACCGCGCTCGCTGCGAGCCCGCCTGGTGCTCGGCGTCACGCTGCTGGCCACCTCGGCGGTTCTGCTCTGTCAGGCGGCAGGACTCGCCCTGCTCCACTCCTGGCTGACGGACCAGGTCGACCGGCGACTGACCCGTTTCCAGCCGGTGCCCCAGCTTTACAAGGACGTGGCCGACGGCCGGACGGCGTCAGGGGCGCCCGGCAGGACGGGCAGCCTCCCTTCGGACTACCGGGTGTACTTCTACGACAGAGGCGGCCACCGGATTGCCATGTCGCTGAGCGGCGACGGGGGCAGTGCCGGGCCGCGACTCCCGAAGGCGGAGGCGGAACTCGGCCTCAAGAACGGCCGCCCCGCCACGGTCGCCGCGACCGACGGCGGCAGCACCTGGCGGGTGATCGCCCGGTCCGGCACCGACGGCACCCGGGTCGTGGTGGCGCTGCCTCTGAAGGAGGTGGACGAGGCGACCTCCCGAATGCTGTGGTTCAGCCTCGCTATCGGGGTGGCCGTCGCAGCGGGGGTCGTCCTCTTCGGCACCCTCGCCGTGCGGCTGGGACTGCGGCCGCTGGTCGGCGTCGAGCGCACTGCCAGGCGCATCGCCGAAGGTGAGTTGGAACTGAGCGTTCCGGACCGGCATGCGGTCACCGAGGTCGGCCACCTCAGCCATGCCCTGAACACGATGCTCGACCGGCTGCGCACCGCGCTGCGTCGCACCGAGGCGTCGGAGCAACGGCTGCGCCACTTCCTGGCGGACGCCGGCCATGAACTGCGAACTCCCCTCACGTCTCTGCAGGGCTTCGCCGAACTCCTGGTGCAGGAGCCGGAGATGAGCCTGGAACGACGCCAGGAGGCGCAGCAGCTGATCGTGCGGAACGCCGACCGGATGAGCCGTCTCATCGAGAGCCTGTCCCAACTGGCCAGGCTCGGTGAGGTCCCCGCGACGCGGTGGCAACCGGTCGACCTCCTCTCTCTCGTGGCCGACGGTATCGCTGCCGTCGCCGTGCGACACCCCGGGCGCAGCATCGGCCTCGGCACTCTCGCCGACCCCGAGGACGACGCCCGCGTGGACGAGCTGGACGTCGTCGACGCCGTCGGCGACCCGCATCAGCTGGCGCAGATCCTGTCGAATCTGCTCACCAACGCGTGCGTCCACACTCCGACCGGGACACACATCCAGGTGCGCGTCGGCACTCTCCGAGTCCGCCCACACGGGCCGGGCACGACGGGACCGGGCCGTACCAGCGCCAACGCTCCGCTCATACCCGGCACTCGGGTCTGTGTCGTCGAGGTCGCCGATGACGGGGCCGGCCTGACCGAGTCGCACGCGCGGCGGGTGTTCGAGCGGTTCTACCGCGCCGATTCGGCCGAGCGGGCCGCGGCAGCGGGGTCCGGCCTGGGGCTTGCGATCGCCGTCGGCGCCGCGGAGGCCAACGGCGGACGTCTGGAACTCGAGGCCAGGCCAGGTGAAGGCTGCACATTCCGTCTGCTCCTGCCGTATCAGCCCGCCGTTGCAGCGACGGCTGCCCCGGCTCCCCACACCTGCGTATAGGGCCGCATCGCTACCAAAAGGAGTGCCACCGGTGAAGCTCAGCACCGTACGACTGGGACACGGCCGTACAGCCGCCGCACGTCTGCAGAAGAAGCACTGCGTGGTGCTGCCCTACCCGGACGTCGGGGCGCTGATCGCCTCCGGCGAGGACTGGCGGGAACGAGCCGCTGAGGAAACCGGTGAACGCCACCGGCTGGACGACATCTCCTACGCGCCCCTCATCACCCGGCCGAGCAAGATCGTTCGTGTGGGACCCAACTACGCCGCACGGGTACGAGAGACGGGCACCTCCTTCCCCACCGTTCCGGTGTTCTCCGTGCGGCAAGGCGGCCAAGGCGTTGCCGGTGCCCGCGACGCCATCTGCCTGCCGGCCGAGGGACGGAACGTGGACTGGGGCGTGGAGTTGGGCCTGGTGATCGGGTGCCGGACCCGTGGAGTCACGGCCCGGACGGCGCTGCGCCATGTCGCGGGCTACACCGTCGTCAACGGCGTCGCCGCGCGGTGCGACTCGGGAAGCGCCCCCGCGGTGGGACTGTCCACGGACGTCACCCTGGTGGGACCCGCCATGGTCACCACCGACGACGTGCCGATGGGCGGCCGCGGTCTGACGATGAGCTGTGTCATCGACGGGCGGGTCCGCCAGAAGGCGAACACCTCGCAGCTGATCTTCGACGTCGCCACCGTCATCGCCCAGGTCAGCACCGTGACCACGCTGCTGCCCGGAGACCTGATCACGATGGGCACACCGGCCGGACCCGGCACCGTTGGCGAACCCGAGGTCCTTCTGTACCCCGGTGCGGACATGGTCACCGAGATCAAGGGTGTCGGGGAACTCAGGAACTCCGTGATGCGGTCGTGTCCGCAGTGAACCGTGGGAGCGCTTTCGGCCATAGATCTGACTCCCCGTCAGTTCCCAGCATTTTTTCCCCGCCTCCACAGGCAGGGCGGCAACAGTGAGGCCGCGGCCCGGACCAGGGCCTCAGAGCCGCAGTCTGCCGTCCCCTCACGCCTGAGGAAGCCATGACTCCCACCCCCCACCTCACCGAGACCACCGCCCGCCCGGAGCGCTTGGCCCCGTTCCAGCAGGTCGAGCGGTCCCTTCACGCACATGCCGGTACCGCGACGGTCGACATCGTCGTGCCGGTCTACAACGAGGAACGCGCCCTGCCCGGCTGCCTGCGCACACTCCACGCCCGACTGGCGACGGACTTCCCCTTTCCGTGGCGGATCACTGTCGCCGACAACGCCAGCACCGATGACACCCTCGCCACCGCCCGTCGCCTCGCCGACGAACTGCCGGGCGTCGGCGTCGTGCACCTCGACCGCAAGGGCCGCGGGCTCGCCCTGCGCACCGTCTGGGGCGCCAGCGACGCGGACATCGTCGTGTACATGGACGTGGACCTGTCCACCGGCCTCGACGGGCTGCTTCCGCTGGTTGCGCCCCTGGCCAGCGGTCACTCGGACCTCGCCATCGGTTCCCGGCTGGCACCCGGGTCGCGCACGGTGCGCGGCCCACGCCGTGAATTCATCTCCCGCTGCTACAACGGCATCATCCGGCTCACGCACGGCGTCCGGTTCACCGACGCCCAGTGCGGATTCAAGGCCGCCCGCACCGAGGTGCTGAAGCCGTTGCTGCAGGTGACCCGCGACGACGCGTGGTTCTTCGACACCGAGCTGCTGCTGCTCGCCGAGCACAACGGACTGCGTGTCCACGAGGTCCCCGTCGACTGGGTCGAGGACGTCGACACCAGGGTGGACATCGTGGGCACCGCCACGGACGACCTGCGAGGACTGTGGCGGATGGGGCGGCTCAAGGCATCCGGCGGCGCCCGGGTCGACGTACCGTCTCGCCCCGCACCGGCCGCCGAGCACCCCGACGCGGTCCTCGCACCCGCCACCCGACGTGGCGCCTTGTCCTGGGAGGTCGGCTGCTTCCTGGCGATCGGTGTCGTCTCCACGGCCGGGCAGGCGCTGCTGTACTGGCTGCTGCGCGGTTGGTGGAGCCCGGCTGTCGCCAACCTGGTCTCGCTGCTCGTCCTCACCGTCCTCAACACGGAGGCGAACCGACGCCTCACCTTCCGGTACTCCACGGCTCCGCCCGCGCGGGCGCACCTGGGCGCCGGCGGCCTGTTCGTCCTGGGCTACCTGGTCACCTCCGGCGCGGTGCTGTGGTTCAAGTCGATCGACCCCGGGGCCTCGACAGCCGCGGAGACCGCGATCCTCGCCACGGCATCCGTCGCGGTCACCTGCGTGCGATTCACCGTGCTGCGGCTGGCCGTCTTCACCAGCACCCCCCGCCGTACCCGTTGACGAGAGCGACTTCCTACATGAGCAATCCCACGCACCTCAAGCCCGTAACGGCCGCCTCAACACCCGACGATCCGCCTGCGTTCGTCCGCTCGCTGCCCGCCTGGGCGGCACCGGCCGCACTCGGAGCGATCCTCGTGCTCGCGGCCGTCCTGTACGGCTGGGCACTGGGCTCTCTGGGATGGGCCAACAGCTACTACTCCGCGGCCGTGAAATCGATGGGGAAGAGCTGGACCAACTTCCTCTTCGGCTCCTTCGACCCGGCCGGGGTGATCACGGTCGACAAGCCGCCGGCCGCGCTGTGGCCGCAGGTGGTCAGCAGCAAGGTCTTCGGGTTGCACGGCTGGGCGCTGGTGCTGCCGCAGATGATCGAGGGCGTGGCGGCGGTCCTCGTCCTGCACCGCACCGTGCGGCGCTGGGCGGGCGAAGGGGCGGCGCTCGTCGCCGCACTGGTGCTCACTCTCACGCCCATCACCGTGGCCATCAACCGGGACAACAACCCCGACACGCTGCTCGTCCTGCTGCTGGTGTCCGCGGCGTACGCGCTCACCCGCGCGTTGCAGGCCGAGGGCAGGATCGCGACCTGGTGGCTGTGTGCGAGCGGCTTCCTGATCGGGTGCGGATTCCTCACCAAAATGCTCGCCGCCTGGATGGTCATTCCCGCGTTCACCCTCGCCTGGCTCGTGGGAGGAAGCGGCCCCTGGATACCGCGAGTGCGGAGTCTGCTGGGCGCGGGGGCCACCCTGGCGGCGTCCTCCTTGTGGTGGGTCGCCATGGTCGCCCTGTGGCCGGGCGACCGCCCCTACATCGGCGGCAGCAAGGACGGTTCGGCCTGGGATCTCGTGGTCGGCTACAACGGGCTGGGCCGGGTCTTCGGCTCGAGCGACGGAATGTCCCAGAGCATGGGCGGGTTCGGCGGCGGGTTCGGTGGCGCGTCCGGCCTGGGCCGGTTGTTCAACGCGCAGGTGGGCGGCCAGATCAGCTGGCTGCTGCCGGTCAGCGCACTGGCCTTGGCCGTCGCCCTGGTCGGCGTGGTGATGCGCCGACGCGGCATGCTGTCCGCCGACGCCCTGCTGCCGGCCTCCGGCTGGCTGCTGTGGGGGACCTGGCTGGTGGTCTGCGCGGCCGTGTACTCGACACAGAAGGGCATCTTCCACCCCTACTACACCACTCAGCTCGCTCCGGCGATCGCCGCCCTGTGCGGCGGACTGACCGCCGCCCTGGTCCGTGTCCACCGTGCCGGCGTGCGCTGGGCGCCCCTGGTGGGCGTGGCCGCGGTCGTGGTCAGCGCGGTCTGGGCCGTAGCACTGGTCCGCCGTGACTCCGACTGGAACGGCTGGCTGGTGTGGCCGGTCCTGCTGCTCGGCTGCGCCGCGGTCGTCCTGCTGCTCCTCGCGCGGCGGCGTGGTCGGCTGCTGACGGTCGCCGTGGGTGCTGCCGTCGCGTCGGTCCTGGTGGCCCCGGGAGCGTGGGCGGTCAGCGTACCGGGCTCGACATCCGCTATGGGCGGGTCCAACCCGACGGCCGGTCCGACGACGTTCGGCTTCGGCGGGGGCGGCCGCATGCCCCGGCAGAGCGGGAACGACGGCGACCTTCCGTCGGGGATGCCGTCGGGCTTCCCGGGTGGTGACGCGCCTTCGGGGCAGTCCGGTCAGCCCTCCTCCGGCGATGTTCCTTCGGGAATGCCGTCAGGTATGCCGTCCGGTATGCCCACAGGGGGAGCGACCGGCATGCCCGGCATGTCCGGAGGCTCTACCTCGGGAGACAGCGACATGCCGTCATTTCCCGGCGGCGGTTCCGGGATGGCCCCGAGCGGACGCGGTGGCTTCGGCGGCGGCGCGGAACTCACCAGCGAGCAGCGCAAGATCCTCGACTACGCCGTGGAGCACGCACCTCAAGCCCGCATCAAGCTCTCCGTCGAAGGCGGTGCCATGGCCGCCAGCTCCTTCATCCTGGGCTCGGACGAGACCGTCATCGGCATGGGTGGTTTCACGGGCAGCGACAACGCGCCGTCGGTGGACCAGTTGAAGGAGTGGACGAAGAGCGGGGAACTACGCTACGTCCTGGGCTCCGACACGAACAGCGGCGGCAGGCCGGGCATGACCGGGTCCCGCAACTACAGCAAGCAGCGTTCCGACTGGATCGCCGACAACTGCACCCAGGTTCCGGCATCGGCGTACGGCGGCACGACGTCGAAGGCGAGCAGCGGTAGTGCGATGGGCTTCGGAGCAGGAGCCGACGTGCTCTACGACTGCACTGCCAAGTAGGCGACGCCGGAGCAACAGGGACCACCCGGGAGAACGGACCAGCATCACGTCATGACCGAGCAGTCCGCAACGACTCGTCCGCGACATCGGCTTCTCGTGGTCGAGGACGAGCCCAGCATCCGCACCCTGCTGGAGGCGACGCTCCGCCTGACCGGATACGAGGTGAGCAGCACCGACACCGGACAGTCCGCCCTCGTCGAGGTCGAACGCCTGCGACCGCACCTGGTGCTGCTCGACGTGATGCTGCCCGACCTGGACGGCTTCGAGGTGACCCGCAGGCTGCGGGCGGCGGGGGACGAATGTCCGATCCTGTTCCTGACCGCCCGCACCGGCACCGACGACCGCATCCAGGGCCTGAGCGTCGGCGGCGACGACTACGTCTCCAAACCGTTCAGCATCGAGGAGGTGCTGCTGCGTATCGAGGCCATCCTGCGCCGCACGGCACCGGTGGACGCGGCACTCCCGCTACCGAGCGTCCTGCGCTACGCCGACCTCGAACTCGACGAGGGCGCTCACGAGGTGCACCGCGCGGGACAGTACATCGCCCTCTCCCCGACCGAGTTCAAGCTCCTGGCCTACCTCCTGTCCAACGCCGGCCAGGTGGTGAGCAAGGTCCAGATCCTCGACCACGTCTGGAGCTACGACTTCGCCGGTGACGCCAGGATCATCGAGACGTACGTCCGCTACCTGCGCAGGAAGATCGACTCCTTCGAGCCGCCGCTCATCCAGACCGTGCGCGGCGTCGGCTACTGCCTGCGGCTGCCCCGCGACCACGAGGGAACGCCGGAGCAGTGATCCCCCGCCTGCCACGGCCACCCGGCTCACTGCGACAACGACTGATCCTCGGCGTCACCGTCCTCGCCACGGCGGCGGTACTGACCTCCCAGGCCATCGGCTACGTGGTGCTCCGCTCCTGGCTGCTCGATCGCGTCGACCAGCAGCTGGTGGAGTTCCACCCCCCGACCCCGACCTTCCACGACGCCCTCCGGAATGCTTTCCCCGCGCCGACCGAGCACCTGGACGCCCTGCCGTCGGATTTCCACGTCTACTTCTACGACTCCTCCGGGCATCGCCTGAACAACTCCCTCGGCACGGAGGCAAAACCGGGGCCTCGGCTGGCCGATCAGGCACAGGACCTCGACCTGAGGGACGGGCACCCGGAAACCGTGTCCGCCATCAGCGGTGACGGCCGCTGGCGGGTACTGCTCAGCC
The DNA here is from genome assembly GCF_023516595.1 of Streptomyces neyagawaensis. Lineage (GTDB taxonomy): Bacteria > Actinomycetota > Actinomycetes > Streptomycetales > Streptomycetaceae > Streptomyces > Streptomyces neyagawaensis. The sequence continues at coordinate 4,412 of NZ_JAMGBG010000119.1, read as the reverse complement.
CTGGCCCGGACGGCATGAGCGCGGTGGTCACCCTGCCGCTCGACACCGTCGACGGCGCCACCTCGAAGCTGCTGTGGCTGAACGCCGTGCTGCTCGCTGTCACGATCGCCGGCCTGCTCGCCCTGGGCAGGTCGGTGGTGAGGCTGGGGCTGCTGCCACTGACCAGGACGGAACGAACTGCCCAGCACATCACCGCGGGCCGGCTCGACCTGCGACTGCCGCACACCGACCCGCGCACCGAGATCGGACGACTGGGCCGGGTGTTGAACTCCATGCTCGACAGACTGCAGACCGCCCTGCTGGCCCGCGAGACCTCCGAGGCACGGCTGCGCCGGTTCATCGCGGACGCCGGGCACGAACTGCGCACTCCGCTCACCACCATCCAGGGGTACGCCCAGCTCGCGCTGCGTCCGGAGCGGCGCCCGGAGCGTGAGCTGCGGGAGGCCAACCGGTTCATCGCGCAGAACGCGGAGCGCATGAGCCTGCTCGTCGACGACCTCCAACTGCTCGCCACCCTGGACCGCGAACCCTCCTACCGCAGAGAACGGGTCGACCTGCTCTCGCTCGCGGCGGACGCAGTGAGCGCGGCCGCCGTCCACAGCCACTCCCACCCCGTCGACCTCGGCCCGCTGCCCACTCCGGCAGATCCGGGCGGCACCGAGGAACTCGACGTGGCCGAGACCGTCGGCGACCCGCGCCGACTGGGCCAGATCCTGGAGAACCTGCTGTCCAACGCCCGCATCCACACGCCGCCGGGCACCCGTGTCCACGTACGGGTGGGCACGACAGAGACCGGACCCGGAACCGGCGGCACCGACCGGCCGGGACGCACCTCCGCATCGCCGCCGCTCCCGGAGCGCCTCCCGGTCAGCGTGATCGAGGTGGCGGACGAAGGACCGGGCCTCGCCCCCGTCGACGCCGAGCACGTCTTCGAGCGCTTCTACCGGGCCGACCCCGCCCGTTCCCGCAGCCACGGCGGGAGCGGCCTCGGCCTCGCCATCGCCGCGGCCATCGCCCAGGGCCACGGCGGCCGTCTCGAACTCGACACCGTCCCGGGCGAGGGCTGCACCTTCCGCCTGCTCCTCCCAGCAGCCGACCTCGGGCAGGGCCGTTGATGAGTCGGTGCCTTCGGGTGCCAGAGGTGATGCGCGGTGCTCGCGCCGGTACGGGCGTCCGACGTTCCGACAGACCGTCGGCCACGCCGCGTCATGGCTGCGCCGAGGGTTGTCAGGCGCCGGCGGCGGGCGGCTCCGGGCGGGTCCGCCGTCGGCTGGGCTCCTGCCGCCGGGGCTGGTGCAGAGCTCTCGTACTTGGGGCGGCCTGATCGACGCGCGGATAGCGCGGCAGCAGGAAGATCAGCAGGAGAGCCCGTTGTACTTGACCTGCGGAATCGACCGGGCTGAGGATCACCACGACGTCGCCATGGTCGACCAGGACGCTCGACTGCTCGGCAAGCTCAGGATCGGTGATGACGCATCGGGCTTGCAGGACCTGCTCCCTTGCTGGCCGAGCACGGTGACAGTCCTGAGGACCCGATCCCGATCGCGATAGAGACTTCTCGTGGACACCTTGTGACCTGTCTGCAGGCTTCTGGCCGCCGGGTATACGCGATCGACCCGATGACTGTCGCTCGCTACCGCCACCGGCACGTCGTCTCGGCTGTTCGAGGGGGGTGTCCAGGTGTGAAAGCGGGGGCGTGGTGCGGTCGCCGCCGGAGGAGAACGACATCAGCCGCGGCGACCGCGGGACGCCAGCGAGCAATCCACGGCCCGTTCAACGCCCCTCCGGGCCTGTCGGCGCCCGGGGTGTGCGGGAGTCACCTCGGTGGACTGGCACACCGCAGGGGCGGGACCTGGAACCGCCGGGAGCCGCCGCAGCGCACGGTTCCGGCGTCTTCTTCCCGTTCCGCCCGCTGTACCCGGTTCCCCTTGTGGAGACCGCTCACCTGGCGGGCGGGACGCGCGGACGTCGACCCCACGCGCCTGGCCATCGGTGGAGCGAGTGCGGGCGCGGGGCTCACAGACAGCCGTCCGCCCATGGATGGCCGCCGTTTCCGCACCGTCCACCACCCCTACCGGGCCGCTGCCGGGTGGCACACCACCCACTCGCCGAAGCCCGGCGCGAAGGACCTCGGCACCTGCGGCGGATAGACGTGCACCTCAGGAGCCCCCCTCACGGCTCGGCCGGGAGGTTTCCCCCTCGGGAGCGGCTTGGTCCCCTGGCTGACCTGGCTCGGGGATCCTCCACTGCGTATGGTCGGGCCAGAGCAGGACACCCAGGGCACCCTCCAGGTCCACGAACGACAACATGTCGGGCCAGACCGTGCCATTGAGCACGTTGGTGATGGCCTGCCGATTGACACCGCTCCTCTTCGCGAGGGCGTTGGCGCTGACTCCCGCTCTGCCATCGCCTCAGCGAGCTTGCGGGCTATGGCCTGTGCGACGAGAGCACCTCGATGCGGCTCCATCACGGCGTGCGGCCAGTCGCCGTCGATGACGAAGCTGCTCGGCTTCTTGGCACGTCTGATTCCTCGAGGCACGGCATAAGCGTGGCCGAGGTGCACCCAAGGTGCGCCTGCGCCACCTGACACAAGCCTTCTTGCGGACAGGGTCTGGGCCAGCCCGCAGCCCACTGCTGGCACGCTCATCGTGGGAGCTGACCGCGTCGCACTCGATTCCGGCGTGGCCTGCATTGGCGCTGCACTTCCACGTCGCGTGCGTGGACCCGGCCGTGGACTCGTACGCGGAGTCTGTGGGGTGTTGTGGTACCTGGCAAGCGGGCGGTCATCCACGAGGCTGAGGTCCCAAGCGGACGCGATTACCGCCTAAACCGGTCAGCCGGTTTGAGGGCTGCGGATCTCCGAGAAGGACAGCGCGTGCGGCGTCGTGATCGACAGCGACTTCAGGCCATGGCCAGGACGGCCGAGACCAAGGACCGCAGGCAGACGCGCTCGGCTTCCTCGTCCGGCAGGGAGAGGTGTTGCATCGTCAGTCCGTCGAAGCCGGCCAGGAAGAACCTCGCGATCGCCTCGGCGGGCTGGCCGAGCCGGTGACCGGTGCGTTCGGCGGCCTGCTCGACCTGCTTCGTCGTCACCGCCAGGATCTCGCCGTGGTGGCTCTGAAGAGCCTCCTTCAGGTGTGGCGTACGCAGGGCGAACATGCTCAGCTCGGTGAGCAGCTGATACGACGCGGGCTGTTCGAGCACGGTACGCCAGAGTGCTTCGGCGAGCGTGACGAGGGTTTCCTCGAAGCTCGCGTCCGTGGGCGCGGCCCGTGTCACCTGGTCGACGAGGTCGTGCGTGAGCTGTTGCATGACGGCCCGGTACAGCTCCTCCTTCGTGCCGAAGGTGTAGTGCAGGGTCGCCTGGGCCACGCCGAGCTCGGCGGCGATGGCACGGGTGCTGCCGGCGGCGACGCCCTCCCTGGCCATGAGGCCGATGGCCGCCTTGATCAGTTGTGGGCGGCGCTCCGCCGCGGATACATGAGCCATGAAGCGATCCTATCCGACTCAGTCTGTCGAACAGGTCGCTCGACAAATCGTCGGTACATGATGAGGGCCGCTCCTGGGCGGCGGCCGGCTGGACCGGCGGACCGGCCGCCGGCCCAGGAGCATTCACCGTCTGTCAGCGAGCGGTCCTCGATGCCTCGGAACGGAGCAGGGTGTTGAGGTTGGCCATGGAGGTGCGCATTCCGGCGCGCATCGCGGGCTGCTGTACGGAGTCGAGGAGCTGGCCCAGCGGGCCGAGGCCGATGCTGTATTCGACCTGGTAGAGCATCTCCGTCGCCTCCTGTCCGTCGGCGGTCTGGACCGGGCGGAACTCGAAGATGTTGGTGATGTCCTGGAGCGGGGCGAATCCGACGCCGGTGTCGACGCGGCGCTTCAGGGGCACGATCTCCTCGACGGTCCAGACCGAGTCGGTCTTGAGCGGGCCGAGGGTGCGGTTGCGCTCGGAGTAGGTCTTGCCGATGGTGGCGACGCCGTGGTGGTCGGTGACCTCGATGGCTCCGGCGACCCACTCGGCGTACCGGTCGGTGCGGGCGATGACGTCCCAGACTCGTGTCACGGGGGCGTCGATGACGGCGGTCTCGCTGACCACGTACTTGTTCATCGCGGGATTTCCTCTCGGATGTCGCTTGCGCTCAGTTCTGGTGGTGGAGGAGTTCGGTGGCGGTGTGGCGGCCGGAGCGGACCGCGCCGTCCATGTAGCCGTTCCAGTAGGGGGAGAACTCGGCGCCCGCCCAGTGCACGCGGTGGTGGGGGCGGTCCCTCCACTGGCCGAAGTCGGTGAGCACGCCGGGGGCGGCGACGGAGGTGGGGCCGCCCTGGGTCCACTGCTCGGCGGTCCAGTCCTGCTCGACGTATTCGACGGTGTCGAAGGCACGGTCCCCGACGACCTGGGCGAAGCAGCGCAG
>NZ_JAMGBG010000118.1 GCF_023516595.1 Streptomyces neyagawaensis | reverse complement strand
CGCCGCGCTGGTCGCCGCCGCGCGGTCCCTCGGGCTGCGGGCGTACGCGGCCACGCACAGCGCGGACGGCAGGCGGCGGTTCGCCGCACTGCTGGACGCCGCCGGGACGGGCGGCGCGGCCCCCGGCGACGCCGGGGCGGGCGGTTCCGCCGCGGTCACCGTGGGCGGGCTGCTGGCCGGAGCCGAGGGGCCCGGCAGGGACACCGAGGGCGCGTTCGCCCTCGATCTGCTCGTGGTGCTGGACGCGCCGCAACTCGACGTGGAGACCGCCGCCGTCCTGGTCGAGTCGCTGCCCGACGGGGCGCGGCTGGTGCTCAGCGGCGATCCGGGGGTGCTGTGGTCCGCCGGGCCGGGCCGGGTGTTCGCGGACCTCCTCGCCGCCCGGGCCTGCCCACAGGTCGCCTCACGGACCCCGGACCCCGGCCCGCTCGGTGAGCTGGTCTCCGCGATCGGGATCGGGGAGCTGAACCAGGTGGAGGCGCCCGGCAAGGAGGTCGTGATCGTGCCGGTGCGGGACGCCGGGGAGGCGGTGCACCGGACCGTGCAACTCGTCGTGGACTCCGTGCCGAGGGCGTTCGGCATCCCGGCCGAGCAGGTGCAGGTGATCACCCCCGGCCATGGGGGCGCGGCGGGCACGCGTGCGCTGAACGCGGCGCTGAAGGAGCGGCTGAACCCCGGGCCGGGCCGCTTCGGCGGGTTCGACCCCGGTGACCGTGTCGTCCACTCCCCCGTGCCGGGCCGAGTGACGCCGGGGCGTGTCGTCAAGGCCGACGCGGAGGGGCTGCACCTGGAGTGCGCGGGGGGCGCCGTCGTCGTACCGAAGGAGCGGGTCGAGACGGCCGTACGGCACGGGTGGGCGCTCACGGCGCACCAGGCGGTGGGGCACCGTTGGCCGGCCGCGGTGGTCGTCCTGCCGGGTGACGCGGGCGCGGCGCTCAGCCGTCCCTGGGTCTACACCGCGTTCTCCCGTGCTGAGCGGCACCTGTCCGTCGTGCACGGCGTCGAACAGACGCTGCCCCGCGCCGTCGCCGAGGTCCCCCCGAAGCCCCGCACGACCCGCCTCCCGACCCTGCTCAAGGCACAGGTACCCCCGGCCGGCTGAGGGGACGATCCGGGGAAAGCGGCGCGCCCCTGGGATCGGCCCGGAGGGCCGTCCTCAGGGGCGCGGGGAACTGCGCGAACAGCCGTGGACGACCCGCGCTCGCCCACCCACCGGCGGGCCCGAGCCCATGGCTGTCCGGCAGGCCGGGCCGCCCGCCCTACCGATCCGCGTCCAGCGGCTCCAACTCCTCGTCCTCGTCCTCGTCCAAAACGATCTCGTCCTCGAGGTCCTCGTCGTCCTCGAGATCGTCCTCGTCGAAGACCGCGCTGACGTCGAAGCGGCAGACGACCCGCTGGGGGTCGACGTTCTCGAACGGGGCCTCCAGCCACTCCCCGGGGTCGGCCGTGTCGTCCCCGGCGGTGACCCAGAGCGTGGAGTCGCCCTCCTCCAGGCCGAACTCCTTGTGCCGGGAGGCGATCTCGTCCGGTTCGAACTCGCCGAAGAGGACGCCCAGGGCGCCGTGGACGGTGGCCGTCGCCTCGTCGCCGGCTCCGACGGCGGACGGCTCATCGGCCGCCTCCACCCGCTGCGCCTGCGCCAGCAACCGCTGCGGCTCCACCACCGTGTAGTCCCGCCGGATCAGCACGCTCAGCGCGCTCGGCTCCTCGGGGCCGGTGTACGGCGGCATGTCCTCGGTGCCGGGGATCTCGAAGGGAGTGACCTCGTCGTAGCGGTCGTAGAGCAGTTCGTCGTACTCCTCGGCGGCCGCGGCCAGCTCGTTGAACGCCTCGTAGACGGCCGGGTCGTCCTCACCCGACCGGCGTTCGACCGCGGCCAGGTGGCGGTCGAGCGCGGTCTTGACCGCCTCGGCGGCGGCGCGTACCTCGGCAGCGGTGGACTGCGCAGCATCAGACATAGTGCAGACGCTATCCGTACCAGGCCCCAGCCCGCACAATAGATACCGATGCCGGAATACGAATTTGTCGACGTGTACGTACCGCGCGGGGTCTCCCGCAAGGACGCCACACGCCTGCTGACGGACCATGCCGAGTACGGACACTGGGAGTTGGACCGACTGAGTCTGCTGCGCGATGGCAGCCGCAGGGTGCGGTTGCGCCGACGGATCATCCGCCAGGTGCGGGCCACGTGGTGATGTGAGCAGAGAAAAACGGAGCGGGCCCCGCTGGTGCGGGGCCCGCTCCGTTTCGTGTGCGCGGGGTCCGGTCTACCGCGCGGTGGCCCGTGCCTTGCGGTAGATCAGCGCGCCCCCGAGGAGCGTGCCGGCGCCCACCGACAGGGCAAGGCCGAGCGGCACCTCGGCGCCGGTCTGGGCGAGCTGCCCGATAGGCCCGGGCTGGCCGACGGTCCGGGTACCCGGCGTGTTGGTGCCACCGGGGCCGGGGGCACCCGGGTTTCCGGGGTTCCCAGGGTTGCCCGGATTGCCCGGGTTCTCGGGGGTCCCGGGGTTGCCCGGGTTCTCGGGAGTCCCGGGGTTGCCCGGGTTCTCGGGGGTCCCGGGGTTGCCGGGCTGCTCCGGGCCGGGCTGCTCGACCGGCGGGTTCTGCGGGCCGCCGGGGTTCTCGTGCGACCCTCCACCGCCCGGGTTCCCGCAGTCGTTGCCGCTCGTGCCGTTGCCGAGACCGATCACGCTGACACTGTTGCCGCAGGCGTTGACCGGTACATCCACCGGGACCTGCACGTGGTTGCCGGAGCCGACGCCCGGCGAGTTGCCGGCGTGACCGTCCGCGTGGGATCCGCCGCCGTGGGAGGAGCCGTAGCCGCCGCCGTACGACGAGCCGTGGTGGCCGCCCCCACCGTTGGAACACTCGTTACCCGTGGCCGGGTTGCCGACGCCGACCACGTTGACGCTGTTGCCGCAGGCGTTGACCGGTACGTGCACCGGGGCCTGCACATGGTTGCCCGACGCGACGCCGGGCGAGTCACTGGCGTGGCCCTGCGCCCGCGAGCCCCCGTACGACGATCCGGAACCACCGGCGTGCTTGCCGGTCTTGACGCCGTTGGAGCACTTGTTGCCGGACGCGGGGTTGAGCAGCCCGACGACGCTGACGGTGTTGCCGCAGACGTTGACCTCGGCCTCGACCGGCGCCTGCACGTTGTTACCTGAGAGAACGCCCGGCGAATGGGTCGCGGAGCCCTGGGCGCCGGAATCGGCGTGCGCGTATCCGCCGGCCGCGGCGAGGACGCCGGACGCGGCTGCCATCGTCATCAGGCCTTTGCGGGTGACCTGTCGCATGTCTGAATTACCTGCCTTAGCCCTATGGTCTGATCTTCTTCACCTTGTCCGTGGAACCGGTCGGCCCCGGAGTGCATGGCACACACTCCGAGGCCAACGGTTATCGGACCCTCACCGGGTGAGGCACAACGTCACTTGTTGATGCAGGTGTTGCCGAAGGCGGGGTTCAGCAGCCCGATCACGTTGATCGTGTTGCCGCACACATTCACAGGGACGTGAACGGGCGCCTGGACGACGTTGCCGGACGCGACACCCGGGGAACCGACAGCGGCACCCTGGGCACCGGCGTCGGCAGCAGCCAGACCCGCACCCGCGAGCACGAGACCACCGGTGGCAGCCGCAGCAGCGACGACCTTCTTGATCATTATTCCTCCTTGTTGGCAAAGCGACCCCGAGTAGCGGGTCACATCACCTGTAACGAGAAGGGAGTAATCGAGCTACGAGCCTATGGTCCGATTCACTCGACTCGGTCGATCATCGTACGTGCTGCCGATTAGGGGAGTATCGTTTCAATACACAATTCCGGGCAGAATCACGGCGGTTCAGGGCAACTCGGGGATCACCAAGATCCCGTCGCGGAAGTTCAGGACGCGTCGAGGAAACGGTCCAGTACGCGCACACCGAACTTCAGGCCCTCCACCGGCACCCGTTCGTCGACACCGTGGAACATGCCCGCGAAGTCCAGCTCCGGCGGCAGCTTCAGCGGGGCGAAGCCGAAACCGCGGATACCGAGGTCGTCGAAGGACTTGGCGTCCGTACCGCCGGAGAGCATGTACGGGACCGCCCTCGCGGCCGGGTCCTCGGCGACCAGCGCGGACTGCATGGCGTCCACGAGCGCCCCGTCGAAGGACGTCTCCAGCGCCTTGTCGGAGTGCACGTCCTCGCGCCGCACCTTGGGCCCGAGGATCTTGTCGAGGTCGGCGAGGAACTCCTCCTCGAAGCCGGGCAGGAACCGTCCGTCGACATGCGCGGTGGCCTCGCCGGGGATGACGTTGACCTTGTAGCCGGCGCCGAGCTGGGTGGGGTTGGCGGTGTTGCTGAGGGTGGCGCCGATGAGCTTGGCGATCCCGCCGAGCCTGGCGAGGGTGCCCTCCATGTTCTCCGGGTCCAGTTCGGTGCCGAGCGCGTCGCCGAGTTCGTCGAGGAAGGCTCGGGTGGTCTTGGTGACCCGGACCGGGAACGTGTGGCGGCCGAGGCGGGCGACGGCCTCGGACAGCTCGGTGATGGCGTTGTCACGGTGGATCATCGAGCCGTGCCCGGCGGTGCCGGCCACGGTCAGCTTCATCCAGTGCATGCCCTTCTCGGCCGTCTGGATCAGATAGAGCCGCCGCTGCTCGCTGACGGTGAAGGAGAACCCGCCGACCTCGCTGATCGCCTCGGTGACACCCTCGAAGAGGTCGGGGTGGTTCTTGACCAGGTACTTGGCGCCGTACGTACCACCGGCCTCCTCGTCGGCGAGGAAGGCGAGGACGATGTCGCGCGGGGGCTTGCGGCCGCTGCGCAGCCGGTCCCGGACGACCGCGAGGGTCATCGCGTCCATGTCCTTCATGTCGACCGCGCCCCGGCCCCACACACAGCCGTCGGCGACCTCACCGGAGAAGGGGTGGTGGGTCCAGTCGTCGGCGTTGGCCGGGACGACGTCGGTGTGGCCGTGGATGAGCAGCGCGGGCCGGGACGGATCCTCGCCCTCGATGCGGGCCACCGTCGAGGCACGGCCCGGGTGCGACTCGAAGATCCTCGGTTCGAGACCCACCTCGGCGAGCTTCTCCGCGACGTACTCGGCGGCCTTGCGTTCGCCCGGGCCCGAATGGTCGCCGAAGTTGCTGGTGTCGATCTGGATCAGCTCGCGGCAGAGGTCCACGACCTCGTCCTCGCCGGTCACGCGCCTGGCCGTGTCCGTCTCGCTCACGCTGCTTCCTCCCGCTGTCGCTGCTGGTGGTTCCCCCTCATCCTCCTCCTGCCCGGGGGCCCGCCCCAAGACCGGGACCGGCCCGTCACACGCCGTTCACGCCCCGGACCTCCAGGAACGGGGTGTGATCGAGGGCCCCGTAAAGCCTGGTAATGTTTCCTCTGTCGCCGCGGGGGACACCCCGCACGACAGACACCTTGTCCGGGTGGCGGAATGGCAGACGCGCTAGCTTGAGGTGCTAGTGCCCTTTATCGGGCGTGGGGGTTCAAGTCCCCCCTCGGACACACAGTGGCGAAGGCCGCGACCATCAGGTCGCGGCCTTTGTGCGTAGGTGCGGCGGAATGTGGGAGACGTCTCGTCCCGCCGGGAAAACCCCAGCTCAGGGGGATGGCCCGATGCCTCCGGGTTGCTTCGCGGATGCGCCCTCTTGGCCGATACGACAGGCCGTAGTCACGTGAGCACTAGAGTATGGGGCTTGTTCGGCGCCGGGACGGAAACATCCCCAGGCAGACCTGCGGGCCCGCCGGTGCCCCCCGGGTCGTCCGGGTGTGAAAGGCGAGGATCCGATGGCCGCCGTGTACGAGAGTCCCGAGCTGACCCTGTTGGAGGGGGAACTGGCGGAGGGACTCGACGGGCCGGCCCTGTTCTCGGCGGGGCCCGCCGCCTCTCCCCGCACCCTCGTCGACGTCTTCGAGGCGTCCGTGCGGTCGTTCCCCGACGAGCCGGCGCTGGACGACGGCGCGCAGCGGCTCACCTATCGCGCGCTGGCCATAGAGGTGGAGCGGCTGCGGCGGCGGCTGGGCGCGGTGGGCGTCGGGCGCGGGGACCGGGTCGGGGTGCGGGTGCCGTCGGGCACCAACGACCTGTACGTGGCGATCCTCGCGGTGCTGGCCGCAGGTGCCGCGTACGTCCCGGTGGACGCCGAGGATCCCGACGAGCGCGCCGAGCTGGTGTTCGGGGAGGCCGGGGTGCGGGCCGTCATCGGGGCCGGGCACGAGCTGACCCTCCACGGCGATGCGTCCGACTCCCCCGCCTCGCGGCCCGGCGTCGGGAACGACGCGTGGATCATCTTCACCTCCGGGTCGACCGGGAAGCCCAAGGGTGTCGCCGTGAGTCATCGCAGCGCCGCCGCGTTCGTGGACGCCGAGGCGGAGCTGTTCCTGGCCGAGGAGCCGATCGGGCCCGGGGACCGGGTCATGGCGGGGCTCTCGGTGGCCTTCGACGCGTCCTGCGAGGAGATGTGGCTGGCCTGGCGGTACGGGGCCTGTCTGGTGCCGGTGCCGCGCGCACAGGTCAGGAGCGGCGCCGATCTGGGGCCGTGGCTGGTCGAGCAGGAGATC
>NZ_JAMGBG010000117.1 GCF_023516595.1 Streptomyces neyagawaensis | reverse complement strand
ATCTGGGGCCGTGGCTGGTCGAGCAGGAGATCACCGTGGTGTCGACGGTGCCGACGCTCGCGGCGCTGTGGGAGCCGGAGACGCTCAACGACGTCCGGCTGCTGATCTTCGGCGGTGAGGCGTGCCCGCCGGAGCTGGCGCAGCGGCTGGTGACGGAGGGGCGCGAGGTCTGGAACACGTACGGGCCGACCGAGGCGACCGTCGTCGCGTGTGCCTCGCTGATGAGCGGCGCGGAGCCGATCCGGATCGGGCTGCCGCTGAACGGCTGGGAGCTGGCCGTCGTCGACGAGGCCGGGGAGCCGGTGCCGATGGGCGGCAGCGGGCAGCTGGTGATCGGCGGGGTGGGGCTCGCGCGGTATCTCGACGCCGAGAAGGACGCGGAGAAGTACGCGCCGCTTCCCCCGCTCGGCTGGGAGCGGGCGTACCGCAGCGGTGACCTGGTGCGGGCCGAGCCGGAGGGGCTGGTCTTCCTCGGGCGGGCGGACGAGCAGATCAAGCTCGGCGGGCGGCGGATCGAGCTGGGCGAGGTGGACGCCGCCTTGCAGGGCCTGCCCGGGGTCGCGGGCGCCGCGGCCGCCGTACGGACCGCGCGGAGCGGGAATCAGCTGCTGGTCGGGTATGTGGTCACCCAGGACGGGTGGGACCGGGCGGCGGCGGTGGAGCGGCTGCGGGCGGAGCTGCCGGCGGCGCTGGTGCCGCTGCTGGCGCCGGTCGAGGAGCTGCCGACGCGGACGTCGGGGAAGGTCGACCGGGACGCACTGCCGTGGCCGCTGCCCGAGTTGGAGACCGGTGGGCCGGCCGAGCAGTTGTACGGCACCGAGGCGTGGCTCGCCGAGCAGTGGGCCGAGGTGCTGGGTGCGCCGGTGGGCGGCGCCGACGACGACTTCTTCGCGATCGGCGGCGGCAGTCTGGCGGCCGCGCAGCTGACGACGCGGCTGCGGCGCCGGTATCCGAGCGTGGCCGTGCTGGACGTCTATCAGCGGCCGACGCTGCGGAAGCTGGCCCGGTACCTGGAGGAGTCGGCGCAGGAGGACGGCGCGGGGCGGGCCGTGGTGCCCGTGCCGGTGCGGGCGCGGGTCGTGCAACTGCTGCTGCTCGTGCCGCTGTTCACGCTGCTGGGGCTGCGATGGGTGGTGCCGCTGGCGGCGCTGGGCAATCTGCTCGGGTCGTACGCGTGGCTGCCGACGGCGCCCTGGTGGGCCGTGGCGGCGGGTGCGCTGGTGTTCTTCACGCCGCCGGGGCGGCTCGCGGTGGCGGCGGGCGGGGCGCGGCTGTTGCTGCGCGGGGTCCGGCCGGGGCGGTACGCGCGCGGCGGGAGCGTGCATCTGCGGCTGTGGGCCGCGGAGCGGTTGGCCGAGTTCAGCGGGGCGACCTCGCTGACCGGGGTGTGGCTGGAGCGGTACGCGCGGGCGCTGGGCGCCAAGGTGGGGGCCGATGTGGACCTGCACGCGCTGCCGCCGGTGACCGGGCTGCTGAAGCTCGGTCGGGGCGCGGCCGTGGAGTCGGAGGTGGACCTGTCCGGGTACTGGCTGGACGGGGACCGGCTGGAGATCGGTGCCGTGAAGGTGGGCGCCGGCGCGGTGGTCGGGACGCGGAGCATGCTGCTGCCGGGGGCGCGGGTCGGCAAGCGGGCCGAGGTGGCGCCGGGGTCGGCGGTGGCCGGGCAGATCCCCACCGGGCAGCGCTGGGCCGGGGCCCCCGCGGTCAAGCTGGGCAAGGCGAAGCGGAACTGGCCGAAGGAGCGTCCGCAGCGGGGCCGGTTCTGGCGGGCCGCGTACGGGGCGACCGGTGTCGGGCTGACCGCGCTGCCGCTGCTCGCCGGGGTCGCCGCGCTGGCCGTGCTGACGCTGTTCGTGGCGCCGGGTGCGGGGCTCGGGTCCGCGGTGCGGGGCGCGGCGGTGGGCCTGGTGCCCGCGACGCTCGCGTTCGGGGCGGCGTACGCGCTGTTGCTGCTCGTGGCTGTGCGGCTGCTGAGCCTGGGGCTGCGGGAGGGCACGCATCCCACGCACAGCCGGGTCGGCTGGCAGGCGTGGACGGTGACGCAGCTGATGGACCGGTCGCGGGAGACGCTGTTCCCGCTGTACGCCGGGCTGGTCACGCCGATGTGGCTGCGGCTGCTGGGGATGCGGATCGGGAAGGGCGCCGAGGTGTCCACCGTGCTCGCGCTGCCGAGCCTGACGACCGTCGGGGACGGGGCGTTCCTCGCGGACGACACGCTGACCGCGCCGTACGAGCTGGGTGGCGGCTGGATGCGGATCGGGCGGGCGGAGATCGGGCGGCGGGCGTTCCTCGGGAACTCCGGGATGACCGCGCCGGGGCGTTCCGTGCCGGACGGCGGGTTGGTCGGGGTGCTGTCGGCGACGCCGAAGAAGGCGAAGAAGGGCAGCTCGTACCTGGGGCTGCCGCCGATGAAGCTGCCGAGGGCGGCGACCGGCGGGGACCAGAGCCGGACGTACGAGCCGCCGGCGCGGCTGCTGTGGGCGCGGGCCCTGGTGGAGCTGTGCCGGATCGTGCCGGTGTTCTGCTCGGCGGGGCTGGCGCTGCTGACCGTGGCCGTGCTGAGCGCGCTCGGCGGCTGGGGGTGGCTGTTCGGTGGGCTGGTGCTGATCGGCGCGGGCGCACTGGGGGGTGTGTTGTCGGTCGTCGCGAAGTGGCTGCTCGTGGGGCGGCACCGCAGCGGTGAGCATCCGCTGTGGAGCGGGTTCGTGTGGCGCAACGAGCTGGCGGACACCTTCGTGGAAGTGGTGGCCGTGCCGTGGCTGGCCGGGTCGGTGCCCGGTACGCCGCTGATGAACGTGTGGCTGCGTGGGCTCGGGGCGCGGATCGGCAGGGGGGTGTGGGTGGAGAGCTACTGGCTGCCCGAGACCGATCTGGTGACGCTCGGCGACGGCGCCACGGTGAACCGGGGATGCGTGCTGCAGACCCACCTCTTCCACGACCGGATCTTGCGGACGGATACTGTGGAACTCCGTGAGGGCGCCACGTTGGGCCCGGGCGGGATCGTCCTGCCCGGCAGTGTGGTCGGGGCTCGCACCACGCTGGGTCCGGCGTCGCTGGTCATGGCCGCGGAGTCCGTCCCTGACGACACCCGGTGGCTGGGCAACCCGATCGAGGTGTGGCGGCCCTGAGTGCCGTGTCCGCGATGCCGGGGGACGATGGACGTCGTACGACAGCGGAGCGGGGAGCAGAAGCGGCAGTGGCGGTTCAGCAGGCGATGGGTCCGGACCCGTACTTCCCGGCGAACGGTGACGCCCGTTACCGGGTGCACCGGTACGAGCTGGGCGTGGACTACCGTCCCGGGCCCAACCGGCTGTCCGGCACCGCGCGGCTGAACGCCATAGCGGGCCGTGCGGCGCTCACCGAGTTCCAGTTGAACCTCGCCGACTTCAAGGTCGGCCGGGTCCGGGTCGACGGGCGGGCCCCGCACTACACGCACCGGGGCGGCAGGCTGCGCGTCCGGCCCGCCAAGCCGATCCGGGCGGGGGCGGCGTTCACGGTCGAGGTGCAGTGGTCGGGGAATCCGAAGCCGGTCAACAGCCCGTGGGGCGGGCTCGGTTGGGAGGAGCTGGCGGACGGGGCGCTGGTGGCGAGCCAGCCGGTGGGGGCGCCGTCGTGGTACCCGTGCAACGACCGGCCGGCGGACAAGGCGTCGTACCAGATCTCGATCACCACGCCGTCGGCGTACCAGGTGGTCGCGGGCGGGCGGCTGCTGACGCGGACGACGAAGGCGTCCACGACGACGTGGGTGTACGAGCAGTCGGCGCCGACGTCGAGCTATCTCGTCGGCCTGTCGATCGGGAAGTACCAGACGGTGCTGCTGGGCGATCCGGGGCCCGGCGGGGTGCCGCAGCACGGGCACATCCCGGCGCACATGCTCACCGAGTTCTCGCGGGACTTCGCGCGGCAGCCCGCCATGATGGAGCTGTTCGAGGAGCTTTTCGGGCCGTACCCGTTCGGTGAGTACGCGGTGGTGGTGACCGAGGAGGAGCTCGATGTCCCGGTGGAGGCACAGGGGTTGTCGCTGTTCGGCGCCAATCATGTGGACGGGGCGCGTGGTTCGGAGCGGCTGGTCGCGCACGAACTGGCCCACCAGTGGTTCGGCAACAGCGTGTCCATCGCGGACTGGCGCCATATCTGGCTGAACGAGGGGTTCGCCAAGTACGCGGAGTGGCTGTGGTCGGAGCGGTCCGGCGGGCGTACGGCGGCGCAGCTGGCGGCCGCCGCGCACCGCAAGCTCGCGGCGCTACCGCAGGATCTGCGGCTGGCGGATCCGGGCCGCAAGCTGATGTTCGACGACCGGCTCTACGAGCGTGGCGGGCTGACCGTGCACGCGGTGCGCTGCGCCCTCGGTGACGCGGCGTTCTTCCGGATGCTGCGCGGCTGGGCGACGGTGCATCGCGGGGGTGCGGTGACGACGGCGTCGTTCACCGCGCACGCCGGGCGGTACGCGGACGGGCCGCTGGACGACCTGTTCGCGGCGTGGCTGTACGAGCCGGCGCTGCCGCCGCTGCCGCAGGCGTCGCCGACGGGTGGAGCGGTGCCGGCCCGGCCGCCGTATCCGCCGACAAACGCGGGCACGGCGTAAGAGGCTCCGCGCAGGGGGCTCCGCGTAAGGGCGTGTGTCGAGGGCGGGCAGAATGACGGTCATGTCGTCGCGTCGCAGCCCCAAGGCCCGTTCGAAGACCTCGTCCCGGTCCGCCGCCAGGTCCTCGGCGCCCGGCGGGGTGCCGTCGAGGGCGGCCGGCCCTTGCCCGTGCGGTCTTCCGGGCGTGTACGCGGACTGCTGCGGCCGTTTCCACGCCGGACCGGCCGGGGCCCCGACCGCCGAGGCCCTGATGCGGTCCCGGTACAGCGCCTTCGTCGTCCAGGACGAGGCGTACCTCCTGCGGACCTGGCATCCGCGCACGCGCCCGGCACACGTCGACTTCGACCCGGGCATGCGCTGGACCGGCCTGGAGATCCTCGGCACGAGCGAGGGTTCGGCCTTCCACACCACCGGCACGGTCACCTTCCGCGCCTCGTTCCACGACGGCACCCTGCACGAACGCAGCCGGTTCGAGCGGGTGGACGGGGCGTGGGTGTATGTGGACGGGGAGTTCCTGGACTGACGGCCGCCGTCAGGGGCCGCTGGGGCCCGCGTCGGTCAACCGGTGGTCGCGGGGCGGCCGTTGGGGGCCAGAATGTCGAGTTCCTTCAGGGCGCCCTCGGTGATCTCTCGGGTGAGGTGTTCGGCGCGGGTGGCGTCGCCCTCGCGGATGGCCTCGGCGACCTGGACGTGGAGGGTGACGGCGGCGGGGTCCGGGTCGTCGAACATGACCTCGTGGTGGGTGCGGCCCGCGAGGACCTCCTCGACGACGTCGCCGAGGCGGGCGAACATCTCGTTGCCGGAGGCGGTGAGGATCAGCCGGTGGAAGGCCACGTCGTGGAGGAGGTAGCCCTCCAGTTTGTGGCCGCGTGAGTGGGCGACCATGCCGAGCGCGCACTCGGTGATGGCGGCGCACTGCTCGGCGGTGGCGTGGGTCGCGGCGAGGGCCGCAGCGACCGGTTCGACCGCCGACCGCAGGACGGTCAGCGAACGCAGCTGGCGGGGGCGGTCGGCGCCCGCGAGACGCCAGCGGATGACCTGCGGGTCGTAGACGTTCCAGGCAGCGGCCGGGCGGACGATCACTCCCACCCGGCGGCGGGACTCGACCAGGTGCATCGACTCCAGCACCCGCACCGCCTCCCGCATCACGGAGCGCGACACCTCGAACCGCTGGGCGAGTTCATCGGTGCGCAGGACACTGCCCGGCGGGTACTCGCCCGCCGTGATCGCCGGGCCGAGTGTGTCCAGTACTCGTCCGTGCAGCCCCCGGCCCGGTGTGCTCATGGGGATCAGGGTACGAGGCGAGAGGCGTGAGGAAAAAGTCAGGTTTATTGGCGACGAGGGCTTGAATTAGTCCTACGTAATGGGCTTCAGTGTGCGTCGACGTCGACTGACGTCCCAGATGTCGACGAGGACAGCGAGGTAGCGATGCGTACCCCTCCCGTCGTCGTGGTGATGGGCGTGGCGGGGACCGGCAAGACGACGATCGGTCCCCTGCTCGCGACCCGGCTCGGCGTTCCGTACGCCGAGGGCGACGACTTCCACCCCGAGGCCAACATCGCGAAGATGTCGGCCGGGACACCGCTCGACGACGCGGACCGGTGGCCTTGGCTGGACGCCATCGGCGCCTGGGCGCGCGGCCGGGCCGGGCTGGGCGGGGTGGTCAGCTGCTCGGCGCTGAAGCGCGCCTACCGGGACCGGCTGCGGTCCACCGCGCCCGGCCTGGTCTTCGTGCACCTCGCGGGCGACCGGGCGCTGATCGAGGACCGTATGGCGCACCGGCAGGGGCACTTCATGCCGACCGCGCTGCTCGACTCGCAGTTCGCCACGCTGCAACCGCTGGGCGCGGACGAGGCGGGTGTCGAGGTCGACGTCTCGGGCGGCCCCGAGGAGATCGCCGACCGGGCGGTCGCCGCGCTGCGAGCGCGGCTCGACCCGGCGTCGTGACCGATCCGTCTCCCCGGCCCGCTTCACCTACCCCTCCGCTGTCCCCTCCCCTGCCTCCCCCTCCCTTCAAGGAATCACCGTGACCAGACTCAGCGTCGAGATGCTGGCAGCGGACCCCGTCGAGCCGATCACCTCGGCGGGCCACGCGCAGCTGGGCATAGCCGTACTGGCGGGCATCGCCGTCATCGTGGTGCTCATCACCAGGTTCAAGGTGCACGCCTTCCTGGCCCTGACCATCGGTTCGCTCGCGCTCGGCGCGTTCGCCGGGGCACCGCTGGACAAGGTGATCGTCAGCTTCACCACCGGGCTCGGGACGACCGTGGCCGGGGTGGGTGTGCTCATCGCGCTGGGCGCGATCCTCGGCAAGCTGCTCGCCGACTCCGGGGGCGCCGACCAGATCGTCGACACGATCCTCGCGAAGGCCGGCGGGCGGGCGATGCCGTGGGCGATGGTGCTGATCGCCTCGGTGATCGGGCTGCCGCTGTTCTTCGAGGTCGGGATCGTGCTGCTCATCCCGGTGGTCCTGATGGTCGCCAAGCGCGGCGGCTACTCGCTGATGCGGATCGGTGTCCCCGCCCTCGCGGGCCTGTCCGTCATGCACGGGCTGATCCCGCCGCACCCCGGGCCGCTGGTCGCGATCGACGCGGTCAAGGCCGACCTGGGGGTCACGCTGGCGCTGGGTCTGCTCGTCGCCGTGCCGACCGTGATCATCGCCGGGCCGCTGTTCTCGAAGTACGCGGCGCGGTGGGTGGACGTCCCGGTGCCCGAGCGCATGATCCCCGCGCGGGCGTCGGAGGAGCTGGAGAAGCGGCCCGGGTTCGGGGCGACCATCGCGACCATGCTGCTGCCCGTCGTGCTCATGCTCGCCAAGGCGCTGGTCGACATCGTGGTCGACGACCCCGAGCAGATGGTGCAGCGGGTCTTCGACGTCGTCGGCTCACCGCTGATCGCGCTGCTCACGTCGGTGATCGTGGGCATGTTCACGCTGGGCCGGGCGGCCGGGTTCACCAAGGAGCGGCTGTCGTCGACCGTGGAGACGTCCCTCGCGCCGATCGCGGGCATCCTGCTGATCGTCGGGGCCGGCGGAGGCTTCAAGCAGACGCTGATCGACTCCGGGGTCGGGCGGATGATCCTCGAGATCTCCGAGGACTGGTCCATCCCCGCGCTCGTCCTGGCCTGGCTCATCGCGGTGTGTATCCGGCTCGCGACGGGCTCGGCGACCGTCGCGACCATCTCCGCGGCCGGGCTCGTGGCGCCGCTGGCCGCCGACATGTCGACGACCCACACGGCGCTGCTCGTCCTCGCCATCGGCGCCGGCTCCCTGTTCTTCAGCCATGTCAACGACGCCGGCTTCTGGATGGTCAATGAGTACTTCGGCATGACCGTCGGCCAGACCATCAAGAGCTGGTCGGTCATGGAGACGATCATCTCGGTGGTGGCGGGGGCGCTCGTGCTGCTCCTGTCGCTGGTCATCTAGGTGATTCAGGACGCCGGTCCTGCGCGATGGGCGCCCGGCTGCGGGCCGGGGCCCATCGCGCAGGCCGGAGGCCCGGCTAGTGCCGTGACCGGAAAGGTTTGCCGGGAGGCTCGCGGCGTCTGGTGCTGGGGGCACCTCCCACGCCATTCAGGCAGTGGGGGAGCATCGCAAGGCGGAGCATCGCCCGCGTACTGGATGTACGCGGGTGATGCGACAACGCGGCGAGGTGCCGTGCCAGGCGTCGCGAGCCGGTGAACCTTTCCGGTCACGGCACTAGCGGTGCCGGCTCGCTACGGCCGCCACAAGGGGTGCTCCCGGTCCGCCCACTCCTTCGAGACCAGGCCCGTACGCAGGCCCCGGCGGGCCTCCGGGTCGCCCAGGGCCATGCCGATGTGGCCGGCCAGGACGATCCCGATCGTAAGGGCCAGCCAGTCGTGGACGAAGGTCGCGCTGGTGCGCCACGCCAGCGGGGTGAGATGGGTGAACCACATGATCAGACCGGTGGCGAGCATGACGAGCGTGGCGCCGGCGATCCAGGCGGCGTAGACCTTCTGGCCGGCGTTGAACTTGGCGGCGGGCCGCGGGCCCGGCGTACGGCGGCGGGCGGCGCGCAGCCAGACCCGGTCGTGCGGCCCCCAGCGGTTCAGCCGGCCCACGTCGGCGCGGAACGCGCGGGAAACCAGGCCCGCGAGGACCGGGACGGGCAGGAGCAGGCCCGACCACTGGTGCACGGTCACCACCAGGGCCCGCCGTCCCACCAGCTCGGCGAGGGCGGGCAGGTAGAGGCAGGCCGCCGTCACGACGCAGACCCCCATCAGGGCGGCCGTGGTGCGGTGGATCCAGCGTTCGGCCGGGGTGAAGCGCCGGACGCGGGCGGGCACCCCGGCCCCGTCCCCCGACCCGGCTCCGGCTCCGGCTCCGGCTCCGGCTCCGGCTCCGGCGGGCGGTGTCTCAAGTCGTCGGTTCATCGTCCCGCCCGTTCGACCGGCCCACCCAGGCGTCGATGTCGTAGCCCCGCTTCTCCCAGTAGCCCGGCTCGACGTCCTCCGTGACCTCGATGCCGGAGAGCCACTTGGCCGACTTGTAGAAGTACATCGGGGCGACATAGAGGCGTACGGGGCCGCCGTGGTTGTGGCTGATGTCCTTGTCCTGCATGCGCAGCGCCACGAGGACGTCCGCGCGGCGGGCCTGCTTCAGGGTGAGGCTCTCGCTGTACGCCCCGTCGAAGCAGGTGAACCGGACCGCGCCGGCCGAGGAGCGCACCCCGGCCGCGTCCAGCAGCTCGGAGAGCCGTACGCCCTCGAACGGGGTGTCCGGGACCCGCCAGCCGGTCACGCACTGGACGTCCTTCACCATCCGGGTCTGGGGCAGGGCCCGCAGATCGGCGAGGGTGTAGGAGGCGGGCCGGTCGACCAGGCCGCCGACGGTGAGCCGGTAGTTCCCCGCGTTCTTGCGGGGGACGGACGCGGTCACGGAGTAGTAGCGGAAGCCTCCGCCGTTGGGGAGCAGACCGGTCAGGCCCGTGGGGTCCTTCTGGGCCGCCTCGCCGAGGAACCCCTCCAGTCCGCGCTGGAGGACGGGCGCGGAGACCACGCCCAGGGCGCCGAGACCGAGGGTGCCGAGGAAGATCCGGCGGCCGATGGGCTTGCCCCGCTCCGGGTCCTGGCCGTGCTCCACGTCCCGGCCGTCGTGGCGCTCGCGCTCTTCGGGATGCTCCGTCGGCGCTTCCCGCGCCTCGGGATGTTCAGGGTTCACACAACGATTCGACCATCCCCCGCCCCTGAGATGCCAGGGACGGCGGAGGTCCGTCAGAAATCCGTCACATCCACCAAGGGATCAGGCCGTCGCCTTCGCCGCCGCGCGGCCCGCGGTGCGGCCCGAGAACAGGCAGCCGCCGAGGAACGTGCCCTCCAGGGAGCGGTAGCCGTGGACACCGCCGCCGCCGAAGCCGGCGGCCTCGCCCGCCGCGTACACGCCCTCCAGGGGGTCGCCGCCCTCGGTGAGGACGCGGGACGACAGGTCCGTCTCCAGGCCGCCGAGGGTCTTGCGGGTGAGGATGTTGAGGCGGACGGCGATCAGCGGGCCCGCCTTGGGGTCGAGGACGCGGTGCGGGGCCGCGGTGCGGATCAGCTTGTCGCCGAGGTATTTGCGGGCGCCCCGGATCGCCATGACCTGGAGGTCCTTGGTGAACGGGTTGGCGATCTCCCGGTCGCGGGCCACGATCTCGCGGCGCAGCTCCGCCTCGTCGATGAGGGGGTCCTTGGTGAGCGCGTTCATGCCGCGGACCAGGGAGCCGAGGTCCTTCTCCACCACGAAGTCGACGCCGTTGTCCATGAACGCCCTGACCGGGCCGGGGACGTCCGCGCGGGCCCGGACGAAGACGTCCTTGATCGACTTGCCGGTGAGGTCGGGGTTCTGCTCGGAGCCGGAGAGCGCGAACTCCTTGCCGATGATCTTCTGGTCGAGCACGAACCAGGTGTAGTCGTAGCCGGTCTTCATGATGTGCTCGAGCGTGCCGAGGGTGTCGAAGCCGGGGAACAGCGGCACGGGCAGGCGCTTGCCGCGGGCGTCCAGCCACAGCGACGACGGGCCGGGCAGGATGCGGATGCCGTGGTTGTCCCAGATGGGGTTCCAGTTCTGGATGCCCTCGGTGTAGTGCCACATACGGTCGCGGTTGATCAGGCGGGCGCCCGTCTCCTCGGCGATGGTCAGCATCCTGCCGTCGACGTGCGCGGGCACACCGGAGATCATCTTCTCCGGGGGGTTGCCGAGGCGCTCCGGCCAGTTGGCGCGGACGAGGTCGTGGTTGCCGCCGATGCCGCCGGAGGTGACGATCACCGCCTGGGCCTTGAGCTCGAAAGCGCCGATGACGGTGCGGGTGCTGGGCTGCCCGCGTTCGATCGTCGACGGTTCGAGGATCTCGCCGGTGACGGTGTCCACGGCGCCCGCGCTGCGTGCGAGCCCGGTGACCCGGTGCCGGAACTTCAGCTGGACCAGGCCCCGGGCGACACCCTCCCGGACCCGCCGCTCGAACGGCTCCACGAGGCCGGGGCCGGTGCCCCAGGTGATGTGGAAGCGGGGCACGGAGTTGCCGTGCCCGTTGGCGTCGTAGCCGCCGCGCTCGGCCCAGCCGACCACGGGGAAGAAGCGGACGCCCTGCCCGTGGAGCCAGGAGCGCTTCTCACCGGCGGCGAAGTCGACGTACGCCTCCGCCCACCTGCGCGGCCAGTGGTCCTCCTCACGGTCGAAGCCGGCCGTGCCCATCCAGTCCTGGAGGGCGAGGGCGTGGCTGTCCTTGATCCGCAGGCGGCGCTGCTCGGGCGAGTCGACGAGGAAGAGACCGCCGAAGGACCAGTGCGCCTGCCCGCCGATCGACTGCTCCGGCTCCTGGTCGAGGAGGATCACCTTGCGACCCGCGTCGACGAGCTCCGCGGTCGCCGCGAGCCCGGCGAGGCCCGCCCCGATCACGATCACATCTGCGTCGTACGACATGGATGACGTCCTCTCGGGAACGGGCGCGGTCAAACGGGGCGGGCGTGGCGGGCCAGGCGCCGCCGACGCTTTGTTACTGGCCGGTCAGCAGCATTCGGATCAGATCCTTCGGCAGAACACGCGACTTAGTCAACTGTCCGGATGTGTCTCTGCTTACGGACAGCCCACGAGGTGACGGTTAGAGTCGTATGAATACGTATCGGGCCACCCGTCGAGGCATGAATCGCCCTTGAGCGGGAATCCGAGCGGCACATCCCGTGGGACGGCCGCAGCGGCCCGTCCGACGACCCGAGGTACTCCGCGTGTCGGTTCTGGTTCTTCTCCTGTCCGTGTGCGCCGCCTGCTGTCTGGGCTTCGGCTTCGTGCTCCAGCAGCAAGCCGCCGCGCACGCGCCGATCGGCGACTTCCTCTCCCCCCGGCTGCTCCTCGACCTGGTCCGCGTGCCCCGCTGGCTCGGCGGGATCGGGTTGATGGTCTGCGGAATGGCGCTGGGCGCGATCGCGCTCGGCCAGGGCGAGGTCTCGCTGGTGGAGCCGCTCCTCGCGACGAATCTGCTCTTCGCGCTCGCCCTCTCCCGCCGCCGCAACCGGCAGCCGCTGGGCCGCCAGGGCTGGGCGGGGCTCGCGCTGCTCGCGGGCGGGGTGACGGCGTTCATCGTGGCGGGGCAGCCGCAGGGCGGCACCGCTCCGAGCGGGGACTTCCGGCAGTGGCTGATCATCGGTGTGATGGTGGGGGCGGCGCTGCTGCTGACGGCGTACGCGAAGCGGCTCCGGCTCGCTGTCGCACCGGTGCTGCTCGCGGTGGCCGCGGGGCTCCTGTACGGCGTCCAGGACGCGCTCACCCGGGTGAGCGGGCAGGTGTTCGCCGACGGCGGCTGGGGCGGGCTGTTCACGACGTGGGAGCCGTACGGGGTGCTGCTGCTCGGGGTGACGGGGCTGCTGCTGGTGCAGAGCGCCTTCGAGGCGGCGCCGCTGCGGATGTCGCTGCCCGCGCTCACGGCCGCGCAGCCGCTCGCCGGGATCGCTTGCGGGGTGGGCTTCCTCGGGGACCGGCTGCGAACCGACGCGGGGGCGCTGGCCTGGGAGGCGGCCGGGCTCGTCGGCATCGTCGTCGGGGTGGTGCTGCTCGGGATGCATCCGGCGATGCCGTGCAACCACTCCGGGAGCGCGCGGGTGCGGGAGCTCCAGCGGGGCTGACCGCGCCGGGGCCGCGCGTCTCGGCGGGTGACGGCTCGCCTGGTTGGATGAGGGCATGAGTGCCGCCGACGAGATCCTCGACATCGTGGACGAGAACGACCAGGTCATCGGACAGGCCCCGCGCGGGGAGGTGTACGCGCGCGGAATGCGGCACCGGGCGGTGTTCGTGCGGGCCCGGGACGCCGAGGGGCGGATCTTCGTCCACCGCCGGACGGCCACGAAGCTGGTGTTCCCCTCCCTGTACGACATGTTCGTGGGCGGGGTGGTCGGCGCCGGCGAGTCCTACGACGAGGCGGCGCTGCGCGAGGCCGAGGAGGAACTGGGGGTGTCCGGGCTGCCCCGGCCGGTGCCGCTGTTCAAGTTCCTGTACGACGACGGGGAGGGCGGGACCTGGTGGTCGGCCGTGTACGAGGTGCGCTGTGAGCTGCCGGTGAACCCGCAGGTCGAGGAGGTCGACTGGTACGGCTTCCTGACCGAGGCCGAGGTCGAGCGGCGGCTGGACGACTGGGAATGGGTGCCGGACGGGCTGGCCGCGTGGGAGCGGCTTCGGGAGTCCGGGGGCGCGGGGGCGGGGACCGGGGCCGGCGGGGGTCACGGGTAGGGTCCCTCAAGTGATCGAATTCGTGCGGAACGTCCGGCTCTGGTTCGCGCCGGAGGAGATCCGCGAGGAGGGCGGCACGCCCGACTACCGGTTCTCGCTGGCCAACGAGCGCACGTTCCTGGCGTGGCTGCGCACCGCGCTCGCCCTCATCGGCGGCGGGTTCGCGGTGGACCAGTTCCTGCCGGACCTGCGCTGGGGGTGGCGCGTGGGACTCGCGCTCGCCCTGCTCGGTGCCGGGGTGCTGTGCGCGTTCCGGGCCGTGAACCACTGGGTGCGGTGCGAACGGGCGATGCGGCGGGGCGAGGACCTGCCGGTGTCCCGCTTCCCGGCCGCGCTGGGCGTCGTGGTCGCCGTCGTCGCGATCGCCATGGTGGCCGTCGTCCTGCTCGGGTGGGAGGGGTGACCCCTCGCCGAGCGGCCGCCGCGCGCGATCCGGGGCTCCAGCCGGAGAGGACCCGGCTGGCGTGGCGGCGAACGACACTGACCGGGGCCGTGATCGCCGTGCTCGCCATGAAGTCCGCGCTGCACGGCGGCGCCCCGGCGTCCGGGATCGTGGCGGCAGCCCTGTGCGCGGCGCTGTGGCTGGGGCTCCTGGGGCTCGCCCACCGCCGGATCGGCGCCCTGGCGAGCCCCCGGCCCGCGGCTCTCGCGCCGCGTGTGGCCGCCACGGCCGTGCTGTGCACGGTCGCCCTCGCGGTGTGCGGGGCGGCCCTGGTGGTCTGACCTCGGCGCCGCCCGGCGGGTGGGTGAACCGTGGCCGAGGCTTGGGGTGCGCATGAGGTTTCGCAGAGGAGGAACAGGGAGTTCTGTGCCTACCTTGGGGATGTCACCCCCGCACCACTGAAGGTGAGCAGCACCATGACCACCGTTCACCAGGAACACCCCGTCCACGACCACGACCACGGCCCCGCCTGCGGACACACGGCCGTGCCGCACGGCGACCACACCGACTACGCGCACGACGGGCATCTGCACCGCGAGCACGGCGGGCACTGGGACGAGTGCGAGCCGAGCGGTCACACGGAGCACGACGGGCACGCCCACGAGCACGGCGACGGGTGCGGGCATCCGACGGTCGCGCACGGGGACCACGTGGACTATGTGCACGACGGCCACCGCCACGCGGCGCACGACGGCCACTGGGACGACCACTAGGGCCCTTCTGACGGCCGGGCGGCCACCCGCTCGCCGGGGGCCGCCCGCCGGAGGCCGCCCGCCGGGCGGTGGCCCCGGTGGCCCCGGTGGCCCCGGGCGGTCACCCGCGTGTTCCCGGTGCCCCGGATTACGGTGGGCCGTCGCCGACTGGCAGGCTCTGAGCACCAGTTGGGGGCGATTCTGGGATGAAGGGGATCACGATGACCGCAGCGGAGCCGTACACCGTCGAGCTGGCGAGTGACGTGTACGCGTATGTGCAGCCGGACGGCGGATGGTGTCTCAACAACTCCGGGTTCGTGAGCGACGGGACGACCACCCTGCTGGTGGACACCGCCGCGACCGAACGCCGGACCCGGGCGCTGGGCGCCGCGCTCGACGCGACCGGCGTCCCCACCCCGCGCTTCCTGGTCAACACCCACCACCACGGCGACCACACCTACGGCAACGGCTTCTTCACGCCGGCCGCCACCCTCGTCTCGCACTCCGCCTGCCGCCGGGAGGCCCTGGCCAGCGGGCAGCACCTGCATCTGCTGTGGCCGCAGACCGACTTCGGCGACATCGGCATCCAGGGCGCGGACCTGACGTACGACGACCGGATGACCGTGCACGTCGGGGACATCGAGGCGCAGATGATCCACCCCGGTGTCTCGCACACGGTCGGCGACTCGCTGGTCTGGCTGCCGCACCGGAGGATCCTGTTCGCGGGGGACCTGGTGTTCGAGGGCGGTACGCCGTTCTTCCTGATGGGGTCGCTGAGCGGCTCGCTGCGCGCCCTCGCGCTGATGCGGGAGCTGGGCGCCGAGACCGTCGTACCGGGGCACGGGCCGGTGACGGACCCGTCGGCGTTCGACCGGGCCGAGCGGTACACCCGGTTCGTGGCGGAGGTCGCGGAGAAGTCCCGCGCGGCGGGGCTCACTCCGTTGGAGGCGGCCCGGACCACGGATCTCGGCGAGTACGCCGCGCTCCCCGAGAGCGAGCGGCTGGTGGCGAACCTGCACCGGGCCTACGCCGAGCTGGACGGGCTGCCCGAGGGCGAGGGCGTGGACCCGTTCGCCGGGTTCATGGACATGGCGACCATCAACGGCGGGGAGATGATGACCTGCCACGCGTGACGCCCGGACGGCGCGGAGACGCCCTCGGCACCTGGACCCCCGGGTGACGGCATCGGTATCGGGATCCGGCTGCGCGAGGCCGGATCCCGTCGAGACACCGATCACTTTCGCCTCACCCACTGGACGACATACCGACCGGTCGGCATCATGTGTCTGGTTCCGTTCTCCCCGCGTGTAGGAGCAATGATGCGCCCAGACCACCCGCCAGGTCTCGACCCCGACCGGCTCCGCGCCCTGCTCGACGCCGAGCGGCCCGGGCTGGTGGCCGGTCCGCTCACCGGCCGGCTGATCGAGGGCGGGCGGTCGAATCTGACGTACGAGGTCACCGACGGCGTCGCCAAGTGGGTCGTCCGGCGGCCGCCGCTCGGCCATGTCCTCGCGACCGCGCACGACATGAGGCGCGAGCACCGGGTGATCAGCGCGCTGCACCCGACGGACGTCCCCGTGCCGCGCCCCGTCCTGCTGTGCGAGGACGAGGAGGTGCTCGGCGCGCCCTTCTACGTCATGGACTTCGTCGAGGGCACCCCGTACCGCACCGCCGAGCAGCTCGCGCCGCTCGGCGCCGAGCGCACCCGGGCAGCCGTACTGGGCCTGGTCGACACCCTGGTGGAGCTGCACGCGGTGGATCCGGCCGAGGTGGGCCTCGCCGACTTCGGGCGCCCGGAGGGCTTCCTCGACCGGCAGCTGCGGCGCTGGGGCAAGCAGCTCGACGCGTCCCGCAACCGCGAGCTGGCCGGCATCGACGAACTGCACGCGGCCCTCGGCCGGCAGCTCCCCCACTCCCCCGCGCCGGCAATCGTCCACGGCGACTACCGGCTGGACAACGTCCTGCTGGGCGAGGACGACCGGATCAGGGCGATCCTCGACTGGGAGATGTCCACGCTCGGCGACCCGCTGACGGATCTGGGGCTGCTGGTGATGTACAGCGTGCCGCTCGGGCTGCCCGACTCCCCCGTCTCGACGACCGCGACGGCCGCCGGGCACCCCGATCCCGCCG
Organism: Streptomyces neyagawaensis; assembly: GCF_023516595.1. Taxonomy (GTDB): domain Bacteria; phylum Actinomycetota; class Actinomycetes; order Streptomycetales; family Streptomycetaceae; genus Streptomyces; species Streptomyces neyagawaensis. Next base: position 71,747 of record NZ_JAMGBG010000117.1, on the reverse strand, counting down.
AGATCGTGGCCCGCTACGCCGAGCGCTCGGGCCGGGACGTGTCGTCCGTGGCCTGGTACACGGCGTTCGCGTGGTTCAAGCTCGCCGTGATCCTGGAGGGCATCCACTACCGGTACACCCTCGGCCAGACCGTCGGCCGCGGCTTCGACCGCATCGGCGACCTGGTCCCCGTCTTCATCGAACACGGCCTGACGACTCTTCGTACCGGCTCCGGTTCCGGCTCCCAGGAGGGCTGATCCACCATGGACTTCGCTTTCGACGCCCGCACGGAGGAGCTGCGCGCCAAGCTCCTCGCCTTCATGGACGAGCACGTGTACCCGGCCGAGGCCGTCGCCGAGGAGCAGCGGGCCGAGCTGGACTCGCCGTGGGACACGCCGGCCGTGGTGGAGGAGCTGAAGGCCGAGGCCCGCAGGCAGGGCCTGTGGAACCTCTTCCTGCCGGACTCCGAGTACGGGGCCGGCCTCACCAACCTCCAGTACGCTCCGCTCGCCGAGATCACCGGGCGTTCGCCGCAGCTGGCGCCGACCGCGCTGAACTGCGCGGCGCCGGACACCGGCAACATGGAGGTGCTGACGCAGTTCGGCGACGACACGCAGAAGAAGCAGTGGCTGGAGCCGCTGCTCGCCGGTGAGATCCGGTCCGCCTTCGCGATGACGGAGCCGGAGGTGGCCTCGTCCGACGCCACCAACATCACCACGCTCATCGAGCGGGACGGCGACGACTACGTCATCACCGGGCGCAAGTGGTACATCTCCGGGGCGATGAACCCCGACTGCAAGATCTTCATCGTGATGGGCAAGACGGACCCGGACGGGGCCGACATCCGCCGCCAGCAGTCGATGGTGCTGGTGCCCCGTGACACACCGGGCGTCACCGTGAAGCGGGCCATGCGGGTCTTCGGGTACGAGGACCACTACCACGGCGGGCACGCCGAGGTGATCTTCGACCGGGCGCGGGTGCCGGTGTCGAACCTGATCGGTGAGGAGGGCGGCGGCTTCGCCATCGCCCAGGCCCGGCTCGGGCCCGGCCGCATCCACCACTGCATGCGGCTCATCGGGATGGCCGAGCGGGCGATCGAGCTGATGTGCCGACGGGCGGTGGCCCGCGAGGCGTTCGGCAAGGCGCTGGCCCAGCAGGGCGTGGTGCACAACTGGATCGCGGACGCGCGCGTCGCGGTCGAGCAGCTGCGGCTGCTGGTGCTGAAGACCGCGTGGATGATGGACACGGTCGGCAACCGGGGGGCCCACACCGAGATCCAGGCCATCAAGATCGCGACCCCGCGGACCGTCGTCGACATCATCGACCGGGCGATCCAGCTGCACGGGGCGGGCGGCGTCAGCCAGGACTTCCCGCTGGCCGAGCTGTACGCGGGGGCGAGGACGCTGATGATCGCGGACGGGCCGGACGAGGTGCACCAGCGGTCGCTGGCGCGGCGGGAGCTGAAGAAGTACTCCGGTTGAACTCGTGGAGTCCGGCGGTCCGATCGCGCCGCCGTCCATGGTCAGACCGGTGGGTGGCAGACAGCCGTCGACCAGGTGGGGCCGGTACTGGATCTTCTTCAGCTTCCGCTTGATCACGAGGGTGAGGTGCGCGAGGTCTGCGGCGGCTAACAGGTGCCGCTTGAGGAGCGCCCAGGTCCCCTCGGCCGGGTTCAGCCCGGGTGCGTAGGAGGGCATCTGGAAGAGAAGTAACCAGTCCTGGTGCTCCTCGGCAAAGTCGGCCAGCTCCTTGACCATATGCACGCTCAGACTGTCCCAGCACCACACCACCGGGGTGCCGAGCTGAATGTGGTCATGACGATCAGATCGCGGTACTGGCGCCAGGAGACGCCTTCGGCTCACCCTGGCGCCCGTGCCAGATGGCCAGCTTGAAGAAGAACCGGGAGCGGTGTCCGGCGCTGTAGCAGACCACTCCGGCGATGTTGACCCGTCCCCGGCTGCGACCGCGCACACGCACCACCGCCGGGCTCCGCGCGGTGCCCACATGCGTCCCTTCGGCGGCCTCAGCCCTTGGCCCGCCTCCCCGCTTCAGCTCCCGCTCCAGCCACTCCCATTGCCCGGAACTGAGCCGTTCCACCGAGGCCGACCCCTTCGAGCGCAGGGCGTCCGCACCGCCCTGCTCCCACTCCCGCCGCCAACGTCGCACGGACCGCGACGTCACCCGAAGCGCCCTCGCGACGACCTCGGTCTTCTCACCACGTGCAAACCGCTCGGCCGCCAAAAGGCGCACCCGCTCCCGCTTTTCCTGCTCCTTGGGCGTCAGCACGCCCCCATGCGCGTACAGCAGGACGACGTCGTAACGCAACGATCAAGAACCGTCACGGGCCTCCGGACTCCACGAGTTCAACCTGAGTGCCTGCGATTCCGGGCGACGGACCCCGGAGCAGCGGCAGCAACTATCGGACATTCAGCTTGATTTTCTGACAACATCTCGCTTGTGCGCATCTTCCCGACGTACGATCCTTGCGATCGGGGGGATGCGCATGGCTGATTCCGTTCAGGCGCAGCTGGATCGACTGGTAGTGGGGCAGAATCGGGCGATCAGGGCGCTCAGTCGCCTTATCGACATGCACTTCGCATGGAACGACGCGCCCGACCCGCAACACCGCCCGCCCAACGCACTGATCATCGGCCCGACGGGCACCGGCAAGACGCACGCCATCCGTGTCGCAGCCGATGCCCTCGACATTCCCTGCGTGGTAGTGGACTCCACCCGACTTGTCGGCACCGGCAGTTCAGCCAGTCTCTCCCTTGAGGGGGTCTTGAGCCTGCTGGTGAAACGAGCCCGGTCGATGGAAGGGCCCGGCACTCCGGAGGATCGCGCGGCCCGCGGGATCATCTTCTTGGACGAGTTCGACAAGTTACGGTTCGGAAAGGCGACGGAGGACACCGCGGCAATACAGCGCCGGCTCCTCCAGTTCATCGAGAGTGACGGGCTGGACCTCGCTCCCGATGAGTTCGAGCACCCGCGCGTGCTCGACACACGCGGAATCCTGTTCATCGCGGCGGGCGCCTTCACCAACATCGACCGGTTTCGCGACATGCGGGAGGTCGGTCACGGCTGGGGTGATGTGATCAGGCCTGAGGATGTCCACCGCTACGGATTCATCGAGGAACTGACCGCCCGGCTGCCCGTCATCATCCGTTTCGACCCGCTGGACGTCGGGGCATTGTGGCAGATCCTCGAACAGGATGACGTCTCACCGCTGGTCTTCTACCGCGAGTACTTCCGTCGCCACGGATATCTGCTGGACATCGAACCCGCAGTGCTGTCCGCCATCGCCACAGCCGCCTGCCAGTCGAAGCTCGGAGCTCGGGGCCTGCACCAGGAGCTCTTCCCCGTATTGCACGACTTGGCGAATCACCTGATCCACACCGACGGGGGAACGGACCGCCTCGGTGGGCCGAGCCGCTTCCCCCTTTCCCTCGCGGTCTACCGGCAGCTGAAAAACGGAACCTACGACCACGCGCGGAACACCTACGACCCCACGCCTACCGACTGAGGGAGAGCATGCAGCCCGAACTCGAGCGCGCTTTGCGTGACCGCAACTACACCGGGGCATTCCTGGAACAGCTGACCTGGGAGGACTTCTGCACGGGTTTCGCGGAATCCGTACAAAACATACGGAAGTTCACCTTCCAGGCAGTGTTCTCCGGCGTGGGCCGCTGGTCGCGACTCATCGATGCGAGCCGCGTCGCGCTTCGTTTGCATGGAGCCATCGAGGAAGCTCTCATCAAAGCGAAGTTCGCCAACCTTCCCGCCCTGGAAACCGCGATCGACGACGAGCGGTTGCTCTTCCAGTTCCTCGACACGGACTACGCCTTCAATCTTACCTTCTATGGCAACGGGCGGGTGCAGCTCACCCGTCCGGGTTCGACGCTGCGCACGTTCCACCGCTGGTACACGCGCCTCATGCCGACCCTGCCGGATATCCTCCGCAAGGCGATAGCAGCCCTTGACGCCGAGCTGCACCGAGCCCTCGAGGGTGAGCAGAGCAGTGGGATCGCGCCGGACGAGATCACCAAACGGGTGAAACTCCTGACCGCGGACTTCACCTTCGACGTCGTCTGCCACAACTTCCGCCGCCACCGGTTCAACGACCGCGCGCGCAACCTCGACGTCATGATGGAGAACATCGCGATCCGGCTGCCCGACGCCGGAGGCCGGATCGAGCGCAGCACCAACGGGGCCCCGCAGGGCGACTACCACGACTTCGGGCGCATGGACTATCGCGTCAGTCGCCGCCATCCGACCCAGTTGAGCGTGAGCGAGCACCTCCAGGTCATGGCTCCCGCGGCTTCCGACTGGAGCGGCCTGTTCTTCCAACTCGTGTACAGCGGCGAGCACTCAGGGGCCGACCAGCAGGGCACGCGCGTCTCACTGAACGCCCACCACTTCCTCCAGCCGGCGGCCGGTGCGGACGCGTACGTGTCGTTCTTCCGTGACATCGGCCTCGCGGGGTTCCTCGCGTCCGTCACCGAGGGATACGACTTCGACACGACCTCGGGCAGCCTGGCCTGAGGTCGGGGGAGAGGACTGGCGTCGCATGGACCATGAGTTCCGACAGCTCTTCACATCCCAGGACGACGACGGCGGCGGCCGTCGCGTGGCTCTCGGCGCCGACGAACGGGGCGTGTACCGCTGCGAGGACCGGCAGCCGCTCATCGTCTTCGGGCCGCAGAGGAGCGGCAAGACCACGGGCGTGGTCATCCCGGCCGTTCTCGAATGGTCGGGGCCGTGTCTGGTCACGTCCGTGCGCTTCGATGTCATCGCGGCCACCTTGAGGCACCGCAGCAGCCTCGGCGAGGTGTTCATCTTCGATCCGGCAGGCTTGACCGAGTCCATCGGCAGGCGCTTCGCGCCCTACTGCGTCGGCTGGAGCCCTCTGGACTCCATCCGGGACTGGGACGACGCGGTACGCCAGGCGGAGAGCCTGACCAGCGGCACGGATTTCCGGACGATGCGAGGCGGCGACTTCTGGGCGAGTCACGCACGGTTGTTGCTCACTCCTCTGCTCTACGCCGCGGCACGGACCGAGGCCACCATGGGCGACGTCCTGGAATGGCTGAACCAGGGCCAGCCCGGCGACATGGTGACCCTGCTGATCGAGCGTCGGCAACGGTATGACAGGGACCCGCAGGCGGGCGGCTGGGAACGCTGCATCACCCGCCTGCTGGGCTACGACCAGTACCACCGCGACACCTACGCCAATATCTGCGCCACGGCGGCCGGCACCCTGGAAGTGTTCGCCCTGGAAGGTGTGAACCGACGCTGCGCGCAGACCAGGCGCCTGCCTCTGCAGACCTTCCTCGACGGCAGACCGCACACTCTGTTCCTGTGCGCTCCACCGCACCAGCAGAAGCAGTTCATGCCGCTCTTCACGGCTCTGGCACGGCAGACGGTCAGCGCGACGATCGACAGGAACGGTGTACCGGAGGAGGACGGACAGGCGATCATCCAGGTGCCGCTCATGCTGTGCCTGGACGAGGCGGGCAACATCGCGCGCCTCGACGACCTGGACACGTTCGCGACGACGGCGGCGGGCAGCGGCATCCAACTGATCTCCGTCTTCCACGACATGAGCCAACTCCGCGCCACGTACGGCGAGGACCGCGGCGCCCTCATCGTCAACAATCACCGGGGCAAACTCTTCCTCCCAGGCAACAGCGACCCGCGGACCGGTGATTTCCTGCACGAGTTGCTCCAGCAGTCGGACGTGCGCGGGCACAGCCATCGCGGCTGGCGGCGTTCCGATCTGCGGGAGATGCCGGCCGAAACCGTGCTGTGCTTGTACGGCGGTCTACCCGCCAAGCTCATGCAGCTCCGCCGTTGGAACAGCTCGCCCCGGTTACGCGATGCGGTGAAGGAAGCTCGGCGTGCATACCTCAGGAACCCTCCTCGTCCCGTGCCCGCGCAACAGTCGTCGACACCGCCCGATCCGGTGCCCGCTGCGTCGCTGGACGAGTTGGAGTACCTTCGTGACTTCGTCATCGAGGCCGTGAACACGCACCAACTCGGCACCCAGATCCTGCCCTGCTGGTTCGCGCACCGTCCGGCCGTCGACATCCTGTTGAAGCTGCTCGACGAAACCGACGGCGAGCCGATCGGGTCAGAGGATCTACGGCAGGCCGCCCGGCAAGTCCAACAGGTGCTTCTGCCGTGTCGGGCCGCTCATGTCGCTGAGGCACCACTCGTTGTCCGTCGCTCCGCCAGCGCAGCTCACCGCAAGCTGTTGGATCAGGGGATCCGAACGCTACGGCTTCGCAACGGCGACGGAGGCCGGTCGGGGTAGGAACGTTCTCGACGCGCGACGGCGTCGTGCGAGATGTCGGGAGCCACCAGTCTCACCCCGTCCTGGACCTCCACGAACAGCCGCAAGGTCCCCTCCCAGCTGTGCCGGTCCCGCACGGCGCCGCTCAGATCCTCGGCGATCACCTCGATGTCGCATTCCCATGAACCGTCAGCCAGCTTCCAGTCCGCAACCGTGCCCTGCCTCTCGAACGTGAGGGAGGTCCTTGCACCCGGCAGCACGCGCCGCCCGTGCGGACACCCCGGGTCGGCCATGTCCCGACGGGTGACGATGACGGGTTCCGGTCCCCAGTTCTTCACCAGCCAGAGGGTTCTCACCCGTACCCGCTGGCCGTCGGCGACGACGGCCCCGGGCTGCAGGTGGTTGCCCTGGTCGTCCTTCTCCAGGGCGGCGTCCCAGCTGTCGAAGGAGACGCTGACACGTGGACCCGTCTGGTCCAGACGGGCTCGCACCGCCTCTTCGTAGACCTGCTCCGCGTGGGTGTACTCCCTGCGCATCTGGGCGATCTGTTCCTGACCTGCCTTGAAGACGGCCCAGGTGAAGATGACGAAGGCCACGTTGGCCGCAGCCACCACCGTGTTGACCAGATTCCCGGCCAGGCTCCCCTCCCGCCACGCCAGTACGGCCGCGGTGAGCAGGCCCAGGAAGAGAACGGCGAGGGCGGAGGCCCAGCGGGTGACTCTGCGCTGCCACAGATCGGGGTCGGCAGAACCGCCCCCAGGGCTCGAGGGGCCCGTCCCGGAACTCATTCAGCCATGGTGACCGCCCCACCGAACCCCGGCAAGAACGCCTACGGCCTCAGCGCGCGCAGCAGCAGGTCGGCCAGATGGTCGGCGACCTCCTGTGGGCCCATCGGGCCGTCCGGGCGGTACCACGTGGACAGGTGGTGGACGGAGCCGAAGTGGTAGTCGACGACCAGGTCCGCGGGGGTGGCCTTGGAGAAGACGCCCGACTCCTGGCCCTCCTCGATCAGCGCGCGGAAGCGCTCGTGGTAGCGGCGGCGCTCGGCGCGGACCTGCTTGTTCTTCTCGGGGCTCAGGTGGTGCATCGAGCGGAAGAAGATCATCGCGTCGTCGAGGTTGTCGATGGTGGTGACGACGACGTCGGCGGCGGCGCCCCGCAGCCGCTCCTCCACCGGCGCGTCGGCGCCCGCGAACGCGTCGAGCCGCTCCTGCTGGATCCGCAGCACGCGCGCGTACACCTCGTGCAGCAGGTCGTCCTTGGAACCGAAGTAGTGGTACAGCGCGCCCTTGGTGACGCCCGCCGCCTCGACGATCTCCTGCACGGACGTGCGGTCGTAGCCGCGCTCGGCGAAGAGCCGGGTGGCGGCGGCCAGCAGCCGCTGCGGGACGGGGGTACCGTCTCCGTCCGTCGTCCTGGGCACTTCCGCCACCTGCCTTTCGGAGTTCTGTCGTCGCCTACTGGTCGTCCCACGGCCGTCGAACGGTTCCCGGCCGGCCGGAATGGCCGGAAGGGGACGATCCCGTCGAAGGATCATCCCACTCCCGGCGCCCGGTCCGCCGGGCAGGTGGGTCAGCCCGCGGCTTCCCACTTCTGCTGGATGTGGTTCATGTTCGTCAGCCAGCGCTCCGGGTCGGTCGCCCGCGCCTGGTAGAAGTCGGCCACCTCGGGATGCGGCAGGATCAGGAAGCGGTCCTTCTCGATGCCGTCGAACAGCGCGTCGGCGACGTCCTCCGGTTCGATCGCGGTCGGCGCGAGCACGAGGTCGCCCGCGCTGCCGGACGCCGTCAGCATGTCGGTGCGCACCCCCTGGGGGCAGATCGCGTGCACCTTGAGGCCCCGGTGGCGGTAGGTGAGGGACAGCCACTCGGCGAAGGCGTACGCCCCGTGCTTGGTGACGCTGTAGGGGGCCGCGCCGATCATCGTGAGCAGCCCGGCCGCCGAGACCGTGGAGACGAAACGCCCGCTGCCGCGCTCCAGCCACTGCGGGAGCAGTGCGTGGGCCGCCCGGACGTGCGCCATCACGTTCACGTCCCAGGCGAGCGCCCACACCTTCTCGTCGGCGGCTTCCGTGCCGCCGCTGGCGAGCCCCGCGTTGGCGCAGTACACGTCGACCGTGCCGTCGAGTGCCTCGCGCGCCGGGGCGACGATCTCCGAGGCGTCCCCGGGCAGGGCGATCCCGCCGATCTCGTCGGCCACGGCCTTCGCCCGGTCCCCGTCGAGGTCGTTCACGACGACCCGGGCACCCTCCGCCGCGAACCGCCGGGCCAGCGCGGCTCCGATCCCGCCCCCGGCCCCCGTGACCACCACTCCCGCACCCTGCACGACACCCACTCCGGTCTCCTTACGCGAGGCTCACGACCATGATGAACGGCTCATCGTCCGCCATCAGACTAACCGGTCGGTATGTTGTGAGGAAGGGGTGCCTGGACACCGCCGTACCGACGCGCGGGGACACGCCCCGACCGGGGCGTGACGGGCGTACGGGGAAACGCGCGACCGGCCGTGACAGGCGCGCGGCGAAACGCCCGACCGGCCGTGACGGACGCGCGGGCTACAAACCGCCCGGGGAAGCGCTTAGCTTGCAGGGACGCCGCTTCCCCCACCCGCGCCCCGGAGGTCACCCCCATGCGCCTCTCCCGCCGCACCTTCCTCGCCGCCTCCACCGCCGCCGCGGCCACCACTGCCTGCGCCTCCCCCGGCGGTGCGCCGCCCTCCGGGGAGACGGCCTCCTCGCGGCTGCGCACCGGCTTCGAGCGCCTGGCGGCCGGCGGCTACCGGCTCCTCGACGGCCGGCGGATCGGCGTCGTCACCAACCCCACGGGGATCACCCGCGACGCCCGCCACATCGTCGACGTCATGCACGCCGACGACCGCGTGGACCTGACCGCGGTCTTCGGCCCCGAGCACGGCTTCCGGGGCACGGCCCAGGCCGGCGGCTCCGAGGGCCGCCACGACGACCCGGCGACGGGGCTGCCCGTGTACGACACGTACCAGAAGAGCGGCCGCGCCCTCGCGGACATCTTCACCGCCTCCGGGGTGGACACGGTCGTCTTCGACATCCAGGACGTGGGCGCCCGCTTCTACACCTACATCTGGACGTTGTACGACTGCATGGAGGCGGCCCGGCTCGCGGGGAAGCGCTTCGTCGTGCTCGACCGGCCCAACCCGGTGACCGGGCGGTCGGCGCAGGGGCCCGTCCTGCACAAGGAGTTCGCGACGTTCGTCGGGCGGCAGCCCGTCTCGCAGGCGCACGGGATGACGGTGGCGGAGCTGGCGCGGCTGTTCAACGGGGAGTTCCTGGAGGAGCCCGTACCGCTGGAGACGGTGCTGATGTCCGGGTGGAAGCGGTCGCGGTTCTACGACTCCTCGGGGCTGCCCTGGGTGCCGCCGAGCCCGAACATGCCGACCCCGGACACCGCGCTCGTGTACGCGGGGACGGGCCTCTTCGAGGGGACCAACCTCTCGGAGGGGCGGGGCACCACCCGCCCGTTCGAGCTGCTCGGCGCGGAGGGCATCGACCGGCGGTGGGCGGCCGCCGCGAACGACCTGGGGCTGCCGGGCGCCCACTTCCGGGAGGCGTACTTCACGCCCACGTTCTCCAAGTTCCAGGGGAAGACCGTCGGCGGCGTGCAGATCCACGTGCACGACCGGGCGGCGTACGACCCCGTGCGCACCGGGATCGGTCTGCTCGTCACCGCGAAGAAGGTGTGGAGCGGCTTCGCCTGGCGTCCGGACAACTGGATCGACAAGCTCACCGGGTCGACTCGGGTGCGCACGATGATCGACGCCGGGGCGGACACCGACGAGGTCGTGGCCGGCTGGCAGGAGGAGCTCAGGGCGTTCCGGAAGGTGCGCGAGGAGTATCTGCTCTACCGGTGACCCGCCCGGGACGCCGGGCCGCACCTGGGCCCTGATGTCACCGTCCCCGATATCCGCGTCCCCGACGTCCACGTCCCGATGTCCCGTCCCGAGGTCCGCGCGAAAGAGCCGTACGTGACGTATGGCCATCCTTCGCCGTTGGCAGGACCATGCGCCTGAGCGCACCAACGCGGTCGAAGGGGGCTCGTCATGGCGGCTTCGGACATGAGCGTGGCGCCCTACTGGGAAGTGACCTTCGACGCGGACGGTGACGTCGACACGGGTCAGCGGGACCGGCTGCTCGACGGGGTGGTGCGGCGCGGGGTGGTGGACCTGGTGGTCTTCGCCCACGGTTGGAACAGCGACCGTTCCGGGGCCACGGGCCTGTACAGCAGGTTCTTCGCCCCGTTCCCGGCGCTCGCCCCGTCGGCCCGGCTCGGTTATGTCGGGGTGCTGTGGCCGTCGATGCGGTTCTCGGACGAGCCGATCCCGGACTACCGGCCGGTGCCGGCCCTGGGTCCCGCCCGTCCCGCGCTCGACAAGCGCACCCGGCACGCGCTCCTGGAGGTGTTCCCGGGCCGGGCCACGCTCGTGGAGCAGCTGGCGCGGCTGTTGGAGCAACGGCCGGACGAGAGCGCCTCGTTGGAGGAGTTCGGCAGGCTCGCACGGCTGCTGGTGGAGGTGCCGCCGCAGGGGCCGCAGGGCGCGTTCACGGCGGACACGCTGGCCGAGGGGGTGCCCGAGGGCACGCCCGGGATGCTGTGCGGGGAGACGGCGGGGGTGTGCGCGGAGTTCGCCGCGGCGCTGGCGGAGGTCGCGGCGGCAGCCGACGCGGTGGCCGGAGCGTCCTTGGCCGCGTCCGCCACCGGGCCCTCGGCCGTCATGACCGGTGCCGCCGCCCCGGGGCCGCAGGTCTGGGACGGCGCCCACGAACTGCTGCGGCAGGCCACGTACTTCGCGATGAAGCGGCGGGCCGGGACGGTCGGGGAGCGAGGGCTCGGGCGGCTGCTCGGGCAACTGGCCGAGCGGGCGCCGGACGTCCGGGTCCATCTCGTGGGGCACAGCTTCGGCGCGCGCCTGGTGTCGTTCGCGCTGCGGGGGCTGCCGCGCGGGGTGCGCACGGTGAAGTCGGCGACGCTGCTTCAGGCGGCGTTCTCGCACTACGCGTTCGCGGCGCGGCTGCCGCACGACCCCCGGGCGAGCGGAGTGCTGAACGGGCAGCAGAAGCGGGTCGACGGCCCCCTGGTGTGCTGCCACTCCCGGCACGACTCGGCGCTCGGCACGATCTATCCGCTGGCGTCCCGGATGGCGGGCGACGCGCGGACGGTGCGGGGCCTGAGCGTGAACAGTCTGCTGGGCGCGAAGTGGGGCGCGCTCGGCTACGACGGGATCAAGGCGGTGAAGGGCACCCTCTCGTTCCCGCTGTCCGCCGCGCTCGCCGGACGGCTGCCGGCGTCCGGGTGTGTGAACGTCGACGCGTCGGCGGTCGTCCGGCGCGGTGGTGCGCCGTCCGGCGCGCACAGCGACATCTGTCACCAGGAGCTGGCGCGGATCGTGCTGGCGGCGGGCCGGGTCGTCTGACCGGCCCGCCGCCGCACGGGAGTCACCCGCCGCCGGTGGTCACCGGTGCGAGGTGAACTCCACGACCTGCTGGAAGGTCGGCCGGTTCTGCCAGCTGATCTTGCCGTGCTTGATGCCTCCCAGGGTCCGGTGGATGATCGCGTCGGCGCACCACTGGTCGCCCGCCGAGCAGGACTCGTCCCCGGGGTAGACCTGGGCGGCGGTCTTGCCGGCCGCCTCCTTGAGGGTGTTGATCAGAAGGGTGCGGCAGGCGCTGAGGGTGCCGTCGCCGCAGTACTTCCGGCCGAGCGGTCCCTGCACCGACTCGCCGAGAACCGCGCGCATGTCCTTGTCGACGTAGCTCCACCAGCCGTACTGGAAGGAGCTGCCGGCGTGGGAGCCGGTCGGGCCGTGCGCGGCCGACGGGGACTCGTCGACGGGGAGGTTGGCGGTCATCGCGTTGTACAGCTTCGTGCCGAGGCCGGGTTCGAACTCGGCCTTCACCAGCAGCGGCCACCAGGCGTCCAGGATGCGGATCGCGTCGGCGTCGGCGTAGGTCTTCGAACCGGCGGAGGTCTCCGTGCGCTTCGAGCCGGAGGCGACCCAGTTCTGGAGCTTGGTGACGGCCGCCGCGGCGGCGGAGTCGGTGACCGGGCTGCTGTTGACGACCTTCAGCAGGTCGGGGACGACGTCCTCGGCGCGCAGGTCGACGAGGGCCGCCTCGGCCATGGCCTTGGTCAGGGAGGCGCGGGTGACCCCGCCGGCCGCGACGAGCCGCTTGACCCGGTCGTCGAGGATGTTGCCGCGGTGCACGGAGCCATTGCCCCAGGGGGCGGAGGGGTAGTCCTTGGCCTGCTTGTTGTTCCAGGAGATGTAGTAGTCCTGGTCGATGGAGTTGGGGTGCTCGGAGGGCGGGGTGTAGTCGGCGACGTTGGTGGCCGAGTTCCAGTCGCGCCACTCGTACGGGGCCCGCGCCCACGCGGGGAACTCGGCGTCGACGCCCGCGGCGCGCACCGGGTTGTCGCCGCTGTTGTAGTACGCGGTGTGCTGGGAGTCGGCGTAGAACCAGTTGAAGGTGTAGTTGATGTTCTGGACGGCCTTCTGGAAGGTCTCGGGGCCCTTCACGTAGTCGGGGTCGTTCAGCATCTGGAAGCCGATGATCGACTCGGCCTCGTTCATGTACGAGGAGCGCAGGGTGGTGTAGGCGACCTTCTTGCCGCCGACCGTGGCGCGATGGGTGACCGGGCCGTACTTGGTGCGCCAGACCTGCATGCGGTACGAGCCGGCCGGGGTGGAGTCGGCGGTGGTGGGCTTCCAGGCGTTGGTCTGCTCGACCTTCTCCATCGGGGTGCAGGTGCCGTGGTACAGGTAGTGGACGTCGTCCTGGCACAGCTCGACGGCGTACGCGTCGATGATGTCCTGGCCGGAGGTGGTGGCGCTCCAGGCGTAGTCCTGGCCGCGACCGAGTTCGACGTACATGCTCAGGCCGGCGAAGGAGGCGCCGCGGGCGCTGAGGCCGGGGCCCTGGATCTCCTGGAGCATCAGCAGCTGCGGGGCGAAGTAGCCGGTCTGGGGGCCGAAGACGGCGATGGGGTGGCCGCTCGCGGTGTGCTTGCCGCCGACGACGAGGGCGTTGGACATTCCGCGCCGGGCGGAGCTGAGGGCGCTGTCGGTGGCCTTGGACGAGACGCTCTTGGAGGCGGTGCCGGCCGCGCTTCCGGTGCGGTCGTACACCAGGGGTTCTTCGGTGACGGCGCCGTTGTCGGGCAGGGCCATGCCCTGCGGGTCGGCCGGCTTGGTGGCGTAGGGGAAGCTGCCGTCGTGGACGGTCAGGCCCGCCTCGGGGTCGTTGCGCTCGCGGAAGGACTCCCAGACCTTGGTGCCCTCGGTGACGCCGTACTTCTCCTGGGCGGCGAGCAGGGACAGGGCGTTGTTGACCTCGCCGCCGCCGCCCGAGCCGAAGAGGGCGCCGATGACGGAGGCCAGGGCGACCAGGTCGGTGGGCTTGAACTTCTCTATGGTGCCGGCGTTGGTGATGGAGTCCTTGTGGCCGGTCAGGACGTACTCGCCGGGGAAGTAGCGGCCGCTGTCGGAGGCGTCGATGTAGGCGTTGATGCCGTCGATGTAGGCGTTGACGTCGCCGAGGGCCTGGCGGCCGCGGTCGCCGTTGGTGGCGACGGCCTTGTCGATCTGGGCCTGCAGATCGGCCTCGGTGTAGGGCGCGTGCCGCCAGAACTCCTGTTCAAGGCCCTGGTTGGAGGGGGCGCCACCGGCGAACGGGGTGAGCTTGCCACGGCCTACGTGCCGGAAGACGTCCATCAGCCACAGCCGGTCCTGGGCGGCGGCGTAACCGGCGCCGAACTCGGTGCCGTAGCGGGTGGTGCCCGTGATGTGCGGCACACCGGTCTTCTTGTCGCGGACGATCGTGACGTCGGTGCGTCCGGCGGGCTTCAGGGTGGAGGCGACCTGGTCGGAGGCGACGCCGAAGGACGCGTCGTTGAAGAAGGTGTTGATCGTGGCGTTGGTGAGCCCGGTGTGCCCCTTGGCGAGGTTGTTGTAGGGCCCGAGCTGGTTGCTCGCGTTCTCCGGCATGCTGCCGAACGCCTGGTTGAGCAGGATCTGGGCGAGGGTGGCGTTGCCGTTCTGGCCCGGCGGCAGGATGTCCGAGCACTGGCCACCGCAGTAGTCGTTCGCGGCGGCCGCCGCGGCTTTGGTGGCTGCGGTCGGTGCGGCTTTGGTGTCGGCGGTCGCTGCCTGGGCAGCCGGGGAAAGAGGGGACAAAAGACCGGCAACGAGTGCGCATACGGAGGCGGCCTTGAGGAACTCCGGGATTCGACGGGGAGTTCTCACTCCGTCCGGTGCGGTGCGTGAGATGCGTGGGGTGTGCCAGGGCATGGCAGCTCCTCCCGAAGGGGGGTGGGGCCGGATGTTACCGCCGGTATCCCCTGCTTCGAAAGTGAACATGCGTCATCTTTTCGAAGCCGCCCACGGCCGCACAGATGACCGACAGCATGAACAGGCACTCAGAAGGAGTCGTAAGCAGGAAGAAGAAGTCAACAACGGTCAGACACAGACAGGAACGGTCCATGAACGGCTCAGTAGACGACTTATGGGGGTCATCGGAAATCGGATGGAGCCGAATCGCGTGTCGATACGTCTATTCGGCGACGTCGCGCGACGTTCCGAGGACGACGCCGAAGTGACCGAAGTACAGGTGCAGGTGTGACGGAGGTGCAGGGCGATGGCCGGTTTCCGGAGTCTGGCAAGACAGGTGCGCGATCCACGGTGTGATCTGGCACTGCGGCGTTATTCGCTGCGCAAGTGCCTGGAGAGGTTTGCCCCTTACGGGCATCGGGCGACCTGGGACCACTTGTGCTCCCGGGCCGGGTTCGGTCCCGAGGACCGCAACCCCGATCCAGCGCGGCTCGTGGCCGCACTGGACGAGTTGGAGGAGGCCCGCTCCGTCTGGCTCGACTACGAAGTGCAGTTCGCGCAGCGCCGCAAGAAGGAGAAGCACGACGGGCTGCGCAGGCCGGGCAGTGTCGACGACTGGCACCGGCTGACCTGGGGCGGGTTCGGCGTCGCCTGGTGCGACGACCCGAAGGTCCACCCCGACGAACCCCTCGCGGAGGTGCTGCGCCGGCTGATCGCCGCGCTGGAGCGCGAACCGGGCTCGACCTGCCCGGTGTGCGACGGCGAGCGCCTCGTCTGGAAGTACGACCTGGCCCATGAACCGTCCGCGGGCCCGGTCTGCACGGAGTGCGGAATCGTGGTGCCGCGTCCGGTACTGACACCCGAGGCCCTGGCCGGCACCAGGCGCGTTCGGATGCTGGTGTCGGCGTAGCACGGCGGGGGTGCGCCGGGGATGCCGCACCCCCGTGCCTGTACGGCGTGACGCCCACCATGTCCGGGCCTCCCGCCGAGAACCCCGGCCCCCGCGGGCCGGTGCCGTCGGCTAAGGCTCCTCGACATCGGTGTGGATGGCGAGCTTGAACTCGGCGAGGGTGAGCGGCGTGGAGCGTCTGGTGTCCCCCAGCCCACGCGCCGACACCTTCAGGCCGATCGGTGTGCCCTTGCTCACGAACATCTGCCACAGATACGTGCGGAACTGCCCGCCCCGGGTGAGCGCGCTGTCGGTGGTGGCCGTGGAGTCGTATCTCCTGTCGGTCATGTCGAGCGGGTCGCGCACGAAGCGGGCCCGGTACTCCAGCGTCTTCGGGTCCGCCTCCCAGAACACCATCGCGGAGAGCACCCCCCAGCCGTCGTGGCTGGGCCAGATCAGCCCGGAACGCGGGTCGGGGAACTCCGACGGGGTGTCACCGCCGTTGGCCGGATCGTGCATGTTCCACGGGTCGTACGACTCCTCCGACACGCCGTAGGGGAAGCGCACCAGGTGGTACCCGTCCGGGTCGTAGCTGATCCGCTGCGCCCCCGAGCGCGCGCTCTCCCACTTCAGCGAACATATGACGACGCTCATCGACGTTCCTCTTCGTACCGGGCCCGGCGCTCCGGGGCGCGTGACCTTATCAGCAGCAAATTATGTCGCTCCACCCCTTTCCCGTAAGGACAGTTGGGGTCGATGAAACCGAGCTGAGCTCCCGAGGAGTGCCCGATGTCGACCCTGCGTGTCACCGCCGAAGTGCTGACGATCCATGAACACCCCAACGCCGACGCCCTGGAGCTGGCCCAGGTGGGCCTGTACCGCGCCGTCGTGGCGAAGGGCGCCTTCCGCACCGGTGACACCGCTGTCTACATCCCGGAGCAGTCCGTGCTGCCGGCCGGTCTGATCGAGGAGCTGGGGCTCACCGGACGGCTGGCCGGCTCCGGGGCGGACCGGGTGAAGGCCGTACGGCTGCGGGGCGAGCTGTCGCAGGGCATCGTGTGCCGGCCGAAGGCGCTGGCCGACGTGGACCTGACGGCGGCGGTCGCCGAGGGCACCGACTTCGCGGAGCGGCTCGGCATCGTCAAGTGGGTGCCGCCGATCCCGCCCACGATGAGCGGCGAGGTCGAGACCGCGCCGGATCTGCTGCCCTGGGTCGACATCGAGAACATCCAGCGCTACCCGGACATCTTCACGCCCGGCGAACCGGTGGTCCTCACCGAGAAGCTGCACGGCTCGGCCTGCCTGATGACGTATCTCGCCGAGGACGGCCGCGTCCAGGTCTCCTCGAAGGGCTTCGGCGCCAAGTCCCTCGCGCTGAAGGAGGATCCGCGCAACCTGTACTGGCGCGCCGTCCACGGCCACGGGGTCCCGGAGGTCGCGGCCCGGCTCGCCCGGCGGCTCGGCGCGCGCCGGGTCGGCGTCTTCGGCGAGGTGTACGGCGCCGGGGTGCAGGACCTGACGTACGGCGCCGACGGCCGCCGCGAGAGCCTCGGCTACGCCGTGTTCGACGTCTCCGCGGAGATCGACGGCCGGGTCCGCTGGCTGGACACCGCGGAGCTGACCGACCTGCTCGACGGTGAACTGCCCCTCGTACCCCGGCTGTACGAGGGCCCGTACGCCGTCGACCGGGTCCTGGAGGTCGCCACAGGACGGGAGACCGTCTCCGGGCGGGAGATGCATCTGCGCGAGGGCGTGGTCATCCGGCCGGCCGTCGAGCGGTACAGCCCGGTGACGGGCGGACGGGCCATCGCGAAGGCGGTCAGCCCGGCGTATCTGACCCGCAAGGGCGGCACCGAGTACGAGTGAGGGCCCCACGGGATCTTCGGGGGACCCGTGGGCGCGGGGCCCGGGAACGGCCGCTCGGCGGTCGCTCCCGGGCCCTCGACGGTCCGGCGGACGCGTGGGCCGCTATTCGGCCGTCGTGCCGCTCGGCGGCTCGGCCGCCCGGGCGGTCCGGTGCTCCACCATGAGGCGGGAGCCGGTCTGCCGTTCGCCGAAGACGTCGTCGGGGTTGGACAGCACACAGGTGGCCAGGGACAGACAGCCGCAGCCGATGCAGTCGGTGAGGTGGTCGCGGAGCCGGTTGAGCTGCTTGATCCGCTCGTCGAGCTCGGAGCGCCATGCCTCGGACAGACGCGCCCAGTCCTCCCGGGTGGGCGTGCGCTCCTCGGGCAGCTCGGCCAGCGCCTCACGGATCGTGGCGAGGGGGATGCCGACCCGCTGCGCTGCCCGGACGAAGGCGACGCGGCGCAGGGTGTCCCGGCTGTAGCGGCGTTGGTTGCCCGCGGTGCGGCGGCTGCTGATCAGCCCCTTGGACTCGTAGAAGTGCAGGGCCGAGACGGCGGCACCGCTACGGGCGGACAGCTGGCCGACGGTCAACTCGTGGATCTTCTCAGGAATCTGGGGCACCCCTCCGAGCCTACCCACCCGGGGAGGTGCCGCCGTCCGTTGACAGGAGCCGCCCACCCGACCATGCTAAGCAGTTGCTTAGGCATATGGGACAGGGTTGACGCGGATGCGGTGGCATCCGGGATGCGGGAGGCCGGGACATGGCAGAGCCGAGGATCTTCACGTCCGCCGAGGAGCTGAAGGCGGCGGTGGGCGAGCAGCTGGGGTACAGCGACTGGCTGGAGGTCGACCAGAAGCGGATCGATCTGTTCGCGGAGGCCACCGGCGACCACCAGTGGATCCATGTCGACCCGGAGAAGGCCGCCGCGGGGCCCTTCGGCACGACCATCGCCCACGGCTATCTGACGCTGTCCCTGCTGCCGTTGTTCGTGCCCCAGGTGCTCAAGGTCGACAACGTGAAGATGGGCGTCAACTACGGCACCAACAAGGTGCGCTTCCCCGCGCCCGTCCCCGTGGGCTCCCGCCTGCGGGCGACGGCGACGCTCCAGGACGTCACGGAGGTCGGCGGCGGTGTGCAGGTGACCGCCGCGGTGGTCGTGGAGCGCGAGGGCGGGGACAAGCCGGTGTGCGTGGCGGAGTCCGTGTCGCGCTACTACTTCTGAGCCGGCACCGGGGCGCTGCCGTGTCGGTGACGGGCCCTTGGCGAGCCGGTGACGGGGCCTTGCCGAGCCGGTGACGTGCCCTTGGCGAGCCGGTACCCGTGGCGCGGCGGAGGTGAGGTCCGCCGCGCCACGGGTACCGCTGTTCGCACCGGTCGGGCGTCGCCCGCCGGGGCGGACCGCCGTCACCGGGCTCAGGGAGCCACGGCGCGTCCGGTCTGGGGCGAGATCCGCCCGGCGCACAGACCGCGAGCGGCCAGCGTCTGCGCGATGCGCGGGATCGCCGCACGCGTGTTCGCGGGCCCGTCGTGCATGAGGATGACCTGCCCGTTGGTGAGCCGGCCGACGGACTGCACGATCGCGTCCGTGCTCGCGTTGTTCCAGTCCTGCGAGTCGACGTTCCACAGGATCTCGGTCAGGCCGCGCCCGGCCGCGACGGACTTCACCGTCGCGTTGGTGTCCCCGTACGGCGGCCGGAACAACTGCGGAGTGCCGCCGCCCGCGTTCGCGACGGCCTGCTGGGTGCGGGCGATCTCCGAGTCGATCTGCGCCGTGGAGAGCCGGGTCAGATACGGGTGCGTGTAGCTGTGGTTGGCCACCCACATCCCGGCGGCGACCTGGGCGCGGACCTGGGCCGGGTTCGCTGCCGCGTTCTGGCCCGTGTTGAACATGGTGGCCCGCAGCCCGTTCTGGCGCAGCGAGTTGAGCAGCGCCGAGGTGTTGCCGGTCGGGCCGTCGTCGAAGGTGAGTCCGACGTACCCGTTGCAGGCGGCGGCCCCGGCGGCCCCCGCCGGTGCGGCGGTGCCGGCGGTGAGGGCGCCCACGGCGGCCATCACGACGGCGGCCGGGAGCGCCACCAGGGAACGCGAGGACCGGTGTCGGGAGGGCCGCGCCGACGGACGTGCCGACGACCGGGCCGGGAACGGAACGGTCATCGTCAACCGCCGACCGTGATACTGGAGTTGCCGCTGCTCTGGTAGCCCTCCGTCGCCAGAATCATGTAGTAGCGGAAGTTGCCCAGGGGCATTCCGGCGCGGCCCCAGGCGTCGAAGTGGTTGCCGGTGGTGATGCTGCCGCCGGTCCGCCTCTGCTGACGGACGCTCCAGTACTGGTCGAAGGTGCGGTTGCCCTCGACGGAGGGTGCGTTGTACCGGGTCGTCCGGTAGATGTCGTACGTGCCGCCGTCGCTGTTGACCGTGCCCCGGTAGGTCCCCGTGGGCCGGTAGGTGCCCCAGTTGTCGACGATGTAGTACTCGACGAGCGGGTTCGACGTCCAGCCGTAGAGACACAGGTACGCGTTGCCCGACGGGTTGAAGCTGCCCGAGTAGGTCACCGTCCTGCGGGAGCCGTTGCTCCAGCCCTTGCCGCAGACGAAGTTGCCGGTGTTGCGCCAGGAGGTCCGGTAGGCGCCCCCGTTGGCCAACGTCATGGAGACGGACCCCGGGGAGTCGGTCCAGAACGAGTAGTAGAAGCCGCTGTTCGTACCGGTCTGGTTGCTGGTGACGACCGTGTCGGCGTGGGCGGTGCCGGGCAGTGTGAGCGTGGTCGCGGCGGCCAGCGCGGTGGCGCCGACGCCGCCGAGGAACAGCCTGCGGCTGGGGGTGCCGGGCACGGGTGCGGGTGCGTCGTTCATCTGGCGTGCTTCCTCCCTCTCGTGGGGCCCTGTCACGGGGGAGTGTTGAGCCGACCCTGTCAACTGTCAATGGTTTCGGCAACAGTTTCGAAACATTCGCCCGACGGAATTGACCGAGGAAATGTCGTACTACCTGCTCAGAAGCGGTTACCGCCACCCAGAAGAAATACCTCCCCCAAGAGCCCGGAAAGCGAAGATCAAAGGCCCCACCTCTACCCTTCGAATGTTTCGAAGATTGCACCGAACCATGCTGCCGGCCATCCGGGCGGAGCCCTGTGGGCCGACGCGCCGGACGCTGCGCATCCCGGGCGACTCCGAGGGGGCGTGGGGGTGTATCGGCTCCGCGTTGCTCGCCGGTACTACGACTGGACGCTCTTCAGAGCCTCGGCCAGCAGCGTGACCAACTCGTTGACGATCGGGGGGCGGACGCCGGGTCTGCTCACGGCAAGGACCTCACGGTGGAGCGGTGCGGCCTCGGGCGGAAGGACAACCCGTTCGACTCCGGGCTGGTCGCTCTCTCCGCTGATGAGAGTGGCCGGGATCAGACCCACCGCCAATCCGGCTCTGATCATGGCCAGCATGCTGTGCAGGTCCTCGGTTTCCAGCGTGACGTCGGGAGAGATCCCCAGTTCTCCGGCCCACCGATGCAGCAAACGCCGATCGGGACTGTGCGCATGGCCTGATGTCCACTCCATCTCAAGGCATTCCGCCAGTTCCAACGGGCGACGGCCCGGCCGTGGGCCCGTGACGAGGAACAGCGGCTCGTGCCCCAGAGAGGTGATGGTCCACTCACCAGAAGTGGTCGGTGGGTCCTCGGGCAGGTATCGGTAGGCAATGAGCACATCCAGGTCCCCCGATGTGACCTTGGGCAACCCTTCGTGTGTCTCCACGATGATGAGGCGGATGCGGTCGCCGCGGCCACGGAGCTTGAGAGCGGACAGAATCCCGGGGAACAGGTGGCTCATCGCGCTGGGGTAGGCCCCGACACGCAATTCGGCGATTTCACGGTTCGAGATGCCGTTGGCGGCGTCCTGGAATCGGGCAGTCGCCTCGAAGAGCGTCTCGGTCGCTCGGGTGAGGGAGCGGCCGGCCGCGGTCAGGATCAGTCGGCTGCCGGGGCGGCGGACGAGCAGCTCGATGCCCATGTCGCGCTCCAGCAGGGCGATGTGCTGGGACACCGCGGAGGGCACGTAGCCGAGGGCTGCCGCGGCTTCGGCCATGGAGCCACAGTTGACCACGGCCATGAAAGTGGACAGGAGCTTCAGATCGGGCTGGGGCT
The DNA here is from genome assembly GCF_023516595.1 of Streptomyces neyagawaensis. Taxonomy (GTDB): domain Bacteria; phylum Actinomycetota; class Actinomycetes; order Streptomycetales; family Streptomycetaceae; genus Streptomyces; species Streptomyces neyagawaensis. The sequence goes on along the minus strand of NZ_JAMGBG010000117.1, from coordinate 50,252 downwards.
TCATGGATGGTGAACTTTCTCTTCTCGATCCATCGCTTTACGTGTTCTCCTGCCGGATGCCAGAGTCTAGGCAACCGGCAGGAAGAACGCGCCTCACCTGCGCTGCCGCCCACCGCCCCCAGCCGTCCGCATGACCGCTGCACTTCTGCGAAAGCCGAGGCCATGGCCATCGACCTGACCGCCCTCCGGGCCCACTTCCCCTCCCTCGACCACGGCCTCGCCTTCTTCGACGGCCCGGGTGGGACCCAGACCCCCCGCCCCGTCGCCGACGCCATCGCCGCGACGCTGACCGGCCCCCTTTCCAACCGGGGAGTTGTCAGCCCGTCCGAGCTCAATGCCGAGCGCGCCGTCGCGGAGTTCCGCGCCGCCTATGCCGACCTGCTCAATGTGCCCGCCGACGGTGTCGTCCACGGTCGCAGCGCCACCCAGCTCACGTACGACTTCTCCCGTCACCTGGCCAAGAGCTGGAAGACCGGCGACGAAATCGTCCTCAGCCGCCTGGATCACGACTGCAACGTCCGCCCCTGGATCCAGGCGGCCGAGCGCGCCGGCGTAACGGTCCGCTGGATCGAGATCGACAGCGAGACCGCGGAGCTCGACCTCGATTCGTTCGAGCGGGCGCTGTCGCCTCGGACGCGGCTCGTCGCGGTCACGGCGGCCTCGAACGTGCTGGGCACCAAGCCGCCCGTCCGCCGGATCGCCGACCTGGCGCACGCGGTCGGTGCCCTGGTGTACGTGGATGGGGTGCACTACGCCGCCCACCATCTGGTGGACGTGCCCGCCCTGGGCGCGGACCTGTTCGTCTGTTCCCCGTACAAGTTCCTCGGACCGCACTGCGGTGTGCTCGCGGGAGCGCCCGGACTCCTCGAAACCCTCCACCCGGACAAACTCCTGCCTTCCCCCGACACCGTGCCGGAACGCTTCGAGTTCGGCACACTGCCCTACGAGATCCTGGCGGGTGCCACCGCCGCCGTGGACTTCCTCGCCGCGATCGACCCGGGCACGCGGGCCACGCGCAGGGAGCAGCTCGCGCATTCACTGGGCTCCCTGCACGAACACGAGCAGATGCTGCGCACGAGGCTGGAAGAGGGTCTGCGCGCTCTGGGCGACGCCGTCACCCTGCACTCGAAGGCGGCCGACCGCACCCCGACCCTTCTGATGACCCTCGAAGGCCGCGACGCCCGCGAGGCCCAGGTACATCTGGCCGCACGCGACGTCCTGGCCCCCGCCGGGTCGTTCTACGCGTACGAGCCCTTCGCCGCCTTGAAGCTGGAGGACCCCGCCCTGCGGGTTGGCCTGGCGCCGTACAACACCGCCGACGACGTGGACAGGCTCCTCGACGGTCTTTCCTCTTTTCTCTGAAGCGCGTGCGGATCGCTGCCCCGCCACCAGGGCGGAGCCCGGGAAGGGCCCCGTCCTGGTGGCCGTCCAGGACGTCCGGTGCGGGTTGCGGCCGCGAAGGCGCGGATGCGGGCGACCTCCAGGGGAGCGGACGCGATCGTGACGTGCGGGGCGGGCCCTACTTCGTGGCGCGGACCATGCGCAGGACGAGGTCGGCGTAGAGGGCGCCCACCTCGTCGGGGGTGCGCGGGCCGTTGACGTTGAACCAGCGGGCCACGTCGATGCACAGGGAGAGGACGGCCACCGTGGTGCCCTTGACGTCGGGCACGTCGAAGTCGCCGGCGGCGACGCCGTCCTGGATGATCTGGCGGACCGCGGCGTCGTTCTGGCGGCGCAGGGCGACGATCTCGGCGCGGGCGTCGGGGCCCAGCGCGTCGAGTTCGTACTGCACGACACGGGCGACGGTGTGCTGCCCGGCGTGCCAGCGGACGAAGGAGCGGACGGCCTCGGCGAGGCGCTCGGCCGGGGTGCCCTCGGAGTCGGCGGCGGTGCGCAGGACGTCGAGGGCCTTCTCGTGGCCGATGCGGCTGATCCGGTGGAGCAGCTCTTCCTTGGTCTTGTAGTGGATGTAGAGCGCGGCCGGGCTCATGCCGGCGCGGCCCGCGATGTCACGGGTGGTCGTGGCGTGGTAGCCGCGCTCGGCGAAGGCCTCCACGGCGGCCACCAGCAGCCGTCGGGCCGCGTCCGGGCTGACCTCGCCCCACGGCTGCGGCTCGCCGCCGGCCGTCTCCTCCGCCGTACTCATCGATCGTTCGCCCCTTCCCTGGCTGGGCACCACCATACCGCCGAGGGTGAGCGAGCGCTTAGAGTGCCCGCTCAGCGGGGTGAGCGGGCGAGGGTGCGGCCGTGCGGGAGCGAGCGGCTGGGCACGCGTCACGCGTGGCGGTGAGGGGCGTCAGAGCTTCTCGAAGGGGTCGTGCTCGGCGAGGAGCTTCTCCAGCCTGGCCTGGTCGACCCGGCTGACGATCTGCCCGGCCTCCTGCCGGTCGCGGATCACCTTGGACAGGGTGAACGCCGAGGTCACGAGGTACAGGACCGCGATGGCGAGGAAGGCGCGGACCCAGACGTCGGCGTCCAGGTTGTAGATGCCGATGCCGGTGGCCGCCATGGCGACGGCGAACGACGCGACGGCCTGCCCGTAGAAGGCGGCCGTGTTCTGCTGCTTGACCGGTGTCTCACTCATGGGGACCAGGGTCGACGGATGTGGGGCGCGCCACATCCGTGCGGATACTCAGTCGGGAACGGCTCCCGGTACTCAGAACCCCCGCCGCCCCGGCGCTCGGAACGCCCGCCGTCCCCGGCGCTCAGAACGCCGACACGCCGGTCAGCGCCCGCCCGATGAGGAGCTTCTGGATCTGACTGGTGCCCTCGTACAGGGTCATCACGCGGGCATCGCGCAGGAGTTTGCCGACCGGGTACTCGTCGATGTAGCCGTAGCCGCCGAAGACCTGGAGGGCGTTGTTCGCGGCACGGACGGCGGCCTCGGAGGCGAACAGCTTGGCCTTGCTCGCCTCGGTGGCGAAGGGCAGGCCCCGGTCGACGAGGTCGGCGACGCGCCAGGTCAGCAGCCGGGCGGCGTCGACGTCGACCGCGATGTCACTGAGGAGTTCCTGGACGAGCTGGTGGTGGGCGATCGGCCTGCCGAACTGCTCGCGTTCGCCGGCGTACCGGACCGCCGCGTCCAGTGCGGCCTGGGCGATGCCGACGCAGCCCGCGGCGACCGACATCCGGCCCTTGGCGAGCGCCGACATGGCGACACCGAAGCCCTTGCCCTCGGGGCCGAGCATCGCGGAGGCGGGGACGCGGACACCCTCCAGGACCAGTTCGGCGGTGGCCTGGCCGCGCAGGCCCAGCTTGCCGTGGACGGTGCGGCGGGTCAGGCCGGGGGTGTCGGTGGGGACGAGGAACGCGGTGACGCCCTTGTGGCCGGGGGCGTCGGTGGAGCGGGCGAAGAGGAGGACGACATCGGCCCAGGTGCCGTTGGTGATGAACATCTTGGTGCCGTCGAGGACGTAGTCGTCGCCGTCGCGGACCGCGCGGGTGGCGAGGTTGCCGGCGTCGGAGCCGGTGCCGGGCTCGGTGAGGCCGAAGCAGCCGACGTACTCCCCCGCCGTCAGCCCCGGCAGCCAGCGCCTCTTCTGCTCCTCGCTCCCCCAGGTCGCGATCGTCTTGGCGACCAGGCCGAGGGAGACGGAGACGATGCCGCGCACGGAGGAGTCACCGCGGCCGAGTTCCTCGGTGACCAGGCAGTACGCGAGGTGGTCGCCGCCACTGCCGCCGTACTCCTCGTCGACGGTGAGCCCCAGGAAGCCGACCTCGCCGAGCTTCTTCACGATCGAACGGTCGACGCTCTCGGCGCGGTCCCAGTCCACGACGTGCGGGGCGATCTCGCGCTCGACGAAGTCCCGGGCGAGTCGGCGGACGGCGGTCTGCTCCTCGCTGAGCTCCAGGTTCACGGCGGCTCACCCCTCCTTTAATTATCACTGCTAGTTTAATCGCGCACCCCTACTATGTGCGCCATGGCCCGACCGCGCAAGCCCCTGCTGAGCACCGACCGCATCGTGGAGACGGCACGGCACCTGGTCGACGCGGAGGGGCTGGCGGCCCTGTCCACCCGGCGGCTCGCGGCCGAGTTGGGGGTGAGCGGGCCGTCGCTCTACAACCACTTCCGCACCAAGGACCAGATCCTGGAGGCGGTGGCGGACTCGGTGAGCGCCCAGGTCGACCTGTCGATGTTCGAGGACGGACGCGACTGGCGGACCGCGCTGTACGACTGGGCGCTCTCCTACCGCGGCGCCCTGCGCGACCATCCGAACATCGTGCCCGTCCTCGCGCGGGGGCCCGGACGGCGGCCCGCCGGGCTGCGGGTCGCGGACGCGGTCTTCGGCGCCATGGTCGACGCGGGGTGGCCCGCGGCGCAGGCCACGTCCATCGGGGCGCTGATGCGGTACTTCATCATGGGGTCCGCCCTCGGGTCGTTCGCCGGGGGTTTCGTGGACGACGAGAGCGCGTACGACCCGGCGGACTATCCGCATCTCGGTCAGGCGCATCTGCTGGCCGAACAGCAGGAGAAGGTGGACGAGCGGGCGTTCGAAGCGGGCCTGAACGCACTGCTGGAGGGCCTCGCGGCCCAGTACGAGCGGGTCGTCCGGCAGGGGCCCTAGCCGACCGGACGTCGGCCGACGCCGCTCGGCGGCGGTCGACGGCGGTCGGCGACGGTCGGCGGCGGCCGGCGGCGCTCGGCGGCGGCCGACGGCGGCCGACGCCGACCGCCGGATCAAGTCTCCCGCCGGCGGCTCCGCTCCCCTGCCGCCCTCGGCCGGCCCTCCGAGCTCGGCGTCCGAAAATCGCGAGCCTCGGTGCGGCGGCGCGCCTAGCCTCGGGGCATGGCTGAGAACTCCCGGGTCCGTCCCGTCCGTCGTGCCGAGCTGCTCGCCGGTGGGGCCGCCCTCGTGACCGTCGTGCTGTGGGCGTCGGCCTTCGTGTCCATTCGCAGCGCCGGGCAGGCGTACGCGCCGGGGGCGCTGGCGCTGGGCCGGCTCGCGGCCGGGGCGGTGGCGCTCGGGCTGATCTGGGCGGTACGGCGGGAGGGTTGGCCGCCACAGGCCGCGTGGCGGGGGATCGCGGTGTCCGGGGCGCTCTGGTTCGGGTTCTACATGGTCGCCCTGAACTGGGGCGAGCAGCAGGTCGACGCGGGTACGGCCGCGCTGGTCGTCAACATCGGCCCCCTCCTGATCGCCCTGCTCGGCGCCCGTCTGCTGGGCGACCCGATGCCGCCCCGGCTGCTCGCGGGCATGGCGGTGTCGTTCGCGGGAGCCGTCGCGGTGGGGCTGTCGATGTCCGGCGAGGGCGGCGCGTCGGTGCTGGGCGTCGTGCTGTGCGTGCTCGCGGCGGTCGCGTACGCGGGCGGCGTGGTCGCGCAGAAGCCCGCGCTGGGCTCGGCGAGCGCCCTCCAGGTGACCACCTTCGGCTGTCTCGTCGGCGCGGTGCTGTGCCTGCCGTTCGCCGGGCAGCTGGTGCGGGACGCGGCCGACGCGCCGCTCTCCGCGACCCTCAACATGGTCTACCTGGGCGTCTTCCCGACCGCGCTGGCGTTCACGACCTGGGCGTACGCCCTGGCCCGTACGACCGCGAGCCGGATGGGCGCCACCACGTACGCCGTGCCCGCGCTGGTCGTCCTCATGTCCTGGCTGGCCCTCGACGAGGTGCCGGGTCCGCTCACCCTGGCCGGTGGCGCGCTGTGCCTGGCGGGTGTGGCCGTGTCCCGGTCCCGACCGCGGGCGGGGGCGGGGGCGGGGGCAGGGGTCCGGGGTGCCGCGGACGGCACGGCGGTGACCGGTGCGGCTGAGGTGGCGGTAGTGGCGGAGGTGGCGGTGGCCGTGGCTCCGGACACGGTCACGGAGCCACGGCCACGGCACGATCGGACTTCCTAGTCGACGCGGCTAACCGACCTGTTCCGCCGGCTCCGCCTGAGGGGCAGGTTCGGTCCGGGCGCTCGCCCGGCGGGCGAGGACCCTGATCGACAGGAGGGCCACCACCGAGAGCGCGATGATGTACGCGGACACCGCCAGGGACGTGCCGGTCGCCTCCAGGAGCAGCACCATCAGGAACGGCGCGAGGCCGCCGCCGAGGACCGCCGCGATCTGGTACCCGAGCGAGGCACCCGTGTACCGCATCTCGGGGGTGAACAGCTCGGCGAACAGGGCGGCCTGCGGCCCGTACATGATGCTGAGGAAGCAGCTGGCGACGAAGGTGCCGACGGCCAGCCACACCAGGGACCCGGTGTCGATGAGCAGGAACAGCGGCACGGCCCACAGGGCGATCCCGGCCGCGCCGAACGCGTAGATCCGGATCCGTCCGACCCGGTCGGAGAGGGCCGCGGCGGCGGGGATCAGGATGAGCTGGGTGAGGCTGACACAGAGCGAGACGGCGAGGACGGCGCTGCGCTTCATGTCGAGTTCACGGGTGGTGTAGTCGAGGACGCCGGTGATGATGATGTAGAACGTCGCGGTGTTCACGGCGAAGGAACCGCCGGCGAGGAAGACCGTGCCGAGGTGACCGCGGAGGATCGTCCTGAGCGGCGAACTCTTCTCGCTCCTCTCCTGCTCCGCGAGCGCCCGCTCCGCCTCCCGGAACTCGGGGGTCTCCTCGACCTTGCGGTGGATGTACCAGGCCAGGCCGAGGACGAACAGGCCGATCAGGAACGGGACGCGCCACCCCCACGCGACGAACGCGCTCTCACTGGTGGCCCCGCCCACGACGAGGAACACGGTGTTGGCGCTCACCACGCCGATCGGCACGCCGAGTTGGACGAAGCTGCCGTACACCCCGCGCTTGCCCTCGGGGGCGTACTCGGTGGCGAGCAGCATCGCGCCGCCCCACTGGGCGCCGACGGCGACACCCTGGGCGACCCGGAGGAGGACGAGCAGGACCGGAGCGGCGATCCCGATCGTCTCGTACGTGGGGAGGAGACCGATGCCGGTGGTGGCGAGGCCCATCAGGGTGAGGGCCAGGACCAGCATCGGCTTGCGGCCGCGCTTGTCACCGAGGTGACCGGCGACGATGCCGCCGAGGGGGCGGGCGAGGAAGCCGACGGCGAAGGTGGCGAACGCGGCGAGGACTCCCGCGGAGGAGCTGCCGGCGGGGAAGTAGAGGTCGCCGAGGACGAGGGCCGCGGCTATACCGAAGACGAAGTAGTCGTACCACTCGACGGCTGAGGCGAGGGCCGCGGCCGTGGCGACCTTGCGGCGATGACGGGCGTCGGGCTGCTGGGGACGGGGAGAAGGAGCGGTGTCCATGCGTGCACACTCCGATGGGTGCGGGGACGTTCCGGGGGAACGTACTGACCGGACGGTATGCCGGTCAACGGTTGTGCACGGGTGGGTTTCGGGTGCCTCCTGGCTCGGGGGTGCGCGTGGTTGTGGCGGGTGCGGGTGCGTCGTGGTTTCTCGCGCGGTTCCCCGCCCCTGAAGGCATGGGCCTGCGGCCCGCCTTCAGCTGAAAAGCACGGGGCGAAGCCCCGGTCGCTTTTCAGGGGCGCGGGGAACCGCGCGAACGGCCCCCACCCGTCCGCGCCGTGCGTACGCCGGTCAGAACGTCACGACCGCCCGGCCGCCCTTGCCCGCGCGCATGTTGTCGAAGGCCGCCGGGATGTCGTCCAGCGAGATGCGGTCCGTGATCAGTGCGCCGAGGTCGAGGCGGCCGGCCCGGACGTGGCCGGCCAGGACCGGCAGGTCCCGTGCCGGGTCGGAGTTGCCGTACACGCAGCCGGACAGGGTGCGGCCCCAGTGGAAGATCTCCAGCGCGTTGAAGGCGACCTGCTGCTCCTTGCCGCCGATCCCCACGACCGTCGTGCGCCCGCCCCGCCGCGTGGACTCCCAGGCCGTACGGATCGTCACCGCCCGCCCCACGCACTCCACGGCGACATCGACCCCCTGCTTCCCGGTCAGCGCCCGGATCTCGCGGGCGGTGCCCTCGGAGGCGACGACGAAGTCCGTGGCCCCGGCCGCCCGCGCCAGTTCCTCCTTCGCCGGGGAGACGTCCACCGCCACGATGCGCGACGCGCCCGCGATCCGCGCCGCCTGGAGCGCCGCGAGACCCACTCCGCCCACGCCGAACACCGCGACGGTCTCGCCCTCCCGCACCCGCGCCGAGTGGTGCACCGCCCCGTACCCGGTCAGGACGGCGCAGCCGAGGAGCGCCGCGTCGGTGAGCGGGATGCCGTCCGGAGCGGGAAGTACGCACCCGGCGGCCACCACCGTCTCCTCCGCGAACGCGGCCACGTTCAGGCCTGGGTGGAGGTCCGTGCCGTCGGAGGCGCGCCGGGCGTACACGTCGCCCACGCCGGCCAGCGCGTTCGCGCACAGCCACACCTCGCCGAGCGAGCAGGCGTGGCAACTCCCGCAGGACGGTGCCCAGTTGAGGACGACCCCGGCACCGGGTGAGACATGGGTGACGCCCTCCCCCACGGCCAGTACCGTCCCCGCGCCCTCGTGGCCCAGCACGGCGGGCACCGGCACCCGCATCGTCCCGTCGGACAGCGACAGGTCGGAGTGGCAGACCCCGGCGGCGGCGAGCCGCACTCGGACCTGGCCGGGTCCGGGCTCCGGCAGCTCGATCTCGGCGATCTCCAACGGGGCCCCGACGGCGGGCAGTACGGCGGCTCGAACGGTCATGACGGAACGACTCTCCTGGAGCGACGGCAGCGGACGACGGCGAAGGCAACGGGCAGGCGCTGAGGCCGGGGGCTGGGGGCTAGGGGCGACTGGACTAGAACTGGAGGGACTTGGTCTGGAGGTATTCGACCAGGCCGTGGGCGCCCAGTTCGCGGCCGACTCCCGACTGCTTGTAGCCGCCGAAGGGGGCCCGCGGGTTGAAGCGGCCGCCGTTGATGTCGACCTGGCCGGTGTCCATGCGGCGGGCGAAGGCGACGGCCTCGGCCTCCTCCGCGGCCCAGACGGCACCGGCGAGCCCGTACACCGTGCCGTTGGCGATGCGCAGGGCGTCCTCCTCGTCCTCGTAGCGGAGGACGGACAACACGGGGCCGAAGATCTCCTCCTGGGCGACGGTCATCTCGGGGGTCACGTCGGCCAGGACGGTGGGGCTCACGAAGTAGCCCTGCTCGCGCGGGGATTCGGGGCCGCCGGCCGCCAGCCTGGCGCCCTCGGCGAGGCCCTTCTCGATGTAACCGCGCACCCGGTCCCGCTGCTTGGCGTTGACCAGCGGGCCGAGGCGCTCGCCGTACTTCGCGGCGGCGGTCGCGGCCAGCTCGACCGCCTCCTCGTACTGGGAGGCGTGCACCAGCATCCGGGTCCAGGCGCTGCACGTCTGGCCCGAGTTGGACATGACGTTGGCGACGCCGACGCTGACCGCCTTGGCGAGGTCGGCGCTCGGGAGGATGACGTTGGCGGACTTGCCGCCGAGTTCCAGGGCCACCCGCTTGATCGCCGCGCCCGCGGTGGCGCCGATGCCGCGGCCGACGGCCGTCGAGCCGGTGAAGGACACCATGTCGACGCCGTCGTGCGCGGCGAGGGCCTGCCCGGCGACCGCGCCGAGACCGGTGACCAGGTTGAACACCCCTGCGGGCACCCCCGCCTCGTGCACGGCCTCCGCGAACAGCTGGGCGACGAGCGGGGTGTCCTCGGCGGGCTTCAGGACGACCGTGCAGCCCGCCGCGAGCGCCGGGGCGACCTTGGCGACGATCTGGTGCAACGGGTAGTTCCAGGGGGTGATCGCGCCGACGACGCCGATGGGCTCGTGGAACACGGTCGAGTTGCCGACCTTCTCCTCGAAGGCGTGCGTCGCGGCCAGTTCGGCGTACGAGCCCGCGACCGTGATCGGCAGGTCGGCGTGCACCTTCTGGGAGAACGGCAGCGGCGAGCCCAGCTCCGCCGTCACCGTCTCGGCGATCTCCTCCCGGCGCGCGGCGAGCGCGTCCCGCAGCGCGCCGATCACCGCGCCGCGCTGCGCGGGCGGCGTGGCGGCCCAGCTCGGCAGGGCCGTCCGAGCGGCGCGTACGGCGGCGTCGACGTCCTCGGCGGTGCCCGCGGGGACCCGGTCGATCACCTGCTCGTCGACCGGGTTCACCACCTCGATCGTGTCGGTGCCGGCGGCGGGCCGCCAATCGCCGCCGATGTACATGCCGTCGTGTGCCTTCATCATGGTGCCTTCCGCTGCGCCGCCGAGTGGTCCGCACCAAAAACTAGCTCTGATAGTTTTCCGGCACCAGAGTGGAGGACTGTGACGACCGCCCCGTCCGGAGCCGTCCGGAGGGGTCGCCTCAGAAGTCGACGCGTGTGCGGTCGTCCACCCGCGCCACCGCCTCCTGGCCGAAGGCCTTCCGGTAGTCGACGCGGATCTCCTCGATCTTCCGGTCGCTCGCGGCGGCGGCCGACACCGGGTACAGCAGAGTCAGCTCGTACGACCGCTCCGTCTCGATGGCGCCGCTCGCGTCCCGCCACTGGCCGCGCCCCTGCTGCACGGTGAGCCCGTCCGGGAAGCCGGGTGTGACCTCCTGCTGGACGAAGTCCCGGAACTCCCCGTCGGTGACCGCTGGTCCGCCGTCGGGCCGCTCCGTGCCGAAGAACAGCCGGGTCTCGATGTACGGGGCCCCGCGCCCGGGCGCCACGACGGGACCGGAGGAGATGTCCTCGGCGAGGGTGGCGTACGCCGTCGGGGCCCCGACGGCGAGCAGACAGGCGGCCGCCGCTGGGGCGAGGCGGGGGCGGGTGAGGTGCCGGGCGAGGGCGGGGCTCCGGGGACGAGTGGAATGCGAGGCCATGCCCACACCTGTAACGGAACCGCCGACTCCGGGACGTCGGCCGCGCCGGAGCCGGACCCGCGCGTGCGCCCGTACGCCCCGGAGCCGCCGAGAAGCCGCCCCCCGCTCCCCGCGCGCCGGTTCACGACCTCCACACCCGACGCCGGTTGCCGCCTCCGCATGGGAGGCCGCTTCATCCCTCCATGCCGGGCGCCGGTCCCCTCTCCGCGCGGGGAGCCGCCCCGCCCCTCCGCGCCCGGCCCCTCCGCACCCGAGTCATCTTCTCCCCGTCGCGTCCCGGACGGCGGTGAGGTGGGCGAAGACGACGACGTTGCTCGCGTAGCCCTTCCTCCGGTCGTACACCCCGCCGCAGGTGATCAGGCGCAGCTCCGGGCGCTTCCGGGTGCCGTAGACCAGTTCGTTGGGGAAGTGGGCCTTCTCGTACGTCTTCACGGCGTCCACCGTGTAGACGGCGGTACGGCCGTCGGCGCGCCGGACCTCGACGACGCGACCTTGTTTGACCATGTCCAGCGCGGCGAACACGGCCGGTCCCGTCCGGGTGTCGCGATGGCCGACCACGACCGCCGTACCGGGGCCGCCGGGCGCGGGGCCCGCCGCGTACCAGCCGACCAGTTTCGGCCTGTCGTCCGGCGGCGCGGGCAGCCGCCCCTCGCGGTCGAGGCGGAGTTCCATGACCGGGGCCTTGATGCCGAGGTAGGGGATGCTGACGGTCTTCGCCGGCGAGTGCGGAAGCGTACGGGGCCCCGCGGGCCCACCCGGCTTCGCCGGCCGCCCGGGGGTGGGGCGGGCGGTCCCGGCCGGGTCGGGGCTCGTCGGCCGGCCGACCGTCGTGCCGGAACCCTCGGCGGGGGCGGACCCCTGGCGCCCGGTGCTCCCGCCTCCTCCCGAAGCCGCCGCCCGCGAAGGCGATCCCGGCACCCCCGGCCCACCGGAGAACGCACCGGAGCCACTGGACCGGCCGGGCCCACCGGGCCCACGGGCCCCATCAGGCCCCCCGGAAGTCACCGCACCCCCCGCCACCGACGCCGCCCCAGCCGCCGACGGCACCCCGGGCGCGGACCCTGCGCCCGAAGGCGTCCCGGCCCCCGAAGGCACCCCGGATGCCGTGGTCGCGTCCGGTGGTGTGCGGGGTGTGGCCGCCGTCGTGGGGCGCGCCGTGGGCGACGGCGTGGGGCGTGGGGAGGACCAGGGCGCCGGGGCGCGCGATGTCCCCGCATCGCGCGCCCCGGCGAGGTCGGCCCCGTGCGGGCCGCCCCGCTCCTCGTCCTTCGCCCAGTTCGCGACGCTCACCACCAGCACGACGGTCAGCACGATCGTCCGGGTGAGGCGGTAGGCGCGCGTCCGCTGCCAGGGCCGCGGGGCGCGTCTACGCGGCGCCATCGGCGCGACGACGGCGCAGCCGCAGATAGGCGACCCCGCCCACCGCGGCGAGGCCCACCGCGGCCGTCCCGGCGACCGGGGAGAAGTCCTTGGTCATGGCGAGACCGCCGCCGCCGGCCGGCGGGCCTCCGTTGGGCGCGACGGGGCAGTTCACGGTGAAGTCCTTGAACTTGGGCGCGGCCGTCTCGCCGACGACCCGCCAGGTCAGCCGGTAGTCGCCGTCCTGGAACCGCACGGCACCCTCGGGGGTCACGGGCGGGGTGTGGCCGCTGCCGTCGTCCGCGAGCGCGATGGCGCCCTCGGCGACGGGGTTGGGGATCGGCGCGGGCGGCAGCTTGTCGATGCTCCAGGCGATGCTCTGTCCCGCGCGGAAGTTGAACGCGGCCAGATAGAAGTCGCAGACGTTCGGTTGGTGGCGCTGGTTGCTGAACGGGAAGCCCACCCGGTGGATCTTGACGTCGGGGTCGCCCGGCGCCGCGACGGCGGCCGGTGCCGAGATCATGGTGGCTCCCGTGGCGGTGAGCGTCGCGAGGACGGCGGCACTCGCGCGTGCTCCGGCGCGGCGGGGGCGGGACGAGGTGGACATGTAAGACCTCCGAGTCAGGTGATTGTCATACAAATCATGCTTTCACCTGACTCTTTGTCACATCATCGAGGAGACGGCGGGAGCCGCGCCTCACACGCCGTCAGATATCCCTCTTCCGGCTCAAGACCGCCCCGATCCGGGAGCGGCGCCGCCCGACGGAACGCTCCTTCCCCTCGCTCCCCCGCGCCGGGGCGACCGGGGAGCGCAGGGCGATCCCCGCCGATACCAGCAGCAACGCGCCGAGCATCACGAACGGCGCGGCCACTCCCGCGACACCGGCGACCAGACCCGCGGCGGCGGGCGCCGCGACCTGTCCGAGCCGGTTGCCCGTGAGCCGGAGCGCGAGGGCGGTGGAGCGGGCGTCGTCCGGGGCGGCGTGCACGACCGTCGTCATGGACAGCGGCTGCCCGACCCCGAGGCAGAAGCCGAGCGCGGAGAGCATCAGGGCCAGCGCCCACACGGGCACCGGCACCGCGATCCCCGCGCACAGCACGGCCCCGAGCGCACAGGTCACGGTGAGCAGGGCGGTCCGGCCGAGCCATCGCAGCATGGGCGTCATCACCAGACGGCAGGCGATGGTGGCGGCGGCGCGCAGGCTCAGCAGGAGGCCGATGACGGACGGCGCGATGCCCCGGTCCTCCCCGACGACCGGGAGGTAGGCGGTGAGGATGTCGGTCGCCGACAGCACCGCGAGGCTGATGAGGATGCCGCCGGGCACTCCTCTGGTGCGCAGGATGCGGTGCACGGGGACCCGCTCGCCCTGCTCGGTGCGGGAGTCGGGGTCCACGGGGCGCTCTATGCGCCACAGCGACGTGCACGCGACTGCCGCTCCCGCGCCCGCCACCACCAGCGCCAGGGCGCTCGTCCGTGCCATGTCCGGGCCGCCGATGAGGGCGCCCGCGGCGATCGGGCCGATCAGCTGGCCGAGGGAGGCGCCGATGGTGAAGTGGCCGAAGTTGCGGTCGTGTTCGTGCGGCGCGGACTGCCGGGCGACCAGCGACTGGGCGCCGATGACGAAGGAGAGATGGCCGAGGCCCATCACCCCGCTCCAGACGGCCATCGTCAGCAGGGAGTTCGCCAGACCGCTCAGGGCGCAGCCGCCGGCGATGAGGACGACGCCGACGGGCAGCAGGGGCGCGCACCGCCCCTGGTCGGTCCTGCGGCCGAGCGGGACGGCGGCGAACAGCGGGAGCAGGGCGTAGACCCCGGCGATCACACCGATCGCCCGCTCGTCGGCGCCCAGCGCGAGGGCCCGGTAGGAAACGGCGGGCCGCGCCATCGACACCGCCCCCTGCGCGAAGCTGAAGGCGATGACGAGACGAAGCAGCCAGCCGCGATTCCCGCCGGGCCTCACGATGACGTTCCTCCTTGGCTCAACCGACGCTGCCCGTCGGCTCAGATGATGCCCATCAGGATCCCGGCGCCCAGGATGACCAGCGAGGTGACCGCCGCCCACTTCACGACGAACCGGGTGTGGTCGCCGAACTCGACCTTCGCCATACCCACGAGGACGTAGACGGCGGGCACGAGCGGGCTGGACATGTGCAGCGGCTGACCGACGAGGGAGGCGCGGGCGATCTCCAGGGGCGAGACACCGTGCGCGGCACCGGCCTCGGCGAGGACCGGCAGGACACCGAAGTAGAAGCCGTCGTTGGACATGAAGTACGTGAGCGGCAGGCTCAGGAAACCGGTGACGAGGGCCATGTGCGGGCCCATGCCCTCCGGGATGCCGTCGACGATCCACTTGGCCATGGAGTCGACCATGCCGGTGCCCTGGAGGACGCCGGTGAAGACGGCGGCGGCGAAGACCATGCCGGAGACGTTGAGGACGTTGTCGGCGTGGGCGGCGAGCCGGGCCTTCTGGTCGGGGATGTGGGGGAAGTTGACCGTCAGGGCGAGGGCGGCGCCGAGGATGAACAGCACCGGGATCGGCAGCCACTCCATGATCATGGCGGTGAGCAGCGTGACCGTGAGGAGCGCGTTGAACCAGTACAGCTTGGGGCGCAGCGTCGGGCGGTCGGGGTCCAGGCCCTGGAGGCGGACGTCGTCGGCGTCGTCGCCCTCGGGGTCGGCGTCCGTGCCGGAGCCGGCGCCGCCGGTGGTCTTCGTCGTACGGACCTTGTCGTCACCGGAGCCGGAGGCGGCGGAGGCGCCCGCGCCGACGAGCACGGTCTCCTCGGACTGCTCCTGCTCCTCGTCCTTGACGATCTTCTCCTGCTCCAGGACCTCGTCGAGGCTCAGCACACCGAGGCGCTTGCGCTCGCGCAGACCGAGGAAGTAGGCGAGGACGAAGACGAAGAGGAGGCCGACGGCGAGCGCCGGGATCATCGGGACGAAGATGTCGCCCGCGTCGAGCTTGAGCGCGGTGGCGGCGCGGGCGGTCGGGCCGCCCCAGGGCAGCGTGTTCATCACGCCGTTGGCGGTGGCGGCGACACCGGTCATGACGACGAGGCTCATCTTCAGGCGCTTGTACAGCGGGTACATCGCCGAGACGGTGATCATGAAGGTGGTGGAGCCGTCGCCGTCGAGCGAGACGATCGCGGCGAGCAGGGCCGTGCCGATGACGATGCGCAGCGGATCGGCCTTGCAGAACTTCAGGATGCCTCGGACGATCGGGTCGAAGAGGCCGACGTCGATCATGAGGCCGAAGTAGACGATGGCGAACATGAGCATCGCGGCGGTGGGCGCGAGGTTGCCCACCCCCTCGATGACGTAGTCGCCGAGCTTGGCGCCCTTCCCTACGAAGACGCAGAAGAGAGCGGGGATCAGCACGAGCGCCGCGATCGGCGACATCTTCTTCATCATGATCAGGACCAGGAAGGTCGCGATCATGGCAAAGCCGAGGATGGTCAACATGTGGATACCTAACGTTCGCCCTTGAACTCCCACCAGGGCACCGGCGGTGCGACGACGTTAGGGCGGCTCCACAAGCGTTAACAAGACGTTGACATGCGAGCAATAAGCGCAGAACTCCAGGTCACAGCGTTGCGCCTGCTCGCGCGAGCTCCACGGGCACTCCGTTGAGGACCGCGTTGCCCGACAGTGGATCAAGGAGCGAGCCGTCGAGGAGCTGGTTGACGTTGACGCCGGGGTCGAGCGCGGCGTGGCTCATCCGGGTGCCCGGCCGGTCGTGTCCCCAGCCGTGCGGAAGGCTCACCACGCCCCGGCGCACACCGTCGGTGACCTCGGCGGGGGCGGTGACCTCTCCCCCGGCGCCCTTGATCCGTACGGCGTCCCCGTCGGTGATGTCGAGGCGTGCGGCGTCCTCGGGGTGGATGTGCAGGGTGCAGCGGTTGGTGCCGCCGGTGAGGGCGGGCACGTTGTGCAGCCAGCTGTTGTTGGACCGCAGATGGCGGCGGCCGATGAGGACGAGGCCGTCGGGGCGTTCCCCGAGGGCCGTGCGGAGCCTCGGCAGGTCGTCGGCGATCGGGCCCGGCAGCAGTTCGATCCTGCCGCTGACCGTCTTGAGCGGCTGGGGCAGCCGGGGTTGGAGGGGCCCGAGGTCGATGCCGTGCGGGTGGGCGAGCAGCCGCTCCAGGTTCAGGCCGTCGGGGTCGGTGCCGAAGCCGTCGCCGTACGGGCCGAGGCGCAGCATCATGTCGAGCCGCCGTTCGGGGCCGCTCTCGCCGTGGAGCTGGGCGGCCAGTTCCTTGGGGTCCCGGCCGTGGACGGGCGAGTGGGTCTCCTTGACCGCCCTGCCGAGGGTCTGGCCGATGACCAGGTCGTCCACGGCGGCGGGATCGGCGCCGTGCATGCCCGTGGCGGCAAGGGTCAGGCGCGCGAGGATCTCGGTCTCCGCCATGCGGCCGTCCTCCAGGGGCACGGCGGCGCGGTTGTAGCGGACCTGATTGCGGACGGCGAACGAGTTGAAGGCGAAGTCGAAGTGCGGGGCCTGCGAGGGCGGGGGCGGGGGCAGGACGACATCGGCGTGGCGGGCGGTCTCGTTCAGGTAGGGGTCGACGCTGACCATGAAGTCGAGCGAGTCGAGCGCCTTGTCGAGGCGGTCGCCGTCGGGCGCGGAGAGCACGGGGTTGGCGGCGACGACGACCAGGGCGCGGACGGGGCTGCCCTCGGGGGTGGCGGTGTCGATCTCCTCGGCGAGCGCGGACAGCGGCAGTTCGCCCTTGGCCTCGGGGTGGCCGCTCACCCGGCTGCGCCAGCGGCCGAGGGCGAAGCCGCGGCCGGGTCCGGCGGGCCGGGGCGTCTTGTCCGTGGCGGAGAGCGGGAACAGGGCGCCGCCGGGCCGGTCGAGGTTGCCGGTGAGGATGTTGAGGACGTCGACCAGCCAGCTGGCGAGGGTGCCGTGCGGGACGGTGCAGCTGCCGATGCGGCCGTAGACGGCGGCGGTGGGCGCGGCCGCCAGTTCCCGGGCCATGGCCCGGATCGTGCCGGCGTCCACGTCGCAGGCCTCGGCGGCGGCCTCGGGGCTGAACTCCCGTACGGCTTCGGCGAGTTCCTCGACGCCCAGGACGTTCGGGGCGAGGTCGCCGAGGTCGACGAGGTCCTCCTCGAAGAGGACGTGCGCCATCGCGGCGAGGAGCAGCGCGTCCGTGCCGGGGCGGATGGCCACGTGCCGGTCGGCGAGCTTGGCGGTGCGTGTCAGCCGCGGGTCGACGACGGTGAGGGTGCCGCCGCGGGCCTTGAGCGCCTTGAGCTTGCCGGGGAAGTCGGGGGCGGTGCACAGACTGCCGTTGGACTCCAGCGGGTTGGCGCCGAGGAGCAGCAGGTGGTCGGTGCGGTCGAGGTCCGGTACGGGGATGGCGTGGGCGTCGCCGTAGAGGAGTCCGCTGGAGACGTGCTTGGGCATCTGGTCGACCGTGGAGGCGGTGAACAGGCTGCGGGTGCCGAGCCCGGCGAGGAGGACGGGCGGGTAGAGGGCGCCCGCCATGGTGTGCACGTTGGGGTTGCCGAGGACGACGCCGACGGCGTGGGGGCCGTGCGCCTCGACGACCGGGCGCAGTCCGGCGGCGACGGCGTCGAAGGCCTCCGCCCAGGTGGCTTCCCGCAGTTCCCCGTCCTTGCGGACCAGCGGGGTGCGCAGCCGGTCGGGGTCGCCGTCGGCCGCGCCGAACGAGGCGCCCTTCGGGCAGATGAACCCCTTGCTGAACACGTCGTCCCGGTCGCCGCGGGCCTTGGTGACCCGGGTGCCCTCGATGGTGAGGGTGAGCCCGCAGGTGGCCTCGCAGAGCGGGCAGATCCGCAGGGCGGTGCGGGAGTCGGGGGTGGTGGACACGGGTCCTCCCGGAGGGCGACGGCGTTGGCGCTCGGACGGGCGCCGCGCGTTCGGAGGGCGCGGCGCCGCAGCCGAGCATACCGACCGGTATGCATCAGCGGGAGGGGCGAACCGGATCGGGGCGGATCCGGTCAGTCCAGGACACGCGCGAGATAGGCCCTCAGCAGCTGCCGCATCTCCTCGATGATCCGCGGGTCCCCCTCGGGGGAGACCCGGAAGGAGAGGTGGACGAGGGTGTCGGCGGTCTCGACGGCGATGAGGAAGATACGGCGCAGGTCCTCGTCGGGGGTGCGGCCGATGTAGTCGGAGAGCAGCTCGGAGAGGCGGTCGGCGACGCGGGTGTTGGGTTCCTGGCGGCTGCCGCCGACGGGGATCTGGTTGCCGAAGTCGATGAGGGCGAAGCCGGGGGCGTGGCGCTTCATGTCGAGGTACTCGTCGAGGACGGCGTCCATGGCGGTGCGCCAGTCCCGGTCGCCGGTGCCCTCCAGGCGGCGTCCGACGCGTTCGGTGAAGCGGGCGAGGTTGCGTTCGGCGAGCGCGTCGGCCATCGCGCGCTTGTTGCCGAAGAAGCGGTAGACGGAGCCGATGGGCACACCCGCGCGCAACGCCACGGCACGGGTGCTCAGCGCGTCGTAGCCCACCTCGTCGAGGAGGTCGGCGCAGGCGTCGAGGATCCTGGTCAGTCGTTCGGCACTGCGCCGCTGCACGGGTGCACGGCGCAAGGAGGTCGCCTGGGACACGGGCTTCATGATGCCTTTCCGCCGAGGTCCGATGAGCTTCCGGATACAGGTACGGCCGGTACCGCCACTCCCGCTCAGCGGTCGAACACCGCGGACGACGAACATCCGCACGTCCGGGCCCTGCCGGGAGCGTAGAGCACCGCACTGACAAGACGGATCCACCCCGACTCCGGTTCTCCGCCGCCGCCCGATGGCACCCGATGTGGCGACACCGAGGCCGCGGCTTGCCGTGGTCCGGCCATCGGCCCTCTTGCGCCCGCCCGACCCAAATCCTACGGTGATGCATAGGAATCAGGAGCGCGAGGGAGCGATCATGAGCGGGGACGCGAGGAAGACCGCCGAGGGACTGGAGTACCTCTCCGGTTTCGGCAACGAGCACGCCTCGGAGGCGGTCCCGGGCGCGCTGCCCGAGGGCCGCAACTCACCCCAGCGCGCCCCGCTCGGCCTGTACGCGGAGCAGCTCAGCGGCACCGCCTTCACCGAGCCGAGGGCACACAACCGCCGCTCCTGGCTCTACCGCGTCCGCCCGTCGGCCGCGCACCCGGCCTTCACCCGCACGGACAACGGCGCGCTGCGCACGGCCCCCTTCACCGAGACGGTCCCCGACCCCAACCGGCTGCGCTGGAACCCCCTGCCGGAGCCCCCGGCGGGCACGGACTTCCTCGCCGGCCTGTGGACGCTCGGCGGGAACGGCGACGCGGCCCAGCGCGCCGGCATGGCCGTGCACCTGTACCACGCCACGTCCTCCATGGAGCGGGTCTTCAGCGACGCCGACGGCGAGCTGCTGATCGTCCCGGAGCGCGGCGGCCTGCTTCTGCGCACCGAGTTCGGTCTGCTCCACGCGGAGCCCGGCGAGGTCGCCCTCGTCCCGCGCGGGGTCCGCTTCCGTGTCGAGCTCCTCGACGGCACCGCCCGCGGCTACGTCTGCGAGAACTACGGCGCCCCCTTCCGGCTGCCCGACCTCGGCCCGATCGGCGCCAACGGCCTGGCGAACCCCCGTGACTTCCGGGCGCCGGTGGCAGCGTACGAGGACGTGGAGGGCCCGGTGGAGGTGGTGAACAAGTTCTGCGGGAACCTCTGGACGGCCACCTACGACCACTCGCCGCTCGACGTGGTGGCCTGGCACGGAAACTACACGCCGTACGTCTACGACCTGCGTCGCTTCAATGTCATCGGCTCGATCTCGTACGACCACCCGGACCCGTCGATCTTCACCGTCCTGACCTCGCCGTCGGACACCCCGGGGCTGGCCGGTGTGGACTTCGTGGTGTTCGCGCCGCGCTGGCTGGTGGGCGAGGACACGTTCCGGCCTCCGTACTTCCATCGGAACGTGATGAGCGAGTACATGGGCCTCATCGAGGGCGCGTACGACGCCAAGACGGCCGGGGAAGGGGGTTTCGTGCCCGGGGGCGGTTCGCTGCACACGATGATGTCCGCGCACGGCCCCGACCGGGAGACCTTCGACCGGGCGAGCGCCGCCGAGCTGACGCCGCAGAAGGTCGACGACGGGCTTGCCTTCATGTTCGAGACGCGGTGGCCGATCCTGACGACCGCGCAGGCGGCCGGGGCGGACCATCTCCAGCAGGGGTACGACGACGTGTGGTCGGGCCTCCAGCGTCACTTCGGTCCGTTGCGCTGACCGCGCCGGGCCGGGTACGGATAGCGTCGTGACCTCCTTCGCCCCGGACTCGATCGTCCTGAACCGCAAGCTGCCTCTCTGGTATCAGGTCTCGCAGTCCCTGCGCGCCTCGATACTGGGCCGGTCGCCCCACGATCCGCTGCGCCTGCCCACCGAGGAGCAGCTGGCCGGGCACTACGGCGTGAGCGTGTTGACCATGCGGCAGGCGCTGAAGGAGCTGGAGGAGGAGGGGCTGATCAGCCGGCACCGGCGGCGCGGCACGTTCATCGAGCCGGGCGCGCAACGGGGCACGCCGGTGCGGCTGCTCGGCTCGGTGGACGCGATCGTGGCCCAGCAGTCCGGTATGACGACCGAGCTGCTGGACCAGGGCAGCACCCCCCTGCCGGGTGAACTCTCGGACTACTTCCCCGACTTGACGGAGGTGGCCACCTATCACCGGCTGCGCGGCGACGAGCGGACGGGGGAACCCACCAATCACGCCCGCAACTACGTCCGCCCCGAGCTGGCCGAACGCATCGACGGGAAGGACCTGCTCCGCTGGCCGATGACCAAGGTGCTCCGGGACGCCGTGGGCGTGGCCATCGGCCGGATCACCGACACCGTCGAGGCCCGCCTCGCGGACCCGGAGACCGCCCGCCTGCTCCAGATCCCCCTGCTCAGCCCGATCCTGCACTACACGGGCGTCACCTACGACGAGTCGGGCCGCGTCCTGGACGTCGCGGTCATCCACTACCGCGGCGACCGCTTCTCCTTCACGGTCACCCTCGACGCCCACTGACGAGGTCGTACGATGCCCAGCGTGACGCACGACGACGCTCCGCTCCTGGCGGACCTCATGCCGTGGTCCGTCGCACCGCCCCGGCTGGGCCGGGCGTGGCCGGCGGCGCCGGACGCGGCGTCCCTGAGGGCCCGATGGGACGCGTTGCTGAAGGCGGAGGGCCCGGACCGCGAGGCCCTGTTCGGCCCCACGCGCTCCCGCACCCTCACGTCCGCCGTCCCGGGACTGCCGGGCCGGTCCGGCGGCACCGGGCGGCTGGCCCGCGAGTCGGGCCCGTGCCCCGAGCCGGTACGGGTCCTCGCCGCGCCCTTCGACGAGCAGTGGCTCATCCCCGACCACCGCCTGATCGACGCGGCCCGCCCCGAGCTGTGGCGGGTCGTGGACGAGCACCAGGTGTTCGTGGTGGAGCAGACGCCCGCGCCCGAACCGTCCGGGCCGCCGCTCCTCGCCACGGCGGTCCTTCCGCTGACTCCCCCGCACGGTCCGCGCCCCGGCCGGGTCCGCCCCCTGTACCGGCGGCCCGGCGGCCGGGAACCCAACCTGGCCCCCGGTCTCACGGAGTTCCTCGCCGACCGCGTCGGCGCCGACCGCGTCGAACCCCTGGACGTCCTCGGCTGGATCCTGGCGACCGCGCGTCCGGGCCCCGGGGGCATCGAGGTCCCGCTCACCGCGGACCCCGACATCTGGTCCCGGGGCGTCGGGCTGGGCCGCCGCGCCCGCTGGCTGATGCGCCGCGACGGCGACCGCCCCAAGCTCCCCGGCGGCCGGCGCCCCTACGTCCGCGCCCCGCTCCCGGCCCGCCCCGTGGAGCTGCGCTACGACCCCGACGAGGAGGCGCTCCTCCTCGACGAGGGCCGCGTCTCACCGGTGCCCGCCGGGGCCTGGGACTTCCACGTCGGCGGTGTCCGCGTCCTCGACGCGTGGTTCGCCCGCCGCACGGAGCCCGCCGACCCGGGCACCCTGGAGGCCGTACGTCCCTCGACCTGGCCCCAGAGCTGGACGTCGGAACTCCTGGAGCTGATCACGGTCCTGGCACTGCTCGCCGAACTGCGTCCGGAGCTGGACGGGTTGACGGTGAAGGACCACCTCACGACGGCGGACCTGCGCACGGCCGGCGTCCTCCCCGTCGTGGAGTCGGCGCGCAGGCCGGCCTCGGTGCTGGACCACGACGAGGAGGGCCCGGAAGGCCAGTTCACCCTGCTGTGAGCGGCCCCGCCGCCCGGCGCGGCATCAGGGAGCGAACGAGTCCAGCACCCTGTCCAGCATCCACGCGAAGACGGCCTCCAGATCGATCGGCCCCGCGTCCTCCGTGAACGCCGCCGCCATCCGCGGATACGCCCCGGAGGCGATCTGTCCGCCCAGGTACGCGATCCGCACCTGGTTCTCCTGCTCCTCGGACCACGGCAGCGCGCGCGTCCGCTCCGCCGTCGCCAGCTCGTTCGCGACGTATGTCGTCACACACCCGTTGAGCAGCGCCAGGAGCTGGAGCTTCGTGCCGTACGGGGCGTCGAGCGGGTCCATGCAGGCCAGGCAGTGCTCCAGGAATCGCAGCGCGTTCGGGCTGAACCCGTACACCGGTGACATCAGCCGCGGCAGCCACGGATGCCGGCGCATCAGCTCCCGTGTCTGATGGGCCACCCGGCGCAGATCGGCCCGCCAGTCCCCGCTCGGTTCCCACAGCTCGTGCTCGCCGCCGACGGCGTCGACCATCAGCTCGTACAGGTCCTCCTTGCGCGGCACGTAGTTGTAGAGCGACATGGTGCCGCAGCCCAGCTCGGCCGCGACGTGCCGCATCGACACCGCGTCGAGCCCGCCCTCGTCGGCGAGCCGCACCGCCGCCGCCGCGATGTCCGCCCGGCTGAACGCGGGCCTCGGGCCGCGGCCGGTGCGCTCGGGGCGCGCCCAGATCACGTGGGGTACGGCCGGTCGGCCAGCCATCGATCATCACCTCTGGCCACCATCCTAGTTACGTACAGCGTACGTAGTGCGCTATGGTCGACCCATGACTTCTACGTACGCTGTACTTAGTGAAGGTCTGGAGAAGCGTTTCGGGGATGTCCGTGCCGTCCGCGGCCTGGATCTGGCCGTGGCCCGGGGCTCGGTGGTCGGGATGCTCGGCCCGAACGGGGCGGGCAAGACCACCGCCGTACGGCTGCTGGCGACGCTGCTGCGGCCGGACGCCGGCTCGGCGCGGATCGCGGGGCACGACCTCGTACGGGAGCCGCAGGCCGTGCGGCGGGCGATCGGGGTGACCGGACAGTACGCGTCAGTGGACGGGGACCTCACGGGACGGCAGAACCTACGGCTGTTCGCGCGGCTGCACCGCGTCCGCGACACCGCCGCCCGGGCCGGTGAACTCCTCGACCGCTTCGGGCTGGCCGAGGCCGCCGACCGGCCCGTCTCCACGTACTCGGGCGGGATGAGGCGCCGACTCGACCTGGCGGCGAGCCTGATACGGCACCCTGCGGTGCTGTTCCTCGACGAGCCGACCACCGGGCTCGACCCGGTCAGCCGCAACCAGATCTGGGACGCCGTGGGCGCCCTGAAGGCGGAGGGAACGACCGTGCTGCTGACGACGCAGTACCTGGAGGAGGCCGACCGGCTCGCCGACCAGGTGGTGCTGATGGACCGGGGCCGGATCGCGCACAGCGGCTCGCCGCCCCAGCTCAAGGCACTCATCGGGTCGTACGCGGAGGTGGTCGTCGCGCACGCCGACGCGATGGTCGCGGCGGCGGGCGTCCTCGACCAACTCACCGGGGCCGAGCCGTCGTTCGACCACGACCGGCACGCGGTCGGCGCGGTCTCCCCCGACCCGACGCTGACGCTTCCCCGTCTCGTCCGCGAACTCGACGCGGCCGGGGTGCCGTTGCTCGACGCGAGCCTACGCCCACCGACCCTCGACGACGTGTTCCTCCGCCTCACCGAGGCGCCCGCGACCGACCACTCCGACCACTCCGACGTCAAGGAGCGTGCCGCATGAGCGCGTTGGCGTACGACGGCGCGGCCATGCTCGGCCGTCAGCTGCGGCGGGCCCGGAACAATCCGGGGCTACTGATCCTCACCCAGACGATGCCGATCTCGATGCTGCTGTTCTTCGGGTACGTCTTCGGCAGCGCCCTCGCCGTGCCGGGCGAGGAGTACCGGCGGTTCCTGGTGCCCGGTCTGCTGGTCGCGACGGCGGCCGGCGGGATCATGACCGGCATGTTCCAGGCCGCGCAGGACACCCACCGGGGCGTTATGGACCGCTTCCGCACGCTGCCGATGAGCCGGGCCGCCGTCCCGCTCGGCCAGGTCGCGGCGGACCTGGTCCTCACGGCCGCGGGGACGGTGCCGTTCCTGCTGGTCGGGCTGGCGGTGGGCTGGCGGATCGAGGGCGGCGCGCTCGCGGCGGCCGGCGCGTTCGCCCTGCTGCTGCTGTTCCGGTTCACGGCGGTGTGGATCGGTGTCTTCCTGGGCCTGCTCACCCGCAACGAGGAAGCGGCGGGCCAACTGGGCGGGGCCACCTTCCTGTTGCCGCTGCTGTCCAGCGCGTACATCCCGACCGAGGGTCTGCCGGGCTGGCTGCGCACCGCCGCAGAGTGGAACCCGATCAGTGCGGTCACCACGGCCCTGCGCGACCTGTTCGGGAACGCACCCGTCCCCGACGGCGCCGCCTGGCCGGTCGCCCACCCGGTCGCCGGTTCGCTGGCCTGGTGCGCCGTCCTCCTCGCGGTGTTCGTCCCGCTCGCGGTGCGGACCTACGCGGCCGGCCCCAGGTGACCTCCGGCCCGTTCGGGGGACGGGCCGGACCCGGCCGGCCCCCGGCCCGCTCCGGCGGGGTGGGCCGGGGGCCGGCACGCCGGGGCGGGGCACGTGACGCTCGGCACGCCCTGCTGACAACGGCACCCCGCCGGGGACATGATCCACGGCATGCGCTCACCGACCGGCACCGGCGACCCCCTGCCCCTCGACGGCCTCACCGTCGTCGCCGTCGAGCAGGCCGTGGCGGCCCCGTTCGCCACCCGGCAGCTCGCCGACCTCGGCGCCCGTGTGATCAAGGTCGAACGGGTGGACGGCGGTGACTTCGCGCGCGGCTACGACACCGCCGCGCGGGGCCTCGCCTCCCATTTCGTGTGGTGCAACCGGGGCAAGGAGTCCCTCGCCCTCGACCTGAAGGAACCGCGCGGCCTGGACGTCGTCCGGCGGCTGGTGACGGACGCGGACGTGTTCGTGCAGAACCTCGCGCACGGCGCGGCGGCCCGGCTCGGTCTGGACGCCGCCACCCTGTGCGCCGCGCACCCCCGGCTGATCGCGGTGGACATCTCCGGCTACGGGGCCTGCGGGCCGTACGCGGACAAGCGGGCGTACGACATGCTCGTGCAGTGCGAGGCCGGGCTGGTGTCGGTGACGGGCACCCCGGAGCAGCCGGTGAAGGCGGGCATCCCGGCGGCGGACATCGCCGCCGGGATGTACGCGTTCTCGGGGGTCCTCGCGGCGCTCGTCCGCCGGGGCACCACCGGGCGGGGCGGGCCGGTGGAGGTGTCGATGCTGGAGGCGCTCGCCGAGTGGATGGGGCACCCGCTGCACCACACCCTGCACGGCGGCACTCCCCCGGTGCGGACGGGCCTCGCGCACGCGGTGATCGCGCCCTACGACGCCTACCCGACGGCGGACGGCGGCCGGGTGCTGCTGTCGGTGCAGAACGACCGCGAGTGGCGACGGCTCACCGAACAGGTGCTGGGGCGGCCCGAGTTGGCCGATGATCCGGCGTTCGCGACCAACCCGGCCCGGGTCGCGCACCGGGACCGTACGGACGAGGCGGTGGCGAAGGCGCTGGGCGTCCTGGACGCGGACGAGGCGGTGGCGCGACTGGAGGCGGCCGGGATCGCGTGCGCACGTCTGCGGGACGTGCACGACCTGGCGGAGCATCCGCAGCTGGCGGCCCGGGACCGGTGGCGGGAAGTGGGGTCACCGGTGGGGCCGCTCAGGGCGCTGCTGCCGCCCATCACGCTGCCGGGCGGGGACGAGGCACGGATGGGGGCGGTACCCGCGCTCGGGGAGCACACCGAGTCGCTGCTGCGCGCCGTGGGGATGACGGGCGACGAGATCGCAGCGCTGCGCCGGGACGGTGTGATCGCCTGAGCGCGGGCTTCCTGCTGAAGATCCTTGGTGCTAGCGGCTGCCGAAGAGCGAGCGGCGCAACCGCCTCAGGGGTGCGAACAACGAGACACGGCCGACGCGAGTGTCCTTGGCGGCACGCTTCTCGTGCGGGGAACGCGCCGTTATCTCCCGCATCAGCGAAGTCGCCTCGGCCGTCTCGCGCTGCGGCACGGCGGGGCCGCTCAGCACCGAGAGATGGCGGTCGAGGCGCGAACTCGTCGCACTGCTCCCGCAGGTGATCGCAGGGACTCGCGCCCTGCGGACTGTTATCTGTTCCATGTCACTCCCCACCCGTTCGAGTCCACCCGGCCCGGGCAGCGTAACCATATCGCCCCACCCGAGCACTCGGGAATCACGGTCCCGGTATACACCTACCCCGTAAGGGCGTTGTCGATCACTCTCCGAATCCAACTGATTTCAGGGCGAGTTGGACAATCGGCTGGCTGGTGGGCTGTGCTGACCCCCCGTCGGGCTCGACGGTCACGGCGAGTGACGTCGCATCGGTGTCCAATCCGTTCGTGACCAAGGGCGTGTCGCCGTCGAAGAGGCCCAGGGAGCGTGGTTGCACGTCGGGGCGCATGAGCCAGAGCTGGTGCACCCGATCGCGGGGGAGGTCCTCGAATCCGGCGAGCGTCACGATCGCACGCCCCTCCTCGGCGGAAGCGATCACTCCGATTCCATTGCCCTCCGCGTCCTGTTCCCGGGTCGCCCGGACGTCCGGCGCGGTGAGAACGTGGGCGATCTCACGTGACTGCGCCCGCTCCGCGTCCAGCTGATCCTGTGTCCGGTTCGCCTCGACGGCGAAGAGCGACGCCACGACGAGCGCGCCGGCGGCGGTCACGGTGGCGAGCGGCATGAACAAAGGGCGCATCCGGGGCGCACGGGCGCGCGCCTTCGGTGGCGGCGCGGTGCCCCAGACGTGCGGCGGCAGATGCTGCTGGGGCCGCGCCTGCGCCGGGGCCTCCTGGGGAGTGCTCCGTACGGCGGCCAGCACCCGGTCGCGCATCGCGGCCGGCGCGGGGACGGCCGTCGACCAGGCGAGCCGGACCGCGTCCTCGGCCAGGGCGCGCACCTCGGCGGGACAGCGGTCGCAGCGTTCCAGGTGCTTCTCGAAGCGGCGGCGCTCGTCGGGCTCCAGGGCGTCGAGGGCGTAGGGGGCGGCGAGCGAGTGGAGGTCCTCGCGGCGGAACAGGCTCATGCCGCCCCTCCCTCGGGCACCCGGGCGCGGGGGGCGGTGGAACCGAACGGGGCCTCCTGTGCCACGAGGCCGATCAGGGCGCTCATGCGACTCCTCCCAGGCATTCGCGCAGCCGTGTGAGTCCGTCGCGCATACGGGTCTTGACCGTGCCGAGGGGCAGCGAGAGCCGCTCGGCCACTTCACGGTAGGTGTAGCCGTCGTAGTAGGCGAGGGTGACCGACTCGCGCTGGAGCGCGGTGAGCCGCTCCAGGCAGTGGCGCACCCACTGGCGTTCGAGGCCCGCCTCGACCTCCTCGGCGACCTGGTCGAAGGCGGTGTCGTGGGCCCGGCGGCCCTCGCGCTGCTCACGCTCGGTGGCGGCGCGGGCGCTGCGCACCCGGTCCACCGCGCGCCGGTGGGCGAGGGTGAGGATCCAGGACAGGGCGCTGCCTCGGGCGGGGTCGAAACGGCCGGCGGAGCGCCAGAGTTCGAGCAGCACCTCCTGGGCCACCTCCTCCGACTGCGCGGGGTCGCGTACGACCCGGCGCACCAGACCGAACACCGGCCCGGACACCAGGGTGTACAGCTCCTCGAAGGCCCGCTGGTCACCTCCGGCCACCCGGACCAGGAGTTTGTCCGCCTCCACTCGCTCCCCCTCGCCTCCGGCCGAGCACGGCCATCCCCGCGCGTAAGGCATTCGCAACCGACCCACCTCCGGATGGGGTTACGGATCAGCGTGCCCAAAACGCGGGTCCCCCGTCGACGAATCCGATCGGATCCGGCCGGATCGGGTCCTGACGGGCTCCGGATCGGATCGTGACGGGCTCCGGACGCGATCTCGATCCGAGGAATCCCGTTCTCCGCTGAGACAACCTTTCAAACGCGCCGTAAGAACGTTTGGGATTCGACCAATCCACCCTGCCGACCGCTCCGAATGGCGTTCGTCAGGCAAGTTGGGACAGAGGACGGACGGCATGACGACACCTACTTCCAAGAGCGGCGCGGGGCGGCGGAGCATCGCGGCCCTCATTTGTGCTTCGCTGGCCGCCGGAGGGCTCGCGGCCGCCGGCGTCACCGTGCTGGAGCCGGGGACGGCCTCCGCCTCCAGCCACCGTGAGGCCCCCCTGATCTCGGGGGAGCCGCAGTTCGACAACACCGACGTGTACGCGTTCGTCAGCCCGGACAGGCCGGACACGACGACGATCGTCGCGAACTGGATCCCCTTCGAGGAGCCGGCGGGCGGACCGAACTTCTTCCCGTTCTCCGAGGAAGCCCAGTACGACATCCGCGTCGACCAGGACGGCGACGCGAAGGAAGACCTGATCTTCCGCTACACGTTCGACACCAAGACGAAGAACGACAAGACGTTCCTGTACAACACGGGTGTCGTGGAGAGCCTCGACGACCCGGACCTCAACATCACGCAGACGTACGACATCGAGCTGATCAAGCTGCGGGACCGTCGCCCGGTGTCCCGGACGAAGCTCGCCGACGACGTGTGGGTGGCGCCCTCCAACGTCGGCAAGGCGTCGATGCCGAACTTCAAGAAGCTGCGCGACGAGGCCGTCTACAAGACCGCGAGCGGTGTGACGACGTTCGCCGGCCAGGCCGACGACCCGTTCTTCCTGGACCTGCGGGTCTTCGACCTGCTGTACGGCGGTGACCTCTCCGAGGTCGGGCGGGACACCCTCAAGGGCTACAACGTCAACTCGATCGCGCTCCAGGTGCCGAGCGCGGCGCTCGCCTACTCCAAGGACCAGCCGATCGTCGGCATATGGTCGACGACGCAGCGCAAGGGCGCCAACGGCCGCTTCCACCAGGTGTCGCGCCTCGGCATGCCGCTGGTGAACGAGGTCGTCAACCCGCTGAAGGACAAGGACCGGTTCAACGCGTCCTCGCCCACGGAGGACGCCCAGTTCCTGAAGAACGTCACCGAGCCGGAGCTGCCGAAGCTGATCGAGGCGATCTACAAGATCCCCGCCCCGAAGACGCCGCGCAACGACCTCGTCGACGTCTTCCTGAAGGGTGTCGAGGGCCTCAACCAGCCGCCGCGCGTGACCCCGTCGGAGCAGCTGCGCCTCAACACCTCCATCAAGCCGACCGCGAAGCCGAAGCGGCTCGGTGTCCTCGACGGTGACAACCAGGGCTTCCCGAACGGTCGCCGGCTCACCGACGACGTGATCGACATCGCGCTCCAGGTGGTCGAGGGCGAACTGGTCGGTGCCAAGAACGACCTGGGCGACGCGGTCGACAAGAACGACAAGAAGTTCGGCAAGTCCTTCCCGTACGTCGGTCTGCCGACGGCGGGTTCGCGGGGCAAGACGGTCAAGGGCAACACCACGAACAACGTGCGCAGCGCGCTGGGCGGTGGCGTCGAGGCCGGCATGGACGACACCACG
The DNA here is from genome assembly GCF_023516595.1 of Streptomyces neyagawaensis. GTDB lineage: Bacteria > Actinomycetota > Actinomycetes > Streptomycetales > Streptomycetaceae > Streptomyces > Streptomyces neyagawaensis. The sequence continues at coordinate 20,500 of NZ_JAMGBG010000117.1, read as the reverse complement.
CTGATCGCGGCCTCCGCGGGTGCCGGCGCGGTCGGTGTCCTGCTCATCGGCTCGGGCCTGCTGTGGTGGCGCCGCCGGAACGACCGGGCCTACTACTAGGCCCACCCCGGCCGGGCCCCGCGGGGGCCCGGCCCACCGACCGGCGCGGTCCGCTCGTATCCATCCCCCACGGCGCGGGCCGCGCCCCACCGACGTCACCACCGTTGCTCGGCAAGGACTTTGAGGAGAGGGCATGTCCCCGCGTACGAACGACAGCGCGTCGCAGGACGGGCGTCCGCGCCCCGACGAGGGGGCTCCCGAGGCCGACGGGCACGAGATCGCCGAGGCTGTCGCCGACTCCGGTGCAGAGTCCAGCGCCGACTCCGGTGCAGAGTCCAGCGCCGACTCCGAGTCCGGTGCCGGGTCGGGTGCCGACTCCGGTGCCCGGTCCGGTGCCGAGTCCGCGTCCGCGTCCGGTGTGGAGTCGGGTGCCGATTCCGGCGACGTCGTACCCGTTCGCGAGCCGGTTCGTGAGCCCGTCCGGGGGCGGCTGCTGCGGCTCACCGCGTGCGCGGCCGCGCTGGCCGTCGCGTTCACCGGGTTCGCGATCGCGCTGGGCGCCCGGGACGACGACGGGACGGTCGCTCTCTCCTCCTCGCCGGGGCTCCCGGCGGCACAGCTGGCCGGCGGGGACCTGGACACGTCGGTCAAGGCGTTGCAGGCCCATCTCAAGGACCAGCCGCGGGACTTCGGCTCCTGGTCGACCCTCGGCCTGGCCTATGTGGAACAGGCCCGCACCAAGGGCGACCCCTCCCGCTACCCGCAGGCCGAGAAGGCCCTGAACCGTTCCCTGAAGCTGCGCCCGGACAACGACCCGGCCCTCGCCGGCCTCGCCGCGCTCGCCGCGGCCCGGCACGAGTTCGAGGACGCCCTGCGCTACGCGGACCGGGCCCTCGAGGAGAACCCTTACAGCGAACGGGCGCTGTGCAGCCGGATCGATGCCCTCGTCGAACTCGGCCGCTATGACGGGGCGTTGAAGGCGGCGAAGCTCGCCGACACCCGCCGCCCCGGCATCCCCGTGTTCACCCGCTACGCCTATGTGCACGAGCTGCGCGGCGACGTGAAGACCGCCCGCCGCGTCCTGCGGCAGGCGCTCGACTCGGCGGTCACGCGGGGCGACATCGCCTACGTGGCCACCCAGCTCGGCCAACTGGCCTGGAAGCAGGGCGACGTCAAGACGGCGCTCGACCACTACGCGCGCGCCCTGGGCGCCGACGACACCTACCTCCCCGCGCTGGAGGGCCGTGCCCGCGCCCAGGCCGCGAGCGGCGACACCGCCGAGGCCGTCCGAGGACTCGAACAGGTCGTGTCCGCCTACCCGCTGCCGGGCCCGCTGGTCCTCCTCGGCGAGCTGTACGACGCGAAGGGCGACACGTCGGCGGCCCGTGACCAGTACGTGCTGGTGAACGCCTACACCGCGATCGCCCGCGCCAACGGCGTCAACGCCGACCTCGACACGGCGCTCGCCGCCGCCGACCACGGCGGCAGGAAGGCCGCCCTGCGCGCGGCCGAGGCGGAGTGGAAGCGCCGCGAGACGGTCCACACGGCGGACGCCCTCGCCTGGGCGCTGCACGTCAACGGCCGCGACAAGGAGGCCCTGCCGTACGCCAGGCGGGCCACCGCTCCCGGCTACAAGGACGCCACGTTCCTGTACCACCGGGGGATGGTCGAGTACGGCGCCGGCGAGAGGAAGGCCGCGAAGGCGTCGCTCCGCGCGGCACTCGATCTGAACCCCGGCTTCGCACCGCGCGGTGCCGCCGAAGCCCGTACGACCCTGAAGGCTCTGGAGACCAAGTGACTGCCTCTCGGCGCCTGTTCGCCTCCTGTGCGGCGGTCCTCACGGCCGCCTGCGCCCTGGTGCTCGTACCCAGCGGAACCGCCAGCGCGCACCCGCTCGGCAACTTCACCGTCAACCGGTACGACGGGCTGGTCGCCGCCCCCGGACAGCTCAGGATCCTCCATGTGGAGGACCTGGCGGAGATCCCCGCCACCCAGGCCGAGCCCGCCATCGAGCGCCGGGGCAGGGCAGGGTGGGCCCGCGAACGGTGCGCGACGGCCGCCGGGGACACCGAGGTGACGGTCGACGGACGGGCCGTCGAGGTGACCGTCTCGTCGAGCCGGGCCCAGGAGCGGCCGGGCCAGGCCGGGCTGAAGACCCTCCGCGTGGAGTGCCGGCTGAGGGCCGCCCTGCCGGACCGGGCCGTCGATGTGCGCTTCCACGCCGCCGTGGACTCCGGACCCGGCTGGCGCGAGGTCACCGCCCAGGGCGACCGGATGACCCTGACCGGGTCGGACGTGCCGGAGGAGTCGGTGTCGGACCGGCTCACCGACTACCCCCAGGAACTGCTCCAGTCCCCGGAGGACACCGCGGCCGCCTCCCTCCAGGTACGGCCCGGCGGTCCCGCGCTGACGGAGCGCGAGGACGACGCGCCGGGGGCCTCGATCCTCCCGCGCGGCGCCGACCGTTGGACCCGGGCCCTGGACGACCTGGTCTCCAGCCACGACCTCACCCTCGGCTTCGGCGCGCTGGCCTTCGGCATCGCCCTGTTCCTCGGCGCGATGCACGCGCTCGCCCCGGGCCACGGCAAGACGCTCATGGCCGCGACCGCCGCCGCCCGCGACCGCGCCCGGATGCGCGACGTACTCCCCATGGCCGCGTCGGTGACGATCACCCACACCCTGGGCGTGGTCGCCCTCGGGCTGCTGGTCCTCGCCGGTTCCGCCGCCGCCCCGTCCGTCATCACCTGGCTCGGCATCGCGAGCGGCCTCTTCGTGATGACGGCGGGCGTGACCCTGGCCCGCCGCGCCTGGCTGAACCGCAAGCTCACGCTGATGCCGGGGCACGGACATGGTCATGAGCATGGGCACGACCACGATCACGGTCACGAGCACACGCACGACCATGACCACGACCATGACCATGAGCACGGTCCTGGTCACACGCACGGCCACGGGCACTCCCACGACCACGATCACGCACCCGAGCCCGAGCCCCAGAAGCAGCTCGTCCTCGCGCACGCGCACCCGCGTACACACGGCGAAGCCCACGCCCACATCCACGAGCCCGAAACGGCCCCGGTCAAGGCGCACACCCACAGCCACGGCACCGCCCACGAGCACAGCCACGACCACGGGCACCAGCACGGTCACAGCCACGGCCATGACCACGCACACGACGCGAGCCACACCCACACCCACGACCATGACCATGAGCACGACCACGACCACGCCCCCGCCCCCAAGCGCTCGCTGCTCGGCGGTGGTCTGACGCACACCCACGGTGGTTTCACCCACACCCACCCCACCGCGCCCACCCTGCGCGGCACGATCCTGCTCGGTTTCGCGGGCGGCATGGTGCCGAGCCCGTCCGCGGTGGTCGTGCTGGTCGGCGCGGCGGCGATGGGCAAGGCGTGGTTCGGCCTGCTGCTGGTGCTGGCGTACGGCATCGGGCTGGCGCTCACGCTGACCGCGGCCGGGTACGCCGTGGTGAAGGCGGGCGGCTGGGCCGCGCGCGTGATGGACAAGGGTCAGGGCCGGCTCGGCGGCCCCACGGCGGCACTGGTCCGCCGCACCGTCCCGCTGGCGTCGGCGCTCCTGGTCGTCGCCCTGGGGGCGGCTTTGGTGTTCAAGGGGGCGGCATCCGCGTTCCTCTGAGCTACTTTTGGGGAGAAATCGCACGGAGTGGAGACGTCGCGCGGATGCGAATGATGGGGGATGTCCGTGTCCGAAGAACCGGGCAGTGAACGTGTGATCGCGGGCCGCTACCGCCTGCTGACCCCGCTCGGCCAGGGCGGCATGGGAACGGTGTGGCGGGCCCGTGACGAGGTCCTGCACCGCGAGGTCGCGGTCAAGGAGGTGCGGGCCCCGGCCGGTATCCCGACGTCCGACGTCGAGCGGATGTACGCGCGGCTGGAGCGGGAGGCGTGGGCGGCCGCGCGGGTCGCCAACCGCAATGTCGTCACGGTGTACGACGTGGCCCTGGAGGACGGCCGCCCCTGGATCGTGATGGAGCTGGTGCGCGGCCTGTCGCTCGCCGACCTCCTGGACGCCGAGGGCCCGCTCCCCCCGCAGCGCACCGCGCAGATCGGCGCCGAGGTGCTGGCCGCGCTGCGCGCCGCGCACGAGGCGGGGGTCCTGCACCGGGACGTGAAACCGGCCAACGTGCTGATGTCCAACGACGGCCGGGTGGTCCTCACCGACTTCGGTATCGCCACGGTGGAGGGCAGTTCCGCGCTGACGATGACCGGCGAGGTGATCGGCTCGCCCGAGTTCCTCGCCCCCGAGCGCGCGCTCGGCCGGACACCGGGACCCGAGTCGGACCTGTGGTCGCTGGGCGTGCTGCTGTACGCCGCGGTCGAGGGCAACTCCCCCTTCCGCCAGGAGACTCCGCTGAGCACGCTGCGCGCGGTCGTCGACGAGGAGTTGCCGCCACCGCGCCGGGCGGGCCCGCTGGCCCCGGTGATCGAGGGGCTGTTGCGCAAGGACCCGGCGGAGCGGGTCCCGGCCGAGCAGGCCGAGCGGGACCTGCGGATCATCGGCGCCGGGGGCACCCCTTCCAGGACCGGCACGGCCGGGGCGGCTCCGTACGCCCCGACGGTGACCACGTCCCCGGCCGGGGGCGGGCCGACCCGACGGGACACGACGGGATACGGGGCCCCGACGCCGCCGTATACAGGCGGGGCCGCGGCGACGAGCCCCTCGGCGGTGCCCGCCGGTGCGCGGGGACGCGACCGGCGAGCCCTCACCTTCCTGATCGCGGGTATCGCGGCGCTCGCCCTAGCCGTCGCGGGGCTGACGTACGCCTGGGTCAACCGGGACGACGGCGGGGCCGACGGCAACACCACCAACGGGGCGGGCACCTCGGGCGGCAGCGACGGGGGGACGAGCGGCGGCGGTACGTCCGACGAGCCGAGCGACGAGCCCACCACCGAGGACGACGGGCCCTCCGACACCCCGGACGACGGTCCGACCACCAGCAAGCCGCCGGCCCAGTCCGTGAAGGTGGTGGTCGCGGGCGAGGCCACCCACTACTCGGGGGCCTGTCCGCCGTCCGAGGGCGACGCCCCGCGCTTCACGGCGACGTTCACCGTGGGCCGGGTGCCCGTGGAGGTCGAGTACCGCTGGGTGACCGCGAGCAGCAAGGCACCGGACACCGAGTGGAAGACGCTGTCGTTCCCGGAGGGCGGCGGGAAGAGCCGGCAGGACCGGATCGTCGTCACGACGTACGCGCCGGACACGACCTACGAGGACGAGATCACCGTCGAGGTGCGCGGGCCGGTGCGGACGAAGTCCAACTCCGTGGCGTTCTCCGTGGCGTGCGAGGAGGAGCCCCCGACCACGGGCGGCACCCCCTCGGACTCGGGGGCCCCCGGCGGCTCGGACGACGAGGCCGGGGCCTACGGCCGCGTGGTGGAGCCGCGGGCTTAGGGCCAGTCGCAAGGATCACGCCCGCGCCCCGGAACGCAGTCGACCGGGCCGGCCCCGGGGAGCGGGGAGCCGGCCCGATCGACGTGTTCAGGGCGTACTCAGGGCGTGCTGTGGGCGTGTTCAGGGCGGGTACAGGGCGTGCTCGTGAGGGCCGTGGCCGGTGTCAGGCCACGTTCCTGAACACCGGCAGGTAGCCACCCGTCTGCCCCGCGGCCTTCGGGTGGTACGAGTCGCCGATGTTCAGCAGGTTGAGGCTGTTCAACCAGGCGTCGCCGGAGCACAGTTCGTGCCCGGTGAAGGCGGAGCGGACGTCGCCGAAGGTGAACCCGTGGTCGGCGGCGCGCTTGGCGATCGCGGTGTTCAGGTAGTCGGCCGCGCTGTTGATGGCGGACCGCTTCGTCTGGGACAGCCCGGGGCAGGTGCCGCCCAGCTGGTAGAAGCGGGGGTAGCCGAGCACCACCACATGGGCGGCCGGTGCCTTCGCCCGGACGGCCGAGTACACCTTGTCGAGCTGGCCGGGCAGCGTCGAGTCGACGTATGCCTTGGCCGTGTTGATCCGGGAGACGCAGGAACTGTCGGACTGGAGCACGCACGTGGTCATCACGTCGGCGAACCCGGCGTCGTTGCCGCCGACGGAGAGGGACACGAGCCCGGTTCCGGCGTCCAGCGGGCCGAGCTGACTCGCCAGAACATCACCCGTTCGGGCGCCGGAGCAGGCCGTGAAGTCGAAGGAGGAGGGGGAGTTGGCGGCCGCCCAGAGGTACGGGTAGGCCTTCGTGCTGCGCTTGCAGTCACCGCTGGAGGAGATGTAGCTCCCGGCGCCGACACCGGAGGAGTAGGAGTCGCCGAGGGCCACATAGCCGGTGGCGGCGGCCTCTTCGGACGCCTGCGCCGCCGCGGACCCGGTCAGGGCGGCGACGGCGAGGAGGAGTGAGGTCGTGAAAACCGCAAATCGGGAACGTCTCATGGAACCTCCCTTTAGCAGGATCTCTGTGTCAACCGTCGTAGCAACTACGCGTGTTGATCGGAAGTGTTCATGTCAATACTTTCGGGTCCCAACCGACCCGAAGGCACCTCGTTCAACTCCCGTTCGATTGCGTACGTATGGCATACACATGACAAGACCCCAACTCCCTTGTGCCGGGCTTGTGTGTCCACCACGCTGCTGGAAGCCGTGAGCGGAACGCGACGCTCCCGGTCGTGAGTGCGATCCCGCACGCCCCCCACAGACGCACGCCCCCCAACCTGGCGTGCGCCGCCCATGAGGAGGACTCCCTCGTAATGGCACACCTGCGCAGCAAGAGGATCCGTGTCACCGCCGTCACCGCCCTGGCGACGGCCGCCCTGCTCGGCGGTCCGACCGCACTGCCGGCCCAGGCCGCCCCCGCCGAGGGCACGGTGCTCGCGGCGAACTCCCCCACCGCCATCAAGGGCAGCTATCTCGTCACCCTGAAGAAGGGCACGGGCCTCAAGGCCGCCTCCAGCGAGGGCAAGAGCCTGGTCAAGGAGTACGGCGGCACGGTAAAGCGGACCTACCGGTCCGCGCTCAACGGCTACTCGGCCGAGCTCTCGGCGGCCGAGGCGAGGAGACTCGCGGCCGACCCGGCGGTCGCCTCCGTCGAGCAGAACCAGATCTTCACCGCCGACGCCACCCAGTCCAACGCCCCTTGGGGCCTGGACCGCTCCGACCAGGCGTCGCTGCCGCTCTCCGGCACGTACACCTACCCGGACTCCGCGGGCAGCGGCGTGACGGCGTACGTCATCGACACCGGCGTCCGCATCACGCACTCCCAGATCAGCGGCCGGGCCACCAACGGCTACGACGCCGTCGACGGCGACAACGTGGCACAGGACGGCAACGGGCACGGCACCCACGTGGCGACCACCATCGCGGGCTCCACCTACGGCATCGCCAAGCAGGCGAACATCGTGGCGGTGCGCGTGCTCAACGACTCCGGCTCGGGCACCACGGCCGGCGTCGTCGCGGGTATCGACTGGGTGACCGCGAACCACAGCGGCCCCTCGGTCGCCAACATGTCGCTCGGCGGCGGCGCGTCCACGGCCCTCGACACGGCCGTCCGCAACTCCATAGCCAGCGGCGTGACCTACGCCGTCGCGGCCGGCAACAGCAGCGCCAACGCCTCCTCGTACTCCCCCGCCCGGGTCACCGAGGCGATCACGGTCGGCGCGACCACCAGCACCGACGCCCGAGCCAGCTACTCGAACTACGGGTCGGTCCTCGACATCTTCGCCCCGGGTTCGTCGATCACGGCCGGCTGGTACACCAGCGACACCGCCACCAACACCATCTCGGGCACCTCGATGGCCACCCCGCACGTCGTGGGCGCCGCCGCGGTCTACCTGGCCGGCCACACCTCGGCCACCCCGGCCCAGGTCGCCACGGCACTGACCGGCGGGGCCGTCACCGGCAAGGTCACCAGCCCGGGCTCCGGCTCCCCGAACCGCCTGCTCCAGATCGTCCCGTGACACCGGCCGGCCCGTCCCCGGTCTCCCGAGGACCGGTGAGTCCCTGAGGCCTCCTGAGGTCCCTCCTGACAGGGGACGGTCCGTCCGCACACGAGTTCCCCGGAGGCGCCCGCCGCCTCCGGGGAGTCCTCGTCCCCGGACCCGGAAGTCCCCCCGCCGTCGCTTCTCCGCCGACCTCCGCGCGAGCGCGCACCGTCGAGTTCCGCATCTTGACTGTCCCGCGCCCGCTGAGCGACATTGAAGCCCGGCATCCGGCGCTTCGGGGGGCAAAGTCGCCAATGCAGACCTTGAGTACCAAGCCATCCCTGTCCGACAGTGGCGGGCCACTGCTCGCGGGCGTGGCCGCGGCCGTGGCGGGGACCGGCGCGGTGCTCGCGTTCACCGAAGCGGACTCGGTCCTGCGCGGCCCGTTCACGCTGTTCTTCCTCCTCGTCGCGCCCGGAACCGCCATGGGGGCCGCGCTGCGCGGACTGGAACCCTTCGGCCGTGTCGTGGCGTCCGTCGCGGGCGCGATCGCGGTGAACCTCCTCGTCGCACAAGGCATGATCGCCACCCACTCCTGGTCGGTACCCGGCGGGATCACGGCCGTGACCGTGATCAGCTCGCTCGTTCTCCTGCTGAGCCTGGTACGGCGCGTGCGCGGCCGTACGGAGAGAAGACGGACCTGAGACGTGGACATCAGCGTGTACCGCCCAGGCGAACTGAGCGCCGCCGACCGGGCGGCCTGGACCGCCCTGCAGTCGAAGGCACACCTCCACGGCACGCCCGAGCTGGCGAACCCGTTCCTGTCCCCCGAGTTCGCCCTCGCCGTCGGCCGGTGCCGGCGCGGGGTGCGGATCGCGGTCCTGAGCGAGGGCGGTGAACCCGCGGCGTTCTTCCCGTTCCAGAGAACCGCCGTCGGGGTGGGCCGGGCCGTCGGCCTGGGACTGTCCGACTGCCAGGGCGTCGTCCACCGCCCCGGATTCACCTGGGACGCCGAGGCGCTGCTGCGGGCCTGCGGGCTCGTCGTCTGGGAGTTCGACCACCTGGCGGAGGGCCAGACGCCGTTCGCGGACCACGTCACCGGGACCTTCCCGTCACCGGTCATGGACCTCGAACAGGGCTACGAGGCCTACCTGGGCCGACTGCGGACCGACTCCCCGAAGTTCCTCCGCTCGACGCTCGCCAAGGAACGCAGGCTCGGCCGCGCGGTGCGCGAGGTCCGCTATGTGCACGACGAGCGCGACCCCGAGGTCCTGCGCACCCTGATGGCCTGGAAGTCCGCCCAGTACCGCAGGACCGGTCGCAGCGACCGCTTCGCCCACCCGTGGATCATCCGGCTCTGCCAGCAGCTGTTCCACACCCGCTCCGACTCCTTCGCCGGCCAGCTGTCCGTGCTGTACGCGGACGACAAGCCGGTCGCGGCCCATTTCGGGCTCCGCTCCGAGCGGGTGCTCACCTGCTGGTTCCCCGCGTACGACCCGGCGTTCGCGCGGTTCTCGCCGGGGCTGCTGCTGCATCTGCACATGGCGGAGGAGGGCGCCGCGGACGGGATCGCGTACCTGGATCTCGGCCGGGGCCAGAAGCAGTACAAGGACTCCCTGAAGACACGGGAGATCTCCGTGTCCGAGGGGTGGGTCACCCGGCGTCACCCCGTGGCGCTCGGGCACCGGGCCCGTCGCGCTCCCGTCCGGGCGCTGCGGAACGCCGTGCTGGCCAGGCCGGAGTTGTTCGCGTCGGCGGACAGAGCGCTGAAACGGATAGGCAAAATCCGGTCAGGGCTATAGGCAACGGACACAACAACAAAAATGTGAGGCCTCGTAGTAGGCCTTGCCATACGGGCTCAACCATCAATACCGTCTTACATCCACCCGCATCGGTCCGTCGACAGTGGTCCCAAGGGGAGGGCTCGAGGGGCGTGACGGTCCCGGCGCGGGGCGCGGTAGGGGGGTGCCGCACTCGGTGAGCGCATCTGTCGCCGAGTCGTGCCGCGCGACCGACTGCCGAGTCGCGACAGTCGGCCAGCTTTGCCAGCTCACCCTGTCATGCACCAAGGGGTCGATACGGAGATCGATTTCGCGTGCCATGGGTGAGAACCCCCCTTTCGAACCGGACACATAGCCGGACCGCCCAGGGGCGGGCGGTCCACCGGACGAGAGGGACCAGACTCATGAGCTCAGTTCTGCGCCCGGCGATATCCGATACCGACACGGCCGAGGAGCCCGACGACACCAGTACGGTCGCCTCGGGCAAGTACCGGCCGGTCTCCACCCATCTGGCCATCGCTCCCCCGGTGAGCGTGGTCATCCCCGCCATGAACGAGGCGGAGAACCTCCCGTACGTCTTCAAGACACTGCCGGACTGGATCCACGAAGTGGTCCTCGTCGACGGCAACTCCACCGACGACACCGTCGAGGTGGCCCGCGAGGTGTGGCCCGGCGTCAAGATCGTGCCGCAGCGGGGCAAGGGCAAGGGGGACGCCCTGATCACCGGGTTCGAGGCGTGCACCGGCGACATCATCGTGATGGTCGACGCGGACGGCTCGGCCGACGGCCACGAGATCCTTTCCTACGTCTCCGCCCTGGTCTCGGGCGCGGACTTCGCCAAGGGGTCGCGCTTCGCCAACGGCGGCGCCACCGACGACATGACCCTGATCCGCAAGTTCGGCAACTGGGCGCTGTGCACGGTCGTCAACCGCAAGTTCGGCGCCCGCTACACCGACCTCTGCTACGGCTACAACGCCTTCTGGCGGCACTGCCTGGACAAGATCGACCTCGACTGCACCGGGTTCGAGGTCGAGACCCTGATGAACATCAGGGTCGTCAAGGCCGGTCTCAGGGTGCAGGAGATACCGAGCCACGAGTACCTCCGCATCCACGGCGCGAGCAATCTGCGGGCCGTGCGCGACGGGCTGCGCGTCCTGCACGTGATCCTCAAGGAGCGCTCCAACCGGCGCGCGCTGCGGCGCCGTTCGCACGCGAGGATGCTCGTCTCCGGCCGAGGAGAGGCATCTTGAACGGACCGGCCGTCTCGGTCGTGATCTGCGCGTACACCGAGGACCGCTGGGAGGACATCCTCGCGGCGGTCGCCTCGGTCCGCGCGCAGTCCCGGCCGGCCCTGGAGACGCTCCTGGTGGTGGACCACAACCAGGCCCTGCTGGAGCGTCTGGCCAGGGAGTACAAGGAACACCGGGAGAGCGGTGAGGTCCGGGTGCTCGCCAACGCGGGCCCCCGCGGCCTGTCCGCCGGCCGCAACACGGGCATCGCCGCCTCGTCCGGCGAGATCATCGCCTTCCTCGACGACGACGCCGTCGCCGAACGCGACTGGCTGCGCTGGTTCGCCGAGGGGTACACCGACCCCCGCGTCATGGCCGTCGGCGGCCGTACGGTGCCCGTCTGGGCCTCCGGCCGCCGCCCGGCCTGGTTCCCCGAGGAGTTCGACTGGGTCGTGGGCTGCGCCTACAAGGGCCTGCCCGGCGGGGTCGCCCGGGTGCGCAATGTGCTCGGCGGCAACGCCTCGTTCCGCCGCGCCGCCTTCGACGCGGCCGGGGGCTTCGCCACCGGGATCGGCCGCGACGGGGACAGACACCCCCTCGGCTGCGAGGAGACGGAGCTGTGCATCCGGCTGACCCGCGCCAGGCCGGACGCGATCCTGCTCCTCGACGACCGGGCGGTGATCCACCACCGGGTGCCCGGCGCGCGCGAACGCTTCGGGTACTTCCGGGCGCGCACTTACGCCGAGGGCCTGTCGAAGGCGCTGGTCGCGCGGAGCGTCGGCGCCGGCAAGGGCCTGGAGTCGGAGCGCCGCTACACCACGCGCGTCCTGCCCGCCGGGGTGGCGCGCGGCCTGCGGGACGCGCTGCTCGGCCGCCGGGGCGGCGCGGGCCGCGCCGGTGCCATCGTCGCCGGGGTCACGGCGGCGGCCGGGGGGTACGTTGTGGGGAGCGTCCGGGCCCGCCGTGGCGAAGTCACGTTCTCCGTCGGCGGGATCCCGGTCGGTGAGGGGGACGAGGGGGGCTCGTCATGACGGAGGACGCCGTACCGGTCCTGATGTACCACGCGGTCGCCACCGCTCCGCGCGATGCCACCCGTGCCCTGTCCGTGACACCGGAGGCGTTCGCGGAGCAGATGGCGGTGATCGGGGACCTCGGTCTCACCCCGGTCGACACGGCCACCCTGGCGGACAGCTGGCGTTCAGGTCGCCCGCTGCCCGCCCGGCCCGTGCTGATCACCTTCGACGACGGCTACGAGGGCGTGCATCGCCATGCCCTGCCCGTCCTCGCCAAGCACGGCTTCGCGGCCTCCCTGTTCGTCTCCACGGCCTGGATCAAGGGCCCGTACGACGACGGGGGCGCCCTCGACACCATGCTCGACTGGGACCAGGTCCGTGAACTCGCCGACCACGGCGTGGAGATCGGCGGACACAGCCACACCCATCCGCAGCTCGACATGCTCGACGAGGACCGGCTCCGGTTCGAGCTGCGGCGCTGCCGCAGGATCGTCGCCGACGAACTGGGCACCCCGCCCGTCTCGTTCGCCTACCCGTACGGCTACTCCAGCCGCCGGGTGCGGGTCGCGGTGCGGGAGACGGGGTTCGCGCAGGCGCTCGCCGTCGGCAACGCGCTCGCCCGGCGCCGGCAGGGCCCGTACGCGCTGCGGCGGGTCACCGTGCGGCGCTCCACCGGGGCCGAGGAGTTCGAGCGGCTGGTCGAGGGCCGCGCCATCGCCCGTGGCTTCGCCCGGGACCGTGCCCTCACCAAGGGGTACGCCATGGTCCGAAGAGCTCGCCAGGTGGGAAAGGCCATCCGCTCCCGTGTCTGACACGACGACCACCACGGCCGGGCAGGCCGACACCGGCACCGCGGAGACCGCCGGACAGCGGCCCGGCCCCGCCCGCCGGCTGCGGCTGCCCGGCCTCGGCAGGGGGGCCGGCGGCAACCAGCTGTTCCGCAACGCCTACGCCCTGATGCTGAACACCGGTATCTCGGCCGTGCTCGGCCTCGGTTTCTGGCTGGCCGCGGCCCGGTACTACACCGAGGCGGCGGTCGGGCAGGGCTCCGCCGCGATCGCCGCGATGAAACTCCTGGCGGGGCTGGCCGCGCTCACGCTGACGGGGGCCCTCGCCCGGTTCATCCCGGTCGCGGGGCGCGCCACGGGACGGCTGGTCTTCCGTACGTACGCGGGCAGTTCGGTGGCGGTGGCGCTCGCGGCCGGGGGGTTCCTGCTGACCCTCAAGCTGTGGGGGTCCTCGTACCGCTTCCTGCACGACCCGGTGGACGCCGTGTTCTTCGTCCTCGCGGTGGTCGCCTGGTCGCTGCTGACCCTTCAGGACGGGGTGCTGACCGGGCTGCGGAGCGCGCTGTGGGTGCCCGTCGGCAACACCGTGTTCTCCGCGGTGAAGCTGGTGCTGCTGGTGGTGTTCGCCACGGCGATCCCGACCATGGGTGTGTTCGTGTCCTGGGTCGCGGCGATCGCGGTGTCCGTGCTGCCGCTGGGGTGGCTGGTGTTCCGGCGGCTCGTCCCCCGGCATGTGAAGGCGACCGAGGGCCGGGCCCACCCGCCGTCGCTGCGGGAGATCGGCCGCTTTCTCGCGGGCGACTACACCGGCTCGCTGTTCTCCCTCGCGGTCGTCTACCTGGTCCCGGTGATCGTCGCCGCCCAGGTCAGCTCCGCCGACAACGCGTACTTCTACATCACCACCACGATCGGCGGCACGGTCAACCTCCTCGCCATCAACATGGGTGCCTCGCTGACCGTGGAGGGCGCGCACGACCCGGCGCGGCTCGCGGCGAACACCCGGGCCGCGCTGCGGCGGATGGCCCGGATCATGCTGCCGGTGTGCGGGGTGCTGTTCTTCGGTGCGCCGTGGATCCTCGCCGTGTTCGGGCAGGGCTACGCGGACGCGGCGACGGGGCTGCTGCGCTGGTTCGCGGTCGGCGCCGTGCTGCGCGTGGTGATGGAGACGTACTTCGCGGTGCTGCGCGCCCAGAGCCGTACCGCCGGACTCGCCTGGTTGCAGGGCCTGCTGTGCGCCCTGGTCCTCGGACTGACGCTGCTGCTGCTCCCCCGCATGGGTCTGCTGGGCGCGGGGGTCGCCGAGATCTCCAGTCTCGCGGTGATCGTGCTGATCGCCGCGTCCCGGCTCTGGCGGATCGTCCGCACGGCGCCGCCCGCCGCGGTCCCCGAGGACGCGGCGCCCGACGGCGACCTCGCCGACCTGGGCCGGGTGGCGTCCGCCGCGAGGAAGGAGAGCGTCGCCCGGTCCCGGCGGCTCGACTCCGACACCCTCACCCTCGGCCTGCACCTCGACTTCGACCACATGGAACGCCGCCCCGACGTACGCCCCGGCCCCGGCACCCCGCCCACCGGAACCCCGGCCGTCCGCAGGGACCACCGGCCGGCCTGGGCCCAGGACCGGCCGACCCGGCCGCTCCACCTCAACCGGCCACCCGTACCGGCACGGCCCGTGGACGGGGAGGTCCTCCCGGTCGAGGAGAGCGAGGGCGCCCTACGGGACGCGGCCGCCGTGGCGGCGTCCACGGCGTCCGCTGTGGCGGAGGCCGCCGGGCAGCCCGACGGACGGGAACCGGCACCGCCGCCCGCCCCCTCCTCTGCGGAGCCGCCGCCGTCCGGGCCCCGCCGGGAGCGGCTGCCGCGGCCCACCTCCGCCGGGCTCGTCCTCGGCTGCCTCCTGGTCGCGGCGCTGCTGCTGTACTGGGTGCCCGCGCTGGCGCTGGACGACTCCGCCCTGGACGGCATGGACGGGCTGGGCCTCGTCTCCGTGCTGCCGCTGCCGACGCTGGTCGGGACGGCCCTGCTGGCCACCGTGTTCGCCTCGCTGCTGTGGCTGCGCCGCGAGCACCGGGGACTGCTGCTGGTCACGCTGCTGGCCACCGTGGTGTCGCTGCACGCGCTGCCCGCCGTGATCGAGGCCGAGCCTCGTTTCGCGACGGCCTGGCAGCATCTCGGCTTCCTCGACCACATCGACCGCACCGGCTCGGCGGTCCCCGACCTCGACGCCCGCTGGAGCTGGCCGGGCTTCTTCGCGGCGGCCGCGTTCGTGGCCCGGGCCTGCGGGGTCGACGACCTCACGGAGGTCGTCCGCTGGTGGCCCACCGCCATGCAGCTGCTCTACCTGGCCCCGATGTTCCTCCTCGCCCGCCATGTGCGCGCGAACTGGCGCGCCCGGTGGACGGGCGTGTGGATCTTCGTGCTGAGCGGCTGGGTGGGCCAGGACTACTTCTCCCCGCAGGGCTTCACCTACCTCCTCTACCTGGCCTTCGTGGCGATCCTCCTGGTGTGGTTCCGTGCCCCGCGCATGCTGTGGGCCACGGTCCGGCCCGGCGAGGCCGAGGTGGAGCCCACCGACCGCCGGCAGCGCGCGGTGCTGCTGGTGGTCCTCATCGCGCTGTACGCGGCGACCGTCCCGGCCCACCAGCTCACCCCGTTCGTGATGCTGGGCGTCCTCGCCGCCCTCGTCCTGGTCGGCCGCTGCGAACTGCGCGGTCTGCCCCTCCTGTTCGCCGTCCTGGTCGCCGTCTGGGTGGGCTTCCTCGCCGAGCCGTACTGGTCGGGCCACTTCGACGAACTCTTCGGCGGTGTCGGCGGCGTCGGCGGGAACGTCACCTCCTCGGTCTCCGGCCGTATCGGCGAGGGAAGCTCCACGCACAAACTCGTGCTGTACGCGCGCGTGGCCCTCGCCGGCCTGGTCATGCTGCTGGCCTGCCACGGCTTCCTGCGCCGCCGCCGGAACAGGTACCGCGAACGCTCCCTGCTCGTCCTGACCTTCGTGCCGTTCCTCGGCTTCGGGATGCAGTCGTACGGCGGCGAGATGGCCCTGCGGGTCTTCATGTTCGCCCTGCCGGGTGCAGCGCTGCTCGCCGCCCTCGCCCTGTTCCCGCGCTCCGGCGCGACCACCGCGGAGCGCGCCCGGGACCGGCGGAGCCTCGCCCCTCTGGCGGCCCTCGTGGCGGGCCTCGTCCTCATCGGCGGCTTTCTCGTCGCCCGCTGGGGCAACGAGCCCTTCGAGCGCGTCCGCACCGGCGAGGTCGCCGCCATGGAGTACGTGTACGCCCACGACGAGCCCACCGTACGGCTGCTCTGGCTCAGCGACGACCCGGTCGACTCGGTGACGCCCGCGCTGCCGTGGGGCGCCCGGGACATGGAGAAGGTCGAGTACGTGCCGACGCTTGCACCGGTCGACCCGGTCCTGGTGTCGGGCCTGGTCAAGTCGCTCAAGGACGCGGGCCCGAACTCCTACCTCATCGTCAACCGCGGCCAGGCCACGTCCCTCCAGCTGGACTCGGGCTACCCCGCGAACTGGGATGCCCGGCTCATCCGCAACCTCGACGCGCGCAAGGAACTCAGGAAGGTCTTCACCGACGAGGACGCGACGATCTTCGCCCTGCGCGGTCAGACGGGTAAGGCCCCCGCGCCCGACCCCGGGCCGATCGGCCCGCAGGTGACCTGGACCCCGTGGTCCGTGGTCGGCGGTCTGGCGACGATCGCCCTGATCGTGCTGCTGACCACCCGCGAGGTGGTACGTGTGGCGACCCGCCCGAGCGTCCGGCAACTCCGTTGGTTGCAGGGCAGCTTCTGGTTCAGCCTGCCACTGCTGGCGCTGCTCCTCGCGTCACTGGTGCAGCGGTTCCTGACGATGGGAGGCGCCCCGTGAGGGGCGTACGAGGTGTGAGGGCTCACCACTTGAACCGGCTCACCGCTCGAGCCACCGCACCTCGTACGCCCCCATCGCGAACCGCCGCCCGTCGATCTTCGCGCTGATCTTCCGGTCGAGGGTGTTGACCACGAGCACGGCGTCGTCGTCGGCCAGCACCCGCACGTTCGGCCGGTCGTCCTCGGCCACCGACACCGTCTCGTACCTCGTGCCCGGCGGGAACTCCGCGCCGAACCGGGCGAGCAGGTCGTACATGGGCAGCGCCCTGCCGCCGCCGCTGGTGTCGGTCGGGGTCCACAGGCATCCGGGGCACTCCCCGCTGCGCTCCTCCGGGTTCCAGTAGAACGCGGAGGTCGCGCCGCCCTTCGCCATGCCGATCAGCCCGGCGGCCTGCACGGCGACCCGCCGGGTCTCGGACCAGCCGTGGCGGTCGTCGTTGGCGTCGGCGGGCTCCACGTAGTACTCGGCCCACCACAGCGGCAGCCCCGGGGAGCGCCCCCGCACCCACTCGCTCACCGCCGTGAACTTCTCCGTGGCCGCGAACTCGTCCGGCAGCAGCTCGTCGTCCGCGGTGTAGCTGGAGCCGTCGACGACCACGAAGTCCGCGCCCGCCCGGTTCTTGTCCCAGTAGTCGAAGGCGTCGAGGATCCGCTGGTCCATGGCGCCCCAGGGGCCCTTCAGGGACGTCGACGCGTCCTGCTTCTGCCGGGGGTCGAGGCTGTCCATGACGAGGTAGGGACCGCCGACCATGATGTCCTCGTCGACCTTCTTCAGGGCCTTGTACACGAGGTTGTAGAGGCGGGTGTAGCCCTCGTAGTCCCAGCGGGCCTCGGCGTTGTTCCAGAAGCCCTTGAACTCGTTCCAGACGATGAAGTGCCGCACGTCCGGGTAGCGCCTGGCGACGGTCGCGGCGAGGTCGGCGAAGTCCTGGAAGTGTTCGGGCTCGGGGGCGGTCTCCAGGGCGGACTGGCTCCAGTCCGTGTCGCCGACGCCTGACTCTCCGCCCTTCATCCAGTCGGGGGCACAGCACAGGGTGACGACGGGGGTGCCGCCGGTGGCGCGGACGAAGTCGATGCGCCGGTCCATCTCCTCGAAGTCGTAGCGCCCCTCGACCGGTTCGGGGTTGCCGGCGCCCCAGCCCATGATGTGCTGGATCTGCGGCAGCGGCCGCTCGCCGAGGCGCTTCTCGACCCGTTCGACGGCGGCCCGGCTGCCCTCGTCCGCGCTGAACTGGGTGTGGGTGAAGCCCCAGCCGACCTCGGGCCCGAGGTCGTCGGGCGGGACGGCGGGTGTGCCGTGCACCTTGTCGCCGTCGCGTGAGGTGCCGGCGGTGCCCCCGTCGCCGGGCAGGGTGTTGAGCAGGGTCACGATCAGGGCCAGCACGGCCGCCCCCACACCGAGGAGCGCGGTGAGCCGCCACCGCCGGTCCCCCGAATTCCACCCATGCCGTCGCATCATGGGCAACAGTAACGGCGGGGAGCGGCGGTAGGGGAGCTTCCGTCATCGACAACCGACTCGCCACGCAAAGCGGATGCACGGCGAGCCCTCCGTGACGGATCATGGCGGCATGTCTGCGAACCCATACGACGCTCTGCCGATCCGGCTCAACGTCGACGACAGCGACTCCCCGTCCGATGTCGTCGACGCGCTGTTCCTCGGCCGCTTCGCGACGGGCGAGCAGCCGTACGCGCACGCGGCGAACATCGACCGGGTACGAACCGGTGTGACCCTGCTGCCGCCGGGCGCGCGCGTCCTGCGCGTGGCGCGGGACGACGACCGCAGCGCGACCCTCGCCGAGGGCGACGGCTGGACGCTGCTGGTGTCCCGCTGGAACCGGGGCGCGGACGTCACCGTGACCGCGACCACCGCCGAGCTGGCGGAGAAGGTGCTGGGCCAGGCCACGGACGGCGCGGCCGACGAGCCCGAACCGCAGCCGGAGAACGTGACGATGGGCTTCTGGTACGTCTCGCCGCGCCGGGGCCCGCACCGTACGACACGGCAGATCTCGGCGGGCACCTGGGAAGAGGTGCGGCCCAACTACACGGCGCCGGTGGCGGACGCGATGGACCGCCTGATGAAGACGACCCCGGAGGACATCGCGGGCCGGCTCCTGCTGCTGCACGGCCCGCCCGGCACCGGCAAGACCTCCGCCCTGCGGACGCTGGCCCGGTCCTGGCGGGACTGGTGCCAGGTCGACTGCGTCCTGGACCCCGAGCGTCTCTTCTCCGACGTCGGCTATCTGATGGACATCGCGATCGGTGAGGAGGACGCCACCGGCAAGGGCCGCTGGCGTCTGTTGCTGCTGGAGGACTGCGACGAGCTGATCCGGGGCGAGGCCAAGCACACCGCCGGCCAGGCGCTGTCCCGGCTGCTCAACCTCACCGACGGTCTCCTCGGGCAGGGGCGCAACGTCCTGGTCGGCGTCACCACCAACGAGGACCTGGAGCGGCTGCACCCGGCCGTGGTCCGCCCCGGCCGCTGTCTCGCCCGGATCGAGGTCGGCGGGCTGACCCGCCAGGAGGCGGTGAACTGGCTCGGCACGGACGAGGGCGTCGGCCGCGAGGGCGCGACCCTGGCCGAGCTGTACGCCCTGCGCCGGGGCACCTCGCCCACGTCCCTCCCGGAACCGCGCGGCGGCGCGGACGCGGGCCTGTATCTGTAGCTGTCCCGGCCGCCGAGTACAGCCGAGTACATGGGTCCGGCGCCCGGGTGCTTTGATGGAGATATGACCCTGTTCGTCGGCACGTCGGGGTGGCAGTACAAGGACTGGCGGGGCGCCTTCTATCCGGAGGGCTGCCCCACCCGCCTCTGGCTGGAGGAGTACGCGGCGCGTTTCGCCACCGTGGAGAACAACAACGCCTTCTACCGGCTGCCGTCCCGCGAGACCTTCGAGGCCTGGCACGACCGGACCCCGCCGGGCTTCGTCGTCGCGGTGAAGGCGAGCCGCTTCCTGACCCACATCAAACGGCTCAAGGACCCCGAGGAACCCGTGGAGCGCCTGATGAGCCGTGCCGAGGGCCTCGGGGACCGGCTGGGTCCGGTCCTCCTCCAGCTGCCACCCACCCTCCGCGCCGACCCGCCCCTCCTCGACGCCTGCCTCGCGCGGTTCCCCGCCGGGACACGCGTCGCCGTGGAGCCCCGCCACGAGTCATGGTGGACCGACGAGGTGCGCGGGGTCCTGGAGGCCCGCTCCGCCGCCCTGTGCTGGGCCGACGTCCGCTCCCGCCCCGCGACGCCGCTGTGGCGCACCACCGACTGGGGCTACGTCCGCTTCCATGTCGGCCGCGCCCACACCTGGCCCCACTACGGCCGCCAGGCCCTCACCACCTGGGTCCACCGCATCGCCGCCACCTGGCCCGACAGCGCCGACGTCCACGCCTACTTCAACAACGACCCCCACGCGGCGGCCGTGCTGGACGCCATGACCTTCGCCCGGGCGGCCCGCGGAACGGGGCTGACGGTGACGAGAACCCCCGAGCGGCTGCCCGGCTGACGCCCCCGCCGGGCCACGCCGGGCCGCCAGGGCCCTTCTGACGGATCTCCGTGGGAGAAGGAGCGGCGTTCGGTGCGTGCTCTGGGGGTACCCCCTGCTCGGAGAGCTTGGGGGAGTGCCGGGCGGAAGCCCTCGTAGCGGAGCTACCAGGGCTTTTGTCCGGTGCGGCGAGTGGAGGTACCCCCTGCTCGAAGAGCTTGGGGGAGTGCCGGGCGTCGCGACACCGCGGAGATCCGTCACAAGGGCCCTAGTTGTACTCGGCCATGAGGTTGGTGACTCGCGTCGGTAGTTGATCAAGAGAAGACCTCCGGGCGTAGTGGAGATGCCTGTCTTCACCACAACCGGAGGTCCTGGTGGCCCACGCTAATGCCCGGCTGACCTTTCACGGCAGATGTCTTTTGG
>NZ_JAMGBG010000116.1 GCF_023516595.1 Streptomyces neyagawaensis | reverse complement strand
TGTACTCGGCCATGAGGTTGGTGACTCGCGTCGGTAGTTGATCAAGAGAAGACCTCCGGGCGTAGTGGAGATGCCTGTCTTCACCACAACCGGAGGTCCTGGTGGCCCACGCTAATGCCCGGCTGACCTTTCACGGCAGATGTCTTTTGGTGCGCCGTGTCGTGTACGACCTGCGTCCGGTGGCGCACGTGGCCAAGGAGCTGGGAGTGTCGCGCCAGTGTGCGCACCGGTGGGTGGCCCGTTTCCGGGCCGAGGGCTGGAATGGCCTGCACGACCGCTCCAGCCGCCCCCGCAGCTGCCCGAGGCGTACCCCCGGACATATCGAGGCCGCAGTGCTCAGCGCACGGCGCACCCACCGGCGGGGCCCGGACTTCCTCGCCGCGGAAACCGGTGTCCCCGCACGGACCGTCAGCCGCATCCTGCGCCGCCACCAGATCCCTCGCCTGGCGTCCTGCGACCCGCTGACCGGACAGCCCATCCGGGCCGAACGTCGCAGCCCTGCGCGCTACGAACGCGCCCGGCCCGGCGAGCTCGTCCACATCGACGTCAAGAAGATCGGACGGATCCCGGACGGCGGGGGATGGCGGGCCCACGGCCGGGAAGCCGGCAAGACCTACGCGCAAAAACGGGCTCGGATCGGCTACGACTACGTCCACGCCGCTGTCGACGACCACTCCCGCCTCGCCTATGCCGAGATCCATGCCGATGAGAAGGCCGACACCTGCGCCGGCT
>NZ_JAMGBG010000115.1 GCF_023516595.1 Streptomyces neyagawaensis | reverse complement strand
GATCCCGGACGGCGGGGGATGGCGGGCCCACGGCCGGGAAGCCGGCAAGACCTACGCGCAAAAACGGGCTCGGATCGGCTACGACTACGTCCACGCCGCTGTCGACGACCACTCCCGCCTCGCCTATGCCGAGATCCATGCCGATGAGAAGGCCGACACCTGCGCCGGCTTCCTCACCCGCACCGCCGCATTCTTCGCAGCCCACGGCATCGACCGCATCGAACGGGTCATCACCGACAACGCCTGGACCTACCGCAAGAGCACTGCCTTCCGCCAGGCCGTGGCCGAGCTGGGCGCCGGGCAACGATTCATCCGCCCGCACTGCCCCTGGACAAACGGCAAGGTCGAACGCTTCAACCGCACCCTGCAAACCGAATGGGCCTACCGCCAGGTGTTCACCAGCAACACCGAACGCG
>NZ_JAMGBG010000114.1 GCF_023516595.1 Streptomyces neyagawaensis | reverse complement strand
CTTCAAGCTGGACCACCTGGCCACCCGTATGCGCCGCAACGGCGAGAACCTCCTGGTCCTCGCCGGCGAGGAACCCGGCCGCCGCTGGGACCAGCCCGTCCCCCTCATCGACGTGCTGCGCGCCGCCTCCTCCGAGGTGGAGCAGTACGAGCGCATCGAGCTGTCCGGTGTCCCCGAGGCCGAGATCCACGGCCGCGCCGTCACCGACCTCGTGCACCTGCTGGCCGAGCTGCTGGAGAACGCCACCACGTTCTCCTCACCGCAGACCAAGGTCCGTGTCACCGCGACCCGTCTGCCCGACGGCCGCGTGATGATCGAGATCCACGACAAGGGAATCGGCCTCACCGCCGAGGACTTCGCCGACATCAACCACAAGCTGGCCAACCCGCCGACCGTGGACGCCGCGATCTCCCAGCGCATGGGCCTGTTCGTGGTCGGCCGCCTCTCCGACCGCCACGGCATCCGCGTCCAGCTCCGCCCCTCCGGCGAGCAGGCCGGCACGACCTCCCTGGTCATGCTCCCGGACGTCATCACCCATGGTGGCGGTGGCGAGCAGCAGCCGCTGGCGGACCAGTTCACGGTCTCCCAGATCATCCCGGAGCAGCACGCGTTCCAGCAGCAGCAGCAGAGCGCCCCGATGCGTACCGCCGCGGAGCTGGGCTTCGACGACAGCCGCTACGAGATACCCAACGACATCCGCGAGCTGGACCCGGTGGGCCGCTCCCTGATGCGTGAGGAGCGCCGTGCGGCCCTGGAGGCCCAGACGCACGGTCAGAACCCGGCCATCGAGCCGCCGCGCTACGGCGACGACTTCCAGGCGCCCGAGCCGTCCTACGACAACGGCGCGACGGCCTATGTGGACCAGCAGCAGGCCTACGACCAGCAGACGGCGTACGAGGAGCCGCAGCAGCCGTCGTACGACGAGGCGTACTTCGGTCAGGGCGGCGCCGTGCAGAACGGCAACGGGCAGCCGCGGGGCGGGAGCGACACGTTCCCCGCGACCGGCGGTTACCCGGAGCCCGCCTATGCGGAGCCCGCACAGGAGGAGCAGGCCCCGGCGGCCCAGGAGACCTACTCGGGCTTCGAGGAGTCGTCCTATCAGGACGACTGGCCGCAGCAGCAGGACTACCAGAGCTCCTACCGCTCCGAGTACGCTCCGGAACCGGAATCTTCGCAGGCCGCTGACGTGAAGGAGCCGGACCGCGTAGGCTTCGACCGTCCGGGATCCACTCCCTCCGCCGGCCACGCGCTGACCGACGCCGGCCTCCCCCGTCGCGGGTCCACCGCGAGCATGGGCGGCACGAGCGCGGGCGCCGTGAACGGACGACGGGATGTGTCCCAGGACCAGCCGACGACCGGGGGGACGAACGGCGACTGGCGCTCGGCCAACGACGAGCGCTGGCAGCAGGCGTCCCAGTTGAAGAAGCCGAAGGCGGGCGGGGTCACCTCCTCCGGCCTGCCGCGGCGGGTACCCAAGGCCAATCTGGTCGAGGGGGCCGCCACGACGACCCCGCAGGGAGGTCCACAGATCTCCCGCGCCCCGGAGGACGTCCGGGGCAGGCTGAGCAACCTGCGCCGGGGTGTCCAACGAGGACGCAACGCAGGCAGTGAAACGAACGGCCAGGGCTTCGGTCCTGACAGCACCTACAACCAGGAGCGTTAGTGTGAGCCCGATGAGCCAGGCGGCACAGAACCTGAACTGGTTGATCACCAACTTCGTGGACAACACCCCCGGGGTGTCCCACACGGTGGTGGTCTCCGCCGACGGACTCCTTCTGGCGATGTCCGAAGGGTTTCCGCGCGACCGAGCCGACCAGCTGGCGGCCGTCGCGTCGGGTCTTACCTCTCTGACCGCGGGTGCCTCCCGCATTTTCGAAGGTGGCAGCGTCAATCAGACGGTTGTGGAGATGGAGCGGGGATTCCTGTTCATCATGTCCATTTCCGACGGTTCCTCGCTCGCCGTTCTCGCACATCCGGAAGCCGACATCGGCCTCATCGGGTACGAGATGGCCCTTCTGGTGGACCGTGCCGGCACGGTCCTGACGCCCGATCTTCGTGCGGAGCTCCAGGGCAGCCTGCTCAACTAACAGTGAGACGGTGCGTTTTGGCGTCCCGGGGCCGTAAGGTTTCGGGACGCGGCTTCCAATGAGCCATGGATGCCAGCACAGTCGGAGGAGGAGAGAACGTGGCAACACCCCCAGGCGGTTCATCGTCGGGCAACTGGTCCTACCCTGGCCAGGGGCCGGGCCAGGGTGACCAGAATCGGTACAACTTCCCCTCCGCACCGAGCCGCCAGCAGCCGTACGCACCGCAGGGCCCCGGTCCTTCGCCGTACGACCAGCCGCCGGCACCGCGCATCCAGCCGGTACAGCCGCAGCGCCGCAGCCCCGAGCCGTCCCCCGCGGGAGGGGCGAGCAACCCCCTGGTGCGCCCGTATGCCATGACGGGCGGCCGCACCAGGCCGCGCTACCAGCTCGCCATCGAGGCGCTGGTGCACACCACCGCGCAGCCGCACCAGATGCAGGGCCAACTGCCCGAGCATCAGCGGATCTGCAACCTCTGCCGGGAGATCAAGTCGGTGGCCGAGATCTCGGCCCTCCTGACGATCCCTCTCGGCGTGGCCAGGATCCTCGTCGCCGACTTGGCGGAGGCGGGCCTGGTCGCCATCCATCAGCCCGGCGGCGACGAGAACGCCGGCGGCCAGCCAGACGTGACACTGCTCGAAAGGGTGCTCAGTGGACTTCGCAAGCTCTAGCGGCGGTCCTTCCCGCTCCACCACCTCAGCGAAGATCGTGGTGGCGGGTGGCTTCGGCGTGGGCAAGACCACGTTCGTCGGGGCCGTCTCGGAGATCAACCCGCTGCGTACCGAGGCCGTGATGACGTCCGCTTCCGCGGGCATCGACGACCTCACCCACACCGGAGACAAGACGACGACCACCGTCGCCATGGACTTCGGCCGTATCACCCTGGACCAGGACCTGATCCTGTACCTGTTCGGCACGCCCGGCCAGGACCGTTTCTGGTTCATGTGGGACGACCTCGTCCGTGGCGCCATCGGCGCGATCGTGCTCGTCGACACCCGGCGGCTGGCCGACTGCTTCCCGGCGGTCGACTACTTCGAGAACAGCGGGCTGCCGTTCGTCATCGCCCTGAACGGCTTCGACGGCCAGCAGCCGTACAACCCGGACGAGGTCCGTGAGGCGCTGCAGATCGGGCCCGACACACCGATCATCACGACCGACGCGCGGCACCGGGCCGACGCGAAGTCGGCGCTGATCACTCTGGTCGAGCACGCGCTGATGGCGCGCCTGCGGTAGGAACCGCTCCCCCGCGTGGCCCCGAGAGCCGCGTTCTCCCGTATCCCCGGGAGAACGCGGCTTTTGTCGTACTAACAGCAAATCCATCCACTCCGTGTGCGCTGTCGGGTACGTTGAGCGACCTGCGGCGCGACGACAGGTCAGGGGGACGGCTGTCGGCGCCGGGAACATCGGGGGACACATGGACTGGCCCGGCGGTATGACCAGGGTGGGGCGGTACACGATCGTCGGTCTGCTCGGCGGTGGCGGCATGGGCACGGTCTATCTGTGCCGCACGCCCGGTGGGCAGCGCCTGGCGGTCAAGGTCATCCGTGCGGACCTCGCCGGGCAGAGCGAGTTACGACTGCGCTTCGAGCGCGAGGTGGCCGCGCTCCGCGAGGTGAACTGCCCCTACACCGTGCCGGTGTACGACGCGGAGACCCGGACGGCCCCGTTGTGGCTCGCCACCCGTTACGTGGACGGCCCCACCCTGGCCGTACGGGTCCGCGAGCAAGGACCACTCCCCGCCGGGCTCGTCCGACGGTTCGGTCTGATGCTGGCCGAGGCGCTCACCACCGTGCACGAACGCGGGGTGATCCACCGCGACCTCAAGCCCAGCAACATCGTCCTGGAGGGCGACGAACCCCGGCTCATCGACTTCGGCATCGCCAGGTCGGCGGCCGAGGCGAGCGGGCTCACCGCGCCGGGCGCCGTTCTGGGCACCGCCGGCTACATGGCCCCCGAGCAGCTCACGGGGCACCGGCCCACCCCCGCGGTCGACATCTTCGCCCTCGGCGCGGTCCTGACCCAGGCGGCGACCGGCCGTGCGCCGTTCGGCACCGGACGGGACGCCAACCGCAGGATCCTGAGTGCCACCCGGCCCGACCTCGACGGAGTGCCCGGGGACCTCGCCCGGCTGATCACCGCATGTCTCTCCTACGCGCCCCGCGCCCGGCCCACGCCACTCGAGCTCATGACCGCACTGACCGCCCTGGCGGACGCGCCGACCCGGCCGCGGCACGCGCCCCCGCCGAGCGTCCGCCCACCGCACGGGCCTACGACGCCGAGGCCGCCGCACCGGTGCCGGGTGCCGGGGCCGCCGGAGCCGGGCGGCGGCTGTGCGCTGCGGCCCGCCGCCGTCCGGCTGCTGGAGGCGGGACTGACCCAGGAACTCATCCGGAAGGCACTCGCGCACCATGACCGCTGACCCCCTTGTCCCCCTGAGCGACGGCTGGGAGGCGCTGGCCCGCACCTGGGCACGACGGCGGGGCGCCCGGGTCACCGCCGAACACGGCGCGCTCAGCGTCGACATCGCGGCCGGGGCCGCCGTGGGCGCACATGACGGCGGTGGCCACGGCCCGGCCGGGCAGGGCCCCGGACCGGCACTCGTCGTGGACTTCAACCAGGCCGGCGGGACGGTCGTGGTCATCGTCACGGACGGCACCCTCGTGCCACCCGACCGGGTCGCCCCGACCGCCGCGGCGGCCACCGCGTGGAACGCGCGCGAGGTGACCCCCACGGCCGTGCTCGGCTACGACCGCACCGAACTCCCGCTGCTCTCCGCCGTGTCGACGCTGCCGCTGCCGGCGCACATGACCCCGGCCGGTTTCGACGCGACGCTGGACGCCGTACTGGAGCGTGCGGCCCGGCTGCTCACGGAGTGCCGGGACCTGGGACACACCCTGCGGTCGGCCGACGACCTGGCCGCACGGGGGTGAGCCGGTGTATCTCGTCTTCCAGACACTCATGGCGACGCTGCTGGCGCTGATCACCGTGGGGATGGCACTGATCTGGGCCACCCGCGGCCGCCCCGCCCGCCGCCCGGCCAACGGGCATCGGGAGGGAAACAGGGAAGGGAACAGGGAAGGGCGCAGGCAGGGGAACAGGACTGGGTCCGGCGAAGGGAGAGGTCAGGGGCCCGAGCGCCGCGACGAGGGAGGTCGTCGGAACCGGCGGCGCGACGGGCGGACGGACCGGCGGGCCGACCGGCGGGGCCGCAGCGGTGGTCGCACCCCGGCAGCCGGGCACGAACGCCCTCGTCGAGGCAACCGCCCGGTCGAGGGCCGCCGACTGCGGACCGATGTGCGCCGGCTGCTCGGCCTCCCCGGGCGGCTGCTGGAGTGGTCGGGCGTCGCGCTGGCTCAGTGGGCCCAGGGCGATGCCGAGCGACGGATGCGCGGCGGTTCGGGTGGCCAGCGTCGTTCGGGCCGCGAGGGCGGTTCGGGTGGCCGAGGCGGTTCGGGCCGCCACGACGGTTCGGGTGGTTCGGGCAGCCACGACGGTTCGGGTGACTACGGCGGTTCGGGTGACACGGAAGGTGTCGAGGAGCGGGCCGGCGTCGCGGGACAGGGCACAGTCGAGGAGGGCGCGGGCTTCGAGAACCACGGCCCGTTCGAGGGGGTCGGCGCCTTCGAGGGGCCCGGCGCGTTCGAGGCGCACAACCCGTGTGAGGGGAACGGCACGCCCGGTGGGTCGGGCCCGGGGCGGGAATCCCGGCGGCATCACGCCCCCGGGCGACTCGGGGAACCCACGGAAGCGGGGCGAGCGCAGAATCCTACGGATCTCCCCACACTTCCGACGCTTCCGGGGCTTCCTGTGCGCGGCAGGGAGCGTGCGGCTTCGGATCGGCCGGCCTTGCCAGCGCGCGAGCACCCGTACACGTCGTCGGCCACGCCGTACAGGCCGTCAACCGAGCCCCAGCGCATGGAGCCCCCCACCGCCGCGTACGACACCCGGCTCTCCTCCACCGCACCGCTCACCCCGCGCTCGTCGACCACACCGGGCTCACCGCTGGACTCCACCTCACCGCTGGACTCCACTTCACCGATCAGCCCCGCCTCGGTGGCGCCCACGCCTTCGGCACCATCCGGAACCTCCGGGCCACCCAATTCCCCCGCTGCTCGGGAGGTGTGCGAACCGCCCCGCGCGTCACGCCTGCCCGGCTCCACCGAAGAACCCGGTCGCGTCGGCCTGTCCGATCCCTCCGCTCCGTCCGGCGACTCCGCCCAGCCCAGCCCCGGTGACCTGCTCCCACCCGGTGGCTCCCTCCCGCCGGAGGTGGACGACTCCGGGCCCGCGCACGACGAGGGGTTCGGCGGCGAGCCGCCCACTCTCTACCTGGGCTCGGGCAGCAGGATCGCGACCGCGGTCACCTGGTTGCGCCCGCAGGGATACGTGGAGTGGGAGGGCGTCCTGCGCCGCGCTCACTGGCACGGGCCCGCGGACGCGTTCCCGCAGCCCGGCAGTCCCGTCCGGATCAAGGTCACGGGCACGGGCACGGACGCGGACCCACTGTCCGATCCGCCGGTGCTGGTTGCCCGCCCGCTCCGCTGACCCCTGACGTCCCACCACATCCCGCCACGTCCCGCCACCGAGCCCCTCGGTCCTCCTCCCCCTCTTGTCCCACTGTCCTGTCCTTCCACAGCACCACGGAGAAGCCGTGACTCACCATCCTGGTTCCGACGAGGCCCCACTCCCCTTTCCCTACACGGGTTTCGAGTTCGACAGCGCCCAACGGCTGCCGCTGCTGCTCTGCCTGGACGCCTCCAGCTCGCTCGCCACCAAGGGCGCCATCAACGCTCTCAACACCGCGCTGACCTCCTGGGCCGAGAGCCTGGTGGACGACATGGCGCTCGGCGCCGCCGTGGACGTAGCCATGATCACTTTCGGCGGTCCCGAGCACATCACGGTGTGGCAGGGCGACGTACCGCTCGGCAAGACCGCGCCGGTGTGGCCGCACAGCCCGTTCGTCCCGGCGCACGAGTTCCGTCCGCCACGCCTGCGCGCGCACGGGGTGACCCTGCTGGACCGGGCCCTGCGCCTGGCGATGGATGTGGTCGCGGACTACAAGGCGGGACTGCGCACCTCGGGACTGACGTACTACCGGCCGCAGATCTGTGTGGTCACGGACGGGTACCCCAGCAATGAGCGCGGTCAGTTCTCACACGCCTACCGCGACCTGCTGCCCGAGCTGCGCAAGGCGGAGGAGGAGCGCCGGTTCCGTCTGTTCGCGGTGGGCGTCGGGGAACAGCACAGCGGCGCGGAGGCGGTGCTGGAGGAGCTCGCGCCGAAATATCACGCCTGGCTGGACGGGTTCCCGTTCAAGGAGTTGCTCGCCGCGATGTCGCACAGCGCCCGCGCCGCGCAGGGCGGTGCGGCCGAGGCCGAGTTCCAGGAGATCTTCGCCCGGCTCAAGAGCAGGCGCGGCGGCGGGCAGGTGCCGGCGTGAGCGCCGCCGGCTGGCGGGTGCACGGCACGAGCGTGATCGGCTACCGGCACCTCCAGGACCGGCTGCCGTGCCAGGACGCACTGGAGCACCGGCACACCGGGACGGGCCTGGTGCTGGCGGTGGCGGACGGGGCGGGCAGCGCCCCCCGTTCGGAGGAGGGGTCCCGGCAGGTGGTGGCGCTCGCGGTGGACGCGTTCACGGCGGTGGCGACGCCCTGGGCGGACCACCCGGACGTCTACGCCCGCAAGAAGCAGCTGCTCGATGCCTTCCAGCGGGTCCGGAAGACGTTCCTGAGGTGGTGCGGCGGCGACCCCGCTCCGTACGCGACGACGCTGACGGTGGCGGTGCTGGCCGAGGGCTGGCTCGGGCAACTGTCCATCGGTGACGGGCTGGTGCTGCTGCGGACCGACGGGGGCGGTGCCCGGGGCTCGTACCATCTGCTGCCCCGCCCCCATGTCCGCAGCGAGTACGCGAACGAGACGGTGTTCGTCGGCTCACCGGGCGCGGTCGATCACGTCCGGGTGGACTGCGTGCGGGACGCCGGCATCGACGGGGTGATGCTGTCCACGGACGGGCTGACCAACGCGCTGCTGAAGCGCACCCCGGCCGGCCCGCCGCTGCCGCACGACGCGTTCGTGGGCCATCTCTTCGAGCGGCTCGGCCACCCCTCGTACGACCCCGGCGAGGAGGAACGGTGGCTGGCCGCCTTCCTGGCCTCGGACCAGATCACCAGGGTGACCGGTGACGACAAGACTCTTCTGTGGGCGATCCGGACATGACGACGACAGACGACGGCAGCCATGACATCAGCGCTCTGGTGCTCGGCGACGGCACACCGGTCGCACGCGACGGTGAGCCGCTCGGGGAGGGCGGATACGGCGACGTGTGGGCGTTGCGCGAACGTCCCGACCTCGCCGCCAAGATCTACAAACGCTCCCCGAACGAGCCCCAGTTGCGCCGGCTCACGGCCATGCTGCGGGCCCGGCCCCTGGCGGAGGAGAAGCTCCAGCCGGGCCAGCCTCCGCTGTTGGCATGGCCGACGGACCTCATCGAGTCGGGTGGACGGCCGGTCGGCTACGGCATGCCGAGGCTGGAGCCGTCGGCGCACACCCCGCTCAAGGGCCTGCTCCAGAAGCATGTGCGGCTGCACCGCCTGGACGGCGCCACGGACTGGAAGTTCCTGCTCGGGGTGGCCGCGAACCTGGCGTACATGACGGCCCGGCTGCATGTCGAGGGCTTCGTGGTGGGTGACCTGTCCAGCGCGAACGCGGTCGCGGACCGCAGCGGTTACATCACCCTGCTCGACTGTGACTCGTTCGCGTTCAAGGACGCGCTGACGGGCGAGGACTTCGGCTCCGACGCCTTCACGGACGACTACGCCTGCCCCGAGCGCCACAACGGGACGCAGCCGACACGGCACTCGGACGACTTCGCCCTGGCGGTCCTCGTCTACCAGCTGCTCACCGCGGGAAACCATCCCTTCGACGGAGCCCCGAAGTACGGCTCCGAGGAATCCACCCGGAAGGACAACATCGTCACCGGCACGTCCTTCCTCGTCCATCCCGATCGCGTGGTGCTGCCCGCCCACCTGCTGCCTCCCGCGGTGGTGCCGCCCGCGGTGCTCCGGTTGGCGAGGGCCACGTTCGGGCCGGGGCTGCGGGAACCGGCGCGCCGGCCGTCCTCGGCGGCGTGGCTGGCCGCGCTCGACGACGTCCGTGAGGACGTCGCCCAGTGCTCCCAGGTTCCGGCGCACTCCTACGGTGGTCATCTCGGCGTGTGTCCGTGGTGCCGCCGTCTCGCGGAGGGGCAGTCCGACCCCTTCACCCGTTCGCACGGACGGGCCGGTGCGGCGGGGGCGTCGTCCGCGTCCGCCTCCGCGAACGGGTACGCCTCCCCGTCGCGGCCCGTCTCGTCACCCGCCGGGCCGTCCCGGACGGGACCTTCCGGCGCGGCGGCGTCCACGTCCGCCCGGTCCCGGCCCACGGCGGCCGGTAGGCCGGCATCGGCCGCGAGCAAGGCATCGGCCGGATCGCGTACCGCCGCTCCGGGGTCCGCCGGACCGGGTTCCCCCGCGCAGGGGCCCGCCGGACCTGCGGGCCCCTCGTCCACGGGCCCCTCCACAACAGGTCCGTCCCGCTCAGGCCCGACCCGCTCGGGTCCGGCGCGCAACGGGACGGGGCCCTCCGACTCGGCCCAGGCAGCCGCGCCCCCGCCGCCCCCGCCCACGAGGTCCCCCGGCGCTCCCGCACCGAAGCCGGGCGCGGCCACCGGCTCCGGGAACGGCGACTCCGCCGCCCTGGCCGTCGGCTGCGGCATGCTGCTGGTGGCGCTCGCCCTCCTGGGGCTGATCGTCTGGGGCATCGTCGCGGTGCTCTGACCAGGCACGGAACCGCAGGGCGAGGCCGCGGGAAGGGCCGGAGCGTCAGCGCGCCGCCGGAAGACCGGAGAGGACCGGAACCCCCACTCAGGGGGTTCCGGTCCTCTCCGGTGACGGCGGTCGGGTCCGCTCAGCGCCAGCTGTGCGGGGCCCGGAAGCCGGACTCGCGCTCCAGGCGGCGCCAGCCGGCGCGGGCGCGGCCGCGGTGGACCGGGGTCTCGGCGGGCCGGGCCGACGCTCGGGCGAGGAGCAGCGCGGTGATCGCGGCCACTTCCTCGGGTTCGGCGTGGCCCTTCTCGACGCGAATATCAGGAAGCTTCATGAAGTCAGTCTCCGTGGATGAGGTTTCCGCAGGGGTACGGCGAAGGAACCGGCGGATTACTGCGGCGGGTTGCCGTGCTTGCGGGAGGGCAGGTCGGCGTGCTTCGTGTGGAGCATCGCCAGGGAGCGGATGAGCACGGAGCGGGTGTCCGCGGGGTCGATGACGTCGTCCACGAGGCCGCGCTCGGCCGCGTAGTACGGGTGCATCAGCTCGGCCTTGTACTCCTTGACCATGCGGACACGCATGGCCTCGGGGTCCTCGGCGTCGGCGATCTGCCGGCGGAAAATGACGTTGGCGGCACCCTCGGCGCCCATCACCGCGATCTCGTTGGTGGGCCACGCGTAGGTGAGGTCGGCACCGATGGACTGGCTGTCCATGACGATGTACGCACCTCCGTAGGCCTTCCGAAGGATCAGGGAGATCCTGGGCACGGTCGCGTTGCAGTAGGCGTAGAGCAGCTTCGCGCCGTGGCGGATGATTCCACCGTGCTCCTGGTCTACACCAGGCAGGAAGCCGGGGACGTCCAGAAGAGTGACGATCGGGATGTTGAAGGCGTCGCACATCTGCACGAAACGCGCGGCCTTCTCGCTGGCCTCGATGTCGAGGACGCCCGCGAGGGTCTGCGGCTGGTTGGCGACGATGCCGACCACCTGGCCGTCGAGCCGGCCGAGGGCGCAGATGAT
>NZ_JAMGBG010000113.1 GCF_023516595.1 Streptomyces neyagawaensis | reverse complement strand
GATCGGGATGTTGAAGGCGTCGCACATCTGCACGAAACGCGCGGCCTTCTCGCTGGCCTCGATGTCGAGGACGCCCGCGAGGGTCTGCGGCTGGTTGGCGACGATGCCGACCACCTGGCCGTCGAGCCGGCCGAGGGCGCAGATGATGTTGCGGGCCCAGCGCTCGTGGACCTCCAGGTAGTCGCCGTCGTCGACGATCTCCTCGATGACCTTGGCCATGTCGTACGGGCGGTTGCCGTCCGCGGGGACCAGGTCGAGGAGGACGTCGCTGCGGCGGTCCGCCGGGTCGGAGGACTCCGCGCGCGGGGGGTTCTCCCGGTTGTTCTGCGGGAGCATCGCCAGGAGGTAGCGCACCTCGGCGATGCACGTCTCCTCGTCGTCGTACGCGAAGTGCGCGACACCGCTGGTCTCGGCGTGCACGTCCGCGCCACCCAGGCCGTTCTGCGTGATCTCCTCGCCGGTCACCGCCTTGACGACGTCCGGGCCGGTGATGAACATCTGCGAGGTCTCGCGGACCATGAACACGAAGTCCGTCAGGGCGGGGCTGTAGGCCGCGCCGCCCGCGCAGGGGCCGAGCATCACGCTGATCTGCGGGATGACACCG
>NZ_JAMGBG010000112.1 GCF_023516595.1 Streptomyces neyagawaensis | reverse complement strand
GCCGGTCACCGCCTTGACGACGTCCGGGCCGGTGATGAACATCTGCGAGGTCTCGCGGACCATGAACACGAAGTCCGTCAGGGCGGGGCTGTAGGCCGCGCCGCCCGCGCAGGGGCCGAGCATCACGCTGATCTGCGGGATGACACCGGAGGCCTTGGTGTTGCGCTGGAAGATGCCGCCGTAGCCGGCGAGGGCGGAGACGCCCTCCTGGATACGGGCGCCGGCGCCGTCGTTGAGGGAGACCAGCGGGGCACCGGCCGCGATGGCCATGTCCATGATCTTGTGGATCTTCGTGGCGTGGGCCTCACCAAGGGCGCCGCCGAAGATACGGAAGTCATGGGCGTAGACGAAGACCGTGCGGCCCTCCACCGTGCCCCAGCCGGTGATCACACCGTCGGTGTACGGCTTCTTGGCCTCCAGACCGAAGCCGGTGGCCCGGTGCCGGCGCAGCTGCTCGACCTCGTTGAAGGAGCCCGGGTCCAGCAGCAGCTCGATACGCTCCCGGGAGGTCAGCTTGCCCTTGGCGTGCTGCGCCTCGGTCGCCTTCTCGCTCGGGCCGGCGATCGCCTGCGCACGAATCTCGTGCAGTTCGGCCACTCGCCCACGCGCGTCCGTCGGCTCACCCAGCGCCTCATCCAAAACGGTCATGTAGCGACCTTACGAAGTCGAACAAGAAAACCGGGCCGTTGACTCCGTACAGTCTCCGGCGCGTTTTCCTGGTACCCCTGAACAGAACTGTTCCGGCATGCAGCCGACCCGACTGCTCAGGGGGTGTGCGGCTTGTCGGGGTCCCACAAAGGCGGGTGGTCGCCTCAGGCGAGAGTCACGTCACAGGTGTGGGTGGCGCAGGCGGTGCCGGGGGTCACGCGGAGCCGTACACGGCGCTCTGTCGCCTCCAGCACCTCGACGGAGGCGTCGGTCCGGGCCACCGAGCGGACCAGGCCGTTCCAGGTGATCTCGACGGGCTCGCCGGTGCGTGGCGGTTCGCTCACGCAGAGGGTAGCGGTGCGGCCCCGGCGGCGGACGAGGACGCTCGCGCCGGCCGAGGCGGTGAGCGGTCCGGCCCGGCCGGCCGTCCAGAAGTTCGCCGCCGTCACGCCGAGCGGGGCGACGTGGACCGCCTGGCACGCGCTGTCGTTGGCGAGGAGCGACAACCACCGCCGGTCGGCGGCACGGGCGGCGACGGCTCGGCGGGACGCCCCGGGCATCAGGACGTAGACGTAGGCCGCGTGGGTGGGGTCGGTGCCGTGGTCCAGCCACAGGGTCTGCCAGCGCCGGGTGCGGCGTTCGGTGGTGCCGCCGGTGTTGATGTCGGACCAGGCGCCGGTGCGGTCCTCGCGGAGGGTGCGCAGGTCCGCCCGGGTGCGGCCGGGCAGGACCCAGCCGCCGTGACCCGCCAGGTGGGCCCAGCCCGGGCCTTGCACGAAGGGGTGGTGCCCGCTGTCGTCGGGGTGGCCGAGATTGCGGTTGTCGACGACGGTCTCGACGGGGACGCCGTCCGCGCAGCTGATCCCCGCGCCGAGGCAGATGACGCAGTCGTCGACGCAGAACCACGACTTGTGGGCCTGGAGGGTGGAGCCCAGCCCCTTGAGGTGCTGGCCGATCGCCGCGTATTCGCCGTCCGCGGTCCCGCCGACCCACCGTACGGCGGGCTTCGGCGCGCCCCACTCGCCGCCCTCCTTGTCGGCGAGGCGCTTGGTGGAGACGGTCGTGCCGGGGAGCCGGTACCAGTCGACGGTCGGCCAGAACCAGTCGGTGTACTGATCGGACCGGGTGCCGCGCCCCCTGGGCCACCACAGGGTCATCCCGGCTCCGGTGTGCCAGCCGCGCGGGTTCTCGCCGTTGCCGCACTCGTAGTGGGCGATGCGGGCGGAGGCCAGGGAGAGGGCGGCCACGAAGCCGGGGCGGCGGTGGACGGCGCGGTCCATGGCGGCGAACAGGCGGTGCCCGACGGGGTCGGGGGCGGGCGGTGCCGGGGACGCGGCGACGGCGTGGAGCCGGGCCAGGTCCGCGACGCCGAACTGGGGGGCGGTGAGGATCGGGGTCACCGTCTCGCGTTCGATCCACCCCTTGATCCGTCCGTGCCACCGCTCGCGCTCGGCCGTGTCGGCGCCCAGCGCGAGAAGGGCGATCGCCGCGATGAGCGCCTGCCCGTGGAAGTGGTCGCCCCGCAGGACGTGCCGGTCGTCGCTCTTGAGGTGTCCGCGACTGATGGCCCGGCCGTTGACGGTGTCCATGACCAGGCCGTCATGGATGAGGGGGGCGTACGCCCGCTCGACACTGTCGAGGACGATCCGCCGGCCCGGGTCGGTGACCTGCCAGGAGGACCCGGCCAGCAGGGCGAACAGCCGCCCCAGCCCATCGAGCATCACCTGTCCGTACGTCCCCGAGTAGGCGACCCAGGTGTGCTGCACGAAGGAGCCGTCGACATAGAGCCCGTCCCCCTGGGTGACGTACGGGAAGACCGGCGAGAGGGCGTCCCTGGCGAGGGCGATCTTGTCGGGGACCCGGCCGAGGATGCCGCGCAGGGCGACGGAGCGGCAGAGGTCGACCCGGTTGGCGCCGGTGGAGGTGCCGGTGTAATCGCGCAGCATCGCGTCGGGGACGAAGTGGTCGACGGCCGCGCAGGCGGCGTCCCTCCGGGCGGGCGTCAGCTCGTCGTGGAGGGCCGCGACGATGTCCGTCAGGAGGCGAGGGCTGCCGATCTGCCACTCCCACCAGTTGCCGTAGCGGGTGGTCGAGGGGTTGTAGACGGTCGCGGAGAGGTGGTCGAGGCCGCGGATGATGTCCTCGAGGAGGGTGGTGTCGCCGGTCGAGCCGGTGCCGGGCTGGACGTACGCCTGGGTCATCGTCCACAGCCGCGCGTAGCTCTGCGTGATGCCGACGGGCGGGTCGAAGGGGCGGTCGGGCCAGAGGGAGCGGGCAGCGGGCGCCATGGTCGCCCGGAAGCCCCGGGCCAGCTCGCCGGTCTCACGGAGGCGGGAGACGTAGGGCTCGGCGGTGGGGTCGTAGCCGGTGCCGAGGGCGATGGTGAGCCAGCGGTGGCGGAGCGCCTCGAACTCGTCGGGCTCGTCCGGCTCCTCGTCGGCGGAGGAGAGTGCGGCGTGCGCGAGAGTGGGAGTGGGGGTCGCCGCCAGGGTCGCGGCGAGCAGGAACGTACGACGCGTGGGGGTCATGCCCATGCCGTATCACCTCCGCGAGCGGAGATCAACGCTGTGTGACCTGACGATCACCCACTCGACAAGGTTGAAAGCCGGACGGAATAGGTCTACGGTGGGCCGTGTTCAGTTGGTTGAACATTGAACGACATCACCCCCAAGGAGCACGTCATGAGCATCTTCGGCCGCAAGAACGACACCGCCGCCCCCGAGACGGCTGTGGCGACCGCCTCCCCGGTGAACCCCGAGCTGGCCGCGCTGACCGGCGACTACACGATCGACGCGTCCCACACCACGCTCGGCTTCGTCGCCCGGCACGCCATGGTCACCAACGTCAAGGGCAGCTTCCTCGACTTCTCGGGCTCGCTGCACCTCGACGGCACGGACCCGTCCCGCTCGACCGCCTCCCTCGACGTCACGATGGACAGCATCGACACCGGCAACGCCGACCGTGACGGACACCTGAAGAGCGCGGACTTCTTCAAGACGGACGAGTTCCCGACGATGACCTTCCGCTCGACCTCCGCGGAGGCGCTCGGCGGCGACGACTACCGCATCACCGGCGACCTCTCCATCCTCGGCACCACCAAGCCGCTCACCATCGACCTGGAGTTCAACGGCGCCGCCAAGGACCCCTTCGGCAACGAGCGCGTCGGCTTCGAGGGCAAGGCGGAGATCCTGCGCTCCGAGTGGGGCCTCACCTGGAACGCCGCGCTGGAGACGGGCGGCGTGCTGGTCTCCGACAAGATCAAGCTGCGCTTCGACATCTCGGCGATCCGCAACGCCGAGTGACCCGGGCGAGCGGAAGCGGGACGGACCGGCCGACGCCCCACCGGGGAGCGGCCGGCCCTCACCGCGGTCGGTGACGCACCGGGGAGCGGCCGGTCCTCACCGCGGTCGGCGATCCACCGGGGAGCGGTCGGTCCCTACTCCGGTCGGCCCGCTTCCAGCCTCTCCAGTGCCGCCCCCAGCCGGGCGGCACGCGTACGGGGCGTACGGGCCTTGAGCAGTCCCAGGACGAGGAGGTACCGGTCGGTCCTCCCGAGCCGGTCGAACACCTGTCGGGCACGAGGTCGGTGCGCGAGGGCCGCTTCCAGATCCTCCGGTACGGCCGCCTCCTTCTGGGACGCGTACGCCGAGGCCCAGCGTCCGTCCGCCTTCGCGGCGTCGACCTCCGCGAGACCGCCGGGTCGCATCCGGCCCTCGGCGGTCAGTTCCTCGACTCTGCGCACGTTCACCATCGACCAGTCGCCGCGCGGCCTGCGCGGTGTGATCCGCTGGAGATAGTGGGCCTCGTCGAACCGGCGCCGGTGCCCGGTGATCCAGCCGTGGCAGAGGGCGACGTCATTGACCTCCCCGGCACCGACGGACGGGATCCCGCTCCCCTTCTTGGCGACCTTCACCCACAGACCGGGGTGCGGCGCGGGATGGGCGCCCAGCCACGCGTCGAGCCGGTCGGCGTCCTCGAACGCCAACGCGTCCGCGGGCACGCGGGTTTCGACGGACGCGGGGGCCTCGGTGCTGTCGTGAGTGACCATGAGGCCACGCTAGACGGGCTATAGGTCAGTTCCTGTCCTATAAGCGGGGGCGACAGGAAACCAGGTGGCTGGTTCGGACCTCTTGTGTGAGGGGTTGCGGCGTTCTCATAATCCAGCAACAGAAATTGATTTGAGCATGCCAGCATGCGGCGCTCCCCGGCGCCGATTTGGCATGCTCTCGTCAAATCTGGGATCGGTTGCACGAGTCCTCGCATGCTCGACCCCCCACGGAAGGCATCACCTTGAAGCGACTCATCACCGCCCTGAAGAGATGCGCCGCCGTCGGCGCCGCCGCGCTCGCGATCGCGAGCCTCCAGCCGGTCTCGGCGGCTCAGGCCGCCCCGTCACCGGTCGTCGGCGGCACACGTGCGGCACAGGGCGAGTTCCCGTTCATGGTCCGGTTGTCGATGGGCTGTGGCGGCGCGCTGTACACGCAGCAGATCGTCCTCACCGCCGCGCACTGTGTCGGCGCGACCGGGAACAACACGAGCATCACCGCCACCGCCGGTGTCGTGGACCTCCAGAGCACCAGCGGGCGGGTCCAGGTCCGCTCCACGAAGGTGTACCGCGCCCCCGGCTACAACGGCACCGGCAAGGACTGGGCACTCATCAAGCTCGCCCAGCCGATCAACCTGCCGACCCTGAAGATCGCCACCAACACCCAGTACAACACCGGTGACTTCACCGTCGCCGGCTGGGGAGCGGCCCGCGAGGGCGGCGCCCAGCAGCGCTACATGCTCAAGGCGACGGTCCCGTTCATCAGTGACGCGACCTGTCGTGCCTACGGCGGCCTCTACAGCGACCTCGTCGCCGGCGACGAGATCTGCGCCGGTTTCGCCTCGGGCGGCGTCGACACCTGCCAGGGCGACTCGGGCGGCCCGATGTTCCGCCGCGACAACGCCGGCGCCTGGATCCAGGTCGGCATCGTCAGCTGGGGCGAGGGCTGCGCCCGCCCCAACGCCCCGGGTGTCTACTCCGAGGTCTCGACCTTCGCCTCCCAGATAGCGTCGGCCGCCGCCACGCTCTGACCGGCATCCCGGCACCCACGGCGCCACGCCGTAAGACGTCCACGGGCCCGGCGCTCGACGCGCCGGGCCCGTGCCCGTACTCGTCTCCGTACTCCTCGCTCGTCCGTGCTCAGAAGCCGCCGCCGAAGTCTCCTCCGCCGAAGTCGCCGCCCCCTCCGAAGTCGCCGCCGCCGAAGCCGCCGGAGAAGTCGTCCGTGTTGAAGTCGCCGCCGGAGACGTCACCGCCGCCATAGCCGCCGTCCGCCCCGAAGTCGCCGTAGCCGGCGCCGTAGACGGCCGCGTAGGAGGGGGTCGCCATCATGCTGCCGAGCAGCGTGCCGACGAGGAGGCCGGGGAGGATGCCGCCGCCGAAGTAGCCGCCCGCCCAGGGGCCGTAGGCGGGGCCCGCGTCCCAGTAGGGGCGGCGGGCACCGGAGACCGTCTCCACCTCGCGGACCATGGGCTCCTGGCCGTCCGCCAGTCGGGCCTCGTCCGCCGCGCACACCGGGACCTCGCGGGACGCGCCGCCCAGCGGCGGGGTCCACAGGACGTCGGCGACCGACGGGCCGTGGCGGGGGTCGAAGAAGCAGGGGGCACGGCGTTCGGGCAGCGGACGGCCCTCCCGGCGGGCGGCCAGCAGGGCGAGAGAGAAACGACCGTCCTCCAGAGCCTGGGTGACCGCGCGCACGTCCTCGGGGCGGGTGGCCGCCGCCATCAGCGATTTCGCCTGCTCGTAGGCGTCGAGGGCCCGCTCGTAGTCGGCGCGCATCGCGTCGTCCGCGCCCGCCTCGGCGGGGTGGAAGTCCAGCCGGTCGAGTTCCTCGCCGAAGGCGGTGATGTCCTCGTCGACCACCACGCGCAGCTTCTCCAGGGCCTCGCGGCGCTCCGCCTCCTCCCGGCGGCGCCGCCGGCGGACCAGGGCGTACGCGCCGACACCGCCCGCCGCCACCACCGCGCCGGCGGCGGCCAGGGCGCCGACGTCCACGCCCGCGTCGCCTCCGCCGCCGCCCCAGCTCGACGGGGCCGTGCCGCCCGGGTTGCTGCGCAGGGCGTCGTCCACGAAGTCGTTGAGCTGGGCCTTGGCGTCACCCGCGCCCTGTGCCGCCGCGACCAGGTTGGACACGGTCCGCGGGCTCAGGACGCTCTCATCGGCCTTCGCGTCGAAGCGGTCGCCGAGGCGGACGGCGTACAGGCCGGTGATGCCGGTCTCCGTGCGGAGGTTCCGGAAGAGTTTTTGGGTGGGGTAGCCGGCCGGGAGAACTGCCACGAAGACCGGCTCGTCCGCGTCGACGATCTTGTCGGCGAGCGCTTCGGCGTCGGACGCGGCGAGCAGACCGGAGGCGGCCGGGTCGACATAGACGGGGCTCTCGCGCAGCGCCGCGGCCACCGTCGAGAGGTCCGTGGCCGCGCGGGCACCCGGCGCGCCGACCGCCAGCACCGCCAGGGCAGCGGCGATGAGCGGCACGATAAAGAGACGGGCCAGAGACCGGACCGGTGCGCCCTTCATACCTTCGAAGCTACCTCGGTCCCCGGCAAAACGGACGATCGGACCGTCCGGAACCGGAACCGAGGGGTTCGGTTCCGGACGGGGGCCGTCGCAGCAAGGGTGACCGCACGACCGTACGAGCGAAGGCCGAGGCACGGATCCCGGTGGGCCCTCGGACCCCGGGCAGAGCCCCGGCCTACGAGGGAGAGACGGGGGCCGCACCCGGCCGGCGTGGGAGAGGAAGGCCGCCCCCGCCCGCGCACGACGGACGAAGTCGCGCCCCAGCCCCCGCAGGCTGGACGATGCCGCACCCCAGCCCCCGCACAACGGACCAAGTCGCACCCCCGCCCGCTCGACAGGGACTAAGGCCGTGCCCCCGACCTGCCGGGGCGCGGCCCTTCGGTCTCTCGGGGGGTCATTCCGCGGGTTCGACCCCGGCCCGGAGCAGGCCGTACGTGTAGGCGTCCTCCAGGGCCTGCCACGACGCGGCGATGACGTTCTCGGCGACGCCCACCGTGGACCACTCGCCGGCGCCGTCGGTGGTGGAGATCAGCACGCGGGTCGTGGAGTTGGTGCCGTGCTTGCCCTCCAGGATGCGGACCTTGTAGTCGACCAGCTCCATCTTGGCGAGCTGGGGGTAGATCCGCTCCAGGGCGACGCGCAGGGCGCGGTCGAGGGCGTTGACCGGGCCGTTGCCCTCGGCGGTGGCGACGATGCGCTCGCTCTTGGCCCACAGTTTGACGGTGGCCTCGTTGGCGTGGCTGCCGTCGGGGCGGTCCTCCACGATGGCGCGCCAGGACTCGGTGCTGAAGTAGCGCAGCGGCTTGCCGGCCACCTCCTCGCGGAGCAGCAGCTCGAACGACGCGTCCGCCGCCTCGTACGTGTAGCCCTTGAGTTCGCGCTCCTTGACCCGCT
This sequence comes from Streptomyces neyagawaensis, assembly GCF_023516595.1. GTDB lineage: Bacteria > Actinomycetota > Actinomycetes > Streptomycetales > Streptomycetaceae > Streptomyces > Streptomyces neyagawaensis. The sequence continues at coordinate 14,863 of NZ_JAMGBG010000112.1, read as the reverse complement.
CGACGACCCGGCCGATCAGCTCCCGGTCGCCGCCGAGGTCGACACCCAGCTCCTTGCCCTTGAGCTCGATGGAGGCGCGGCCCGCCATGTCGGAGACCAGCATCCGCATGGTGTTGCCGACCTGCTCGGGGTCGATGTGCTGGTACAGGTCGGGGTCGACCTTGATGGCGGAGGCGTGCAGGCCCGCCTTGTGCGCGAAGGCGGAGACACCCACGTACGGCTGATGCGTGGAGGGGGTCAGGTTGACGACCTCGGCGATCGCGTGGGAGATGCGGGTCATCTCGCGCAGGGCGCCGTCGGGGAGGACCTTCTTGCCGTACTTCAGCTCCAGGGCCGCGACGACCGGGAAGAGGTTGGAGTTGCCGACGCGTTCGCCGTAGCCGTTGGCCGTGCACTGGACGTGGGTGGCGCCCGCGTCGACGGCGGCGAGGGTGTTGGCGACCGCGCAGCCGGTGTCGTCCTGGGCGTGGATGCCGAGCCGGGCGCCGGTGTCGGCGAGGACGGTGGAGACGACGGCCTGGACCTGGGCGGGGAGCATGCCGCCATTGGTGTCGCAGAGGATGACGACATCGGCGCCGGCCTCGGCGGCGGTGCGGACGACGGACTTGGCGTACTCGGGGTTGGCGCGGTAGCCGTCGAAGAAGTGCTCACAGTCGACGAAGACCCGGCGGCCCTGCTCCCGGAGGTGGGAGACGGTGTCGCGGACCATCTCCAGGTTCTCCTCCAGGGTGGTGCGCAGCGCCAGCTCCACATGGCGGTCGTGGGACTTGGCGACGAGGGTGATGACCGGGGCACCGGAGTCGAGGAGCGCCTTGACCTGCGGGTCCTCGCTCGCTCTGCCGCCGGCGCGGCGGGTGGCGCCGAATGCGACGAGCTGGGCGTGCTTGAAGTCGATCTCCTTCAGGGCGCGGGCGAAGAACTCGGTGTCCCTCGGGTTGGCGCCCGGCCAGCCGCCCTCGATGAAGCCCACTCCGAAGTCGTCCAGGTGCCGAGCGATGGCCAGCTTGTCGGCGACGGTGAGGTTGATGCCCTCACGCTGGGCGCCGTCGCGCAGGGTGGTGTCGAAGACGTGGAACGAGTCGTCGAGTTCGCTGGTTTCCGTCATGGTGTTCGGCTCCTGATGTCGGATCTCGGTCTGTACCGGAATGACCGGCTCCACCGTCCTCCCATCATCCCGCGCGCTGCGTTCCCGGCTGGGGGTGGGCCAGAAAAGCGAAAAACCTCTCGCGGGTGCGAGAGGTCTGCGCGCGGGTCGAGGACGACGGTGTCCGCCCGTACGTGGTCGTACGTGGCGGTCACTGCGGACCGGCGCGCCTGCTGCCAATAATCATGGCGAACGAGAGCACGGGGGCAGTCTGGCACAGACCGTCCCCGCCCTCACCGTCCGTCTCAGGATGCGAACAGCGCGCTGTCGCGGGCACGGTGGCGGCCGGGGCGCGGGTGGGGTCGCGTGCCGCGTTCAGCCGAGTGACTCGTCCAGGAACTCCCGTACGTGGGACAGGATCCGGTCGCGGTCGGCGCCGCGCAGTCCGATGGCCACGTTGATGGAGAAGCCGTCGAGCAGGGCGCGCAGCCGGGTGGCGAACCGGTCGGGGTCGACGGTCCGGAACTCGCCGCGCGACATGCCCTCGGCGAGCAGCGCCACCAGGTCGCGGTGCCAGGCGCCCTCGATGGCGGCCTGGCGGTCGCGGGCCTCGTCGTCGGCGTTCTGCGAGCGGTTCCAGACCTCCAGCCAGAGCGTCCAGTGGGGGTCGCGGTGGCCGTCGGGGACGTACAGGTCGACGTACGCGTCCAGGCGTTCGCGGGCCGGGGCGGTCCGGGTGAGGAGCCGGGCGCGCTCGGCGCCGAGCCGGCCCTCGCTCCACTCCAGGGTCCGCAGCAGCAGCTCGTCCTTGGAGTGGAAGTAGTAGAGGAGATGGCCGCTGCTCATGCCGACCTCGCGGCCGAGCGCCGCCATGGTGAGCTTCTCCAGACCCCGCTCGGCGATCATGGCCATGGCGGCGCCGAGGACCTCCTCGCGGGGCGGGGCGGTGTTGCGGCGGCGGGTCATGGGGCGGCCACGCGTACGGCGTCGGGCAGGAAGTGGGTCTCGTAGGGGCCGGTGCAGCCGGCGAACAGCGTCGCGACCACCGCGCCGCACCCTCCGCACAGCTCGTTGGGCCCCGTGCGTCCCACCTCGCAGCATCCGGACTCCTGCACGGCCGGGTCGGGGGACAGGTACCGCCGGGTGTCCTCGGGGTGCACCACCAGGGTGTCGCGCGGCCCGGCGGACATCAGACAGCCCGGCCCGTCGGGGTCCAGGGTCACCGCGTTGCCGGGATGGGCGACGTCCATCCACTCGGGATCGGGGTGCGGAACGTACGGTGCCCCGCACGGCAGCGGATCCACCGCGTAGGTCCCGCGCGGCATCGTCGACGGGACGTCCCGCGAGCCGTCGGCGTTCTTCTGCCCGGCGTGCCCGGCGTACAGCGGACGTTCGGGCACTTCGGGCACCAGGCGCAGCGGCTCCGTGAGGGGCCGGTCGCAGGTGGCGCAGCGCAGGACGCGCACGGGTGCGCTCGGTGGTGTGGTCATCCGTACGTTTCTACCGGACGCCGGCCCGGGGCTGCTGCTGGGTGATGCAGTGGATGCCTCCCCCGCCGGCGAAGATCGTGCGGGCGTCGACCAGGGTGACCGTGCGGTCGGGGAACAGCCGGCGGAAGATCGCGGCGGCATCCTCGTCGCGGGGGTCGTCGAAGGCGCACAGGACGACTCCGCCGTTGCACAGGTAGTGGTTGATGTAGGAGTGGTCGGCCCAGCGGCCGTCGGCCTCCAGTTCGGTCGGCGCGGGGACCTCGACGACCTCCAGGGGCCGCCCGTGCGCGTCGGTCTGGGCCCGCAGCAGTCCGATGATCTCTTCGGTGATCTCGTGGTCGGGGTGGGCGGGGTCGGGCTGGGAGTGGGCGACGACCACGCCGGGGCGGGCGAACGCGGCGACGATGTCGACGTGGCCCAGGGTGCCGAAGCCGCCGGGCGGGTAGTCACCGGTGAGGCCGCGCGGCAGCCAGATCGCCTTGCGGGTGCCCAGCTGGGCGTGGATCTCGGCCTCGACCTCGTCGCGGGTCCAGCCGGGGTTGCGTTCGGGCCCGAGCTGCACGGTCTCGGTGAGCAGGACGGTGCCCTCGCCGTCGACGTGGATCGCGCCGCCCTCGTTGACGAGCGTCGAGGCGTACGTCCGCGCCCCGGCGAGGTCCGCCACGGACCCGGCGATCCTCGCGTCGTGCTCCCAGCGGGCCCAGGGCTGCGCGCCCCAGCCGTTGAACCGCCAGTCCACGGCGGCCAGTCGGCCCCGGCCGTCGGTGAGGAAGGTGGGGCCGATGTCACGCATCCAGGCGTCGTCCAGGTCGCGTTCGACGGTGTCGATGCCGGGGCCCAGGAGGGCGGCGGCCTCGGCGGCCTGTCCCGGTCCGCACACCACGGTCACGGGTTCGAAGCGGCGGACGGCGCGGGCGACGGACGCCCAGGCGGCGCGGGCGGCGGCGACGTCGTCGGTGTTGTCGAAGGTGGGGTTGGGGCCGGGCCACGCCATCCAGGTGCGCTCGTGCGGGGCCCATTCGGCGGGCATGCGGAAGCCGTCGGCGGCAGCGGACATGGAGGGGGCCTCTCAGAGGAAGTACAGCCGGTTGAGGGAGACGGAGTCGGCCGGCTCGGAGCGGAGCGGCTCCCCGTCGAGGGTGACGAGGCCGGTGCGCGGGTCCACGTCGACCGAGCCGGTGCGGGAGTTGCGGATCAGGTCGGCGGGGCCGATGCCCCGGGTGCCGCGCACGGCGACCCTGCGGCGGCGGGTCGGCAGCAGGTCGGCGCCCGCGTCGAGCGCGGCGCGCGCCACGAACGCGACGGAGAGGTCGGCGGCCGTGGCCCCGTGCGCCCCGAACTGCGGGCCCAGTACGAGGGGTTCGCAGGCGTCGGTGGCCGCGTTGGGATCGCCGACGACGCCGTAGGCCGGGAAGCCGGACTTCAGCACCAGCTGGGGTTTGGCGCCGAAGTACTCGGGGCGCCAGAGCACGATGTCGGCGAGCTTGCCGACCTCCAGGGAGCCGATCTCGTGGGCGAGGCCGTGCGCGATGGCCGGGTTGACGGTGAGCTTGGCGATGTAGCGCAGGACGCGCTCGTTGTCGTGGTCGTCCGGGGCGCCCGACTCGGCCTTCATCTTCCCGGCCATGGCGAAGGTCCGGCGCACGGTCTCCCCCGCGCGTCCCATGCCCTGCGCGTCGGACGAGGTGATGCCGATGGCACCCAGGTCGTGCAGCACGTCCTCGGCGCCCATCGTCCCGGCGCGGATGCGCTCGCGGGCCAGGGCGGCGTCTCCGGGCAGGTCCGTCTTGAGCCCGTGGGCGGAGACGATCATCCCGAAGTGCTCGGCGACGGCGTCCCGGCCGAAGGGCAGGGTCGGGTTGGTGGAGGAGCCGATGACGTTCGGCACCCCGGCCATCTTCAGCACGTTGGGCACATGGCCGCCGCCGCAGCCCTCGATGTGGAAGGCGTGGATCGTACGGCCCTCCAGTACGCGCAGGGTGTCCTCGACCGACAGGCACTCGTTCAACCCGTCGCTGTGCAGGGCCACCTGGACGTCGTGTTCCTCGGCGACGCGCAACGCCGTGTCCAGGGCCCGGGTGTGGGCGCCCATGTCCTCGTGGACCTTGAAGCCGCAGGCGCCGCCCTCGGCGAGGGCCTCGACCAGCGGGGCCTCGTGGGACGACGAACCCCGGCCGAGGAAACCGATGTTGACCGGCCAGGCGTCGAACGCGGCGAACGCGTGCCGTAGCGCCCACGGGGAGTTGACCCCGACACCCCACACCGGCCCGAACTCCTGGCCGATGATCGTGGTCACCCCGGAGGCCAGCGAGGCCTCCATGATCCGCGGCGACAGCAGATGGACATGCGTGTCCACGGCTCCCGCGGTGGCGATGAGGCCCTCGCCGGACACGATGGATGTGCCCGTGCCGACCACGACGTCGACCCCGTCGAGGGTGTCCGGGTTCCCGGCCCGCCCGACGGCGTGGATGCGCCCTTCCCTGATGCCGATCGACACCTTCCGGATGCCCAGCACCGCGTCGATCACCACGACGTTGCTGATGACCACGTCGCAGGTCTCGCGGACCGCCGCCGCCTTGAGGTGCAGCCCGTCCCGCGCGGTCTTGCCGAAGCCCGCGAGGAACTCGTCGCCGTACCGCTGGGCGTCGGACTCGACCCGGATCACGAGACCCGAGTCGCCGAGCCGGAGCCGGTCCCCGGCGCGGGGGCCGTGGGTGGCGGCGTACGCGTACGGGTCGATCGAGGTGGCCGCCGGGCGGTTCGCCGGGCCGCTGCTGGAGGGGTTCATCGCACGGCTCCCAGATATCCGCAGGCGGCGGCCCTGCGCAGGGCCTCTTCCTTCGCTCCGGGGGCGTCGAGGGGCCCGTCGACGAGTCCCGCGAAGCCGATGGCGATCCGCTCGCCCCCGAGGGGCAGCAGCCCCACGTCCACGCTCTCCCCCGGCCCGAACCGCACCGAGGACCCGGCGGGCACGGCCAGCCGCATCCCGTACGCCTCGGCCCGCGCGAAGTCCAGCCGCGGGTTGGCCTCGAAGAAGTGGAAGTGGGAGGTGACGGAGACGGGCACGGTGGCGGTGTTGGTCACCGTCAGCCGCACGACCGCCTCGGGGTCCGTGTGCGCGGGCCCCGACAGCAGCGCGCCCGGCGCCCGCTCGCCGAGGCCGCCGCCGATCGGGTTCTCGACCACCGCGAGCCGGGAGCCGTCGTCGAAAACGGCCTCGACCTGTACCTCGGTGACGACGTCCGCGACACCGGGCAGTACGTCGTCCGGCCCGAGCACCGACCGCGCCCGAGCGATCGCCTCGTCGAGCCTCGCCCCGTCCCGCGCGGCCTCGCAGACGGTGTCCGCGACGAGGGCGGTCGCCTCGGGGACGTTCAGCCGCAGGCCGCGCGCCCGCCGGGCCCGCGCCAGCTCCGCGGCACCGAACAGCAGCAGGCGGTCGCGCTCGGTGGGGGTGAGTCGCATGGGCGGCACCTCCTGGGACCGTAAGAATTAGAGCGCCACTCTAAACTCGGGGCACAGGAGGACGGAAGGGTGGGGAATGGATAACCGACGATTGTTTGAGTGTCATTCAAAGCACGGGTCGACCTAAGCCCGGACCGAAAGAGCGCAGACCGGAAATGAGCGCAGGCCGGAACGAGCGCAGGCCGGAACGAGCACGGGCCGGAACGAGCGCGGGCCGGAACGCGGAAGGGGCCGCCGCGGACGCGTGGTCCGCGGCGGCCCCCTGGGCCGGGCCGGTGTGGGTGTCAGGCCAGGACGTGCATCCAGCCGTGCTTGTCCTCGACCGTGCCGCGCTGGATGTCCAGCAGGGCCTCACGGAGCTTGAGGGTGACGGGGCCGGGCTCGCCGCCGGCCTGCTGCCAGGCGGCGCCGGTGCGCTTGACCGTACCGACGGGCGTGATGACCGCGGCGGTGCCGCAGGCGAAGACCTCGGTGAGGGCGCCACTCTCGGCGTCGGCCTGCCACTGGTCGATGGAGATACGGCCCTCCTCGGCGGTGAAGCCGAGGTCGGCGGCGACGGTCAGCAGGGAGTCACGGGTGACGCCCTCCAGGATCGAACCGGTGAGGGACGGGGTGACGATGCGGTCGCCGTACACGAAGTACAGGTTCATGCCGCCGAGTTCCTCGACCCACTTCCGCTCGACCGCGTCGAGGTAGCAGACCTGGGCGCAGCCCTCGGCGGCGGCCTCGGCCTGGGCCAGCAGGGACGCGGCGTAGTTGCCGCCGGTCTTGGCGTCGCCCATGCCGCCGGGGACGGCGCGGACGTGGTCCTCGGAGACCCAGATGGAGACGGGCTTGACGCCACCGGGGAAGTAGGCGCCGGCCGGGGAGGCGATGACCAGGAAGAGGTACTCGTTGGCCGGCTTCACGCCCAGCCCCACCTCGGTGGCGATCATGAAGGGGCGCAGGTACAGGGACTCCTCACCGCCGTGCGCGGGCACCCATGCCTGGTCCTGCTGGACCAGCAGGTCGCACGCCTCGATGAAGGTCTCCACCGGCAGCTCGGGCATCGCGAGGCGCCGGGCGGACTTCTGGAAGCGCAGGGCGTTCATCTCCGGGCGGAACGTGGCCACGGAGCCGTCGGGCCGGCGGTACGCCTTGAGGCCCTCGAAGATCTCCTGCGCGTAGTGCAGGGTCATGTTCGCGGGGTCGAGGGAGAGCGGGCCGTACGGCACGAGCTGCCCGTCGTGCCAGCCACGGCCCTCGGTCCACTTGATCGTCACCATGTGGTCGGTGAAGTGGCGGCCGAAGCCGGGGTTGGCCAGGATCGCCTCGCGCTCGGCATCCGAGAGCGGATGGGCGGACGGCTTCAGCTCGATCGTGGGCGTCGTCATGAGTGATGTCCTTCACCGGTTGTGTGTGACGGGCCGCGCTCACGTCCGGCACTGCCAGTGGCCAGTGTGAGGACGTCCGAGCATTCCCTCATTCCGCGGCACCTCGTTCGATTATCGCCTGGCGGGAGGCGTGGACGAAACGTGGATGACCGTGGACGAAAACGGTGCGATGCGGCCCAGGGGATGATGGTGACACCCGGCGGGAGCATGCGGAAGCCGCCGGGTGCCATGCGACCCGGCGGCTTCCGAAGGACTCCCCCTGATGGACGGGGCCGCGGGGCTCCGGGTCCGGGGGAGTTTCGAGTGGCGCTGGGGGTCCCCCCACGCCATTCGGGCAGTGGGGGAGGGTCAGCCGGCTACTCGTACGGCGAGGGCGTCGCCGATCTCATTCGTCGAACGGGCGGGCTTGCCGACGCGCTCCGCGAGGTCGGCGGAGACGGCCTCCTCGATACGTGCGGCCTCCGCCTCGTAGTCGAGGTGGCGCAGGAGCAGGGCGACGGACAGGACCGTGGCGGACGGGTCGGCCTTGCCCTGGCCGGCGATGTCCGGGGCCGAGCCGTGGACGGGCTCGAACATGGACGGGAACTCGCCGGACGGGTTGATGTTCCCGGAGGCGGCGACGCCGATGCCGCCGGAGACGGCCGCGGCGAGGTCGGTGATGATGTCGCCGAAGAGGTTGTCGGTGACGATCACGTCGAAGCGGCCGGGGTCGGTGACCAGGTAGATGGTCGCGGCGTCGACGTGGATGTAGTCGGTGGTGACCTCGGGGAACTCCTCGGCCACCTTGTTGAAGATGTTGGTCCACAGGTGGCCCGCGAAGGTCAGCACGTTGTTCTTGTGGACCAGCGTGAGCTTCTTGCGGGGGCGGGCCTGGGCGCGGGCGAAGGCGTCGCGGACCACGCGCTCGACACCGAAGGCCGTGTTCACGGAGACCTCGGTGGCGACCTCCTGCGGGGTGCCCTTGCGGATGGTGCCGCCGTTGCCGGTGTACGGGCCCTCGGTGCCCTCGCGGACCACGACGAAGTCGATCTCCGGCTGGCCGGCGAGCGGGGTGGCGACACCCGGCAGCAGCTTCGACGGACGCAGGTTCACATGGTGGTCGAAGGCGAAGCGGAGCTTGAGCAGGAAGCCGCGCTCCAGGACGCCGGAGGGGACGCTCGGGTCGCCGATCGCGCCCAGCAGGATCGCGTCGTGCTGCTTCAGCGCGTCGAGGTCGGCGTCGGTGAGGGTCTCACCGGTGGCGTGGTAGCGCTTGGCACCGAAGTCGTACTCCTTGGTCTCCAGCTTCACATCCTGCGGAAGGACGGCGGAGAGGACCTTGAGACCCTGGGCCACGACTTCCTGACCGATGCCGTCACCGGGGATCACTGCGAGATTGAGGCTGCGAGACATGTGCGGCACCGTACTCCTTGTCCCACGGGATGACACGCGCTGTCCGCGATATGGACGCGCCGGGGTGACGTCGGCACCGAGCCGTTGGCCGGCGTTCACCCGTGTGTTTGCCGGGAGTTGGCATCTGCTGGGAAGTTGCCCAGCATGACTGCGCCATCCAGGGGGACGCCCCCCGGACTCCCCGTCCCCGACGTCGGCATCCCCGAGCAGCTGGCCCGCCGTCTCAGCATGCCGGAGCAGTACGAGTACCTGCGCACCAAGCTGACGCGGCGGCGCACGCTGGTGACCGCCGGGGCGGTGGCGAGCGGGCTGCTGACCGGCTGCTCCGGGTCCGGTACGGCGACCGGGCGGCGGTCCCCCTCGCCCTCCGTCACGGCCACGGAACGGGTGCCCGCCTCGGCCGTCGTGCCCTTCGGCCGCCATCTCGCCTTCGGCGCCGACCCGAAGACGCAGATGCGGATCTCCTGGCAGCTGCCGGCGGCCGTCAAGAAGCCCTTCGTGCGGGTGGGGCTGCGCCCCGAGGACCTGAGCCGGCGCGTCGACGCCGAGATCCGCGACCTGTACACCCCGGAACTCCAGGGCGTGCGCCCGGCGTTCGAGCAGTACTACGTGCACGCGGCCCTGGACGGTCTCAGGCCCGGCACGACGTACTACTACGGCGTCGGCCACGAGGGCTTCGACCCGGCCGCGCCGGCCCACCGGAAGACGATCACGTCCTTCCGTACGGCGCCCGCGCGTCCGGAACGGTTCGTGTTCACCGCCTTCGGCGACCAGGGCGTCAGCAAGGACGCGCTCGCCAACGACCATGTGCTGCTGCGGGAGAGCCCCGCCTTCCATCTCCACGCGGGCGACATCTGCTACGCGGACACCACCGGCCACGGCGAGAAGTCGGACTCCTACGACCCCGGCTTCTGGGACCTGTTCCTCAAGCAGAACGAGCTGGTGGCGAAGTCGGTGCCGTGGATGGTGACGACCGGCAACCACGACATGGAGGCCTGGTACTCACCGGACGGCTACGGCGGCCAGGTGGCCCGCTGGTCGCTCCCGGACAGCGGCTTCGACCCGCGCGGGGCGCCGGGCGTGTACTCGTTCGTCTACGGCAACGTCGGTGTGGTCGCGCTCGACGCGAACGACGTGTCGTACGAGATCCCGGCCAACCTGGGCCACACGGACGGCAGGCAGAGCAAGTGGCTCGACAGGCGGCTCGGCGAGCTGCGGGCCGACCAGGCGGTGGACTTCATCGTGGTCTACTTCCACCACTGCGCCTACTCCACCTCCCGCCACGCGTCCGACGGGGGCGTGCGCGCCGAGTGGGATCCGCTGTTCGCCAAGCACCAGGTGGACCTGGTGATCAACGGGCACAACCACGCGTACGAGCGGACCGACGCCATCAAGAACGGCGAGGTCGGCAGGCCGGTGCCGATCGGCGGTTCGACCGACCCGACACGGGACGGCATCGTGTACGTCACGGCGGGCGGGGGCGGAAAGGAGCTGTACGCGTTCCCCCCGGGCGTCGAGGACAGCTACGAGGGAAAGGTCCGCGACCAGGACTCGATCGAGTCCTTCCGGTGGACGAAGTCCAAGGACCGCAAGACGGAGGTCGTGGAGTGGTCCCGCGTCCGCTACACCGGCTTCTCGTTCCTGTCGGTGGAGGCGGAGACGGGTGCCAGGCCCCGGCTCAAGGTGTCGGCGCTCGCGCAGAACGGCAAGCGCATCGACCACTTCGAGGTGCGGCGCGGCGCGTGAGCCGATGCCCCACGGCCGCGCCGCACCCCTAACGGGTGCGGCTCCCGGCTGGTGGGGCGGCTCAGTGCCCGGTGGAGCCGCCGTTGTCCCTGCGGTCGAGGGCACGCTGGAGGGCGGCGGCAGCGTTCTTGCGGTCGGACTCGGTGGTCCGGGAAACGTGGCGGACTCGGCGGCGGACAGTCGTCTCGGCCATGGGGAATCGACTCCTTCGAGGCATACCGGAGTACGGAAGCGGAGGGCTGTGAGACTCCCCCACCGCCTAAAGGGCTTACTAAAGGGCGGGGAGGTGCCCCCGGATGGGCCGGGGAGCGGGGCCGCAGGGGTTGCCTGCCTAGGGCCTCCGGCTCACGACCGCCATTCGCTGGGTCGAGCGAGACGTTCGGCTCCTACAAAGCTAAGCGAGGCCGGGGCATCTGTCTCCACAATTAATCGGACTTCCTACTATCTGAGACGGTGGATTGGGTCACACCCCTCTGAGCTGCGCGTTTTACCCGAGCACCGATTCCCCGGACGGCCCGATCAGAGCACGTCGCCGTCCCGCCAGTCGAAGACCAACTCGGCCTCGGGATCGTCCACGGCGGCAGGCGCGGGCCACACGTACACGGAGCCCTCCTCCTCGGGCAGCCGGACCACCCCGTCGGGGCCGAGCGCGCTGATCCGTCCGGCCCACACCCGCCAACCGCGGCCGGTGTACAGGTGGGCGCCCTCGTCGCTCGCGGAGAGCGCGCCGAGGTCGTAGGCGCGGGTGACGACGCCTTCCAGGGCGGCCATGATCCGGGCGCCGATCCCGGTCCGCCGCACGTCCCGGCGTACGGCGACCCCCTCGACGTAGCCGACGCGCAGCCACCGCGCCCCGTGGCGGACCCGCCGCATGACGACCGCGCCGTGTCCGGCGAGACCCCGCTCGTCGTGGACGAGCGCGTGCACGCCACCCAGGGTGTGGTCCCAGTCCTGCGACGAGAAGTCGGCGTCGAAGGCGTCGTACAACAGCCCGCGCACGGCGCCGAGTTCGGCGGGAGTGAGGTCGGCGGTGTGCGCTGTGCGGAGTCCGGGTGCGGCCATCTCCCCATTGTCGCGGCGGCCGGGGGCGCGGGGAGGTGGGAATACGACAGCGGGCCGGATCCTCATCGATCCGGCCCGCTGTCGGTACCGCGGGGTCAGCCCATGTGCGGGTACGTGTAGTCCGTCGGCGGGACCAGCGTCTCCTTGATCGCGCGGGTCAGGGTCCAGCGCATCAGATTCTGCGGGGCGCCCGCCTTGTCGTTCGTGCCGGAGGCGCGACCGCCGCCGAACGGCTGCTGGCCGACGACCGCGCCGGTGGACTTGTCGTTGATGTAGAAGTTGCCTGCGGCGTAGCGGAGCTTGTCCATCGTGTACGCGGCGGCCGCGCGGTCACCGGCGATGACCGCGCCCGTGAGGGCGTAGTCGGACACCGACTCCATCTGGGTCAGCATCTCCTCGTACTTGTCGTCCTCGTAGACGTGCACCGCGAGGAACGGCCCGAAGTACTCGGTGGTGAACACGTCGTGCTCCGGGTCGGCGCACTCGACGACGGTCGGGCGGACGAACCAGCCGACGGAGTCGTCGTAGGAGCCGCCCGCGACGATCGTGCACGCCGGGTCGGCCTTCGCGCCGTCGATGGCGGCCTTGACCTTGGCGAAGGCGCGCTCGTCGATGACGGCGCCGATGAAGTTCGACAGGTCGGTGACGTCACCCATGGTGAGGTGGTCGACCTCGGCGGCGAACTCCTCCTTGAAGCCGTCGTTCCAGATGGACGCCGGGATGTAGGCGCGGGAGGTCGCCGAGCACTTCTGGCCCTGGTACTCGAAGGCACCCCGGGTGAGGGCCGTCTTCAGCACCGCGCGGTCGGCGCTCGGGTGGGCGACGACGAAGTCCTTGCCGCCGGTCTCGCCGACCAGACGCGGGTAGGAGCGGTACTTCTCGATGTTGGCGCCTACCGTCTTCCACAGGTACTGGAAGGTCTTCGTGGAGCCGGTGAAGTGGATGCCGGCGAGGTCGCGGTGCTCCAGGGCGACCTTCGAGACCTCGATGCCGTCCCCGGTGACGAGGTTGATGACGCCCTTCGGCAGGCCCGCCTCCTCCAGCAGCCGCATGAGCAGCACGGCGGCGTGGGTCTGGGTCGGGCTCGGCTTCCACACGACCACGTTGCCCATGAGGGCGGGCGCGGTGGGCAGGTTGCCGGCGATCGCCGTGAAGTTGAACGGGGTGATCGCGTAGACGAAGCCCTCGAGCGGGCGGTGGTCGAGGCGGTTCCAGACGCCCGGGGAGTTGGCCGGGGGCTGCTCGGCCAGCAGGTCGCGGGCGTACTTGACGTTGAAGCGCCAGAAGTCGACCAGCTCGCAGGGGGTGTCGATCTCGGCCTGCTGGGCGGTCTTGGACTGGCCGAGCATGGTGGAGGCGGCCATGGTCTCGCGCCAGGGGCCGGCGAGCAGGTCGGCGGCGCGCAGGATGATCGCGGCGCGGTCGTCGAAGGACATCGCGCGCCAGGCGGGCGCGGCGGCGAGGGCCGCGTCGATGGCGTCCCGCGCGTCCTGCTGGGTGGCGTTGGCGTAAGTACCCAGGCGGGCCTTGTGGTTGTGCGGCTGCACGACGTCGAAGCGGTCGCCGCCGCCCATCCGCTTCTCGCCGCCGATGGTCATCGGCAGGTCGATCGGGTTCTCGGCCAGCTCCTTCAGCTTGGCCTCCAGCCGGGCCCGCTCGGGTGAGCCGGGGGCGTAGCCGTGCACCGGCTCGTTGACGGGGGTGGGGACCTGGGTCACAGCGTCCATAAGTTCCGTAACTCCTTACTGAGCGGGCGGTTTTCGGGCTCAGCCCTTGCTGATCATCGAGCGGACGAAGAAGCGCAGGTTGGCCGGCTTCTCCGCCAGGCGACGCATGAAGTAGCCGTACCAGTCGGTGCCGTAGGCGGTGTAGACGCGCATGCGGTGGCCCTCGGCGGCGAGCCGGTGGTGCTCGTCGGTGCGGATGCCGTACAGCATCTGGAACTCGTACTCGTCGAGCTTGCGCCCGGCACGGTGGGCGAGTTCCTGGGCGATGGAGATGAGGCGGGGGTCGTGGGACCCGATCATCGGGTACCCCTCGCCGTCCATGAGGATCTTCAGGGTGCGGACGTACGCCTTGTCGATCTCGGTCTTCTGCTGGTGGGCGACGGAGGCGGGCTCCTTGTAGGCGCCCTTCACCAGGCGCACCCGGCTGCCGTTCGCGGCGAGGCGGCGGGCGTCGGCCTCGGTGCGGAAGAGGTAGGCCTGGATGACGCAGCCGGTCTGCGGGAAGTCGCGGCGCAGCTCCTCGTGGATGGCGAACATCGAGTCGAGGGTGGTGTGGTCCTCCGCGTCGAGGGTCACGGTCGTGCCGATCGCGGCGGCGGCCTCGACGACGGGGCGGACGTTCGCGAGGGCCAGCTCGTGGCCGCCCTCCAGCGCCTGCCCGAACAGGGACAGCTTGACCGACATCTCGGCGCGTTCGCCCAGCTCCAGCCCGCCGAGCCGGTCGATCAGCTCCAGGTAGGCGTCACGGGCGGCGGTGGCCTGCTCGGGACGGGTGATGTCCTCGCCGACGACGTCCATCGTCACTTCGAGGCCCGCGGCGGTGAGGTCCTCGACGACGGGGACGATGTCGTCGACGCCCTCCCCGGGGATGAAGCGGTCGACGACCTGCTTGGTCAAGGGCGCGGCCGAGATCAGGCGTCGCATCCGGTCGCTGCGCGACGCGGCGAGAATCACGGGACCCAGCACGGGGCACCTCCACAAACCAGCAGATAGAACCACCGTGAAACCTAAGGATCCCCCCGTCCGCCGACCATCGACAGCTGTCACGCATCCGTGCCGCAGATCTCAGACAGATGTATGAAGGGTGCCGTGGGATGGGGGAGAATGCCCTCGTGACGCCGGACGCCGCATCGTTCCACCACGTGGGTGACTACCAGGAGCTCGTCGACGAGATCTCGGCGCTGCTCGGCGCCCCGGCGACGCTGGAGAACCGTGACTTCGAGCTGATCGCGTTCGGCGCGTACGACAGCGAGGGCGACCTCGATCCGTCGGCCCTGGACCCGGTCCGGACCCGCTCGATCCTGACGCGCCGCTCGACGGCGGCCGTGCGGGAGTGGTTCGAGGGCTTCGGCATCACCCGGGCGACCGCCCCGGTCCGCATCCCCCCGACCCCCGAGGCGGGCGTGCTGCGGGGCCGAGTCTGCCTCCCCGTACGCCACCGGGGTGTCGTCCTCGGTTACGTCTGGCTGCTGGACGGCGATCCGGGCCCCACCGACGCCCAGTTGTCCGCCGCCATGGCGGTCG
>NZ_JAMGBG010000111.1 GCF_023516595.1 Streptomyces neyagawaensis | reverse complement strand
ATCCGGGCCCCACCGACGCCCAGTTGTCCGCCGCCATGGCGGTCGCCTCGCGCATCGGCGCGCTCCTCGCGGACGAGGCGCAGGCGGGCGCCGACCTCACCCGTGAGCTGCGGGCGGTCCTCACGGCCGGGCCCGGCTGGGAGCGGGACATGGCGGTGGCGGAACTGCGCGCCGCCCTCGGCCCGCGCGGCGACGGCGTCCACACGGTGGTGTGCGTGGCCCCGTGGCCGTCGGCGGACCCGGACGACGCCCCATCCTTCCGTACGGTGCCGGGGGCGACGGCGCTGTGCACGGTGCCGTGGGGGGCGGCCGGCCAGAGCCTCGCCCTGCTGGTGCGGCTGCGCTCGGCGGATGTCGCGGCGCCCGCGCTCACGGCGGCCGGCCGGCTGCTGGAGCGGGCGGACGCGCGGGCGGCGGCCGGGATCGCGGGCGCCCGTACGGGCCTCGGCGAGCTGGGCACGGCGTGGCGCGAGGCGTCGGCGGCGGCCCGCGCGGTGCTGGCGGAGCCCCGCCTCGGCCCGATCGCCGAGTGGCGCTCGATCGGCCCGTACCGCCTCCTGACGTCCCTGCCCCCGGACACCCCCCAGGACCCTGCCGTCCGGGCACTCCTGTCCCCCGCCCACCACGAACTGGCCCGCACCGCCGAGACGTTCCTCGACTGCGCGGGCCAGGCGGGCCGCACGGCGGCGGAGCTGGGCATCCACCGCCAGACCCTCTACTACCGCCTCTCCCGAGTCGAACAACTGACGGGCCTGGACCTGGACGACGGCGAGGACCGCCTCCTGCTGCACATGGCCCTGAAGGGGGCGCGGCTCTGAGGGACGTGCGGTCAGCCGTGCCCCTCCTGATCAGCCAGCCGCTGCCAGACGGACTCGAACCAGCCTCGGGCGTTCCTCACGAACACCGATCCCTGTGAGTGGGGGTCGTCGTCCTCGACGTGGTAGGTGAGCGCGGCGCCCAGGCCCATCACGTCCAGAGCGCCGACCGTCTCCCCGTTCAGGTCGATGGGACGCTCGACGACCTCGTAGAACCCGTGCAGGGCCGCCACCCCGTTGATCAGGTAGAGCTTGAAGGACGGCACCAGGGGGATCTGGTGGATGGTGAACCAGACGGAGGGGACGAGCATCGACGTGTACACGTTGTTCATCACGTTGTGCAGCGTGAGGAGGTGACGGCGTGTGATGTCCGCGGCACGCTTCTTGAGGGCGTCGTCGTGCGCGGCATCCCCGGAGCGCCAGTACGGGAACGCGAGCGACATGTCGGGCACCATCACCCTCAGGGTGATGCTCCTGGGGCTGATTTGCAGGGCGTGGATGCGCTCCGCCTGGAGCTGGATGTGGGCGGTCAGGGACTCCGACGTCAGCGTGAAGACGTCGAGGCTCACGTCGTCCTGCTCGAAGGCCTGAGCGATGTACGGGGCGAGTGAGACGGGGTGGTGGGAACGCCCCGGGTTCGTCGCCCGTTCCACCTCGCCGTTCTTGATCACACGTGATCCGCTGCCCTGCCGCGACATGATCCAGCCGTCGTCCTGCAGACTTCGGAGGGCCCGCTGGACCGCGAGGCGCGAGACTCCCAGCTCGCTCGCCAACTCGCGCTGCGGCGGGAGCGTGGACCCGAGCGGATAGTTGCCGTCGGAGATACGGCGCCGCAGCTCGGCCAGGGCGTCTACGCGCTGTCCGTTGTCACCGCTCCGGTCGCCCTGTGGGGCGGATCCGATCCAATTGGCCTGCTCATCAGTCCTGTTGACACTGCTCGGCGGCCCAATCGTCGCCGACGCCGCCGCAGGTGTGTCGGGAGCCCGCGGAACGGGGCCGTCGCCCTCGCCGGCGCCGTACGCCCGGTCGTACAGCTCCTTGAAATGCTCGACGGTGTCGTCGGGACGGCGGCGCCCGCCGGACATCCTCGCCAACTCCTCGACGAGCAGCTCGATGACCCCCCAACGTGGGAGAAGCGGCTTGGTCAGGGCCTGGTGGATCGTCGTGTAACTCATGACGTCCTGCCCGCCCACCGCTTTCTGGAGGTCCCGGGAGGACGGCCATCCCGCGCGGCCGTGGAGCCCGTGGAGCGCCCGGTTCAACTCGCGCAGAGGGCCGTCCGGCAGGTCGGGCGCCTTCCATCGCGGCATCGGGCAACTCCCCCGCAGTGTCAGAGATTGTCAGACGTCGTTCACGGCCCATGATGCGCC
>NZ_JAMGBG010000110.1 GCF_023516595.1 Streptomyces neyagawaensis | reverse complement strand
CCCGCGCGGCCGTGGAGCCCGTGGAGCGCCCGGTTCAACTCGCGCAGAGGGCCGTCCGGCAGGTCGGGCGCCTTCCATCGCGGCATCGGGCAACTCCCCCGCAGTGTCAGAGATTGTCAGACGTCGTTCACGGCCCATGATGCGCCCGTCGGCCCGTTCTGTCATCGGCTGTGGAAGGTTGTGAGTGTTCATCAGGGTTCGTTCACGCCCCCTCGACGCCGTCGAAGCTGACCAGCAGGACCAGTCGACCGCCAGGAGGACGGAATGGACCAGATCAGCACCCGCATGCTCGTCCTGCTGGGCGTGGGCGCCTCACCACGTACGTAGCGTTCCACCACCCCGGCCTGGGGGTGGCCATCGGCGTGGGGGTGATCGTGATGGCCCTCCTCCATGAGCTGCTCGCGAAGTAGTCATGGCGGTGGCGCGAAAGCACGCTTCTGAAAATGATTGTCATCATGCTACGGTCTTGGCGCGTTCAACCTTTGACCACGCCTTTACTCGGAGTGTCCCGTGCGCGTCCCCGTCCGTCTTGTCCCCCTGACCGCGGTCACCGCGGCCTCCGCCCTGCTCACGGGCTGCTTCGCGTCGACGGGGGCCGACGGGGCCGCCGACGGCGAGGGCAGGCGGATCCGGGTCGCGCACATGCTGCCGCCCCGTTCGGGCCTGTCGCCGCTGTCCGACGACGCGTTCAAGCTGTCGCGCTGGTCGACCGCCGAGACCCTGGTGAAGCTGGACCCGGAGGGCGACGCGCGGCCCGCGCTCGCCACCGAGTGGAAGCGGTCGGGCAAGAGCTGGACGTTCACGATCCGGGAGGGCGTGACCTTCCACGACGGCACGAAGCTCACCGGTGACGCGGTCGTCAACTCCCTCACCCGCGCGGCCACGGCCTCCCCCAAGCCCCGCATCCTCGACGGCGTGGAGCTGACCGCGAAGGCCGACGGCGACACCGTCACCGTCACCACCGCCGTGGAGGACCCCCTGGTCCCCCAGCGCCTCAGCTCGCCCCAGCTGTCGATCCTCGCCGCGAAGGCGTACAAGGGGAAGACGGTGAACCCGGTCGGCGCGGGCACCGGCCCCTTCGAACTGACCAAGGTCAACGGCACCTCCTCCGCCGCCCTCGACCGCTACGACGACTACTGGGGCGACAAGGCCAAGGCACCCGGCATCGACGTGACGTTCGTACCGGACGGCACCGCCCGCGCCGCCGCCCTGCGCACCGGCGAGGCCGACATCGTCGAGGCGATCCCCGTCTCGCAGGCCGCCGTGCTCGACCAGGACCTGATCACCGAGGTCCCCATGCCGCGCACCAACACCCTCTACCTGAACACCGAGAAGGGCGTCTTCAAGGACGCCTCGCTGCGCGCCGCCGCCCGCGAGGCGATCGACGCCGAGTCGATCGTCAAGGGTGTCTACGAGGGACGCGCCGACGTGGCCGAGGGGCTGCTGGGGCCCGCGCTGCCCTGGGCCGCCGAACTGCGGTCGACAGTGAAGCGTGTCAAGGCCGGTGACCCGTCCGGGAAGTCGATCACCATCGGCACCTTCACCGACCGCGCCGAACTGCCCGAGGTCGCCGCCACCCTCCAGCAGCAGTTCCAGAAGGCCGGGTTCAAGGTGAAGCTCGACGTCCGCGAGTACGCCAACATCGAATCCGACGCGCTGGCGGGCGAGTTCGACGCGTTCATCCTCTCCCGGGCGACCGTCCTCGACTCCGGCGACCCGGCCGCCTACCTCTACAGCGACTTCGCCTCCGACGGCTCCTTCAACATCGCCCAGCTGGCGGACGACAAGGTCGACGCCGCCCTGAGGGAGGCGTCCGAGACCGCCGCCGGTGACGCCCGCCGCAAGGCCGTCATCGAGGCCGAGGCCGCCGTCCTCGGCACCGACGCAGCCGTGCCGATGCTCCACGAGCGCGTCATCCAGGGCGACGCGGCCGGTGTCGTGGGCGCGGCGCACGACCCGCGTGAACGCGAGCTGGTCACCGCCGCCACCTACGTCAAGTGAGGGAAACCGTAAGGAAGTCGGTCGGCCCCGCGGGGCTGACCCGCTTCGTGTGCCTGCTCGCCGTCCTGGCCGCCGTGGGCCTGCTGCCCTGGCTCTCCGGCCGGGACCCGGCGCTGACCGTGCTGCGCGCCCGGTCCGCCGAACAGGAGGCGACCCCCGAGGCGCTGGCCGCGATCCGCGACGACCTGGGCCTGGACGCCGGCCCCCTGTCCCTGCTCGGCCGGTGGGCGTCCGGGCTGCTGCGCGGCGACCTCGGCACGTCCTGGGTGTCCGGCACCGACGTGCTCCCCTCCGTGGTCTCCGGCCTCCAGGTCTCCCTCGGCCTCATGGGCGCCGCCTTCGCCGTCGCCGTGCTGCTGGCCGGCGCGCTGGTCGCCCCGGTGCTTCTACGGGGCCGGGGGACGGCCGGCGCGTTCGCCGCGATGCTCGCCGCCGTCCCCGAGTTCCTGCTGGCCACGGTGGCACTGCTGGTGTGCGGGGTGGGGCTGGGCCTGCTGCCGACCTCCGGCTGGGCGGGCCCCGAATACCTGGTCCTGCCCGCGATCGCCCTCGGTGTCCCGGCGGGCGGTCTGCTCGGCCGACTGGTCGCGGACGCGCTGCCCGCCGTGCTCGACGAACGCTGGGTGGAGCTGTGGCGGGGCGCGGGTGTCAGCCGGGCGCGGGTCTCGGCGGCGGCGCTGCGGCGCGTCCTGCCGCCGCTGGTCCCCCAGTTCGGCATGGCCGCCGTCGGGCTGACCGGCGGCGCGGTCGCCGTGGAGACGGTGTTCGCGGTGCCCGGGATCGGCCGTACGGCCCTCGGCGCGGCCAAGTCCCAGGACCTCCCCCTCCTCCAGGGCTCGATCCTCGCGCTCCTCGCGCTGGGCCTGGTCGCGGGCGCCCTCGCCGCCCTCGCCCGGCGCCGGCTCCTCGGCCCCGCCCTGCGCGACGCGGGCCTCACCCTCCCCGCCGCCCGCCCGGTCCGCACCCACCCGGCGGTGCCGCTGACCCTCGCGGTGCTCCTCCTGGTCACGATCGGCTGGGGGCTGCTGCGGGACCCGTACGCCGTGGACACCACCGCCCGGCTGCTGCCGCCGTCCTGGACGCACCCGCTCGGCACGGACGGGCTCGGCCGGGACGTCCTGGCCCGCCTCGGCCACGGCGCCGCCTCCACCGTCGGCACAGCGGCGGCGGTCTGCGCCCTGAGCCTGCTCGCCGCGCTGGCGCTCGGTTTCCTGCCCCGCGTGGCCGAGGGCGCGTCCGACATCGCCAACGCACTGCCCCCGGTGATCGCCGGCATCCTGGTCGCCGCCGCGGCGGGCCCCGGCACACGGGGCGCGGCCCTCGCCGTGGCCCTGATCTCCTGGCCCCCGTTGGCCGCGCACGCGGCGGCCCTGGTCCAGGAAGTTCGGGCGTCCACGTTCCTCACCGCCCAACGAGCCATCGGGGCCGACCCGTGGTGGATCCTCACCCGGCATGTCCTGCCCTCGGTGGCCGCCCCGGTCACCCGGCACGCGATACTCCGCCTCCCCGGCATCGCCCTCGCCCTCGCCTCGCTCGGCTTCCTCGGCCTGGGCGCCCAGCCGCCCACCCCCGAGTGGGGTCTGCTGCTCGACGAGTCCCGCGCCTACGTGGAACGCGCCCCATGGGCGGCCCTCGCCCCGGCGGTCGCCCTGGCCCTGCTGGCGGGCCTCGCGGTGTCGGGAGCGGCGTACACACAGGGGCGGGCGCGACGGCGCGGGAGCCGGAGGGCCGACCGGCGCCGGACGAACGAGACGAACCGCCCCCGGTACCCGCAGGCCCCCACGGACGACCGGGACGACCGGGACGGCAACGACGAGACCCTGGCAGGAGCCCGACATGCCTGACGCACCCCTCGCAGGCCCCACGCCCGGCCCGCGCCCCAACCCTCGGACGCCCCTGTCGCCCTCCGTACCTCCTGCACTGCACGCACGACCTGCACAGCTCACACCGCCGACACAGCCCGCACAGCCCGCACAGCCCGCACAGCCCGCACAGCCCGCACAGCCCGCACAGCCCGCACAGCCCGCACAGCCCGCACAGCCCGCACAGCCCGCACAGCCCGCACAGCCCGCACCGAGGGTGCCCGTCGCGCCGGCCGCGCCCGACGCCCTGCTCTCGGTGCGTGACCTGAGGGTCGCCTTCGGCGCCCTGGAGGTCGTCCGCGGGCTCTCCTTCGATGTCCGCCCCCGCGAGGTCCTCGCCCTGGTCGGCGAGTCCGGCGCGGGCAAGTCCCTCACCGCGCGGGCCCTGCTGGGCATGCTGCCGCGCGGCACGACGACGAGCGGGAGCGTACGGCTGCGGGACGAGCCGGGGTCGTACGCCGAGCTCGTGGGCGCCACCCGCCCGGCCCTCGCCGCCCTGCGCGGCCGCCGCATCGCCCTCGTCCCCCAGGACGCCCTGTCCGCCCTGTCCCCCGTGCACCCCGTCGGCGACCAACTCGCCGCGGCCGTACGGTCGGTGGCGGGCGTCTCCCGCTCACAGGCCCGGGCCCGGGCGGTCGCCGCCCTCGACCGGGTCGGCATCCCCGACGCCACGCGCAGGGCGCGGGCGTACCCCCACGAGTACTCCGGCGGGATGCGGCAGCGAGCCGTGATCGCCATGGCGACGATCAACGAACCGGACGTCGTCGTCGCCGACGAGCCCACCACCGCGCTCGACGCGGAGCTCCAGGACCAGGTGCTGCGGGTCCTCGGCGAGCAGCGCGAGGCGGTCGGCGCCGCGCTCGTGCTGGTCACACACGACCTGGGCGTGGTCCGCGACCACACCGACCGCGTCCTGGTCATGTACGCCGGCCGCCAGGTCGAACAGGGCCCGACGCACCGGGTACTGGACCGCCCGCGTGCCCCGTACACGGCGGGGCTGCTGGCCTCGCTGCCACCGGAGGACGGCCCGGCGGACGGCGCGGACGGCCCCGTGGGCGGCGCTCCGCGGCGCGGGGGTTCCGGCCGGCTCCGCCGGCTGCCCGCCATCCCCGGCTCGCCGCCCGCGCCCGACGCGCTGCCGCCCGGCTGCGCCTTCGCGCCCCGCTGCCCGCTCGTCGAGGACCGCTGCCACCGCGAGGAGCCCGGCCCCTGGACGGTCGGCGACGGCCATGAGGTGTCCTGCCACCGCTGGGACGAAGTGCCGTACCCGGCGACCGAGTTGTTCTTGGAGCGGCCCGCGTGAACCAGCCCACCGCCCTGCTCGACGTACGCGACCTGGTCGTCCGCTACGGCACGGTCACCGCCGTCGACCATGTCTCCTTCACCGTGGACGCGGGCGAGACCCTCGCCCTGAACGGCCCCTCCGGCTGCGGCAAGTCCTCCACCGTGGCCGCCGTGCTCCAGCTGCGCCGCCCCGACGGCGGCCGGGTCCGTTTCGAGGGCCGGGAGCTGACGACGCTCACCGAGCGCGAACTGCGTCCGCTGCGGCCCCGGATGCAGCCGGTCTTCCAGGACCCGTACGGCTCGCTCAGCCCCCGCCATCGTGTCCGGGACTCGGTCGCGGAGCCCCTGCGCGTCCAGGGCCGGTGGGACGCGACGGGCCCCGCGCGGGTCGCCGCGCTCCTCGACCGCGTCGGTCTCGACCCGGCCTACGGCGACCGCTTCCCGCACGAGCTGTCCGGCGGCCAGTGCCAGCGCGCCGGCATCGCCCGCGCCCTGGCCTCCGAGCCCCGGCTGCTCGTCCTCGACGAACCGGTCTCCGCCCTCGACCCGTCCGTCCGGGCCGGTGTCCTGAACCTCCTCGCCGACCTCCAGGACGACCTGGGACTCGCCTATCTGTTCATCTGTCACGACCGCGCAGTTGTACGGCACTTCGCGGACCGGGCGGTCGAGATGCGCGGGGGCCGGCTCGTGCCGGCGTAGTCACTCGCCCCGCGTCGCCGCGATGATCCGCAGGAGCCCCTCGGCGAGCTCGTCGGCCTCAGGGGCGCTCGGCGGGTCGAAGGTCCACTGGGCGATCAGCCCCGTCATCAGCGTCACCAGCAGCTTTCCGAGGGTGTCGACGTCCTTCTCCGTGACGTCCTCCTCCCGGCCGCCCATCAGCATCGGGATCAGACCGCGCCCCGCCTCGCGCTGCGCCAGCGCGAGATGGTCGCGGACCTCGGGCAGCTGGTCGCCCATGACGATGATCTCCATGCTGAGCCGCCACATCGAGCCCGGCTCCCGCATGGTGTCGATGACGTTCGCCCACACCTCCCGGAACCGGTCGACCGAACCGGGCTCGGTGCCGCTCGGCGCGCGCTCCCCCTCGTCGAAGGCCACGGAGACGTCGCCGACCAGCGATACATACGCCTGTGCGAGCAACGCGTCCTTCGAGCCGTAGTGGTAGCCGATCGACGCCAGGTTCGTCCCCGACTCCTTGACGATGTCGCGTGCCGTCGTCCGCACGAAGCCCTTGGCCAGCAGGCAGCGCTTGGCGCCTTCCAGCAGATCCTCACGGTGTCCCATGCGCCTCAGCGTAGCCGCGCCCTCATACGGCCGTCCCATACGCGCGTTTGGTTCGGCCGTTTGGGACGAGTGTTTTAAACAGACGTTCTAAACGTTTGTACTAGACGAGCGTATAAAACACTCGTACAGTCCCTCCCATGACGACGAATCCCCGGATCTCCCCGGCCGCGCCCCGGCGGGCCGGCCGCCGTGAATGGACCGCCCTCTGCGTCCTGATGCTGCCGCTGCTGCTGGTCTCGATGGACGTGTCCGTCCTGTACTTCGCGGTGCCGGAGATCAGCGCCGACCTGGAGCCGAGCGGCACCCAACAGCTGTGGATCTTCGACATCTACGCGTTCGTACTCGCCGGGCTGCTGATGACGATGGGCTCGCTGGGCGACCGCATCGGCCGCCGCCGGCTCCTGCTGATCGGCGCGGCGGCGTTCGGCGCGGCCTCGCTGGTCGCCGCATACGCCGACAGCGCCGAGACCCTGATCGCGGCACGTGCCGTCCTCGGCATCGGCGGCGCCACCCTCATGCCGTCGACGATGGCCCTGACCCGCACGATGTTCACCGACCCCGGCCAGCGGGCCACGGCCATCGGCATCTGGTCCGGTGTGATGACGGCGGGCGTCGCACTCGGATCCGTGCTGAGCGGGGTCCTCGTCGAGTTCTTCTGGTGGGGCTCGGTCTTCCTGGTCAACCTGCCCGCGATGGCTCTGCTCCTGCTGCTCGGCCCGGTGCTCCTGCCCGAGTGGAGGGAGCCCCGGCCCGGCCGCTTCGACCTGCTCAGTGTCCCGCTGTCGATGGCGGCGGTCCTGCCGGTCGTCTACGGCCTCAAGGAGATCCCCTCCGAGGGCTGGAACGTCCGATACGTGGTCAGCCTGACCGTCGGCCTCCTCTTCGCGGCCCTCTTCGTCCACCGCCAGCGCACGACGCCGTCCCCGATGATCTCCCCCGCCCTGTTCCGCGGCCCCGGCTTCACCCCGGCGGTCGCCCTCAACCTCCTCGCGGCCTTCGGCATGATGGGCTCGGCGTACTTCACCACCCAGTACCTCCAGTCCGTCCTCGGCAAGAGCGCACTGGAGGCCGCGCTGTGGGGGCTGTTGCCCTCCCTGCTCGTCGGGGTCGCCGCGCCGGTCGCCACGGCTCTCGTGCAGCGGGGCGTGAACCGGGCGTACGTGGTGGCGGCGGGCTTCACGACCGCCGCGTGCGGCTACGGTCTCCTCGCCGGCGCCGGACCGGACGACCTGTGGCTGGTGCTGGCCGGGGCCGGTGTGCTCGCCGCCGGCATCGTGACGGTGATGTCCCAGATGACCGACCTGGCGCTCGGCGCCGCCCCCGTCGAGCGGGCCGGTTCGGCCTCGTCCCTCCTGGAGACCGGGCAGGAGTTCGGCGGCGCCCTCGGTATGGCCGTCCTCGGCTCCGTCGGCACCGCCGTCTACCACCACGAGATCCCCGCGTCGGCGCCCGCTCCGGCCCGCGAGACCCTCGGGGGCGCGCTAGCCGTCGCCGAGCAGCTGCCCGGTGCCACGGGCGACGCCCTCGCGGCCGCGGCCCGCGCCGCCTTCACCACCGGTATGCAGGGCGCGGCGGTCGCGGGGGCCGCCGTCCTGCTGGGAGCCGCGGCGCTGGCGGCGGTCACCCTGCGAGGCGTACGGGCCAGGGACCACGAGCCGGTCCCCGACACCGCCGGGGAAGACCCCGCGGCCGCCGGGGACGACAGCGCGATCGGGCAGGACGCCGCCGACCCCGCGCGGACATGAGAAGGGCCGGGGCCCGACCACCCGAAGGTGGCCGGGCCCCGGCCGCGCACCGCGAGAAACTCGGACGAGGTTCGGCTCAGGCGAGGTTCACCGAGCGCGCCGAGGTCGCGCCGATCTCCTCGGCGACCTCGGAGAGCACGCTCTGCGACACCGTGTCGTCGACGGTGAGGACCGCGAGGGCCTCGCCACCGGCGGCGGAGCGGGCGACCTGCATGCCGGCGATGTTGATGCCGTGCTCGCCGAAGATCCGGCCGACGGTGCCGACGACACCGGGACGGTCCACGTACCGCAGGACGACCATGTGGTCCGCGAGCGCCAGGTCCACGTCGTACTCGCCGACGGCCACGATCTTCTGGTGGTGCTTCGGGCCGGCCAGGGTGCCGGACACCGAGACCTCCTCGCCGCTGCCGAGTGTGCCCCGCACGGTGACGACATTGCGGTGGTCCGGCGACTCGGAGCTGGTCGTCAGCCGTACCTCGACGCCCCGCTCCTGCGCGAACAGCGGCGCGTTCACGTACGACACCGTGTCGTCGACGACGTCCTCGAAGACGCCCTTCAGCGCGGACAGCTCCAGCACCTTCACATCGTGCTGGGTGATCTCGCCGTACACCTCGACGTCCAGACGGACCGCGACCTCACCGGCCAGCGCGGTGAAGATACGGCCGAGGCGCTCGGCCAGCGGCAGGCCCGGCTTGACGTCCTCGGCGATGACACCGCCCTGCACGTTCACCGCGTCCGGGACCAGCTCGCCGGCGAGGGCGAGACGCACGGAGCGGGCGACGGCGATACCGGCCTTCTCCTGCGCCTCGTCGGTGGAGGCGCCGAGGTGCGGGGTGCAGACGACCTCGTCCAGCTCGAACAGCGGGGAGTCGGTGCACGGCTCCTTGGCGTACACGTCGAGACCGGCGCCGGCGACGCGGCCCTCCTTGAGCGCCGAGTACAGCGCGGCCTCGTCGACGATCCCGCCACGTGCGGCGTTCACGATGCGCACCGACGGCTTGACCTTGTGCAGCGCCTCGGCGCCGATCAGGCCGACCGTCTCGGGGGTCTTCGGCAGGTGGACGGTGATGAAGTCGGAGACCTCCAGCAGCTCGTCCAGCGACAGGACCTTCACACCCATCTGCGCGGCGCGCGCCGGCTGCACGTACGGGTCGTAGGCGACGACCTTCATGCCGAACGCGGACATGCGCTGCGCGACGAGCGCGCCGATACGGCCGAGGCCGACCACACCGAGGGTCTTCTCGGCGAGCTCCACGCCCGTGTACTTGCTGCGCTTCCACTCGCCGTTCTTCAGCGCCGTGTTCGCCTGCGGGATGTGGCGGGCGGTGGCGAGGAGCAGACCGCAGGCCAGCTCGGCGGCGGTCACGATGTTCGAGGTGGGGGCGTTGACGACCATCACGCCGGCCTTGGTGGCGGCGGAGACGTCCACGTTGTCCAGGCCGACACCGGCTCGCGCGACGACCTTCAGCTTCTTGGCGGCGGCGATCGCCTCGGCGTCGACCTTGGTGGCCGAGCGGATGAGGATGGCGTCGACATCGGCGATGGCCGGGAGCAGTTCGGCTCGGTCCGCCCCGTTGGTGTGCCGGATCTCGAAGTCCGGGCCCAGCGCGTCGACGGTGGCGGGCGACAGCTCTTCAGCGATCAGTACGACTGGTTTCGAGCTCACGTGAGTCCTCACAAGTCCAATGCTGCGGACGGCCGTCCCGACGGCCGCAGGCGGTGGAGGGTGGTGGCCGCGTGGAAGACGCACGACGCTGTGGGCCTGACGCGTATGTAGTGCAGCAGTGTAGTGGCGCCGAAGGCGTCGTCCCACGCCACCGCGGAAAGGTCACCCGGACGTGAGAAGAGGCCGGCCGCGGCTCCGGGTGAACCCTCCGCGGCCGGCCCCATCGGATCAGGCCTCTTCGTCGTTGACCCAGCTCATCAGCTTGCGCAGCTCCTTGCCGGTGGTCTCCAGCAGGTGCTCCGAGTCCTGGGTCTTGTACTCGTTGTACTTCTTCAGACCGCCGTGGTACTCGTCCATCCAGGCCTGGGCGAAGGTGCCGTCCTGGATCTCGGCGAGGACCTTCTTCATCTCGGCCTTGGTGGCGTCGGTGATGATCCGCGGGCCGGTGACGTAGTCGCCCCACTCGGCGGTCTCGGAGATCGACCAGCGCATCTTCTCCAGGCCGCCCTCGTACATGAGGTCGACGATCAGCTTCAGCTCGTGCAGGCACTCGAAGTACGCGATCTCCGGCTGGTAGCCGGCCTCGGTCAGCGTCTCGAAGCCCGCCTTGACCAGCGCCGCGGTACCACCACAGAGGACGGCCTGCTCACCGAACAGGTCGGTCTCGGTCTCCTCGGTGAAGGTGGTCTTGATGACGCCGGCGCGGGTGCCGCCGATGCCCTTGGCGTACGACAGGGCCAGCGCGAAGGCGTTGCCGGTGGCGTCCTGCTCGACGGCGGCGATGCAGGGAACGCCGCGGCCCTCCTCGTACTGGCGGCGGACCAGGTGGCCCGGGCCCTTGGGGGCGACCATGCAGACGTCCACGCCGGCCGGGGGCTTGATGAAGCCGTAGCGGATGTTCAGGCCGTGGCCGAAGAACAGGGCGTCGCCGTCGTTCAGGTTCGGGGCGATGTGCTCCTCGTAGACCTGGGCCTGGATCGGGTCCGGGACGAGGATCATGATGACGTCGGCCTCGGCGGCGGCCTCCGACGGGCTCACCACGCGCAGGCCCTGCTCCTCGGCCTTCGCCTTGGACTTCGAGCCCTCGTGCAGACCCACGCGGACGTCGGCACCCGAGTCGCGCAGCGACAGGGCGTGGGCGTGGCCCTGGCTGCCGTAACCGATGACCGCGACCTTGCGGCCCTGGATGATGGACAGGTCGGCGTCAGCGTCGTAGAACAGCTCGGCCACTTTGGGTTCTCTCCTTGAGTGCAGGTGTTGCTTCCCACCGTATGACGGCGGGGCGAAGGGAAGTCTCGGGGTCTCGGCATACGGGCGGACGGCGTGTCACCGGCCGCCCGTGCCGTGGGTCAGGCAATCGTCCACCAGGCGTACGGCGCCTGGCGAGGCGTTCAAACCGTCAGGCCGACCGGTCCAGAGCGCGCAGCGACCGGTCGGTGATCGAACGGGCGCCGCGGCCGATCGCGATGGTGCCGGACTGGACCAGCTCCTTGATGCCGAACGGCTCCAGCATCTTCAGCATCGCGGACAGCTTGTCGCTGGACCCGGTGGCCTCGATGGTGACGGCCTCCGGGGAGACGTCGACGGTCTTGGCGCGGAACAGCTGGACGATCTCGACGATCTGGGAGCGCGTCTCGTTGTCGGCGCGCACCTTCACCAGAACGAGTTCGCGCTGGACGGCGGAGGCCGGCTCCAGCTCGACGATCTTCAGCACGTTGACGAGCTTGTTGAGCTGCTTGGTCACCTGCTCCAGCGGCAGTTCCTCGATCACGTTCACCACGATGGTGATGCGGGAGATCTCGGGGTGCTCGGTGACACCGACCGCGAGGGAGTCGATGTTGAAGCCGCGACGGGAGAACAGGGCGGCGATCCGGGCCAGGATGCCGGGGGTGTTCTCCACCAGGACGGAGAGCGTGTGCTTGGACATGGTCTGCTTCCTTTACCTACGGCTCTCAGTCGTCTTCGTTGTCGCCGAAGTCGGGGCGGACGTCCCGGGCGGCCATGATCTCGTCGTTGGACGTGCCGGCGGCGACCATCGGCCACACCATCGCGTCCTCGTGGACGATGAAGTCGATGACGACCGGGCGGTCGTTGATCGAGTTCGCCTCCTCGATGACCTTGTCGAGGTCGTCCGGGGACTCGCAGCGGATGGCGTAGCAGCCCATGGCCTCCGACAGCTTCACGAAGTCGGGGACGCGGGTGCCGCGGGCCTTCGGGTTGACGTCGTCCGGGCCCGAGTGGAGCACCGTGTTGGAGTAGCGCTGGTTGTAGAACAGCGTCTGCCACTGGCGGACCATGCCGAGGGCGCCGTTGTTGATGACCGCGACCTTGATCGGGATGCCGTTCAGGGCGCAGGTGGTGAGCTCCTGGTTGGTCATCTGGAAGCAGCCGTCGCCGTCGATCGCCCAGACGGTCCGGTCGGGCGCGCCGGCCTTGGCGCCCATGGCCGCCGGGACGGCGTAGCCCATCGTTCCGGCGCCGCCGGAGTTCAGCCAGGTGGCGGGCTTCTCGTACTGGATGAAGTGGGCGGCCCACATCTGGTGCTGGCCGACGCCCGCCGTGAAGATCGTCCCCTCGGGAGCGAGCCGGCCGATACGCTCGATGACCTGCTGCGGGGAGAGCGAGCCGTCGGAGGGCTGGTCGTAGCCCAGCGGGTAGGTCTCGCGCCAGCGGCTCAGGTCCTTCCACCAGGCGCTGTAGTCGCCCTGGTTGCCCTCGCTGTGCTCCTTCTGGACGGCCTGGATCAGGTCGGCGATGACCTCGCGGGCGTCACCGACGATCGGCACGTCGGCGGCGCGGTTCTTGCCGATCTCGGCCGGGTCGATGTCCGCGTGGACGATCTTGGCGTACGGGGCGAAGCTGTCCAGCTTGCCGGTGACGCGGTCGTCGAAGCGGGCGCCGAGGGCGACGATCAGGTCGGCCTTCTGCAGTCCGGTGACGGCGGCCACGGAGCCGTGCATGCCGGGCATGCCCAGGTGCTGCGGGTGGCTGTCGGGGAACGCGCCGAGCGCCATCAGCGTGGTGGTGACGGGCGCGCCGGTCAGCTCGGCGAGCACCTTCAGCTCGGCGGTCGCGCCGGCCTTGATGACACCGCCGCCGACGTACAGGACCGGCCGCTTGGCGGCGGCGATCAGCTTGGCGGCCTCACGGATCTGTTTGGCGTGCGGCTTGGTCACCGGGCGGTAGCCGGGCAGGTCCATGACCGGCGGCCAGCTGAAGGTCGTCCGCGCCTGCAGGATGTCCTTGGGGATGTCGACCAGGACCGGACCGGGGCGGCCGGTGGAGGCGATGTGGAAGGCCTGGGCGATGGCGCGCGGGATGTCCTCGGCCTTGGTGACGAGGAAGCTGTGCTTGGTGATCGGCATGGTGATGCCGACGATGTCCGCCTCCTGGAAGGCGTCCGTGCCGATCGCCTTGGAGACGACCTGTCCGGTGATCGCGACCAGCGGCACCGAGTCCATGTGCGCGTCAGCGATCGGGGTGACGAGGTTGGTGGCACCCGGCCCGGACGTCGCCATGCACACCCCGACCTTGCCGGTGGCCTGTGCGTAACCGGTGGCCGCGTGACCGGCGCCCTGCTCGTGGCGGACCAGCACGTGACGCACTCGCTTGGAGTCCATCATCGGGTCGTACGCCGGCAGGATGGTGCCGCCGGGAATGCCGAACACCGTGTCGGCCCCGACCTCCTCGAGAGAGCGGATGAGGGACTGCGCGCCCGTGACGTGTTCGACGGGGGCGGACTGTCCTCCGGATCGGGGCCGCGGCTGCGGATGGTGGGCCCCGGAGGCCTGCTCGGTCATCGGCATTCTCTTCTCGATGCTGAGGGTTTTTTGCGAAGTTCGTGCGGTGTGCGGCTTGCGCTGACTGGTGCCCGTGCAACAAAAAACCCCTCCTTGCCATGAGGCAAGCGAGGGGAGCGCGCCGGGTACGGTCGCTGGGGATTCCGGATCGTCCTCCGGTCGGTCCCAGCTTCAGCCGACGCGCTTTCCAAGTACGAGAATTCGGGTGCGCATGGCACTGACCCTCCCCCCGGCGCGCACCGTGTGTCAAGTGGGTGGGACAGGAGTCTCATTATGTGAGCGAAGGGCACTGCCGCCTCCGTAAACAGCGGGGACACCACTTGTGTACACCCCTGCCCCACCGCCCGCGAACGCGGGCTCGGCCGGTCCGGAGGGCACGGGGTAGTGGCCCAAGGACAGTGCCCGGCGCAGCCGGTATTCGTCCAGCGGTCCGGAGAAAGCGGCACCCTGGCCGTGTGTACAGCCCATCGTGCGCAGGGCGATGACCTGCTCGGGCAGATCCACTCCCTCGGCCACGGTCTGGAGCCCCAGGTCGCCCGCGATGCGCAGCAGTCCGCCGGTGATCGTGTGGAGCCGGGGAGACTCCACGACTCCTTCGACGAGACCGCGGTCCAGCTTCAGTACGTCGACGGGGAGGCGGCGCAGTGCCGTGATGGCGCCGTGGCCGCTGCCGAAGCCGTCCAGGGCGATCCGGACGCCGAGGCGCCTCAGCTGCTTCAGCCGGCGTTCCAGATCGTCCAGGGAGCCCTTCAGCTGGTCCGTGTCGGACAGCTCGATCACCAGGGAGCCGGAGGGCAGCCCATGCCGGGTCAGCAGTGTCTCGAGGGAGCCGGGGGGCAGGGAGCGGTCCAGCAGTCGCCGGGCACCCATACGGACGGAGACCGGCACGTTCAGGCCATTGTTGAGACGGCCGGCGGCCTGCTCGACGGCCTGCTCCAGCATCCATCGGCCCAGCTCGGCGGTCTTGTCGCTGTCCTCGGAGACCCGTAGGAATTCGGCCGGGGTGAACAGCACTCCCTGGGACGAGCGCCAGCGGGCCGCGGTCGCCACCGAGGCGATGCGGCCGGTGTCCAGCTCCACCACGGGCTGGTTCAGCAGCATGAACTCGCCGTCGTGCAGCGCGGCCCGCAGCCGGGTGGCCAGCTCGGCCTTGCGGACCACGTCCTGCTGCATCTGCGGCTGGTACAGCTCGACGCGGCCCTTGCCGGACGCCTTGGCGCGGTACATGGCGAGGTCGGCGTTGCGCAGCAGGTCGCCCGCTCCGAGGCCGGGCTCGGCGAAGGCGACGCCGATGGAGGCGGCCACCCGCACATCGTTGCCGTCGATGGAGTAGGGCTGGGACAGGGTGAGCCGCAGTCGGTCGGCCAGCTCGAAGATGTGCTGTTCCCTCGCGGCCCGGTCACGGGAGCCGTCCCCCACGATGAGGGCCGCGAACTCGTCACCGCCGAGGCGGGAGGC
>NZ_JAMGBG010000011.1 GCF_023516595.1 Streptomyces neyagawaensis | reverse complement strand
CCGGATACCTCGTTTGCGGAGCCAGCGGCGCAGGTGGTCGTAGTCGTAGCCCTTGTCCGCGTGCAGCTTGGCGGGCCGGCGTCTGCGCGGGCCGCGGCGTGAGCGGATCGGCGGGATACCGCGCACGAGCGGCTCGAGTGCCTGGCTGTCGTGCAGGTTCGCGCCGGAGATGCCGATCGAGAGGGGTAAACCGGTCCGCTCGGTGATCAAGTGGACCTTCGAGCCCTTCTTGCCCCGGTCCACAGGATTCGGACCTGTCCGGTCCCCCCTTTCAGGGCCCGCATGTTCACCGAGTCGATCGCGCAGCGCGACCAGTCCAGATCGCCGCGCGAACCCAGTTCGTCGAGGACGAGGGGGTGCAGCTTCGCCCAGACCCGGGCGGCACTCCACTCGGTGAAGCGCCGGTGCGCGGTCGGCCCCGACGGGCCGAGGACCGGCGGCAACTGCCGCCAGGTGCAGCCCGTCGCGAGGGTCCGTCAGCTTGCTGCCGGACCCTTTCTGCTCGTTGTGAGCGGCAATTCCTGCTTGCGGGCAGGCTGACGGCCCGGCTGTCGTGCCGCGTGAGCGCCGGATTCCACGGCTCCGGGGTGTGCTGTTCATAGGGACGGGATGCTGCTGATCAGCCAGGGTTGGGGAGGGCATCAAGCCGGTCGAGCGCGGGGATGATCCTGTTGGTCCCGGGCCGGTGGGCCGCGAGGCGGAGGATGCGGCGGCGGCCGGCGGTGACCAGCTGGGCAGCGGCGGAGTACAGCGCAGGCGCAGGCGGGCTTCGCCGACCTCGCGGCCGAGAGGTCGTCGGGGGGGAGCCGGCGGCCTTGCCCCAGGCGATCGAGGCCACCTGGGAACTTGTCCTCGTACTGATCTGCGGTTGGGGTCATTGTCTGGACGGACGGCTTCGTGCTGCTTCGGGCGCCGTTCAAGGACATGTTGCTTGTTCTGTCGTGGTCGGCTGACGGTCAGTGCGGTGCGCGCGACACTGGGTTCGTGTCGTCGTTGTCGCGAGTGTCGGATGCTGCCCTGCGCCGAACCGGCTTTGTTCTGGCGGCGGTTGCAGTGGTGGCCGCCGGCCTGACGGTGTTTCTGGGGCGTGGACTGCGGTTTCCGGCGGAGGCGGGGGACCAGCCGGTTCCGTATGCGCAGCTTGTCGGTGTGACGCTGGCGCTTCCAGCGAGCGTGGTACTCATCGGCGCACGCCCGCGCAATTCGATCGGTTGGTTGCTGCTGGCCGTCCCGGTGTTCGGCACGGCCCAGGATGTCGCCTCGGTCTACGCGGTGCGGGCCCAGGCCAGGCCTGAGGAGCGGCTGCCCTGGGGAAGCCTGGCTTACTCGCTGGGCAACGCGCTGTGGGTGCCGGCACTCTGCCTGCTGATCATGTTGGTGATTTTCTATCCGCAGGGTCGGCCGGCCTCCGCCGCATGGGCCTGGCTGGCATGGCCCCTTGTCATCGGTGCCCTCCTGGCGACGCTCGGCATGGCCACAGCGGCTCGGCCCGCTGCGGAGTACTACCGGGGCGAAGGCCCCGTCGTCCAGCTTCCGGCCGTGTGGACGCACGTGCTGACGCTCGGTGGAGCAGGGCTCGCGGCTATTGCGACTGTGCTGATCCTGGGAGGTGCTTGCGTGCGCGTGCGGCGAGCCGCCGCGCCGGAGCGTCAGCAACTACTGTGGCTTCTGTCGGGGTTGGGGCTGCTGCTCGGCGTGTCGTTCGTGCCCGCAGGGGAGTGGATGCTGCCGCCAGCCCTGGCGTCGGTCTCGTTCGCCGTCACGGTGGGCGTGCTGTGGTACCGGTTACTCGGCATCGAGCTCATTCTGCGGCGCACACTGCTGTACGGCGGGCTCACCGCGGCGGTCCTGTGCGTGTACGGCGGGGTGACCGCCGCCCTCTCCACGGCCGTGTCGGCAGGGCCGGTACCCGCGGTGGTGGCGGCCGCCGTGGTGGCCGTGCTGCTCACTCCGGTAAGGGACCGTCTGCAGCGGGCGGTCGACCGGGTCGTCTACGGTGCCCGCCATGACCCGCTCCTCCCCTTGCGGCATCTAGGCAGCCAGGTGTCCGCCGGTGCGGCCGACGTCCTGCCCGTTGTCGTGAAGGCGGTGGCCTCCGCGGTGCGTGCGCCCTACGTCGCACTCACCGCGGCCGACGGGACCCTCCTCGCGGAGACCGGGACACGGTCTGAGCCGGTGCTGGTGCGACCGCTCACCGTGGCCGGGGCGCACGTCGCCGACCTTGCGATCCGTCCGGCGGAGCGCGACGGTCTGGCCGCCACCGATGCCCGGATCGTCGATGCCCTGACGGCACCGGTGGCGCTCATCGTGCACACCCAGCACCTCAACCGCGAGCTCCGGGCCGCCCGTCGGCGTGCCGCGGACGCGTCCTCGGCGGAACGCGCCCGTATCCGCCACGATCTGCACGACGGCCTGGGGCCCTCGCTCGCCGGTGTCGCGCTGGGTCTTGAGGCGGTGGAGACGTCCGTCGCGGGACATTCCGCGGACCTGGACGCTCTCGTCCGCCGACTCCGGACGGAAGTCGCCGCCGCGATCGACGACATCCGACGCGTCATCGACGCGCTTCGCCCAGTGGCGCTCGACCTGCGCAGCCTAGTCGCGGCTCTGCGTGAGCGGGGGGACATCCTGACCCGGACGACGGGCGGTCGCCCACGCGTCACGGTGGAGGCACCCGACGAAGCCCCCGTGCTTCCGGAGCAGGTCGAGACCGCGGTCTACCGGATCGCCGACGAAGCGCTCACCAACGTGGTCAGGCACGCCGGTGCCTCGCACTGCCGGGTCCGTCTGACGTTCGGTGCGGACCTGGTCCTGGAGGTGCTCGACGACGGTCGGGGCCCGTATCCAGCCCGTTCCCGCGACGGAGGGGTGGGGCTGGCCTCCATGCGCCGTCGGGCCGAGGAGTTGGGCGGCAGCTTCCGGATCGTCCACAGCCGCCAGGGCCACCGCGTATACGTCCGGCTCCCCCTGCTGGCATGAGACGGGACGGAGGCCCGGGTGCCAGGGCCGGATCCAGCGCACCAGCTACAGCTCGTTTGTGTCCTTCAGTGACCCGGACGGCAACGGTTGGCTTCTGCAAGAGGTCACCAGCCGGCTTCCGGGACGCCTCGATCCCGCGACCACGACGTTCGCCTCGGCCGAGGACCTGCGAGCGCGCTGCGCCGTGCCGTGACCGCGCACGGGGAGCATGAGAGCCGCATCGTCGCGGAGGACGAGAACTGGCCGGACTGGTATGCCCAGTACTGGGTGCGCGAGCAGGCAGGGACCGAGCTGCCGTCGTGACCGCATAGCGCTGCAGGAGGCCAGGACCGGCTCCTCTTCGCAGTCGAACGTCGCGGCAGAGGAGGGCGAGGCACTTGGCGTGGACGCGGCCGCCGCCGTCCGCCGACGGACGCATGCGTGCGGCCGGACGGTGCCGGGCCGTGGGGCTGCGGGGGGGGCCGGGGGCGACTCGGTCGCGTGCTCGGTCCGGGAATGACGTGCGTCGGGACCTGACGCGGGTGGTGCTCGAGCGATGGTGGGCAGGCCACAGGCAGCAGATTGGCCCTCGTCCGGTACAGGTGGCCCGGAGGAGACTGCAGATGGCGCGGATGCCGTACGTGAGGGAGTTGCGATGCAGGTAGCGGTAGTCACCTTCGACGGGTTCAACGAACTCGACAGCTTCATCGCTTCCGCGCTGATCAACCGATGTCGCGGGGACGGCTTGGAAGCTTTCATCACTACGCCGACATCGGTGGTCACGTCGATGAACGGCGTCAAGGTGACGGGGCAGCGCCCGGTGGAGTTCGTCACCGAGGCTGACGTTGTGCTGATCGGCAGTGGCGTGAAGGCGCGAGAAGTGGTGGCCGACGACCAGCTGATCTCCCAGCTGCGGCTCGATTCGTCGCGCCAGCTCATCGGCGCCCAGTGCTCCGGCGCTCTGGTGCTCGCCCGTCTGGGGTTCCTGGATGGCATGCCGGCGTGCACGGACATGAAGACCCGGCCCTTTGTCGAGGCTCTCGGCATCCCTGTGCTCGACGAGCCGTTTCACGCCGAGGGGAACATCGCCACGGCGGGCGGTTGCCTGGCGTCCCAGTACCTGGCCACCTGGGTGATCACTCGCATGCTCGGGGAGGACTCAGCGCGCAACGTCCTCGACTACGTGTCCCCGGTCGGCGAGAACCAGGAGACGATCGAGCGCGCCCTGCGCGCTGTCCACTCGGCCGAGGGCGCACTGGCCTGACGCCCACGCGATCGCGTACGGCGCGGTCGCAGGCGTCACCGTCGCTGCATTCGCCGAATCGGGGATACCAAGCGGGTGACCAATCCCGCCCAGGATGGACCAAGGCCAGGCGGCTTGCTCATTGCCCAGGCGAAAGAAGGCACCCCATGGACGAGCCTGGGCGGGGAGAAGTGTGGAGTGGGCCCGGTGTCGCGGCCTCATCCGTGCGGGGACGGTCGGCCTGGACGGCGACCACATCGTGCCAGATGGACCGCCGCCGCTCGACGACGGGGCTGCCCGCCGCGCCCCCGGCGGCACGCCCCGGGCGGCAGCGGCTTTTCCCGGGGCGTCGTGCAGCGTGGCGGGACGGAGATTTCTCCCCTGCCTGAATGGGCGGAATGTCGCAGGTGGCGGAACTGGACAAGGGGCAACGCGAGCGCCTGTGACTGAGCGCGCTACTTGGCCATTCGGAGCGTCACAGTTGGCCACACCTGCCCACCTTGAGATGCGTGTCCCCCGGGGCCGTCCTTGAGACGATTCCGAGACTTGGCGAACGTCGACAAGCTGCGGATGTGGCCTGCAGGGACAGGGCGTAATGTGGGCCATACATCCGGACCGCGCCCGCTGGGCGTGAAGTCGCAGGTGCCCCACACTCATTGGTCCGTGGCTAGGGTGCGCCTGGACGAGCGGAGGATCTGCGATGGGTACAGTCACGACCGACGACCGCACCACGATCTTCTACAAGGACTGGGGTCCTCGGGATGGGGAGCCGATCGTCTTCCACCACGGGTGGCCGCTGAGCGCCGACGACTGGGACAATCAGATGTTGTTCTTCCTGGCGCAGGGCTACCGAGTCATCGCACACGACCGCCGTGGCCACGGACGCTCCACCCAGAGCGCGACCGGCCACGACATGGACACCTACGCCGCGGACGTGACCGCTCTGACCGACGCACTCGACCTGCGGGGCGCCGTGCACATCGGCCACTCCACCGGCGGTGGCGAGGTGGCCCGCTACGTCGCCCGCGCCAAGCCCGGCCGGGTCTCGAAGGCGATCCTGGTGGGCGCGGTGCCCCCGCTGATGCTGAAGACGGAGGCCAACCCGGGCGGCCTGCCGATGGAGGTCTTCGACGGCTTCCGTGCGGGCGTTGCCGGCAACCGGGCTCAGACGTTCATTGATATTCCCTCGGGGCCGTTCTACGGCTTCAACCGTCCCGGAGCACAGGTGTCGCAGGGTTTGATCGACAACTGGTGGCGCCAGGGCATGATGGGCGCGGCGAACGCGCACTACGAGTGCGTTGCGGCGTTCTCCGAGACCGACTTCACCGAGGACCTGCAGCAGATCGAGGTGCCCGTCCTCGTCGCGCACGGAACCGACGACCAGGTCGTCCCGTACAACGACTCGGCACCCCTGACAGTCAAGCTTTTGAAGAACGGGACCCTCAAGTCCTACGAGGGCTATCCGCACGGGATGCTGTCCACGCACCCAGAGGTCCTCAACCCGGACATCCTCGCGTTCATCCGTTCCTGACCCCGGCGGGCCGGCCTCACAGCGAAAGCCTGCCTTTGTCATCGACCCCTGGGGTTCGACTCATCCGGGGTGTGGGGCACCGCTGGTCATGGCGTGTGCAGGCCCGCATCAGGTGCCCGCTGGTCCTGTGGGTCCCGGCTGCTGAATTCCCGGTAACGGCGCATGGCCTCATCTACGCGTTCAAGATCCTCGGCAGAGTGTCTGCGTAGGTCGCCGAAGAGCACCCGCAGGCTGGACCCTGCCTCGCAAGCCCTCAACCACCAAAATCACCATGGCTCCGACAGCGACGAAGCCGTCCCGAAGCGCCTCAAAGATCCTGTCACGCAGAGCGACACACGGGTCTGCCGCACGATCGGGTGACATCTGAACTGGCTTGCCCTGTGGGGCGGGTGTGAAGGATGTCGCTGTGCCCAAGCCTTGTCCGGAAGAGTTCCGCCAGGACGTCGTGCGGGTCGCGAGGAACCGTGGGCCGGGTGTGACGGTCGAGCAGGTGGCCACCGACTTCGGAGTCCACCCGATGACGTTGTGGAAGTAGATGCGTCGCGCGGATATCGACGACGGGGTCAAGCCCGGCACGACCAGCCAGGAGAGCGCAGAGCTTCGGCAGGCGCGTCGGCGGATCAAGCTGCTGGAGCAGGAGAACGAGGTCCTGCGGCGGGCCGCGGCCTGTCTGTCGCAGGCGCATCTGCCGGGAAAAGGATCTACCCGCTCGTGAAGGAGCTGGCCGGGGACGGGGTGCCCGTCACGGTTGCGTGCCGGGGCTGAAGCTCGCCAGACAGCCCTACTACCGCTGGCTGGACCAGCCGGTGACCGACGCCATGCTGGAAGAGGCGTATCGCGCGAACGCGCTGTACGACGCGCACCGTGACGATCCGGAGTTCGGGTACCGCTTCCTGGCCGACGAAGCGCGCGACGCCGGGGCCGTGATGGCGGACCGGACCGCGTGGCGGATCTGCCGGGACAACCGCTGGTGGAGCGTGTTCGGCAAGAAGCGCGGCAAGGGCAGGAGGGCCGGCCCGCCGGTGCACGACGATCCGGCCCGCCGGTGCACGACGATCCGGTCCGCCGGTGCACGACGATCCGGTCCGCTGTGACGTCACCGCGACCTGCGCGAACCGGCTGTGGCTCGCCGACATCACCGAGCACGCCACCGGCGAAGACAAGCTCTGTCTCTGCGCGATCAAGGACGTCTTCAGCAACAGGATCGTCGGCTGCTCCATCGACGAGCGGATGAAGTCCAACCTGGCCGTGGCTGCCCTGCGCCATGGCCCGGCGTGGAGACGTCGACGGGTGCACTCTGCACAGCGAACGCGGATCGCAGTTCCGCTCCCGGACGTTCGTCCGGGCGCTCGACCGCCACCGGATGGCCGGATCGACAGGGAGGGCCGGAGCTGCCGGCGACAACACGGCCACGGAGTCCTTCGTCAGCCCGCTGCAGAAGAACGTCCTCGACCGCCGCGTCCGGGCCACCCGTGAAGAACTCCGGATCGCGATCGTGACCTGGATCGAGCGGACCTACCACCGGCACCGCAGACAAGCCTCACTCGACCGGCTGACCCCCATCGAATGCGAGACCGTCATGACCACGCCAGCCCTCCAGGCCGTGTGACCGAACCTGTCACCCGAACCTGCATCAGACCCGCGGTGGTGGTGGCGAGTGCCAGCAGGGCCCGGGCAGTCTGCGCTGGAGAGGCACCGGGCTTTTCTCCCTGTTCCGTTCAGGTCCTTCAGAGCGATCCGGCCGGGCAGGTTCTGGTCCTGTGCCCGCAGCCAGGACGCCAGATGGGCCTTGGCGAAGAGATGGTCGGCGCTGTCCTTGCCGCGCTCCTTGCGGCCGCACTGATGGCCGGAGCCACTTCCGTAGTGGGCGAAGTGGCAGACCTTATCGGTGCACCGCCGGGTCAAGAGCCGACGGCCACAACCGCCCTCGAGCATGGTGCCGCACCAGATGGTGACGCCCTCATGCTCACGCCGGAACGCATCCAGAAAAACACGCACTGACAGGGAGTCCCGGGAGACCGGCCAGGGCAGCCGCTCAGGTGACGCGGCGGGCGGCTGACGGTCGGAGGGCGGCTGATGGTAGGCGCGCCGTAGGACGACGTATCGGTGGGACACCTCTGGTCCTCTTGAGCGGCCGAGGAAGGGGAACAGTCGGCAACGCCCTTTGGGATCCGGGCCGGCTGGCGTGCGCTAACTTGTGATTCCTGTCTCTTACTTGTGAGTCATCTTTCGCCGGTCGTGGGGTTCATGCAACCACTTGTGCGGCACTGATCATTTAGCGTCACAGGCTCATATCCAGTCCCACCGCGCCGGCTTGACCTTCCGTCGGCGCGTCCCATCACGGAAAGCCCCCCATGAACGACAGAACCGAAGCCGTGCCCCCATCCGCCTTCACCCCCGGTGGACGCCACCGGCACCGCAAGTCGAAGCAGCTCGGCGCGGGCGCCCGCCGAGCTCTGGTCCTCGCCATGGCCGTGCCCGTCGCGTCGGCGGCACTCGCCGGCCCCTCGGCCTTCGCCGCCAACGGAAAGACCACCGCGACGGCCCCCGACGCGGCCCCGGCCACGGACGAAGACCTCGACCCTGCCGACCAGGCGATCGCCGCGAACCTCGACACCCGCATCAACGACGCGCGGTTGGGCGGCAACGTCAGCGGCGTGGTGCTGGACGCCGAGTCGGACAGCACCGTCTGGGACCACAACGGCGCCACCGCATTGATGCCGGCGTCCAACACCAAGCTCGCCACCGCGACCGCCGCCCTGACCGTGCTCGGCCCGAATCACCGGTTCAAGACGAAGGTCGTCTACGGCGACGGCACCCTCACCCTCGTCGGCGGCGGCGACCGGACGCTGACCACCGCGGACCTTGCCGCCATGGCCAAGGACGCGGTGGCCGGGCTGAAGGCCGCGGGCCTCACCACCGTGAAGGTCGCCGTGGACGACAGCCTCTTCTCCGACTCGACCCAGGCCCACGGCTGGAAGCCCGACTACTTCCCCGGCGACGTCGCTCCGGTCCGCGCCCTCGTCGTCGACGGACACGCCGTCAACGACACCTCCATCGACGCCGGACAGGTCTTCGCCAAGCAACTCGCCGACGCCGGCGTCACCTTGGACGGCGAGGTCACGCGCCGGACGGCTGAGATCACCGACGTACCGGTCGCCCGCCACAGGTCCGCTCCCCTGTCGGACATCGTCCACCGCATGATCAAGGTCAGCGACAACAACATCGCCGAGACCCTGCTGCGGATGACCGCGCTGGGCGCCGGGCAGCCCGCCACGTTCGAGGGCGGTACGGCGGTCGTGCGCGACGTACTGAGCCGGCGCTACGGAGTGTCGCTGGAGAACTTCCAGATCTACGACGGCAGCGGCCTCTCCCGTGCCAACCGCATCCCGGCCCGGACCCTGGCGGAGATCCTCGACCTGCTGACGGAGAAGCGCTACGAGCACCTGCTGAGCTCGATCCGCGACGGCCTCCCGGTCGCGGGCGAGGCCGGCAGCACGCTCGGCCCGGAGTGGGGCCGCTTCGACGACGAGAACTCGAAGTGTGCCGTCGGCAAGGTGCACGCGAAGACCGGCACCCTCACCGGCGCCATCGCCCTGAGCGGCCTGACGGTGGGCAAGGACGGCCGGTGGAAGGTCTTCTCCTTCGTGGAGAACGACTCGACGGCCGGCAACAGCGCCATCAAGGACGCGATGGACGGCCTCGCCGCGACCGTGAACGGCTGCTGGGCATAACGGCTGCCGGGCCTGACACAGAACGTGCGCCCCGGGCGCGGATGCCCCAGGGCGCACGTTCTGCGTGAAGGCTGTTCCCACCGTGCCGCCGGCACCTCCCGGTCAGCATTGCATGTCGGCGGGCGCTCTGGGGCCCCACGAGCGCACCGGGCCGCCTGGGGCGCCCGGCCGGCCCGGGTTCGCAGTCACCGCTCAGCCGGTGGCCTCGGCGTGGTCGGGCCGGCGCAGGCCGTGGAGGTTGCGGTAGGCGGCCCTGGCGGGTGGGGTCCAGCCGTCCAGAAGGGCGGAGTCAGGGCGGTAGACCTCGACGCCGAGGGGGCGGCAGACGTCCAGGGGGTCGCGGGCGTCAGGACCCCACAGCGGCACGGACAGGTCACCGCCGGGGCAGGTGGACAGGGCGCAGAGCAGGTCGGTCTCGGCGAAGAACTCGAAGTGGTCGCCGGGGCGCGCCGGGCAGTCCTTCATGAAGTACTGGTCGGCGTCGTTGAGGCCGGTGCACTGGAAGACGTTGAGCACGTCGTGCACGTCGAACTCGGTCAGCCCGTACGGCAGTACGGCCCGGACCAGGTTCGAGTGGCAGTGGAAGTCGAAGTCCTCGCCGGTGAGCATGCGGTTGACGTACGGGTCGCAGCGGGTGCCCAGCAGGTCGTGGACGCGTCCGCCGTCGGCGTCCACGCCGTAGCCCGCGAGCGAGTCGGCGGTGACGGTCAGCAGGGGGCGCAGGAACGGCAGGTTCGACCAGATCCGGTCGTAGGTGGAGATGTGCGCGCGCTGCAGCTGGCGGGTGCGGGCGGCCCACATGCGCTCGCGCGGGTCGTTGAGGTTCCACACGTTGAGGTCGCCGACCTGGGGGCCGTCGACGGTGACGATCCGGCACAGGTGCCCCTGGGGGACGGTCCAGGCGCGGCCCGAGCGTATCGGGATCTCGAAGGAGTCCACCAACTCGTGGTCCACCCCGGCGAAGCGGTCGTAGAAGGCACGATCGACCTCGAGGGCGCCGCCCTTCGTGCTCTGGTAGGCGGCCGCCGCCCTGGGCGCCGCGGATGCTGTGCGGGAGGTCATCGCTTGCCTTTCGCTGCTGTTGTCGTACGGGAGTTGGCGCGTACGGCGTCGAGCACCGTGCGTTCGGAGTCGTCGAGGTAGAGCCGCAGCGCGGCTGCGGCGTCCGCGCGTCGGCCGCCGCGGACCAGGTCACAGATCTCGCGGTCGCGGGCGACCCACGGAGCCTGGAAGGCGCCCTGGTCCGCCATGACGGCGAAGGCCAGACGCAGTTGGGCGATCGTCACCCGGAAGAATCCGTCCAGGCGGGCGCTGCACAACAGCGCCACCAGCGACTGGTGGAAGCGCAGGGACGCGGTGCCGACCTTGTCCCACGCCTCGGCGGACACGGCCAGTTCGGCGGCGGCGACCTTGGCCTCCATCGCGTCGAGCAGCGGTTCCGGGGCGAGGGGGCTTGCGTCGATGGCGCTGAGTTCGAGCGTCCGGCGGGCGATGTAGATGTCCGTCACGTCCTCGGCGGACAGGGTCTTCACTGCTGTGCCCTTGTGCAGTTGCTGCGTCACCAGACCCTCGTCGTGCAGGGTGCGCAGGGCTTCGCGCAGGGTGTTGCGGGACACCCCGAGCTCGGCGGAGAGCGCCACGTCCCGCAGCGGGGTGCCCGGCGGGAGGTCTCCCTCGACGATGCGTTCGCGCAGCACATCGGTCACCAGGACGGGCCGTCCCGCGGCCGCCGCACTGTTCTGAGTCGACATGGCCCCACCCTAGCGCACCCTTTGTTGAACAAAAAAGGCCCGACTGATGACCTGCCGAGGCCTGTCCGCATGCAGCACTGAGGGGAGTTTCGACCTTTTACCTGGTTGAAACAATGAGGCGCCACCATCATCGGCAACCAGATTGTTCAACAGTCTCAGTTCCGCTGGAGAGGCCCCCTCATGCGCGTGACCGTCCCCGCCCTCATCCGCTCCACCACGGCCCTCGGGGCCATCGGCGTACTCCTCGCCCTGTCCGGCTGCTCCGGCGGTTCCCCGGAGGGCGAGGCGGCGGACGGTTCGGGCACCATGACCGCCGGCACTCTGACCGTCGGCTCGGACCTGACGTATCCGCCCTACGCCTATCTGGACGGCAAGACCCCGGCGGGCTTCGACCCGGACATCTCCCGGGCCTTGGCCAAGGCCTCCGGGCTGAAGGCCACCTTCGTCGACACGCGCTTCGAGCAGCTCATCGCCGGGCTCGGCACCGGCCACTTCGACGTGATCGCGTCCGACCTCTACATCACCGACGCGCGCAAGAAGCAGGTCGACTTCATCCCGTACTTCACCACCGGCAACTCGATCATGGTGAAGGCCTCGGGCGGCCCTGGGCCCACCGGGGTCACCGGACTGTGCGGAAAGACCGTCGCGGTGATCAAGGGCGGCCAGATCGTCGGGAAACTGCGCGACGAGGCGAGCAAGGAGTGCGGGGCCAAGGGCGCCAACGCCATCGACGTACGGGAGTTCGCCACCGATCCCGAAGGCACCCAGGCGCTGCTGTCCGGCCAGGTGGACGCGCAGGTCACCGACGGCGCGGTCGCCAAGGCCGCCGCCGA
Source organism: Streptomyces neyagawaensis (assembly GCF_023516595.1). Classification (GTDB taxonomy): domain Bacteria; phylum Actinomycetota; class Actinomycetes; order Streptomycetales; family Streptomycetaceae; genus Streptomyces; species Streptomyces neyagawaensis. Next base: position 367,242 of record NZ_JAMGBG010000011.1, on the reverse strand, counting down.
CAAGACCGGCGGGAAGCTCACCATCTCCAGCCGGGAGCTGATCTACCCCGTCCAGTCCGGGCTCGCGGTCAAGCGGGGCGACACCGCCCTGAAGAAGACCCTCACCGACGCACTCGCCGAGCTGAAGAAGAACGGCACCTACGCCGAGCTGCTGAAGAAGTACAACCTCGGTCAGGCCCAGGAGAGCTGAACATGGGCAGCTTCGACTGGCACTACGCTCTCGGCCTGCTCGCCGACGCCGACCTGTGGCGGGCGGCCCTGCTCGTCGTCGAACTGGCCGTCGCCGCCTGGGTCCTGTCCACCGCGCTGGGCCTGCTCGTCGCCCTCGCCCAGCAGTCGCGGCTGCGCCCGCTACGGCTGCTCGCCTCGGCGTACGTCTGGTTCTTCCGCAGCCTGCCCCTGCTGGTACTGCTGATCTTCGTCTACAACTCGCCGCAGCTCTTCCCCGACCTCCGGCCCCTGCTGTCGAGCCCCTTCACCGCGGGCCTGGTCGCACTCGTGCTCAGCGAGACCGCGTACATCGCCGAGATCCACCGCGGCGGTCTGCTGGCCGTGGGCAAGGAACAGGGCGAGGCCGCGCAGGCACTGGGCATCCCGTACGCGGGCGTGCAGCGGCACGTGGTGGTGCCGCAGGCGTTCCGGGTCGCGCTTCCCGCCCTGGGCAACGAGTTCATCAGCATCCTCAAACTGACCTCACTCGTCAGCTCCATCTCCCTGGCCGAACTGCTGCTCGTCGGCCAGCGCCTGTACACCCAGAACTTCCTCGTCCTGGAGACACTGCTGGCCGTCGCCGTCTACTACGTCATGCTGGTCACCGCCTTCGACCGGCTGCGGGCCCTGCTCGAACACCGCCTCGACGTCCGCAGGCGCCGTACGAAGGCCGGGGCCGACACCGCCCCGAAGAGTGTGGCCGTCCCCGCCGCCCCGCAGGGCGAGGCCGTCCCCGCCGCCCCGGTGCGGACGCGGCCCCGCACCCCGCACGAAGGCGAGGTGGTGGTACGGGCCCGGGGACTGCGGAAATCGTTCGGCCCCGTCACCGTCCTGGACGGGGTGGACCTCGACGTGCACCGCGGCGAGGTGGTGGCCGTCATCGGCCCCTCGGGCTCGGGCAAGACCACCCTCGTCCGCACCCTCAACCACCTCGAACAGCCCGACCAGGGCAGTGTGGAGATCGACGGCCGGCTCATGGGCGGCAAGGACCGTGAACTCGCCGCCCAGCGTCGTCACGTCGGCATGGTCTTCCAGCGGTTCAACCTCTTCCCGCACCGCACCGTGCTGCAGAACATCACCCTCGCGCCCCTCCAGCAGCGGCTGTCCGGCCGGGCGGACGCCGAACGCCGGGCACGGGAACTCCTCGGCAAGGTGGGCCTTGACTCCCATGCGCACAAATACCCCCACCAGCTGTCCGGCGGCCAGCAGCAGCGCGTGGCCATCGCCCGCGCCCTGGCGATGAACCCCAGCGTGCTGCTCTTCGACGAACCGACCTCGGCCCTCGACCCTGAGCTCGTGGGCGAGGTCCTGTCGGTGATGAGCGACCTCGCCGCCGACGGCACGACCATGGTCGTCGTCACCCACGAGATGCGCTTCGCCCGCGAGGTCGCGGACTGGGTGGTCTTCATGAACCACGGCCGCATCCTGGTCCAGGGCCCGCCCGAGACGGTCTTCGACCACTCCGGCGAACCACGCCTGGAACGGTTCTTCGCCGCGATCGGCCCCGCGTGAACCCCGCCTGCGTGAATCCCGCCGGCCCGGTGCGCCGTGCGGTGGAGTCCGTGTCGACTTTGAGCAAGCATCCTGGCCGAGGAGAAATGCGCGACGCTCATGGTCGGTGGTGCTGCGGTCCTGGCGGGGACGGTGACCTGCCGCTCAACCGGCCGGCACTCCTCGAGGCTGTGTCCGCACCGCCCGTACCGTCAGCGCGGACACAGCCCCGCAGCTCGTCAGGCAGGCGCACGGTGCGCTGGACACCGGCTCCAGGCCGTCCGGAGCCTTCCTGGACGCCTCCGACAAATGGGCCCCAACTGCGGCGTACACCGCCGCCGGGGCCCATATGCCCTCTGCCCGCCCGCAGTTCGCAGCGCTGGCCGAACAGACCGCAGCCCGCCTTGTCCCCGGCCGCGGGGCGGGAGCTGTACGCGGGCGTTGCCCGGCCCTGCGCTAGAAGGTCAGGTTCCAGGCGTCGATCTTGCCTGTGTCGGAGGCGGCGTTGTCGTTGACGCGCAGCTTCCAGGTGCCGTTCGCGACCTCCGAGGAGGCGTCCACGGTGTAGGTCTGGGCGATGTTGTCGGCGCTGCCGCCCGCGCGGTTGTGCAGCGTGTGGACGGTGCCGTCCGGCGCCACCAGGTCGACCTTCAGGTCGCCGATGTAGGTGTGCTTGATGTCCACACCCACCTTGAGGGTGGCCGGGGCGTTGCCGACCACACCGGTCACGGCGATCGGGCTCTCCACGGTCGCGTTGTCGTTGATGGCGAAGTCTGCGAGGTTCTCGAAGTACTTGCCGGGCGGCGGGGTGGCCCCGACGGCCTTGAGGGCGTCGACCTGTCCTTCGCCGAAGAACGCGTTGTTGGCCGTCGTGCCCGTGCAGCGGCTGTCCGAGGGGCAGGCGATGTCATTGGCCTGGGTGGCCAGCTTGGCGCGGATCTGCGCCGGGGTGATGCCCGGGTTGGCGCTGGCGATGAGCGCCGCCACGCCGGCCACGTGCGGGGTGGCCATCGAGGTGCCGCTCTTGCTGCCGTAGCCGCCGCCGGGGACGGTGGAGTAGACGTTGCTGCCCGGCGCCGCGACGTCGATGACGCCCTGACCGTAGTTGGAGAACGAGGCCTTGGTGACGCCCGTGCCGTTGGCCGCGACCGTGACCACGCCCGGCAGCTCGGTCGGGATGTCGAGGCAGGCGTTGGTGATGGTGCGGGTGACCGGCGTCGAGTCGTTCGGGCTCGCGGAGTCGGTCGTCTTGTGGGCGAGGTCGTAGTTCTCGTTGCCCGCGGCGGCGATCTGGAGGGAGCCCTTGCCCTCGGCGTACTCCTGGGCGCGCTTGACGCCCTCGATGATGGCGGCCTGGTCGATGTTGTCCGGGCAGTTGAACTGCCACGGGTCCGTGTAATAGCTGTTGTTGGTGACCTTGAAGCCGTGGTCACCGGCCCAGACGAAGCCGCAGATGGTGTTCTCGGCGAAGAAGAAGGCGTTGCCCGGCTCGGCGACCCGGACCGCGGCGATCTTCACCCCGGGGGCCACGCCGACGACGCCCTTGCCGTTCTTGGCCGCGGCGATGGTGCCCGCCACGTGCGTGCCGTGCGTGTCGACGTCCCGCCACGCGCCGGCACGGGTGTCGGGCTTGCCGTAGGCGCACGAGACCGAGTCGGCCGCGTCGAAGTTGGGCGCCAGGTCCTGGTGCTGGTCGTCCACACCGGTGTCCAGGACGCCGACCGTGACGGAGGCCGAGCCCGGGTTCACGGCCCACGCCTGGTCCGCCTTGATCTGGCTCATGTCGGCCCGGACCGGTTCTCCGGCCGGCGTCGAGGACTGGGCCGGATTGGCCGGGAGTGCCGGGTTGTAGGCGTCGGCCGGGACGTCCGAGGTACGCGTGGCGCCGACCTGCTGCACGCCGGCGACGCCGCGCATGGTGGCGGCGAATCCACTGGACGCCGAGTGGGCGACGATCACGCCGATGGCGTCGAAGTCCGAGAAGACGGTGCCGCCGTTGGCCGTGATCGCCGAGCGGACCGCCGAATTGTCACCGGGGGCGGTGATCACGAGGTAGGCACGCGTCCCGGCCACCCAGGCCGCGCTCTGGGATCCCGGCATGGCGGCAGGAGCGTGGGCCTTGGCGGCCGGCGCGGTGGAGGGGCCGACGGGGAGCGTGCCCGCGAGGGCGCCCGGAGCGCCGAATGCGAGGGCGGCACCGACCGTGGCCGCCAGCACCAGCGTGCGTCTGGGGCGGCTGGATATGTGGGGTATCAATGCGTCCTCCGGAAACGGCCCGGCCGTGCTGAGGGCACCGGCCGGGCCGTACGAAACGAATGGTGGATGCAAGATGTCAGGTACATGCCCTCATACGGAAGTACCTTTCCGTACAGGGACGTTGCAAAGACATGGCTGAAAACAGACGTACTCCGGGCACCGAGGACCGGGATCCACCGAGAGCTCCAGCCGGACCCCGCAGTGGCGTGCCCTCGTGCGCATGAGGTCCCCACATTCCAGGGCGTTGAGGGGGAACCTGCGGGCGGGGATGGCGCACCGGGGCGTCCGCTTGGGCATCGCCTACCTCAACTGGACCGACACGGACATGACCCGCGACGCCGACCGGTACGCCGCTCTGCGCGAACTGCGCGCCCACATGCCCCCGCCGGCCCGGCGGGTGTATCCCGTCGACACGGTCGCCGCCCGCCTGGTCCGCGGTTCGGAGTGCCGTCGTACGGCCGTGTACGCGCCGGACTGGCTGCGTCTGACCCAACCGGTGCGCGTGGTCCTGGTGCCGGTGGTCCTGCGTGTGTCACTCCGGGCGCCGGCCCGCATCGAGGCGGCGGAGCCCCTGGGGAGCACCGGGACGCTCGGCCCGGGAGGGCTCGCCGAGCGTGCAGTGTCCGAACGGGGGACGGCTCACCACTGACAACCAGAACGGGGCGAGAAGGGGGTGGCCCCCAGCCCGGGCCGTCCTCCTCGGCGTGGGGGATTACAACCCGGCGTGGGGCATTACAACCGCACTGTGTGGCGCACCGGGAAGACCGCGAAGCCCGTGCGGTGGGCCAGTGTTCCCCACAGGCCGCGCGGCAGGTACAACGAGACGACGATGGCCGCCGCGCCGACCACGACCAGATACCAGACACCGCTCTGCGCGAAGTACTTGTCGAGCAGGAAGTAGGCGACCGCGCCGACGACCGGTCCCTCGACCGTGCCGATGCCGCCGATGACCACCATGAAAACCATCAGGGCCGAGTACTGGACCCCGAAGATCTGGTTCGGCGAGGCGACGCCCAGGCTGTTCACGCAGATCACCGCGCCTGCCGCCGCACAGCCCGCCGCCGCGGTGACGTAGATGATGCGCTTGCCGCGGGTGACGTTCACACCGAGGGAACCCGCCGCGGTGTCGTCGTCGCGGATGGCCTGCAGGGCCAGGCCGAGCCGGCTGCGCAGGACGGCGTACGTCCCGAGCACGGCCGCCGCCATGACGACGAGTGCCAGCCAGTAGGTGTATGCCCGCCGCAGCACCGGATCGGCGGTGACATCGGACAGGCTGCGTCCGCTCGCCGCTCCCAGCGAGTCGAAGCGCACCACGATCAGACGCACGACCTCGGCGATCACCCAGGTGCCCACGGCGAAGTAACCACCGCGCAGCCGGAACGCGAGGTACGACATCGGCCAGGCGACCAGGGCCACCAGCGCGGAGACCACCAACGTGCCCATGTAGACGTTCAGGCCGTGGTCGTTGACGACGAACAGGAGGTAGGCCCCCAGGCCGATGAAGGCCTGCTGGCCCATGGACATCATGCCCGCGTAGCCCGTGAGCAGGTTCCACATGGAAGCGAGGGCCACCAGGTAGCAGAGCTTGACGAGTTGGGCGGTGACGTCGGAGGCGACGAGGTACGGCAGGGCGGCCATCGCCAACAGGACGACGGCCGTTCCGGTCAGGCCGAGGGCCGTGGCGCGGCCACCGCGGTGGACGGCGGGCAGCGCGGTCGCCTCCGGGGCGGGGGCTGTCTGGACGGTCATGCGAGAACGCTCCTGCCGAACAGGCCCTGGGGGCGGAACACCAGGATCAGGAGGAAGACCAGATGCCCCGCGAGCAGGGGCAGGTCGGGAGAGATCTGGGCGCCGACGGACTGCGCGATGCCCAGGACCATGCCGCCGGCGAGGGTGCCCCACAGCGACCCCAGGCCGCCGATGATGACCGTCTCGAAGGCGAACAGGACGGTGAGCTGACCCTCGTACGGGGTCACTCCGCCCTGCCGCATGGTGTAGAGCGACCCGGCCAGGGCGACCGTGGCGAAGGCGATGACCGAAGTCAAGGCGTAGACGCGGCGGTTGTCCACGCCCATCAGGCGGACCGTGGTGCGGTCGTCCGCTGTGGCGCGGACGATACGGCCCGGCTGGGTGCGGTGGAGGAAGAGGTGGAGGGCGGTCAGCACGGCGACCGCCGCCGCGACGGTGATCAGCGGGAACCAGCCGACCGCCAGGCCGCCGCCCAGGTCGATGCTCGCGGTCCCGAGGGAGCCCGTGGACAGGGGCTGGGCGTCGTTGCTGAACACCTGGACCAGCACATTCGGGATGATGAGGGAGATGCCGAAGGTGACCAGCATCGGGGCGAGTTCGCCCAGGCCCATCGCGCGGTCCAGCATGGAGCGCTGGACGAGATAGCCGAGCGCGCCGACGGCGGTCATCGACACGAGGACGGTGAGGGGGACGGGGACTCCGTAGTGGGCCGCCGCCACGGAGGCGACGTAACCGCCGAGGATCATCAGGTCGCCGTGGGCGAGGTTGGCGATCCGCATCACGCCGAAGATCAGGGACAGGCCGGCGGCGGCCATGGCGAAGATGCCGCCCAGCAGCATGCCCTGCACGATCGCGTTGACCCAGGTCATGTGGAGGTCACCTCCGGGAGAGCGCCGGTGCCGAAGTAGGCGGCGGTCACCTGGTCGCGGGTGATCCCGTCGGCCCGCCCGGTCAGCACGATGCGCCCTTCCAGGACGCAGGCGATACGGTCCGCCACGGCGAGCGTGCGGTTGAGGTCCTGTTCGACGAGGATCACTGTCGTGCCTTCGGCGCGGATGCTCGGCAGCGCCGTGTACAGCTGGTCCACCACGAGCGGGGCCAGCCCCAGGGACACCTCGTCGAGGAGCAGCAGACGCGGATTGCCCATCAGGGCGCGGCCGATGGCGACGGCCTGTTGTTCACCGCCGGAGAGCCGGGCCGCCCTGCGGGTACGGCGGTCGGCTACCAGCGGTATCGCCTCGTACACCTTGGCCAGGTCCCAGGGGCCCTTGCGGCCGGTGGCGGCGCCCACCTGGAGGTTCTCCTCCACGGTGAGGGAGGGGAAGAGCCGACGGCCCTCAGGGACCAGACCGATGCCCTGGCGGGCGCGCCGGAGGTCGGGCTCCGCGGTGACGTCCTGGCCTGCGAAGCGGACGGTGCCGCCGAACGGCCTCAGGGCCCCGGCGATGGTCCGCAACAGCGTTGACTTTCCCGCCCCGTTGGCGCCGACGAGGGCGAGCAGCTCGCCCTCGTCCACCTCGAGGTCGATACCGAACAGGGCCTGGAAGTCCCCGTATCCGGCGTCGACGTTCTCCACGCTCAGCAGAGCGCTCATGCCGCCGCTCCTCCCAGATAGACCTCGGCCACCTCGTCGCTGGCCAGTACCTCGTGAGGGTCGCCGTCGATGCGGATGCGGCCGTAGGCGAGGCAGACCAGCCGGTCGACGACCTGGACCAGGGCCTTGACGACGTGCTCGATCCACACGATCGTCACGCCGGACTCCTTCAGGGACAGCACGGTGGCGACGAGTTCCTCCGCCTCGGCCTCGGTGAGGCCACCCGCGATCTCGTCGAGGAGGAGCAGTTCGGGGCCCGTGGCGAGCGCCCGCGCAAGCTCCAGCCGTTTGCGGCCCAGGAGGGGCAGGGAACCGGCGGGCTTGTTGGCGAGGCGGAGCAGCCCTGCTGTCTCCAGCGCGCGCAGGGCCTGTTCGCGGGCGTGAGCGCCGCGCAGCCGGGCTCCGCGCTCGGCGCCGACCAGGGCGTTCTCGAACACGGTCAGGTCGCCGAAGGGGCGCGGTATCTGGAAGGAGCGGCCGACGCCCAGCTGACATCGGTCGGCCGCGGAGGTGCGGGTGACGTCGCGGCCCGCGAGCCGCACGGCACCCGCGGTCGCGCGCTCGACGCCCGAGATCGCGCTGAGCAATGTGGACTTGCCCGCGCCGTTGGGGCCGACGATGCCGACGGCCTGTCCTCGAGGGACGGCCAGCTCGACGTCCTCCAGGACCCGCAACTCACCGAACCGCACGGCAAGGTGGTCCACTTCGAGCAGCGGGGTGGTCACAGTTCCGCCGCCTTGGCGTCGGTCTTGACCTGCGGGAGCAGGTCGTTGCTGATCACCTTCAGGTCGTACGCCCCACCGCTGCCCTTGACCCACTGGGTGCCGACCATGGGGATGGTGGCGACGTTCTTGACCGGGTTGGCCGGGCCGCCGCCGGTCCAGGAGAGGTGGCCGAGGACGGTGTCGAGGCTGGTCTTCGCGATCTGGGCGGCGACGGCCTCGCGGTCCTTGGGGTTCGCCTTGCGCAGAACGTGGTTGGCGACCTCGAACAGCGCGTGGTTGGGGCCGAGGCCCTGGTTCCACGTTCGGCCCTTCGCCAGCGGGGACTTCTCGTAGTCGTCGGCGAGCGCGGTGGCGGTCTGACCGGTGATCGTGGAGGTGAACGGGAACTGCGGTACCCACCAGCTCGCCGTGCACAGCCCGTTGCCGAGACCGTTCGGCAGGGAGGCCACCGTCGACTCGAAGAGGATGGCCTTGGAGATGGTGGCGACCCTGGGCTTGAAGTTCTGCTGTGCGGCCTGTGTCCAGAACGTCGCGAAGTCGGGCGGCGAGGGCACGCCGGCGAGGATCTCGACGCCCTCCTTCTTGAAGTTCGCGATGATCGACGAGAAGTCCTTGGTGCCGGGCTCGTAGGAACCCGGGTCGACGAACGTGAAACCCTTGGTCGAGGGCTGCGAGCGGTAACCGGTGGTCTTGTCCCGGAAGGCGTTGCCGTCGGAGTCGTTCGGCCACAGCACGCCGACCTTCTTGTTCGTGTCGTGCTGCCGCCACATGTCGGTCTCGACCCTGGACAGGTGCTCGATGCCGTCGAAGAAGTGGAACGTGTACTTGAAGGTCTTCTTCGGCGTTGCGCCACGCCCGAAGAACCAGGCCTGCCACGGCTCGATGGTCGAGACGCAGGGCACGCCCTCGCTCTCGCACTTGGCCGCCACCGGGTGGATCGTGTCCGGCGTCGCGGTGACGAGGACGAGGTCGACCTGCTGCTGGGAGATCAGCTCGTCCGCGATGGTGGCCGCCTGCTGCGGGTCCGAGCCCGTGTCGCGGTCCAGGATCTTCACGTCGTACTTCTTGCCGTCGTAGGTGATTCCCTTGGCGAAGAAGTCACGCACCTGCTTGAGGATGTAGGCGTCGGACTCGGCGAATGCCGCGAAGGCGCCGGTGCGCGGGCTGATGTAGCCGATCTTGATGGTGTCGCCGGTCGAACCGCCCGAGCCCTTGAGGCCGGAGGAACAGGCGGACAGGATCGGAGAGGCCGCCACGGCAGTGGCTCCGAGGCCTCTGAGGACGCTGCGGCGGGACGGCTGGATCGCGGGGTGTTCCATGGCGGGCTCCGGAGGACCTTGAGCCGCAGGTCGCAGGCTGCGGCGGGTGGAGGAAGTGGCCGCGAACGTAGGCCCGCCGTCCGCACCTGGACAGGGCGCGGATTCGATATGAGAGACGGCGATGCCGTCGGTGACCTCAATGAGACATCAGCGGTACGCAGAGAGACGCGAAGGAGATACGGCTCGCCCATAACGGGATGTGTGGGACTTCCGTGGTCGGCGCCGGCGCGCGTCAGGGCGTCGCGCGGATCCGCTCGACCCTGCGGGTGTCGGGTGCCGCGGGCGTGAACTCAGCCGAGCGCCCCCGACGCCGGCTCGCCGGTTTCGCCATCGCCCGGGCCGCCGCAGGAAAGGCGACCGTCGTGGAGAGCCCAGTGCCCCACGTGCGTGCCGGTACGGCTCAGCCTCGGAAAGTGACCCCATACAGTCGTCCACCTCCATCACAGTCCGGCGTACCGGGCCCCGGGGGTCCTGCCGGCCACGTATCGGGGGTCTCGCATAGCGAAACAGTCCTGTTCACCGGTAGTGGCGAGGCCCCTATGGTCCGCCCATGCACACCGCCCTCTCCCGGCTCGCCGCCGGGACGCTCAGCAGCGTCTCCCTCACCGAGGCACTCCTCACGCGCGCGGAGCGGGCCGGCGACCTGGGAGCCTTCGTCACCCTCGATGCCGACCGTGCTCTCGCCGAGGCCGCGGCGGCGGACCGCGGCCCCCAGCGGGGCCCGCTGCACGGGCTGCCGATCGCCGTCAAGGACAACATCCACGTCGCCGGGCTCCCCAACACCGCGGGCTGCGAGGCGCTCGCCGGATTCGTGCCGGACCGGGACGCGGAGGCGATCAGCCGACTGCGGGCGGCCGGCGCGATCGTGTTCGGCAAGACCAACATGCACGAGCTGGCACTCGGCGCCACCACTGCGGGCGGCCCGTACGGCCCCGCCCGTAATCCGGCCGACCCCGACCGCTTCGCGGGCGGCAGCAGCGGCGGCACCGCCACGGCCGTCGCCGCCGGTCTGGCCCCGGCCGGGCTGGGCACCGACACCGGCGGCTCGGTCCGCGTCCCGGCCGCGCTCACCGGCATCGCCGGTCTTCGACCGACCACGGGCCGTTACCCCAGCGGGGGCGTGACGCCGCTGTCGCGGACGCGCGACACCATCGGCCCCATGGCCGCGACCGTCGCCGACCTCGTCCTGCTGGACACCGTCCTCGCCGCAGACCGGGGCCCGGCCGAGGCACCCGACCCGCGCGAGGTCGTGCTCGCCGTTCCCGAACACCACTTCGCCGAGCCGCTGCACCCGCGTACCGCCGAGGTGTGGAAGCATTCCCTGGACGTCCTGAGGACCGCCGGGGTCCGGCTCGTGCCGGTACGGCTGCCGGAGGTCGAGACGGCCGAGGAACTGGCCGGATTCCCCATCACCCTGTACGAGGCCGCCAGGCAGCTCCCCGGGTACCTGAGCACGGCGACGGGCGGCACGGAACCGGCGGAACTCCTGGCCCGGATCACCCACCCCGACGTACGCACGACGATGGAGCGGGTCGTGTTCCCGCAGACGGTCACCGAGTCGGCGTACAAGGCCGCCCTCGAGGTCCGCGACCGTGTCCTCGTGAACGGCTACCGGCAGGTCTTCCGCGCGACCGGGGCTCACGCCGTGCTCTTCCCCACCACTCCCCTGCCCGCCGGACGCATCGACACCGACACCGAGCGCGTAGAGCTCGACGGTGTCCTGCGTCCGACCTTCCCCACGTACATCCGCAACACGGGACCCGGCAGCGTCGCCGCTCTTCCCGGTCTCACCGTGCCCGTCCGGTCGGCGGGCCCGGGACTCCCGGTGGGTGTGGCGCTCGACGCGCCCTGGAACACCGACCGACGGCTCCTGGGCCTCGGCCTGCTGGTCGAAAAGCTCCTGGAAGCGGGAGCATGAAGAGAAGGAGACGATCGGACATGACAGAGACCACTCGCCGCTTCAAGGCCGCGGCCGTCCAGGCCGAGCCCGCCTGGCTCGACGCGGACGCCGGGGTCGCCAAGACCGTCGATCTGATCGCGGAAGCGGCCCGCAACGGTGCCTCGCTCATCGCCTTCCCCGAGGTGTGGATTCCCGGCTATCCGCACTTCCTGTGGCTGGGCGCGGTCGCCGACCAGGTCCCCTTCGTCGGCCGCTACCACGCCGCCTCGCTCGCCCCCGACGGCGACGGCCTGACCGCGATCCGCCGCGCCGCCCGGCAGCACGGCATCACCGTCGCGCTCGGATACAGCGAGAAGGACCACGGCTCCCTCTACATCACCCAGACCGTGATCGCCGCCGACGGCAGCGTGCTGCTGCACCGCCGCAAGCTCAAGCCGACCCATGTCGAGCGCAGCCTGTTCGGCGAGGGCGACGGCAGCGACCTCAAGGTCGTCGACAGCGCGCTCGGCCGGCTCGGCGCCCTGAACTGCGCCGAGCACGTCCAGCCACTCAGCAAGTACGCCCTGTACGCGCAGAACGAGCAGGTGCACGTGGCCAGTTGGCCGTGTTTCGGTCTCTACCGCGACCTCGCCTTCCAGCTCAGCGCCGAGGCCAACATCGCCGCGACCCAGGTGTACGCCATCGAGGGCAGCGCCTTCGTCCTGATGGCCACCCAGGTCATCTCCCCGGCCGGCATCGACGTCTTCGCGTCCACCCCCGAGCAGCGCCGCCTGCTCACGGCCGGCGGCGGCTGCTCCCGGATCTTCGGCCCCGACGGTCGTACGCTCACCAAGGACGTCGACGAGGGTGAGGAGGCACTGGTGTACGCCGACATCGACCTCGACGAGATCGACCTCGCGAAGAACGCCTACGACCCGGCAGGGCACTACGCGCGCGCCGACGCCACCTATCTCGTTCACCGTCGCGAATCCCGTCGGCCCGTGGTCCGGGAGGGAATCCCCGCCGAGAGCGTGTTCCCGGCGCTGGACGAAGAGATCCCCGAGCCATGACCGGACCCGCCGAAGACCCCCCGCCGCCGGGTCGGCCCCCCGTCCAGACCCTGGACCGAGGGCTCAGGCTGCTGGAGGTGATCGCGCTGTCGGACGTGCCGCTGACGCTGGCCGAACTGAGCCAGCAGATGGGGCTGCACCGCTCGATCGTCTACCGGCTGCTGCGCACCCTCCAGGACCACCACCTGGTCGCGCACACCACGCACGGGTACGTCATCGGCACCCGCGCGCAGTCACTGGGCCGGCGCACCCTGCCCATGCTGCAGCGCATCGCCAAGCCGGAGATCGCCAAGCTGGCGGCGCGCGTGGGCCTCACCTCCTTCTTCGTGGTACGGGACGGCGATGAGGCGGTGACGCTGGTCTCCGTCGAGGTCGAGAGCACCCGCTCGCGCACCGTCTACAGCCCCGGCGACCGGCATCCCCTGACCCTGGGCTCCCCGGGCATCGCCATGCTCTCCGCCGAGCCGCAACTGCTCGGTGAGCGACCGGAGGTCAGCCGGGCCCGGGTCTGCGGCTACGCCGCCACACGCAACGAGGTCGTGCCCGGTCTCGGGACGGTCTCGGCGCCGGTCGTGTCGGCGCCGGGCCACGCCGTCGCCGCCGTGTCGATCGCCTTCACCGTCGAACTCCCGGGCCCGCCACAGATCGAGGCGGTCCTCGACACCGCCCGCCTCATCACCGGGCGGCTGCGCGGAGAGTTGTCCACCGGAGCGGTCCTGCCCGGGGTCGACTGACTCGTCCGCCGTTCCTTGAGCGACACGTTTCGCATAGTGAACGTGCCGGTGGTCCCCCGGTATTGAACGGCTTAGCGTCCAGTCCTGCCAGAAAGGGGACCCGAGATGACCACGGCCGCCCACTCCAGGACCGTCAAGGAACAGACCTTCGACGTCCTGCGCACGTACGACCTGACGACGCTCTTCAGCAATCCGGGCTCCACCGAGGTCGGTTTCCTCGCCGACCTGCCGGCCGACATCTCCTTCGTCCTCGGCCTGCACGAGGGCTCGGTCGTCGGGATGGCCTCCGGCAGTGCCCTGGCCACCGGTCGTCCGGCGCTCGTGCTGCTGCACACCACCGCCGGATACGGCAACGCCGTCAGCGCCCTGGCCACCGCCCGTGCGAACCGCGCGCCCCTGGTGGTGATCGTGGGCCAGCAGGACCGCCGGCATCTGGCCCACGAGCCGTTCCTGGCCGGTCGGCTGGACGGACTGGCTGGGGAGTACCCGGTGTGGCAGCACACCCCGGCCCGTCCCCAGGACGTGCCCGGTGCCGTGGCCCGAGCCTGGCACGAGGCCCGGGAAGGCCGTGGCCCGGCGGTGGTGGTGGTCCCGATGGACGACTGGTTCGCCGAGGCCGACGAGGACGTCGCGCAGGCCGTACCGCACGGACCGGCCGCGGTCCGAGGCGGTCGTACGGCCTCCGACGACGCCCTCGCCGCCCTCGCCGCGCTCCTGGCGGAGGCCGATTCGCCCTGCCTGGTGGCGGGCGCCGGCAACGACACGTCGGACGGCTGGCAGGCACTGGTCGCGCTGGCCGAGCGGCTGGACTGCCCGGTGTACCAGGAGCCGTTCGGTGCCCGCGCGGGCTTCCCCCAGGACCACCGTCTCTTCGCCGGCCATCTGCCGGCGGTGCGCTCCGGGCTGCGCGAGGTGCTCGCGCCGTACGACACGGTCCTCACGGTCGGAGCCGCCGCGTTCCGCCAATACCCCTACGCCCCTGGTGACTTCACCGAGCCGGGCACCCGGGTCGCCGTCATCACGGACGACCCGGACGAGGCCCACCGCAGCCCGGCGGAGCTGGTGCTGCTCGCCGAACCCGCCGACACCGTAAGCCGGTTGGCCCCGCTGGTGCCCGCCGTCCCGCGTTCCTCGTCGCCGAACCGGCCGACGGCACCCCAGCCGCCCGTACCCGGTGAACCGCTGCGCGCCGCCCACGTACTGGCCGCTCTCGCCGAGCGGCTCGATCCGAAGGCCGTGGTGGTCGAGGAGACCCCCTCCAGCCGCCCGGACCTGCACCGGCTGCTGCCCGCCCGCGCACCGCTCGGCTTCCTCAGCGCGGCCATGGGCGGACTGGGCTTCGCCATGCCGGCGGCGATCGGTGTCCGCCATGGCGCCCCGGACCGGCCGGTCGTGGCCGTGCTCGGCGACGGCTCCTCCCTCTACTCGATCCAGGCCCTGTGGAGCGCCGCCCACTACGGCGTCGGCGTCCTGTTCGTCGTCCTCGCCAACGGCCGCTACGCGATCATGGACCGCCTCTCCGAGCGCGAGGGCTCCGCCGCCCCGGCCTGGCCCGCCTTCACCGAGCTGAGTGTGTCGACCCTGGCCAAGGGCCTGGGCTGCCCGGCCGAACGGGTCGAGGACCACACCGCGTTGCTGTCCGTCCTGGACAAGGTCCTGCCCACACTGGCGGACCGGCGTGAGCCGCTCGTGCTCGAGGTCGCCGTCGAGGCCGACGCCCACTACTCCTCCTGACCAGCCTCTTCCTGACCCGCCGAACAGAAGGCACAGACACGTGAAGGTCGTCATCATCGGAGGCGCCGGCGGCATCGGCTCCTCCGCCGCGTTCAACCTGCTCTCCGCGCAGGGGACCTACGAGATCGTGCTCGTCGACACCCGGCCGAACATGATCACCAGCCACACCATGGACCTGGAGAACGCCCTCGGCCTCGGCACCACCGCCGACACCGTGCGCGGCGGCGCCCCCGAGGACGCCCTCGACGCGGACGTGGTCGTCCTCAGCGCCGCCGTCCCGCTGCGGCTGAACTCCTCACGCTCGGTCTTCCTCGCCGACAACGCGCGGATCGTGGAGGAGTGCCTGCGCCCGGTGCGGGAAGCCGGAGCGGACTTCGGCGGTGTGGTCCTCATGCTCACGAACCCGGTCGACCCGCTGCTGACATGGGTGCACCGGCAGGGCTGGCTGCCCCGCGAGCGGCTCATCGGCTACACCCTCAACGACAGCCTCCGGCTGCGCACCGGCGTCGCCTTCGCGCTCGGCGTCCCGGTGAGGGACGTCGGCGCCTGGATGCTGGGCGAACACGGCGAGGGCCAGGTCCCGCTGTACAGCCGCATCACGGTCGGCGGCGAGCCCGTCGTCCTCACCGAGGCGCAGCGCACAGCGGCCGAGGAGTATGTGGACACCTGGTACACCAAGCACGTCGCCCTCGACTCCGGCCGCACCTCCACCTGGACCACCGGCCTGGGCACCGCCCGCCTCATCGAGGCGCTGAGCACCGGGTCCGGGACCGTCGTCCCCGCGTCGGTCGTGCTGGACGGCGAGTACGGCGTCCACGGCGCCAGTCTCACCGTGCCCGTCGAACTGCGACCCGAAGGCGTGCGCCGCATCGTGGCCTGGGACCTCCCGCCGGAGGAACTGGCCGGCATGAGCCGGGCCGCGGCCAACGTCGAGGCAGCAGCCTCCGAACTCACCGCCCACTGCGCGACCCGGCTTTCCTGACACGGCTCATCGCGTACCGACGACGTTACGTAGCAAGGAGATCACCCCCATGGCCATCACCCGCGACTTGTTCATCGCCGGCAGAGACGTACCCGCAGCCTCCGGACGGACCACCGACGACATCAACCCCTTCACCGGGGAGGTGTACGCCACCGTGGCCGCCGCGGGACACGACGACGTCGTGCGCGCCGTGGACGCGGCCCACGCGGCTTTCGAGGAATGGGCGTCGACGACCCCGTTCGCCCGACGCGCGATCTTCCTCAAGGCGGCCGACCTGCTGGAGGGGCGGAGTGACCAGGTCGCTGACCTGATGGCGCAGGAGGCGGGCGGTACCCGGCCCTGGGCGTACTTCAACGTGGCTCTGGCAGCGAACATCCTGCGCGAGGCCGCCGCGGCCGTCACCGCGCCGCGCGGTGAGGTGCTCAACGCCCAGGAACCGGGCGCGCTGGGTCTGGCCGTGCGTGAACCGCTGGGCGTGGTCGCCGCGTTCGCGCCGTGGAACGCGCCGGTCATCCTCGGCGTGAGGGCCGTGGCGGCGCCCTTGGCCGCCGGTAACACGGTCGTCGTCAAGGCCAGCGAGGACGCGCCGATCGCCTGCGGACTGCTGGTCGCCGATGTACTGCGGGAGGCCGGGCTGCCGGACGGGATGCTGAACGTGATCACGAACGCCCGTGAGGACGCCGCCGAGGTCGCCCAGACCTTGATCGCCGACGAGCGGGTACGGGCGGTGAACTTCACCGGCTCCACGGGTGTGGGCCGCATCATCGGCGAGCTGGCGGCCCGTCATCTGAAGCCAGCGGTATTGGAGTTGGGCGGCAAGAACGCCGTTCTCGTCCTCGATGACGCCGACGTGGACTACGCCGTCGACGCCGTGACCTTCAGTGTGTTCATGAACGCCGGGCAGATCTGCATGTCCGGTGACCGGATCCTCGTCCACGAGTCCCTGGCCGAGGAGTTCATCCAGAAGTTCACCGCCAAGGCGGCCTCGCTCCAGGCCGGCGATCCCGGGCATCCCCACACAGTGGTGGGCCCGCTGGTGAGCGCGCAGGCCGCGCGACGGGTGGCCGGGCTGGTGGCGGACGCCGTGGCCAAGGGCGCGAAGGTTCTCGTCGGTGGCGGCGAGGCGGAGGGCGCGGTACACCCGGCGACCGTTCTCACCGGCGTACCGAAGGAGGCGGATCTCTACCACGCCGAGGCCTTCGGCCCCGTCTGCGTGGTCGAGACGTTCACCGACGACGACACGGCGGTGGCCCTCGCCAATGACACCGCGCATGGTCTGACGTGCGGCATCATCACCGAGAACGCCACTCATGGGCTCGCCGTCGCCCGCCGGATCCACACGGGCATCGTGCACATCAACGACCAGTCGGTGGCCGACGAGCCCCAGGCACCGTTCGGCGGGGCGAAGGCATCCGGATACGGCCGCTTCGGTGGCCGTTGGGGGATCGAGGCGTTCTCCAACACACGTTGGGTGACCATCGCCACGCAACAGGCGCACTTCCCGTTCTGAGGCACCTGCTCGGACTGAGCGGTCGTGTCGCGTGTGGGACTGACGTCGCCGCCGTTCTCGCCCAGCCCCCGGCCGCGAACCCGGGTGTCGGGCGGGCGAGCGGCTGGTCAGCCGCCCAGCGAGGGGGCACGATCTGCCCGTCCACGGCCCCTACTAAACGTTCATACGAAAGCTTGGGGGCGGTAGGCTGGCAGGTGAGGGGGTCCGACGGGCCCGTCCAGCGGGAGGGCGAGAATGCCACGAGGCAGATTCGCGACGGAACAGGACGACGGCAGGCGTGTCCGGCGTGTCGCGTCCGAGACCGAGGACCGGCGGAACCAGATCCTGCGCGCCGCCGCCGACGTCATCAGCGAACGGGGCTTCGCCGACACCCGCATCGCCCAGATCGCCGACCGGGTCGGGGTCAGCGGTGCCACCATCATCTACCACTTCCGCACGCTCGACCGCCTGCTGGTGGAGGCTCTCAAGCACGCGGAGGAACACTTCTACGCCTCCGCCGAGCAGGTTGTCGCCGACGGCGCCACCCCCGAGGAACGCCTGCGGCGCCTGGTCGAGTGGGTCTTCTCCGCGGAGCACGACAACCCCCAGCTCTGGGCTCTGTGGCTCGACACCTGGTCGCAGGCGACGCGCCATGAAGAGGTGGCGGCAACCCGTGCGGCACAGGACGAACGGTGGCGGGCCATGATCGCCGACATCGTCCGTGAGCTTCCGCTCGAACCGGAAGACGTCGAGCGCTTTTCCGTGGGGTTCGGCGCCTTCATCGACGGGCTCACCATCCAAGTCGCCCTCGACGACCCGAGCATGACACCCAAGTTCGCGTGCGAGCTGGCCCTGTCCTATGCGAAGGCCGCACTCGGACGGTGAGTCACGTGCGGTGCTCCCGCTCCCGTCAGGACGCGCCCGTACCGGGCCCCGGGGCACCGACGAGGGCGACGACATTGCCGAAGACATCCTCCCCACGCCCCATCGCCGCGTGCGCCGCGGGGAGTTCGGTGAAGGCGATGGTACGTCCGAGGCAGGGATCGATCTTCCCGTCACGGACGAGGTCGTTGTAGGCGACGGCCTGGGCGTCGTTGGTGCCGTGTGAGCCCTGCAGACGCTTCTGCCTCGTCCAGTGGTAGCGCAGGTCGACGACGGCGTCGTATCCGGTGGTTCCCGCGCAGATGACGACCATGCCGCCCGGCCGGCAGACGAGGACGCTGGTGGGGATGGTGGCCGCGCCGGGATGCTCGAAGACGATCGCGGGATCCTTTCGCTCACCGACGATGTCCCAGAGCCGCTTGCCGAAACGTCGTGCCTCGGCGGTCCACTCCTTCTGACCGGCCGTGTCGTCGACGAGGGGCGGGATGCCCCAGTGGGTGAAGTCCCTGCGGTCGATCCAGCCGACGGCGCCGTGGCGTTCGCTGTACTTGCCGCGTTCCTCGTCCGAGACAACGGCCACCGGCGTGGCCCCGGCGAGCCGGGCGAGCTGCGACGCCTGGGTTCCCAGACCGCCCGAGCCGCCCCAGACGAGCACGACGTCGCCCTCCTGGACGGTGTTGCCGGCCCAGCCGTGCAGCATGCGGTAGGCGGTGGTGCCCACGAGTGTGGGTGCGGCGGCCTGTTCCCAGGTCAGGTGGTCGGCCTTCGGGAGCACCTGGTGGGCCTGGACGCGGGCGAACTGGCCGAACGACCCGTAGTTCGTGTCGTAGCCCCAGATCCGGGCGCTGGGCGCGATCATCTGGTCGCGGCCCTCGGTGATCCAGGGGTCGTCCGCGTCCCACCATCCCGGGTGGATGACCACGTGGTCGCCGACGGTGATGCCGGTGACCTGGTCGCCGACGGCGTAGACGATGCCGGAGGCGTCGGAACCCCCGACGTGGAAGTCCTCCGTCTCGCCGCGCTTCTGTCGGGTGCCGATCTGGTCGACGGGGTAACCGCGGGCGGCCCAGACGTTGTTGTAGTTGACGCCGGCGGCCATGACGGCGACGAGTACCTCGTCCGGTCCGATGGCCGGGGTGGGTACGAGTTCGGGCCGGAACGCCTGGGCCGGGTCACCGTAGCGGTCGGGTCGTACGACCTGCGCGTGCATGTGCGTCGGCACCTGGCCCAAGGGGGGAAGGCTGCCGATGTCGACCGATGACAGGCCGGGAGTGGATACGGAACGCCGGTCGGCGTCTGTGGTGCTCATGTGCTGCCTCTCCGAAGGAAATGCCGGGGCGGGTCAGAGGAGTTGGATGGCCTTGGTCTCCAGGAACTCCTCAAGGCCGTAGCGACCGAGTTCGCGGCCGTTCCCGGACTGCTTGTAGCCGCCGAAGGGCGCCGCGATGTTGAACTCGGCGCCGTTGACGTCCACTTGTCCGGTGCGAAGTCGCCGCGCGATCGCCAGGCCGCTTTCCGCGGTCGCGGCCCAGACGCCGCCGTGCAGCCCGTAGGGGCTGTCGTTGGCGAGCGTGATCGCCTCGTCGAGGGTGTCGTAGGAGAGGATCGCCAGCACCGGGCCGAAGATCTCTTCCTGGGCGATGGTCATCTCCGGGGTCACGTCGCCGAAGACGGTCACCTTGGCGTAGTTGCCGTCCGGCCGGTCGTCGGGATGCCCGAGTCCACCGGTGATCAGTGTCGCTCCGGCGTCCAGCCCGGCCGCGATGTGGGACTGCACGCGGTCGTACTGGTCGCGAGACACCAGCGGGCCCAGCTCGGGCTGGATCTCGGCGGCGACACGGGCGGCGATCCGGGCGACGTCGTCCCTCGCGGACCGCGGGACGATGAGGCGGGTCCAGGCGTTGCAGCACTGCCCGGAGTTGGTCATGCAGTACCGCACGGTCGCGGTGACCGCCTGCTCCAGGTCCGCGTCGGGCGTGACCAGGCTGGCCGACTTGCCTCCGAGTTCGAGTGCGACCCGTTTGACGGTCGCGGCGGCGGCCTGGCCGACGAGGGCGCCCGCGCGGGTCGATCCGGTGAAGGAGACCATGTCCACGTCGGGATGACGGCTCATCGCGTCCCCCACGACGGGACCGGTGCCGAAGACCAGGTTGAACACGCCCGCGGGGAAGCCCGCTTCGTCGAGGAGTTCGGTGAAGCGGAAGGTCGCCAGGGGCGTCAGCTCGGCCGGCTTGGCCACGACCGTGCATCCCGCGGCCAGGGCCGGGACGATTTTGGCGACGAGCTGGTAGAGCGGGTAGTTCCAGGGCAGGATCGCGGCGACCACGCCGATCGGCTCCCGGACGACGAGCGAGTTCCCGATGCGCTCCTCGTCGGGTTCGTGGGCGAGCCCGGCCACGTAGTCGTCGATGATGGCGATGGGTGTGCCGACATGCTCGCTCAGCGCGAACGCCTGCGGTGCGCCCATCTCCGTCTCGACGAGCCGGGCCAGCTCCCCGGCATGTGAGCGGAGGAGCTCGCCCAGCGCGCCGAGCAGCCGGGCCCGTTCGGCCCGTGGTGTGGCCGCCCAGCCGGGGAAGGCCGAACGGGCGGCGGCGACGGCCGCGTCGACGTCGGCGGCGCCGCCGACGGGCGCCGAACCCACGACGAGGTGGGTGGCCGGGTCGATGACGGGTGTCCGGTCCGTGGTCGTCGGCGGGCACCAGCGGCCGTTGATGTAGTGGCACTTGATGTCGGTCATGGTGAGTCCTCGTCGGGGGAAGCGTCGGCCGTGAGCACGATCAGTGCGTCGACCGCTCGGGCCCCGCCGTCCGGAGCGCAGACGACGGGGTTGATGTCGATCTCGCCGATGCGTGGCGCGCCGCGCGCCAGGGCGTCCATGGCCAGCAGCGCTCCGGCCAGCGGCGACTGCCATGTCTCGAGCCCGGCCCGGCTGACCATGAGCCGCACCAGCTCGGGGGTGAGAGGGCCGACGAAGGTGACCGGTGTGGTGCTCTCGACCTCGGTGCCGCCACGGCCCAGGGCGTAGACAGGCCCCCAGACCGGATCGCGCACCATGCCGCAGAACACCTCAAGGCCCGGGGCGATCTGTTCGGCCACGAGCACGCGGCCGGCCAGTCGCGTCGCGGCGTCGGACACCGCCTCGGGGCCGTTGAGGTTGAGCATGACGCCACCCGCGCGTGCCTTGTGGGCCGGGCCGTCCGTCTTGACGACCACCGGGAACCCGAGCGTCCTCGCCGCCTCGACGGCGTCGTCGGGCGACTCGGCGAGGAGGCGCCGGGCGAAGGCGACGCCGTTGCCTTCCAGCAGCGCCGAGGAGTCGAACTCGGAGAGCGGACCCGCGGGCAGCCCGGCCAGTGCGCCGGCGATGCCGGCCGTGCGAGGGGGTGGCACCGCCGCGTCCGGCAGGCCCGCTCCCGGGGACCAGGCGGCGGCGCGGGCGATGGCCGTCAGACCTGATCCGATGCCCTTGAGCAGGCAGACGTCATGCTCGGCGGCATAGCGTGCGAGGGCTTCGGGAGGGTCGGTGTGATGCACCGTCGTCACCGCGGTGAAGGTGTTCGTACGACGGCCCGCGTCGGCCAGGGCGCGCACGACCGCGCCGCACCACGTCTGCTCGGTCTCGCCCCGGTGGCGGGACAGGTCGACCTGCCCGATCAGGAGGTCGTACGCACCGGCGTCGGCCAGCGCTTCGATCGCGGCCGAGAACGCGGCCACCGGTTCGGCGATCGCCCACGGGTCGAGCGGGTTGTCCGTCGGCAGCAGCGGATGGTCGGCGCGCAGCCGCCGCTGGATCGACTCCGGGAGAGCGGGAAAGGTCAGCCCGTTGCGCTCGGCGTGATCACCCAGTAGGGCCGCTTCGGCTCCGGACTCGGTGACCGCGCCGATCCTTCCTCCGGTGGGCCGGCGTGCGGTCGAGAACACACCGAGGAGTTCGATCATCTCCGGCAGGTCGTCCACCTGGAGGACACCGTGGGAGCGCAGCACGGCGGAGAAGGCCGCGTGCGACCCGACGATCGCGCCGGTGTGGGCGAGGGCGGCACGGCGAGCCTGTTCGCTGCGCCCGATCTTCAGGCACACCACGGGCTTGCCCGCCTCGGCCGCGACGCGCAGGGCCTGGCGGAAGGCATGGGGCCGCCGCACCGTCTCCAGGAACAGCCCGATCACCCTGGTCGCCGGATCGGCCGCGAAGTGGGCGACCCAGTCCGCGGCGTCACGGTTGAGTTCCGCGCCGCAGGAGACGACTCCGCTGAAGCCGTAGCGCGGGCCGAGCGCGAGGAACGCGTCGGCTATGGAGCCCGACTGGCTCACGATCGCGACCGAGCCCGGCAGGAAGGACGCGGGGATGGTCCCGAGCCAGGCCGAGGGCGAATCCGGGCTGGCCGAGCCCATGCAGTTGGGGCCGAGGACCGCGGCTGCGAAGTCCTCGGCGATCCGGTGCAACTCCCGTACGGCGGCCGGGCCGTCGGCTCCGGATTCGACACCGAGACCGGGGACCACGAACGACCGCACGCCGAGCGCGAGAGCGTCCCGCATACTCGCCGCGACGGTCGCCGGGCCCACCGCGAGCACGGCGAGTTCGGGTGGTGCCGGCAACGCCGCCAGCGACGGGACACACGGCAGTCCGGCCACTTCGGAGTTGTTCGGATGGATGCCTACGGCCTCGGCCGAGCCCCGTCGGACGTTGGCGGCAAGTTGGAGGTTGCGCCGTGACGCGCCGACCAGCGCGACCGACCGTGGCGCGAGGATGGCGCGCAGGCCGCTGGTACGCAGCGCGTCGCGGGGTGCGTCGGTCGGTGGCTGGGTGCGGGGCGGCGTTGCGGGTCGGGCGGTGGGCTGCGCACTGCTCATGGTTCTCCCGTCCGTTCCTCGTCGGGAAGTGGGCGACCGAAGGACTCGGCGGGTCGGGCGAGATCGGCTGGGGTTCGACAGCGCCCAAGGGGGCGCGCCGAACCGCGCAGCGGAGCGCTCAGCGCGACACCGACGCCACGAAGGTGCGGAAGTTCCGCGCGAACAGATCGATGTCCGCCTGGTCGTGCTGCGCGGACAGCAGCCACTGCTCGACCTTGCCCCACGGCGGCAGGAACGCCCCTCCGTTGTGCTGCACCAGCCAGTGCGCGTGGCTGTAGCGGTCGTCGACGCCGAGGAAGTCGCGGAAGTCACGGACCCGCTCCGGCTTGAAGATGACGCACCCCTTCGCGCCGACACTGACGACGTTCCACTGCACACCCGCGTCCGCGACGGTCTGCTCCATCTGCTGTTGCAGAGAGGCGGAGAGGCGGTCGAGGCGGGCGTACGTCTCGTCGGTCAGCACCTCGGCGAGGGTAGCGCGGGCGGCGGCCATGGCCAGGGGGTTGCCGTTGAAGGTGCCGACCTGCTCGTAACGGCCGTCGACGATCGCGCCCATGACCTCGGCGGTACCACCGATCGCGGCGACCGAGACGCCGCCGCCCAGGGCCTTGGCCAGGCACACGATGTCCGGTACGACGCCGTAGCGGGCCGTCGCCCCACCGGGTCCGGTGGTGAATCCGGTCTTGACCTCGTCGAAGGTCAGCAGTGCGCCGTGCTGGTGGAGCAGGGTGCGCAGGCCGTCCAGGTAGCCCGGGTCGGGAGGGATGATGCCCGCGTTCATCATGACCGGCTCAAGGATCATGCCGGCGATCCGGCCGCGGTGCTCGTCGAGTGCCCGCTCGACCGCGGACAGGTCGTTGAAGGGGACGATCACGGCCAGATCGGTGATCGCCTGCGGGATGCCGCCGTTGGCGGTCACGCGGTTCGGGCGCTCACGGCTGCCGATCTGTTCGGCGGCGGGCATCACCGAGACCTGCACCGAGTCGTGGTGGCCGTGGTATCCGCCTTCGAGCTTCAGGTACATGTCCCGGCCGGTCACGGCGCGCATCAGATGGATCGCGTCCATGGTGGACTCGGTGCCGGAGTTACCGAAGCGCCACAGCGGGAGGCCGAAGCGGCGCGACAGTTCCCGGCCGACCCAGATGGCGTCCTCGGTCGGCTGGGCGAAGTGGGTGCCTCGGCGGACCCGGTCGGAGACCGCCACGACGATGGCCGGGTGCGCGTGGCCGGCGATCGACGCGCCGTAGCCGCCGTGCATGTCGACGTACTCGTTGCCGTCGACGTCGTACACCTTCGACCCGGCGCCGTGGCTCATCCAGACCGCCTGCGGCTTGGCGATCTGCCAGCTCGACGTCGCGCCTCCGGCGAGGTACCGGCTGGCTTCCTCGACCAGCTCCGCGCTGCGCGGCTGGCGCTTCAGAAAGATTTCCTGCTGCTCGGCGATCACCTCGTCGACGGTGTCGACGCGGGGTGAGTTCTGGGCTTGGGACATGGGTGTACCTGACCTTCCCACGCATCTACTAAACGTTCATTTAGGAGTGTGGGAGCGGGTGGATGCGCGTGTCAAGGACCGCCTGCGACACCGCCGTCATAGCGGGGCGCGAACCGGTCGCCGTCGTCGGCGTCGGAAGCCAGGCCCCGAGTGTGCGAGCGCTGGACGGCGACTTGGAGTGCAGCACACCCCGCGACCCCACTCCCGCGGTCGCCGCGCGACTCGGTCTCACCTCGCCGTCTGCAGGCCCAGCACGGGGGCCGGTTGGGAACGCAGGGTGACAGCGGGGGGCTGCGGTCAGCCGTCGAAAGGGGCGGATCCGCCAGTGAACGGCGACATCGTCACGGGGTTGTTTGGACTCAGTAGCGGGTGGTCGGCGGCGTTCGGGATATCGGTTTCGTTCGCCCCATTGACGGGGTCCTTGGGTCGCCTTTACGTTTCGTCCGCAGTTCCGCACATTGTTCGTATTGTCGAACGGGATGCAACGTGGTCCACCTCGGCGGCGACTACGCCCGCATCTCGTCAACGCCTCCACCGGCAAGGTACTGGGCGTCGCCGACCGCGGCACGCCACCGGCACCGACGTACGCCGGTGGAGCTGGCTCAGCACCAACTGCCAGCAGTGGCGGCTCGTCCCCACGACCGCCTGATCCCGAAGGGCCGCAACACAAACATGAGACACCTCGCCAGACGGGTTCTGGTGGCCGCGGCGGCCGCGCTCGCCGTGCTCACCACCGTGTCCAACCCCGCCCAGGCCGCCGCGCCCGCGTCGCCCGCCGTGACGTTCACCAACCCGATCGCGCTCCAACGCGCCGACCCGCACATCTTCAAGCACACCGACGGCTTCTACTACTTCACCGCCACCGTCCCCGCCTACGACAAGATCGTGATGCGCCGGGCCACCACCCTCCAGGGCCTTGCCACGGCCCCGGAGACCACGATCTGGACCAAGCACGCCAGCGGTGAGATGGGCGCCCACATCTGGGCCCCGGAGATCCACTTCATCGACGGCAAGTGGTACATCTACTTCACGGCCGGCTGGTCCAACGACATCTGGAGGATCCGCCCGTACGTCCTGGAGACCAGCGCCGCCAACCCGCTCACCGGCACCTGGACCGAGAAGGGCAGGATCAGCCTGCCCATGGACACCTTCTCGCTGGACGCCACCACCTTCACCCACAACGGCACCCGCTACCTCAGCTGGGCCCAGGAAGACCCGGCACTCGGCCGCGGCACGAACCTGTACTTGGCGAAGATGGCCAACCCCTGGACCATCAGCGGCAGCCCGGTGATGATCTCCAAGCCCGAGTACGCCTGGGAGAAGGCCAACGCCACTGTCAACGAGGGCCCGGCCGTCCTCGAGAAGAACGGCAAGGTCTTCATGACCTACTCGGCCAGCGCCACCAACGCCAACTACTGCCTCGGCCTGCTCACCGCCGACGCCACCGCCGACCTGCTGAACCCGGCCTCCTGGAGCAAGACCCCCACGCCGGTCTTCAAGAGCAACGACAAGACCAGCCAGTACGGGCCCGGCCACAACTCCTTCACGGTCTCCGAGGACGGAAAGTCGGACATCCTCGTCTACCACGACCGCGACTACAAGGACATCGTCGGCGACGCGCTCAAGGACCCCAACCGCCGCACCCGCTACCAGAAGATCTACTGGAACGCCGACGGCACACCCAACTTCGGCATCCCCGTCGCCGACGGCGTCACCCCCGTCCGCTTCTCCTCGTACAACTACCCGGACAGGTTCATCCGGCACTGGGAGTTCCGGGCCAAGACCGAGGCCAACGTCACCGAACTCGCCGACTCGCAGTTCCGTGTCGTCCCCGGCCTGGCCGGCAACGGCACCGTCTCCCTCGAATCGGCCAACTTCCCCGGCTACTACCTGCGCCACAAGAACAACGAGGTGTGGGTGGAGAAGGACGACGGCACCACCCTGTTCGACAACGACGCCTCGTTCCACGAGCGGGCCGGTCTCGCCGATCCCGCGGCCGTGTCGTACGAGTCGTACAACTTCCCCGGCCGGTACATCCGCCACTACAACCACCTGCTCTACACCCAGCCGGTGACCACCACCCTCGGCCGACAGGACGCCACCTTCTACAAGGAGTAGCCCCTCGGCCGGACGCACCGATCGGGCTCCGCGAGGAACGAAGCGATCAGTGAGCCACCGGCGCGCCACCTCAGGGCGGCGCGCCGGTGGCTCACTGTCATGAAGCGGTGCCCAGATGCGGCGCTCCAGCTCGGAGCCGAGTATCTGAACGAGTCCAGTCAGAGCGACGCCGGAGCCACCTGCCCCACGCCCCGGCGTTTGCGGCGCCATGCGTACAGCGCGAGTGCGACGAGCGTCATGGCGTACGGGATCGTCGATACCAGCTGGGGCGGCACGTCGAGCGTGCCGAGCTGTACGGCCAGGGCCTCCGCCGCGCCGAAGCCGAGGGCGGCGAGGAAGACGCCCCAGGGGCGCAGGCCGCCGAGGAATACCGCCGCCAGGGCGATGAAGCCGCGGCCGGCCGTCATGTCCCGTACGAAGAAGGAGACGTAGCCCATGCTGAGGAAGACCCCGGCGAGTCCGGCGAGCGCGCCGCTGAGGGCGAGGCCGGCGTACTGGACGCGCCGTACCGGGATACCGACGGACGCGGCGGCGTCCGGCATCTCCCCGACCGCGCGCAGGTGAAAGCCGAAGGTCGTGCGGTAGAACAGCCAGGCGACGAACGGAGCGGTCAGGAAGGCCAGCCAGGTGATCAGGTTCTGCCCGCTGAGCACGTCCCCGAGTACCGGGATGCTCTCGATGCCGGGTAGGGGGACGGTCGGCAGGGTGCCGCTGTCAAGGCCGGAGGTGCCGCCCTTGTCGCCCAGGAGGGTGTAGACGGCGTAGGCGGTGGCGCCGGAGGCGAGGAGGTTGAGGCCGATGCCCGCGATGATCGCGTCGGCTCCGAGTTCCAGGCGCAGCGCGGCGAGCAGCAGGCCGAGGAGTGTGGCCACGGTGATCCCGCTCAGGGCTCCCAGGGCCACGGAGCCGCTGTAGCCTGCGACGAGCGCGCCCGTGCAGGCGGCGGCCAGCATCTGGCCCTCCAGGGCGATGTTGCTGATGCCGGCGCGTTCGGCGACCAGTCCGCCGAAGGCGGCGAGCAGGTACGGCGTGGAGACCCGCAGCGCGGCTGCCAGGAAGGCACTGCTCAGGACGACGTCGAAGCCGGAACTCATCGGGCGCCCACCTGCTTGTGTGCCGCCTGCTTCCGGGCGATCCGGCGTTTGAGCAGGTCCGGCAGGGCCTGTGCGGTGACCAGGAGCACGATGACCGCCTGGATGACGACGACGATCTCGGTGCCGACGTCGGTCTGCTGTTCCATGATGTCTCCCCCGGCGCGCAGGTAGGAGTAGAAGAGGCCGGCGATCACGACGACCAGCGGGTTGTTCCGGGCGAGCAGGGCCACCACGATCCCCTCGAAGGCGAGGCTTCCGGCGAGGCCGGGTTCGAGGCGGCCGTAGACGCCCTGGACGAGATGGGCTCCGGCGAGGCCCGCGACGGCGCCACCGATGACGAAGCTCCACTCGATGGCGCGGGGCACCCGGATGCCGCCGTACTCGGCGAAGTCGGAGTTGGCTCCGGTCATCCGGATGCGGTAGCCGAGCGGGGTGCGGGTGATGAGCAGCCACAGCGCGGCGGCGGTGAGCAGCATCAGGACGAGGCCGACGTTGGACCGGCCGAGCGGGATGCCGAACCAGTCGGTCAGCGGGGTGAGTACGGAGTCCGGCTGGACGCGCTCGGAGTATACGGCGCTGCTGCCGGGCTCCTTCAGCGGACCGTTGACCAGGTAGTCGTAGACGCGCACGACGATGGCGTTGAGCATCAGTGTCGCCACGATCTCGTTGGCGCCGAGGCGCGCCTTCATGGATCCTGGCACGAAGCCCATGCCCGCACCCGCTGCCGCCGCGGCGACGAGCGGGACGATCACGGCGGCGACCGGCGGCAACGGGAGGAAGATCGCGACGACGGCGGCCGCCAAGGCACCGGCGTACAGCTGGCTCTCGGCGCCCAGGCTGATCTGGCGGGCACGGAAGGGGATGGCGACCGACAGGCCGAGCAGGGTGAGCGTGGTGGCGTCCTCCAGCCAGCGGCCGACCCGGAAGGAGCGCTCCAGCGGCCCGGTGAGCAGGGCCTCGTACGCCGCGACCGGATCCTTGCCGGTGGCGAGGATGACGAGGAAGCCGACGGCGAGGGCGGCGAGGACGGTGGCCAGGGTCATGCTGAGGTCGACGGCCAGGCCGCGGCGCCGGGTCGCCCGGTACTCCCGGCGGTCCTCGGTCTCGACGAGGGTGCTGGTCATGGGGTGGGCTCCTCACCGGCGGCGAGACCCGCCGTCAGGTGCTCGTCGTCGTGGTGTTCGACACCGAGCATGTAGAGGCCGACGTGCTTCTCGGTCAGGCCGGTCGTGTCGTCGAACCTACCGACGAGCAGGCCGTCCTTGAGGACCAGCAACCGGTCCGAGAGCGCGAGCAGTTCGGTCAGGTCGGCGGAGATCAGCAGGACGGCGGCGCCGTTGTCCCGCGCGGCGACGAGACGCTCGTACATGAAGCGCATGGCGCCGACGTCGACCCCGCGGGTGACCTGGGAGGCGATCAACAGCCGGGGTCCGGCGGAGAGTTCGCGGGCGACGATCACCTTCTGCATGTTGCCGCCGGACAGTGCGCGCATGGGGACGGACGGGTCGGGGGTGCGGATCGCGTACTGGTCGATGAGCTGCTCGGCGTGGGCGCGCACCGCCTTCGGGCGCAGGACGCCGCGTCGGGCGAGGGGCGGGCGGTCATGGCGGTCGACGACGAGGTTGTCGGCGATCGACTCGTCCAGGGCGGCGCCGTTGCGCAACCGGTCCTCCGGGACGTATCCCACTCCGGCCCTGCGGTGACCGACGACGCCGAGGCCCGCGGTGACGGTGCCGCCGACGTGGATCGTGCCGGAGGTGGGGCTGCGCAACCCCGCCAGGATCTCGGCGAGTTCGCTCTGTCCATTGCCCTCGATGCCGGCCACGCCGACGATCTCCCCGGCTGCGACGTCGAAGGAGAGGCGGCGCAGCGACTGGCCCGTGGGCGCCGCGTATCCCAGCCTCCGTACACGGAGGGTGACGTCGCCCCGGCGGGCCGGGACCCGTTCGACGTCCAGGGACAGGTCGCGGCCATCATCGCGGCCAGGGAGCGCTCGGTGGCGTCGGCGGTGGGGACGGTGCCCACCAGGGAGCCGGCGCGCATCACGCTGACCTGGTCGCTGATCTCCCGTACCTCGCGCAGCTTGTGCGAGATGAACAGCACCGTCATCCCGCCGTCGCGCAGCCGTCGTACGGCGGCGAACAGGTCCTCGGTCTCCTGAGGGGTGAGTACGGCGGTCGGCTCGTCCAGGATCAGCACCTTCGCCCGGCGGTGCAGCGCCTTGAGGATCTCGGTGCGCTGACGCATCCCGACGGACACCTCGTCGATGCGCGCCTTGGGGTCGACGGCGAGTCCGGCCTCCTCGGCGAGCCGGGCGGTGGTGTCGACCGCCGCCCTCGCGTCGACCAGGCCGCGGCGGCCGGGCTCGACGCCGAGGACGACGTTCTGGGCGACGGTGAAGGAGGGCACCAGCATGAGGTTCTGGTGCACCATGCCCACGCCGAGCGCGATCGCCGAGGCCGGGCCGCGCAGGGTGCGCGGCCGTCCGCCGATCAGGATCTCGCCGGACGAGGGCTGCTCCAGGCCGTAGAACATCTTCATCAGCGTGGACTTGCCCGCGCCGTTCTCACCGACCACCGCCCGGATCTCACCGGGTGGGACCGTCAGGTCCACCCCGCGGACCGCGCGCACCCCGTTGCCGTAGGTCTTCGTCACCGCTCGGGCGGCGACGGCCGGACCTGCGGCGTGCCATGACTCGTTCATCGTCGGGACCGTTTCAATTCGTGTGGCTAGAGGGCGCTCGGGACCTTGACGGAGCCGGACTTCACCTGGTCGGCGGCCGCCTCCAGCTCGGTACGGATCTTCTCGGGCACCAACTCCTTGAAGTGGTCGTCGTTCACGTAGCCGACGGCGTCCTCGGCAAGGCCGACGGTCTCGACGGCGCCGTACTTCAGGGAACCCTTCTGGTCGTCCTGCGCCGCCTTGTACAGGGCGTTGCCGACGTTCTTGAGGATGGAGGTGACGACGGTGTCCTTCTGCGCCGGGTCGGTGAGGGTCTGGTACTGGTCGGAGTCGACTCCGAAGGCGTAGCGCTTCGCCGCGACCGCGGACTCGAAGGTGCCGAGCCCGGAGAGCCCGGCGACCGGCCACACCAGCGCGGCACCCTGGCCGTACATGGCGTTGGAGATCTCCTTGCCCTTGGCCGGGTCACCGAAGGGCTTGTCGCCGCCGACGTACTGCACGAGGACGTTGGAGCCCTTGCCGCCGGCCGCCTTGAATCCGGACTTGAATCCGACGACGAAGTCCTCGATGAGGGGGATCTTCACGCCACCCATGACGCCGGCCTTCTTGAGGGATTCGGCTCCCTTCAGGGATTTGGCGACGATGAGCTTCTCGGCGAGGAATCCCGCGAGATATCCGCCCTCGTTCTGCTTGAAGGTCACGGAGTACACGTTCTCGCACTTGTTGGAGCAGGTGCCGTTCTTGCCGCTGTAGTCGACAGGCGCGTCGAACACCCAGAACTTCTTGTCCGGGTACTGCGGGGCGAGATCGCCGATGTAGTCGGTGACGTCGAAGGTGCCGGCGGCGAGGATGTCGTAGTCGTCGGCGGCGGCCGCATCCTCGAAACCGGGCTCCCACTTGGTGCGGTCCGAGCCCAGTTCCACCACCTTGAGCTCGTAGCCGAGGTCCTTCGCGGCGCGCTTCAGACCCTCGTGGGCGGAATCGAAGAACGACTTGTCGCCCAGACCGCCGTTGATCACCAGTTTGACGCGGGGCTTGCCGGAGGCTTCCGCCGAGCCGGAATCCCCGTCCGACGCACCGCATGCGACGAGTACGAGCATTCCCGCCACCAGCGCCGCGGCGGCGCTCTTTCTCTTCCTCATCTGCTTTCTCCTGATCATGTGTGGGCCGGTTCGGGGTGTGAGTGATTACGTTGAACACTAAGAAGTGCAAAACGTTTTGGCTACGATGTCCTGTTTCTGTTTGATATCTGGAGCAAGAAATTCAGTCGGCGAGCAGGGCGTCGGCCGCTATGCGCACGGCCCGTGCGAAGCACGTCTCCCGTTCGGCGGCGGTGAGCTGCTCACCGGTGCGGAGGTGGTCCGTCGCGGTCAGAACGGCGAGTGCCTCCCCGCCCTCGTTGGCGGCGACGGCGTAGAGCCCCGCGGCCTCCATCTCCACAGCGAGGGTGCCCCTGCGTTCCAGCGTGTTGAAGACGGCGGGCCTGTCCAGGTAGAAGTGGTCGGTGCTGAACACCGGTCCGATGCGCACGGCTCCCCCGTCGTCCGGCCGCTCCTGTTCCGCGGCCCGAACGGCGGCGCCCAGCAGCCGATGGGACGGGGTCAGGGAGAGTGTGACGCCGCAGTCGGGCAGCCGACCGACCTGCGAGTCGGTGTGCGCGGCGGAGGCGATCACCACGTCCCGCAGCGCCACCCCCGCCGGGATCGCTCCCGCCGTACCGACCCGGGCGATCCTGTGCACCCCGTAGTGGCGCAGCAGTTCGGTCGCGTAGATCGACACCGACGGGATGCCCATGCCGGAGGCGAGGACCGACATGGGCTCGCCCCGGTGGGTGCCGGTGTAGCCGAGGATTCCGCGCACCTCGGTGACGAGCCGGGCGCCCTCCAGGAACGTCTCGGCGATCCGGCGCGCACGGCGCGGGTCGCCCGGCATCAGCACGAGGGGGGCGAAGTCGCCGGGCGCGGCGGCGATATGCGGTGTGCCGTGGGCGGGCATCACAGCTCCGCTCCGGCGAGCCAGCGCACGAGCCGGTCCCACAGCTCGGCATAGCCCTCCCATTCCAGGAACGGCGGCGGGGCCCAGTGCGGCGCGACATCGGAGGTGAACGCCGCCGACCTGCCCGCGCCGTGCCCACCGACGACGAGCAGCGGATGCCCGGCGCACTCGGCCAGCAGGGACGCCTCCGGCCGTACGGTGACCTCGTTGAGTCCGAGCAGCGAGGGCCAGAGCCGCCCCAGCCCTCGTACGACGGCGTGATCGGCCACCACTTCGGCCACGGCCCCGGCCGGGAGCTCCACCCGGTCGTCCCGGTCGACCATCACCACCGGCAGGGCGTCGGCCAGTGGTGTACGCCCCCAGCGTGCGCGGGCGTCGATGCCGCTGAAGGTCAGATAACCGCCGATCATCAGCACCCCGCCGCCCTGCTCCACGAAGGCCCGGATCAGCTCGGAACGGTCGGGACTCGGGATGGACCGACCGAAGGTCTGCGGCGGCAACTGGAAGCTGTTGGCTCCGACATCGCTGATGACCACGACGTCGTACGCGTCGAAGCCGTCCTCGGAGTCCGGGACCCGGGTGGCTATCTCGTGCGCGGGGACGTACGTCACCTCGTGCCCGCGCGAGCGCAGCGCCTCGAGGAAGACGTCGCCACCCT
The DNA here is from genome assembly GCF_023516595.1 of Streptomyces neyagawaensis. Taxonomy (GTDB): domain Bacteria; phylum Actinomycetota; class Actinomycetes; order Streptomycetales; family Streptomycetaceae; genus Streptomyces; species Streptomyces neyagawaensis. The sequence goes on along the minus strand of NZ_JAMGBG010000011.1, from coordinate 334,238 downwards.
CGGTGTACTCCGCGGTGTGGAAGGCGTCGAAGCCTTTCTGATGGACCGTGTACGTGAACCAGGACTCGCCGACGACGAGGACTCTGGGCATGGTGACATCGCCTTTCGTAAGGGGGATTTGGGCACAGGGGTGGTGCGACACCGGGTCCTGCGGCACGGGCGGGAGGGATCAGCCGGCGGCGGGCGCCGTGCTGCCGCGCACCTTGAGGGTGACGGGGAGGGTGTGACGGGAGGCGGGCGGGACCTCGCCCCGGGAGACGTACTGGAGGAGCTGCGCGGTGGCGGTGCGGCCCACGTCGTAGGCCGGCTGATGGACGGTGGTCAGGGGCGGGTTGATCTGGGAGGCGGCTCGGATGTCGTCGAAACCGACCACGGAGACGTCCCCGGGAACCGAGAGTCCGGCTTCGGTGAGGGCGGCGAGGGCACCGAAGGCCATCAGGTCGTTGGCCGCGAAGACGGCCGTGCAGTCCAGGCCGCCCTCCTCGAGCAGTTTGGCCACCAGGCGATAGCCGGAAGCCTCCTTGAAGTCGCCGACGCGTTCGACGACGTGACCACGGAAGGCCCGCACGAAGCCGGCGGCGCGTGCGACACCGCTGCGCAGCGCGCGCGGACCGGTCAGCATCAGCACCCGGCGGTGGCCGAGCTCCCGCAGATGCTCGCCGACCAGCCGCCCGCCCGCCTCATGGTCGGCGGTGGCGATGAGGGCACGTTCGAGGCCGTCGACCTCCTCGTCGGCGAGCGCGATGGGGAACTTGCCCATCAGGGCCTCCAGCCGCCGGCGCGAGGGCGAGGACCCCGAGGCGTACACCATGCCGTCGACGAACCGGCTGCGGATCAAGCCGAGGTAGCTGTCCTCGCGCTCGGCGTCGAACTCGGTGTTGCACAGGATCAGCCCGTACCCCAGGTCGTGGGCGGCGTCCTCGGCGCCCTTGGCCAGCTCGGCGAAGAAGGCGTTGCTGATGTCGGGGATGAGCAGGCCGATGACGGAGGTGGAGCCGGCCTGGAGGCTGCGGGCCAGCGAGGCCGGGACGTAGCCGAGCCGGTTGACGACGCTGCGGACACGGGCGGCGGTCTGTTCGTTGACCGGCCGGTTGCCGCTGAGGACATGGGAGACGGTGGTGGGGCTGACCCCCGCGGCGGCGGCCACGTCCTTGATGGAGGCGGGCCTGCGCACCGCCGGCCGATCGTCGGCTCTGTGCTGCCCGTGCGACTCACGGGTCATAGTGCTGCACCACCCTTCCGTGGGAGGTGTCGAGGATCCGCGCCACCCGGGAATCGGCCTCCGCCAGCACCTCGGGCTCGTCCACGGTCAGCAGGTGTCCGTCACGCATGAGAACCCGGCCGTCGACCACGACCGTGCGTACATCGCTCGCGCGGGCGCTGTAGACGAGCGCGGCGCGCGGGTCGTGCAGAGGACGGCAGTGCGAGCCCGAGAGATCGGTGAGCACGATGTCGGCGCGCATGCCCGGCTCCAGCGCCCCGATCCGGTCCTGTAGACCGAGGGCACGGGCCCCGCCGCGTGTCGCCAGGCGCAGGGTGTCGGAGACCGTCATCCAGGTGGCGTCCCGCACCGCCTGCTTCTGGGTGAGGGCGACCAGCCGCAGCGCCTCCCACACGTCGAGCGTGTTGTGTCCGGCGGCCCCGTCGGTGCCGACCGCGACCGTGACTCCGGCGTCGAGCAGGCCCCGCACCGGGGTGAGCGGGGACAGCGCGTGCTTGAGGTACACCTTGGGACAGCAGGCCACGGCGGTCCGTTCGGCATGCCGGGCCAGCAGCGGCAGGTCCTGTTCGACGATGCCGCAGCCATGGGCGATGAGGGCGCCCGCGTCCAGGACCCCGGTCTCGTGCAGTACCCGGATCGGTGTGGCGCCGCGCCGCGCGAGGCTGGACTCGGTCTGCTCCAGGTGTTCGGCGGCGTGGATGTGCAGACGTAGCCCGAGTCGCCGGGCGTGTCCGGCGAGGGCCCTCAGGTCCGTGTCGTCGACGGTGTACGGGGCGTGCGGCCCGAGCGAGACGGTGACCCTGCCCTCGGCGGCTCCGTGCCAGGTCTCCGCGAACCGCACGGTGGTGTCCAGGGCCGCCTGGCCGCGGCTGCTGAAGTAGGTGGGCGCGATGTCGGCCCGCAGGCCGGTCTCGGCGACCGCCTCCGCGATCCGCTCGGGGAAGAAGTAGTGGTCGGCGAAGGTGGTGACCCCGGCGCGGATCATCTCGGCACAGGCCAGCAGCGCGCCGACGTGGACGTCGGCGGGGGTGAGGTTGCTCTCCATCGGCCAGACGCGGTCGTTGAACCAGCCTTCCACCGTCACGTCCTCGGCGGCGCCCCGCATCAGCACCATCGGGCTGTGCGTGTGCGCGTTGACCAGGCCCGGTACCGCGAGCAGGCCCCGCCCGTCGATCACCTCGGCGGCGTCGCCCGAATGCAGGCCGCCGGTCGGCCGTACCTCCTGGATACGCCCGTCCACCACGACGATGTCGTGCGACCGGAGGACCTCGCACTCGCCCTCCGCCGGAACGCGCAGCACATCGCACCCGGACACCACAAGGCCACCCGGCAGGGCGGCTGCTCTCACGCTCATGGAGCACAAACTAGGCATGCAAAACGTTTTGCACAACTGCCTTTTACTGCCCATTTCGGACGACACTGCTGCGGCGTGACGGCGACCATGCTGATCAGGAGGGCAGCGGGAAACCCGCCGCCCAGGACGAGGACGAGCCCGCGGCCAGGGGGATGCGCTCCCGGGCACCTCGACGCCGGTGGTGCGGGCACGCATGGCGAACTGCCGCCGAGCCGATGGATGTCCGCGGATCGGCGGTTGTGCAAAGGGCTTTGGATACCTAGCTTGTGCGCCAGGAACGAGCGGGCGTCCGCGCCGGACCCGAGCCGAACGGCCGACCGGTACGGCCCGCCCGGCCGACGGCGTACCCGCCGTCTCGCTCCGGCGCCCGTTCCGTCGGGCCGCTGAGCGGCCCACCCACACCCCAGCCGACACAGTCCGCCCCGGTCAACCGCCGAGGGCTGGGCCCGCCCTTGCCTGTCTCGGCACGTCACCCCCGCACGACCACCTCTCGGACAGAGTGGAAGGATCGCCATGCGACACAGACTTCGAACGCGTCGTAGACGCACGCTCGTGGCCGGTTCCACCGCAGCCCTGCTCCTCGGCGGGGTGGCCGTCGCCGGCGGGTTCGCCGCGGAGCCCGGTGGTACCGATGCCGTCGAGCAGCACGGCATACGGTTGCTGGACACCCTGACCGTGCCGGCCGGGACGAGCGAGTTCGGTATGCCCTTCGGGGGGTTGTCCGGCATCGACTACGACAGCAAGTCCGACACGTACGTCGCCCTCAGCGACGACCGCTCGGAGAACGGCAAGGCCCGCTTCTACACCCTGCGACTGCCGCTGGACGGGACCGAGTTCGCGCACGACGAGCCCGACCTCGACGGCCTCACGGTGCTGGACGACACCACCGGTGACCCCTTCGCGGCCAAGCAGGTCGACCCCGAGGCGATCCGCTGGACACCGGGCGGCAAGAGCCTGCTGTGGACCAGCGAGGGTGCCTCCTCGTCCGGACAGCCCGCCTTCGTCCGCGAGGCGAGCACCTCCGGCGGCTATGAACGTGAACTGCCGCTGCCCACGGCGTACGCGCCGGTGAAGTCCGCCTCCGGAACGCTCATTTCGGGCGTCCGCAACAACCAGGCCCTGGAAGGTCTGACCCTCTCCCCGGACGGCAGCAAGGCCGTCACCGTCGCGGAGAACGCCCTCGTCCAGGACGGCCCAGCGGCAGGTCTGACGGCCAAGAGCCCGTCCCGGCTGCTGGTGACGGACCGTGAAACCGGAGCCGTCGAGGCCGAGCACGTCTACGAGGTCGACCCGATCTCCGACGCGCCCACCGCACCGCTGCCCGCTCCCGTCGGCACCTACTCCGCGGACCGGGGCGTCTCCGAGATCCTCGCGATCAACGAGACCGACTACATCACCGTCGAGCGGTCCTTCGCCTCCGGAGTCGGCTTCTCCATCCGCCTGTACTGGACGAGCACCATCGGTGCCACCGATGTCGGCGGCGAGGACGAACTGTCCGGCTCGGACAAGCCGATGGCGAAGAAGCTGCTGTACGACTTCACCACCACCGGTACCGACGCCGACAACGTCGAGGGCATCACCTGGGGCCCGACCCTGCCCGACGGCTCCCGCTCCCTCGTCCTCGTCGCCGACGACAACTTCGGCTTCAACGGCAGCGTCACCAAGTTCCACCTGCTCTCCGTCCGCCCCGGGCTGCTCGCCGCCCACACCCCGGACGTCAACGGCGACAACGCCGTGAACGGCAAGGACCTGGCGGCCCTTCACGGCGCCGGCCCGGCCGGTGACCTCGACGGCAACGGCCGCACGGACGGCAAGGACATCAAGCTCTGGACGTCGTACACCCACGACTTCCCCACCGCGCCGAAGCCCGCACGGACCGTCGACGTCCAGCTGCTGTCCTTCAACGACTTCCACGGCAACCTGGAACCTCCCACCGGGCGGGACGCCAACCTCGGCTCCAAGCTGGACCCGAAGTCCACCACGGTCGGTGGCGTCGAGTACCTCGCCGGCAGGCTGAACCAGCTCCGTGAGGGCACCGAGGGCTCGCTCACCGTGGCCGCGGGCGATGTCATCGGCGCCAGCCCCTTCCTCTCCGGACTGTTCCACGACGAACCGACCGTCGAGTCCATGGAGAAGCTGCACCTGGACGCCACCAGTGTCGGCAACCACGAGTTCGACGAGGGCACCGAGGAACTGCTGCGCATGCAGCACGGCGGCTGCCACCCGGAGGACGGCTGCTACATCAAGGACGAGCCGTACGACGGTGCCGCGTTCCCCTGGCTCGCCGCCAACGTCGTCGACCGCACCACCGGTGAACCACTCCTCGCCCCCACCTGGACCAAGAAGGTCGACGGGGTCAAGATCGGCTTCATCGGCATGACCCTGGAGGGGACCCCCGAGGCCACCGGCCAGTCGGGCATCAAGTCCGTGCGCTTCCTGGACGAGGTCCAGACCGCCAACGCGGCCGCGAGGAAGCTGCGCGGGCAGGGTGTCGAGGCGATCGTGGTCCTGCTGCACGAGGGCGGCATCCAGGCCGGCAGCTACGGCCAGTGCGACGGGATCTCCGGGCCGATCGTCGACATCGCGAAGAACCTGGACCCGGCGATCGACGCCGTGGTCACCGGCCACACCCACCAGCCGTACATCTGCTCGCTGCCCGACCCGGCGGGCAAGCCGCGCATGGTCACCTCGGCCTCCTCCTTCGGCCGGGTGGTCACCGAGACCCGGCTGACCGTCGACCGCCGTACCGGCGACGTCGTACGCGACCGGGTGGCAGCGATGAACCACCTCGTCACTCGCACCGGCACCAAGGACGCCGACCAGACCGAGGTCATCGCCAAGTGGAAGGCTCTCTCCGCGCCACTGGCCAACCGGGTCGTCGGCAGCATCACCTCCGACATCACCCGCTCCGAGACCCGCGACGCCGAGTCCGACCTGGCGAACCTGGTCGCCGACGCCCAGCTCGCGGCTACCTCGGCCGCCGACAAGGGCGGGGCCCAGATCGCGCTGATGAACCCGGGCGGGGTCAGGGCGGACCTGGTGTACGCCACCTCGACGGGCGGCGAGGCATCCGGTGAGATCACCTACGCCGAGGCGTTCGCCGTGCAGCCCTTCTCCGGGTCCCTGGTGACCGTGGACCTGACCGGAGCGCAGATCGAGAAGATCCTGGAGGAGCAGTTCAACAACTCCGGCACCCGGGCGCCCACGCTCATCCTCGGAGTCTCCAGGGGCCTGACCTACTCCTACTCCCGCGGCGGCCCGGTCGGCGACCGCATCGACCCGGCGTCGATCAAGCTCAACGGTGAGACCCTGAAGCCGGACACCACGTACCGGGTGGCCGCCAACACCTTCCTCGCGGCGGGCGGGGACGGCTTCACCACCTTCGCCCAGGGCAAGAACACCATCGGCGGCGGTGACGACATCGCGGCCCTGACCGAGTACCTCACGGCCAGCAGCCCGGTCACCCCTCCCGGGACCGACCGCGTCACCGAACTCCCGTGACAGCACGCCGGAGTTGTCGTCAGGGCTTCATGGGCCGTGGGCCTGGGCGACGGCGGCGCCAGGCGGACCGGTGAAGGACCTGAGCAGGGCGGGCCGAGCGGCCCGCCCTGCGGCTGCGCGTCCGAACGCGTCAGGAGGCGGGCGGCGCCGTGCTTTCCCTGACTTTCAGTTGGACAGGCAGAGTGTGCCTGGCCGAGGGCGGTACCTGGTGCCGTGCGACGTACTGGAGAAGCTGTGTGGTCGCGGTGTGTCCCACGTCGTACGCGGGTTGATGCACAGTCGTCAGGGGTGGGAAGACCAGCGAGGCTGCCCTGATGTCGTCGAAACCCGCCAGCGACACGTCCTGCGGCACGGACAGGCCTGCCTCGCGGAGTGCGGCGAGGGCCCCGATGGCCATCAGGTCATTACCGGCGAACACAGCTGTCTGTTCGAGGCGGCCGGTCGCGAGAGCTTCCTTCATCAGGCGGTACCCGGATTCTTCCTTGAAGTCGCCGACTCGTTCGACCACCTCGCCTTCGAATGCCTCCTTGAACCCGGAGCCGCGCGCGCCACTGCTCCTGAGGTCGCTGGGGCCGGTCAGCATCAGCGCACGACGATGGCCGAGTGTCCGCAGGTGCTCTCCGACCAGGCGTCCCCCACCCTCGTGATCGGCCGTCGTGATGAGGGTGGCGCCGAGCCCTTCCACCTCCTCGTCGGCAAGGGCAATGGGGAACTGGCCCACCAGGGCGTCCAGCCGCTGTCGGGACGGCGGCGAGCCGGCCGCATAGACCACGCCGTCGACGAAGCGGCTGCGGATCAGACCCAGGTAGCGGTCCTCCCTGTCACTGTCGAACTCCGTGTTGCACAGAATGACGCCGTAGCCGAGATGATGCGCGGCGTCCTCGACGCCCTTGGCGAGCTCGGCGAAGAACGTGTTGCTGATGTCGGGGATCAGGAGGCCGATCACCGAAGTGGAACCTGCCTGGAGGCCGCGCGCCAGGGAGGCCGGCACATACCCGAGGCGGCTCACCACACTGCGGACCCGGGTGGCTGTCTGCTCGTTGACCGGCCGGTTCCCGCTGAGCACATGGGAGACCGTCGTCGGACTGACACCGGCCGCGGCCGCCACGTCCTTGATGGACGCGGGCCGGCGTCCGTCGGCCCGCCTCGGCGCGGCATTCTGTGGGGTCATGGTGATGCACCGCCCACCCTGTCCGGCTGAGCCGGTGGCCCCTTGCTCACACAAGTGAGCGTAATCATCTGCCGACGCTCCGCACAACGAAAGCGCCTCGGAGGACATCGGAGGACTCTTTCGCCTCGATCTTCCTGCTTCCATGCAAAACCTTTTGGGTGTTGTGCAAAACGTTTTGGAAACCTAGCGTCGAAATCGAAGTCGAAAGGCGATGGTCCCGAAAGGTGAACCGGACGGCCCCCGGTCGGATCACCAGACGCTCGGCCCCCTGGCCGTCACAGCCGCCCAAACGCACGACCGAATGCTTGCGAGAACGCCATGACATCCCTGACCTGCGTTGCATCTCCGGAAGCTGCCCCGTTCGAGAGCGTATGGCTGCTGGCGACCGCGACAGCGGCCCCCGCCATGGCCCGGCGACACGTCGCGGAGCAACTCCAGAACTGGAACCTCAAGGCCCTGATCAGCGATGTCGCCTTGATCGTCTCCGAGCTGGTCACCAATGCGATCACGCACGGGGGCGGCCCCGTTCGGCACTCACTGCGCCTGACGCCTCTCCCGGACCGCGCGACGAGCCTCAGGGTCGAGGTCGTCGACAGCGGGCGCGGGTGGGACGGCCCCGCTCCTCGCAGCCCCTTCGCCGATGCCGACCAGTGCCACGGTCGAGGGCTCCACCTGGTCGACGCGCTGGCGGCGGAGTGGGGGCACGAGGTGCTGAACGACGGCCACACCGTATGGGCCGACCTCGCCGTCCCCGCAGCGGCGTGAACGACCACGAACCTCGCCCGAGGCCGCCGGGTAGGCCCGGCGGCCCCTCGACGGGAGGCCTGGTCGACGCCCGTCACCGCCATCTGGTCGGACGCACCGGAGTGACCGCGCTCTTGAGCACGGCACAGCGGAATCCGGCTCAGGCGGCCAGCGTCTCTTCCTCGTGGGAGCGGCTCCCGTGGCGCGCGCTGTACTGGTCGAGCAGTTCGTCGGCGGCGATCAGAGCCTGCTTGGCGGTGTGAGCTCCGGTCATCACGCACAGCGTGTACGTGGCGTCCTCAAGAGCCCGGCTGGTACGGCCGGTGGGGAGCACGTCATGCTCGATACGTGCCGAAGCGAACCGGGCCAGCGCGGCCCGCAGTTCCTTCTCCGCAGGAATGATCACTTGATACCTCTCCCTCCAAGCCCGTCCCCGCAGTCCGACCGACCGCACCGCGAGGAACTGGCTGCCACCTTCACGCTCCGGCACCACGGCTCACCACCGTGTACACCGAGGGCTTTCAAGTGCCCCGTCCTGGCCCGCATATGCCGCGGTGACCTCCTCCCCCGCCGCAATGCCGCGGCCACGACCCGATCGGCTGCAGCGTCATGGGTTTCTCATTTCTCCCCAGCGCGGCCGATGAGTTTGTGGCGCCCGGCCGGTCCAAGCTGGTGACACCCCAGGAAAGGACACGGCCATGTCGGAGCTTCTCGTCGACTTCATCACTTCCCTCGACGGCTACGCATCGGGAGAGGGTTGGCCCGGGTTCTGGGGCCTCGAGGGCCCGGAGTACCTCGCGTGGCTCGGCGAGCAGCCCGAGGTCACGTACCTGATGGGAGCGAACACCTACCGCCTGATGTCGGGCTTCGCCGCAGGCGAGGTCCCGAAGGGGCAAGACGAGTTCAGGCCCGAAGAGGAGGCGTCCGTCGACGAGCTCACGCAAGCGTCCAAGGTGGTGTTCTCCTCGTCACTCGAGGAGCCCCTGACGTGGGCCAACTCCACGCTCGTCCGCGACGACGCCGTCGAGGCGGTCCGCGCCATGAAGTCGAGCGGCTCGGGGATCCTCAGCACGATCGGCAGCCTCAGCCTGTGCCGGTCCTTGCTGCGAGCCGGACTCGTCGACCGCTTCCGGGTCGTGATGTTCCCGGTGATCACCGGGGCCACGGGCGAGGAACGCATCTACGACGGCTATCCGGACGTCGCCCTCGAGATGATCGACCACCGCACCTTCGACGGCCGCACCCAGCTGGTCGAGTACAAGCCCCGCGTGCTCGAGCACCCGCCGCTTGTCGTCCCCGCGTGACATCGCCCCCCGCGTGACGTCGCCCCGCCTGCCCTGGCGCAACAGCCATCCAGCGCCTCGGGGTTGGACCGGCGGCGGTGGTCATACGTCATGCTCCTTCCCGTCGGCGTCGGCGTCGGCGTCGATGTCGGCGTCGGCAGGGACGGGCCGGAGGCCGAGAGCCCTGCGAAGCGCTCGGAACCGTACCGTCCACATGTGGCGTGCCGCCTCCGCGTCGGGCGCGTAGTGCTCCGCGGCGTGATAGACGCCGGGGTAGATGTGCAGTTCCGTGGAGACGCCGGCGGTGAGGAGGCGTTGTGCCAGGGCGATGTCCTCGTCCCGGAAGGCATCGGCGGTTCCCACGTCGATGAACGTCGGCGGCAAGCCTGCCAGGTCCTCCGCGTGCAGCGGAGCGGCGTATCCGTCTGGCTGCTGCCCGGCGAGGAACCACTCCCAGGCCTCGACGTTGGTCCTTCGGTCCCACACACCGATCTCCGTCACCTCGTGGGAGGACGGCGTGGTGTGGCGGTGGTCCACCATGGGGTAGAGGGCCATGACGTAGGAGAGCGCGGGCCCTGCGAGGTCACGCGCCTTGAGGGCGGCGGCGAGGGCCAGGTTGCCGCCCGCGCTCCCCCCGAAGATCGCCAACCTTCCCGGGTCGAAGTGCAGCGACGTCGCGTTGTCGCCCATCCAGCGGAGTGCGGCGTAGCAGTCGTCGACCTGTGCGGGGTGCGGATGTTCAGGCGCCTTGCGGTAGCCGGTGGAGACGACGAGCACCCCGAGTTCCTCGCAGATCTTCACGGCTGTCGTGTGCTCGTAGTCGAGGTCTCCGAGGCACATGCCGCCGCCGTGAATGAAGAAGACGGCGGGCGAGTCGGGCCGGAGCCGTTCGGGCCGGTAGAGGCGTACGGGCACGTCTGCACCCCCCGCCGGGCCAGGCACCCGTCTCTCTTCCGTGGTGCACGTCTGTGCCGCCTTGACCGCCTCGACCAGCTGGGCGGCGTGCAGGGCGTCGATGCGCCTCCGTTCCGCCAGGTCCTCGATGGCGTACACCCCGCCGGGGTAGTTCCCGAGGAGCTCTTCCAACGGTCCCCGTAGCTCAGGATCAAGGCTGTCGAGCTGACTCATCTTTGCAGCGACCTCTCTGTCGGATGCGAATGGTGAGATGTGGATGGTGGGACGCCGACGTCGACCCGGACTGGTGCCGCCCCTCGATGGGTCACCGGTCCGCCCTCGCGTCCACCACGAAGCGGGTGCTGCGGCGGCGGCGCAGGTACAGCACCTCGTAGCCGAGCGCGGCGGCGACGATCCCGGCGGTGATGAGCAGGTCCACCGGAGCCGACCGGGAGACGGCGTACGTCAGGGAGATGATCACCACCACTGGAGCCAGCGGCCACAGCGGCATCTTCCAACCGGCATGCGGCGTACGACGGACAGCGAGCGCCCCGAAGGCCAGCAGCAGGTAGACGGCGGCGACGATGACGCCGGTGATCCCCAGCAGGGACTCGATGTCGACGAAGTAGGCGAGCACGGCTCCGGGCAGCGCCACCACAAGCGTCGCCACGACCGGCGTGTGGAAGCGTGGATGCAGGCGGGTGAGCGCGGAGTTGACCGGAGCGGGCCACGCCCGGTCCCGCCCGGACGCATACATCACGCGGCCGTTCTGCAACACCATCACGATTACCGCGTTGAGGATGGCCAGCGCGATGCCGGCGCTCACGGCCGCGGCGACGCCCGGGCCGGCCCATGCCTCGACGAAGTCGGGGAAGCTCAGCACCCCCAGGTCTCTGAGTGAACCGGCGCCCAGGACGACGGCGGCGGTCGGCACGATGATGACCGTCGCAGCGATGAAGATCGAGGCGAAGACGGCGCGTGCCACGTCACGGCGAGGCTCGATCATCTCCTCGGCGAGATACGACGCGGTGCCGAAGCCGTTGACGATGAGCATCGCGACGACGAGCCCGGACATCAGGATGCCGAGCGTGAACGGGGAGAGCGTCCCTTCTGTCAGCGCCTCCGGCTTCACCAGCGTGCTCACCGGACGCTCGGCGTGGGCGAAGCCGAGGAAGGCGACCACTGCGGCGGCGCGGACCTCCAGGGCGAGGAAGCAACTGGTCACGAACGCGTTCGCTCGGACGTCGAGGATGGCCGTGCAGGTGGCCAGAAGCATCACGACGGCACCGGTGGTGGCCCGGTCGAGGTGCGCGATCGAGCCCAGGTAGTCCGCCGTGCCGAGCGCGATGATCGGCGGAATGATCACGAGCAGGGCGGCCGTGAGCGCGAAGGTCAGCCAGCCGAGCGTGCGCCCGATCGTGTGGGTGATCATCGCGTACTCACCGCCCGAACTCGGGGTACGGGTGCCCAGTTCCGCGTAACAGGCGCCGACGGCGATCGAGACCACGACGCCGAGGAGCAACGCGATGACGACGCCCGAACCCTGCGTGGCCAGCAGCTCCGGCACGATGATGAACAGGCTGGAGGCCGGCGTGATGCACGAGACGGTCAGCAGGATCACGGCCGTCACGCCGAGCACGGGCTTCAGCCGCCCCGACGCTCGGACGGAAGCATCGGCGGGAGTGCCCGCAGGAGGCTCGGCGGTCGTCTCGGCGGGGTTCGGTGCCATGATGGACTCCTTGAATTGAAAGCCTTTCAAACTCAGGCCCGCGTAACTGTGCGGCGCGCCGCGGCTAGAGTCAAGAGGTGACCAACCAGAAGTCGAGGCGACACCGCCGGCTCGAACGTCCGCGCGAACGGGTCATGCAGGAGGCATGGACGCTGCTCGTCGAGCGCGGCTTGGCCGATCTGAGCCTCTCCGAGCTGGGGCGTCGCCTGGACACCAGCGCGGGTCACCTCTCCTACTACTTCGGCAGCAAGAGCGGCCTGCTCCTCGAACTGCTCCGCTGGAGCGAGGACGAGCTGGCCGAGCAGCGGGACCTCCTGCTGGAGTCCGGCGGCTCGGCCGAGGAGCGGCTGCACCGTCTGTGCGTGCTCAACTTCCCCCGTGCCGCCGGTGATCCCCGCTGGCTGCTCTGGGCCGAACTCTGGCCGCGGGTGATGCACGAGCCCGCCCTGCGAGAGGCGCAGCTCGAGTTCGACACGGCGTGGCGCGAGGCGATCGCTCAGATCCTCGGCGAGCTGACCGACGACGTCGAAACGCTCACGCAGCGGGTCGTCGCCCTCATGGACGGGCTGAGCGTGGCCCTGCTGACAGGCGACACGACGCTCACCGTCGAGCGGGCTTGGCAGCACGTGAAGGCACTGCTGCCCACCACCGACGGCGACACGCGGCGGAGCGACTAGGAGTGCGTCGTCAGACGCTGGAGCAGGTCTGAACAGCGTCGAGGACTGGACAAGGTTCGTCGTGAACGGTCAGAACAGTTGCGTGACAGCCCAGTTGGGCGTGCGTACGTGTCCGAGCCACGGCTTTCAGGGCCTGCCTGGCGATATCAATGTCAGTGCCCGGCCGTAGGGTGCACCGGGCGTGGCCTGTGATCGGCCGCACCCGCAGTTGTAAGCCACCCCACCGGCCCCGCACCCTCGGCCGGAAGATGAAAGAGAGCACCATCCCGCCGTGTTTCAAGAGACCCCCATCTTCAGCCGCCTCGTCGACGAGCGTGGCGACATCCCCGCCCAGGTGCGCGGCGAAGCCGAACGCATACGCCGTGACCTCGCGCGGGTGATGCCCTGGGCCCCTGTGTCCGACCTGCCCGCCCGCACCATGCCAGACCGTGGCAGGCCCTGATCCTGCCGACGCCCCGGGTCGCGTGGCGGCTCGCTGTCGCCGGACAGCGAGCCGCCCGCCGTCATGTGCGGGAGTTGCCACCGCGCCCCACACAGAACCGGAGGGGTCTGCCGCAAAGAGCACCGATGTGGACGAGCGGGGTCTACTGGGTGACCGGCTGTATGCGGTACGGGACGCTGAGGGAAGGTTCGGTTCGGGAAAGAACACCCGCCGGTTCCGAAGGATGCCCGGCCTGCTGCGGCTGCGCTCCCGCTACCCGTGCGCGGACTGCCTGGGGCAGCCCGAGTTGCTCGACCCGGACGGGGTGCCGGCGGCCGACGCCACCGCCTACCTGCGCCGCTACCTGCGCCGCTACCTGCGGCGCCAGGACGTCGAGGTGGCCCGTGAAGGGTCCGTCTCGCACTTCGACCAGCTTCCGCTGAGTGTGCTGAGCACCGCCACCCTCGACTGGATGCGCACCGCTCTCGCGGGAACCGCGGTCGACGAGCGCCGATTCCGGCCCAACCTCCTCATCCGTACACCACCGGGCACGCCCGCGTTCGTGGAGGACCAGCGGCTCGGCTCCACCGTCCGCATCGGCGGCACGGTGTGCGTCACCTTCGTACGCTCCAGCGAGCGCCGCGTCATGGTCAATGGGTCCCAGCAGGGCCTGCCGCACTCCCCGCTCGTGTTGAGGACGATCGCGCAGGCGCATGACATGCGTCTGGACGCACTGGCCACCGTGACCGCGCCGGGCACCATCGACGTCGGGGACCCCGTCGCCGTGCTCCGGCAGTGGTGACCATTCCGGCGTCGTCGCACCGCGCCCCGGCCGAGGAAGGGTGAAGTATCCCGGCCCGTCCGGGACTTGAGCCCGGCGCCTGCGGGACCGGGGCCTCATGACGCTCGCCTGCCCTGCACGGGACAGTCAGTGGGCGGCCACGGGGTGAGCGCGTGGTCGTCGCAGAGACTCCAGGACAACGCAGAAGGAGAAGGTCTCATGGCAGTGGCCAATGCGGTGGAACTGTCCGGGTACATCACGGCGATGGCGGCATCGGCTCGGGCCGCCCAGGCGGTGCTGTCGGCGGGCACCGACCCGATGACGGTGCGGGAGTTCAAGTTCAAGGTGAACATCAGCGCCGACTTCAACATCAACAGCCAGACGGATGTCGGGCTGAACATCTGGGTGCTGACGATCAAGGAGAAGCTGACCGTCGACTACAAGAGCCACTGGGGCCTGGAGGTCGACTGCACCATCGTCCCGACCTTCGCAACGGTGTGACGGGGCCGGCTGTGGCTTCGGAGTTCCTTCCGCTCGATCAAGTGATCGAGATCGTGCACCGTGCGGTGCTGTCGGCCGGCGGTCGTCTCGATCAACGGCCGGGCAGTACCCCATTCGTGCTCGGGGAGTGCAGTGCCGCGCTGTCCCTGGAACTGCGAACCGACGGGCGGCGGGCCGAGGCGCGCTTCCCCTCCATCGAGGAGAAGGTTCCACCCGAGTACGTGTCCCAGATCCGGCTCACCTTCCGGGCCGGGGTTCGCCTCGAAGACGGCTGACGGAAGCAGAAGGCAGGCATGACAGTGCAGATACTCCTGGTGGGACTGCGAGGGCCAGGCGGATTCCTGCGAGCCGACAGCGCTCCCCTGAGTGAGAGCGACGCTCAGCAGCAGCTGGCGGCTGTGGCGGAGGCCAAGAAGGCCGGCCCCGACACGTTGTTGCAACTTCCGTGGCTGGTCGTCGCGTCCGGCGATGTCGTCTTCGGCCGCCTGATCCCGATGGCCGTCCCGTGACGACAGAAGCAGTACAGGGTGCCCGGCCGTCGAGGCCGGGCACCTTCCCTCTTCGCTCGCTCCGGCGTCGTGCGAGGGGCGAGCTGGACGCGAGGGCGGTGTCGCCGGTGGTGCGGCCGCCCATCGTGGCCGGCACTCATGTGTCGCCGACCTCGGTCTGTGCCCCGTTCCCGTGCTACCGGAACCGATGGAGAACGCGGCTGTCCGGATCACGGACGAGGCCAACACGGTGGTGCACCGAGGCGTCCTCGCCGCGCGGCGGGGACGCCTCGGTGCACGAGTTGACTGTCACGAGGTGCCTATCCCGGATCAACCGGGCGAACATCCCGGAATAGTCATCACACAACATGTATCGGGCGAGCCGCTCGCCCCAGCACACTGGGGAGATGGTCGCGCGAACGGTTGCCTGGGCAGTGGTGCTGTGCAGCACCGTGGCGCTGGGGTGCTCCGTCTGGATCGAGACGCTTCCTCGCTCGGAGCGTTTGGAGGACTTCACCAACTTCGTGTGGATCGTCGGTACGGTCGGGGTGGAGTGGGTCATCGCCGGCGCGGCCCTGATCCATCTACGGCCCCACAATGTCCTGGGATGGCTGTTCCTCGGAGCCGGGGCCCTGAACGTCTTGCAGGTCATCCTGGCCGCGTACGGAGGCTACGGCGTCATGGCGGCGCAGCCGGCGTGGCCGGGAGCGGCGTGGGCCGCCGCGGCCAGTACCGGATTGTGGATTCCCTCCGCCCTGCTCACTCCCACGATCGTGGTCGCCCTCTATCCGAACGGTCGCTTACCGAGCCGATGGTGGCGATGGCCTGTCATCGGGGCGGCGGTGGCGGTCTCACTGCCGGTGCTGGTGATGCCGTTCGACCCGACGGCCTACGAAGACATCGCTCCCGGGCATGCTCCTCCGGCCGTCCTGCCGTCATGGGTTCCGACGCTCATGCTCTGGGGTGGCTTCGTTCCGCTGCTCGGGGCGTCGATCGTCGCCATCTGGGCGGGCACCATCGTCCGGCTGGCGCGCTCCGAGCCCCCCGAGCGTCAACAACTGGCGTGGTTCGTCTGCGCCGCGGGTCCACTCCTCACCTTCACCTACGTCGATGTGCTGCCTCAGCAGGTGGTGGCTCTGTGCGCGGCACTCATCCCCGTGGTGGTGGCGGTCGGGGTGTTGCGCTACCGCATGCTGGGGATCGAGATCGTGCTGCGGCGCGGGCTCGTCTACGGCGCGCTGACCGCCGCGGTGATCGCGCTCTACCTGGGCGTCACGGTCCTCGTCGGATCGGCCCTGGACGAACGTCCGTTGCCCGGGGTGCTGGCGGCGGCGCTGGTGGCGGTGTCCCTCACACCGGCCCGGGACCGGTTGCAGCGGCTGGCGGACCGCCTCGTGTACGGGGCGCGCAGGGATCCGCTGCGCGCCATCGCCCAGTTGGGCGACCAGGTCGCCGTTGCCGGGGAGCCCGACCTGCTGCCGACCGCGCTCCAGGCCGTCAGCGCCGCCGTGCGGGCACCCGCGGCCTCGGTGACCGGGCCGGATGGGCGTTGTATCGGCTGCACGGGGGAACTGCCGACATCCGGTCCGACCTTCCCGTTGCAGGTCGGAGGGCGCTTCGTGGGCGAGCTGCAGGTCGCCGACCGGGCGCCCGCCGACGCCTACGGCGAGACCGAGACGCGGCTGCTCGGCGCGCTGGCACCGCAGGTGGCCGTTCTGGTCCGCGCACTGGAACTCACCGAGGCCCTGGAGACCGAGCGGAACCGGGTCATCGGCGCCACCCGCGCCGAACGCGACCGGATCCGGCACGACCTGCACGACGGCCTCGGCCCGTCCCTGTCCGGAATGGGGCTGGGCCTCCAGGCCGCCGTCGACACCCTGCGCGTCGGCGACCAGGCGACCTGCGCCACGCTGCTCACCCGCATCGGCGACGAGGTCGTCATCGCGGTCCAGGAGATCCGCAGGATCATCGACGGACTCCGTCCGATCGCGCTCGACGCCATGAGCCTGTCCGAAGCCATCCGCCGCCACGCCGAAGCCGTCTCCGGCAGCCTGGCGGTCGAGGTGACCGTCGGTGAACCGGCCGAGTTGCACCCCGAGGTCGAGACCGCGGCCTACCGGATCGTGACGGAGGCGATCACCAACACCGTGCGCCACGCGGCGGCCAGGCACTGCCACGTCGTGCTCTCCGCCCGCGACGGCGTACTGCACATCACCGTCACCGACGACGGGACGGGCATGCCGGCGGGCACTACGGTCGGCATCGGCCTGTCCTCGATGCGCCGTCGAGCCGAGGCACTCACCGGCACACTCACCATCGAGTCCACGGCGAGCGGCACCGTCCTCACGGCCACGCTTCCGCTCAAGGCCCCGTGACCGGCCCGCCGCGGTCGAGTGGCATCGCCGACGACTACCAAGGGTGGGAGGAGGTGCGGCGCTTCCACCAGGGATCTGTGGGTGATGAGAACGGATCTGGAAGGGTCCGCGCCACGAAGCGGTCGTCCAGGGGTGCGACCGCGCCGAGAAGTTCACGGCGTGCCTCGCGGTTCATGGCTGAGGCCGCGCCGTGCAGCAGAGTTCGCGCGTGCCTGTCTCTCCAGACGGTGGTTCCGCACCGTGGTCGGGGCCGTGGTCCGGCCACGGGTGGAGTGCGAGAGCCCATGCCCGGAAGGCGTGTGCGACGTGACCGGAAGGCAACCGGTACCGAACTTCGAACTGTGCGATCTGCCTGTTCGTCGCAGCGGACAGACCAGGGATGACCTGTCGACTTCCGGCGCTCCTGCGGCGCGGTCGTTCCGCTCTGGTCTCGCCCGGTGACCGGCGAGGCATGGGCACTTCCAGCTGGGAAGACGAGTGACCTTGTGACTGTGACGGTAGGTCGCGTCAATTCTGAGGTCAAGCCGTCAACTGGTCGCTTGATCTCCGGGGAAGGCGGGGGTCGGTGAGGCTCGGGTGCCTCGCGTATCAGCGGGCTCGGGCCATGGGTGTGCCGAGGTACTTCGGCGAGGGCGTCCTCGATGCCGTACGTCGACGTCGTGTCCACCGGACGGCAACTCTCACACAACCGTTCGTACACCTCGTGAGTCACATCCCCGTAAGCCTTCGCTCTCATTCTCTGCTCTGACTAGGGGAGTTCACCGTGCGCGCACGCACCTTGGCCGCCACCGCCGCCGTAGCGGCACTCACCGCCACCGGCCTGACCCTGCCGCTCGCCGGGAGCGCTGCCGCTGCGACGGCTCCGCGGTTCGACTTCAACGGCGACGGATACGCGGACATCGCGGTCGGCATGCCCGACGCGACGGTGGACGGCAAGGCCAAGGCCGGCTACGTCAGCGTGATCTTCGGCGGCCCGCAGAGCCCGAGCCAGTCCACCGGCGTCATCAGCCAGGCGGATGCCGGCGTACCCGGCACGCCCGAGGCGGGCGACCGCTTCGGCTCCTCCCTGGCCCCTGTCGACGTGAACGGCGACGGCGTCTTCGAGCTTGTCGTCGGCGCGAGCGGGGAGTCGCTGACCTCGGACCAGCTCAAGGACGAGGGCACCATCACCGTGCTGGACGGCTCGGGGTGGAACGTCAAGGGCACCACCGTGGCCAGGGGCACGTCCGAGTACAGCAGCATCGGCAGCACCATCGCCACGGGTGACTACGACGGCGACGGCGACACCGACCTCGCCTACGGCGAGAACGGCGAGGAGCACGGCGCGCTCCGGTTCCGTCCGGGCCCGCTCACCGCCGATCCGGTGACCCCCACCACCTTGCGCAGGTACAGCATGGGCGGCCGCACGAGCGCCCTTGCCACCGGCGACTTCGACGGTGACGGCCGGGACGACCTCGCCACCACCTGGCGGGCACTGGAGGACTCCGGGACCTTCATCACGCGGTGGGACGACCAGGCCGCACCCGCCCAGTGGTGGAGCGACGCCGACCGCGGCAGTGCCCTCGCTGCCGCCGACTTCGACCAGGACGGCACCGACGACCTCGCCGTCGGGCTCGTACAGCCCAACCCGGAGACGGAGACGACGCATTGCGAGGACCGGCTCGGCGGTGCGGTGCTCCTCCTCAAGGGCTCGAAGACCGCGAAGTTCGGCACCGAGCACGACTGCATCACCCAGTCGAGCCCGGACGTCGGCGGTGCCGCCGAGCAGGGCGACGACTTCGGCGCCGCGCTGTCCGCCGGTGACCTGAACGGCGACAGCCGTCCCGAACTGGTGGTCGGTGTGCCCGGTGAGGACGTGGGCACCGTGAAGGACGCGGGCGGGTACGTCGTCATGAACGGTACGGAGAAGGGCCTCTACGGTGGTCTGGCCCGCAGCCAGAGCACCCCGAACATGCCGGGCACGGCCGAGGCGGGCGACCGCTTCGGCGCCCAGGTGGCCGTCGGCGACTACAACCGCGACGGCCTGTGGGACACCGCGGTGAGCGCTCCCGGGGAGAACGCCGGGGACCCCAGGTCGGGTGGAGTCTGGTTCGTGCCGACCAGCGCCGAAGAGACGTACCCGCAGGGCAAGTCGCTCACCCCGTTCGGCTTCGCGCTGCCCAACGGTGCCATCAAGTACGGCGAAGTGCTGGGCTTCTAAGGATCGGCGACCCGGCGCGCGCGGCTACGTCGGCGACGGCCGCCGCCGTGATTGCTGCACCGCGCCGCTGACCTGATGTGTTGATGGCTCCGCTTGATGACCCCATCGGCTTGATGGACCGCATGGAGGCGCGGAGAACCCCCTGATCTCCACCGCGCAGCATTGGTGCCCCGGGCTCCTCACTCTCGCGATGCTGCCGGTCGGGCCCCACATGTGACGGGCTCGCCGGACGGTGCCGTCAGCGGCTGAGGTGCGGCCGCTGACCGGTACCGCCGGAGCAAGGTGATTGGGGCGACCGGGCCGGGACAACAGGGTCCGGGCGACCGCGGTGGGTCAGATGCCGCCGGTGTTGAGGAGTCGGTTGGGGGTGTCGGCCCGGACACCCCGTACGACGCCTCGGGTGGCCGTACGGTCGAGCCAGACGTGCACCTCGTCGGCCGTGGCTCGGGGGTGCGCCGACAGGTACAGCGCGATCACGCCGGTCGCGTGCGGCGCGGCCCAGGACGTCGCGCCGAATTCCTCGGTGACCGTACCGCCGCCGGCGAGGGCGGCGGTGACCTTCTGGCCGGGGGCGTACAGGTCCACGCACCGCCCGTAGCCCGATCCGTGGGAGGCGGTGTCGTTCCAGACCCGGTCCTTCGAGGTGGAGGCCGCGACGACGATCGTGCCGCGGACGCCGGCCGGGGAGTGCTTGCAGGCGTCGTCGCGGAAGTTGCCGGCCGACACCACCGTCGGGATCCCCGCGTCGACCATCTTCTTCACCGCGGCGTCCAGGGCCGCCGACCTGCGGTCGAGGTTCAGCGACATGTTCACCACCGCGGGCTTCTGCGCGTGGGCGGTGACCCACTTGACCGACTTCACCAGGGCGGCCTCGGCCGCCGCCCGGGATCCGCCGCCGCCGCTCTCGCAGAGGATGCCCTGGACGCGTACGAGTTCCGCCTTGGGCGCCACGCCGTACTTCGCCCCGCCGATGACGCCCGCGACGAAGGTGCCGTGGCCGACGCCCTCTTCGCTGAAGCAGTCACCGGAGTCCTTCGGGCCGACGAAGTCGGCGCCGCGGTGAGCGCGTCCGCCGAACTCCTTGTGGGCGATGTCCATCCCCGTGTCGATCACATAGACGTGAACGCCCTTGCCCGTGGCGTTGGTGGTGAACTTGCCGTTCAGGGGTCGCGCGCGCTGGTCCAGGATGTCCAGGTTCCACGGCACCTTCCGGGTGAGGGGTGACGCCGCCGTCTGCGCGAGCCCGGACGACTTTCCCTCGATGTCGAGCGAGGTCGAGGCCGAGGCCGCGCCGGACGTCCCGCGGTCCCCCTCGGCCGCCGCACCGGCTTCACCACCGCAGGCCGAGGCCCCGAGCATCGTCAGCATGGCCATCACCACAAGCCCGGCCTTTGTCACGTTCCGCGCCACAACGTCCCCCATGGTCCTCTTCGCGCACAGTCAGCGCACTAGACGACGAGGGAGGGGCGGACGGTTCCGGCCGGGTGTGCGGACAGATCAGGCACGCGACGAGGCGTTCGCCGGGGGATTCAACGGGGAGACATTGGCCGGGGCATGTTTCGTACCCTGGGCGGCATGCGCACGCGCCCCACCTTGAGCTGGTCTCCCACCGAGGACCTTCCGCCGGGCACCACGGATCTCGGACCCGTCGCCGACGCCCTGCGTTCCGGTGGTGTGCTGGTGCTCAGCGGGGCGGGCATCTCCACGGAGTCGGGCATCCCCGACTACCGCGGCGAGGGCGGCAGCCTGAGCCGGCACACCCCGATGACGTACCAGGACTTCACGGCGAGCGCCCGGGCGCGGCGCAGGTACTGGGCGCGCAGCCACCTCGGCTGGCGCACCTTCGGCCGTGCTCGCCCCAACGCCGGGCACCGCGCCGTGGCCGCGTTCGAGCGGCGCGGGCTGCTCTCGGGTGTGATCACCCAGAACGTCGACGGTCTGCACCAGGCCGCCGGCAGTGAGGGTGTCGTGGAACTGCACGGAAGCCTCGACCGGGTCGTCTGCCTCTCCTGCGGCGCGTTCAGCCCGCGCCGTGAACTCGCCCGGCGGCTGGAGCAGGCCAACGAGGGCTTCGCGCCGGTGGCCGCCGGGATCAACCCGGACGGCGACGCCGATCTCACCGACGAGCAGGTCGGGGACTTCCGTGTCGTGCCGTGCGCCGTCTGCGGCGGCATCCTCAAGCCGGACGTGGTGTTCTTCGGGGAGACCGTTCCGCCGCAGCGGGTCGAGCACTGCCGCTCCCTGGTCCGCCGGGCGGCGTCCGTGCTGGTCCTGGGCTCCTCGCTGACCGTGATGTCCGGGCTCCGGTTCGTCCGCCAGGCGGCCGAGACCGGGACGCCCGTGCTGATCGTCAACCGGGACGCCACTCGGGGTGACCGGCACGCCGTCACCCGGGTCGCCCTCCCGCTGGGAGCGGCCCTCACCACGGTGGCCGGCCGCCTGGGCGTGCCCGTCGACGACGGGGTGGCCTCCGGGGCGGGGTAGCGCTCAGGCCAGGCCTTGCGGGCGAAGGCGGGACTGCCGTCGCCACGCGGGGCGTGCGCACGCGGGGCGGTGCGGGTGCGGGGCGCCGGGCAGTCCGCCTGCCTGAGGGCGCGGCCCGGACGCCACGGGTTATGCCGGGGGCCGCATGCTCCATCTGATCGCCCTCGTCAGGGCGTGGCCCGTGAGCGGTATCGCGACGCCCTCCAGACCGGGGAGGTGAGGGAGGCCCAGCAGGGTGCGGGCCCACTCCGGGAGGGAGGTCACCGCGTTGGCGGCGAGCAGGGCGTAGGCGGGGCGGGCGGCGATCGGCAGAGGTGGGTGTATGAGCAGGAAGCGTGCGGCTGCCCTGCTCTCCGGTGTGGCACGGAGTTCCGGACGGTACGCGGCGAGGCGCGCGTCGAGTTCCGCGCGGGAGCGGGGTGGGTCCGCTACCCCGAGGGCCGTCGCCACCTTCGCCGTGTCGGCCACGTAGCCGTCGTAGTCGGCGGCGGAGAGGGTCCGCGCCCCGAAGCGTTCGTGGGCGCGCAGGAAGCTGTCCGTCTCGGTGAGGTGCACCCATGCGAGCAGATGGGGGTCGGCGGCCCGGTAGTACTCGCCCTCCGTCGTCGTCCCCCTGACCCGCTCGTGGATCGCGCGGACCCGTTCGACTGCGCTGCGGGCGTCGTCGGCGGTTCCGAAGGTCGTCACGGCCAGGAACGTACTGGTGCGTTGCAGTCGTCCCCAGGGGTCGCCGCGATACCCGGAGTGGGCAGCCACGGCGGCCATGGCCAGGGGGTGCAGGGACTGCAGCAACAGGGCCCGCAGTCCGCCGATGAACATGGAGGCGTCGCCGTGCACGACGCGGATGGGCCGGTCCGGGCCGAACCAGCGCGGGCCCGGTGTGTTGTGGATACGGGCACGGTTCGCGGGACCGTCCGGCCCCGCGACGCGCCGGAAGAGTGCTTTGCCGATCCTGTCCCGCACGCCCGAGACCGTGAGGACGTCCCTGTCCATGGTCCTATTCTGCGTCGTCGTCGGCGAGGAAACAGGTGGCGGTGTTACTGGGGGCGTCCGCCGAATGCCGGACCGCCTCGTGTGAGTGGGCCGGTGGCGTGGCAGCGATCCTGTATGTCCCTGGTGATCACGCCTGCCGGACCGGTCGAGGTGCTGCGATGCCCGTGACCGCCCGTACGGTTCCGGCCCGCCCCGGATCGCCCTCCATGCCCGCGCTGTTCGTCGCCGCCCACGGCGGGCCCGCGCTCGCGGTCACCGCTGTCACGGCCCTGCTCGCGCTGCGTGCCGAGCTGCGCCCGTTCGACGTCGTCGCCGTCACTTCGGCGGTGTTCACCGGTCAGCTCACGATCGGCTGGGGCAACGATCTGCTGGACCTCCGTCGTGATCGCGCCGTCGGCCGCGCCGACAAGCCGCTGACCACCGGGGCCCTGCCGGTCGGCCGGGCGGTGACGGCGCTGGTCGTGGCGGCATGCGCCTGCCTGGTGCTGTCCGTGCTCGCCGACTGGCGGGGCTCGCTGCTCAACGCCACCCTCGCCACCGGCGCGGGCCACGCCTACAACCTGGGGCTCAAGGCGACCGTGTGGTCCTGGGCGCCGTACGCCTGCGCGTTCGGGACGCTGCCCTCCGTCGTCACTCTCGCCGACCCCGCCCGGGGCTGGGCCCCGCTGTGGATGACCGGCGCGAGCGCCACACTCGGGGTGGGGGCGCACCTGCTGAACGCGCTGCCCGACCTCGTCGACGACGAACGGACCGGTGTCCGCGGCCTCCCGCACCGGATCGGGGAACGCCGCTCCCGCGTTCTCGCCGCCGGGCTGCTGTCCGCCGCCTCCCTGCTCGCCGTGCTCGGCCCCCCGGGGGCACCGCCGGCCTGGGCGTGGGCGGTCCTCGCCCTGGTGACGGTCCTGGCGCTGCTCACGCTGGTCGCCCCGGCCCGTACTCCGTTCCGCGTCGCGGTGGCCATCGCCCTCCTCGACGTCTTCCTGCTCCTGGCGGCCGGCCGATGACACCTGGCAGCCATCCATGACGTCTCAGGAACTCAGAAGACCCACCGGAGCCACAGGACCCACAGGAACAACGGAGACCTCATGAGCACGCGCATCGTCAGCGTTCGCGGCGTCCTGCCGGAGCATCGTCATCGGCAGGAGGACATCACCGAGTTAATCACCACCACCATGATGGTCGACGAGCCGACCCGACACGGCGTCGTCGAACGGATGCACCGCAATGTGTGCGTCGAGACCCGGCACACCGTGCTCCCGCTGGAGGAGTACGCCCGGCTTCAGGACTTCGGCCAGTCGAACGACGTCTTCATCCGGGCCGGCGTCGAACTCGGCGCTCGGGCGGTCGTGGACGCGCTCAAGGGCGTGGGCCTCACGCCGGCCGACGTCGACTACATCGTGTCGTGCACGGTGACCGGCCTCGCCGTCCCCTCGTTGGAGGCGCGTGTCGCGGCGGAGATCGGGCTGCGTCCCGATGTGGTGCGCCTGCCGCTCGTCGGCCTGGGCTGCGTGGCGGGAGCGGCCGGTGTCGCCCGTCTGCACGACCTGTTGCGCGGTCGCCCGGACGGGGTCGCGGTGCTGATGTCGGTCGAGCTGTGCTCGCTCACGCTTCAGCGCACCGACACCTCGGCCGCCAACATCGTGGCCGGCGGGCTGTTCGGGGACGGCGCCGCGGCCGTGGTCGCCGTCGGGGCCGAGCACCCGCTCGCGCAGTCCGACGACCCGGTACGTCCGGAGGTCCTCGCATCGCGCAGCCGTCTCTATCCCGATTCGGAGCGCATGATGGGCTGGGACGTGGGTGCCGGGGGGCTGAAGATCGTGCTCGATCCCTCCGTCCCCGACCTGGTCCGTCATCACGTGGGAGAAGACGTCCGCGGCTTCCTCGCCGACCACGGCCTGACCCGCGACGACCTCGGCTGGTACGTGGCGCACCCCGGCGGGCCCAAGGTGCTGGAAGCGCTGCAGGACGCCCTCGGGGTCGAGCGGGACGCGCTGCGCATGACCTGGGACTCGTTGCGCCGGATCGGCAACCTGTCCTCGTCCTCCGTGTTGCACGTCCTGGCGGACACGCTGGCCGAGCGTCCGCCCCCGCCGGGCTCCCACGGGCTCATGCTCGCCATGGGGCCGGGCTTCTGCTCCGAGTTCGTACTCCTGCGTGCTCCGGGTGGTGCGCCGTGAGCAGCGAGGTCCTGTTCACCGTCCTGGTCCTGGCGGTCGGCCTGGAGCGGGTGGCCGAGCTGGTCGTGTCCCGGCGCAACGCCGCCCTGAGCTTCGCGCGGGGCGGCGTCGAGGCCGGGCGGGGGCACTACCCCTTCATGGTGGTCCTGCACACGGGTCTACTCGTCGGCGCGCTCGTGGAGGTGTGGCTGCGCCGGCCGGACACCGCGGCGGTCCTCGCCTGGTCCATGCTCGCCGTCGTCGCGGCCTCGCAGGCGTTGCGCTGGTGGTGCATCGCAACCCTGGGGCGGCAGTGGAACACCCGGGTGATCGTCGTGCCGGGCGCCGCGCGGGTGGCGGACGGCCCCTACCGCTGGATCCCGCATCCCAACTACGTCGCCGTCGTCGCGGAGGGGCTCGCGCTCCCCCTGGTGCACTCGGCGTGGGTCACGGCGGTCGCCTTCACCACGCTGAACGGGCTCCTGCTCGCCACCCGCATCCGCACCGAGGACGCCGCCCTGGCCCAACTGACCTGAGGGAGACCACCCATGGACCTGCTCGTCGTGGGCGGAGGACCGGCAGGCCTGGCCAGCGCCCTGCACGCGGCCCGCGCCGGGCTCGACGTCGCCGTGTGGGAGCAACGCGCGGGCACCGTCGACAAGGCGTGCGGTGAAGGGCTGATGCCCGGCGCCGTCACCGCCCTGGCGGCGCTCGGCCTGGACCCGCCCGGCAAGGCCCTGCGCGGCATCCGCTATGTGGCCGAACGGCACCGGGTCGACGCGGACTTCGCGGCGGGCCCCGGCCGGGGCGTCCGTCGTACGACGCTGCACGCGGCGCTGCGGGAGGCGGTGCTCGACGCTGGCGTACGGATCGAGCAGCGCACCGCGCGTCGCGTCGAACAGGACGACGACGGTGTGCGGGTCGACGGCACCCGTGCCGCCCATCTGGTCGCGGCGGACGGCCTGCACTCGCCGATCCGCCGGGCCCTGGGGCTCGACCGGCCACGCCGGATCCGCTCGCGACACGGGGCGGGGGACGGATCGGGGCGCGGGGCGGGGGACGCATCGGGAAGCACGGCGGGGGACGGATCGGGGCGCGGGGCGGGGCGGGGATCGCGGCACGGGTTGCGGCGCCACTACCAACTCGCCCCGTGGAGCGATCACGTCGAGGTGCACTGGGCTCCGCGCGCAGAGGCCTATGTGACCCCGGTGGCCGACGATCTCGTGGGCGTCGCGGTGCTCACCGCCGCCCGTGGATCCTTCGACGACCATCTCGCCGCCTTCCCCGAACTGCGGGAGCGGCTGGCCGGGTCCGCCCCGGCCGGGCCGGTACGGGGGGCGGGCCCGCTGCGCCAGGACGCGAGCGCGCGTACCGCCGGGCGCGTGCTGCTCGTCGGCGATGCCGCCGGTTATGTCGACGCCCTGACCGGGGAAGGCATCGCGTTGGCGCTCGCGCAGGCGCAGGCGGCCGTCCGGGCCGTCGTCGAAGGTGACGTGGCCGGCTACGAACGGGAGTGGCGTCGGCTCACGCGGCGCTACCGGTGGCTGACCCACGCGCTGCTCGGCGCGACGCGGGTGCCCCCGGTTCGCGGGGCGCTCGTGCCTCTCGCTCAGCGGCTGCCGTGGCTGTTCACCGCCGCCGTGGACGTACTGGCCGCACCGGTCCGGGGAGATCGGGCCGAAGTCCTGGGCCCGACCCGGATGTGACGCGTCAACCTGTACCTTCGTCATCGGAAGGCATCGTCGGCTCCGGGCCTTGTCCGGACGAGAGGGAGCCTTGTCCGGACGAGAGGGAGTCGTGGAGAGAACCATGCAGGCCGGCTACGCCGGGCGCTCTCGCGCGCCTCTGAGCACGGAGCGGGTTCTGGGCGCCGCCGTCGCCCTGGCCGACGAGGGCGGAGTGGACGCGCTGAGCATGCGCAGGATCGCGCAGTCCCTCGGTGTCGTACCCATGGCCCTCTACAAGCACGTGGCCAACAAGAACGAGTTGCTGGACGGCATGATCGACGCTGTTGTCCGGGAGATCGACCCGCCGGCCCGCGACACCGACTGGAAGACCACCGTTCGCGGGCGCGTGCTGTCGGCCCGCCGCATGCTGCTGCGCCACCCGTGGGCGGCCCAGGTCATCGAGTCGCGCGTCAAGGCGCGGACCACTCCGACCCCCGCGGTCATGGAGTACCTGGACTCGATGATCGGGGTCTTCCGGGACGGGGGGTTCTCGCTCGACCTCGTCCATCACGCCCTGCACGTCATGGGCAGCCGCCTGCTGGGGTTCTCCCAGGAGCTGTTCGAGGACACCCCCTCCCGCCCAGGGGCCGACCGTGAACCGGATCCGGACGCGATGTCGCCGGAGGCGATGGCCGCGCGCTA
Organism: Streptomyces neyagawaensis; assembly: GCF_023516595.1. Lineage (GTDB taxonomy): Bacteria > Actinomycetota > Actinomycetes > Streptomycetales > Streptomycetaceae > Streptomyces > Streptomyces neyagawaensis. Next base: position 306,895 of record NZ_JAMGBG010000011.1, on the reverse strand, counting down.
CCCCCACGTCGCCGCACTGGCCATGGCGGTCACGCACGACACGGACTCTGTCGTCGGATCAGGCTGTGACGACCAGTTCGAGTTCGAGTTCGCCCTGGACCTGACGCTGGACGGCCTGGAGCGGCTGCTCCGTACGCCCTGACCGGCCGACGCGCTCCCCTTCTCCTCACCTCCGGCCGCATTTTCCCTTGACGGGTGTACGCCGTACACCTACCTTTCCGTCATCAGGCCCATGGGTGTACGGCGTACACCTGACATCAGGGAGGCACCGTGAAGGCGATCGTTCAGGAGCGGTTCGGCCCGCCGGAGACGCTGCGGTCGGCAGACGTGGACCGGCCCGAGATCCGGGCCACCGAGGTGCTGGTGCGGGTGCGTGCCGCCGCGCTCAACCCCTATGACTGGCACATGCTGCGGGGCGACCCGTACGTGGCGCGGCTGGTGGGAGGTGTGGGGCTGACCCGGCCGAAGTACCCGGTGGCCGGTATCGACGCGGCCGGAGAGGTTGTGGCGGTCGGCGCCGAGGTACGCGAACTGCGGCCCGGCGACGAGGTGTTGGGGTTCTGCCCGGGCGCCTTCGCGGAGTACGCGCGCACCACCGCGGACCTGCTGGTGCCGAAGCCGTCCGCCCTGACCTTCGAGGAGGCCGCGGCCGTGCCGATGGGGGCGGTGACCGCCCTGCGCGGCATCCGCACCGTGGGCCGGGTGCGGGCCGGACAGCGTGTGCTGATCAATGGGGCCGCCGGTGGCGTGGGCACGTTCGCCGTGCAGATCGCCGCGGCGTCGGACGCGGAGGTGACAGGGGTGTGCAGCGGCCGTAACGCCGACCTGGTGCGCTCCTTGGGCGCGGTGCATGTCGTCGACTACGGCCGGGAGGACTTCACCGACCGGCGCGGGCAGTACGACGTGATCCTGGACAACGTGGGCAACCGCCCGCTGAGCCGGCTGCGCGGGGCGCTCACCCCGACAGGAGTTCTGGTCGCCAACGGCGGTGGCTCGCCCGGCCACGTGTTCGGGGCGATGGGTTCCATGCTGCGGCTGAGCGCGGTCAACGCCGTCGTCCGGCAGCGGCTCCGGCCGATCCTCCCGTCCGCCCCGGCCGGGCCGACCCACGAGGACCTGCTCGCCGTCGCGGCACTCATCGAGGCGGGACAGCTCCGTCCGGTCGTCGACCGGGCGTACCGGCTGGAGGACACCGCCGAGGGCGTGCGCCACGTGGAGGAGGGACACGCGCGCGGCAAGGCCGTGGTCAGGGTGGCGTGAGGGGGCGGGGAGGGTGAGGCGGGCCGGGGTCGGGCAGCCAAGCGGGTTGTACGATCGTCGCGTCGGCCTCATGGACGTCCCGTGGCGAACTCGCGGGCCCGTTGTCGGCAGCTACGCGAGGACTCCGCATGAGGCTGCCCGCATTCCGTGCCCCTGTCGTGTGCGCATTGTCTTACGCGCTGGTGCTGGCCCTGGTCGGCTGCAGTATCCGCAGCGGGGCCGAGGAAGTCCGCCGACGCCCGCCGAGCACCGGTTCTCCCTCCACCCCGACGCCGGATCCCACGGACGATGCCATCCAGGCGATCCTCGACAAGTCCCTCCCCCGCGACGGGAGCGGTACGGTGATCGCCGCCCGCGGCGGTGAGATCACGCACTGCGCGGGCTACGGGACGGCCGATCGGGCCCACGGCACCCCGGCGACCTGCGACACGGTGTACGACCTCATGTCGATGACCAAGTCGTTCACGGCGGTGGCGATCATGAAGTTGCGGATGGCGGGAAAGCTGCGGGTCAGCGACAGGATCAGCGAGTTCGTCGGACATGTCCCCGCGGACAAGCGCGCGATCACGATCCACCACTTGCTCACCCACACCTCCGGCCTGCCCGAGGCCCTGGGGGACGACTACGATCCGGTCTCCCGCCAGGAGATGATCGACGGCGCGGTCACGTCCGAGCTGGTCGCCCCGCCCGGCACGAAGTTCTCCTACTCCAACCTCGGGTACAGCCTGCTGGCCGCCATCATCGAGAGCGCCTCCGGCATGGACTACGAGCACTTCCTGGCGGAGCAGATCTTCGCTCCCGCCGGCATGAAGGACACCGGCTACGTCCTGCCGCGCTGGGACACGGAGCGGATCGCGGTCGAGTACGACGAACGGGGCGTCTCCCAGGGGCGGCCGCTGGATCATCGATGGGCCGCCGACGGCCCGTACTGGAACCTGCGCGGCAACGGCGGTCTGCTGTCCACCGCCCGCGACATGTACCGCTTCCACCGCGCCCTGGCCGACGGCACGCTCCTGGATCGCGACGCGCGGACCGCGATGTTCACGGCCCACTCCCCCACCGGCCTGCCCGGCTACGACGGCTACGCCATCGGCTACGGGTGGGTCGTCATGCCCGACAGGAGCCTCGCGACCCACTCCGGCGGCAACGACTGGTCCTACGGCGTGAACGTACACGCCGTGCGCGGCGACCTGATGGTGTTCTGGATCAGCAACCAGGCGGTACGGGACGGGGAATGGGACCTCCAGGAGGTCGCCCGCTCCCTCACGACCCAACTGATCAAGCAGCTCCGAGGCGACTCGGGTGGCCGGTGAGTTCCGCCGGCCGTCCCAAGATCTGTGACTGATCCCCTGGTGTCGATCACACGCGAGGCCGGTTCAACAGCCGGGAGAGCACGATGGCGCTCTCGGTCCGTTCGACAGGAGCGGTGGCCCGCACACGTTGGATGGCCTGTTCCAGGTGGGTGATGTCCCTGGCCAGCATATGGACGACAGCGTCGGCGGCGCCGGAAACGGTACAGGCCTCGACGACCTCGGGGATGTCCTCCAGGGCTTGGCACAGTTCGGCGGGGGTGGGATTGCCGGTGCAGTAGACCTCGACGAAAGCCTCGGTATGCCAGGCCAACGCCTGCGGATCGATGAGAGCGGTGAACCCGCGGATCGCGCCGGTGGCCACCAGCCGGTCGAGACGCCGCTTGGCGGCGGGCGCGGACAGCCCGGCCGCCTTGCCGATCTCGGCGTACGTGGCACGTCCGTCGTGTAGCACGCAGCGGATGATCGCCTCATCGATGGCGTCCATGACCTCACTCCCGACTCAGAGCCTGCGACGGCGCAAGAAGTAGCCATGAACCCGCTGACATTGCAAGAAAGCGACAGTCGAGAGCAGCAAATGGCGATTGCTTGCGTGGTGCGCCGAACATAGTCTCCGGCTTGTCCTGATGTCACATGCCGGGAGCAGTGTTGAGATGACAGCGAGCCTGAGCGATGTGGAAGCCTCGGCACTGGCCTCGGTGGACGAGGCGGCCATCGCCCGGCTGCTGCTGGAACTTCTGGCTGTCCCGAGCGTGACGGGGAGCGCCGCGGAGTCCGAGCTTCAGCACGTCCTGGCCCGGCATCTGGAACGGATGGACCTCGATGTCGATCTGTGGTCCATGAACCTGCCCGAGCTTCGTGCCCACCCCCACTTTCCCGGCAGCGAGGCCCCTCGCACGGAGGCGTGGGGCCTGGTGGCCGGCACGCGGCCCCAGAGCGACGGGCCGACCCTGGTCCTCCAGGGGCACGTCGACGTCGTCCCTTCCGGGGACCTGGCGCAGTGGGAGGGTGACCCCTTCCGTCCCCGGATCACCGGCGACGTGGTGCACGCACGAGGAGCGTGCGACATGAAGGCGGGGGTGGTGGCGATACTCGCCACCGTGGCCGCGATACGGGCGGCGGGCGCGAGGCTGCGCGGCCAGGTGTCCGCGCACCTTGTCGTCAGCGAAGAGGACGGAGGACTCGGAGCGTTCGGCACCCTCCAACGCGGCCACACCGGTGACGCCTGCATCATCACCGAACCGACCAGCGGCGCGCTCATGACTGCCAACGCCGGCGCCCTGACCTTTCGCGTCGAGGTACCCGGCCGGGCCACCCACGGCAGCACCAGATACGTGGGAGTGAGCGCCATCGACGCATACCTGCCCATCCACCGCGCGCTCGCTCATCTGGAAGCCCGCCGCAACGCCGACGCCGACCCGCTCATGTCCGACTATCCCATCCCCTACCCGCTGTCCGTCGGCACCGTCCATTCCGGCGGCTGGGCCAGCAGTGTGCCGGACCTGTTGGTGGTCGAAGGAAGACTGGGCGTCCGGCTGGGCGAGGATCCGGCCCAGGCGCGCACCGAACTGGAGGCGTGCGTGGCCGAAGCCTGCGCGGCCGACCCCTGGCTGCGTTCCCACCCCGCCACGGTGACGTGGCCCGGTGGACAGTTCGCCAGCGGACGGCTGTCGGCCGGGCATCCGCTCGCTGCCCGGGTCGGCGACGCGCACGCCGACGTCACCAGCGGTCCGCGACCTTCTGAGCGAGGCGCCCCTTATGGCAGTGACCTGCGACTGTACTCCGGGGCCGGCATCCCCACGCTGCAGTACGGCCCCGGCGACGTACGCCACGCGCACGGTCCGCTGGAACAGGTCAGCGTGAGCGAAGTCGTCACCGTCACCCGGGCACTGGTGCTCGCCACCCTGCGCACTGTCGGCACCGAGTAAGAGCTCCTTCGACCTGCCCGAGTTCGGCGGGAGTCGCGTGTTACCCGGGGAGATGCCGGGTATCACTTCCGGGCGGTGGCGGGTCCGCCCGCCTCCGGGAGGGGGTGCCATGGCCGGCAGAAATCGGGGTCGGGTTCTGAACAAGAACCGTGTCATAGGTCTGCTCATGGCCGTGTCCACGATCGTGGCTGCGATCCCACTGGGCGTTCTGGCGTTCGCCGATCACACGCTCTGGGCGTACGGCCTCTTCGAACTACTGCTAGGCGTCCTGATCTTCGGTGTCGCCATGCTGATCATGGGGGATCACTTCGAGGAGTCCGGGGGCGAGACCAACGGGAACGACGGAGTCGGCCTCGGAGGCCTGTAGGGCTCGGCGCGTTGGTGGCGAGACGGGGAGCGTGGTGTCAGGTCGGCTCGGGCACCGTCAGCCGCATCACCCACCGCCATTTCGCGATCTTGCGTTGGCGGACGAACCCGAAGCCCGCGTACAGGTCTTCGGGGCCCGTCTGGAAGTAGGCACCGCGCTGTGGCGGTCGACCCTTGGACTGTTCCGGGTAGGCCTCGACCGTTCCCCCGCCCGCCGCCGCGATCGCCTCCAGCGCGGCGCCGACCGCGGCGCGGGCCACTCCCTGTCCACGGTGCCTTGAGGCAGTGAAGACGCAACCGATCCGCCAGTCGGGTAGATGGTCGAGGTCTCTGGCGTAGGCGGCGGCGTTCTTGATGGTGGGGAGCTCGGCCGGAGGGCCGAACTGGCACCAGCCGACGCACTCGTCGCCGGAGTAGACAAGCACCTGATGGCAGGTACCGCGGTCGACGTGGGCGCGTTTGGCGGTTCTGTTGTCCTCCGGGCTCTTGGCGTTCCGCACCCCCTCCGGGTGGAACGCCATGCACCAGCAACCGCCCCACACCCCGTTGTGCTTCTCCACGAGGGCCGCGAAGTCACCCCAGGTCTCGGAGGTGAGCAGCCGACTCGTGTACGTGGGTGCGTGCCCTGCCGTCATCACCGCATCATCGGACGTCACTTCGGTACCGGCAAGTGGGTGGATCGGCTCCTGGGACGCGATGCGGCTCCGTTCCGCGGGCTCCGCCCAGCGATCGGCGGGCTACGGACTTCGGCTCCGGCTCCTGCTCCTGCTCCGGCCGGCAATCTGCGGGCTGCTGGCCGCGCTCTCCCCACTCCCCCGTGTGTCACGATCACGCGCCTGACGGGTGATCTTCCCGCGGTTCCGTGTCGGGCCGGCCGTCGGCGTGGTGGTCGACCTCGATACTCCGCCCATGAGATCAGCCCGTTCACCCCGGCCACGGCTCGCCGCGGTCACCGCTCTGGCCGCGCTCCTCGCCCTCGGCGCCCCGGCCACCGCAGTCGGCACCACAGCCCGCACCACCACGTCCAGCGGCACGGCCGCCCGCACGGCCCCAGGCGCGGCGGAACGCGACGGTCATCGCCGGGCCTGCGTCAGTTCCCCGGCCCCCGGGCGCGGCAAGGCACGCGACATCCGTCGGATCGCTGAGAAGGCACAGGCCGAATCGGGGCTCAAGTCCGTGATCCTGCGGGTCACGCTCGGCGGCCGCGAGATCATCACCACCGCGCTCGGCGAATCGATGACAGGGGTTCCGGCGCGGCCCGCCATGCATTTCCGCAACGGCAACATCGCCATCAGCTACATGGGCACAGCCCTGCTGCGGCTGGTGGACCAGGGCCGGGTACGCCTCGACGACCCCGTCGCACAGTGGCTGCCCGACCTCAAGGACGGCGAGCGGATCACGCTCCGCATGCTGGCGTCGTCGACGACCGGGCTCGCCGACTACGTCACCGCGCCGGGATTCGCCCAGACCCTCGCCGCCACCCCGTTCCGTCAGTGGACGGCCAGGGAACTGGTGGACGTCTCCACCAGTCGGCCGCGCTGGTACCGGCCGGGCACCAACTGGAACTACTCGCACGCCAACTTCGTGCTGCTCGGCGCCGCCCTGGAGAAGATCACCGGGACCCGTCTGGACGTCCTCCTCGAACAGGAGGTCATGGGGCCGCTCGGGCTGCGTGAGACCCGTAACAGCTTCACGCCCGAGATCCCCGAACCCGTCCTGCACGCCTTCACGTCCGGCCGGGGCACCTACGAGGAGTCCACCTTCTGGAACCCCTCCTGGACCACGGCCCCCGGCGCCGTGCAGACGACCGACATCTGCGACCTCGCCCGTTCCGCGACCGGCATCGGCTCCGGCGCGCTCCTCTCCGCCGATGCCCACCGGGAGCTCCTGGACCCCGGCACCGTGGGTCTGGGCAAGCCGACCCGGACCTGCCCAGGGGCCATCTGCCTCGCCAACACGAAGAAGACCCACTACGGGATGGGCGTCCTCGTCCTCGGGGACTGGGTCGCCCAGCACCCCCTCTTCTTCGGGTACTCCGCGTCGCAGGCCTACCTGCCCGACCAGGATCTCGCCATCGCCGTCGCCACCACACAAGGGCCCACAAGTCCCGACGGCCACACCGCTCACACCATTGTCCAGCGCATCGCCGCCGCCCTCACCCCCGACCACCCCATCCCCAACTACCCGTAGGCCGGGGAAGAGTGGGGGAGGTCGGGAGCGACGGGAGCGGGGACGGACAGGGGTAACGTGTCGGACGCCGGACCAGACGGCCGGTGATCCGGTCCGCCCCCAACCTCCCTGGGAGTACCCCCCATGACCATGGTCGACGGCGTCGACGCCCGGGGTATGCAGCACTGCGAGACCACCACGCTCGCGGTGCTGCTGCGTCATCAAGGACTCGATCTGTCCGAAGCCATGCTCTTCGGGCTCGGTGCCGGGCTGTCCTTCATCTACTGGGACAGCAAAAGCATGGACTTCCCCTTCCTCGGGGGGCGTGTCAAACCCTTCACTCTCACCACCGGCCTCGCGGACATGCTGGGGCTGGAACTCCAGGTGAAGGAGACCACCTCGCCCCGCAAGGCATGGGAGAACGTGACGGCCGACGTCGAGGCAGGCCGGCCCGTAGGACTGCAACTCGACAGCTATCACCTCGACTACTTCACCTCGCGCGTGCACTTCGGCGGGCACATCGTCGCCCTGTACGGCTACGACGAGCAGCACGCCCATCTCGTCGACACGGCCCCGCAGGGCGGCGCGGTGACCACCAGCCTGGACGGTCTCGCCCGGGCCCGGGCGGAACGCGGGCCGATGACCGCGAGGCACCGCTCCTTCACCCTCACCGTTCCGGCGGACGCCGCCCCACCCCGGGACCGGATCGTCCCGGCCATCACGGCCTGCGCCGAAGCCTTCCTCGACCCGCCCATCGCCAACCTGGGCCACCGGGGCATCGAGAAGGCCGGCAAGCTGGTCCCCACCTGGCTCCGGCGGAGCGACGATCCCGAGCGCGATCTGCCGCAGGCGGCCCTGCTGATGGAGAAGGCCGGTACCGGCGGTGCCCTCTTCCGCAACCTCTACCGCGACTTCCTCGCCGAATGCGCCGAGCAGATCGACAGCCCGCACCTGCGCACGGGGCACGCGCTGTACGCGGAAGCCGCCGGGCTGTGGACGCACACCGCGGCACTCGTCACCCGAGCCGGGCAGACCCGCGACGCCCAGTACCTCGTCCAGGCCGGCACCCAACTGCGTGAACTCGCGGGGATGGAACGCGAAGCCATGCAGGCGCTCAGTCGTCTGGAGCCCTGAACGCGCTCCCGGCTCACCGGCGTTCTTCACGAGCACCGGCGGTGCGGAGTACGGCACCCGACGGTGCGTCGTACGACATACGGCGGCGGGCGGTCGTACCGTCGGACGCGTCACCGAGGAGGACTTCTGATGCGCAGAGTGACCTATTCGATGAACATCTCGCTCGACGGGTACATCGTCGGCCCGGACGGCGGAATGGACTGGGCTCCGCCCGACGAAGAGGTCTTCCGTTCCTGGATCGACGAGATCCGAGGGGTCGGCACCCATCTGCTGGGGCGGCGGCTGTACGAGACGATGCTGTACTGGGAGACCGCCGACGAGGATCCCTCGCTCGACGAGTCGAAGCGCGAATGGATCGCGCTCTGGAACCCGCTTCCCAAGGTGGTGTTCTCCACCACGCTGTCGACGGTGCAGGGCCATGCCCGCCTGGCCTCGGGCGGTCTGGCGGAGGAGATCGAGCGGCTGCGGGCCGAGCCGGGGACGGGTGACATCGCGATCGGCGGCGCGACGCTCGCCGCCGAGGCCGCCGAGCAGGGGCTGATCGACGAGTACCGGGCCAGGGTCTACCCGGTGCTGGTCGGGGGTGGCATCTCCTTCTTCCCCCAGCACGAGCGGCACGTGGATCTCGAACTCCTCGACACCCGCATCTTCACTTCGAAGGTCGTCTACCTCCGCTACCGCGTGGTGCGGTGAGAGTCGCCCCCGGCGTCTCCCCGCCCGCCCACTGCCGCGTCATCTCCTCCGCGAGAGCCTCCGCGGCCGGCGATGTCCACCGCCTGTGGTGGCGGGCCAGCCGTACGGGCACATCGCGGAAGTCCGGCGCCGGTACGCGCGCCAGTCTGCCCTGCCGCACCTGCTCCTCCACGCTCGTCAGCGGCAGCAGGGTCAGCCCCAGTCCGGCGGCGGCGCACGAGCGGGCCGCGTCGACGCCGCCGAACCGGGTCAGCCGGGGCCGGGCGTCCGGCACGGCGAGCAGCCGCCGTTCCAGTGCGTCGCTGTACGAGCAGCCCTCCTCCAGCAGGAAGAAGGTCTCCTTCGCCAACCGCTCCCAGGTCGGTGCGTGTTCGCGTTCCGCAAGGGGGTGCCCGGAGGCGCAGACGAGGGCGAGTTCCTCATGCGCCACCGTCTCGGCAGCGACGTCCGGAAAGGGCAGCTCCGCCTCCTCCTCCAGCAGCAGCGCCAGATCCAGCCGCCCGGACCGCAGTCCCTCCACGCATTCGCCCGTTCCGGCCGCGTACAGGTCGACGTCCACCTCGGGATGGCGGGTGCGCAGTGCGACGATCACCGAGGGCATCCTGGTCGCGCACAGCGACTCGGGGGTGCCGACTCGCACCCGCCCCCGTACGACCCCGTCACCGTCCTCGCCGGCCCCCGCACCACCGTTGCGGAGCCGGGCCACGGCGTCGAGCACTTCCTGTGCTCCTTCGAGACGTCGTCGCCCGGACTCGGTGAGCAGCGTTCCGGTCGGCAACCGGTCGAACAACCGGGTGCCCCACTCCCGCTCCAGCGTGCGGATGTGAACGGTGACCGTGGACTGGGCGAGATGCAACTCGGCTGCGGCCGCGGTGAAGTTGCCGGTCCGGGCGAGCGTGAGGAAGGTCTGCAGAAGTCGGGTGTCCACGCGGCCAGGGTAGGTGCTTGCGGCGCTGCCTGCAGCTATGTGGTTCTTCGATGGGTTCGATCGGTGATGATCGTTGGACGCGATCGGTGGGGTGCTGGCAGCTTGGGAGCATGAGCAGCGACGCGTACGACAAGAACGGTGTGATCGGCACGAGTGCGGGGGCCGAGGGGGCAGAACGAGCCGAGGGGACGGAACGGGCCGAGGGGGCGGCCGGGGTTCTGCGGTACTCCGCCTTCACCGACGACCCGGCAGGTGGCAATCCGGCCGGGGTGGTCCTCGACGCCTCCGCGCTCGACGACGCGGCGATGCTGGCGATCGCCGCCGAGGTCGGGTACTCGGAGACGGCCTTCGTCACCGCCGGCGACGCGTCCGCGCGCCGCTTCCGGGTCCGTTACTTCAGTCCGCTCGCCGAGGTGGCGTTCTGCGGTCACGCGACGGTGGCCCTTGCCGTGGCCCTCGCGGAACGGATGGGCGCGGGCGATCTCCTCTTCGACACGCCCGTCGGCGAGATTCCCGTCGTCACGGCGATCGACCCCGCCGACGGCATGGCCCGCGCGACTCTCACCAGCGTGCCGGCCCACTCCCGCCCGGCCACGCCGAGTGAACTGGAAGAGGCTCTCGAAGCCCTGCGCTGGTCCGTGGAGGACCTGGACGCCGCCCTGCCTCCCCATGTGGCGTTCGGCGGCAACGAGCACCTCGTCCTCGCCGCTGCCTCCAGGGCCCGCCTCGCCGACCTGGACTACGACTTCGACGGCCTCGCCGATGTGATGCGCCGCTACGGCTGGACGACGGTCCACCTGGTGTGGCGCGAGTCGCCGTACCTCTTCCACGCGCGCGACCCGTTCCCCGTGGGCGGGGTCGTCGAGGACCCGGCGACCGGCGCGGCCGCGGCGGCCTTCGGCGGCTATCTGCGTGCCCTCGGCCTGATCACCGCCCCGTCCACGATCGGCATCCGTCAGGGCGAGGACATGGGTCGCCCGAGCGACCTGCGGATCGACGTGTCCGCCGAGGACGGCCGCGTCCGCGTCACGGGCGGGGCGGTGCCCATCGGGTGAGCCCGCCACCTGTGTCGGGTGAGGGTGACACCGGCTGCGGCCGGTCTGCGGGCGGCGTGCAGAATCTAGCCAGGACGCGCACCTGCCGATGGCTGGAACTCGTCCCTTGTACCCGAGCCGACGAGGCTCGCAGAGCACTCGAACCACGAAGTGGGGGGCGGAACATGAACCTGACGCCGAGGGAGAGCCGACGCAGACCCGGCGCCGTCCGGACAGCCGTGTTGAGCGTGTGCGCCGCTGCGGCGCTGGGCCTGACCGGTTGCTCCGGGGGCGGGGGCACGGACGATGCCGGCGACGACGCGCAGCCGAGCGTGACGGCGACGAGCGGCGCCGGTGGCAAGGGGGACAAGAAGGGGACGAACGCCGGTACGACGGCGGGAGGAAAGTCCGACACGAAGGCATCCGCGGGCGGGGGCTCGGGTGCGGACAGCGGCGGCAAGTCGGGCGGGGGGACTTCGGCCACCTCGAAGCCGTCCGAGCCCGCCACGACAGGGTCCGGGGGCGGCGGGGGCGGCTCCGACGAGGGTGACGACTGCGACCACAAGATGCCCATCTCCCCCGACGAGATCGCGGTCTACCGCTACACGCCCGAAGGGGGGTCCTTGAGCCTGATCGTGAAGCACGGCAACTGGGGATGCGGCACCCCCGACTCGGACGGGGCGCCGTTCGAGACGGTCGGCAAGGAGACGTACATCCCGATGGACCAGGCCGCGTACGTCACCGTGACCAACCCCATTGTCGAAAGCACCACGAACCAGAAGATCGGCGTCCAGGAGTTCCTCGACTGGCTCGACGCGAACCCGAACTCGGGGCTCGTCTTCACGTACCACCTGGGCGACAACGGGGCCATCGACCGTCTCGAAGAGGTCTTCACCCCGTAGGAGCCGACCGGTCGAACAACGCAGGCGCGTTGGCCGGGACGGGGCCGGCCAACGACAGTACTCGCGCGGCGGGCAGCGCCCTGGAGCGGGCCACGGTGCTCCAGATCCGTGACCGGCGCATACGATCTGTGGATGGGTTTGTGGGAGCGGAGTCTTGATGCTGCGGGGGTTCGGGGAACCCGGTTGCGTGGGGATTATGGGGCGCAACGGAGCGTCGTGGCTCGTTTTCGGCGGGCTTCCTATGTGGCGGCCCGGCTGCTGCTGCCGCCGTACCTGGTGCCCCATGTAGTGGCTGCCACGGCCGTGATGCATCACGGGGACAATCTGCTGGACACCGGGACCCGGGCGCAGCGTGCGGCGGCGTGGGCGAGCTGGGAGGGGCGGGTTCGGCGGGCGTTGGAGACGGGCGTCGGCGACGACCCCCTGATGCGGACCCTGGTGCACACCATGGAGACGTATCCGCGGCTTCGCGGTGTGGTGGAGACGTATCTGTCCACGGCCACCGCCGAGTTGGAGTTCGACGGCTTCGCCACCGAGACGGATTTCCAGGCGTACGTGGACGCCTACTCGCTGCCGGGCTTCATGCTCGTCGCCTCCTTGGTCGGACCGGACGCCGACGACGGGTCGTTCCGGGCGGGGTGCCGGACGTTCATCGAGGCGGGCCAGCGGCTCGACTTCGTCAACGACCTCGCGGAGGACCTGCGGGAGGGGCGGCTCGGCGTGCCGATGGAGACGCTCAAGCGGTTCTCCGTCAGCGTGGAGGATCTCGCGGCGGGGCGTGAGTCCGCCGGTGTACGGGAGTTGGTGGAGGAGCAGGTGCGGGCGGCCCGTGCCGGGCTGTTGGCCTCCCGAGAGCTGTCGGCCCTGGTCCCCGGGCCCAGCCGGGCGTTGGTGGAGGCGCTCGTGGAGATCGAGTTGCTGACCGCCGACTCGGCGCTGCGGCGGGGGGCCGCGCTGCTGCGTGGCTCGGCGTCCCCGCCTCCTCTGGGCGCCCTGCGGGTGTTGGCCCGCGGCTGTCGGAGGGCTCGCGCGGAACGTTGAGTCGTCCGGCCCGGGCCCTGCCCGGACCTGGTCAGCTGGTGGCGTCGGCTTCCTTCGCCGCCTCTTCCAGTCGGTTTCTGTACTTCTCCCACCAGGCCGGATCCCCCGACGGCAGGCTCGTGTTGCTCACGCTCATGCCCGCGGAGCCGTCCAGGAGTTCCCTGACGATGTCGGCGTGGCCTGCGTGGCGGTGGGTGTCCGCGGTCACGCGGACCACGGCGTGGTGGAGGGTAACCTCGTTGCGGTCGCTCGGCCACCACGGCACCCTGCCGATCGTGTCGAGGGGCAGCGCGTCGATCGTCGCGTCCGCGTGCGCCCAGGCTCGGCGGTAGAGGTCGACGAGGTCCGCGCGGGACTCCCCCGCGGTGGCCCACATGTCCGCGTTGAGGTCCGCCCCGTCGTCGAGCCACGGCAGGGGTTCACCCGAGGGGCGTTCGAAGGTGTCGCACAGATAGCCGAGTTCGATGCCGGCGCAGTGCTTCACCAGGCCCAGGAGGTTGGTGCCGGTGGGGGTCATCGGGCGGCGGATGTCGTACTCCGACAGCCCCTCCAGCTTCCAGAGCAGGGCGTCACGGGCTTCCTGCAGATAGAAGCGCAAGTCGGACTTGGGGTCAGTGGGGCCCGTGGGGACGGCACGGACCGTGGGATCAGCCGTATCAATGGGGTCTGGTGAGGTCATGGGGGTCAGTCTGCCGCTCCTGTGATCTCTGTCCATCGGCCCAGGTAGGTCACCGGGCCGGGGTCCGGGACCTCGATCTCGTGGAAGCCCAGGCGGTCGTAGAAGGCGCGGGCCGGTGTGTTGGCGGTCAGCATGGAGAGGTGGACGGCGTTCACCTGTCGCTCGCGCAGGGCCCCCAGGAAGGTGTGCATCAGGGCTCGGCCGTGGCCCTGCCCCTGCCAGGCGGGGAGCAGGTCGATATGCAGATGGGCGGGGTAGGCCGCCACCTCGGGGACGAGCATGCGCTCGGGGCGGTACAGCAACTCGGTGATCGCCTCGTCGGATGTGCGCGGCGGGGACGGCGGCTTCGGGAATCGGTTCGCCACGCGGGGGAGCCACTTCGTGCGGAAGTTCTCCACGAAGGCGGGGGTGTCCGCGGTGCCGAGGATGTAGCCGACGGCCCGGCCCTCACCGTCGTCCAGGACGAACGTCAGGTCCGGTTCGAGGTGGGCGTAGGGCGTCGCGAAGATCGCCGGGAAGATGTCGGGGTCGGCGTAGTGGGGGCGGCTGTCCTTGCCGACGTGGGCGGTGCGGACGCAGATCTCGTGGAGCGCCTCGGCGTCCTCGGGGCGGTAGAGGCGTACGGCGGCGGGCGCTGCGGGTCGAGTCACCGCAGCATCCTGTGCGGTCCGGGGTCGTTCCGGCAACAGTCCCCGGTCCGGGGTCGTTCCGGCGACACTCCCCGGTCCGGAGTCGTTCCGGCGACACTCCCCGCTCCGCCGACCGCCGCTCCCGTGCGGCCCCCCGTCCTGCCCTGCCGGGCGTGGCCGGCCCCCCTTCGGGGGGCCTGGACATGGTGCTGCCCGGGTGAGGGGGCTCACCCGGGCGCGTGGGGACTTCCCCGCTGCCGGTCAGTTCGCCAGGCGTCGGCTCAGCAGCTGCTTGCCGAGGTCGGCTCCCTTGCGGCTGTCCGCCTGTGCCTTGCGGAACAACTCGGTCAGTTCCTTGTCGCCGGCCCGCTCCGCGTCCTGGATGTAGGTCTCGAGCCGCAGCGCGTTCTCCAGGCAGGCCTCGACGTACCAGATCAGGTTGTAGTCCTTGTCGGCCGTGCCGGTCACATGGCCGGTCTCAGCGGTGCTGGTCACGTTCTCCTCCTCCTCGGTCGGATGCCGGGGCCGCACCGGTTCGGCGCGGCTCCCGGAGCGCAGCACGGGTACCCGGACCGTGGAGGCGTACACGACCCATGTGTCGTACGACGACAAGGTGTCCCTACCTCGGGCGAGGGCACACGGCTGTCACCACCTCATGGGAGAAGGGCCAGATCACGTGCGTACCGTCGGAGTGGAAGAAGAACTCCTCTTGGTCGATCCGGAGACCGGTGAGCCGCAGGCCAGGGCCGCGGCGGTGCTCGCGCGCGCCTCGCGGGACGGCACGGGGCAGGACGTGTTCGAGAAGGAGCTCCATGACGAGCAGGTCGAGTTCGCGACGCATCCCCAGTCGAAGATGGCGGACCTCGGGTCGGAGATCGTCCGCTGCCGCAAGGACGCGGCACGGCACGCCGAGGAGGTCGGCGGGGCCGTCGTGGCGCTGGCCACGTCGCCGCTGCCCGTGCACCCGACGATCACCATGAACAGCAGGTACCAGTGGATGGCCCGGGAGTTCGGGCTCGACACACAGGTGCAGCTGGTGTGCGGCTGCCATGTCCATGTGTCGGTGGAGTCGGAGGACGAGGGCGTGGCCGTGCTGGACCGTATCCGGCCGTGGCTGTCCGTGCTGACGGCGCTCAGCGCGAACTCGCCGTTCTGGCAGGGCCGCGACAGCGGGTACGCCAGCTACCGCAGTCAGGTGTGGGACATGTGGCCGATGGCCGGTCCCACGGAACTCTTCGGCACGGCCGAGCGGTACCACCGGTACGTGGCGGAGCTGACGGCCACGGAGGTGGTGCGCGACGAGGGGATGGTGTACTTCGAGGCGCGGCTCGCCCAGCGGTATCCGACGGTGGAGATCCGGGTCGCGGACGTGTGTCTGCACCCCGACACCGCGGTCCTCGTCGCGGCGCTGACCCGGGGGCTCGTGGAGACCGCGGCCCGGGAGTGGCGGGCCGGCCGGGAACCGCTCGGCCACACCGCCGGGCTGCTCCGGCTGGCCCGGTGGCGGGCCGCCCGGTCCGGCATGACGGAGAACCTCCTGGACCCGGCGACGATGCGTCCCCGGCCCGCCGACGAGGTGATCCACTCCCTGGTGGACCACGTCGAGGAGGCCCTCGCCGACAACGGCGACCTCGATCTGGTCCGCGACTCGCTCGCCACGCTCGCGCGGCGGGGCAACGGGGCCCGGGTGCAGAGGGAGGTGATGGAGCGGACGGGGAGTCTGCGGGAGGTCGTCGCCGCCTGCGTCCGGCACACACAGGCGTGAGGTCTCCCTGGCCGGGCGGCCTCCCCTGGGCGAAAATGTGGTGCGCGTAGGTCGACGCGAACGGGGTAATGCGTTCCGAACGCACGTCGGCGCTCCTCCCCCGGTCAGGGGGCCGGCGGCCCCGTTGGCAGAGTCTCGAAGGCGAGGAATCCGAGCATGAACGCGTGGAGTCCCGACCACACCGCCGGGCGGCATCCCGGCCCCGCGGTGCGGTCGCCGGGCGATCTGCCCGACCTGGTGCACGCGGGCATGTATGTGGTCGACGACCACGGCTCCATCGTCGCGGTGAACGCTCGGGCCGAGTTCCTGCTCGGCCGGTCGGCCGACGCGCTCGTCGGCCGGGACGCCCACGACCTGCTGCACCGCGACGGCCTCGGCCAGAGCATGCCGCGGGCCGCCTGCCCCATGATGCACGCGTTCCTCGGCGGCAGTACGCGGGGCGGGGCGCACGAGTGGTTCGCCCGGGGCGACGACACCCTGCTGCCGGTGTCCTGGCTGGTCACCCCGTGCAGGCTCGAAGGAGGCGTGCTGGGCGCCACGGTCCTCTTCTACGAGACGGACCCCGAGGAAGGGGTGCCCTCGATGTCGGCCTCGCCGACGCTGTCGCAGCTGGACCGGCTGGCGCTGCTCGCCGAGACGACGACCCGGCTGACCTCCACGCTGGATGCCGAGGAGGCCGTGGCGCGGCTGGTGCGGCTGGTGGTGCCGCGGCTCGCCGACTGGGCGGTGGTCGACCTGATCACCGAGAGCGACGACGTCTGGCGGACCACCGTGGCGACCCATCACGGCGGTGCCGTGGTGCGGTGCGAGGAACTGGAGGGGCCGCTGCCGCCGGTGCACGAGGAGTCCCTCATGCCGTTGTCACGGGCGCTGCGCGGTGCGGCGTCCACCCTGGCCGGGCCGCAGACGTACCAGGGGCCACCGGATTCGGGGATCGCGGTGGCGCAGCAGCGGCTGTTCAAGGTGACGGGCATGCACTCGGCGGCGATCGCGCCCATCCGGGGGCCGCGCGCGGTGCTGGGCGCCCTCACGCTGGGCCGCAACGCCGAGTCCGGGGTCATGACGGACGCCGAGCTGTCGCTGCTGGAGGACATCGCGCGGCGGGCGGGGCTGGCGCTGGAGAACGCCCGGCTGTACCAGCGGCAGCGGCACATCGCGGAGACCATGCAGCGGCATCTGCTGCCACAGCTGCCGGAGGTGCCGGGGCTGACCATGGCCGCGCGGTATGTGCCGGCGTCGCAGTCGGCGCAGGTCGGCGGCGACTGGTACGACGCGTTCACGCTGGCCGACGGGGCGACGGCGGTGGCCATCGGGGACGTCGTGGGGCACAACATCGACGCGGCGGCCGGGATGGCGCAGATCCGCAACATGCTCCGTGCCTACGCCTGGGCGTTGGAGGAGCCACCGAGCGCGATCGTGGAGCGGCTGGACCAGGCGGTGGTGAACGTGGCCGAGGCGTCCATGGCGACCATGATCTTCGGGAGGGTGGAGAGGGACGCCGAGGGGTGGGCGCTGCGGTGGACCAACGCCGGTCATCCGCCGCCGTTGCTGATCACGCACGACGGCCGGTCGGCCTTCCTCGACGAGGAGCACGACCATCTGCTCGGCACCGGCCTCGTCCGCGGCCGTACCGACACGCGGACCCCGCTGCCGCCGCTGTCCACGCTGGTGCTGTACACGGACGGCCTGATCGAGTCGCCCGGGCACATCCTGGACCGCGGCATGGCCCGGTTGCGGCAGCACGCCGCGGCGCTGGCCCACCGTCCCCTGCACGCGTTCTGCGACCTGCTGCTGGAGCGCGCGCGTCCCGCGGAGAACGACGACGACGTGGCGCTGCTGGTTCTGCGGACACCTGCCGGAGAAGGTGAGTCGGCCGGGCGGTAACGGGCACTCGTACGGGGAGAGCGGCAGGAGGCCACAGTCTTCCCCAAAGCCCCATAGATCCCTACCATTTCGAACGCGTAGCCGCTCTCATCGGGGGAAGCACGTGCCTCTGAGAGGGAACGCGAGTTCGCGTCAGCCTCGATGAGCCGAGCGGGGAAAGACGAGATGGCAACAGAGCCGTGTTGGGACGACAAACTGCCTTCCGAGGAGATTCAGAAGAGTCACGCCGCCTTCGACGGGGAACTCGGCGACGTGACGGGTGCGCGTGCGGCGGCGGAGGGGTTCCTCGGCGCGTTGGCGCGCACGTCTCTGCCCGCCGCGCAGGAGCACTGGGACGACATTCTGCTGGTGGTGACCGAGCTGGCCGCGAACGCCGTGCAGTACGCGCCCGGGCCGTTCGAGCTCACCCTGCGCCGCACCTACGACGGGGTGCACGTGATGATGCACGACACCAGCGTCACGTCGCCCGAGCCGCGCCCCTTCCATCCGAGCAAGGGGGGCGGCGGTATCGGCTGGTATCTGATCCACACGCTGTGTGACGAGGTCAGCGTGGTGGTGCACGACGAGGGCAGGCAGCGCGGCAAGGACATCCACGTCTTCCTGCCCTGGTGAGCCCTGGGGCGATGCTCCGCCCCGGTGCTCCCCGGTGCTCCCCGGTGGGAGACGACACGGAAGTGCCCCGGCCCGGTGGGTCGGGGCGCTTGCCGGTGTTCGTGATCAGGTCAGCGGCACCAGGACGCTGATCGTCTTGCCGCCCTCCGCCCGGCTGCGGACGTCGACCTGACTGGACAGCCGGTTGATCAGCGGCCAGCCGTATCCGCTGCCCTCGTGGGAGCGGGGCGGCATACCGGGGCCGTGGGCCGCGGTGGGGACGGCGGGACTGTAGTCCCGCACGTCCAGCCGTACGCCCTCCTCGGTGACGCTCACGTCGAAACCGGCCAGCCCGCCGCCGTGCCGGACCGCGTTGGTGACCAGCTCGGAGACGACCAGCAGCAGATCGATCATGGCTGCCTCGGTCGGCGGCCCCGACGGCGAGCGCCACCCCTCCCCCACGACCGAGCGCACATAGCGACGGGCGGCGGCGGCACTGGTGATGGTGACCGGCGGGCGCGCCGCCTCGGCGGACGTGCCCTCGGGAAAAGCGGTGCCGTGCTCTCCGACCGGTCGACGTTCCATCGCCGTCATGCTGTGCGCGGGGCCGGCGAGGGAGGGCAGGGGTGTGCGTCACTGTTCATGAAGCGCCGCATACCCGCTCCAGCCCGGTCCATGACTGCCGAGATCGCCACTCGTTCCCATCCCGTGCCCGCACAGCTCGGCCGTCACGGTGGCCTGCGCGGCGGCGAGCTGCCGGCGCGCGGCCTCCAGGGCCTGCCGGACGTCGCGGGTGCCCGTGGACACGCACAACGTGTACGCGAGGTCCTGCGCTCGGCGCGTGGCCTGCGGGTCGCTCTGCTCGCCCTCGTACGACTTGAGCGACTCGTACTCCTCGACGAGTCGGCGCAGCGTCGCGGGATGGGGCATCAGCATCTGGTTCGCTCCTGGGTGATCTCGACGACAGGGTTCATGGACTGGACGACTTGTTTCGTGGACGGGTCGGTCCCGGGTGCGGCGCGCGGCCGGGGCCCGGGCGGTCGCTCAGCTGTCGCGGGTGCGCCGGCCGTCGCGGTCGCCGGTTCGGGCGGCCTGGCCGAGGGCCTCCTCTCGGACCCGTGCGCAGCTGCGGCTGATGAGGCGGGAGACGTGCATCTGGGAGATGCCGAGGCGGTCGGCGATGCGGTTCTGGGTCATGTCCTCGAAGAAACGCATGTAGAGGATGGCGCGCTCCCGTTCGGGCAGTCGGCGCAGCCCTTCCTTCGCTGCCTCCCGGTCCACGACGACGTCATACGCGTCGTCGCACGAGCCGAGGGTGTCGGCGAGGCTGTAGCCGTCGTCCCCGGAGGACATCTCGGCGTCCAGCGACAGGGCGCTGAAGCTCTCCAGCGCCTCCATCCCCGCGTTGACCTCTTCCTCGGTGAGCCCGGTGTGGGCGGCGATGTCGGCGATGGAGGGCTCGGTGGCGCCGGAGGTCTGGCTGAGTTCACGGCGGGCGACCCGCACCTTGTTGCGCAGGTCCTGCACGCGGCGGGGGACCCTGAGGGTCCACATCCTGTCGCGGAAGTGCCGTTTTATCTCCCCGGTGATGGTGGGCACGGCGTAGCTCTCGAACGCCCCCCGTTCGGGCTCGTAGCGGTCCACCGCCTTCACCAGGCCCATGGCGGCGACCTGGCGCAGGTCCTCCAGTGACTCGCCCCGGTTGCGGAACCGGCCCGCGATGCGGTGTGCCATGGGCAGCCAGGCCTGTACGAGTGCGTCTCGTACGGCGTCCCGCTCGGGTCCTTCGTCCATCGCGGCCAGCCGGGCGAAGGCGGCGGCGGTGTCGGGGGCGTCGTCGTGTGACCTTCTGTCGATGGTGCCGGGGCGGGCGGACGTACCGGATCCGTTTGCGGACACGTTGACCAGCATGCGGAATCGCTCCTGAACGACGCTGTCAGGGACTCGCGGAGGGGAACGGCGGGCGGGCGATGAAGACCCGGACGCGGAACACCGTTTCCTCCGGCGCGCCTCCGTCACGGAGGCGTGGACAACCGATTGCCCCTCGATTCGGGAGGCAAACAACCGTGTGCCGCATTCTTCGTGTCGGGTACACGTATCGGGAGGCGGTGCGGGTGGGGCGGCCGGGCCGACCGGGCGGAGCCGCGGCGACGACTTCCGGCCAGAGTGCGGAGCCGGAGCGTCCCTTTCGGGGCGGAGTGGGACTGACTTGGGAGGACGGGGGCAAGCGGGGGGGGCAGTAGGCATTCGGGCGAGAGGGGTGGACGGCATGGCAGCCGTGACGGCAGTGCGGACAACGGCCACGGCACGGGAGAAGGTCCTGACCAGGAGGGCGGCCCTGCCGTGGATCGAGGACCCGTCGCAAGTCAAGCCGAAGGACGCGCGGGCGATGTCGCGGCAGTTCTTCGACCGGCTGGCCATGCTGGACGAGGGGACCCACGACTACCAGTACGTGCGCAACACGCTGATCGAGATGAACCTGTCGCTGGTGCGGTACGCCGCCTCGCGCTTCCGCGGCCGTGAGGACTCCCTGGAGGACATCGTCCAGGTCGGGACGATCGGGCTGATCAAGGCCATCGACCGGTTCGAACTGTCCCGTGAGGTGGAGTTCACGACGTTCGCCGTGCCGTACATCGTCGGCGAGATCAAGCGCTTCTTCCGTGACACGAGCTGGGCGGTCCATGTGCCGCGGCGGCTCCAGGAGGCGCGCGTGGAGCTGGCCAAGGCCACGGACGAGCTGCAGTCCCGGCTGGGCCGCATGCCGACCACTCGTGAGCTGTCGGAGCTGATGTCCCTGTCCGAGGAGGAGGTCATCGAGGCGCGCAAGGCCTCCAACGGCTACAACACCTCCTCACTGGACGCCGCGCTCACCTTCGACGGGGGCGAGGACGGCGACACGGTGCTGGGCGACCTCATCGGCGAACTGGATCCGTCACTGGAACTCGTCGAGGACTTCCATTCGCTGGCCCCGCTGATCGCCCAACTCGACGAGCGGGAGCGACGGATCATCCATCTGCGGTTCGTCGAGGAGCAGACCCAGTCCCAGATCGCCGCGCAGCTCGGTGTGTCCCAGATGCATGTCTCCCGGTTGATCAGCCGCATCATCAAGCGGCTGCGCAAGGGACTCCTGGAACCGGGTGTTGCCTGATCACACCCCGTGTGGACGGATGATTCGCGGGTATGCGCACGGGCGCGTCGCCGAGCGATGCATCGATTCCGTTGATCGGGGCACCCGGCCCCGATCGGTAGCGCCTGTGGGAGGCCCTTGTGTCCGTTGCCCAGAACCCCCTGTCGATCAAGGTGGATCTGCCGCGCGAGGACGCCGTTCTGCTCACCATCGAAGGGGAACTGGACATCGATACGGCGACCGAGCTGCAACATCATCTGGCGAATCAACTGAGCCACGGTCGACGGCATTTTCTCCTCGATGTATCGGCCGTCCCCTTCATGGACTCGTCCGGCATGAACATCATCCTGCGGACCTATCAGGAGGTGCGGGAGATCCCGGGGGGTGTGTACCTCATCGCCCCGACGCCGGCGGTGCGGCGGATCCTCGACCTCACGGGCGTCAGCCTCACCGTGGCGACGGTGGACAGTGTCGACGAGGCGCTGGAGGCCGTGGACTCCGGTCGGCTGCCGAGCCGGCCGGACGAGCCGTCGGCCGAGGCGTAGTCGTCGCAGGGGGTGGCGGGCGGCGCAGCTCGGGCGGTGTCTGTCCGCAGGTGGGCGGGCTCGCACCGAAGGCCAATGGTTGCCGTTTGACAACTGTCGCCGGAAGCAACAGAGTGAGCGCGAGGCAAGCACGTGGGAAGGGTTCGGATGCCTTTCGGACCGAGGCCGGGTCGGCGGTCGGACGCTCCTGGCGTCGACGGCGTCCCCCTCGTGGATCCGTGCCCCGGCAGTGTCGCGCGAGGCGCGGCAGGGCCGTCCGCGCCGACCCGACGGCGGGCACGGTGCGCACCGGCCGACGACGCCGGACCCGCCCGCGTCGTACCCCAACTCCTGGAGACCGCCGCGGAGTCGGTGGGCTCGAGGGGGTACCGGGCCGCGGGTGCGCGGGGCGATGCGGCCCCCGCGAGTCGTGTCGAACGGCCGGCTCCTCCTCAGGGGTGTCGGACCGTACGACCCCATGACCGGGTGCGCGGCCCCAGGACTTCGCCCCCCACTCGTTCCCCGCAGCGGGGAGTCACCACAGCACGTGAGGAGAGACCCGTGCCGGAGCAGGAAACGGCAGCCCATCGCAGGACACCCGCCCAGGAGGTGGCGGGCTTCCTGCGCGACCGGCAGGAACAGATCGCGCAACGCTGGGCCGACGCCGCGCTGTTCCGTACCGTCTTCACCCACTCCCGGGACGAGGCGGTGGAGGCGGGCCGGGCCGTCGTGGACGCGCTCGCCGCGGTGGCCACCGCGGAAGCGGTCGAGGACGCGGAGTCCGGCGGCTTCCACGTCGTCCGCGACCAGCTCGCCCGGACGGCGGCCTCCCGTGCCCGGGCCGGTTCCAGCATCACCGACATCTCCCGTGAGGTCGACGCGCTGCGGCCCCCCGTCACCGAGCTGTTCCTCGCCGAGTTCCCCGACGCTCCGGCGGAACACGTCCGAGAGTGCACCACGACCCTGACGGTCCTCATGGGCACGCTGCGTCTGGTCGTGCTGGAGACGGCGCTGAGCGAGGGCGAGGAGGTCATCCACCGGCAGCGACTGCAGCTGCTCGAAGTGGCCACTCCCGTGATCAAGCTGTGGGAGGGCATCGTCGCCGTCCCCCTGATCGGCACCCTGGACAGCGCGCGCAGCCAGGTCGTGATGGAGACGCTGCTGGACTCCATCGTCGAGCAGCACGCCAGGTTCGCCATCCTGGACATCACCGGCGTCCCGACCGTCGACTCCCTGGTGGCCCAGCATCTGATGAAGACGGTCGCGGCGGCACGGCTGATGGGCGCCGAGTGCATCGTCTCCGGGATCCGGCCGCCCATCGCGCAGACCATCGTGCACCTGGGCATCGACCTCAGCTCGGTGCTGACCCGGGCGAGCCTCGCGGACGCCCTCGCCTACGCGCTGCGGCAGCAGGGTGCGGACATCGTCGCGCGCGAGGGCGCCGGTTCGGAGTACAGGTGAGCGGCGGCTTCCCCTCGCCGTACGGCGGGCCGTCCCCGTACGCGGCTCCCGTCCCCGTCCTCAGACTGGGCGACGTGCTGCTGGTCACGCTGCAGGGCGATCTGCACGACGGTACGGCGGAGCAGCTCCAGCAGGACATCAGCGACACGGTCGCGCGCAGCGGGGCCACGGGCGTGGTCATCGACCTGTCGGGTGTCGAGATGGTCGACTCGTTCCTGGGGCGGGTCCTCAGTGACATCGCCGCCCAGACGAGTCTGCTCGCCGCCCGCACCGTCATCGCGGGCATGCGTCCGGCGGTCGCGATCACCCTGGTGGAGCTGGGGCTGACGCTGCCCGGGCTGCGTACCGCGCTCAGCACCGAGGACGCGATGCGTCTCCTCGGCGACCAGGGCCCGACCCTCCCCCGCCCGGGGCGCACCCGCCAGGAGAGTGTGTGATGCAGACCGCCGGCGGCGTCTCCGCCTGCCTGCCGATTCACTCGGACCTGGATCTGGTGTGGGTACGGCAGCATGTGCGGCAGGCGGCCGCCCAGCTCGGCTTCGGCCTGGTCGAACAGACGAAACTGGTGACGGCGGCCAGCGAACTGGCCCGCAACACCCTGATCCACGGCGGCGGGGGCCAGATGGAGTGCGCGCCGGTGGCCGCCGGCGGCGTACAGGGGCTGCGGCTGGCGTTCAGCGACGAGGGGCCGGGCATCCCGGACCTCGACCGGGCGCTCATGGACGGTTTCACCTCCGGTGAGGGTCTCGGCATGGGGCTCGGCGGAGCACGGCGGCTGGTCCATGACTTCAAGATCGACAGCCGTCCCGGCGGGGGCACCACCGTGACGGTGACGACGTGGCTGTCGGTTCCGCCGCGGCCGCGCGAGGAGCGGTGATGTCCCGCGTGTGGGAGGTGCCGGTGCGCGACTCGACCCGGGTGCGCGACGCCCGGGTGGCGGCGGAGGCCGCGGCGGTCCGGGCCGGGCTGGACGAGGGCCGGGCCGCCGAAGCGGCGCTCGTGGCGACCGAGTTGGCGACCAATCTGCTCAAGCACGCCGACGGCGGGCTGATACTGCTGGACGTCGTGGACGGGCTGCCCGAGGGTGACGACCGGATCCCGATGGTGCAGATCGTGGCGATCGACCACGGGCCCGGGATGCGGGACGTGCGGGGCGCGCTGCGGGACGGTTACTCGACCACGTCCTCGCTGGGCGCGGGGCTCGGCACCTGTCGTCGGGTCGCCGACGACTTCGATCTGCACAGCACGGTCGGCCGGGGCACCGTGGCCCTGGCGCGGCTCGGCTCCCGTCGGCGGCGCGGTGCGGCGGCGCGTTCCGCCGGGCACGGAGTACGGGCGGGGGGCGTCAACATCCCGCTGGCGGGAGCGGAGTTCTCCGGTGACGCCTGGGCGTGGGTACGGGCGGACCACCTGACGACGCTGATCCTCGCCGACGGGCTGGGGCACGGCCCCGAGGCGGCGCGCGCCTCCGCGGCGGCGGTGGAGGAGCTGCGCCGGGTGCCCGATCTGCCGCCCGCGCAGGTGATGCGCCGACTGGAGGGCGCGCTGCGCGACACCCGGGGGGCGGCCGTCGCCGTCGCCCAACTCGACGCCTCGGCCGGGCGGTTGCTGTTCACCGGCGTCGGCAACATAGGGGCCCGGCTGCGGACCGGCGCGACGTGGCAGCCCCTGTTGTCGCGGCCCGGGATCGTGGGCGCGCACCGGCCGGCGACCATGCCGCAGCACGAGGTGCCCTGGGGGGACGACTGTCTTCTCGTGCTGCACAGCGATGGGTTGCCCAGCCGTTGGAGTCCCGGTCCGGCAGCCCACAGCACCGCTCTCGACCCCGCTGTCGTGGCCGCCGTGATCGTGCGTGACGCGAGCAGCTCCGCCCGGCCGGTCCGCGACGACACCAGCGTCGCGGTGCTGAGCCCCTCCCCGCCGGATCACCACCCATGACCAGAACCTGGCGCATCAGTTCCGTCACCGACGCGGCGCGGGCCCGGATCGCCACCGCGCGGCTGGCCACGTCGCACGGGGTGTCCCCGACCGACCGCGCCCGGCTGGTGACCGCGCTCACCGCGCAGCTGCGGCAGTGCCTCACCAAGGGCGGCACCTGGGTGCTGAGCGCGCGGGCCGCGGCGACGCCGCCGGCCGGCAGCCGGTTCCTCGTGGAGGTGACGTCGGCGACGCAGCGGCCGGGCGAGTTCCGGCAGCCGTGGCGGCTGACCGTCGGCTGCGCCCAGGAGGCGGAGCTCCCGGACTCCGGGCATGTGGGCGACGATCCGGTGACGCTCGCGGAGGCCCTGTTCGGCGCGGACGAGGACGCCGCGCTGCTGCTGGAGAAGCTCGACGAGCAGGAGGCGCTGGTCACCTTCCACCGCGAGGAACTGCACCAGACCAATCAGGGTGTGCTCGCGCTGCACGCGGAGCTGGACGCGGCGGGACGCGCGCAGCGGGAGCTGTTCGCCGCCGAGCAGAAGGCCCGTGAGGAGGCGGAGAACGCGCGGGGCCGGCTCACGTTCCTCGCCGACGCCAGCGCCGCCCTGACGGCGTCCTTGAACCACGACGAGATCGTGCGGCTGCTGCCGACGCTGCTGGTGCCCCGGTACGCGCGCACCGCCGACGTCTGGTTGTTCGACGGCGACGACGACGCGCGCCTGAGCGATCCGCGCCCGGGGGCCGCCGTCCTGGCCGCCCGCCGTGGTCGCCCCCAGTACGCGGCGGACCACCCCGGTGGTCTTCCCGGGGTCGACGACCAGCCGCCCTCGGCGCTGGACCCCGAGCGGCCGCTGCTGTGCGTGCCCCTGATGGCCCGCGGTGCTCCGCTCGGTGTGCTCACCCTGTCGCCGCCGGGGGAACGCTGGGACGCCGACGACGCGTTCATGCTGATCGAGCTGGCCCGCCGGGCCGGTGTCGCCCTGGAGAACGCCCGCCGTTTCGAGCACAACCGGGACATCGCCGAGACGTTGCAGCGTGCCCTGCTC
Source organism: Streptomyces neyagawaensis (assembly GCF_023516595.1). Taxonomy (GTDB): domain Bacteria; phylum Actinomycetota; class Actinomycetes; order Streptomycetales; family Streptomycetaceae; genus Streptomyces; species Streptomyces neyagawaensis. Next base: position 280,504 of record NZ_JAMGBG010000011.1, on the reverse strand, counting down.
ACCGAGCTGCCCCTGACACCGGGGCTGCGGCTCGCTGCGCGCTATCTGCCGGCCACCCGGGGCCTGAACATCGGCGGCGACTGGTACGACGCCTTCCGCCAGCCCGACGGTGGCCTGATCACCGTGATCGGCGACGTCACGGGGCACGGTCTGCACGCCGCGGTGATGATGAGCCAGCTACGGACCGCGCTACGGGCCTACGCGGTGGAGGGCAAGAGCCCCGGCCAGCTCCTCACCCAGCTGCATCTGCTCCTGCACCATCTGCAGCCCGACCTGTACGCCACGGCGGTGATCGCCCGTTTCCATCCGGACGAGCCGACCCTGACGTGGGCGGCCGCGGGGCATCCGCCGCCGGTGCTGCGCTCGCCCGACGGCGGGGTGCGGGTGCTGGACGCCAAGCCGGGCGCGATGCTCGGTATCCCGCTGCGCCAGGAGATCGCCGACCACACCGTCCCGCTGCCGCCCGGTTCGACGCTCGCGTTGTACACGGACGGTCTGGTGGAGCGCCGCGCCCAGGGCATAGACCCGGGCATCGACCGCCTGGCCCGAGCGCTCGGCGCGCTGCGGCCGGCGACGCTCGACGAGGACCTGGAGGGCTCCGCCGACCTGCTGCTGCACCCGCTGCTGGACGACTCCGAACACGAGGACGACGTCTGCCTGCTGCTGTGCCATGTGGACGGCGACACGGGGAAGATCGGGGCCCCGCTCCGGTGAACCCGCGGAGCGAGGCGGGCCCCTGGGGCGGCGCGGCTCGCGGCGCGGCTTCAGGCCGGGCGGGTCACGGCTTGTACGCCACTCCCCCGTACACGTCGGTCGGCTCGGGGGCGGTGCCCGGCTCCGGGCGCCACAGCGGGCAGGAGACGATGCCGGGGTCCAGCAGTTCGAGGCCCTCGTAGTAGGCGGTCAGCTGGCGGGGGCTGCGCAGCACGTAGGGGACGGCGCCGGTGTCGTCGTAGCCCTCCTGGGCGCGCTTGAGTTCGGCGTCGGTGTCGGTGCTGTCGTAGTGGACGAAGTAGCTGCCGGAGGGCAGTGCCGCCTGGAGTCGGCGGACGATGTCCTTGGCCTCCTCGTAGTCCTGGATGTGGCCGAGGATGCCCATGAGCATGAGGGCGACGGGCTTGCCGAAGTCGAGGATCTTCCCGGCGTGTTCGAGGATCGCGTCGGGGTCGTGCAGGTCGGCGTCGACGTAGTCGGTGACGCCTTCGGGGGTGCTGGTGAGCAGGGCCTGGGCGTGGCGCAGGACCAGGGGGTCGTTGTCGACGTAGACGATGCGGGACTCGGGGGCGACCTTCTGGGCGACCTGGTGGGTGTTGTCGTAGGTGGGCAGGCCGGTGCCGATGTCCAGGAACTGGCGGATGCCGCGTTCGCGGGCCACGAAGGTGACCGTGCGGATGAGGTAGACGCGGGAGGCCCGGGCCATCGTCTCGATGTTGGGGGCGATCTCCCGGTAGGCGTCACCGGCGATCCGGTCGACGTCGTAGTTGTCCTTGCCGCCCATCCAGTAGTTCCAGATACGGGCCGAGTGCGGCACCGTGGTGTCGATCTTCGACAGTGCTTCCTGGTCGGGAGTGGGGTGGCCGTCTGGCATGGGACTCTCCTGCCTCACGTCGCGTGGTGTCGCTAACCTATCGTCAACTGCTCTGTGTCACCCAAGAGTTGGGGTCGGCGGGGCTCGGTGACCCGCGTGGGGCGGCTGGCCTCGCCGACGTGGACGGTCACGACCGGCACGTGCTGGGCGAGGGTGTCGAACGCGCGCGCGTAGGCGGTGGCGGCCTCCGCCGCCTCGGTGGCCTGCTCGTCGCCGGGCCGGTGGCCCCGCTCGCGCGGGGTGCGGCCGGTCGTGGTCAGGTGGAGCATCGCTCCGTCGCGTTCGGCCACGGCCTCGGCGAAGTCGAGGGCCTGGATCCAGGTGACCCGGGACCGGCCGCGCCGCAACGGTCCGTGGACCAGCTCGGCGATCAGTTGGCTGTCGACGGCCAGTCGGCCCGGTCCGGCGAGGAGTTCGCGGTAGGGCAGCGCGGGGTCGAGGTGGTGGAGGCCGGGCGGCATGTGCCGGATCTGGAAGCCCAGCCGGGCCAGCGAGGCGATGAGGAGGCCCCGGCCGGGCCCTTCGTGACCCTCGACGATCAGGGTCCGGTAGCGGGTGAGGCTGGAGGGAGGGGTCATCCCCGCCCCTCGGGAGCGGCCCGGCCGGGGCGGCCGGCGTGTCGGACGGTCGGCATGGCTCGACCGGGGACACGAGGCGGCGTGCGCATGCCGCTCCCTTCGGGTGGTGCCCTTACGGTGCTGTGCTCGCCCCGCGTGGGCGGGGTCCCCCAGTGTGCGCGGGGACCGGACGTCGAGGGGAGCCCGTGCGGGCGTTGTCCGGTTGTGCGGGCGTAGTGGTCCGGGAGCGCGGGGTTCCGCCGGTCAGGCGATCAGGAAGTCGGCCTGTCCGGCCTTGGCGCCTTCGAGGAACGCGACGATCTCGTCGCGCGAGTACACGAGGGCGGGGCCGTCGGGGTCCTTGGACTGGCGGAAGGCGACGCTGCCGTCGGGCAGGCGCTTGACCTCGACGCAGGATCCGCCGTTGGTGCCGCTCCAGGGCTTGTGCCAGCCCTCGGCGCCGAGTTCGGGGGCGGGCATGCCGCTGTGGACGGGGCGGTCGGGTGTGCTTGCCATGTGTCACAACTCCTTGCGTAGTGCCGCCAGGATGTCCCTGGTCCGAGACACCGGTTCCGCCTGCACGGACATCCGGTCCATGACCTCCAGGTAGGTCACGACCTCGGTGGGCTGGTCGACGTACTGGGCGCCGGCGAGGCCCTCGGTGTAGACGATGTCGGGGAGTTCGGAGAAGCCGAAGCGGAAGTAGTGGAAGGGGCCGTACGCGCCGGGGTGCGGTCCGGCGGCGAAGCGCATGATCTGGATTCTGATCTTGGGTCGCTCCGTGGCCTCGACGAGCCGGTCGATCTGGGCCCGCATCACCTCGGACCCGCCGACCGGGCGGCGCAGCACGGTTTCGTCGAGGATGGCCCAGATGGCGGGGGCCTCGGGTTTGACCAGCAGGTCCTGGCGTCTGAGCCGTAACGCGACCCGGCGGTCGACGTCCTCGGGGCTCGCGTTGGGGAAGCCGACGCGCAGGAGCGCGGCGGCGTAGTCGTGCGTCTGCAACAGGCCGGGTACGTACTGGGGTTCGTAGAGGCGGATGACCTGGGCCTCGCTCTCCAGGCTCACGTACGCGCTGAACCAGTCGGGCAGCACGTCGCGGAACTTGTGCCACCAGCCGGGTTGGTTGGCTTCCCGGGCGAGGGAGAGGAAGTCCTCGATCTCGGTGTCGGAGACCCCGTAGGTGCGCAGCAGCTCCTTCACATAGGGGATGCGGAGGCCGACCTCGGCCTTCTCCATGCGGCGGACCGTCAGCGCGGTGACCTCGATGGCGCGGGCGGCCTCGTCGAAGGAGACACCGGCCCGCTCCCGTAACTGACGGAGCCGCTTTCCGAGAACCATGCGCAGGACCGTGGGCGCCGCCGGGGCGCTCCCTCCGACGCGGGTCTCACTCACGTGCAACCTCCCGGGGCGGGATTCACAGCGTGCAGTGTGCCACGCGATCCATTGACAAGGACAGATCCTCGGAGTTCATTCTGAAATTATCAGAACGCCGGTTGCGGGCTGAGTTGTTCGGCCACCATAGTGATCGGGCGACCTGCCGCACAGAGCGGGCAGTGTCCTTCGAACTCCTCCGGCCCGCCCCGGAGTTGGCGCAAGGGTGGGTACGGGTTCGCAGCCGCGCGCCGACACGATGCGACTCCTGGATGGCCGCCGTGACCAACGGATTAGCAAGGACCCCGGCGAAGACCCCCGGCGGGCCCAACAAGCCGCTCGCGGCCGCCCTCAAGGAGGCCGGCTGTTCGTACGCCTCCCTCGCCCTCCGGGTCAATGAGCTGGGCCGCTGCCAGGGCTCGGAGACCAACTACGACAAGGCCTCGGTGACCCGCTGGTTACAGGGCCAGCAACCACGCGGCAACACACCGGAGTTGATCGCCGCCGTCCTCGGCGAACGACTGGGCCGTGCCCTGACTCCGGCGGATCTCGGCTTTCCGCTCGACCGGGGGCGGCCGGTGACGGGACGGGCGCTGATGTACGGGGAGAACGTGGCGGAGACCCTGCACACCCTGGTCGAGCTGGGGTCGACCGACATCTCACGGCGGAGCCTGCTGGGTTCGGTGCCGTTCGTGCCGGGCGCGCTGACGAATCCTCAGCGGGCGTGGCTGCTGTGGCTGGTGGAGAGCCGTGACGCGCCCCGGCTCGCGTCCGTGTCCGGGGCGGGTCCGGTGGAGCAGGTCCACGCGATGATCCGCATGTTCGACGAGATGGACAACCAGTTCGGGGGCGGCGGGGTCCGTACGAGCATCGTGCAGTACCTGACCACCGAGGTCATCCCGATGCTGCAGCAGCGCGGCACACCGGCGAACCAGCGGCGTGAGCTGTTCGCCGCCGCGGCGCGGCTGGCCGCCATGGCGGGCTGGAGCTCGTACGACGCCGGGGAGTACGGCCTGGCGCAGCGATACATGACGCAGGGGCTCCGGTTGTGCGCGGAGGGCCGCGACCATGTGCTCGGCGGGCAGATCCTCGCCGGGCTGTCGCATCTGGCGACGAGTCTGGGGCGCCCGGACGAGGGGGTGGCGCTGGCGCGGGCCGGTGTCGCCACGGCGAAGGACGCGGGCAGCCCGCTCGGGCTGATGCGGCTGCACGCCATGTCCGCGCGGGGTCATGCGGCGCTCGGGCGACCGCGCGAGACCTCCGAGGCGCTCCGCGCGGCGGAGAAGCAGCTGGATGCGAGTCGGGGTGCCGCCCAGGAGTCGCCGTGGGTGCGGTTCCTCGACCACCACTACCTGCAGGCCGAGTCGGCCCTCTGCTTCCGTGACCTGGGGCTGGCCGCGCAGGCCGAGCACACGGCGAGCGAGTCGGTGCGCGCCCATGCGGACCGGCGGCGGCGTCAGGCCATCAGCCGGTCCGTCCTGGCCACGGCCCACCTCCAGCAGAACCGCCTCGACGAGGCCGTCGCCACCGCCACCGACGCGCTGGAGGCGCTCAGCGGGGTGCACAGCGAGCGGTCGATCCAGGCCCTGCGCGACTTCAGGGGACGACTCGCGTCCCGCCGACACGAGCCGGTGGTACAGGAGTTCGAACGCCGGTCGCGGGTGGTGCTGGGGTCGGCGGCCTGAGGGGTCGCCGAGGCCAGGTGCCAGGGGCTGCCTGCACGCGGTCGGCGGCCTCGGCTGTCGATGTTCTCCAGGACAAAGCCGGTGACGAACACACCCCCGCCTTGCCCCGACACCGACCCCGCGCCGCGACGGCCCGACACCACCTCCGCCCCGCGACAATTCGACGGCCGTGCGAAACGGCTCCTGCCGACAGCAGCAGCTCTCCGTCTGCCCGACGTCGCCGCGGCATCACCACGCCGAGCTGACTCGGGCAGTTCGACGTCCCACAGCGCGACCGAGCCGTCCGTGCCGACGGCCAGAGTCCGTCCGGGGCGAAGGCCGTCACCGCGAGGGAGCGGGTCGGCGCTGCGCCTCTGGGCAGAGCTGTCGAAAGGTCCCACAGGCGAACCTCCTCGGCGCCGCTCACGGCCACGGTCCGTCCGTCCGGGCTGAAGACGGGCGGCGCCACCCCTCCGTCGACCCGCAACGTCTTCAGGAGTCGGCCGTTGTGCACGTCCCAGGTCTTCAGGTCGCGTCCGCTGACGGTCGCCAGAGTGGGCCCGTCCGGGCTGAAGGAGAGCGACAACGGCCCTCGGGCTCCCGGCTCGATGGTGCGTCCGGTGCGACCGGTCGAGGTGTCGAGAAGTACTCGTTCGTCGTCGAGCCCGACGTTCACGACGGCGAGGGTGTGGCCGTCCGGCGTGAACGCCACCACTCTGATGGGTCGGTCGCGGCCCGTGGCGACGGTACGCAGTGCACCGGTGGAGGGGTGCCAGATCCGTACCCGCCCCTCGCCGACGAGAGCGAGCCGGCTCCCGCCGGGGCTGAGGACCACCGTCTCGACGCCGCGCAGGACACGACGGTGACGGAGGCGCCCCGTGGCCACCTCCCGTACTTCGACCGATCCGCCCTCAAGGACACGGGCGGCCAGGGCGCGTCCGGTCGGGCCGAACCCGACGGCACCCGGGGGCGGGACAGGTGAGAGGCGGCTGCTGTCCAGGGGGTGCCCCGCCGGTATCCGTGTCTGCGTCGGGGGCGGCGTCGAGCAGCAGCGCGCCTCCGCGACGGCTCGTTGCGGTGTCCCACAGTCGCACGTACCGGCGACCTGGCGGCCCGTGCTGCACCGCGCCCACGGAGTGACCGTCCGGGCTGAACGCCAGGTCGGCGACATACGTCCCGGCGTCGGCGCGCAGAGCGGTTCGCGGGCGATTCAGTGTGACGTGGTGGATGCGTACGACGGGGTCCGCGCCGCTTCCGGTCACCAAGGTGTGCCCGTCCACGCCGAGGGCCGCTTTCACCGTCCCTCGTCCGCGGTGACCGGCGCTCACGGTGCCCAGCACAGCACCGGAGGCGGGGTCCCACATGCGCACGGTGCCCCCGGGGCCCGATACCGCGAGGGTGCGACCGTCCGGGGAGAAGGACACCGCGTCCGCGCCGACGGGGCTGCCCCGGAAGGTGCGCAGAACGTTGCCCGTGGTGACGTCACGCAGTTGCACCACGCCGTCGGCCCGGATGACGGCGTACGCCCGGCCGTCAGGGGCGACTGCCACCGCATCGGCTTCCACGCGGCTGTCGTGGGCGATCCCGGTGCGGCCCGTGGCCGCGTCCCACACCCGCACCCGGCCGACGCGGCTCACCGAGACGACGGTGCGCCCTCCGGGGCCGAAGGCGACGGCCTGCGGAACGAAATCGCCGGTGAAGGTGTGCCGAGTACGGCCGGTGGCGGCGTCCCACACGCGGACGGCCGACGGCGAGGAGGCGACCACGGCTCGGCCGTCAGGACTGAAGGCCATGGCCCGTACCGCGCCGTCGCGGACGGTCGAGGCTCTGAGCCTCAGGCCGGCTGCCGTGTCCCACAGGCCGATCACCACTCCGGCTTCGGTGGCGGAGGCGATGGCGAGCGCGTGCCCGTCGGGGCTGAACGCCATGACGTTGCCGGAGCCGATGCCGATGCCGATGCCGATGCCGATGCCGGTGAGCGTGTGACGGATCCGGCCTGAGGGCAACTCCCAGAGCCGCACCGTGCCGTCCGCGCTGTGGGCGGCGACGGCGCGTCCGTCGGCAGCCAGGGCGACGGCTTCCACAGGCTCGGTGCCACCGACCAGGCGCTTGCGCAACGGCAGCGCCGCTGCGGCGAACAGGGCGGCGATGGCCTCACGGGTGGGGCTCATCCGGTAGGCCCGTACGGCGAGCAGCGCGGCGAGGTCGGGGTCGGTGTCGAGCAGCGCAGCGGACTCGGCGGCCAGTTGCCGGGACTCGGCGAGGCGCTGTGCGGTGACCGCGCTCCGCCACTGTCCGACGGCGAGGCCAGTGGCGACTACGGCGAGGCAGAGGGCAGCGGTGATCGCCGTCAGCACCAGTCGGGACCGGCGCCGGACCTTGCGTTCCTCGTCGTGGCCGGCGTCGAGGAAGGCACGTTCGTCACTGGTCAGGTCGTCGCGCGACGCGCCGCCGAAGTGTTCCCCGGCGGTGGCGAGTCGGCTCCCCCGCCACCACCCCCTTGAGGGTCGGCTCCCACTCCCCCGCGCCTCCGGGGCACGCTTTGACTCGCGCGCCTCGCTTCATTGTTCGGCCGCCGGAACAGCGCTGCCGAACAATGCCGCAGCCGTTGAACTCGGTGACGTCGCACCCAGACCTCACCAGAAGGAATCCCCTTCCGCACATGGAATCCCGACCCACCGTTCCCGTGACCCCCTCGTCGCCACGCTCAGTCGCGACACGATCACTCCCCGCCATGTGCTCGGCGGGTGTCTCCCGGCTGGGCTGGCTGGACGCGTTGCGTGGCATCGCCGCGCTCGTCGTGGTGTTCGACCACGCGTCGTACACCTTCATGGCGGACTTCCGGCGGGAGCTGATGCCGCAGTGCAACACCGGCCGCTACGGGATCATGGTGTTCTTCCTGGTGAGCGGCTACATCATCCCGGCTTCGCTGGAACGCCGGGGCTGCGTACGGACGTTCTGGATCGGGCGGGTCTTCCGTGTGTATCCGCTGTGGGCCGTCGTCGTCACGGTCCTGCTCGCCCTTCAGCTCTCCGGGCTCACCGAGTTGCGTGACGTCGGCGGGCAGAGCGCGATGTCCGTGGCCGTCGCCCACGCGACGATGCTCCAGGAGTTGCTGGGGACGCCCAGTCTCCTGCTCGTCCTGTGGACGCTGTCGTACGAGATGTCCTTCTACCTGCTGGTCGTCGCGCTCTTCACGGTGCGACTGCACCGGCGGTCCGCGGTGGTCGCCATCGTCCTGGCCGTGCTCGCCGCCGCGAGCGTCGCGGCGGGGGTGGTGCTGCCCCGCTCCGCGCTGTCCGGGATGGTCGGTACGGGACCGCTGATCGTGGTCGTCTCGACCACCATGGGGGTGGCGATCTGCTGTGCGAGCGCAAGGTCGCCCGTACTCCGGGTGCTCGGGGGCGTGTTGGGCGGAGTGCAGGCGCTCGTCCTGGTCGCGTTCAACGGCACGGTCCCCCTGTGGGAGGGCCTCGTGATTCTCGCCGTGATGTTCCTCGGCACGGCCGTGCACCGTGCAGAGCGGGCCCAGTGCGGCGGGCTTGTGGTGGCCGTCACCGCTGCCGTGGTGGTCGTCTGCGCCGTGGGGGGTGCCGCAGCGTACGGCGACGACGACCACTTCACACGGCGGGGCTGGATCGTCGCGTTCCTGCTCGCCGTGCTCACCTTCGGCGTCGGACTGCTCTCCCGCCGCCGACGCGTGCCACGCCTGCTGGTCGCCCTGGGCACGATCAGCTACTCGGTCTACCTGGTGCATCCACTGCTGCTGGCGGTCGTCGACGGCACGATCGGCCGGCGCGGACAGGACAGTCTCACGCTCGTCCTCGCCTTCTACGCGGTGCTGCTGCCCCTGTGTCTGCTGACCTACCGCCTCGTCGAGGCGCCGAGCCAGGAGTGGGGCCGCAGGCTGGCCCGCCGGATCCAACAGTCCTGATTGGTAGGGGAAGTGATCGCGTCATGGGTCGAGCTGTGCGACCCGGTCCTCAGTAGCCGTCCGGTGAGGGCGCGTTCTGGGCGCGGTCCACGGGCAGGTGGGCGCCGGAGACACCGCTCGCCCAGTCCGACAGCAGGAAGACCACCGTCCGTGCCACTTCGTGCGGGGTGACGGGCCTGCCGCCGGGCAGCTCCGCGCCCACGAACCGGTCGTACGCTCCCGGGTCCTCCCTGCGCAGACGGTCCCAGCGCCGGCCGGGGATCAGCATCGACCCCGGTGACACCGCGTTGACGCGGACGTTGTCAGGGCCCAGTTCGCGGGCGAGGGAGGCCGCCAGATGGATCTGGGCGCTCTTGGCCGCCCCGTACTGCGCGGGCCTTCCCGGTTTCCAGCCGGAGATCGAGCTGATCAGCACGACCGAGCCGCCGCCCGCGGCCCTCAGACACGGCAGCGCGGCGCGTACGAGGCGTACCGTGTGCCCGACGTTCAGGTCCCAGGTCGCCGCCCAGTCGGCGGCGTCCGCCTGCTCGAAACCACCGCCGCGCGAGCCGCCGACACAGGCCACGACGCCATCGAGGGTGCCGAAACGTTTCGCCGCAGTGGTGACGAAGTCCTCCAGCCTGCCCGGCTCGGTCACGTCCAGGTCCTCCGTGAGCAGACGGGCCCGCTCCTCACCCGGCAGGGACGCGTCCAGCGCCGCCAGGCCCGCCTTGCCCCGCGCGCAGGTCGCCACCCGGGCGCCCTCGGCGAGCAACAGCCGTACGATGCCCTCCCCCAGGCCACGGCTGCCGCCGGTGACCACGACCCGCTTGCCCCGCATGCCGGGCCACCCGGCACGGACGGACCGCTCCGCGTGGCGCGGTCCCTCGTCGACGTTCCCCATGGTGGCGAAGATATACAGCCCGCGTCACTACCCGCCCGCAACTGCACAACCCCTCCACCACCTGGTGTTTCGTGTGTCCGGTGCTGTTGTCTTCGACAACAGCACCGGCGGTCCGCCAGCGGCCGCCCCGAGCATCGAGGAGGACCCCGATGACGGCCGTCCGTGTCCGCGCACCCCGCCGACGGACCCCTGCCGCACCCGCATGCGACCCCGGCTGGAGCGTCCGTGACGTCCCGTCCGGCGGGGCGCCCGCAGGGGCGGACGCGGTGATGCTGCCTTGATCTCGCTCAAGAGGTCCCGGCTCGTCCGTCTCGCGGTGCCCGCGCGCCCGTCGTGCGCCGCCGGGGTGCGGCGTACGGTGGCCGCGCATCTCGCACGCTGGGACCTGTCCTCCATCGCCGACGATGCCGTGCTCGCCACGGACGAACTGTTCGCGAACGCGGTCCGGCACGCGAGCGCCGGGCCCGCCGACACCATCGCCGTCACCCTCGAATGCTCCGATCGCGCGTTACGGGTGACGCTCGCCGACCCCTCGCCCGCACAGCCCCGGCCCAGAGCGGTGGACAGCACCGCCGAGTCGGGGCGCGGGCTCGCCATCGTCGCCGCGCTGGCCGACGACTGGGGCACCGATCCGCCGGACGCGGACGACGTCGGCAAGCGGGTGTGGTTCTCGCTCGCCGTGCGGGAGCCGACGTGAGAGACGCACCGGCCAGGAAAGGCAGCCCCCTCATCGCCGTCCCCCCACAGCAGGTCCTGGCCGCCGAGTTGGTCCGCAGGGCCGAGGACGAGCGGCGACTGGCGAACGAGGCCCGGTCCGCCCCGACCGTCCGGGCCCGCACCCGTATCACCGAGTGCCGGGCCGGGAACGCGGACGCCCTCCACGCGATCGTCGCCCGCCATGGCTGGCCCACCGCCACCCTCGTCGGCGAGCCGGCCTCGACGGCCGCCCTGATGATCCTGCTGCACTCCCCCGACCTGGGCTTCCAGCTCACCTGCCGTGATCTGATCGCCGAGGCCGTCGCGGACGGCCGCTGCCCCGCCGTGCACCACGCCTATATCGCCGACCACTGCGCGGTCGAGCTGAGCCAGCCACAGTTCTACGGCACCCGCATCGATCCCGGCACGCTGTTCCCGTACCCGATCCGCCACCCCGAGACGGTCGACGAACGCCGCCACGACGTGGGGCTCGGCCCTCTGGCGGACCATTTGCGGGCGGTGCGGTTGGGGGTGAGCGGGGCGGTGTAGTGGTGTGGCGGGGTCCCGCGGATCGGCCGTTGTCCGTCCGCGCGCCTACCAGGCGTTCACGTCACGCTCGTACTCGTACTCGTACTCGTGCCCCTGCCCGTACTCGCGCTCACACCGTCGCTCGCGCTCGCGGGCAGTGCGAGGGCCGAGTGGGCGGGTCGCCCTTCCCCGGAGGGTTCCGCGGTGAGTGCGCGCAGCATGTCGTTGCGCCGTGCCAAGGACTCGGCGGTGGTCGGGAAGAGGGTGGCGTCGCCCTCGCCTACCTGGTTCTGGTTGATGGTCACGAACTCTCGGGTGGTCTGTGCGTAGGTGGCGAAGCTCGCGGCATGGTCGTCCCGGCCGGACAGGGAAGCAGCGAGCATGTACGCGCCGACGAGCGCGAGGCTGGTGCCCTGCCCGGTGAGGAACGACGGCGCGTACGCGGCGTCGCCCACCAGCGCGACCCTGCCGTCGGACCAGTTGGGCATGCGGATCTGGCTGACCCCGTCGAAGTACAGGTCGTCCGCGGCGCGCAGGGCGGTGAGGAGGTCCGGGACCCGCCATCCCGCGTCGGCGAAGACCTCGGCGACCAGGCCCCGTTGGGCCCACGGGTCCCGGAAGAGGTCGAACGGCGGTTCCGGGCGGGCGAAGGCCAGCAGGGCGTGCACCTGGCCGGTGTCGCCCGCGGCGTAGAGCGCGGCCGCCCTGCCCGGGGTGTTCCACAGCACGGTCTCGTGGGAGAGGCCGAAGGTGTCGCGCAGGGTGAACCCGGCGAAGCAGTAGCCGAGGTAGTGGTGGAACCGTTCCTCGGGGCCGAACAGGAGCGCGCGGGTACGGGAGTGCATACCGTCCGCGCCGAACACCAAGTCGAACGTACGCCCGCTGCCGCGGTGGAAGGTGACGTCGACCCCGTCGCCGGTCTGGTCGAGGGTGTCGATGGAGTCGTCGTACAGGAACTCCACGTCGTCCCGGACCGCCGTGTGGAGCACGTCGGTCAGGTCGCCGCGCGGCACCTCCAGATCCCCCGCGACTCCGCCGGTGACCGTGTGCGGGTCGACCGAGGCCACCTCGCGGCCGTCCCCGTCGAGGAAGGTCAGCCGGCGCAGGTCGACGTGCGCGTCCCGCAGCCGCGGCAGGACTCCCATTCTCCGGACGACTTCGACGGCGGTGCCGCGTACGTCGACGGGGTAGCCACCGCGACGCGGTGTGGCCGCCTTCTCGACCAAGGTGACGCGTAAGCCCTGGCGGTTCAGCCAGTACGCGAGGGTGAGCCCGGCGACGCCGGCCCCGGAGACGAGGACGTGGCGGGGCGGCGCGGGGCGAGGGTTCCGCAACCGATCAGTAGGGGGCATCACTTGACTCCTTCGTTCATGGTGCGGGTGAGCAGGAGCGCCAGCGCCGTCACGGCGCCCGCGACGACGAAGCCGGTGGCGAAGGCCGATTCGGCGGGTACGTGCGACCCGGCAGGGGTCCCGGCCGTGAGGAGCGCGCCGCTGAGCTGAACACCGACGGCGAACCCGATCACCCGGGTCACAAGGACCAGACCGGTGGCGATGCCGGTGTCGCCGTGTTCGACGGACGTGGCGGTGCCGGTCACCAGCGCCGTGACGCACAGGCCGTTGGCCAGCGCGATCAATGCCTTGCCGAGGACGAGGTGCCAGATCTCGGTGTGCACGGCCCCCAGGGCGACCAGGGCGACGGCCATCAGGACGATGCCGGTGGTGACCACCGGGCGCGTGCCGAAGCGCCTCGCCCCTATCCCGCCGAGCGGCCCGGCGAGGGACGCGGCCAGGGCGCCGGGCAGCAGGAAGAACCCGATCTCGGTGGCGCCGGCCCCGAAGCCGTACGCGTCGGTGGGCACCGCGAACAGCTGCGGGACCAGGTAGACCGCGGCCGACGTACCGACGCAGATCATGAACGTCAGCACGCACGACTTCCACACCTCGGGCCGTGCCAGCATCCGCAGATCGACCATGGGTGTGGCCGCACGACGCTCGACGGCCGTCCACCCGGTCGCGAAGGCGGCCAGCACCACGACGAGGGCGCCGACCATGAGGGGTCGGGAGCCGACGTCGGGTGCCGTCGCGAGGACGAGCATGAGTGTGACCAGAGTCCCGCTGAGAAGGACGAGGCCGGGCCAGTCGATGGCGACGCCGTCCGAACGGCCCGGCGGATCCTGCGGCATGAGCCCGTTCACCAGGACGGTGGCGCCGATGACCGCGATCGTCGGCAGCGCGAACATCCAGTGCCGCGACAGCCCTTCCGCGACGGGACCGGCCGACAGCGTTCCCGCCATCCCGCCCGCGACGAACAGTCCGCTGACCGTCCCGATGACCACCTTCGACTCGCCCGCGGGGAGATGGTCGCGCACCAGGATGAACGACAGGGGCAGCGCGCCCACCATCGCGCCTTGCAGCACCTGACCGAGCAGCAGCACCGGCAGGTTGGGCGCGAACGCCGACACCAGACCGCCGACGGACACCACCGCCATCAACCGGATCAGGACCCGTTTACCGCCGTAGCGGTCACCCAACGTGCCGGCGACCGGGGTGACGAGCGCGCCGGTGATCAGCAGCATGATGCTGAGCAACGCCCCTTCGGCGGGGCTCATCCCCAGTTCGCGTTGCAGGAGCGGGAGCGTCGGCGTCACCACCGACTCCAGGGCACCGGTGGCGACCGCCAGCGCGCCGAGAGCACCCACTGCGGCCCTCCCGATACGCGCCGGGGGAGCAAGAGTCGCGGTCATGAACGTCCTTTCCGTCAAAGCCGGGCGGGCGAGGGAACGGTCGTACGTGTGCAGCTCGCAACTACACTACACCGTGCAGTGTAGGACGGTTAGGATGTGGCCATGCCGACCACGAAGACCCTGCGTGAGGGGTCCACGCCCAAGCGGGCGGCCATCCTCACGGCCGCCCGGGAACTGTTCCTCTCCGACGGCTTCGACCGGTCCAGCGTCGACGCCGTCGCCGCCCGGGCCGGGGTCTCCAAGCGGACGGTGTACGACTACTTCGGAGACAAGCGGACCCTGCTGCAGGCAGTCGTCGACGCCGTCGGCCAGTCGCTGATCACCACGATCCGGAGCACCCTCGACGAGACCCTCACCGACCGCACCGGCGACGCCGACCTCGAGGACGCCCTGGTCGCGTTCTCGATGCGCATCGCGACCGACATGCTCGGCTCGGCGGAGTACGCGACGCTGCAACGTCTGGTCCGGGCGGAGTCCGGCCATCTGCCGCGACCGGGCTACAACTCCATGGCCGACACTCCCGACGAGGCGCTCGCCGAGCGGTTCGCCGCCTTCGGCGCGGCCGGGATGCTCGACGTCCCCGATCCCCGTCTCGCGGCCGACCAGTTCATCGCGCTGACCTTCGGTGTCGCGCTGGACCGGCTCGGTTCCGCGAACGCGGCGCAGGACGACCGGGTCCGGCCCCTGCTGGTGGAGGGGGTGCGGACGTTCCTGCGGGCCTACCGCCCCAGGTAGGCGGAGGCCGACGCGGGAGGGCGGCCGCGGCCCGGGGCGCCGCCACGCTCCCCCCGGTCGTACCCCCGCCGAATTCCCTTCGCGCGTCCGCGCGGCAGGCGTTATGGTGCGCCGATGTCCTCCTCGATCAAGAAGTTCCAAGTCACCTTCGACTGCGCCGATCCCGAGCGCCTCGCCCGCTTCTGGTGCGAGGTGCTGGGGTACGTCGTACCGCCGCCGCCGGAGGGATTCCCGACATGGGACGCGTACGACCGCTCGCTGCCGCCCGAGCGACAGGGCCAGGGATTCGCGTGCAGCGATCCCACAGGTGTGGGCCCCCGCCTGTACTTCCAGCGCGTACCCGAGGGCAAGGTCGTGAAGAACCGGGTGCATCTGGACGTGCGGGTCGGCACCGGGCTCGTGGGTGACGAACGCCTGGCCGCTCTGGAGGCCGAGTGCACGCGGCTCGTCGCGCTCGGCGCGGTCCGCGAGCGCCTGCTGCGGGCCGACGGCGTCTACGAGTCGTGCATCGTCATGCGGGACATCGAGGGCAACGAGTTCTGCCTCGACTGAGCGTCGACTGGGTCGGGCGTACCACCGCCGGGCGCCTGGAGCCCGCCGCCCCCGGGCGCCCGGAGCTCGCAGCCCGGAACCCGGAGCCCCGCCGATTATCGCTCGCGGCACGGTCCAAGATCACCATAGGCTGGCCCGATGTCCGAACTGCCAACCGAACGACTCCTGTTGCGCCCGTGGCGGGAGTCCGATCTCGCCCCCTGGGCGGCCATGAACGCCGATCCAGAGGTGCGCGCGTACTTTCCGGAGCTGCTCACGACCGAGCAGAGCGATGCGTCCGTCGCCGGATTCCAGGCCGATCTCGACCGGCGGGGCTGGGGATGGTGGGCCGTGGAGGTGCGGGCCACCGGAGAGTTCATCGGGTTCACCGGGCTGGATCCGGTGGAGGACGACATGCCGTTCACCGGCGTGGAGGCGGGCTGGCGCCTGGCGCGTACGGCATGGGGCCACGGCTACGCCACGGAGGCGGCCCGTGCCGCCGTGGACTTCGGCTTCCGGCGCCTCGACCTCGACGAGGTGCTCGCGGTGACGGTGGCCACCAACCTCCGCTCACGGGCGGTGATGCGCCGCATCGGCATGGCCCATGACCCGGCCGACGACTTCGACGACCCGGGCATGCCGGAAGGTCCGCTGCGCCGCAGCGTGGTCTACCGGGTCGGGCCGACCCTGTAACCGCCGGGCAGCCGACGGGACTTCGCCGCGCCCCGTCGGGTCGGTCGGCCTGTCAGCCGGCAGATCAGCCCGCCGCCCAGCCCGTGTAGAAGAGGCCGAGGCCGACGATCACGCAGATGCCCTGGATGGTCCAGAAGCGGACGACGACCAGGACTTCGGACCAGCCCTTGAGTTCGAAGTGGTGTTGCAGCGGGGCCATCCGGAAGACCCGTCGGCCGGTCAGCTTGAACGAACCGACCTGGATGATCACGGACAGGGTGATCAGGACGAAGAGCCCGCCGAGCACCACGAGCAGCAGCTCGGTGCGGGAGCAGATGGCGAGGCCCGCGAGCGCGCCGCCGAGGGCGAGCGACCCGGTGTCGCCCATGAAGATCTTGGCCGGTGAGGTGTTCCACCACAGGAACCCGAAGCAGGCGCCCATCAGCGCGGCGGCGACGACGGCCAGGTCGAGCGGATCGCGGACCTCGATGCAGGAGGCGGGGTCGGTGAGTTCCATGGCGTTGGCGCAGGAGTTCTGGAACTGCCACAGACCGATGAAGGTGTAGCCGCCGAAGACCATGACGGACGCGCCGGTCGCCAGTCCGTCCAGTCCGTCGGTGAGGTTCACGCCGTTCGACATGGCGAGGATCATGAACAGTGCCCAGACGACGAACAGGACCGGCCCGATGGTCCAGCCGAAGTCCGTGACGAAGGACAGCTTGAGCGAGGCGGGTGTCTGGCCCCGCTCGTCCGCGAACCGGATGGCCAGCACGGCGAAGACGATGCCGACGATCAGCTGGCCGGCCATCTTCGCCCCGGCCCGCAGCCCCAGCGAACGCCGTTTGACGATCTTGATGTAGTCGTCGAGGAAGCCGACGACGCCCATGCCCGCCATCAGGAACAGCACCAGGACACCGGGGTAGGTGGGTGCCTCACCGGTGAGGATCTTGGTCAGGGCGTAGGCGACCACGGTGGCCAGGATGAAGGCGATGCCGCCCATGGTCGGGGTGCCGCGCTTGCTGGCGTGCTCGCGGGGGCCGTCGTCGCGGATGTACTGGCCGTATCCCTTGCGGGCCAGCAGCTTGATCAGCAGGGGTGTGCCGATGAGCGTCAGGAACAGGCCTATGGCCCCGGCGTACAGGATCTGGTTCATGGGTCGGCGGTCTCCCCCTCGGCCTCACTCTGGTCGGCGACCGCCTCGTCGAACTCGCGGGCGGTCACGGACGACACCCTATGCCGACGCTCGATCTTCGCCCGAAGGCGGGTAGTTGACCGCCGGGGCCGGTCCCTCGCAGGCCATCGCCACTGGCGGTGCCGGGGGCCGGCGACCGCGGACCGGGGTCCTACCAACCGGTACGACCTTCCGGCAGCCGTCGCGACCTTCCGCCAGCCGGCGCGCCCCGCCGTCGCGAGTGTGATTCGGTGTGACCCGCCGTCAGCGCTCGGCGGAATCGGCTTGGGGGGCCGGTCGTGGAGCTGAGAGACTGCACGCCATGGCCTCGCTCACTCCCGCACGCGCCCTGCTGATGCTGACCACCGGGCTGACCTGTCTGCTCATGGCGGGCGGCGCTCTCATCGGCGCGCTGCTCGGCGGTGGCCTCGTCGCGCTGGGCGCGGCGGTGTGCGCGGGTCTGGTGGGCATGGTGGGGTCGCTCATCGTGCGGCGGCGGGCGATGGCGCACTTCGCCATGGCGCAGCGTCAGGCGGGGCAGCGGGGATACGCCGAGGGGATCGCGCACGGGGTGCTCATCCATGTGACCGCGTACGAGGCCGCGGTCTTCCCCCGTACCGGGCCGTTCGGGGTGACCGCCGAGGAGCGTGAGGCCCGGCGCACGATCGCGTACCGGATGGCCGCCCTGGACGAGGTGCCGCAGCGGGTGCGGCTGGCCGCGGCGGACGCTCTCGCGCTGCTGGACAAGACCGACCGGGAGGGCGCCGAGGAGGCGCTGACCCGGCTCGCCACGACCGTGCGCCAGGAGTACACCCGGCCCTGACCCGCCCTCCGGGCGGACATCCGCGCACCGACCGTCGATCGGTTCGGCCCGCGGACGCCCGCACCCTGCGTCTCGTCCAGGGGCGGACGGGGCTCAGTGGCCGCTGATCGCGCGGGGCGTGTAGGGCCGCTCCAGCTCCTCGATCTCCTTCTCGGTGAGGGTGATGTCGAGGGCGGCCACCGCGTCGTCGAGGTGGTGGGGCTTGGTGGCGCCGACGATGGGGGCGGTGACGGTGGGCCGGCCCAGCAGCCAGGCGAGGGCGATCCGGGCGCGGGGGACGCCGCGCTCGCCGGCGATCCGGGTGACCGCGTCGACGGTCTCACGGTCGCCCTCCTGGTAGAGGGTCCTGCCGAAGTTGTCGGCCTCGGTGCGTTCGGTGACGGTGCCCCAGTCGCGGGTGAGACGTCCGCGGGCCAGCGGGCTCCAGGGCAGCGTGGCCACGCTCTGGTCCTCGCACAGCGGCAGCATCTCCCTCTCCTCCTCGCGGTAGAGGAGGTTGTAGTGGTTCTGCATGGACACGAACCGCGTCCAGCCGTTCGTCCGGGCCGTGTACTGCATCTTCGAGAACTGCCACGCGTACATGGAACTCGCCCCGATGTAGCGGGCCTTGCCCGCCTTCACCACGTCGTGCAGGGCCTCCATCGTCTCCTCGACCGGAGTGTTCGGGTCGAAGCGGTGGATCTGGTAGAGGTCCACGTAGTCGGTGCCGAGGCGGCGCAGGCTGTTGTCGATCTCCGTCATGATCGCCTTGCGGGACAGCCCCCAGGCGTTGGGGCCCTGGTGCATGGCGCCGTTGACCTTGGTGGCGATCACGATCTCGTCGCGCCGCGCGAACTCGGCGAGGGCGCTGCCGACGATCTCCTCGCTGGTGCCGTCGGAGTAGACGTTCGCCGTGTCGAAGAAGTTGAGCCCGGCGTCCAGCGCCCGACGGATCAGCGGGCGGGACGCCTCCTCGTCCAACGTCCACTCGTGCGTGCCTCGATCGGGGAGCCCGAAACTCATGCATCCCACGCAGATCCGGGACACGTCCAGACCCGTCGAACCGAGCTTCACGTACTCCATCGTCAGTACTCCTGCCTGTGGGGTGTGCGCCTGACGGGCAGCGTACGCAGGATCAAGGGCGTTCCTCCCCCGATATCCGGTAGCGCCGCAGGGCCGGGGTGACCGTCGCGAGGAGCAGGACGGCAGCGACGACCAGCAGGCCGCCGCCCGCCACGGCCGTACGGGCGCCGAAGGCCGAACCGGCGGTGCCGTGCAGGACGTCGGCGAGGCGGGGGCCGCCGGCCACGACCACGGTGAAGACGCCCTGCATGCGGCCGCGCATCTCGTCGGTGGCGGCGGACAGCAGGATGGCGCCGCGGAACACCATGGACACCATGTCCGCGACACCGGCGGCGACGAGGAACGCCACGGCGACCCACAGGCTGGTGCTCAGCCCGAACCCGGTGATGGCCGCGCCCCAGGCCAGGACGGCGAGGATGACCATCAGGCCGTGCCGGGACGAACGGGAGAAGGTGCCGGACGTCAGCCCGCCGAGGACGGCCCCGATCGGGATGGCGGCGAACAGCAGGCCGAGGGCCAGCCCTTCGCCGTAGGGGGCGTACGTGGTGTCGGCGAGCTGCGGGAACAGGGCGCGCGGCATGCCGAGGACCATCGCGATGATGTCGGCGAGGAACGACAGCAACAGCACCTTGTGCAGGGCGATGTAGCGGAAACCGGCGGCGACCTCCCGCCAGCCGGCGCGCCGCGTCGTGGAGGAGTCCAGGGGCGGCAGGGCGGGCAGCTTGTGGACCGCCCACAGGGTGACGCACAGGGCGAGGGCGTCGATCAGATACAGCTCGGCCAGGCCGATCACCGGGATGAGGGCGCCGGCGAGCAACGGGCCTGCCACCAGGCCGAGTTGCATCACGGTCGAGCCGAGGGCCGCCGCCGCGGCCAGTTCACCGGCGGGGACGAGACGGGCGATGGAGGCGTTGCGGGCGGGTGAGTTGAGGCCGAAGAACGCCTGCTGGACGGCGAGGAGCACCATCAGCACCCACACCGACGCGAGGCCGGTGACGGCCTGGACCCAGAACAGCACCGACGTGACGGCGATCCCGGTGTTGGTGACCAGGAGCAGGGTGCGGCGGTCCACGCTGTCGGCGACGGCACCTCCCCACAGCGCGAAGATCACCATGGGGAGGAGTCCGGCGAGGCTCGCGTAGCCGACCCAGGCCGAGGAGCCGGTGATGTCGTAGATCTGCTTGGGCACGGCGACGGCCGTCATCTGACTGCCGACCGCCGTGACGACGGTGGAGGACCACAGACGCCGGTAGGCGGGGCGGCGCAGCGGGCGGGTGTCCATCGCGAAGCGGCGCCAGCCGCCGCGGGGCACGGCCTCGGAGTCGCCTTCCGGGGTGGTCTCGTCGCCGGTGCTCTTGGTGGTGTCCACGCGCATCCCGTTGCTCGATACATCTTTTGACAAGGGCACCACTATCGCGGAGATCACCACCGCCGGGACAGCCGGTTTCTCCGATGTCTCACATGCTGTCGTCGAGGGCGCGCCCACCATTCCCGGTGCCGCCGACGATGCGCCGCTCCCCCGCTCACGCCCCGACGATCAGCATGCCGCCGAGGACGAGCATGGTGACGGCGACCAGGCCGTCCAGGGCGCGCCACGCCTCGGGGCGGGACAGGTAGCGGCTGAGGAGTCGGGCGCCGAACCCGAGGGCGGCGAACCAGCACAGGCTCGCCAGGGCCGCGCCGATGCCGAAGGTCCAGCGCAGGGGGCCACGGTCGGCGGCGATGGAACCGACCAGGAAGACGGTGTCGAGGTAGACGTGCGGGTTCAGCCAGGTCAGCGCCAGACAGGTGAGGACGGCCCGGCGCACCGAGCCGGCCGTTCCGCCGCCGGCCCGCAGCGCCTCACCGGCGGGCCTGAGCGCGCGCCGTGCGGCGAGGATGCCGTACACGATGAGGAAGCCGCCGCCGACGAGAGCGACCGCGGTGAGGACGGCCGGCCAGGCGACGACCACGGCGCCGACCCCGGCGACGCCGAGCGCGATCAGCACCGCGTCGGACAGGGCGCAGATCGCCACGACCGGGAGCACCGCGTCCCGGTGCAGTCCCTGACGCAGGACGAAGGCGTTCTGGGCGCCGATGGCGACGATGAGGGAGAGGCCGGTGCCGAATCCGGCGCTGAGGGCGGTCATTTCGCTGATCACAGGGTCGACGCTAGGAAATCCGGCGCCATTCGTACAGCTAAGGATTCTTACGTATCATTAGCCATCGTGATGTCCCAGCTTCCGCTCGATCTCGTCCGGACCCTGCTGGCCGTGGTGGACGAGGGCACGTTTGACGCCGCGGCCGGCGCGCTGCATGTGACGCCGTCGGCGGTCAGCCAGCGGGTCAAGGCCCTGGAGCAGCGTGTGGGCCGGGTCCTGCTGATTCGGGAGAAGCCGGTACGGCCCACCGAGTCGGGCGAGGTGATCGTGCGGTTCGCACGCCAGCTGTCCCGGCTGGAGCACGACGCGCACGCCGCGCTCGGCATGACGGGCACCGTCGAGGCGACCCGGGTGTCGATCGCGGTGAACGCGGACTCGCTGGCCACCTGGTTCCTGCCCGCCCTGACCCGGGTGCCGGAGGAGCTGCGGCCCTTTTACGAGCTGCTGCGCGAGGACGAGCAGCACACGGCCCGGCTGCTGCGCGAGGGGCTGGTGATGGCCGCGGTCACCTCGGCGCCGGACGCCGTGGCCGGCTGCTCCGTGCGGGCCCTCGGGCGGATGCGGTATCTGCCCGTCGCGGCTCCGACCTTCGCCCGGCGGTGGTTCGGCGGCGGATCGGAAGTGCCGCTGGAGGAGGCGATCGTCGACGCGCCGGTGGTGTTCTTCGACCGGCGGGACGAGTTCCAGGACGCCTTCGTACGGCGGCTGACCGGAGGCCGCCCTGCCTCGGCGCGACGGCACTACGTGCCGACGTCGGAGGGCTTCGTCGACGCGGTGGCCGGCGGGATGGGCTGGGGGATGGTGCCCGCCACCCAGGCGGAGCCGCTGCTCGCGGCGGGACGGCTGGTCGGCCTGGCCCCGGAGCGGGCCATGGACGCCCCGCTGTTCTGGCAGCAGTGGAAGCTGGACTCCCCGGCACTGACCGCGGTGGCCGAAGCGGTCGCCGCCGAGGCCGCCGAGGCACTGGAGGGCGCCTGACGGCCACGGCGTCCATCAGAAGGGCCCCAGCTAGGGGGATCACGTCTTGAACGGGCCCTCCAGCGCCGCCCATTGCAGCAGCATGATGGTCTTGGCGTCGGCGATCTCCCCGCTGCGGATCATCTCCAGGGCGCGCCGGAAAGGCAGTTCGACGAGTTCGATGTCCTCGCCCTCCTCCTCCAGACCGCCGCCCTCGTGGGTGCGGGACGAGGGGCTGTACGGGGCGGCGAAGAAGCTGATCCGCTCGGTGACGGAGCCGGGGCTCATGTAGACGTCGAAGACGTGCTGGATGTCGCCGATCGTGTGTCCCGTCTCCTCGACGACCTCACGGCGCACGGCGACCTCGGGATGCTCGTCCTCCTCGTCGAGCAGGCCGCCCGGCGTCTCCACGAGCATGCCGTCGGTGTGGCCGTTGACGTACACGGGATAGCGGAACTGCCGGGTGAGGAGGACGGTTTCGCGTGCGGTGTCGTAGAGCAGGACGGTGGCGCCGTTGCCCCGGTCGTGCGTCTCGCGTTCCTGGGTGCTCCACGTGCCGTCGGCGTGCTGGAAGTCGAAGGTGGTGGTGCGCTCCACGTACCAGTGGCAGGACAGCAGTTTCACGTCCCGCACCCTGACCCGCGGGTTGCCGGTGAGGCCGAGGCCCGTGCGGTCGAGTCCGGTGCGGCCCCGCCGGTCGGGGATGTCGACGCCGACGTTCTTCTTGGTCATGCCCGCTTTTACCATTCCGCTCCGAACGGTGCCAGGCACCTCAATCCCCCTGCTCCGCGCGTCGCTTGGCGGAATCCGGGGCTCCGGGCCAGCATGCCGGTATGAAGAGCGATCTTTTCTCCAACGAGCACATGGTCCAGCCGGCGTACGCGCCGGGGATGAGTGTGCAGAACGCCAAGTCCATCAAGTACGCCGTCAACGGTGAGATGCTCGCGCGGCAGGGCGCGATGATCGCCTTCCGGGGGAACCTGCAGTTCGAACGCAAGGGTCAGGGCGTGGGCGGCATGCTCAAGCGCGCCGTCACCGGGGAGGGCCTGCCGCTGATGGCGGTGCGGGGTCAGGGTGAGGCCTGGTTCGCCCACGAGGCGCAGAACTGCTTCATCGTCGACATCGAGCCGGGCGATGTGTTCACCGTCAACGGGCGCAACGTGCTGTGTTTCGATGCCACGCTGTCGTACGAGATCAAGACGGTGAAGGGCGCCGGCATGACCGGTGGCGGGCTGTTCAACAGCGTGTTCACCGGCCAGGGGAAGCTGGGGCTCGTCTGCGACGGCAACCCGCTCGTCATCCCGGTCTCGCCGCAGCTCCCGGTGTTTGTCGACACGGACGCGGTGGTCGGCTGGACGGCCCACCTGCACACGTCGCTGCACCGCTCCCAGTCGTTCGGCTCGATGCTCCGCGGCGGCTCCGGGGAGGCCGTGCAGCTGAAGCTGGAGGGCGAGGGATTCGTGGTCGTACGGCCGAGCGAGGTGACGGCGCAGGCCCAGCAGCACTGACGAGAACGCGGACCCGGCAGCGCCGGTGAGGGCACATTTCTGTCGGCGCCGCGACGAGCGCGTAGTCACAGAGGCGCTACGGAGGGTCGACGAGGGAGCCCGGTCACCTACGCGACGTTCGACACGAACCCGTGATCGAACAGGCTTTCTATTGTCGAGGTAGGCTGTTGCTATGGCCATGCACCTCCAGGGCTCCCTCTTCGACCAGTCCGACGACCTCCGCCTCGGCCCCCTCGACGGGCTGAGGCGGCGCGAGCTTGGCGCCGGCGCCTGGGTCGATCTGCTGCCCGGCTGGCTCACTGGCGCCGACACACTGTTCACACGGCTCGCCGAGGAGGTGCCCTGGCGGGCCGAGCGGCGGCAGATGTACGAGCAGGTCGTCGACGTACCCCGGCTGCTCTCCTTCTACGGCGTCGACGACCCGCTGCCGCACCCCGTCCTGGAGGAGGCCCGGGACGCGCTCTCCGCCCGCTACGCCGAGGAACTTGGCGAGCCGTTCGCCACGGCGGGGCTGTGCTACTACCGCGACGGCCGGGACAGCGTGGCCTGGCACGGCGACCGGATCGGGCGAGGCGCCCGCGAGGACACGATGGTGGCCATCCTGTCCGTGGGCGACCCCCGCGATCTCGCCCTGCGCCCGCACGGCGGCGGGGAGGCACTGCGCTTCCCGCTGGGGCACGGCGATCTGATCGTGATGGGCGGCACCTGCCAGCGCACCTGGGACCACGCGATCCCGAAGTCGACCCGGGCGGTGGGGCCGCGCATCAGCGTCCAGTTCCGGCCGCAGGGTGTGCACTAGGAGGCGTGCACGGTGAGTGAGTCATGCGTGCCGATCGGCACCCCCATGAGTAGCTGCTAGCGTCCCGCCCCGTGAACGACAGCGTGTACGTGGGCAGGGCGGGCAAGGATGCGGCGCTGGACCGGGGGTGGATCCTCGGCCATTTCAAGGACATCGGCGACCCGCGCCACAGCGAGGCCGTGGAGATCAAATGGGGTGTCCACCCTCGCGGCGACGAGCGAGCGCAGTGGGTCACGGGTGAGGAACGAACGGCTCTCCTGGTCCTTGTCAGCGGCCGCTTCCGCGTGGAACTCCCCGGGCGCAGCGTGCTCCTGGAAGAGCAGGGTGATTACGTCGTGTGGGGGCGCGGAGTCGACCATTCCTGGTTCGCGGAGGAGGAGTCGGTGGTGCTGACCGTCCGATGGCCGTCCGTGCCCGGCTACGCGGCGCCGTGAACCGCGCCCCCAGACGATCCGCCCGAGCGCCGGTCCCCGGGCCGGGGGTGAGGCGCCAGTATCCGTACGGGTTGTGGAAGAAGTCGTCCTCCTCGTAGCGCTCACATGCGAGGCGGTTCATGATCTAGCGGGGTGCGTCCGGAGAGATACGGAATCCTTCCCCGTCCCGGGCCCCGCGGGCCGGCTGCTCGGTCAGCAGGTGGTACCTGGTGGTGTCCATGGTGGTCAGCCACTCACCGAACCGCTCCGGCTCCGCGATGCGCCCGGGTGCGGGTGCCACGTCGGCTTCGCCGAGGAGATGCGTCCCGCAGCTGTAGAACACGTCCCCGTCGCAGAGAGCCTGCACCACCCACGCCTGGTCGAGCACGCTCGCCGGGTCGTACGCGTTCTCGGCGGGGGCCGCCTGTTCCGCAAGGTCCAGCCATCGCTTGCGGCCGCAGGTCACACCGCTGGATTCTCACCTCCGCGTCAACCCGATGACGCATGGTGAGGAACCTCGCCTGTTCGCCGCGTTCGAAGCGAGGCCGGCGCCGCGGTGATACGCGGCGGCCGTCGGGACTGCCGACGTACGGCGAGGATGCGGCCACCAAGAAACGAGCCCCCGGGCGCGGCGGTGCCAGGCCGCGCCCGGGGCACACGAGCTGGGATCTACGACTCAGGCCTGCGCCGCAGGCGCCGCTTCCGTCACCGGTGGAGCCCCTGGCGGGCGCTCTCCTCCTGGGTCGCGAGCGCGCGGGACTGGGAGGTGCGGGCCAGCTTCGGGCCCAGCCAGCGCTTGAGGCGGCGCAACGCCTCCAGTCGGCCGGCGGCGCGGTCGAGACGGTAGTAGAGCTGCGGCGGTACGTACGGCAGCAGCGGCGAGTGCCGCTGGCCGAGCAGGGCGAACATCTGCTCCGGGGGGAGATGGATGTAGCGCGGGAGGTTCTCGTACCACTGGGCGCTGTAGCGGGCCGCGCTCTGGAGCCGGAGGAGGTCGGCCTTGCGCCGGCGCTCGTACGCGGCGAGCGCGGCCTCCTTGTCCGGCTGCGCCCCGAGTTCCCGCGCCAGGCAGATGGCGTCCTCCAGGGCGAGGGTGGTGCCGGCGCCGATGGAGTAGTGGGTGGTGTGGGCGGCGTCGCCGAGCAGGACGATGTCGCCGTGGCGCCAGGTGCGGTTGGTCAGGGTGCGGAAGGTGAGCCACTGGGCGGCGCCGTCGCCCTTCTCCCGGCCGATCAGCGGGTGCCCGTCCAGGATGTCCGCGAAGATCTTCTCCAACTGGGCCAGGCCGTCCGCCTCGCCCATGCCGTCCAGACCGAGGCCGGCGAGCGTCTGGGGGGAGCACTCGATGACGCAGGTGCTCTGCTCGCCGCTGAACGGGTAGCCGTAGGCCCAGATCCAGCCGTGGTCGGTCTCCTGGAACGAGAACATGAACGAATCGAAGACCTTGGTGGTGCCGAGCCAGATGTAGGCGTTGCGGCCGAGGGCGATGTCGCTGCCGAACCGATCGGCGTACCGCTCGCGCACCGCGCTGTTGACGCCGTCACCCGCCACCACCAGGTCGGCGTCGGGCAGGTCGTCGGCGGCGACCTCGTGCTCGTACTCCACGCGCACCCCGAGGGACCGGGCGCGTTCGGCGAGCAGTTCGAGCAGTCGGTGCCGGCCGATGCCGAAGCCCTCGTCGCCGGGCTGGACCGTCGTGCGGTCACGGACATGGGCCACCCCGCTGGTCCAGCTGACGGAGTTCTCGCTGATGGCGAGGGCCGTCTCGGGGTCTCCTTCGCGGAGCTTGTCCAGTAGCTCGGACCAGTAGGTCACGCCCCAGCCGTAGGTGGATCCGGCGGGGTTCCGTTCATGGACGGTGATGTCGTGGGACGGGTCCTGACGCTTCATCAGGATCGAGAAGTACAGGCCTGCGGGTCCGCCGCCGACGCACGCGATCTTCACGCACACTCCCATTTCGCTGCGCAAAGCGATCAATTGACCACGAAGAGTAGCAGCGCGGGGGCCGTCCGGGTTCGCGTCACTTTGCGCGCGTGACGTCGGCCACGACGATCACACCACCGCCGCAAGATCATCGGCAGCGAGCGCCCCATCGGGCGGAATATCTCCCTCCATGCGCGCCCGGGAGCCCCTCACAGCAAGATCATCTTCGTTCAAGCTTGTACGACATGTGCTTAATTGTCCGGATCACGGCCAACCGACTTTCTGTGATTTCTCCGGTGATCCACTCGGTGGATAGGCATGACGGGTCAACGCAGTCCCCCTCCCAGGAGGTATCCGCATGTCTGAAATGACCCGTCGTCATGTCCTCGGGGCCGGAGCCGGAGCCGCCGTCGCGGTGGCCGTGACGGCCGGCCTCTCCGCCCCGGCCGCCGTCGCCGACGACCACGACCACCACGGCGGGCCCGAGGCCTTCGACGAGGTCTACCGGGGGCGCCGGATACAGGGCAGGGCGACCGCGGGCGGCGGCCACCACCACGGCGCGGGCTACGCCGTGTTCGTCGACGGGGTCGAGCTGCACGTGATGCGGAACGCCGACGGCAGCTGGATCAGCGTCGTCAGCCACTACTCCCCCGTGCCGACCCCGCACGCCGCCGCACGCGCCGCGGTCGACGAACTCCAGGGCGCCCGTCTCGTCCCCTTCAACTGACCGCACCCGCACCACCACGAGTACCACCAGCACCACGAGGAGCCGCGCACCCATGACCATACGCAAGAACCAGGCCGCCCTGACCGCCGACGAGAAGCGACGCCTCGTCGCCGCGCTGATCGAGCTGAAGCGCTCCGGCCGCTACGACGCCTTCGTCACGACGCACAACGCGTTCATCCTCGGCGACACCGACAACGGCGAGCGGACGGGCCACCGCTCGCCGTCCTTCCTGCCCTGGCACCGCAGATTCCTGCTGGAGTTCGAGCGGGCCCTGCAGTCCGTGGACCCGACGGTCGCCCTGCCCTACTGGGACTGGACGACGGACCGCACTCCGCGTGCCTCGCTCTGGGCGCCGGACTTCCTCGGCGGCACCGGCCGCAGCCGTGACGGACAGGTGATGGACGGGCCGTTCGCCGCGTCCACCGGGAACTGGCCGATCAATGTGCGCATCGACGGGCGCACCTTTCTGCGCCGCGCCCTCGGGAGCGCGGTGCGGCAGCTGCCGACGCGGGCCGAGGTGGAGTCCGTCCTCGCGATGCCGACGTACGACATGGCGCCCTGGAACAGCGCGTCGGACGGGTTCCGCAACCATCTGGAGGGCTGGCGGGGCGTCAACCTCCACAACCGCGTGCACGTGTGGGTGGGCGGCCAGATGGGGACCGGGGTCTCCCCCAACGACCCGGTCTTCTGGATGCACCACGCCTACATCGACAAGCTGTGGGCGGAGTGGCAGCGCCGCCACCCGGGCTCCACGTACCTGCCGGCGGCCGGCACCCCGAACGTGGTGGATCTCGACGAGACCATGAAGCCGTGGAACGACACGACCCCTGCCGCGCTGCTCGACCACACCCCGCACTACACGTTCGACACGGCCGGCTAACCGGCTTCGGTCCGCTCCGCCGTACGGCACTCCGGGTGACCCCAGCCCTGGTCGTTCTTGGCGATGGGCTCGCCCGCCGCGTAGGAGCGGCCGCACACACAGCGGCCGGGGAACTTCGCCTTGATCGTGCGCGACGACGACGAGGACGACCCGGACCTGCCACCGGCCTTGCCGGGCCGCTTCTTCGCCGGGGCCCGGCGGGCGGGGACCGTGTCGGGTGCGGCCGGGGGCTCCGGGGAGCCCAGTTCGCTGCCGGCGGGCTCCTGGACGGTGGCCGCCTGGCTCGCCGCGCGGTCGGCGAAGTCGTTGAGGCGGTCGCCGTCGACCTGGTGGGCGGGGACGTAACGGAACTCGACCGTGCGGCCGGCGAGCAGCTCGTCGATGCGGACGACCAGCTCCTGGTTGGCGACCGGCTTACCGGCGGCGGTCCGCCAGCCGTTGCGCTTCCAGCCGGGCAGCCAGGTGGTGACCGCCTTCATCGCGTACTGGGAGTCCATCCGGATCTCGATCGGGACGTCCGGGTCGGTGGCGGCCAACAGCCGCTCCAGCGCCGTCAGTTCGGCGATGTTGTTGGTGGCTCTGCCCAGCGGGCCGGCCTCCCAGCGGGAGGGGATCTCGTCGACCTCGGCCACCACCCAGGCCCAGCCCGCTGGTCCGGGGTTTCCCTTGGACGCTCCGTCACAGGCGGCCACAACACGTTCCGGCATGGCGTCGATCATGCCATGCGCGGGGGTGCGGTCCCGTCCACGGGCCCCGCTCCCCCGCCCCTGCCGTGCGGTCGGCTCAGTCCACGGCGCTCAGCTTCGGCATCTCGCCCTGGGTGTTGGTGACGTCGATCACCGAGAACGAGGCGCCCTGCGGGTCGCTGAGCGCCGCGAAGCGACCGAAGGGGGTGTCCATCGGGCCGAAGCGGAGGACGCCGCCCAGCTTGGTGGCCTTGGCGACCGCGTCGTCGCAGTCGGCGACGGTGAAATAGACGTTGATGTACGACGGGACCTCGGGCGGGAAGTCGTCGGTCATCTTCATCCGGCCGATCAGCGGATCCTCCCCCAGGTCGAAGACCCGGAAGTCCATGTCGGGTGCGTCGGGGGCCTCCATCTGCCGGGCCCGGTAGCCGAAGACCGCCGGGAAGAAGGCGTCGGACTTCTCCACGTCGCGGGTGAAGATCTCGGCCCAGGCGTAGGCGCCGGGCACTCCCATCGCCTCGAAGCCCTCGTGGAGGCCCGCCTGCCAGACGCCGAAGACGACGCCGTCCGGGGAACGCGCGAGGAGCATGGACCCGAATTCGCCGACCTGCATCGGGTCCATCAGCAGTTCGCCGCCGTGTTCACGGATCCGGGCGCCGGTGGCGTGCACGTCGGAGGAGGCGAAGTACAGGCACCAGGCGGACTGGCCCTCCTGGCCGGGCATCGGCGGGACCACCGCGGCCACCGCCTTGCCGTCCGCGTACGCCTGGGTGTAGTTGCCGTACTCGGAGGACGCCTCGCCGAACGTCCAGCCCAGTACGTCGCCGTAGAAACTCTTGGCCCCCTCGATGTCGCCGAACATCGCGTCGACCCAGCAGGGGACTCCCTCGGGGCGTGCGGCCATGGCTGCCACTCTCCTCGGTTCGACAGGTGGTTTCCGCGGGTCTCACGCTAGCCAGAGGCCGCTTGGATCGCGCGCCGAACGGGACAGACCGCATGAAATCGCTCCGCCGGGGAGCGAGAGGGCCGGGGCGGAACCACGGCTGGGGGTCTTCTGATAATTTCGGCGACGCTCGCACTCCTGTTCACTCGACTCTTCAGGTGCGCCCCATGTCCGGCCGACCGTTCCGACGCACGGCGATGCCGTGCGCCCGCGACCGGTGGGCGTACGCCGTGGTCGTCGTCTCCCTGGCGCTGGCCGCGTTCGTGCTGTCCTGTGTGGGCTCGCCTCCCGGTGAGGGGGCGCGGAGGGCCGGTCCCGCGTTCACGGGGCCGGTGTTCTCCGGTGCGGCGACGGCGGGAGCGTCCGTCGTGGCGGCGCGGGCCGACCACGCGGAGCACGACCCGTGCGAAGAGGGCCCCGGACACGACTGCCACTCGTCCGACCCGCGGGCCGTTCTCGGCCACGCGCCGCTGCCGGGCGCCGACCACAGCACCGTGCCCTGGCAGCCCGCCACCGGGCCCGCCGTGTCGGCGCTCGACCCGGCCCGGGCGCCCGGCCGGGCCCGTCCGCCCGACCTCCACGTCCTGCAGTTGCTCCGCGTCTAGGGCCCTTCTGATGGATCTCCGCGGCGTCGCGACGCCCGGCACGCCCTCTCGCCGCACCGCGCGAAAGCCCAAGTACATCCAGTACGAGGGCTTCCGCGCGGCACGCCGAGAGCACGCACCGGACGCCGCTCCTTCTCCCGCGGAGATCCATCAGAAGCGCCCCAGGCCGCCGCGCCGCACCCGAGACACCGAAGACGACTCGCAGCACCGCCTGCCCCGGGAGGGCACGGCGGGGAGAGGGACATCCCGTGGCCACATCCAAGGCGAAGACCGGCAAGAACCCCAAGGGCAACAAGGAGAGCGGCAAGAACAGGGAGGCGGCGCGGCGCGCCCGCGTCGAGGAGATACGCAAGGCCGAGCAGGCCCGTGAGCGGCGGATGCGTCTGCTCACGCTCGGCGTCACCACGGTGATCCTCGCCGGGCTCGTCGGCGGCGGCTGGTTCCTGATCGACGCCGCGCAGGACAAGGAAGAGGCGAAGGCCGCGCCGGTCGACGGCGTGAAGAGCTGGTCGAAGCTCACCCAGAACCACGTCAACGGGACCGTGGACTACAAGATGAGCCCCCCGGTGGGCGGCGACCACAACCAGGTGTGGGTGAACTGCGACAAGCAGGTGTACACCAAGGCCGTGCCGAACGAGAACGCGGTGCACGGGCTGGAGCACGGCGCGGTGTGGGTGACGTACAACGACAAGGCGGCGAAGGCGGACGTCGAGTCGCTGTCCGACCTCGTGAAGAAGACGTCGTACACCTTCATGAGCCCGTACGAGGACCAGTCGTCGCCGATCGTGCTGAGCGCGTGGGAGCACCAGCTGAAGGTGGACAAGGCGTCCGACCCGCGGGTGCAGAAGTTCCTCGACAAGTACGTGCAGGGCGAGCAGACGCCGGAGCCGGGTGCCGCGTGCTCGGGCGGTATGACGCCGTGAGGTGAGCGTGCGGGGGCGTCCGGCAGGCCGGGCGCCCTCGTGGCCGATGAAGGGCTTCCGCCTTGTGCCGGGCTGTGCTTGCCTGGTGAGCCGTTTCGGTGGCCGGGGCGGGAGTCGCGCATGCGCAAGCCGTGGAGGATGGGAGTGGCGGGGGCGGTGCTGTCCGCGCTGCTGCTCGGCGGGTGCGGGGATCCGCAGTCGCCCCCGGACGAGGCGCCCTCGGCCCCGGACGCGTCGCCGACCACACGACAGCGGGCGGCCACCGCCTCCCCGGGCACGCCCGCCGCGAAGCCCGCGCCCGAGGTGCTGTACCTCGGGGACTCGATCGCCACGGAGAACCAGAAAGTCCTCGGCGACCTGCTGAAGGACGAACTGCACGCCCGGTACACGGCCGTCCCCTACTCCGGTACGACCCTGTGCGACTATCTGGAGGGCACCGCCGACCGGTCGCTCGTGCCGGCCGCGGACAAGGCGGCGGCGCTGGTGCGACGGCTGCGCCCGGACTACGTGGTGCTGCAGTTCTGGGGCAACGCGTGGGACTACACGCCGTGCATGGACGGCGTCACCTACGGCGAGGACCGCGCCGAGTACTTCTCCCGGTACGCGGCCGCGGCCGAGCGCCTCACCGACCAGATCGCGGGGGCGGGCGGCACACATCGGCCGACCATCGTGTGGGTGCTCCAGGGGCCGGACCCGATGACCCCGGACCGGGTCCGCCGGGTGAACGCGCTCTATGAGAAGCAGGCGGGGGCCTCCGGTGACCTCGTCGCCGACGCGGGCAAGGCCGTGAGCCCGGCGTCCGGGCGCTACACATGGGCGCAGTACCTGCCCTGCACCGCGTACGAGCGCACACACGACGGCTACTGCACCCAGCCGGACCGGGGCCGCACGGCCGTCCACCACGACAAGGACCTGCTGCACTTCTGCCTGGCCCCGACGACGTCGAAGCCGCGGCCGTGCCCGGTGCGCTCCCCCGGGGTCACGCGGATGGCCCGGGAGATCACCCGGGCCATCGCCGAGGCGCGGTCCTAGCCCGGCCGCCGGACTGTCCTGGCCCTGGCGGGTCCGCCGCTCGGGCGCCGGTCGCTACCGAACTCTTGCCCAGTGCTCCACCCTTCAGGGTGGAGGTGTCTCACCGGTCGGCAGTGGCCCGTGAAACAGGAACCCGAGGTGGTACCGCGATGGGGGTCCCCCTTGCTCGAGCGAAGCCGAGAGCTTGGGGGAGGTACGGACCGGAATCTCCTGCCCCCGGGCAGGGGAGGGCGTCAATCGCCCGCGTACGCCTTCTCCAGGGCGGCGATGTCCAGTTTGCCCATCGACATCATCGCCGCGTTCGCGCGGGACGCCCGCTGCGGGTCGGGGTCGCTGATCATCTCCATCAGCCGGGTGGGGATGACCTGCCAGGACACCCCGAACCTGTCCTTGAGCCACCCGCAGGGGCCCGGCTCGCCGCCGTCCTCGGTCAGCTTGTTCCAGTAGTGGTCGACCTCGTCCTGGTCCGCGCAGAAGACCTGGAAGGAGATGGCCTCGGTGAACTTGTACTGAGGGCCGCCGTTGAGGGCGAGGAACCGCTGGCCGTTGGCCACGAATTCCACGGTGAGGACGGTCCCGGCCGGAAGCGGCGCGCCCTCGGGGTAGTGGGTGACCCGGCCCAGCCGGGAGTTCTTGAAGATCGAGACGTAGTGGGCGGCCGCTTCCTCGGCCTGGCCGTCGAACCACAGGCAGGTGGTGAAACCGTCGCTGGACATGTGCGCCTCCTCGGGCGGGATGTGTCGTCACCCCTGTCGACCGATCCTGATGCGGAAACTCATCGGCGGCGCGGGCACCCATCTCGCGGCGCGCCGCGAAACCGGTGCGGCTCTGCTGTCGGCGAATCTGCCGCGGGCAGAGAAAGTCCAGGTGGGAGGCGGTCTCCGGGAAGAGTGAAGGCAGGCGGCCACGGTGGCCGCAGCACTCACCTGGAGGATGCATGGCTCCCCTGATCACCGGCCGGGCCCCGTCGCTCGCCCCGCGCGCGGAGGAGGGCGACACCCCTCCCTCCCGCTTCGACGACCATCTCGCCGCGCAACTGCTCGGGCAGCGGATCGTGTTTCTCGGCACCCAGGTCGACGAGGTATCCGCCAACCGGGTCTGCGCGCAGTTGCTGCTGCTGTCGGCGGAGGACCCCCGCACCGACATCAGCCTGTACATCAACAGTCCCGGCGGTTCGGTGACGGCGGGGCTCGCCATCTACGACACGATGCGGCTGATCCCGAACGACGTGTCGACCCTCGTCATGGGCTTCGCGGCGAGCATGGGCCAGTTCCTGCTGACCGTGGGCACGCGCGGCAAGCGGTTCGCGCTGCCCAACGCGCGGATCATGATGCACCAGCCGTCGGCGGGCATCGGGGGCACCGCCGCCGACATCGAGATCCAGGCGGAGAACCTGGAGTTCACCAAGCGGGCCATCGAGCGGATCACCGCGGAGCACACCGGCCAGACCCCGGAGACGATCGCCAGGGACGGCGACCGGGACCGCTGGTTCACGGCCGAGCAGGCGAGGGAGTACGGGATGGTCGACCGGGTCGTCGAGTCGCTCGACGACGTCCGCCCGGCCGCCTCCCGGCGACGGATGGGACTGCAGTGATGGGGACGTACACGATTCCGAACGTGGTGGAGCGGACCCCGCAGGGCGAGCGGTCGTACGACGTGTACAGCCGGCTGCTGTCCGAGCGGATCATCTTCCTGGGCACGGAGATCGACGACGGGGTGGCGAACGTCGTCATCGCGCAGCTGCTGCACCTGGAGGCGTCGGCGCCGGAGAGCGAGATCGCGATCTACATCAACTCGCCGGGCGGATCGTTCACTTCGCTGATGGCGATCTACGACACGATGTCGTTCGTGCGGGCTCCGATCTCGACGGTCTGTGTGGGGCAGGCGGCGTCCACGGCGGCGGTGCTGCTCGCGGGCGGGGACCCGGGGCGGCGGTATGTGCTGGAGCACGCGCGCCTGCTGCTGGGGCAGCCGGCCAGCGGGGGCAGCCGAGGAACGGTGTCGGACCTCGCCCTCCAGGCCAAGGAGATGGCGCGGATCCGCGCCCAGGTCGAGGAGGTGCTGGCCCGGCACACCCACCATGACGTGGCGGACCTGCGGGCCGACATGGACCGCGACAAGGTGTTCACGGCGGCGGAGGCGGTGGCGTACGGCCTGGCCGACGAGGTGCTGCGTCGACGGGGGGTGTGAGGGGCAAGGCGGGCCGGAAGGGTCCCGTCGGCGTGGCTCCCCGCGCCCCCGAGGAGCGCGGGGGCGCGGGGTCGCCGGTCGCTTCAGGCCACCAGGCAGAGGCCGTTGTGCGGGGAGCCGGTGGTCGTCGCGCGGCGCGTCGAGGACGTGGAGGTCCGGCGTGTCACCGACGTGGCTGTACGGCGCCTCAGCGAGGTGGTCGTACGGCGCGTCAGTTCGTCCGCGGCCAGCGACAACAGGTCGCCCAGGCTCAGGCCGAGGGCCTGGGCGGCGGCCGCGAGGACCTCGGAGGACGCTTCCTTGCGGCCGCGCTCCACCTCCGAGAGGTACGGCATGGAGATCCGTGCCGCGTCGGCCACCTCCTTCAGGGTGCGTTCCTGGGCGCGCCGCTCGCGCCGGAGCACGTCGCCGACGAGGTCCCGCCAGAGGGGTTCCCTCACGGGCGGGGTGCCGGGGGCGGGGCTCGCTGCCGGGGCGGGGCCGGGGGCCGGGCGGGTCCGCTGCTGCTGGGGCGGGCGGGCCGTGGTGGCCGTCGCCGGGCGCAGCGGGATGACGCGGGCTTCGTTCGACGCGTGTTGGCTCACCCGTTCAGCCTAGAAGTCCTGAACGGGACGGGAAGGGCGCGGAGTTCCGCCCTCAGGGAAATCAGGGCGAGCGCCCGGCGAGATCCCGACGCGTCGGCGCTCGGCCCTCGACGCCCCGTCCCGGACGAGTCCGTCGACGCCGTACAACCCTCGTACCCCACGAGGTGTCAAACAGGGCGCCGGACAAGGAACGGGCCCTTTCCGGACACCCCCGCGCTGCCCGGCCGTTTCTTCTCCAGGGAGCCGCTCATGCGCAAGAACCGTTCGACCGCTCTCGCCGCGGCGACATTCCTTCTCGTCTCGGGCGCCGCGATCGTCGCCGCTCCGTCGGCATACGCCGGGGTGCCGGGCAGTACGCGGGCCAGTGACCGCAACAGCGACTTCAACGGTGACGGGTACGAGGACGTGCTGGTCGGCGCGCCGGGTGCGACCGTCAGCGGCAAGAGCGGGGCCGGGCTGGTGACGGTGCAGTACGGCTCCGCCAAGGGCATCGGCACGAGCGGTGCGGCCGTGTTCAGCCAGTCGACGGCGGGGGTCGCGGGCGCCGCCGAGGCGGGCGACGGCTTCGGCAAGGCGGTCGCGACCGGTGACCTCGACGGCGACGGGTTCGACGACGCGATCGTCGGCATTCCCGGCGAGGACCTCGGCAGCGTGAAGGACGCGGGCGGTGTGGCCGTCCTGTGGGGGTCGAAGTCGGGGCTCAGCGGTGCCGCGAGCAGTTGGTTGGAGACCGAGGAGCCCACCGCCGGTGAGCGGTTCGGTCTGGGGCTGGCCGCGGCCCGGTTCACGGCCGAGACCGAAGGCGACCTCCTCGCCGTCCTGGACGGGTACGACGTGGAACTCTTCGCGTACGACGCCTCGAAGGCGAGCTCCCTGCGCCGGGAGTCCACGCAGCGGATCGCCACGCAGGCCGAGCCCCGCCGTATCCAGCCCAAGTCCCTGACCACCGGCGACTACGACAAGAACGGCTTCGCCGACCTCGTCGTGTCGGGCCTGAGCGTGGGTGACGAACCGGGGTACGGCTGGTCCGCCTATCTGTCGGGGAACGCCGACGGGCTGAAGTACGAGCGTGACCTGCGCGGCGGGCCGGTGGCGGCCTCCGGCGACCTCAACAAGGACGGTTACGACGACCTGGTCACCGGCGAACCGCACTCCCCGGACGACGCGTACGGCGAGACGATGGCCGGCGGTCTGGTCGGGGTGCGGCTCGGCGGTCCCGACGGGCCCGCGGAGGAGCCGGACTGGTGGGTGCAGGACTCCCCCGGGGTGCCCGGTGTGGCGGAGCCCGGTGACGGCTGGGGCTCGGACCTGTCGGTGGCGGACACCGACGGCGACGGCTACGCGGATGTGGCGATCGGTGCGGCGGGCGAGGACATCGGCACCGTCCAGGACGCGGGCGCCGTGTGGGTGCTGCGCGGATCGGCGTCCGGGCTGACCTCGTCCGGTGCGAAGTCGTGGGACCAGAACTCGGCGGACGTGCCGGGGGCCGCCGAGAAGGGCGACAAGTGGGGAGCCCAGGTGCGGCTGACCGACCCGAACCGCGACGGCCGCTTCGGGCTGCTGGCCGCCGCTCCCGGTGAGAACACCGGCGACGGCCACATCTGGGTGTTCTCCGCGGGTACGGGCGGTGTCACGGCCTCCGGGTCGTGGACGTACAACGCCGGTTCCCTCGGGGCGCCGCACGTGGACGCGCAGTTCGGGGCCGCGATCGACGAGTGACCGGAAGGGGCCTCGGCCCCCGGGTGGGCCTCCCGCACGGTCACGGGAGGCCCGGACCGGTCAGGTGCCGTTCGACTGGGGCGGGCTGATGAGGGGCGCGGACTCGCTCGTCGCGCCGCCGTCCGGTGGGGTGTCGTCCGTCTCGGGGGTCTGCGGCTTGGGCTGCGGGGGTGCGGAGGTCGAGCTCTTCGGTGCCGACGGGGACGAGGAAGAGGGGCTCGCCGAGGACGACGACGGGCAGGGGCTGGCGGTCCCGTCGCGCTTGGCGCCGGTCGACGTGGACGGGCACGGTTCGGGCGACTTGGTCGGCGGTGTCTCGGAGAACGAGGTCGACGCCGAGGGGGACGGCTGGTCGACCGGCGGGTTGGACTTCTTGTCCTTGTCGCCGGTGTCGCCGGACTGGCGGCTGAACCAGTCGTCGCGGTCGGGGTCGTACAGGATGAACACGTTGACGACCACGGTCGAGCTCTCGACGACCACGACGTTCTGCGGCCGGTACGACGGCCAGGTGTCGCCCTTGGTCTCGGGGGTGGTCTTCAGCGCGACCGGCGGGCGCAGCGGGTTGCCGCAGGCGCAGCGCACGCGGGGCACGCCCCGGTTGTCGACGAGGACGGCGGTGCCGGCCTGGAGGACGGCCTGGTAGGCGGTGGCGGCGCCGTCGCGGTAGCCGTGGTTGGTGACGCGGGTGTCCATGCGCAGCTGCACCGGGGTGAGCGAGCGCAGATAGCCGGGCACGCCGGACGCCTGGACGCCGGCGACGGCCGCGAACGCCTCGTTCTTGGCGGGAACCGCCTGGAGGTACTCGATCTGCTTCTCGACGTCACAGCTGGCGGTGTTGCGGGTGCCGCCGTAGAGGCCGGGGGCCGAACCGTCCACCGCGCGGGTCACGTTGGTGGGTTCCGACGGGGTCGGTGAGGCCGAGGGGCTCTGCGGGACGGAGCTGTCGGTCGCCGTCGACTTGGTGAACGGGTCGGGGCCCGACTTCCCCGCGGCCTGGAGGAAGACCTCTCCGTCGCCGTTGCCGCCGGAGCCGCCGGTGCGGGTGAGGACGACGGCCAGGACCACGGCGACGACGGCCGCGGTGGCGATGAGCGCGATGCGGGGAGCGGACCGCCACCAGGGGTGCCCCGGTTGACCGGGCCCCGGCGCCGAGTCGCCGGAGCCCCCGCCCGGACCGCCGGGACCACCCGGTCCCCCTGGGCCACCGCCACCGGTTCCGCCCGGACCGCCACCGGTTCCGCCGGGGCCCGAGGCGTCGCCGGGGCGTTCCGGGGGCACCTGGCCGCCGGGCCACGTCGGGCCGGTGGAGGGCGGGCCGGGCTGGGACGGCCCGGACAGGGGGCCGGATGGGGGTCCGGTCGGGCGGCCGGAGGAGGGTTGTTCGGCGCTCACGGGTCTTCTCCCGCCGTAGGGATTCCGCGGCTTTTCTCACTGTTCATGCCGCTTTATTGCATGACAGGCCCATTGTGTGCTCTGGTCCGGCTCCGCCCGCAAGCCGAGCGGTCGCCGTCCGTCCGGCGCGCGGAGTGACCTCGGCGTGCTTAGCGTGGCAAGGGTGAGTCCTCAGACCCTGCGTTCTCCGCGGACGGTGCCCGAGCGGGCGACCGCCCGGCACGGCTGGCTCCAGGCCCTCGGTACGGTCCTCGCCGCGCTGGTGGTGATGGTGGTGGTGGCCGCGCTCGGTCTGTGGGCGGCGGGTGCGACGGACCTGCCCGACAATGCGTTCCCGCGGGTGGTCGCGGCCACCGTCGTGACGGCGGTCGGCGGCACCATCGAGCTCTCCGGCGGCGCCGGGGCCATCGCCGAGACACAGGCCGGACTGACCGTGATCCCGCTGTCGGTGACCCTCGCGGGGGCGCTGGTGATCGCCGCGGGGTTCCTGCGGCCGCTGCGGCACCGCGCGGTCGCGGGGGCGACCGAACTCGCCGGCTGGGCCGTACGGATCGCCGTGTTGTGGCTCGCGGCGCTCATCGGTGTCTCGCTCGGCGCGCGGCAGACGTTCGACATCCCCCTCGGCGACGTGGGGGACTTCCTCGGGGCGTCGGCCGACGTGGGCTTCGAGACGGACATCGGGTCCACCGTCTTCTTCGGCCTGCTGTGGCTCGCCGGCATCCTCGTCCTGGCGCTGCTGGTCTCCCGTGCGGCCCCGCTCCCCCCGCGGCTGCTGCGGTTCCAGGAGTCGGTGCGTCCGGCGGCGTACGCCATGGTGGTGCTGCTGCTGGCGTACGTGGCACTCGGCGTCGTCATCGGGATCGTGGTCGCCGCGACGCGGGGGCACGCCGCCGAGACGGCCGCGGTCATCCTGCTGGGTCTGCCGAACCTCGTGTGGCTGACGTTCACGATCGGGCTGGGCGCCACCTGGGACGGGCAGGTCGAGGGACCCTTCGGGCTGCCGATGCCGCAGGTGCTGGACCAGGTGCTGCGCGGTCCCGACGTCTCCGAGCTGAACCTCGGCTCCCTCGCCGAGTACGACGAACGGGTGTGGTGGCTGGTGGTGGTCGACGCCGTGCTGCTGCTGGTCGCCGCGTTCGTGATGGCTGCCCGCTCCCCCGCGCGGGTCCGGCTGTGGCAGCACGCGGTGCACATGGCGGTCGCCCTCGTCCTCACCGTCCTGATGATCTGCCTCGTCGCGAGGATCTCCGCCCACTACGGGCTGTCGGTCATCGGCATCGGCGACCTCGGCGGTGACCTGGGCGGAGAGGTGTATCTCCGGCCACAGACATGGTCCGCGCTGGGACTCGCCGCCCTGTGGGGGCTGGTGACGGGTTTCGCGGGCGGCCTGCTGGCGAAGGGCGTCCGGCGGCGGGGAGCGGTCGACGAGCTCGCCTGACGCGGAGGGGGAACTCGGATGACGCGGACGGGGAAGAGGCGGGCGCCGTGGGGGCCGCCCGCCCCTCGTTGTCAGGCGTGGGTGCCGGTCAGACCGTCACCGACCGGGACGGTTCCGGCGCCGGTGCGGCCAGGCGTCCCGTGCGGTGCAGGCCGTCCACGGCGGCCGCGCAGGCGAGACCGAGCACGCACAGCGAGATCCACGGCAGCGCGGGCAGGCCCGCCTCGCGGGCCGTGTCCAGGGCGGCACCGGTGAGGAGGTTGCCGACCGTGATGCCGATCCCGCAGACCGTGTTGTACAGCCCGTAGTGCGTGGCGACGAGCCGGTCCCCGGAGAGGCGGACGATGGTGTCCATCTCGAAGGGGTACGCGATCATCGTGCCGACGGCCAGGAGCAGCGCGGCCAGCGCGGGCGGGACGGCCGCCGCCAGCCATCGTCCGACGCCGGGCGCCGGTATCGGCAGAGCGGCGGTCAGCAGCAGGGGCAGGAAGGCGACGCCCATGCCCGCCAGGCCCCGGATCAGGGCCTGGCCGGGTTCGTAGCGGGCCTTGCACCAGGCGGTGACCCGGGTCTGGCCGAGGATCGTGCTGAGCCCGGAGACCGCGAAGAGCACCGCCACCGCGGCCGTCCCGAACTCGCCGTCCCCGCCGATGCGCCGTACCTCCAGGGGCAGGGCCAGATAGACCTGGAAGGTGAGGACGTACGAGCCGACCATGGCGACGGAGAACAGCAGGAAGGCCCGGTTGGCGAGGATGCCGCGCCACTGGGTGAGCACGCTCTCCCGGCGGTCGCGGTCCTGTTCCCCGCCGTCCTCCCGGCCGCGGGCGGGCAGGGCGCGGATCTGTACGACGGACAGCACGGCGAAGACGGCCGACGCCGTCAGACAGGTGACGCGGAAGTCGACGCCGGTGAGGACCATGCCGACCAGCGGGCCCAGCAGTATTCCGGCCTGGTAGAAGACGTTGAACAGGGCGAACGCCTCGACCCTGCGCTCCCCCGCCTCGGCCGCGAGGTAGGCCCGGACGGCGGGGTTGAAGAGGGCACCCGCGAGCCCTGTCGCCGCGGAGGCGGCCAGCAGGGCGGGCAGCGAGTCGACGAAGCCGAGCGCGGCGAAGCCGAGGGTGCGCAGGACGCATCCGGCGACGATGAGGGGCTTGTAGCCGAGGCGGTCGGCGAGGGTGCCGCCGACCACGAACATGCCCTGCTGGCTGAAGTTCCGTACGCCCAGCACGAGTCCGACGACCCAGCCGGCGAGGCCGAGCGTGCCGGACAGGTGGGCGGCCAGGTAGGGCATCAGCATGTAGAAGCCGAGGTTGATGGTGAACTGATTGACCATCAACAACTGGACGGCACGGTCGTAGGACCGCACCTGGGCGAGGGTGCCCTTCACTCGGAGCCCTCCTCGCGCGTCGCGGACGGCAGGGTGAGGGGATCGACGACGTCGGTGCAACGGGTCCACCGGTCGACCTCCTTCTCGTCCGCGCGGCCGATGACGTCGGGTGCCGGCGGCGGGGGCCCGGCGAGGAGGCCGTGGCGGGCGCAGTACTCGTCGTCGTAGACGGTGTCGAGGTAGCGCTGCGGTCCGTCGGGGAAGACCGCCGCGATCCGGGTGTCGGCGGCCTCGGTGCGGGCCACCCAGCCCGCGACCAGTGCGACGGCGCCGACGCTCCAGCCGCCGGTCGCGTAGTGCGAGGCGGCGAGCCGGCGGCAGGTGTGCACGGCCTCGTGCGGGGCGACCCAGTGGACCTCGTCGAACGTGGCGTAGGCGACGTTGCGGGGGTAGATGCTGGAGCCGAGCCCGCGCATCAGCCGGGGGCGGGCGGGCTGGCCGAAGATGGTCGAGCCGATGGTGTCGACGCCGACGATCCGGATGTCCGGGTACAGCTGGCGCAGCACGCGGCCGATGCCCGCGGAGTGGCCGCCGGTGCCGACGCTGCACACGAGGACGTCGATGTGCCCCAGTTCGGTGGCGAGTTCGAGGGCGAGCGGGGTGTACGCGGTGGTGTTGTCGGGGTTGTTGTACTGGTCGGGGCACCAGGAGCCGGGGTGGCGCCGGAGCAGTTCGGTGACCCGGTCGCGGCGGGCCTGCTGCCAGCCGCCGGTGGGGTGGGGGTCGGT
The DNA here is from genome assembly GCF_023516595.1 of Streptomyces neyagawaensis. Taxonomy (GTDB): domain Bacteria; phylum Actinomycetota; class Actinomycetes; order Streptomycetales; family Streptomycetaceae; genus Streptomyces; species Streptomyces neyagawaensis. Next base: position 238,562 of record NZ_JAMGBG010000011.1, on the reverse strand, counting down.
GACGATGTCGACCTCGGCGCCGTAGACGCCGAGCAGGCGGGTCATGGACGGTTCGAGTCCGGGGTCGGTGACCAGGGTGACGGGGTGGCCGTGGACCATTCCGGCGAGCGCCAGCCCGAGACCGAGGGTGCCGCTGGTGGACTCGATGATCCGTGCGCCGGGACGCAACTCGCCTCGGGCGCGGGCCCGTTCGACCATGTAGAGGCCGGGCCGGTCCTTGATGCCGCCGGGGTTGAAGCCCTCCAGCTTGGCCCAGAAGCCGTGCCCCGCCGGGGTCAGCGGTTCGGACACGCGCAGGAGGGGCGTGTTGCCGACGAGCGCGGGCAGCGCGGAACCGCCGGACGCGGTGCGGGGGTCATCAGGGACGCGGGGCGTGTCTGGTGTGGTGGTGTGCGGGGGGCCGCCGGCGCGGGATGGGGTGGACGGTGTGGTGGTCGTGCCGGTGGTCGTCTTGGTGATCGACTTCATGTCGTTCGCTCTCGCTGGACGATGAGACGGATGGGTGGTCGTCTCGCGCCGAGCCCACGGACGGGCGGACGGATGCGGCCGGTCGGCCGGTCCGCCGTTCGTGGGTTCGGCGCGGCAGCCGGTGCGGGGCCGGCTGCGGGCGAGATGTCTAGATGCGCCACCTGGAGGTGCGGACGAGGGCCGCACGGCCGGGGCGGCGGGCGCGCCGACGGCGGTGCGGGCGACGGCGGCCTCGCCACGGCGGGCGCACGGCGATCGCGGCGGCCCCGGTGAGCAGGGGCGCCGTGTCGGTCGCAGGGGGCTGGTCGGACGACTGTGCGGCGGGGGCGCGCAGGACTCCGGCGGGTACGCACTCCTCGGCCGTGTGGTGGTCGTGGGGCCCGTGCGGTGTCTCGTGGCCGACGGCCGGCTGCACCGCCGTCAGGACGGTGGAGGGCGGTGTCGGCGTCCGGTGGGGCTCGTCGACCGGCCCGTGCGCGAAGGCGCACAGGACGATCGTGATCAGCAGGCAGCCGCGGACGAGGGCAGCGAGCAGCCTCGGCCAGGGCGAGTCGGCCGGCGACTGGCGGACGTACGGGGACATGCGGGTGGGGGCGGGCCGAACGTGTGAGGGGATGCTGGTGCGTGGGGACCGGACGTACGAGGGCGTGCCGGTGCGTGGGGACCGGACGTACGAGGGCGTGCCGGTGCGTGGGGACCGGACGTACGAGGGGGGCGTGCCGGTGTGTGGGGGCCGACCGTGTAAGGGCGTGCGGGTGCGTGGGGGCACTGGGGGTCCTCCGGGCGTCCGTCGGCTCGGCGGTGCGTGACCTCTGGTCAGGGCACGCGGGAGCCAGCTGCGGACGTGAATGCGGGTGCGGGTGCGGGTGCGGGTGCGTGGGGGTGAGCCGGTCGGGCGGGAGGAAGCCCGGGGCCTAGATCTGCCGGACCACCAGCGATCTCACGGTGACGCCCGACGGGTCGGACGGTCGCGCCGCCCCGATGTGGCGGGCGCCCGGCGCGCATGCCGGAGCCGTCGCCTCACTGATCGACGCCGCGCAGCGGGGCTGGGCGAGGGCGGGCCCCTGGTTGGGTTGCGCGGAGGCGCAGTGCTCGGCCGGGTGGCCCGTGCCGTGGTCGCCGCGTCCCTCGTGGGCGTCGCCGGGGGCGGCGGCCGGCCGGAGGACCAGGTGCTGGGCGGGGGCGGCCGTGTGTGCCTCGGCGGCGGCGAGCGGGTGCGCGGGCGGCGGGGTGACCGGCGCGACCGAGCTGGTCATCAGGTGTCCACCGGCGCTTTCGGCGTGGGCGCCGTGCAGGAGGACGACGGCGAACAGCACCAGGGCGAGGCCGAGCAGACGCGGCAGCGGGCCCGCTGGGACGCGGGCCCGACGCGTGCGTCGGGTCGACCAGGCCGTGATCATGCTGTGATGCTAACCCGTCGCGGAGGCCAGTCGTCCGGTTCCACCGGCCGAGAGCGTCAACTCGCCAGCCGAATGACCGGTTTGCTTCGGCGGGCTCCTCGTCCGGTGAGGGGCCGGTGCCTCGTTCGCCGGGTCGAGGGAGCGGTGGGCCAGTGGAGATCAGTGGGCCGGGCGCGCTGCCGCGTGCACGCGGGTAGTCTCCGGGGCATGCGGATCTCCGTCTCCTCGGACATGGACGAACCCGTGGCCCGCCTCCTCGTCGAGGAGTTGCGCGGCCGCGGCCACGACGTGCTGCCGCACGGGGCGCTGCGCCCGGGGGACGACCCCCAGTGGGCGGCGTGCTCGGAGGCGGCGGCGCGGGACGTGGCCTCCGGGGCGGCGGACCAGGCCGTGGTGTGCTGCTGGACCGGCACCGGCGCGTCGATCGCCGCGAACAAGGTGCCGGGCGTGCGGGCCGCCCTGTGCACGGACGCCTACACGGCGGACGGCGCGCGGCGCTGGAACGACGCCAATGTGCTGGCGATCGGTCTGCGGCTGACCTCCGAACCGCTGCTCAAGGAGATCCTCGACGCCTGGTTCGCCGCCGAGGCCAGCCAGGACACCGAGGACCGGGAGAACGTCGCCAGGGTGGAGCGGCTCGACCTCAGGGCTGGATGAACACCGGCCTCGCCCAGGCGGGTGGCTCCGGGAGCGGTTCGGGTGCGCCACTCGTGGGCGTCCGCGCGGTGCGGGTCGGCGGATGCCCGGTCGGTGTGCTGTGCCGCGTACCGGCGGCCCTGAGCGCGGCCACGAAGGACAGGCACGAGTCGTAGCGGTCGTCGGGGCTCTTGGCCAGCGCCCTCGCCAGCACGTCGTCGACGGACGCGGGCAGATCGGGGCGCTGCTCGGTCAGCGGCGGCGGCTGGTCGTACTGGTGGGCCCAGAGCAGCGCCATGTCGTCGTCGCGCTGGAAGGGCGGGCGCCCGGCGAGGGTCTCGTGGACGACGCAGGCGAGGCTGTAGACGTCGCAGCGGCCGTCGACGGGCTTGCCCGAGATCTGCTCCGGGGCCACGTAGTCGAGCGTCCCCACGAACTGGCCGACGGTGGTGAACCCGGTCAGCGACAGCGACTTCTTCGTCAGGCCGAAGTCGGTGAGGTAGACGTGCTCGGGATGGTCGCTGTCCGTGCCCTGCGCGACCAGGATGTTGCCGGGCTTGACGTCCCGGTGCACCAGGCCGTGGTCGTGGGCGGCGTCCAGCGCGGAGGCCACCTGGCCGATGATCCGGGTGGCGGTCGTCAGCGGCAACGGGCCCTCCCGGTCCAGGAGGTGGCGCAGATCCCGGCCGGCCACGTACCGCATCGCGATGTAGAGGACGCCCTCGGTCTCCCCCGCCTCGAAGACGGGCACGATGTGCGGGTGGTCGATCGCGGCGGCGACGCGTGACTCATGGGTGAAGCGGCGGCGGAAGGTGTCGTTGCGGGCCAGCTCGGGGGCGAGGAGTTTCAGCGCGACGGTCCGGTCCAGCCGCAGGTCCTTGGCCCGGTAGACGACGGCCATGCCGCCGCGGCCGATCTCGTCTTCGATGCGGTAGCCGGCGATCTGCTGCCCGACCAGGTCGGACGGCCGACCCGCGTACGGTCGGGTCTCACTCATCGGGCGTCACCGGCCGCACGAGACGGGTGGGTTCATGGTCGCTCGGCCCCTGCCGACGGGGGCGGGGTGCTTCCGTACGCTCCCGCGCCCCGGGCGCGGTGTCCGCCCGCTCCTGCTCCACCGGCGCGGTGTCTGCCCGCCCGTATTGCTCCGGCTCGGTGTCCGCCCGCTCGTGTTCTTCCGGCGCGGGCTCCACCGGGCCGCGCTCCCCCACGACACGGGTCGGTTCCGGGCCGCGCTCCCCCACGACACGGGTCGGTTCCGGGGCGTGCTCGCCCACGACGCGGGTCGGTTCCGGGCTCCTGATCGGCTCCGGGGCCGGAGCCGGGGCCGGGGCGGGCGCCGGTGCCGCAGCTGGGAACGGCGCCGCACCCGGATCCGGGGCGGCGACCGGAGACGGGGCCGGGGCCGGCGTGGCGGCGGCCGGTGGGGCCGGGTCCTCCTGGGGTTCCCCGGCGACGGCGAACGTGCTCAGCCGGGTGCCGTCGCAGTACACCCACCGCTCGTGCGCGGCGTCGAACAGCCACAGCGAGTCGCCGTCGACGACGACACCTATCCGCAGGCCCTTCATCCGGTCGCGGAAGGCCCCTCCGTCGAGCCGTCCGGCCGCGAGGGCCTCCGCCTCCGTGCGGTAGCGGGCGAGGGCCTCCTCCGCGCGGGCCAGCAGGGGACGGGGGTCGGCCGTGCGGGCGGGCCCGGTACCGGCGGCCGGCGGGGCCTGGGGCACGGCGACGAGGAGGCGGCCGTCGACCCAGGCGGACCAGCCGTTGGCGCACAGGACCTGCCCCCAGTCGCCGAGCCGGTCCAGGAGCTGGACCGGGAGCAGCGCGTCGAGGGGCACGGTGGGGCGTGCGGGGTCGGGGGCCTCCCAGGCGGGCAGTCCGCCCGGCGGGACGACGTGCGTGGGGAGGAAACCGGGGGTCGTCATCGCGGCTACTTCCGCATCACCGCGGGTTCGCGGCGGCGCAGCAGACGGGCGACGAGGTAACCGCAGACCAGGGACAGCACGACGAGCATCCCCAGGTCGAGCAGCCACACACCGGCGGAGTGCTCGAACAGCGGGTCGGACTTGTCGGGGACGATCCGTTCGAGGTCGATGGTTCCGGCCATGGCGGCGAACGCCCACCGCGAGGGCACCAGCCAGGCCAGCTGTTCCAGGACGATGGTGCCCTTCACGTCCAGCAGCGCTCCGCAGAACACCACCTGGATGATCGCGAGGAGCACCAGCAGCGGCATGGTGACCTCTTCCTTGCGGACGAGCGCGGAGACGACGAGGCCCAGCATCATCGCGGTGAAGGCGAGCAGGGCCACGGCCAGGGTGATCTCGACGAGCGGCGGCAGCAGGACGCCTTCGCCGCCGGGGGCGTTGAGGTCGACGCCGAGGAGGGCGACCAGGGTGAGGACGACGGCCTGGAGCACCGTGATCGTGCCGAGGACGACGACCTTGGACATCAGATACGCGGATCTGGACAGGCCGACGGCGCGTTCCCGCTGGTAGATGACGCGTTCCTTGACCAGTTCCCGGACGGCGTTGGCCGCGCCGGTCAGGACGCCGCCGACGCACAGGATGAGCAGCGCGTTCATGGCGGTCTCACGGTCCAGTTCGCTGCCCGCGAGGGCCCTGGCCATGGCACCCATGACGAACGGCAGCGCGATCATGATGGCGAGGAAGGTGCGGTCGGCGCTGAGCGCGGCGGTGTACCTGCGGACCAGGGTGCCGAGTTGGGCGCCCCAGCTCTGCGGCTTGGGCGGCGGTGCCACGTCGACGGGCGCCGCCTCCGGCAGATACGGGCGGCTCATGGACGCGGTGACGTACTGGCGGTGGAACGGCGAGTCGCGGTACTCCCCCGCCCAGTCCCGGTCCTGGTCCCGTTCGAACGCCTCGAAGGCTTCCGGCCACTGTTCGAAGCCGAAGAAGGCGAGCGTGTCGTCCGGGGGCCCGTAGTAGGCGACCTTGCCGCCGGGCGCGAGGACGAGGAGGCGGTCGCAGACGTCGAGGCTGAGGACGCTGTGGGTGACGACGATGACGGTGCGGCCGTCGTCGGCGAGGCCGCGCAGCATGTGCATCACGGAGCGGTCCATGCCGGGGTCGAGGCCGGAGGTCGGCTCGTCGAGGAAGAGCAGGGAGGGCTTGGTCAGCAGTTCCAGGGCGACGCTGACGCGCTTGCGCTGGCCGCCGGAGAGGCTGTGGATCGGCTGGTCGGCGCGCTGTTCGAGGCCCAGTTCGTGGATCACCTCGTCGACGCGCGCCTGTCGCTCGGCCTTCGCTGTGTCCTGGGGGAAGCGCAGTTCGGCGGCGTAGGAGAGGGCCCTGCGGACGGTCAGCTGGGCGTGCAGGATGTCGTCCTGCGGGACGAGGCCGATGCGCTGGCGCAGCTCCGCGTAGTCGCGGTAGAGATCCCGGCCGTCGTACAGGACGGTGCCGCTGTCGGCGGGGCGCTGTCCGGTGAGGGCGTTGAGAAGGGTGGACTTTCCGGCGCCGCTCGGGCCGACGACGGCGAGGAGGCATTTCTCGCCGACCGGAAAGGCCACCTTGTCGAGCAGGGTCTTGCGGCCGCGGTCGACGGCGACGGTCAGCTCCTGCACGTCGAGGGAGACCTCACCTGTGTCGACGTACTCCTGCAGTTCGTCCCCGACCAGGCAGAACGCGGAGTGGCCGATACCGACGATGTCACCGGGAGTGACCGGCGCGCTGTCGATGGGACGGCCGTTGAGGTAGGTGCCGTTGTGGCTGCCGAGGTCGGCGATCTCGTAGGTGCCGTCGGGGCGGGCCCGTAGTTCGGCGTGCCGGCGGGAGACCACGAGGTCGTCGATGACCAGGTCGTTGTCGTCGGCGCGGCCGATGCGGACGGTCCGCGCAGGCAGGGGGCGGACGCTGGTCGGTCGGCGGAAGGTGCCGGTGGAGGCGGGCTGGAAGACGGCGGAGGGGCGGACGGGTGCCCCGGTGAGCACGGCCCGTGGCCCGTCCTCGACGCTGCCGAAGCGGATGACGGTGCCGGGACCCACGTCCCATTCGCGGACGCGGTGGCCGTCGGCGTAGGTGCCGTTGGTGCTGTCCTCGTCCTCGATGGTCCAGTGGTCGGCGTGCGCCCTGAGCACCGCGTGGTGCCACGAGACCCGGTCGTCGTCGAGCACGATCTCGCTGAGCGGGTCGCGTCCGACGTGGTACTCGTGGCTCGGGGTCATCACCGTGGAGCCCGACTCGGTCTCCAGCACGAGTGCGGGCGCAGTCGGTGCGATCGACCGCTCTGCCATGCCGAAAATTCTACCGATTAGCCCCCATATGCGCGCCCGATAGATCGACGGCGGAGGCGTTCAGGGGGCGGAGGGCCGCGCGGCGCCTCGACGACGGAGGCACTCAGGGGGCGGAGGCCGCGCGGCGCAGGGGTGCTCGAGAGGCCGGGTCCGGGCCGCGCGTGGAAAGGTCAGGCGGCGGGGGCGGCGATCCGCTGGGCGATCCGCTGCATACGGACGGCGTCGACGGACTCGGCGAGCAGCTCGTACTCGGTGGTGTCGTCGTTGGTGGCGATGCGGACCAGGTTCCCGGCGGCCAACTCCTCGGCGACCAGTTCCTGTTGGACGTCGTCGGCGGACCAGGCGCGCAGCATGCTCGGCACGTCGGGGACGGTGTCGGCCACGGGGACCACGGAGTTGGGCGGGAAGGTCGGGTTCTCGGGGCGCGGGTCGAGGCGTTCGGCGATCCATAACGCGCGGTCGCGCATCCACCAGAGCGCCAGTGCCAGGGTGGGGGCACGGTAGGTCCCCAGAGGCACTCCGACGCGCTGTCCGCCGCACATCCCGTACGCGGTGACATGGCACAGGAATTCGTCGTGCACCTTCAGCTCCCCCGATCGCACCGCCGTCGTCCGCCGCCCGGCCCCGCTCGCCGTACGGACCCGTTCTCGCCTCACAGACTTGCTGGTCGTGCACGCCAGGCGACCGGATGTCACGCACGGTGACGTCATGGGCGCGCACGGAGGCCCGCTTTGTTCATGACTCAATCGCCTGTCACTCGAGTATCGTCACTCCTGACGCTCTGTCACCATGCCAATTCAGCCAGTCTCCTGGCATATGCGAGCGCGCGAATGGCCGAAACGATACGACGAGCCCTCCGACCGGGGCTCCCTCGGCGGAGCCTGCGGGATTCCGCATGACCTCCGAGGTGATCGACGCCCTCCCGGGGCGGGACCGGGCATCGTGACGGTGCCGGATCACGAGGAGCCGAGGCGGCTACCGGATCCGGTCCCCGTCCCATACGTACATGCTCGACGCAGCGTTCAACGATCACACCCACGAAGGTTCACGACTGTCAGGCCTCGGCGGGAGCCGAGACCGGCCGGCGGTAGGGGCGCACCGCACGGCGCGCGATGGCGAAACGGTGGGTCTCCGAGGGGCCGTCGTAGATACGGAACGGCCGTACCTCCCTGAGCAGGCGGGCCAGGGGGGCGTCGGCGGTCGAGATGCCGAGTGCGCCGCAGATCTGCACCGCCCGGTCGACCACCCGGTACACGGCCTCCGCGACGAACGTCTTGGACACCGAGGTGAGGTGCGCGGCCGACGCGGAGCCGGTGTCCAGTTCCCAGGCCGTACGCAGGATCAGCGCGCGACTCGCCTCGATGTCGATCTCGGAGTCGGCCAGCATCTGCTGCACCATGCCGAGGTCGCCGAGGACGGCACCGAACGCGAGGCGGCTGCCCGCCCGTTCCAGTGCGACGTCCTGGGCGCGGCGCGCGGCTCCCAGCCAGCGCATGCAGTGGGTCAGCCGGGCGGGACCGAGCCGCACCTGGGCACCGGCGAAGCCCTGCCCGACCGCGCCGAGCACCTGCTCGTCCCCCACCACGCACCCGTCGAAGACGATCTCGCTGTGCCCCGCGAAGAGCCCTTCGTCGAGCGTCTCGATGTCCCGGACGATGCGCATGCCGGGAGTCCCGGCGTCGACCAGGAACATGGTGGCGCCGCCCGGATCGCCGGGATCGCCCGAGGTGCGGGCCATGACGATGGCGAAGCCCGCGCCTCGGGCCCCGCTGATGAACCACTTGTGCCCGTCGATGCGCCAGCCTCCGGGAACCCTGGTCGCGACGGTTCGCAGGGCGCGGGGATCGGAGCCGGCGCCCGGTGCCGGTTCGGTCATGGCGAAGCAGGACCGGGTATCGCCGGCGGCGAGCGGGCGCAGATAGCGCTGCTTCTGGTCGTCGGTGGCCACCCGCTCCAGCAGGTGGGTGTTCCCCTCGTCCGGGGCCGCGCAGTTCAGCGCCAGGGGGCCGAGCAGCGAGTAGCCCGCGGCTTCGAAGACCGCCGCCTGCCCGCGCAGGTCGAGGCCGTGTCCGCCCCATCGCGTCGGCACATGGGGAGCGAAGACACCGGCTTCACGGGCGGCTTTCTGCAGGGTCTGCCGCAGATCCTCCGGGCCGTCGTGCACGGACCCGCCGCAGGCCCGCTCCGCCGGGATCACCACGTCGCGTACGAACGCGGACGTGGTCGCGGCGAGTCGGGCGACAGTGGGATCGACATCGAACTGGATGGGCACGGGACCTCCCGCCGACGGGCGTACGGGTATCGGGTCCCGTCGCGTCCTAGAAACTGTATAGCGTCTTCAGTATCTTGCCGGGAGACCCCGGCGACGGGAAGACGACAGGAGACGCGTCATGAGCCACCCGCTGAGCACCGAATGAGCACCGAACCGGTCCGGGTGGTCCGCCACCCCGACGGAGTCGTCGAGCTGACCCTGGACGCGCCCGGGCGGTCCAACGCGCTGGATCTGGAGATGGCCGAGGCACTGCGGGACGCGACGGCCCAGGTGGCAGGGGACCCCGGCGGCGCGGTCCTGCTGCGGTCCACGGGCGCCACCTTCTGCGTGGGCGGTGACCTGCGCGCCTTCACGGGCCTCGGCGAGGGGACGGGCGCCTATGTGCATGCCGTGGCGACCGCCGCGCACGCCGCGATCCACACCCTGCACGAGCTCGCCGTGCCGGTGGTGACGGCCGTGCGCGGTGCCGCCGCGGGCGGCGGGGTCGGCCTCGCTCTCGTGGGCGACATCGTCCTGGCGGCGCGGTCCGCACGGTTCCGGCTGGCGTACACCGAGGTCGGACTCACACCGGACTGCGGGGCCTCCTGGTTCCTGCCGCGCCTGGTGGGCCCCCGGCGGGCGACGGACCTGATCCTCACCAACCGGGTCCTGACCGGGGACGACGCCGAACGGTGGGGCCTGGTCTCCCGGTCCGTCGACGACGAGGAACTGGACTCGGCCGCGTACGAGGCCGCGGCCGGGCTCGCCGCCGGCGCGGGTGAGGCGCTGCGCGCCGCGAAGCGCCTGCTGCGCGAGGGCACCGGGGAGGACCTGGGGCGCCGGCTCGCCGAGGAGGCGCGGCAGATCGCCGCCCTGGCGGACGGCCGGGGGGCCCAGGACCGCATGGCGGCGTTCCTCGGCCGACCCCGGAAACCCGAAAGTGTTTCTTGAATCCCTCTTCACTAACAGGCTCGCCGGAGCGTAACCTCCGGGCAACACAGAACCGAGGAACCGGTCACCACAGAACCGGGGAAAAGGTGTGGCGATGCACTCTCCTGCCGTGGACCTTCCCGACGCTCCCGACGAGACGCTCACCGAAGCGGTCGTCGACCTCGTTCTGCGTGGCATGTGGCGCGGCAGGACCGAAGCGGAGTACCGGCCCCTGGCGGAGGCCGGGCTCGCGATGGTGAAGGGGCCGCTCGTGCTCCCCACCGAGCGGGCCAAGGCCGCCGCCGGCCAGGTTCTGCGGGTCGCGCCGGGATCGCCTCGGGAGGAACGGATCACCGCCGCGTACGAGGCCTTCCTGCCGGTCAACAGGAAGATCCGCGAGGTGTGCACGGCCTGGCAGTGCCGCCCCGACGGCACGGCCAACGACCACTCCGACAGCGTCTACGACGCCGGGGTGCGCGAGTCGCTGGAGGACGTGCACGAGGCCATCCAGCCGGTGCTGCGCCGCCTGGAGCAGGTACTCGAGGGCAGCGGACGGTATCTCGGCGAGCTGGAGGAGGCCCTTGAGCGGTTCGACGAAGGCGAGGCGAAATGGCTGGCCTCGCCGCTGTGCGACTCGTACCACACGGTGTGGATGAGGCTGCACCAGGAATTGCTGCTGGTGCTCGGCATCAGCCGGGCCGAGGACGAGGCCCGGGAAGAGGAACTGGTGACGGGGAGCCGGGATTGAGCGTCACCGACCGCGAGGCGGGTCCGTCGACGGCCGTCGAGGCTCCCGGCCGGATCCTGGTGCCCTTCGGGCAGGGACGGATCCGGGGGCTCGACGCCGACGAACTGGGAGCGCACGGTGCGGCGATGGACCGGCTGGTGGCTCTGGGGCTGCCGGTCGTGCCGGGGCTCACCGTGCCGGCCGGGACCTCCGCGTCGCTGTGCGACCCCGGCACGGCGGAAGCCGCCGTCGACCTGGTCGAACAGCTTGCGGGGCGGCGGATCGGCGACAGGGCCCGCCCGTTGCTGCTGCGTCTGTCGGCGAGTGCCCCGACCGAGATCGCCGGGCTGCCGCCCGACCTCGCCTGCCTCGGCGTGACCACCGCGAGCATGGACGCCCTGTGCGCCGTCATCGGCCGCGCGGACGCGCTGCACGAGGTATGGGCCGCCACCGTACGGATGATCGCCGAGTACGCCCTCGACGTGCCCGCAGCGATGCTCGACGACGCCGTCCTCGACGCACCCGAGCCCCGGACACGGATCGAAGCGCTCCTGGACCTGACCGCGCGGCACGGCTCGCGGCCCTTCCCCGACGACCCGGCCCAGCAGCTCGCGCTGGCCGCCCGAGCCGTGCTCCGCCGGTGGGACTCACCGCGCGCGAGGAGATCCCGCAAGGCGCAGCGGCTTCCCGCCGATCTCGGTGTCGCCCTGCACGTACAGGCCCTGCGGATCGGCCCGGCCGACCGCTCCGGCTACGGCACGGCGGTCAGCCGCCACCCCGAGACCGGCCTTCTCTCCCCCCAGGGATCGTTCTTCCGGGGGGTGCGGCGCAGCTCCCCGCCGCCGCACACCAGTGAACCGCTGGACCGGCTCACGGGCGGCAGGGCTCTGCTGGAGCATGCCCTGCTCACCCTCGAACGGCATCTGCACGCGCCCGTCTCCGTCGACTTCGAGGTGCGCGACGACGAGATCTCCCTGCTCGCCGCCTCCGCGCAGCAACGGCCGCCGCTGCGGGCCTCGGTGTGCCTCGCCGCCGACCTGGCACGCGACGGTGCGCTCGACCCCGAGGAGGCCGTCCTGCGGATCGGCCCCGCGCAGGTGCAGGAACTGCTGCACCCACAGCTCCGGCTGACCGGCGGGGAGGAGCTGCTGGTGAAGGGTCTGGCCGCCTCCCCGGGCGCGGCGGCCGGGGTGATCGTGCTGTCGAGCGAGCGCGCCCTCGAAGTGGGCGCGGACGGCACCCCCGTAGTGCTCGTCGCCCATGAGACGACCCCGGCGGACGTCCCCGGCATGCTGGCGTCCGCCGCCGTGCTGACCGGCAGCGGCGGTATCGCCTCGCACGCCGCGGTGGTGGCGCGGGGGGCCGGGCGGCCCGCGGTGTGCGGCGCCGACGGGCTGCGCGTGGACCGGGCCGCGGGGACCGTATCGTTCGGGGACCGGGTGCTGCGCGAGGGCGACGCCGTCTCCCTGGACGGCCGTACCGGCGCCGTCTACGCGGGCCGGCTGAGCGTCAGCGTCGCCGCGCCGCCGCCCGAGCTGTCCACCCTGCTGGACTGGGCGGACGGCATGCGCCGACTGGGGGTGCGGGCCAACGCCGACAGCGCGGCGGAGGTGAGCACCGCCGTCGCCCTGGGGGCGGAGGGGGTCGGGCTGTGCCGTACGGAGCACCAGTTCCTCGGTGAGCGGCTGCCGCTGATCCGCCGGGTGCTCCTGGCCGCCGATCCGGCCGCCCGTGACGAGGCCCTGAAGGCGCTGGAGCACGCTCAGCACGAGGACTTCCGGGCGCTGCTGGCCGCAGTCGGGAACCGGCCGGTGACCGTGCGCCTGCTGGACGCTCCGCTGCACGAGTTCCTGCCCGCCCCCGGGGACGCCTCGGACGCGGGTGAGGAACAGCGGGCCGCAGCGCTGCGGGAGGCGAATCCGATGCTCGGGCTGCGGGGGGTGCGGCTGGCGTTGTTGCACGAGCGGCTCTACCCGGCGCAGGCCGAGGCGCTCTTCGCCGCCTGGGCGGATGTCGCCGCCACCGGGGTCCGGCCCGAGCTGGAGGTGATGATCCCGCTGGTCAGCCTGCCGGAGGAGCTGGCGGCCACGGCCGTGTACGTGCGGGAGGCCGCCGCCGCGGTCGCCGCCCGCACCGGTGTGGTCGTTCCGTACCGGCTCGGCACGATGATCGAGACTCCGCGGGCCGCGCTGCTCGCCGGTGAACTCGCCGAACACGCCGAGTTCTTCTCCTTCGGCACCAACGACCTCACGCAGCTGACCTACGGATTCTCCCGGGACGACGTGGAGCGCCAGGTCCTCGCCGGGTACCAGGAGCGGGGCCTGCTGACCGCCAGCCCCTTCGCCCGGCTCGACCCGCACGGGGTGGGCGCGCTCATCGCGCTGGCCGCCGAGCGGGCGCGCGGCGTACGGCCCGGCATCAAGCTCGGCGTGTGCGGGGAACACGGCGGGGACCCCGAGTCGATCGCGTTCTGCGACGGCCTCGGCCTCGACTACGTGTCCTGTTCCCCGCACCGCGTGCCGGTGGCCCGGATGGCGGCGGCGCACAGTACCCCGCGCGAGCGGCACGACGAGAGCGGGAGCACACGATGACGAGCACCGTGACCGGTGGGACGGCCCTGTCGGACACCGAACTGGACGACCTGCGCGCAACCGTACGGTCGGTGTGCGCGGACGCCGGAGGCACCGCGACGGTGCGCCGGCTGTCCGAGCACGCCCCCGGTGTCGACGCCGGACTGTGGGACACCCTCGGCCGGCAGGTGGGCCTCGCGGCCCTCGGGCTGCCCGAGGCCGTCGGGGGCATCGGCGGCCTCGCCGAGATCGCCGTGGTCTGCGAGGAACTGGGCAGGACGCTTGCACCGGTACCGCTGCTGTCGTCCACCGTGCTGGCCGGGCAGGTGCTGGCCGGCTGCGGTACGGCCGACGAGGCGCTGGCCGAACTGGCCGAGGGCGCGGTGCACGCCCTCGCGGTCGCGGCACCGGACGGGACATGGCGGCCCGACGCCGTGCCGGTGACGGTCACCTGGCAGGGCGGGGTCCCCGTCGTCGACGGAACGGCGCCGTTCGTCCTCGACGGCGGCGATGCCCGGGCGCTGGTCGTGGCGGCCGCCGGGACCGACGGCGTGGACCTCTTCCTCGCCGATCCGGGAGGTCCGGGCGTCGCCGTGCGCCGGGTGCCCACCCTGGATCTCAGCCGGGGCCAGGCCGTGGTCACCTTCTCCGGTGCGCGGGTCCGGGCGCTGACCGCCGGGGGCGAGGGGGCGCACATCGTCTCCCGGGCCCTGGACGTGGCCCTGGTCGCCCTCGCCGCCGAGCAACTGGGCGGCGCCCAGGCCGCGCTGGACATGACCGTGGCCCATGTGCGGGACCGTACCCAGTTCGGCAGGCCGATCGGCGGTTTCCAGGCGGTCAAGCACACCTGTGCCGACATGCTGCTCCAGGTCGAGGGCGCGCGGTCGGCGGTGCTGCGCGCCGTCGACGCGGCCCCCTCGCACCGGCCGTCGGCCGAGGCGGCGGCGGTCGCCCAGGCGTGGTGCTCCGAGGCCTTTGTGTCCGTCGCCGCCGAGTGCGTCCATCTGCACGGGGGCATGGGCTTCACCTGGGAGCACGACGCGCACCTGTACTTCCGGCGGGCCCAGTCCGACGCCGTCCTGCTGGGCGGCGCCGCCTTTCACCGGGAACGGCTGGCCGGGCTGCTGAGCTGGTGACGTGAAGGGCGGAACCGGTATGACCACCCGACTCATCGACGACTCTCTGTTCGACTGTGTGGCCCCGCCGCGTCTCGCGGGGGCGCGCTGCTCCGGGTGCGGCACCGTCGTCTTCCCCCGGCAGGACTCGTGCCCCCGTTGCTCGGACGGGTCCATGTCCGGTCATGTGCTGCCGGTGCGGGGACGGGTGTGGTCGTGGACGCTTCAGGCGTTCCCGCCCAAGCCGCCGTACCGGCCACCCGCCGGCGGTCACCGGCCGTATCACGTGGGCTATGTCGACCTCGGTGAGCTGCTGGTCGAGGGGCGGCTGGCGGTTCCCCGCGCGCGGATACGGATCGGGCTGCCGGTCCGGCTCGCCATGGTGCCCGCGTATCACGACGAGGACGGGACCGAGGTGCTGACCTTCGCGTTCCGCCCCGACGACGAGGAGGAGGGGGAGCGATGAGTCGGACCGACGACGTCTACGTGGTCGGCTGCGGGATGCATCCCTTCGGCCGGGACGAGAGTGTCACCGGGATGGACATGGCCGAGCGCGCGGTGCGGGAGGCGCTGGCCGACGCCGGGGTGTCCTGGGAGGACATCGGCTACGCGGCCGGTGGCTCCGACGTGTCCGGCAAACCCGACACGCTCGTGGGCCGCCTGGGCCTGACGGGAGTGCCGTTCGTCAATGTGCAGAACGGCTGCGCGACCGGCGCCTCCACCGTGCTCATGGTGGCCGCGGCGCTGCGTGCCGGGGAGGCGTCCCTGGGGCTGGCGGTGGGCTTCGACAAGCATGAGCGGGGCGCCTTCCACGTGTCCGCGGCCCGCTACGGCCTGGGCGACTGGTACGCCGAGACCGGCATGATGCTGACGACCCAGTTCTTCGCCCTCAAGACACGGCGGTACCTGTACGAGCACGGGATCTCGGAGCGGGCACTGGCGGCCGTCGCCGCGCGCGCCTTCCGCAACGGCTCGCACCATCCTCTGGCATGGCGGCGCAAGGCGTTGACGGAGCGGGAGATCCTGGACTCCGCGGAGGTCAGTCCGCCGCTCACCCAGTACATGTTCTGCTCACCGGGGCAAGGTGCGGCGGCTCTGGTGCTGGCGCGCGGCGACCGCGCCTTCGACCTGTGCGAACGGCCGGTGAGACTGGCCTCGCTGGCGTTCCGCACCCGGCGGTTCGGTTCGTTCGAGGTGTTCTCGCCCTGGCTGCCTCCGGGACCGCACCGCAGCCCCAGCGTCGACGCCGCCGAGGCGGCGTTCCAAACGGCCGGGGTCCGGCCCGCCGATGTCGGCGTGGCGCAGTTGCAGGACACCGACAGCGGCTCGGAGCTGGTCCACCTGGCGGAGACGGGACTGTGCGGACACGGCGAGCAGGAGGAGCTGCTGGCCGGCGGGGACACCGAGCCCACGGGCCGGATCCCCGTCAACACCGACGGCGGCTGCCTCGCCGGCGGGGAGCCCGTGGGCGCCTCGGGGCTGCGTCAGTTCCATGAGGTGGTACGGCAGTTGCAGGGCCGCGCGCCGGGCGTGCAAGTGCCGGGGGCGCCCCGGGTGGGCTTCACGCATGTGTACGGGGCGCCCGGGATCAGCGCCTGTTCGGTCCTGACCGTGTGAGGGCCCGTCGCCGTGTGAGGCCGCGTCGCCGGTGCGGGGCGCGCGCACCGTCGTCTCAACGCTGTGCCGTGGTCGGCTTCCGGTCGGCGGCGACAATGCGCAGCGCCAGCGACCTGACCGCCTCCAGGACGGCCTGCGGGGGCAGCTGGGACAGCGGCCCTCCCTCCGCCCGCAGCGCCGTGACCAGCATGGTGGTGCTGATGAGCGTGCGGACCGCGAGGGCCTGCGCCGCGTGGCGGGCCTTGGCCGCCCGGGGGCCGCGTGTGTTGCCCTCGGGCAGATAGTCGTAGCCGCGCTGGATGTGCCGCTGCTCGAACTCGTCGCGCAGGACCTTGACGTTGCCGTTCGCCGAGGCGATCTGGACCTGGTACAGGCGGGCCTCGTCCGGGTTCTTCTCCACCCAGTCCCACACGGCGTCGATGACGCGCAGCAGTCCCTCGGCGTCGCCCGGCTCGGACTCCGGACGGGCCGCCTCCACCACCGCGTTCAGCTGGTCGAAGACCCGGCGCATGGCGAGTTCGAGCAGTTCCTCCTTGCCGTCGAAGTGGTAGTAGACGGCCGTGGGGACCACCTCGGCCTCGTCCGCGATGTCCTGGATGCTGGTCTCCGCGAATCCGTTGCGGCCGAAGACCCGTACGGCGGCGTCGATGATGTGCTGCCGCCGCGAAGGCCGGTGAGCGGGCTGCTTGCCGTTCTTGGTGGTGGCCATCATGCTCCCCTGCCGACTGCCGTGAACCCGCGGGCGTGGTCCCTGTTTACTGACCATGTTATCCAGTAAGTCGACTCTACCGGCCGCATAATTCCTGCTGTGTGTGGGCCTCCGGAGCGCCCTGGTACCGGCATACTTGACATCATGACGACATCCGGAACCCGCGCCGCCCACCGTCCCTCGCGCAAGCAGTGGGTGATCGAGGCGGCCACGGAGCTGTTCGCCACCCAGCCGCCCGACGAGGTGACGGTGGCCGACATCGCCGCCCGTGCGGAGATGACGTCGGCAGCGGTGTACTACCACTTCTCCTCCAAGGACCAGGTCCTGGTGGAGGGGATGCGGGTGTTCGCCGCCGCGATGTGCGCGCAGGTGGAGGAACTCGCCGAGGCGCACAAGGCGGGCTCGGACGTCGGGCCCACGATCACCGCGCTGGTGGCGTGGCTGGGCGAGCACCGGTCGGCGGCCACGGTGTTCTTCGTGTCGTCGGCCGGGATGAGCCAGGAGGCCGAGGCGCTGCGCCAGGAGAGTCGTTCGGAGCTGTTGGCCGGGCTCGTGCGGTTGATCCGCAAGGCCCGTGCGTCCGTCTCCGACGCGGAGGCCGCGGTGATCGGACTGGGCCTGCTGGCCCTGCTCGAGACCGCGGCGAACTCGCAGGTCCGGGGCGATGACGTCTATCGGTCGCTGGGCCACCGTTCCTTCGTCCGCGAGGTCGGTGACCTCGCGGAGCGGATCGCCGACCCGACCGTGGCCGCGTAGCCGCGGGGCCGGTGGCCGCCGGGCGCCGACCGCCCTCCGGCGGAGACCGGGACGGCGGCGGACGCAGGCGTCGGCGGCGGATCAGACCAGCAGCCGGAGCGGTTTGCGCAACAGCTCACCGACCGTGCGCAGATACTCGGCCGCCGGTGCGCCGTCGACGGCACGGTGGTCGAAGGTGAGGCTCAGGGTGAGCACCCGCGTCCGCCGCGGCCGGTCGTCCAACCACTCGACGCCGTCCCTCAGTCTGCCCACCCCGAGGATCGCCACGTTGCCGGGGTTGACCACGGGGGTGAAGAAGTCGACGCCGTATCCGCCCAGCGAGGTGACGGTGAAGGTGGCGCCTTCCAGGCGGTCCGGCGTGATCCGGCCCTCGCGGGCGGCCTCGGCCAGGGCCTTCGCCGTGCGGGCCATCTCGGGCAGCGGCAGTGCTGCCGCGTCCTCGATCACGGGGACCATCAGGCCACCCGGAACCGCCACGGCGAAACCGAGGTGGACGTCGTCGAGCAGATGGATGCCGTCGTCGCGCACCGTCGCGTTCAACAGCGGATGTGCGCGCAGGGCCAGCGCGGCGGCCTTGAGCAGGAAGTCGTTCAGGGTGGGAACGGGCAGGTCGGTGTCGGCCCACTCCTCCCTCAGCCGGTCGCGCAGGGACACCACGGCGTCCATCCGCACCTCGTAGCCGTGCGTCAGCTGGGCCATCTCCTGGAGGCTGGCGTGCATACGGCGGGCGATGGTGCCGCGCATCCCGGTGAGGGGGAGCACGTCTCCCGGCCGGGGGTCGGCGTTCCGGCGGCGGGGCGCCGGTTCGCGCGCCGGGTCGGCGGCGTCGAGATCGGACCTGCGGATCCGGCCGCCGGGCCCGGTGCCGTTCACCCCGGAGAGGTCGATGCCCCGCTCCTTCGCCAGCCGGCGGACCAGCGGCGACACAGCGGTGACGGATGAGACGGCGGTGACCGGCTGGTCAGGGGCTACCGGCAGGACGGGGCTCGCGGACACGACGGCGGTGACCGGCAGGCCGAAGGGGGCCGCTTCGCCGGGCAGTTCCGCGAGGAACTCCTCCACGTCCTCGGAGACGATCCGACCGCCGGGCCCGGTGCCGCGGACAGCGGTGAGATCGACACCGGCCCCGAGTGCCACCCGTCGGGCGTTGGGCGAGGCCAGGAGCCGCCTGGCAGGACCGGTGGTGGCGCCACCACCGGTCAGGGACGGCGCCGCCGACGCCCGAGAGGCTGTGCCCGTCGGCCGGGCGGGCGCGCCCGCCGCGGCCACCGCCTGCTTCGGCGCCGGGAAGCCCGTGACCGCGCCCGGCGTCGTCGGCCCGGCGGACGCGCCCGCCCCGGGCACGCCCGTCTTCGGCGCCGGGGAACCGGTGGCGGCGCCCGAAGCCGTCGACCACACGGACGTCGGCCCCCCGGCCGTGCCGGCGCCGGCCTCGGACCCGGCGGGCGTCGGCGTACCCGCCGGGTTCGGTGGCTGCTCGCCCTCGGCCAGGAGCCAGCCGATGAGCGCGCCGGCCGGGACGGTCGTCCCGGCCGGGACGACCGGGTGGAGCAGTCCCCCGGCCTCCGCCTCGACATCCACGTCGACCTTGTCGGTGGCGATCCGCAGCAGCGCGTCGCCCTCGGCGACCGCGGCGCCCGTGGGCACGAGCCATTCCTCGATCGTGCCTTCCTGCATGGTCAGCCCGATCTTCGGCAGCAGAACCTCGACCGCCACGTCGTTCACGCCCTTTCGAGGAGACGTCGGCAGCCCTGGACGATCCGGGCGCGGTCGGGCACATAGGCCTTCTCCAGGACCGGGGAGAAGGGCACCGGGGAGAACGGGGCGCCGATGCGCAGGACCGGGGCGTCCAGGTGGTCGAAGGCGGCGTCCTGGATCTGGGCGGCGATCTCCGCGCCGAGCCCGCCGAAGGTGACGGCCTCGTGCACCACCAGCGCCCGGTTGGTGCGGCGGACGGAGGCGAACATGGTCTCGGTGTCCAGGGGCTGCACGGTCCGGGGGTCGATCACCTCGATCTCCACGCCCTCGGCGGCGAGTTCGTCGGCCGCCGCGAGGGCCTCCCCCACCATGCGGCCGAGGGCGATCACGGTGACGTCGGAGCCCTGCCGGGCGGTGTGCGCCCGGCCCAGCGGGATGCCGTAGATCTCCTCGGGCACATGGCCGGTGCTGCCGAGCAGGACCTTGTTGAGCATGACGACGACCGGGTTGTCGTCCCGGATGGCCGAGACGGTCAGACCCTTGGCGGTGTACGCGTCGCAGGGCATCACCACTTTGAGGCCGGGCACATGGGCGAGCCAGGCCTCCAGGCTCTGACTGTGCTGCGCGGCGGCGCCGAGGCCGGCGCCGGAGGCGGTGGTGATGGTGAGCGGGACGGACACGGCGCCGCCGAACATGTACTTCATCTTGGCGGCCTGGTTGACGATCTGGTCGAGGCAGACGCCGATGAAGTCCATGAACATCAGGTCGACGACGGGCCGCAGCCCCCGCGCGGCGGCCCCCACACCGAGGCCGACCAGGGCGGCCTCGGAGATCGGCGTGTCGATCATGCGGCGGGGGCCGAACTCGTCGAGCAGGTTGTCGAACATACGGAAGACGCCGCCGTAGCCGGCCACGTCCTCGCCGGCGACGAAGACGTTCTCGTCCTCGCGCATGGCCTGGGCGAGGCCCTCGTTGAAGGCCTTGACGTAGGTGAGTTTGCGGACCGTGCCGTCCGGGGCGGCGGCCTGTTCCTGGGTGAGGGTGGTCATGGCGTCATCCCGAGTAGACGTTGTGCAGCAGGTCGGCGGTGTCGGGCAGCGGGCTCGACTCGGCGTACGCGATGGCCTCGGCGATCTCGTCGCGGGTGCGCTGCCAGGTGTCGTCCAGTTCAGCGCGGGTGGCCGTACCGTCGGCGACGGCACGGGCCTCCAGCAGGTCGATGGGGTCGCGGGCCTTCCACTCGGCGACCTCCTCGTCCGAGCGGTAGGGGTGGCGCAGCCCCTTGACGCCCTGATGGTCGAAGTAGCGGTAGGTCTTGGCCTCGATCAACATCGGTCCCGCGCCGGACCGGGCGCGTGCCACTGCGTCGGTGGCGGCGCGGTGGACGGCGACCGCGTCCATGCCGTCGACGATCACGCCGGGCATGCCGTAGGCGGCGGCCCGGTCGGCCACGTCGGCGAGCAGCATGTGCCCGGACTGCGGCGTGAACTCGGCGTAGCCGTTGTTCTCGCAGACGAAGACGACGGGCAGGCCGAGGACAGCGGCCATGTTGGCGCCTTCGTGGAAGGCGCCGATGTTGGTGGCGCCGTCACCGAAGAAGGTGACCGCGACGCTGTCCTCGCCCTTGTACCGGGCGGCGAAGGCGGCACCCACGGCGATCGGGACGCCCGCTCCGACGATGCCGTTGGCGCCGAGCATGCCGAGCGAGACGTCGTTGATGTGCATGCTTCCGCCACGCCCGAGGCAGGCGCCGGTGGCGCGGCCGTACAGCTCCGCGTACATCTCCCGGAAGCCGACGCCCTTGGCGACGGCGTGTCCGTGGCCGCGGTGGGTGGAGGTGATCTGGTCGTCGTCGCGCAGCGCGGCCATCACACCGGCGGCCACCGCCTCCTGGCCGACGTAGAGGTGGAGGAAGCCGGGCAGTCTGCCCGCCTCCATGAGCTTGCCCGCCTCGGTCTCGAACAGCCGGATGCGCACCATGCGCTCGTGCAGATCCTTGATGACCTGCGCGGATGTCCGGTGCTCTGCCGTGTCGGCCGGCTTCTTCTGAGCCATGTCCCGCCCCTTCGCCCGAGGGAGGTGTGCCAAGCACCCGTACTTTCTGGTGCTTGTCTACAGTAAGCAGCAGGGGCACCTTACTGAAGAGGGTCTCTAATTACTACGCCCTGAACAGGACTCTCGACCCCGCTCGTCCACCAACTCCACCGCGTTGCCCTCCGGGTCCGCCCAGAAACTGATCCGGCCACCGGGGGTCCGCACCACGATCGGCTCCGACAGGGGCCGCGCACCCGCGGCCACCAGGGACGACACCATCGGGTCGATGTCCTCCACATGGAAGGTGAGGTACGACAGACCCCGGCATCCGGCCGGCGCCGGCGCCGATCGCACGGAGTCCGCGGCCACCTGAGGCAGGATCAGCTTGACCCGCCCCCCGGAGGGCACCTGCAGCCAGACGACCAGGAGCTCACCGCCCAGCCCGGCCGGTACCGCGACGGACTTCGGTACACAGGATCGGCGCACGACAGGGCAGCCGAGCACGTCCCGGTAGAAGCGCTCCATCAGCTCCAGATCCCGTACGACCACGCCCGCCTCGAAGGGCTTCCCCACAGCCGCCACCGCCTCCCGTCGGGAACCCGGCCGCCGTCGCCACGGGGCTGGATCCGGTTTACAGAAAGCAGCGGGGATGATCCCGCGCCCCCAACACGGCAACTTCGCCACTTTCTATTGACAGAGCACACTAAGTCCTGTTGTCGTTTCGGACACAGCCCAGCTGTCGCTCTCCGAAGCCGGTCACCGGCTCGCGGCTGGGAGGATTGTGAGGACATCGTGGTCCAGACCAGTTCGCCGGGGATACGGGAAGCGGAAGCCGGGCACACGCCGCCGTCGGCCCCCGAGTACTCCTCGTGGATCAGCCAGGACCGGTCCACCGACGCCGCGTCCGTGACGATGCGGCGGGAGGCCGCCGAACTCGTCGAACGCGTGGTGGCGCACTATCGCGACGGCACCACGCACCAGGCGGACGGCCAGTGGACGGAACCTGTCGGCCACTACCTCGACGCCGACCGCTGGCGCCGGGAGACGGACGCCGTCCACCGGAGCGTTCCCCTGCCGCTCGCCATGTCCTGCGAGCTCCCCGGGCCGAACACCTACAAGGCGCTGGACGTGCTCGGCGTACCGGTGCTGATCACCCGGGACCGGCAGGGCGCGGTGCACGCGATGATCAATGCCTGCCGGCACCGGGGGGCCAAGCTCATGGAGCCCGGCTGCGGGGTGTCGAGGCGGCTGACCTGCCCGTACCACTCCTGGTCCTACGACCTCACCGGGGAGCTGCGGGGCGTGTACGCGGAGAAGACCTTCGGTGACGTTCCGCGCGAGGGCCGCGGCCTCGTCAGGCTTCCGGCCGGGGAGCGGGCGGGGATCGTCTTCGTCTCGCTGGACCCTGCCGCCGAGCCCGACCTCGACGCCTGGCTCGGTGATCTGCTGCCGCTCCTCGAAGGGCTGCGGCTGGCGGAGTGCCACCACTACTCCACCGGCGAACTGACCAGTCCCAACTGGAAGGTCACCCTCGACGGGTATCTGGAGACGTACCACTTCGCCTCGCTGCACCCGAAGACGGTCTTCGAGACGAACCTCTCCAACATGATGGCCCACGACACCTGGGGCCCCCACCAACGCATCGCACCGGCCCTGCGTCCCATCGCGCGGGCGGTCGAGCTGCCGCCGGACCAGCGGGACCCCGGGGACTGTGTCGGTCCCATCTACTGGCTCTTCCCCGGCCTGGCGATCGCCGGCGGCTGGCGGCAGAAGATCGCCGTCTCCCTGGTGCTCCCCCGGACGGCCACCGAGTCGGTGACCCAGCAGATCATCCTGCTGCGGGAACCGGCGGTCACCGAGGAGGAGCGCCAGGCCGCCGACCGGTTCGGCGAATGGTTCCACGAGGTGGTCCGCGACGAGGACTACGCGACCACCTACGGAGTCCAGCAGGGCCTCGCCGCCCTCGACGGGACCGACTTCGTCTTCGGACGCAACGAGCCCGGACTCCAGCACTTCCACCGCACCATTCACCGACACCTGGAAGACGCCGAAAGAGCCGCCAGGTGACGGACCAACAACACTCGCGGGAGAACAACATGGTGGCTACGGGCAGCCTCGACGGACGTGTCGCGGTGATCACGGGCAGCACGCGCAGCATCGGCCGCGGCATAGCCGAGGCATTCCTGGCCGGCGGTGCCACGGTCGTCCTCAGCGGCCGCAGCGAGATCAAGGGCAAGCAGGCCCTGGCGGAGCTGGACGCCGGGGACCGGGCCGTCTTCCACCCCTGCGACGCCAACAGCCAGGAGGACATCGAGGACCTGGCCGACTTCGCCGCCGAACGCTTCGGCCGGCTCGACATCTGGGTGAACAACGCCGGCGGCACCTCGGGCTTCGCCCCGGTCCACCAACTGAGCGACGAGGCCTGGCACGACGCCCTCAGGCTCAACCTCAACGCCTACTTCTACGGCACCCGGCGCGCGCTGCCGAGGATGCTGGAGGGCGGCTGGGGTCGGATCATCAACATCTCCTCCGTCGAGGGCAAGCAGGCCAACAAGCCCGCGATCAGCCACTACATCACCAACAAGCACGCCATCCACGGACTGACCAAGGCGACCGCCTTCGAATACGGCACCCAGGGCATCACCTGCAACGCCATCTGCCCCGGCGCCGTGGACACCGACCTGATGCGGGCCGCGGGACCGGCCGCGGCCGAGGCCGAGGGAATCAGCTACGAGGAGTGGCTGGGCCGCTTCGCCGAGCACGCCGCCACCAAGCAGATCACCACCGTGGAACAGATCGCGGCGGTCGCCTCACTGCTGGCGAGCGACGCCGGCGCCGGCATTACGGGCACGCTGATCAGCGTCGACGGTGGAACGGCGCAGTGGTAGGCACCGGGACGGACGACGGGAGACCTTCGGCCATGAAGAGCTGGATCACGGACTGGCAGCGCAGTGAGCGACTGCCGCACTACACCCGGGCCAACGCGGGCGAGACCCTGCCGGATCCGGCCAGCCCGCTGGGCTGGACCCTCGTCTGGGGGCGCGGACTGCACGGCTGGCGAAAGGGCTTCGTCGGCTTCGGCATCTACCGCGAGGAGGAGGTGGCCGGCCCTCGCCCGCCCTTCGTCGGGATGTTCGGCGGTTACTTCTACCTCAACCTGTCGCACATGCGGCTGTTCGGCATCCGTATGGGTCAGACGGCGGACCAGATCGACGCCGCATTCGTGGGCCAACGCTCGGACACCCCGGTGTACGTGGCACACCCGGAGGACCAGGACGCCGAACTGACCGCCAAGGCGGGCGGCACCCTCCAGCGGATGCTCGGCCAGAGCACGTTCCCGGAGGCCGACGCCGACCGGGAGCGGCTGCGCGGACTGCGCCGCGGGCGACCCGACCTGACGGAGTTGTCCGACGCCGAACTGGTGGCCCGCGCCCGCTCGTTGCTGGACGAGGTGGAGACGACCTTCCAACGGCACGTCGAGTCGTCGCTGCCCGCGTCCGTCGGACCGGCGATCCTCGGGCCGCTCTGCGCGAGCGTGGACCGCCCCGGCGCCATGCTGGACCTCATCGGGGGGCTCGGCGACGTCGACTCGGCCTCCCCCTCGGACGGGCTGTGGACGCTGTCGCGCCAGGTGGCGGCCTCGGCCGAGCTGACCGCGCTGTTCGACCGGGGCCCGGCCGCGGTGGAGCGGGCGCTCGACGGGGCGACCGGGGACGTGAAGGCGTTCCGTGACGCCTTCGAGGAGTTCCTGGCCGGGTCCGGGGACCGCGGTCCCAACGAGTGGGACATCCACGCGCTGTCCTGGGAGGCGGCGCCGGTCCAGGCGCTGGCCCTGGTCGACCGGATCCGGCACAGCTCCGACGACGACTCCCCGGCCGCCCGGCGGGCGCGCCTCACCGAGCGGCGCGAGCGCACCGCCGGGGAGGTCCGCTCCACGCTGCCCGAGGAGGCGCAGCCGATGTTCGACGCCGGC
Organism: Streptomyces neyagawaensis; assembly: GCF_023516595.1. Classification (GTDB taxonomy): domain Bacteria; phylum Actinomycetota; class Actinomycetes; order Streptomycetales; family Streptomycetaceae; genus Streptomyces; species Streptomyces neyagawaensis. Next base: position 213,426 of record NZ_JAMGBG010000011.1, on the reverse strand, counting down.
ATGCACGCCTCCCGGGTATGGATCCCGGCCCGCGAGCGCACCAAGGCGAACTGCGTGACCGTCGTCAACGAGATCCGGATGGCGATACGGGAGCTCGGCCGCCGCGGGGTCGAGGCGGGGCGTCTGACCGAACCGGGGGACGTGATGATGCTGCTCGACACCGAACTCGACGACTACGTCGCCGACCCCGAGTCCTTCGGCCCCGTCATCGCGCGGAGGCTCGAGGAGTACGCGCTCCTGCACGAGCTGGAACCGCCGTTCTTCGTCGCGGACGACGCCGGGACCGAGGTCGACACCTGGCCGAGGCGCACCGAGGAGCGCGCCGAGGCCGCGGCCGAGGGTGATGCGCTCAGCGGCGTGGGCGGCAGCCACGGGACGTACACCGGCCGGGTGCGCGTGGTCACCGACCCGGCGTCCTGCGAGGCGCTGGAGCCGGGAGAGGTGCTGGTCGCGCCGATCACGGACGCGGCCTGGACCCCGCTGTTCCTGGTCGCCGGTGCGGCCGTGGTCGACGTGGGCGCGCTCAACAGCCACGCCGTGGTGGTCTGTCGGGAGCTGGGCATCCCGGCCGTCATCTCCGTCGAAGGAGCGACACGCCGGCTGCGGGACGGCATGGTGATCACGGTCGACGGAGACCGGGGCACGGTCACCGTGGAGGCCGTCCCCGCCCCGCTCGGCGTCTGAGACACCCCGGGCCCGTCGCTCCCCTTGACCGGAGCGGCGGGCCCGCGGGCATGACCGCGAAAGGACCCCCATGACCGAGGACATCATCGTCGCCGGCTGGATGGACTACGAGCCCGGCGACCGCGACACCATGCTGAAAGCCCTCGTCGAACTGGGCCGGCGCACCCGCGAGCGGGAACCCGGCTGCCTGGACTACGCCATGACCGCCGACCCCGCCGACGAGCGGCGTATCCGGGTGTACGAGCACTGGACCTCGCAACAGGCCCTCGACGAGCACTTCACGACCCCGCACATCAAGGACTTCCGGGCGGCGGTGGCGGGGCTGACGCGGCTCGGGGTCGGCCTGACGGCCCACACCGTGTCCGCGTCGCGCCCCATGCGCTGAACCCGTCGGCGGCTCCGACACGCTGAGGGGGTGCCCCTGGCCGGGGCGCCCCCTCAGGGGTCCTTTCACCATGCCCGTCCGGGGCGCGCGGCCTGGCACCGGACCGCATGGCCGGCGGCCGTGGCGTGCAACGGCGAGGCGTCGCCGATGGCGCACCTCGCCGCGTTGCCGAAACGCCCACGTGGCTCCTCCCCCACGCTCGGCTGCGCTCGCGCGGGGGCACCCCCATCGAGGGCGCTCCGGCGCCTTGCGATGCACGGCACCAGACCACGCGCCCTGATCGGACGCTCATAGGGAGAGGACCCCTCAGTCGCTGTCGTCGAGCCGCACCAGCATCTTGCCGACGTTGCCGCCGTCCAGCAGGGTCAGCAGGGCGCCGGCGGCGTTCTCCAGGCCGTCCACGACCGTCTCACGCGCGGTGATCCGGCCCTCCGCGAGCCAGCACGCGACCCGCCGCTCGAACTCCGGCCGCAGGTCGTCGTGGTCGCGGACGATGAAGCCGCGCAGGGTCAGCCGTTTGAGGACGGCCTGGATCAACTGGTTGAGGTCCGCGGACCGTCGCTCGCCGCCGAACTGCGACATCATGCCGCACAGGGCGACCCTGCCCCCGGTGCGCAGGGAGTGCAGGGCGGCGGCGAGCTGCTCACCGCCGACGTTGTCGAAGTAGACGTCGATGCCCTCGGGCGCCAGCCGGGCCAGCGCTTCACGGACCGGCTCGGCGCGGTAGTCCGCGGCGGCGTCGTAGCCGAACTCTCGCACCAGCAGGTCGCACTTGTCGGGCCCTCCGGCGGTCCCGACGACCCGGGCCGCGCCCAGCAGCCGCGCGAACTGACCGGCGGCGGTGCCGACGGCCCCGGCCGCCGCGGACACGAGGACGGTGTCGCCGGGGCGGAGTCCGGCGATCCGGGTGAGCCCGACGTACGCGGTGAAGCCGGTCTGCCCGAGCAGTCCCAGCCAGGTGGGCAGCGGGGCGAGGCGCGGGTCGACGCGGTCCGCGCCGTCGGTGTCCACGGCGTCCAGCACGGCCCGCTCCCGCCAGCCCAGTTGGTGGCGTACGTAGGCGCCGACGGGCACCGAGGAGCAGCGGCTCTCCTCGACCACGCCGAGAGCCCGGCCGTCGAGCGGTGCGCCGGGGGTGAAGTTGTGGGTGTAGTGCTTCTCGGTGCTCTCCAGCCGTCCTCGCATGGACGGGTCGACGCTCATGTAGAGGTTGCGGACGAGGAGTTGCCCCTCGCCGACGGACGGCAGCGGCCGCTCCTCGACGGCGAAGTCACCGGGTGCCGGTTCCCCCTCGGGCCGGCGCACCAGACAGACCACGCGTGTGGTCCGGGGTGTCACCGGGTCACTCCCCCGGCCGCGGGGCGCCGCGCCGCCGGGCGAGGCGCCCCACCCAGCCCGCCATCTGGAGATCGGCGTGGCGCAGTTCGCCCGACTGCCACCGGGCCTGGAAGTCGAACACGCCCCGCTTGCCGGTCCTCGGGTCGGTCACCTCGACGAGACCGTCCTCGGTGAGCCGGTACACATGCCCGGTGAGCGGGTGGATCACTTGCTTGGCCATGGGCCCTCACTCCTGCACTCGGCGGCGTACACCGCGCTTGGTCACGGTCACGGGGCCCTCGACCCGGAGCCGGCAGGCGAGCCGGGTCAGGCCGTCCACCGGCATGCGCAGGGCTTCGAGGCCCTCGCGCTCCAGCGGGTCCACGGGGGAGCAGTTCTCGGCACCTTCCTCGATCCGGACGAAGCAGGTGCGGCAGGTGCCCCGGCCGCCGCAGACGGTGGGCCAGCGGTAGCCGAGCCGCCCGGCGGCGCTGAACACGTCCTCGCCGTCGAGGACGTCGAGTTCGACGTCGGACGGCCGGACCGCCACGCGGTGGGTCACTTGTCCATCCAGTGGTCGAGGGTCCGGTTGAAGTGGCGGATGCGGCTCTCCTGGTAGTTGGCCAGGGTGATGCCCGGCTTGCGCATCGTCTTCAGTCCCTGCTGGACGTAGGGGAGGTTCTCGCAGTCCTGGTCGAAGACGGGCCCGAGCACGCCGAGTTCGGGGATGTCCGCGAAGAGCATGTCCTCGGGCACCCAGCGGATGCGGGCCGGAGGGGGGGTCTCGCCGGGCCGCTTCGGGGCCGACATGAAGATGATCTCGGCGATGCAGGAGTCCGGGTCGAGGCCGTGGGGCCGGAACCGGTAGACGATGTTGGACTTGGCGCCGCCCCACGGGTTGAAGTTGGGGAACAGCAGATAGTTGATGGCGTCCAGGAGTTCGGTGTCGGGGGTCTGCGAGAAGTCCTGGTGCGAGGTGGCCGCGAGCTGTGCGCGCATGCGCTGGGCGAGGACCTGGCGGGCGGTGCCGCCGGGCGGGATCGCGGGCAGTTCCTCACCCTCGCCCATCACCAGGTCGCGGCCCTGGGCCGCCGAGTAGAAGGCGCGTGAGTCGTAGAAGGTCTCCAGGACGTCCTCCTCCGTGACGGAGTCGGCCACGTGCGGGCTGGGGGCGCCCTGGATGTTGATCATCCGGTTCCAGTGGGGCTGGTCGGCCATCACGTCGTACTGGGAGTTGGCGTCGGCGAGCCACGGCAGCATCTGCGGGTGTGTGGCGATCACGTGGAAGGACTCGATGAAGGCGTCCTGTGCGACCTTCCAGTTGCAGGGCAGCACCTTGGCGATGTGCAGCGACTTGTAGCGGTTCTCCAGCGGCCAGATGTAGTAGTCGTCGAAGGTGCCGCGGTAGCTGTCGAAGGACTCGGCGTAGGGGTCCATGTTGATGAAGACGAAACCGCGCCAGGTCGCCACCTGGGCCTCGGGCAGTGCGAACTTCTCCGGGCTGACATGCGGGAAGTCCCAGGCGCACGGCGGGCTCTGCATGGTGCCGTCGAGGTTCCAGGCGAAGCCGTGGAACGGGCAGCGGAACTCGCCGACGTTTCCGCCGCCGGTGCGCAGTTTGCGGCCGCGGTGCAGGCAGGCGTTCACGAAGGCGCGGATCTCCCCCGGGGCCGTGCGCACGACGATGAGCGAGTCCTCACCGATCTCGTAGACCTCGTGGTCGCCGACTTCGGGGATCTCGCTCTCCAGACAGGCGAACTGCCAGACGCGGCGCCACACCTGCCGCATCTCGCGTTCGGCCCAGTCGCGGGAGGTGAAGCGTGTGGTGTCGATGTCCTCGCTGCCGAGGGGGTCGTTCCTCTCGTACCTCAGGGCGGCGGGAACGGGCCGGCTGTCCTGGTCGAGGTAGTCCTGGACGCTGGGCCCGGGGCACCGTGCGGTGACCGACTCCGATGTTTCGTCCATCATCTCTCCTCCGGCAGAAACTTTAGAGTGAGTGTAGTTACCAGCCTCGACCGGTAGCAACACTCGCGACGGCGAACCGAGCCGCATCACCCGAGGTCACTCGCGAACACCGGCGGCTCCACCGGGAATTTTTCGACCGCCCCCTCCCCAAGTACGTCCGGTCATGCCACACTCCGACGCACTTGGGGCTGTAGTGCCTCAAAAGTTTCTCGTGCCGGTGCGGCGTCCGCCCGTCCCGGCCCCCGCGCCGCGGGGTCGCTCCGGCGGCCCGCGCCGTGCCCCACGCCGGCGATCGACGCAGCCCTCGTCCCCTCAGCACCCCCCTGCGTGCCGTCCCGTCCGGGCGGCACCGGATCCGCCCGGCCCGAGCCGGTCGCCGCACACGCGCAAGCGACGCGCGGCCCGGCAGCGCGGGCACCTCACCACGGGAGTACTCGACGATGAGTTCCACACCCGGCAGCGCGTTCCGCCGCGCCCTCACCGCACTCGTGCCCGTCACCGCCCTGCTCACCCTGGCGGCCTGCGGGAGCGACTCGACGCCGGCCGCCGACACGTCACAGGCGGCGGCACCCGGTTCGCCCGGCCTCGCTGCGGCCCGCGCGGCCCTGGAGAAGTACTCCCAGCGACCGACCACGATCTCCGTCACCGAGCCCGTCGGCAAGAAGATCCCCAAGGGCAAGAGGATCGACTTCATCCTCTGCGGCGTGCAGTCGTGCAAGGACCTCGCCGACTTCTTCACCGAGGCCGCCGGGGAACTCGGCTGGAAGGTGAAGCAGATCGCGACCCAGGGAACCCCCGAGTCCGTCCAGGCCGCCTACGACCAGGCCCTGCGCGACAAGCCGGACGCCGTCGTCGCCTCGGGCTTTCCGCGTGCCGTCTACGCCAAGCAGCTGGCCCGGCTGAAGGCCGCCGAGATCCCCGTCGTCCAGTCGAACGCGGACGACCTGCTGGGCGACGGTGTCTCCCTGCTCAAGAACGGGCCGGACGACGTCGGCGTCCAGGGGGAGATGCTCGCCTCATGGGTGGTGTCGAACAGTGACGCCAAGGCGAACACGGTGTACTTCGATCTTCCGGCGTACACGATCCTGAAGCCCGTCAAGGACTCCTTCGCCACCAAGTACGGGGAGTGGTGCGACGGTTGCGGGCTGGACAACGTCGATGTGCCGATCACCGCCGTGGGCAAGGACATGCCGGACCGCGTGGTGTCGTACCTCCGGTCGCACCCGAAGGTGACCCATGTCGTCTTCTCCCTGGGCCTGCTCAACGTGGGCGTGCCGGCCGCGCTGAAGACCGCCGGCATCACCGGCAAGCACATCGTCGTCAACGTCGGTGACGCGCAGAACTACCAGTACATCCAGAGCGGTCTCACCGACGGCGCGATGGCGCTCAACTCCCACGAGACGGCCTGGCTCCAGGCCGACGCGCTGGCCCGGCACTTCACCGGCCAGCCCATGGACGTGGACCAGAAGGCCGCACTGCCCAACATGCTCGTCACCAAGGACAACCTGCCCTCGGCCGACGGCGACTTCCCGATCGTCGAGGACTACCAGGCGCAGTTCAAGGCGCTGTGGGGGCTGAGTTGACCAGGCCGGTGCTCCGGGTGGCCGCCCTGTCGAAGAGATTCGGCGAAACCCAGGCACTGGAGGACGTCGACCTGGAGGTCCGGCCGGGCGAGATCCACGCCCTGATCGGGCCCAACGGCTCCGGCAAGTCCACCCTGATCAAGATCCTCGCCGGCTACCACCACGCGGAACCCGGCGCCGTGGCCGAACTCGACGGCGAGCCCTTCGACCTCGGCCAGGTCACGGCTTCCCGGCACGACCGGCTCCGCTTCGTCCATCAGGAGCTGGGACTCGTCGGCGAGTTGAGCGCCGTCGACAACCTCGCCCTCAGCCATGGCTTCGCCCGCACGGCCCTCGGCAACATTCGCTGGCCGGAGATGGAGCGGCGGACGACCGCGCTGGTCGAACGGTTCGGTCTCGGCATCGACGTGCGCCGGCCCCTGTCGGCGGCGACCCCGGTCCAGCGCGCGGTGGTGGCCATCGCCGCCGCGTTGCAGGGCTGGGAGGGCCGGCGCGGGGTGCTGGTGCTCGACGAGCCCACCGCCGTGCTGCCGCCCGGCGAGGTGGCCCGGCTCTTCGACATCGTGCGGGAGGTCCGCGACGCGGGCGCGAGTGTGCTGTACGTGTCGCACCGGATGGACGAGATCTTCGCGCTCGCCGACCGGGTGACCGTGATCCGCGGTGGACGCCGCATCGCCACCCGCGCGGTCGCCGACCTCACCCCACGGTCGCTGGCGGCCCTCATGGCGGGCGAGGAGATGGCGACCGACCACCGGCCCGCCGCCCGTTCCGCCGCCACCGGGGCGGTGCTCGAGGTCCGCGACCTGTGGGCGGGGCCGCTGCGCGGCATCGGCTTCGATCTCGCGGAGGGCGAGCGGCTGGGCATCACCGGGCTGGTCGGCTCCGGCCACGAGATCGTGCCGTACGCGGTGTGCGGGGCCCACGCCGGGCGGGTGAGCGGACGGTTGCGGCTGCCGCAGCGTGCCGAGCGGTGGACCGACGCGCGCGACGCGGGCGGGCTGGGGCTTCCCCTCGTCCCCGCCGACCGGGCGGGCGAGGGGGTGATCGGTGACTTCTCGGTCGGCGAGAACCTCACTCTCCCCCTCCTTCACCGGCTCCGCGCCCGCGGCGGACGGCTGCACCGGCGTCGCGAGTCGTCGCTCGCCGAGGACTGGATCCAGCGGGTCGGGGTGCGTACGGCGGGGCGCGGGGCGCGGATCACCACGTTGAGCGGCGGCAACCAGCAGAAGGTCGTCATGGCCCGCTGCCTGGCCCAGAGCCCGCCCGTGCTGGCGCTGTGCGAACCGACGGCGGGCGTCGACATCGCGACCCGTCTCCAGCTCTACGACCTGATACAGCGTCAGACCGAGGAGGGCATGGGCGTCATCGTCTCCTCGTCCGACACACAGGACCTGCTCACCCTGTGCACCCGTGTCCTGGTGGTACGGGACGGCCGGATCGTACGGGAGCTCGGCGGCCGCGAGATCACCGAGCCCGCGCTCGTGCACGCCATGGAAGGAACCGACTGACATGAGCCCTGGAGTGGGAAGGAGACGAGTGACATGACATCCACCCCGACCCGGACGACGGCGCTCCGGCCATCCGCACCGGACCGGACCGGCGTGCCCGCCGCCGGGACTCCGGTACGGCGGGCTGCGGCCGCCCTGTCGTTCCGGAACATCGGCGCCGTGTACGTGTGGCTGGTCATCGTCGTGCTCTTCTCCGTCTGGGCGCCGGAGACGTTCCCGACCGTCACCACGGTCAAGCAGGTGCTCAACGGCAACGCCGTCGCCGGGCTGGTGGCGCTGAGTGTCGTTCCGCCGCTGGCCGCGCGTGTCTTCGACCTCTCGGTCGCCTACACGATGTCGCTCACCAGTGTGCTGACCGCCTACTTCCTGGTCTCCGCCGGGCTCGGTCCGTTCACCGCGATCGCGCTGGCGATGGCCGCCGCGCTGCTCGTCGGGGTCGTCAACGGGATCGTGGTCGTGGTCCTGCGCGTCGACTCGTTCATCGCGACCCTGGCGACCGGTGCGCTGATCCAGTCCCTGATCACCATGGTCACCGACGACAGTTCCATCACCGGGGTGCGGCTGCTGGCCGAGCCGTTCGCGAGCATCGCCCAGCTCGACGCGGGCGGGATCACGCTTCCGGTGCTGTACCTGCTGCTCTCCGCAGGGGCCATCTGGTTCCTGCTGGAGCACACGGCCACCGGGCGCCGGCTGTACGCGACCGGGTTCAACGCCGACGCGGCACGGCTGCAAGGGGTGCGCACGGACCGGCTGCGCTTCCTGACCCTGGTGTCCTCCGCGCTGCTCTCCGGTTTCGCCGGGATCGTCTTCGCGTCCTCCGTCGGATCGGGTTCGCCGACGGCGGGCAGCCCGTATCTGCTGTCCGCCTACGCCGCGGCCTTCGTCGGGGCGACGCAGCTGCGCGCGGGACGCTTCAACGCCTGGGGCACGGTGCTCGCGGTCCTGCTGCTCGGCACCGGCATCACAGGACTCGGACTGGCCACGAGTGCCCCGTGGGCCGCGAGCCTGTTCACCGGCTCGGTGCTCATCGTCGCGCTCGTCCTCACCGGCGGCCGGATCGCCCTGCCCGCGATGCTGCGCCGTCGCAAGGCACCCCCGCACGCCCGTCCCGAGGCTCCCGCCGAGGGGCCCGCCGTACCCGCCACCAGTGAGGAGAACCGAGGATGAGGGCAGTGCAGTACCGGACGGTGGGCCAGGCCCCCGAGGTCGTCGAGGTTCCCGTACCGGAACCCGGCCCCGGCCAGGTGCTGGTGAAGGTCACGGCGGCGGGACTCTGCCACTCCGACCTGGCGGTCATGGGCTGGCCCGAGGAGCAGTTCCCCTACGCGCTGCCGATGACACTCGGGCACGAGGGTGTGGGCACCGTCGCCGCGATGGGCAGCGGAGTCGAGGGACTGGCGGAGGGCGACGCGGTGGCCGTGTACGGGCCGTGGGGCTGCGGTCGCTGCCGCAGGTGCGCCCAGGGCAGGGAGAACTGCTGTCCGTACGCCGCCGAGCTCGGCATCCTGCCGCCCGGCCTCGGGGCGCCCGGTGCCCTGGCCGAGTACATGCTGGTGAACTCACCCCGCCACCTGGTCGCCCTCGACGGGCTCGACCCGGTGCAGGCCGCGCCCCTCACCGACGCCGGGCTGACGCCGTATCACGCGATCGTGAAGTCGCTGCCGAAGCTCGTGCCGGGCAGCACCGCGATCGTGATCGGCGTGGGCGGGCTCGGTCATCTCGCCGTGCAGTTGCTGCGCGCACTGACGCCGGCCCGGGTGGTCGCCCTCGACCTGAGCGGGGAGAAGCTGGAGCTGGCCAAGTCCGTCGGCGCCCATGAGGTGCTCCTGTCCGACGACACGGCGGCCGGGCGGATCCGGGAACTCACCGGGGGGACGGGGGCGGAGGTGGTCCTGGACTTCGTCGGGGCCCCGACGACCTTGGCGGTCGCCGCCGCGTCGGTGGCCGTCGAGGGCGATGTGACCGTGGTCGGCCTCGGCGGGGGCACGCTGGCGGTCGGCTTCGGCGGCGGACTGCCGTTCGAGGTGTCCGCCACGTTCCCCTACTGGGGCAGCCGTGTGGAACTCGTCGAGGTCATCGCGCTGGCCCGACAGGGCCTCGTCTCCTCCCACGTCGAGACCTTCTCCCTCGAGGAGGCCCCGACGGCCTACGAGCGCCTGCACGCCGGCCGGATCAACGGCCGCGCGGTGGTACTGCCGCACGGCTGAGCACGACCGGGCGGCGGGGCGGCGGGGCGGCGGGGCCGGAGAGTTTCGCCCCCGCCGCCCCGTCGTGCTCAGCGGTACGCCGAAGCCTCCGTCGGGCCCCGCTCCCCCACCGCCCGTGCCACGCAGCGCCGCAGGATCGTCAGGAACTCCGGCGTGCCCCACGGCCCGGTGTCCACGCTCCCGGTGTCCGCCACGCCCAGGTCCTGCATGTCGTAGCGGCCCCGGCAGTGGCCGAGGGTGAAGTAGCAGACCTCGCCGAGGCCGTGCCGTCTCAGATACAGCACCGGCCGGGGAGCGTTGTCGACGGCCGCCGCGTCACCCTCGGCGAAACCGCGGCACGGACCCGTGTACTCGGCGTGCAGCAGCACCTCCGACTCGCCGTGCAGCTCGCACACGTACAGCTCGTCGGTGACCGTGAACGGTTGGATCCCGGCGACCAGCGGATGGCCGGGCCGGGTCACCCGCACCTCGTACGGTTCGATCGGCGGATGTGCCAGGAACTGGCTGCCGAGTACGGCCGCCACGTCACCCAGGAGCCGCGGCGTGCTGAAGACCCGCGGCCCGCCCGGGGCGGGCGGCTCGATCACCGCGTTCGTGCCGTGCAGGGCCAGCCAGCGCCCGCCCCGCGCCACGAACCGGGCCAGTGCCGCCCCCTCGGCCGGGCTTGGCCGGACATCGCAGGTGTAGGTGATCAGCAGGTCCGCCTCGTCCAGCGCGGCGGGACAGTCGTAGTCCTGGAAGACCGTCGTACGCACCTGCGGATGTTCGCCGAGAAGCTCCAGCAGTCGGAGCCGCGCGTAGTCGAAGTCGTGCCATCTGCCTCCGCAGACCAGTACGGCGTCCGCACGGCCGGCCGGGCCCCCCACGGCTCAGTACTGGACGCGGGTCAACAGCCCGCCGTCCACCACGAGGTTGACCCCGACGCAGAAGGAGCCGGTCCGGCCGAGCAGGAACGCCACGGCGGCCGCCACGTCCTCCGCGGTGCCGTAGCGGCCGATCGGCAGTTTGGCGAGGACCTCCTCGTACACCTCCGGCCGGCTGACCCGGATGGTCTCCCAGGCTCCCCCCGGGAAGTCGATGGGGCCGGGCGAGACGGTGTTGACCCGGATGCCCTTCGGGGCGAGTGCGTGCGCGAGGGCCGACGCGTGCTGGACCACGGCGGCCTTGAGGGCGGAGTAGGAGTTGGCGCCGGCGGGTCGGGCGGTGTCGGAGGCGTTGGTGGTGCCTATGGCGACCACGGCGGCCCGGTCGGAGGCCTCCAGGTGGGGCAGGGCCGCCTCGACGAGTCCCGCGAACGGGATCAGGTCGCCACGCAGGCTGGCTTCCCACGACTCCGGGCCCTTGACGTTGCCCGCGGAGACGTTGGACACCAGCAGGTCCAGGCCGCCCAGTTCACCGGCCGCGCGCTCCACGAAGGCGGCGAGCGCGGCCGGGTCGCCCACGTCGACCGGCTCGGCGAACACCGTCGCTCCCTCACCGCGCAGTTCGGCGGCGGTCTTGGCGAGCGCCTCCTCGCCCCTGGCACACAGCGCGAGGGAGCAGCCCTCGGCCGCCAGGGTGCCGGCGATCGCCCGGCCGATACCCCGGCTCGCACCGGTCACCAGCGCCTTCGCGCCTGTCAGTCCCAGATCCATCGGTGTCACTCCTTGGTGATTGCGGAACGGTCCAGAGGGTGTCGAGCCGCCCCGCGGACGCGGAACGGCTCCGTGCGGCCGGGCCACGGCCGGCCCCGAGGGACCGGGACGCGCCGAGTTCTCGGCGGGAACGGCCCCGAGGTCGGAGGAGCGCGCTCGCGACCCGGCGGGCCTGCGGGGCTCGGGGGCCCGGCGGACGTGAGGGGGCTCGGGGGCCCGGCGGACGTGAGGGGCTTGGAGGCCCGGCGGAGGTGAGGGGCTTGGAGGCCCGGCGGAGGTGAGGGGCTTGGAGGCCCGGCGGAGGTGAGGGGCTTGGAGGCCCGGCGGTGGCGAGGCGGCTCGCAGGCCCGGCGGACCCGAGAGTTCTGGAGGACCCGGCGGAGCCGAGGGTTCTGGAGGACCCGGCAGCCACCGGGCGCCAAGGCCCCGGCGGCCTCGACGCCTCGGGCGCGGCACCCACGAGATCCTGCCGGCCCGTGCTGACTCAGTCGCCGGGCAGTTGCGAGAACGGCACCCGGTCCACCCGCGGCTCCGGCGGCAGCTTCAGTACGCGCTCGCCGATCAGGTTGCGCTGGATCTGGTCGGTGCCGCCCGCCAGCCGGTAGCCCGGGGCGCCGAGCAGGTGCTCGGTCCAGGCGAAGGTTCCCGGCTCTCCCGTGTCGGCGCAGATCCGGGCGCCCATGAGGTCGGCGGCGACCTGCCCGGTACGGGTGAGGAGGTCACTGGCCATCAGCTTGGTCAGCGACGCCTCGGGGCCGGGCCGGCCGCCTGCGGCGCTCGTCCGAGCGACACGGTCCACGGTCGCGGCTCGCAGCACGGTCCGGACGTACAGGTCGGCGAGGTGCTGTCGGACCAGCGGGTCGGCGGTGCGGCCGAGCGAGCGGGCGAGGGCGAGCACATCCGTGAAGGTGCCGCCCTTGCGCCGGTTGCCGCTGCCGGAGGCGGTCCGTTCGAAGCCGAGGGTGGCGGTGGCGACCTCCCAGCCCTGGCCCGGGCGGCCGATCCGGAGCCGGTCCGGGACGCGGACTCGGCTGAGGAAGACCTCGTTGAAGGAGGCACCCCCGCTCATCTGCCGGATGGGGCGCACTTCCACGCCGACGGCGTCCATCGGGACCAGGAAGGCGGTGATGCCCGCCTGCTTGACGACGTCCGGATCGGTGCGGGCGAGCAGCAGGCCGTAGTCGGCGAACCGGGCTCCCGAGGTCCACACCTTCTGGCCGTCGATGACCCAGTCCCCACCGCTCCCGGTTTCGTCGGCGCCGGGCTCTCCGCTTTCCTCCTGCCGGGCGCGGGTCCGCAGACCCGCGAGGTCCGAGCCGGCGCCGGGTTCGCTGAAGAGCTGACAGGCCAGCAGGTCGGTACGGAGGAAGGCGCGCGCGAAGTCGAGGCGCTGCCGGTCCGTGCCGAACAGCGAGACGGCCATCGCGACCAGGCGCACGGTGACGCTGATCAGTTCGGTGGACGGCGGCACGTCGAAGGCGGACTCCTCCTCCGCGAAGGCCGCGGCATGGGCGGCGCTCAGGCCCGCCCCGCCCCGGTCGGCGGGCAGGGTCAGCGCCTGGTACCCGGCGTCGAAGCGGGCCCGTTGATAGGCGCGGCAGCGCTCGATGAGCAGAAGTTCCCGGTCCTCGGGGAGGTTGTGGAACACCGCGAGGTCGGCCGGCTCCTCCGCGGACGCCGACGCGGACGGGTCACGCGGTTCGAGCTGCGTGGCCAGCCACTTCCGGGCCTGTGCGCGCCATGTGTCCAGATCCTGCCGGGGCATGGGACCTCCCTGAGAACACTTACCGGATGGAAGCTTGAGTAACGGAGGAGGACGAGAAGGTCGGCTCATCCTTCGAACAGGCGGATAGACCTCTGACTCGCCTCAGAGTGTTCCGCACTTTCTTGAGAAACGCTACAGTCTCGGCATCGTCCCTCCCGTCAGCCGGGAGGGGGCCGAGAGCCGCCGGAGGAGCCATGTCGCAGCTGCCACTCGACCGTCGCGCCCAGAAGACCCCGGACGAGCCCGCCCTGGTGGACGACTGGGAGGTGCTGTCCTGGTCCGGCCTCGCGGACCAGGTGGCACGGGCGTCGCTACGACTGCTGGAGATCGCCCCCGGTCCGCATGACCGGGTCGTGGTGCTCGGCGACAACGCGGCACCGACGCTGGTGGCCCATCTCGCGGGACTCCGGGCCGGTGTGGGAACCGTGGCCGCGTCCCGGCATCTGACGCCGGGTGAACTCGTGGACCAGATCATCGACTCGGGGGCGACCGGGATCGTCACCGGCCCGGCGGGCGCCGGATCAGCCCTGGACGCCGCCCGGGAACTGGGCCTTCCCCTCGTGATGCACGGAACCCCCGCGATCGGACACGCCTTCGACTGGGACCTGTGGCTGGCTGCCGCGCCCGCCGGGGGGACCGTTCCCGGGGACCGGCCCGCCCGTCCGCCCCTCGTCTACACGTCGGGCACCACGGGACGGGCGCGCGGCACCGAGGTGCGCTGGGTGAGCGGCCCGGTGGCCGACAGTTCTGCCTATCTCGCCGCGATGTCCACCCGATCCGGATTCCCTCCGGGACCGCACCTCGTGTGCGGCCCGCTGCAGCACAACGCGCCGCTGACGGCTCTGCGCCATCTGGCGGCGGGACAGCAGGTGGTCGTCCTCGGACGATACGACCCGGCGATCTTCCTGAGCCGGGTCGCGAAATGGCGGGTCACCTCGACGGTCATGGTGCCCACCCACTTCCAACGCCTGCTCGCCCTGCCGGACGAGGTGCGTGCCCGGTACGACGTGTCCAGCCTCACGCAGGTGTCCCACACGGGGTCCGCGTGCCCCCCGGACGTGAAACGAGCCATGATCGAGTGGTTCGGTCCGGTGCTGACCGAGTCGTACGGGGCCAGCGAGGCGGGCACCGTGGCCCGCATCGGCAGCGTCGAGTGGCTGGCCCATCCAGGCTCGGTCGGGCGCGTCCAACCGCCGTTCGAGGTGCTGGTGACCGACGACGACGGCCGGCCGCTGCCGCCGGGCGAACGGGGGCTACTTGCCTTCCGGGCGCCCGAGGACCGGGGCGTGCGCTACCACGCGGACCCGGACAAGACGAGGTCCGCCTATCTCTCCCCTGGTGTCTTCACCCTCGGCGACATCGGCTATGTCGACGCGAGCGGCTACATCTTCATCACCGACCGGGCCGCGGACGTCGTGGTCTCGGGCGGCGTCAACCTCTACCCGGCCGAGAGCGAGGCCGTGCTGGGGCAGCACCCGGCGGTCGCCGAGGTGGCGGTGATCGGCGTGCCCGACCCGGACTTCGGCGAGGCGCTGCGGGCCCTGGTCGTGGCGGCCGGGGACGGCGGACCCGCGGAGGAACTGGACCGGTTCTGCCGTGACCGGCTGGCCGCCTACAAGTGCCCCAAGTCCTACGAGTTCGTGTCCGAGCTTCCGCGCAACGCCATGGGCAAGCTCGACAAACGCACGATGCGCCGCCCCTACTGGCACTCCGAGCGGACCATCGCGGGCTAAGAGCTCCGGGGCGACCGACGCCCCCTGCCCCTCGTACGAAGGATCACCCATGACCGAACTCCTCCTCATCCGGCACGGCCTCCCCCTGGCGGGAGTGTTCGACCCGGGGCTGTCGCCGGAGGGCACCGCCCAGGCCGAACGCCTCGCCGCCTGGCTCACGCACGACGACATCGACGCCCTGTACACCAGCCCCTTCCGGCGGGCACGAGAGACGGTGGCGCCCCTGGAACGGCGCACCGGCATGACGGCGACCGTGCTGGACGACCTCCGCGAATGGGACACGGACGTCTCGCACCCCTACACGCCACCGGAGCAGATCGGCGCCGACGATCCCCGGGCGGCGGCACTCGCCGAGGGGCGGTACGAGGACTTCGTGCCCGATCTGGACTGGAACGCCTTCCGCGCGCGTGCCGTACGGGCCATGGAGACCGTCTTCGACTCCCATCCCGGGGGGCGGGTCGCGGCCGTCTGCCA
Organism: Streptomyces neyagawaensis; assembly: GCF_023516595.1. Lineage (GTDB taxonomy): Bacteria > Actinomycetota > Actinomycetes > Streptomycetales > Streptomycetaceae > Streptomyces > Streptomyces neyagawaensis. Next base: position 198,171 of record NZ_JAMGBG010000011.1, on the reverse strand, counting down.
CGGCGGCATCACCAACACCTATCTGGCGACCGTGCTCGGCCTGCCCACGATGTTCTGGTTCCACCCCGGCTACACCTCGATCAGCAGGGTGCGCAGGCTGCCGGGCGGCCGGATCGTGCTGCATTCGGTGAACGAGACGGCCCACATGATCGCCGAACGCGCCCTCGACACGGTCGCCTGAACGCATCGCACCTCTCCCCCTGGGGCCCGACGCGCCCCTCGTTCCGCAGGAGGTCCCGGCCGTGCCCGGATCCGTCATCGTCGCCGGAGCCAGAACACCCATCGGCAAACTCATGGGCGCCCTGAGCACCGCCTCCGCCGTCGACCTCGGCGCCCATGCCATCAGCGGCGCGCTGGCCGCCGCGCGCCTGGACCCGGCCGCCGTGGAAGCCGTCGTCATGGGCCATGTCGTCCAGGCCGGTGCCGGTCCCAATCCGGCACGGCAGGCAGCGGTCCGTGCCGGAATCCCGTTCTCCGTGCCCGCGAGCACCGTCAACAAGCTCTGCCTGTCGGGTCTGCACGCCATCGCCCTGGCCGACCTCATGATCGCCTCCGGGCGGCACGAGGTGGTCGTCGCGGGCGGCATGGAGTCCATGTCGGGCGCCCCGCACCTGCTGCGCGGGGCTCGGGCCGGCTGGAAGTACGGCGCGGCCCCCGTGGAGGACGCCCTGGACCGCGACGCCCTCGTCTGCGCCTTCGACGGCGTCTCCATGGGCGCGGCCACCGAGCGCCACCAGCGGCCGTACGGGCTGAGCCGCGAGGAGCAGGACGAGTACAGCGCGCTCTCCCACCGGCGGGCCGCCCGCGCCCAGGAGTCCGGGGTACTGGCCGGCGAGATCGTCCCGTTCACGGTGACCGGGCGGCACGGCGAGTCGGTGGTGGACACCGACGAGGGCGTACGGCCGGACAGCACCGCCGAGATCCTGGGGCGGCTGAGGCCGGCGTTCTCCGGCGGAGGCACCATCACCGCGGGCAACTCCTCCCCACTGTCCGACGGCGCCGCGGCCGTCGTCGTGATGAGCGCCGAACGCGCCCGGTGGGAGGGCCTCACCCCGCTGGCCGAGATCGGGGCGTACGGCACGACGGCGGGCCCCGACGCCTCCCTGCTGGTCCAGCCCGCCGGGGCGGTCCGCGACGCCCTCTCCCGGGACGGCCGGTCGAAGGCCGCCGACCTGGATCTGTTCGAGATCAACGAGGCGTTCGCCGGGGTCGCCCTCGCTTCCGTGCGCGAGCTGGACATCCCCCTGGAGAAGGTGAACGTCAACGGCGGCGCCATCGCCCTCGGTCACCCGGTCGGCATGACGGGTGCCCGCCTGGTGCTGTCCCTCGCGACGGAGCTGCGGCGCCGGGGCGGGGGCCGCGGAGCCGCAGCCCTCTGCGGGGGCGGCGGCCAGGGCGACGCCCTCCTGCTGCACGTGCCCGCACACACCTGACCCCGGAGCCGACCACCATGAACGACCGCCTGCCCCCCGCCGGCACCCTCCTCGCCCCGACGAACCGCACCCCCGGGACCGCCCTCCCGGCGGCGACACCCACGACGGCCGAACGGGTCACCACCGTGTCGCGCCCCGGTCCCGCCGGGGCCGTCACCGCCGAGGCGACCCCCGACCCCGCCGGGTTCGTGCTCACCGTGGCCACCCGCGTCCTGGCCGCCGACGGTGTCGTCTGCCTCGCCCTGCGGCGCCCGGACGGCGGGGCACTCCCACCCTGGACGCCGGGCGCCCACATCGACGTCTTCCTGGACGGCGCGGACGGCGGCATGATCCGCCAGTACTCCCTGTGCGGGCGCCCCGGGGAGCGGGACGTCTGGCGGATCGCCGTGCTGCGCGAGCCGCGAGGCCGTGGTGGCTCGGCCCACGTCCACGACCAGCTGCGCGAAGGCGACGCCGTCCGGGTCCGCGGCCCGCGGAACAACTTCCCGCTGCGCCCTGCCGCCCGCCATCTGTTCGTCGCGGGCGGCATCGGGATCACACCGATCCTGCCCATGGTCGAGGCGGCCGAGGCCGCGGGGGCCGACTGGCGTCTGCTGTACGGCGGCCGCACCCGCGCCTCCATGGCCTTCCTGGACCGCCTCGCCCCGTACGGCGACCGCGTGCTGGTCCGCCCTCAGGACGCCTACGGCCTGCTGGACCTCGCCGCCTTCGTCGGCCCGCCCGAGCCCGACACCCTGGTGCACGCCTGCGGTCCGGAGCCCCTGCTGGAGGCCTTGCGGGACACGTGCGCCAACTGGCCGCCGGGCACCCTGGGGGTCGAGCGGTTCGCCCCGGTCGAGGCGACGGCCGCGGGCCCGGCGGAGGCCTTCGAGGTCGAGCTGGCCCGTTCCGGGCTCACCCTCACGGTGCCGCCGGGGCGATCAGTGCTCGAAGCGGTGGAGGAGGCCGGTGTGACGGTGGACTTCTCCTGCCGGGAGGGCACCTGCGGCACCTGTGAGACCGACGTACTCGAAGGGACGCCCGACCACCGTGACTCCCTGCTGACGGAGGAGGAGCGGGCCGGCGGCGACACCATGCTCATCTGCGTCTCCCGCTCGTGCGGACCTCGCCTGGTCCTGGACCTGTGAGCGGCACGCTCGCCCACGACCGGAGATCTCAGCACCGTAGTGGCTCCCCATAATTTACTAGGACGTCCTACTATCTGTTCGTCAGCGTTCTCCCCACCCTCCGAGAAGGCCTTCATGACCCTGCACCGACCCGTGCACCCAGTCCGCCTGATCACCGCTTCGGCTCTCTTCGACGGGCACGACGCGTCGATCAACATCATGCGGCGCATCTTCCAGTCCCAGGGAGCCGAGGTGATCCACCTCGGGCACAACCGATCGGTGCGGGAGGTCGTGGACGCGGCACTGGAGGAGGACGCCCACGGTGTGGCGGTCTCGTCCTACCAGGGCGGGCACGTGGAGTACTTCGAGTACCTGACCGAGTCGCTGCGCGAGCGGGGAGCCGACCACATCCGCGTCGTGGGCGGCGGGGGCGGTGTCATCGTGCCCGAGGAGATCGCCCGGCTGCGCGGCAGCGGGGTGACCATCTTCTCGCCGGAGGACGGCCAGCGGATGGGCCTGGCCGGAATGGTCAACTCGGTGGTGAAGGACTGCGACTTCGACCTCTGGGACGACCGACCGGTCGACGCGGCGGACGTCCTGTCCGGGGACCGCTTCGCGATCGCTCGTGCGATCACCGGCGCGGAACTCGGCAAACTGCCCGCGGACCTCCTCGGCCGACTGCGCGCGGCCGCGGGGGCCCGCAGCACGCCGGTCCTCGGCATCACCGGCACCGGCGGCTCGGGGAAGTCCTCGCTCACCGACGAACTGGTACGCCGCTTCCGCGTCGACCAGCAGGACAAGCTGCGGATCGCGGTGATCGCGGTCGACCCGACCCGCCGCCGGGGCGGAGGCGCCCTGCTGGGCGACCGGATCCGGATGAACTCCCTGGACGGCCACCGCGTCTTCTTCCGCAGCCTGGCCACGCGGGGCAGCCGTGAGCTGCCGGAACACCTGTCCGACGTGATCGACGTGGTCAAGGCCGCCGGGTTCGACCTGGTGGTCGTGGAGACCCCGGGCATCGGACAGGGCGACGCGGCGATCGTGCCGTTCGTCGACACCTCGATGTACGTGATGACGCCGGAGTTCGGCGCGGCCTCGCAGTTGGAGAAGATCGACATGCTCGACTTCGCCGACGTCGTGGCGATCAACAAGTTCGAGCGGCGCGGCGCCAAGGACGCGCTGCGGGACGTCGGACGCCAACTGGTCCGCAACCGCGAGGCGTTCGGCATGCGGCCCGAGGACATGCCGGTGTACGGCACGTCGGCGGCCACCTTCAACGACGACGGCGTCACCGCGCTCTACCAGCATGTGCGCACCACCCTGGCCGAGAAGGGGCTGCCGCTGTCCGAGGGCGTTCTGCCGAGGGTCGAGGTGCGTCACTCCTCCGGTATCCGGCAGGTGGTTCCCGCCGACCGGGTCCGCTACCTCGCCGAGGTCACCGAGACGGTCCGCCGGTACCACGCGGCGACCGAGCGGCTGGCGGAGGCGGCCCGGCGGGTGCAGCGCCTGGACCTGGTCCGGGGGGAGCTCGTCGAGTCCGGCACCGACGCCGGGAACGTGGAGTCGCTGCTCGACGACGCCCGGGGCCGACTGCCGCACGACATCGCGGCGCAGATCGAGAACTGGCCCGCGGTCGTCGCCTCCTACTCCGGCGACGAGCAGGTGGTGAAGGTCCGGGACAAGGAGATCCGCACCAGGCTGACCCGCGAGTCCCTCTCCGGCAACAAGATCCCCCGGGTCGCCCTGCCCCGGTTCACCGACCACGGGGAGCTGGTGCGGTTCTGGCGCCGGGAGAACCTGCCCGGACACTTCCCCTTCACGGCCGGGGTGTTCCCCTTCAAGCGCGACGGTGAGGACCCGGCCCGTATGTTCGCCGGGGAGGGCGACCCGTTCCGCACCAACCGCCGCTTCAAGCTGCTGTCCGAGGGCCAGCCCGCCACCCGTCTGTCCACCGCGTTCGACTCGGTCACCCTTTACGGCCGCGACCCCGACGAGCGTCCCGACGTCTACGGCAAGGTCGGCACCTCCGGGGTGTCGGTGGCGACGCTGGGCGACATGAAGGCCCTCTACGACGGCTTCGACCTGGTCGCGCCCACCACCTCGGTCTCCATGACGATCAACGGGCCCGCGCCGACCGTCCTGGCGTTCTTCCTCAACACCGCCATAGACCAGCAGTTGGAGAGGTTCCGTGCCGTCGAGGGCCGCGACCCCTCGCCCGAGGAGGCGGCAGGGCTGCGGGCGCACGCGCTGGCGAACGTGCGCGGCACGGTGCAGGCCGACATCCTCAAGGAGGACCAGGGGCAGAACACCTGCCTGTTCTCCACCGAGTTCTCCCTGCGGATGATGGCCGACATCCAGGAGTGGTTCATCGCCCACCAGGTGCGCAACTTCTACTCGGTGTCCATCTCCGGCTACCACATCGCCGAAGCCGGGGCGAACCCCATCAGCCAACTCGCCTTCACCCTGGCCAACGGCTTCACCTACGTGGAGGCGTACCTCGCCCGGGGTATGCGCATCGACGACTTCGCCCCCAACCTGTCGTTCTTCTTCTCCAACGGCATGGACCCCGAGTACTCGGTCCTCGGCCGGGTCGCCCGCCGGATCTGGGCGGTGGCGATGAAGGAGAAGTACGGCGCGAACGAGCGCAGCCAGAAGCTGAAGTACCACGTCCAGACCTCCGGCCGCTCCCTGCACGCCCAGGAGATGGACTTCAACGACATCCGCACCACCCTCCAGGCGCTCATCGCGATCTACGACAACTGCAACAGCCTCCACACCAACGCCTACGACGAGGCCGTCACCACCCCCACCGAGGATTCCGTCCGCCGGGCCCTGGCCATCCAGCTGATCATCAACCGGGAATGGGGCCTCGCGATGAACGAGAACCCCCTCCAGGGCTCGTTCGTCATCGACGAGCTCACGGATCTGGTCGAGGAGGCGGTGCTCCAGGAGTTCGAGCGGATCAGTGAGCGCGGCGGTGTGCTCGGCGCCATGGAAACCGGCTACCAACGCGGCCGCATCCAGGACGAGTCGATGCTCTACGAGCAGCGCAAGCACGACGGCACGCTGCCCCTCATCGGCGTCAACACCTTCCGCAACCCGCACGCCGGGACCGCCGAACCCGGCGCCATCGAGCTGGCCCGCGCCACCGAGGAGGAGAAGCAGTCCCAGCTGGAGCGCGTACGGGACCACCAGGCCCGGCACCAGGAGCAGGCCCACGCCGCCCTGGCCGCCCTCAAGGACGCGGCGGTGAGCGGCGACAACGTCTTCGCGGTCCTCATGGACGCCGCCCGCGTCTGTTCGCTGCAACAGATCACCGAGGCCTTCTTCGAGGTCGGCGGCCAGTACCGCCGCAACGTCTGAGGCCGCTCCCCCGTACCCCCGCGCAGCATCGTCAGAGAGGACCTCAGATGGATCCCGTCACCCGTCTCGGCGTCGTGGGCTGCGGCCTCATGGGCTCCGGCATCGCCGAGGTCGCCGCCCTCGGCGGCCTCGACGTCCGGATCGCCGAAGCCACCCATGACGCCGTCGAGGCCGGCCGCCGCCGGATCACCGCCTCCCTCGACCGGGGCGTACGGCGCGGCAGGCTCAGCGAGGAGCGGCGGGACCAGGCCCTCGCCGGGCTGTCCTTCACCCATGACCTCAGCGACCTGGCCGACCGCCGGTTCGTCGTCGAGGCCGTCGCCGAGAACCGCGACATCAAGACCGACGTCCTGCGCGCCCTCGACAAGGTGGTGGAGGACCCAGCGGCGATCCTCGCGACCAACACCTCGTCGATCCCCGTCGTCGACCTCGCGGTCGTCACCGAGCGACCCGCGCAGGTCGTCGGCATGCACTTCTTCAATCCCGTGCCCGTGCAGCGGCTGGTGGAGGTCATCCCCGCCCTGACCACCAGCCAGGAGACCGTGCGCCGCACCCGCGACTTCGCCGGGCAATTGGGCAAGCAGGTCATCCAGGCGCCGGACCGCTCCGGCTTCGTCGTCAACGCGCTGCTCGTGCCGTATCTGCTCAGCGCGGTACGGATGGTGGAGTCGGGCGGCGCCCTCCCCGACGACATCGACCAGGGCATGGAACTCGGCTGCGCCCACCCCATGGGTCCCCTGCGCCTGCTCGACCTCATCGGCCTCGACACCGCGCAGGCGGTGGCGGAGTCCATGTACGAGGAGTTCAAGGAGCCGCTGTACGCGCCTCCGGCCCTCCTGCGCCGCATGGTCGCCGCGGGTCACCTCGGCCGCAAGACCGGCCGCGGCTTCTACACGTACGACGCGTGAGGCACCCCTGACAGGAACACGCGGAGGATGCCGTGACGACACCGGTCGTCACGGCCCCCCTCTGCCGGGCCCGGAGGCTACGCCTTGCCCTCGATGATCGCGTCGATACGGGCCAGTTCGCCGGCCTCGAAGTCGAGGTTGCGGATCGCGCCGACGCTGTCCTCGATCTGGCGGGCGCTGCTCGCACCGACCAGCGCGGAGGTCACCCGGCCGCCGCGCAGCACCCAGGCGAGGGCGAGCTGGGTCAGCGACTGACCGCGCGACTTGGCGACCTCGTCGAGGGCGCGCAGCCGGCCCACCAGGTCCTCGGTGACCGCGTCGGAGTTCAGGAACGGGCTGTCGCTCGCGGCCCGCGAGTCCTCCGGGATGCCGTCGAGGTAGCGGCCGGTCAGCAGTCCCTGCTCCAGCGGGGAGAACACGATGGAGCCCCCCTGGAGCTCGTCGAGGGCGTCGAGCAGACCCTCGCTCTCGGGGCGCCGGTCGAGCATCGAGTAGCGCAGCTGGTGGATGAGGAGCGGGGTGCCCAGCTCGCCCAGGATGCGGGCGGCCTCACGGGTCTGCTCGGCCGAGTAGTTGGAGACGCCGACGTACAGCGCCTTGCCCTGCTGCACCGCCGAGTGCAGGGCGCCCATCGTCTCCTCCAGCGGGGTGTCCGGGTCGGGACGGTGGGAGTAGAAGATGTCGACGTAGTCGACGCCCATGCGCTTCAGGCTCTGGTCGAGCGAGGACAGCAGGTACTTGCGGGAGCCCCACTCTCCGTACGGGCCGGGCCACATCAGATAGCCCGCCTTGGTGGAGATGACCAGCTCGTCGCGGTACGGGGCGAAGTCGGCCTTGAGCGCCTCGCCGAACGCGGACTCGGCGGCGCCGGGCGGCGGACCGTAGTTGTTGGCCAGGTCGAAATGGGTGACACCCAGGTCGAAGGCGCGGCGCAGGATCTCGCGCTGGGTCGTGACGGGCCGGTCGGGGCCGAAGTTGTGCCACAGGCCGAGTGAGAGCGCCGGCAGTTTCAGACCGCTGCGTCCGGTGCGCCGGTAGGGCATGTCCGCGTAACGGTCGTGGTGTGCGGTGTACAACGCGACTCCAGAGGGGTTGGCACGGTGGGTCCGGGTTCCCTGAGAACCGGTGTCCACTCTTTCGCGACCTGGGGGCATTGGTCCAACAGAAGAATCCGATGGGATTCAGCGCTTACGCTTCTCAGTCATGGAGCTCCGTCATCTGCAGCACTTCGTCGCGGTCGCCGAGGAGGAACACTTCACCCGGGCGGCCGAACGGCTGCTGGTCTCCCAGTCCGGTCTGTCCGCGTCCATCCGCTCGCTGGAACGGGAGCTGCAGACGCCGCTGTTCGTACGGACGACGCGCCGGGTGACGCTCACACCGGCCGGCCGGGCGCTGCTGACGGAGGCGGAGCGGATCCTGGCGCAGGTGCGGTCGGCGCACGAGGCGGTGGCCGCGGTGCAGGGTGTCCTGCGCGGCATGCTGGCGCTCGGGTCGGAGCAGTGCATCGCCGGGGTGCATGTGGCGGGGCTGCTCGCCGCGTTCCGGCGGCGGCACCCGGATGTGGAGATCTGTCTGCGGCAGGCCGGCTCCGGCGCCCTCGCGGACGAGGTGGCGAGCGGGCGGCTCGACCTGGCCTTCGCGGTGCGGACCGCGCAGGAGGACACCGACCAGCTGCGGGTCGTCCCGTTGACCGGTGAGCCGATGACCGTGCTGTGCCATCCCAGCCACCGTCTCGCGACCGCCGGCGCGGCGGTGACGCCCGACGAACTCGGCGGTGAGGTCTTCGTCGACTTCCACCCGGACTGGGGGCCGCGCCGCACGACCGACGCCGTCTTCGCGGCCGCGGGCGTCCGCAGGACCGTGCCCCTGGAGGTCAACGACGTGCACAGCCTCCTCGACCTCGTCGACGAGAACCTCGGCATCGCCGTCGTACCGCGCCACTTCCGGCACAAGCGCGCGTCGCTCACCGCCGTCCCCGTGAAGGGCACCGACGACACCGTGTACGAGACGGTCGCCCTGCTGCCGCCCCCGCAGGCCATGAGCCCGGCGGCACGGGCCCTGCTGGGGCTGCTGGAACCGCAGATCGACACCTGCTGAGCCGACCGGCCGGCCGGTCGGCCAGTCGGTCGCTCGGTCGCGGGTCGGTCGGTTGGCAAGCGGGGTCGGTCAGCAGGTCGGTCGTTCAGTCAGCCGGTCGTCCGTCCGTCAGGGGCTCCCACTGGTGCTTCCAGGTGGCGTACATGTAGTGGGGCAGGCCCTTGATGCCGGTCGTGCGGAACGGGCGGCCGTGGTCGTCGATCCGGACCGTGCCCGTACGGCCCTCTGAGGACCACTCCAGCTCCAGGTACCAGCGGCAGTCGCACGTCGCGGTCTCCGCGCTGACCAGCAGCACCTCCGGATCCTCGGCCGACACCTTGTACGGCATGCGCACGGCCGGGATCGGCGTCCCCATGTCGCTGCCGCCGACCGGGCGGGCGATGGGCCGGCCCTTGTCCAGGTCGACGTCGAAGTAGCGGGAACTGATCGCTCCGCCGCAGCCCTGGTCCATGGCGTAGACGTTGCCCCCGGCGGGAGCGCTGCGGCCCACGACGCGTACGCGCAGTGCCTTGAGCACGACCGCCTTCGACGACCGCCCCTGCACCGAGATCTCCACGAGTGTCTGCCGGCCGTGCACCGCCTGCTGCGTCGCGGCCCAGGCACCGGCGTCCTGCGGAGGCGGGGGTGGCGGCACCTGCTTCGGCGGCTTCGCGATGACGTAGTCGTGGCTGCAGCCGATCTCCCAGACCTGGGAGTCGGCGGTCCAGGTGAGCGGCACGTCGGCCGCCGCGGGTGGTCTGCGCGCGGTGTCGTCGCCACGGGAGGGGCTGGGCTTGCTCCCCTCGGAGCCGGAGGTGGGCGAGGCCGACGTCGGTTCGGTGGTGGGCTCGGCCGAGGAGGAGGGGCTCGGGGACGGGGACATCAGCCGGTCTCCCCCGGACGGCGTACGGACCGGTACCGGACCGTCCTGCGGGGTACGGCCCGCCGGGGAGCGCTCGGACGACGACAGGGCGGTGTAACTGCCCAGGGTGGTGAGCAGTGCGACGGCCACGGCGGCGGAGGCGAGGATCGGCCGCCGACGGTGCCAGGGACGGCGTGAGGGGGACGCGGGGGAGGCGGCTCCCAGAGCTTCGGTGGGCCCCGTGGACTCGGCCTCGCGGGAGACGGAGTCGGCCCCCACCTCGGTCGCGGCGTGCGGCCCGGCGACGACTCCGACTTCGGCTTCGGCTTCGGCTTCGGCTTCGGCTGCGGCTTCGGCTGCGGCTTCGGCTTCGGCTTCGGCCTGAGCCTCTACACCGGTCTCGCCCTCTGCCCTTGTTTCCGCCTCGGTCTTCGTCTCCGCGTCTGCCGCTGTCTCAGCCCCGGTCCCTGCCCCCTTACTGCCACCGGCCCCGGTGCCCGCCCCGGCCCCCGCGCCCCCCGTCCGCGCCCGCTGGCGGGCCGCGACCGCCAGGAGCCACAGGCGGTGCAGTTCCATCCGTTCCTCCGCGGTCGCCCCGCACAGCGCGGCGAACCGCTCCACAGGGGCGAAGTCCGTGGGGACCGTGTCACCGGCGCAGTAGCGGTGCAGCGTGGACGTGTTCATGTGGAGCCGACGGGCCAACTGGCCGTAACTGCGGTCCGTGCCTTCCTTCAGTCGGGTGAGCCACGCCGCGAATGCCTGGACGTCCTGCGGTGCTGCCGACACTTCTCTCCCTGCCCTCCCCGTCCCGGGACGGCATCCCAGGACTCCATATACCTGCACGTCAGAGGGGCTGGGATGGTTCCACCCCGGTGGACGCGTCCCAGATCGTTGCGCCGGTGTCCGGTGACGGCTGAAGCTCTTGGTGTCGCACCGACCAGACCGGACGGACCACCCGGCGTCGGCGGCACCCGGACATCCACGTACTCGTTCATTGGGGGGACATCCATGCCCAAGCGCACCCGAGCAGGCGTGCTCACCGCACTCATCGCCGCATGCCTCGCGGCGGGCTCCGCGGTCACGGCGACCGCCTCACCCACGACCGGCGCAACAGCGGCCGGCGCACCGGCACCCGCGGCGAAGGCGAGCGCCGCGCCGAAGTTCCTCTCGGCGTCCCAGCTCCCGCCCCACCCGTCGTCCTCCTGGCGTGCGGGCAAGGTCACCGACGGTGTGCCCGAGGAGTTCCAGTACTGCCTGGGTGACGCCCTCCTGGCGTACGACGCCCGGCACCGCGTCTTCCGCACCGACCTGGAGACCAGCGCCAGACAGCTCACCATCGTCGTGGGCAGCGCTGCCAAGGCCAAGGCTCTCGCCGCGCGGCTGAACAAGGACTACCGGAAGTGCGCGGCCCGCATCGACGCCGACCCCGACCTCAAGGCCCAGTACCGGGACTACGGCTCGCTGCCGGTCGAGGAGGGCGCCCGCGTCCACGGGCTGCACGTCCGGACGTCCTGGGGCGCGATGGACGTCCAGCTGCTCTCGGTGGGCCGCGACGGCAGGACCGTCACCGTCGTCGACTGGGCCCAGATGGGCGACTTCGAGAGCGCGCCGGTCAAGGCGTTCAAGAAGACGACGACCACGGCCGTGAACAAGCTCCACTGAGCCCACGGCCGCCGACCGGCACCACTCACCACCCGATCACACGATCACACGACAGCAGTAAGAGAAGACCGGGGAATCACATGAACAGCACGCGCACCCTCCGCCGCACCGCTCTGGGCGCGAGCCTCGCCCTGGCCCTCGGCCTCGGCATGACGGCCACGGCGTCCGCCGGCGGTCCGCGCACCGTCAGCGGCAAGCCCTCCGACGCGGTGACCCGTATCGCCGACTTCTACGGCGCCTACATCGACGCGCAGAGCGGCCCGGCAGGCGGCGGCAAGCTCGCCGAGGAGTTGCGGAAGTACTACCTGACGGCCGATCTGCGCAAGCAGCTCAAGGCCTGGGAGGCGAAGAACAACGCGGACGGCGTTCTGCGCGCCCAGAACGTGCCCGTGTCGTGGAAGGTCACCGACAACGGCACCGCGAACCACACGGAGGCCGGGATCACCTTCACCTGGGGCAGCGGCAAGAAGACCAAGCTCGTCGTCGACATGAGCCGCGACTACAAGATCTTCCACATCGGCGCGAAGGGCGCTTCCGGCAGCTGACGGACGGGGCCACACGGGGCTCAGCGGGGGCCGGCGTGAGCGGGTGCGGGGGCGGTGCGGGCGCGGCGCCGATGGCCGATGGTGGACGTATGGATGTGAAGGACGTTCTCATCGACGCGTTCGGCCGGATCAAGGAGGAGGTCCATGCCGCGGTGGACGGACTCTCCGCCGAGGATCTCCACGCCCGCCCCGCCCCCGGCGCCAATTCCGTCGCCTGGCTGGTGTGGCACCTCACCCGGATCCAGGACGACCATGTCGCCGATGCCGCCGGACTCGACCAGGTCTGGCTCTCCCAGGGCTGGGAGAAGCGCTTCGGGCTGGGTCTACCGCGCCACGACACGGGCTACGGGCACAGCGCGGCGCAGGTGGGGAAGGTGCGGGTGGATTCCGCCGACCTGCTGACCGGGTACTACGACGCCGTGCACGACCAGACCCTCGGGTATGTGCGCGGGCTGACCGGCCGGAGTCTCGACCGCATCGTGGACGAGCGCTGGGATCCGCCGGTCAGCCTGGGCGTCCGCCTGGTGAGCGTCCTGGCCGACGATCTTCAGCATGCCGGCCAGGCCGCGTACGTACGGGGTCTGCTTCAGCGCACGGACTCGTAGCCCGGCAGCACAACGTCACGGATCAGGGCGTTCCGCTCGTCGAACGGGATGAACGCGCTCTTGAGCGCGTTGACGGTGACGGTGCGCAGGTCGTCGAGGGTCCAGCCGGCCTCCTCGACGAGCAGGCCCATCTCCCGGGTCATGGTCGTCCCGGACACCAGACGGTTGTCGGTGTTGAGGGTGACACGGAAGCCGAGGTCCTTCAGGGCGGTGATGGGGTGCTCCGCGATGGAGGTGGCCGCGCCGGTCTGGAGGTTGGAGGTGGGGCACATCTCCAGGGCGACACGGCGGTCGCGGACCCAGGAGGCGAGGCGGCCGAGCTTGCCGTCGACGATGTCCTCGGTGATGCGGACGCCGTGGCCGATGCGCTGGGCGCCGCACACCTGGAGGGCCTGGTGGATGCTGGGCAGGCCGTGGGCCTCACCGGCGTGGATCGTGAAGGGGACGCTCTCGCGGCGCAGGTGCTCGAACGCGGCCAGGTGGTCGGCGGGCGGGAAGCCGTCCTCGGCGCCCGCGATGTCGAAGCCGACGACACCGGCGTCCCGGAAGGCGACGGCCAGATCGGCGGCCTCGCGGACCCGGTCGAACATGCGCATCCCGCACAGCAGCGTGCCGACGCGGACCGGGGTGCCCTGGGCCGCCGCCTTGGCCATACCGGCGGCGAGGCCCTCCTGCACGGTTTCGACGACCTCGGCCAGCGCCAGCCCGCCTCTGGTGTTCAGCTCGGGGGCGTAGCGGACCTCGCCGTAGACGACCCCGTCGGCGGCCAGGTCGAGCACGTACTCCTCGGCGGCGCGCAGCAGGCCCTCGCGGGTCTGCAGCACGGCGAGGGTGTGCTCGAAGGTGGCTATGTACCGCACCAGGTCACCGGAGTTGGCGGCCTCGTAGAACCAGGCGGCGAGACCCTCCGGGTCGGTCTCGGGAAGGGTGTGGCCGACCTCCGCCGCGAGCTCGACGAGGCTCGCGGGGCGCAGACCGCCGTCGAGGTGGTCGTGCAGAACGACCTTGGGGAGGCGGCGGATGGTGTCGGCGTCGATGCGGGGCGCGGTCATGGCGTTCGTTCCTCGGCAGGTGGTGCGGTGGGTGTGCGGCGGGTGCGCCGGTCGGGTCCGGTGGGCGACCCGGCAGACGGCTCGGTCGATGACTGCTCGGCCGGTGACGGTCGAGCCGGGCTGCTCGGTCGGTTGGTGGTCGAGCCGGGCTGCTCGGTCGGTGACGGTCGAGTCGGGGCGGCTCAGTCGACGGTGGCTCAGTCGGCGGGCTGGAGGAGGTCCCAGCGGTTTCCGTACAGGTCCTCGAAGACGGCGACCGAGCCGTACGGCTCGTGGCGTGGCTCCTCCAGGAACCTGACGCCCGAGGCCAGCATCCGGGCGTGGTCGTGGGCGAAGTCGTCGGTGTGCAGGAAGAAGCCCACGCGTCCGCCGGTCTGGTCGCCGATCCGGCCGCGCTGCGCCTCGTCCTTGGCCCGGGCGAGCAGCAGTCCGCTGCCCGCGCCCCCGGTGCCCGGCTCGACGACGACCCAGCGGCTGCCGTCGGGCCTCGGGGCGTCCTCGACAAGCCGGAAGCCGAGCGCCTCGGTGTAGAAGCGGATCGCCTCGTCGTAGTCGTCGACCACGAGGGTGACCAGGGCGACGCGTCTCATCGGAGGGCCTCTCGGGTGGGGCGCGGTTCACGCGCGGGGCGGAGCGGGGATCTACCGAGGTTCGCTCGGGGTTCCCGGGAGGTTATACGTAACACCTGCCGGACGGCAACTGCCGAGCACGACGGAGGCCCCCTGCGGACGCAGGGGGCCTCACCGGCGGGAACGCCGGGTCAGTCGCCCGGCGAGGCCTTGCGGAGGGCGGCGATGCAGGTGTTGAGCGCCTCCTGGAGCTCCTCCAGGCGCTGGAGCATGTCGTCCTCGTAGATCGCGTCGAGGTCCACGGCGTCGTCGAGGGTCAGCTCCTCGAAGACCTTCGTCGCCTTCTGGAGGCTGCTGTAGAACTTCGTGCGGCGCTCCTGGACCCGCAGCTCGGGGTTCGACTCGACGGTCTGGACGACGAGTTCCTTGACGGTGTCGTACGCCTCCGTCGCCCACTCGCCGGTGTCCTCGTCGTCGTCCAGCTCGTCGATGAGGGACAGGTGCCGCTCGGCCTCGGCGCGCAGTTCGGCGGGGGCGTCGATGACCTGGCCTGCGGGGGTCTTGACCTGGCCGTTCTCCACGATCTGCCGGACGTACCCGATGCGGGTCGCGGCCTGGGTCTCGCTGGCGACCGCCTTCTTCAGCTCCTCCGTGCGCGCGATGTCCCGGGCGAGTTCGGTCTGGAGGGACGGGTCCTCCTTGAGCCGGTCGAGGAGAGCGGTGCGGGCCGCCTGGGCAGTGGAGGGGTCGGCGAGGATCGCGGCGCGCAGCGCGGTGGGGTTCTCGGCGACCTCCAGGGCCTTGGTGGGGCGGATGCCCTCGGCCTCGGCGGCCGCGGTGATGGCGGTGCCCCGGTCGGAGGTCGCGCTGGAGCGGGAGCTGTAGTACGACAGCCAGACGTCCGAGTCGGGCAGGTCGATCTCGGCGCCGGGGGCGAGCGCCTCGAAGTGCGGGACCATGCCGTCGTCGGCCGCCTTGTCCCATGCCTTGTAGTAGCGCATGACCCGCTCCGCCGAGCACCCGGCCAGCTCCGCGAACCGCTTCGCGGACACCTTCACGGTCTCCCCGGGCAGTTCCCCGCCGGGCCGCACGCTCCGCGCCACCTTCAGGGCGAACGCCCAGCCGCCGGTGCGGGCGTACACCCCGAAGTCGCGGGCGTCGCGGGCGACTTGCTCGTCCACGATGTCCTCGGCGTCGTCCGCGTCGCCCGGGGTGGCGGTCGCGTCGCCGTCCACAGCGGGCGGGGCCGGTCCGTCGCCCGACACCTGGGCCGGCACCTGTCCGGCGGACACCTCGGACGGGCTCTCACCGCGGGCCCCGTCCGGCAGGGCCCCGGCGTCGGCGGAGGCGCCCGGCTCGACCCAGATTCCCTCGTCCTGCGCCGGAACTCCCCCGGTCGCCTGCGTCTCGTCGGCGGGCGGTACGGCCGACACGGAGTGGGCGGTGGCTACGCTCACGGATGACTCTCCCGAGTGGTGACGAACGACAGGGCAGAACAGGCAGCCTATATGAACCGCTTGGTGCCGCTTTGCGCCCCGATCCCGCGCATGCGTGTCGCCGCTCGCCCCGCCCGGAGGAGTCCGCCGGTGAGGTAATCCCACCTTACGGATAGGTGTACGTGTTCAGGGTCGTGACCGCCGATGCCGCGTTGCCCAGGTTGTAGTGGTCGACCGCGAGGAAGTTCGGCTTCTTGCGGGCGGCCGGCTGGCAGAAGCGCTGGGCGCGGTCGGCCAGCTTCGCGTTGTCGTTGGTGGCGGTGCCGGTGATGCCGACGTCGCGGAAGTGGTTCATGACGAACAGCGGCTTGAACGCGGACTCGGTGCGGGTGAGCGGGATGTTGGTGTTGGCGTCGTACCAGCGGCTGTAGCAGGACCAGTCGGAGGAGCCGATGCCGCCGCCCATGGACCAGTAGTTCTCGACGGTCCACTCCTTCTGGTACATGACGCCGAAGGTGTCGCGGGTGAGCCCGGCGGCCTGGTCGGAGGCGCGGCTGCGGTCGGTGAAGAGGAGCAGGCGGTCGTTCGCGGCGATCAGATCGGCCATCCTCGGCCAGCCGCTGGTGCGCACGCCGGTCTGGTCGGGCCGGTACAGCACGTCGGACAGGCCGTTGACACGGGCGAGTTCGGAGCGCAGGACGGCCGGGTCGACGTAGTCCTCCAGGAACACGGTGAGGAACTGGTCGGGGTTCTGCTTGAGGAAGTCGACCATGCGCTGGATGTCGACCCACAGGGCGACGGGCCGGCTGACGAGGGTGCAGCTGTTGTGGCAGAGGATCGCGCCGTCGGGCGTCTGGTGGATGTCCAGCATGAATCCGCG
Organism: Streptomyces neyagawaensis; assembly: GCF_023516595.1. GTDB lineage: Bacteria > Actinomycetota > Actinomycetes > Streptomycetales > Streptomycetaceae > Streptomyces > Streptomyces neyagawaensis. The sequence continues at coordinate 181,674 of NZ_JAMGBG010000011.1, read as the reverse complement.
GACGCCGTCCGACAGTTGCTGGTTGATGCCGCGTGTCTGGTTCGGGACGAGGTTGACGAAGGGGGGTGCGAAGCCGCCGTCGACGCCGTTGGCGTAGGCGTTGTGGGCGGTGAGGAACGTGACCTGGTCCAGGGTGCGCTGCCCGGCGGGCGGCATGGGGTTGGTGGTGGGGTTGACCGGGGTGAGGTACCAGGCGGCCAGGTCGCCCGTCCCGCCGGTGACCAGCGGTGCGGGGTAGTTGGCGCCGGAGGGCTTGGCGCCGACCGTGAGGTAGCGCTCGGCGCCGGGCACCTTCAGCCGGTGGCGGCCGGAGCCGAGGTCGGTGATGTCCCAGGCGGCGTCGCCGCTGGCGCAGGCGACCGCTCTGGCCTGGTCGCCGGAGCGGCCGAGACAACTGCCCGCGGCGTCCACGCTCTCCAGCACGTACGAGGCTCCGCTCGCCCGCAACGTCCACTGCTGACGGTCCTCGTTGCCCTTGGGCCGGTGCTGTTCCACCGCTCCCCCGCTGTCGGCCGCGTTGAGCCCGGTGACGGCGCTCTGCACGTAGTAGGCGCCCGGAGCGGGAACCGCGGCGGAGGCCGCGGGCGCGGGCGCGGCCACGACGGCGGCCAGCGCCACGGCGGCCGCGAGCGAGGTGGTACGGGGACTTGGCATGGGGGTGCCCTTCGTCAGAACGGGGACGGGAGCGGGGCCCGGCCGTTAGGGCCTGTCGTCTGGATCACGCCTGGGCCGCGGGGCTTGGCACGCACATCTGCGGCGTTGTCGTCGGTAGCCAACGCTCCGCGTTGACGCCCTCCTCCGCCTTGCAGCCGCACGCACCAAGCCCCGCTCACCGGCAGCCTTGCAGGTGCCGTAGCCCGAAGCCGGCATGATCCAGACGACAGACCCGAGTCGGGCCGGACCCCGGAGTCGAAGTCAGGTGCATGACATCACGGCGAAGGGGTCGCCGTCAGCAGTACAGGTTGCCGCCCGGCGAAGTCCCGAGGATCTGTACGAACCGCTGGTAAGCGCTCACCCTGCTCTGCACCTGCGCCGGGTTCTTGCCGTCGCACTCCAACGAGCCGTTGATGCTGCGGATGGTGTGACCGAAGCCCGCTCCGGTGACCATCGCGTTGTGGCCGGTCATACTGCCGGGGCCGGTCTGGGTGTTCCAGTACCACAGGGCGGTCTTCCAGGCGACGGCCGCGTCGTTCTGCACCAGCCAGGGGTTGCCCAGCAGGTTGAGCCCCAACGCGTCGCCCGCCGCCTTGTAGTTGAAGTTCCAGCTGAGCTGGATCGGGCCCCGGCCGTAGTAGGCCGCCTGTCCGGCGGGGCAGCCGTAGGGCCTGCTCCAGTCGCAGTAGGTGGGGTAGTTGGCGGTGTTCTGCTCGACGATGTGGACCAGCCCGCCCGTCTCGTGGTTCACGTTGGCGAGGAACGCCGCCGCCTCCTGCTTCTTGACAGTGTCGCTGCCGGTGGTGGCGAAGGCCGGGAACGCGCTCATGGCCGCCCGCAGCCCGCTGTACGAGTAGAACGAGTTCCGGTTCGGGAACATCTGGTTGAACTGCGCCTCGCTCACCACGAACCCGGAGGGGTTGGAGGGGCCGTTCTCGCAGGCGTACGGATCCCAGTACCAGGTGCTGATGGTGGGGTCGTAGCCCGGGTTGGCATGCTCGGCCATGTAGGCCCGGCCGTCGGTGTAGCGGACGATGTCACCGGCGGCGTAGGAGCGGCCCGCCACCCAGTTCGGGTAGCTGGAACAGGGAGCGGCGCTCGCGCTCTGGGCGGGCAGCAGCAGGGGTGTGGAACCGCCGATGACCAGCGCGGTCAGCAGGGCGGAGAGTCGGCGCCTCGACACGGAATCAACTCCTTCGTGGGGCACGGCCGCACCCGGGCGAGGCTCCGCAGGGCATGACGGGGACGGACCTCGCGCGCACGCGCCGGCGGAGCCGGCCACGGTGCGGGGCGGCCGTGGTGGGGGGTGTGGTGGCACACTCAACCGCGTTGGTCTGTACCAGTCAAGGGTGTAGACCAGTCAAAGACACGTCGACGACGCGAAAAGGTGATCTTCCGGTGCGGGGGCGGGGAGAATCCCCCCATGACCACGTCACCGCATCCTCTCGTCGTCCGGGCGCGCAGTCTCGCCGCCGAAGTGCTGGCGCCTCAGGCCGAGCGCGTCGATCAGGAGCAGGTGCCCGCGAGCAGCATCGAGGCGATCAAGAAATCGGGGCTGCTGGGGGTGAACGCGCCGCAGGCGTACGGCGGTTCGGGGGCGCCGAACTCCGTGGCGCGGGAGATCGCGGAGATCCTGGCGGGCGCGTGCTGCGCGACGTGGTTCGTGCAGACCCAGCACTACACGCCCGTACTGACGCTCACCAAGACAGAACTCCCGGCCAAGGAGCGGCTGCTGGCGAAGCTGGCGACGGGCGAGCTGTTGTCCGGGGTGGCGTACGCGCATCTGCGGAGGTATCCGCAGGTACCGGTCCGGGCCGTGCCCAAGCGGGGCGGCTGGCGGTTCCACGGGACGGTCCCCTGGTACACGGGGTGGGGCCTGAACGATGTGATGCTGCTGGCCGGGGTCACGGACGCGGACGAGGTGGTGTTCGCGTTCACGGAGGCCAGACAGCAGTCGGGGTTGAAAGCGTCGCCGCCGATGCGGCTGGCCGCGCTGACCGCAGCCCGTACGGTCTCGCTCCAGCTCGACGGGCTGTGGATCCCGGACGAGGCGGTGGCCCTGCACGCCCCGTACGAGAGCTGGGCGGCCGGCGACCGGCCCAAACCGGCGAACGCCTCGCCGGCGGTGTTCGGCGTCGCCGAGTCGGCGCTGGCGCTGCTGGAGCAGGACGACCCCACGACGAAGGGGCTGCGACTGCGGCTGGACAAGGTGCGGCGGCAGGCGTACGCCCTCGCCGACCATCCCGCGCCGCACGAGCACATGGAGGAGCGGCTGGCGCTCAAGACGAAGGCGTTCGATCTGATGCGGACGGCGACGACCGCCGCGCTCGTCACGGGCGGCGGGCGCGCCCTGCAGCTCGACCATCGGGCGCAACGTCTCGCGCGTGAGGCGATGTTCCTGTTGGTGCAGGGGCAGACGGCGGAGGTGCGCCGGGCCCATCTGGGGGCACTGTCGGCCGCGTACTGAAGGAGCGACGCGTCCCGAGGGGCCATCATCGACCCAGCACCGCGTCGGTCCGACGCGGCTCGAACGGCAGCGGAAAGGAGGCGCCGGCCATGTCCCTCGCCCGCGTCCACAACTTCTCCATCTCGCTCGACGGTTACGGCACCGGTGAGGGCCTGAGCCGTGACGCGCCCTTCGGCCACGCCGGTGAGAGGCTGCACCAGTGGATGTTCGCCACCCGGTGGTGGCACGAGCTGACCGGCGGGTCCGGTGGGCAGGGCGGGCTCGACGACACCTTCGCGCGGCGGTTCGCGCCCGGCATCGGCGCGGAGATCATGGGCGCGGGAAAGTTCGGCTACCCCGGATGGCACGACGACCCCGAGTGGAAGGGATGGTGGGGCCCCAACCCGCCGTTCCACACGCCGGCGTTCGTCCTCACGCATCATCCGCGCCCGTCGCTCGCCATGGAGGGCGGCACGACGTTCCACTTCCTCGACGCCTCACCCGCCGAAGCGCTGGAGCGGGCCCGTGAGGCCGCGGGCGGCCAGGACGTCCGGATCGGCGGTGGACCCACGGTGGTCCGCGACTTCCTCGCCGCCCGGCTCATCGACCATCTGCACGTCGTGGTGGTCCCGCTCCTGCTCGGCCGAGGCGTCCGTCTCTGGGACGGGCTGGAGGGCGTGGAGGAGGACTACACGGTCGAGTCCGTGTCCTCGCCCAGCGGCGTCACCCATCTGACGTTCACCCGGGCGGGCGTCGCACCGTGATGTTCGCGATCCCCTGGAGCCGGGCGCGCCACCGCCGTACCCTCGACCCCGTACCGCATCGCATGGCGGGCTTCCGACACGTTCTCCGACCGGAGGTCCCCCATGCCCGCACCGCAGGTGCGCCCGTTCCGCCGCGCCGACCGTGACCAGCTCACCGATCTGATCAACACGCATGTCGCCGCCGTCGTCCCCGGTGTGTCCGTGTCCGTGAACACGGTGCTCAGCGATCTCGAACGCCGCCCGGAGGAATTCCTCACCGACCCCTGGGTGAGCGAGCGTGTCACCCTCGTCGCCGAGCGGCGCGACCACATCGTGGCCGCCGCCCATCTGTTGCGCTACCGGGCGGACGGGGAGGTCGGCCCGCACTACCGGGACGTCGGCGAGGTCGGCTGGTTCGTCAGCCGGGTGCCGGCGTCCTTCTTGCCGGACACCGAGGAAGCCGCGGACCTGCTGATGAGCGCCTGCCTCGCGCAACTGGCCCGATGGGGCGTGCGTGCCCGGTACGCGGACGGGGGGCTGCCCGCCCCGGCCGTGTACGGGGTGCCACGGGCCTGGCCGCACGTCCGCGCCGTCTACGAACGTGCCGGCTTCCGGCACGTGGGCGACACCGAGATCGTCCTGATCGCCCAAGTCGGCGACCTGCCTTCCGCGGAGCCGAGGCGGGGCATCACGGTCGACCGCACGCTGGGCGAGTGCGGCACCCGCCTCACGGCCCGCGCCGCCGGCCGGGCGATCGGCTTCATCGAGGTGGACACGGCCCTGTTCCGCCCTGAGCGCCACACCCGCGGCTCCGGTCTCGCCGACATCGGCAACCTCAGCATCGCCTCCTCGACGCACGCGGACAATCTGGAGCACTGGCTTCTCGGACAGGCCGCCGACTGGCTGCGCCTGTGCGGCGTGGACCGTCTGCTGGCCTACGAGGCGGCGGCCGACCGGGCGGCGATCGACCGGCTGACCTCGGCCGGCTTCCGCGAACTGACCCGGACCGATCGCCACTGGGAGCACCGCCCGACGATGTGACGTCCCCTCAGCTCGCAAACGGCACCTGGGCCGGCGGCGCGGCCGGCCCGGCGGAGGGGTGCTGCCACAGGCCCTCGGCGGCGAGGCGCGGGAGGACGCCCTCGCCGAACCAGTACGCCTCCTCCAGGTGCGGGTACCCGGACAGGACGAACTCGTCGATGCCGAGGCCGTGGTACTCCTTGACGCGCTCGGCCACCTCCGCGTGGCTGCCGACCAGGGCGGTGCCCGCGCCGCCGCGCACCAGGCCGATCCCGGCCCAGAGGTTGGGGTGGATCTCCAGGCTGTCGCGGCGTCCGCCGTGCAGGGCGAGCATGCGCTGCTGGCCCTCGGACTCGCTGCGGGCGAGCCCGGCCTGGACGGACCGTACGGTCGCCGGGTCGAAGCCGTCGAGCAGGCGGTTCGCCTCAGCCCAGGCCTGCTCGGCGGTGTCACGGGTGATGACGTGCAGCCGGATCCCGAAGCGGAGGGTGCGGCCCCGTTCGGCCGCGAGCTCCTTGATCCAGGCGATCTTCTCGGCCACCAGGGCCGGTGGCTCGCCCCAGGTGAGGTAGACGTCGGCGTGCCGGGCGGCGATCTCCCCGGCGATGGGCGAGGAGCCACCGAAGTACACCTCCGGCACCGGGTCGGGCACCCGCGCCAGCTTCGCGTCCTCGACCCGCAGATGCTCGCCCTTCAGATCGACGGTCTTGCCCGCCCAGAGGTCCCGCACGATCTCCAGGAACTCACCCGTACGGCGGTACCGGTCGTCCTTGTCGAGGAAGTCCCCGTAGGCCCGCTGTTCGTGGCTCTCGCCGCCGGTGACGACGTTGAGGAGGAGCCGCCCGCCGGACTGCCGCTGGAAGGTCGACGCCATCTGCGCGGCCAGGGTGGGCGAGACGAAGCCGGGGCGGAAGGCGACCAGGAACTTCAGGCGTTCGGTGTTCTGGCTGACCATGGCCGTGGTCAGCCAGGCGTCCTCGCACCAGGCACCGGTGGGGGTCAGCGCGCCGACGAAGCCGAGGTCCTCGGCGGCGCGGGCGATCTGGCTCAGATAGGCGACCGTCGGCGGCCGGTCCCGGCCGGACTCGGTGGCGGGGGTGCCGTGGCCGCCGCCGACGACGTGGCGGCTGTCGCCGTTGGTGGGCAGGAACCAGTGGAAGGCGAGGGACACGTGGGGGTCTCCGTTCGGGAAGGTCCGGATCAGGTCGTCGGGGTTGCCGCTCAGAGCAGGCCGTGGCGTGGGGGCCGGGTGCCGCTCAGCACGTACCGGCCGATGTGCTGGACCTTCCAGCGGGCCGGGTCGTGCAGGGTGTGGGTGCGGGCGTCACGCCAGTAGCGGTGCAGGTTGAGGGAGGCGAGGGCGGAGCGGGTGCCGCAGACCTCGAACAGGGAACTCGCGACCTCGACGGCGCTCCGCGCGGCGTGCGCCTTCGCGGCGGCCACGGCGATGGAGGCCTCGGCCGCCGAGTCGTCGGTGAGATCGGCGCGGGCCGCGTCCACGGCGCGGGCGGCCTCCCGCAGCAGCGCGCGGGACGCCCGCGCCCGGACGGCGAGTTCACCGAAGCGCTGGACGAGGAGCGGGTCCTCGGCCGGCGTCTCGACCTCGGCCTCGAACCACGGCCGGCTCCTGGTGCGGACGAAGGCGACGGCCTCCGCGAGGGCCCCGTCGGCGATCCCGACGTCGATCGCCGCGTGCAGCAGCTGGGCCACGGCGCCGTGGAGCTGCGGCCCCCGGAAGGTGAGGTGGTGCGGGACGACCCGGTCGGCGGGCACCCGCACCCCTTCGAGGCGGACGGTGCCGCTGGCGGTCGTGCGCTGACCAAGGCCGTCCCAGTCGTCGACGACCGTCAGACCGGGGGCGTTCCGGGGGACGTAGGCGACGTGCGGGTGGTCGTCCTCGGCGCGGGCGAGCACCGGGATCCAGTGGGCGAACAGGGCGCCCGTGGCGTAGTGCTTGACGCCGTCGAGCCGGTAGGAGCCGTCGGCGAGCGGGGTGAGCCGGGTGCGGATGTCCTGGACGTGCCGGGTGCCCGCCTCGGACTGCGCGTTGCCGAAGCGGCGTCCGGCGAGGAGTTCACCGAAGAAGAACTCCCGCTGCTCGGGCGTCCCTTGACGGCGGATGACATTGACGTACGCGAAGTGGCTCTGCGGGATCTGGGCGAGGCTGGCGTCGGCGGAGGCGAGCAGCCGGAAGATCTCGGCCAGGGTCTCCTGGCGTACGTCCGCTCCCCCGTGCTCGGCGGGAACGGTGACGGCGAGCAGTCCGGAGGCCGAGAGCCGGTCCAACTCGGCCCGGGGCAGCCGTCGTTCGGCGTCCCGCTCGGACGCACCGGCACGGAACTCCTCGGCGAGCCTGGCGGCGACGGCGACGGCCTCGGCGTCGTCGGCGATGACCTCGGCGGCCGCAGCGCCCGCCGGGGCGTCGGTCGGCCCGTCGGTGGGAGCGTCGGTCGGGACGGCGGTCGGTGTGCTGATCTGCGTACCGGTCCGCGTGTCGGTCGGTGTGCCGGTCTGCGTATCGGTCCGCGTGTCGGTCGGTGTGCCGGTCACGGTGTCAGCTCGCCGCGGCCAGGACGGGCACGGGGCCGAGGGCGGTCAGGAACTGGTCGACGACCTGACCCAGCGCCTCGGCCGTGGCCGGGGCGACCGTGACCCTGCCGTCCTCGGCCACGGTGATGTCCTTGTCGAGGGTGAACCAGCCGGGGACGATGTGCCGGGCGCCCATGGAACTGAGGACGGGACGCAGGGCGTAGTCGAGGGCGAGGACGTGGGCGGTGCTGCCTCCGGTGGCCAGGGGCAGCACGGTCTTGCCGGTGAGGGCGTACTGCGGGAGCAGGTCGAGCAGGGCCTTGAGGACTCCGGAGTAGGCGGCCTTGTAGACGGGGGTGCCGATGACGACGCCGTCGGCGCGCTCGAACAGCGCGGCGGCCTCGACGATGGCCGGATGCGTGAAGTCCGCGCCGAGGAGGGCGTCGGCGGGGATGGTGCGGACGTCGAGCGGGACGACCTCGTGCCCGTGGGCGGTCAGGCTGGCGTCGAGGTGACGCAGGAGCCTGGCGGTGCGGGAGGAGACGGAAGGGCTGCCGGAGACGGACAGGACGGTGGCCATGGGGTTCTCTTTCTGGGGAACGGGCGCCGCGGCGAGCGCGACGTGCCGGGAGGTCGAGGGGTCGAGTGGAGCGGTCAGGCGTGCGCGGGGACGGTCACTGCCTCGCCCTCGGTTTCGGGCCCGGTCTCCGGAAGCTGCGCCTCCAGCTCGCGGACGAGGGGCAGGACGCGGCGGCCGAAGCACTCGACCTCCTCGTGGTAGTGGAGGAAGCCCAGCAGGAAGAGGTCGACGCCGAGCCTCTTGTAGGCGACGACGCGCTCGGCGATCTGCTCGGGGGTGCCGATGAGGCCCGTACGGAAGCCGTCGTTGTACTGGATCAGGTCCTCGAAGGAGGAGTCCTGCCACATGCCCTTGCCGTCGGCGGTGGACTGCCCGGCCTGCCGGACCGCTGCGCCGAAGCCCTCGACGGCCTCGCGGTCGGCGTGGGCGACGATCTCCCGGAGGGTGTCGCGGGCCTCGGCCTCGGTGTCACGGGCGATGAGGAAGCCGTTGAGGCCGAACCTCGGTGCCGTGCGCCCGGCGAGGGCGGCGGCGGCGCGTACGTCCGCGATCTGTTCGACGACTCCGTCGAAGTCCTTGCCGTTGGAGAAGTACCAGTCGGAGACCCGGCCGGCCATGGCGCGGGCCGCTGTGGAGTTGCCGCCCTGGAAGATCTCCGGGTGGGGGCGTTCGGGGGTGTTGAGGGGCTTCGGTTTGAGGGTGAAGTCGCGCAGCCGGTAGAAGTCGCCCGCGAGTTCGGTGTGGTCCTCGGTCCAGATCTGCCGCAGGGCGCGGATGAACTCCTCGGAGCGGCGGTAGCGTTCGTCGTGCTCCAGCCAGGGTTCGCCGAGGGCGGTGAACTCGCCCTTGAACCAGCCGGAGACGACGTTCACCGCGAAGCGGCCGTTCGACAGATGGTCCGCGGTGGCGCCGAACTTGGCGAGGACGCCCGGGTGCCAGAGTCCGGGGTGGACGGCCGCGATGACCTTCAGGCGCTCGGTGGCGAGCAGCAGGGCGAGGCTGAAGCTGGTGGACTCGTGCTGGAACTCGGCGCCGTAGCTGGCCATGTAGCGGACCTGGCTGAGGGCGTACTCGAAGCCGTTGTTCTCGGCGAGGACGGCGAGTTCACGGTTGTAGGCGTAGTCCCAGTCGGTGCGCTGCTCGATCTTGCTGGTGACGAGTCCTCCGCTGACATTGGGGACCCAGTAGGCGAATTTCAGGGGTGCGGCGGGCATGCGGAACTCCTGTCGCGGAATGTTTTCGGTCACGCCGAATTCACAGGGCGCGCGGGTGTCACGAAAGGCGTGCGGGCGCGCTGAATTCAGGCGGGAAAAGGGAGGGTTGCGTGGCGGATCGCGAAGTGGGGGAGGCGATCAGGCCGTGGCGCGACAGGAGGCGCTGGAGACGCGTGCGAGGTCGACATGGCGTCGCCGCGTGAGTTCCAGTCGCATCTTCATGCTGTCGATCGTGGCAGCCACCGGTGACGGCAGTCAAGGAGAACCCGACCGGTCTCGTATCGCGGACCATTGAATTTCACGAAGGTGTGACAGGGAAACCCTTGAACGGTCCGGAAATCCGCGCGCATTCTGCTGCGGTGCGAACCGAACAGCTCGAATACCTGGCGGCGGTGACGAGACTCGGGTCGTTGCGCCGCGCGGCCGAGGAACTGCGCCTGTCGCAGCCCGCGTTGAGCGAGACCGTGCGGAACCTGGAGCGGGAACTCGGGGTGGATCTGCTGGAGCGCAAGCGGTCCGGCGCGACGATGAGCGCGTCCGGCCGGGAGCTGCTGCCGCTCATCGTCGAGGTGCTGGACGCGGTGGACCGGTTGCGGGCGGCGGCGGGCGAGCAGCACCGGATCAGCCGGATGGTGCGGGTCGGCACGGTGAACGCGGCCACCGTGCCGTTGCTGATCCCCGTGGTGCGGGAGTTCCGCGCCACGCACCCGGTCACCCAGGTCGAAGTGGTCGGCGCCCAGCAGACCGACATCCACCGGGCCCTGCTGGAGGGCTCCTTCGACCTCGGCCTCGTCAACCATCTGGACGGTGACGACATGCCGGCCGGACTCGAGGCGGTCGAGTTGCTGCGGGGCCGCCCGGTCGTGGTCGTCCGCCCGGACAGCCCCCTCGCGTCCCTGCCCTCGGTGTCACCGGACGATCTGCTCGACGTGCCGCTGATCGGGATGCGTTCGGGGTATGTGATGCACCGCTACGTCCACCGGCTGCTGGAGGGCCGTGCGCCCTCCTTCGCGTACTCCACGGACGGCGCGGAGATGGGCAAGCTGCTGGTCGCGGAAGGGCTCGGGGCCACCGTCCTGCCGGACTTCAGTGTCGTCGGCGATCCGCTGGAGCGGCGTGGGGTGCTCACCCACCGGCCGGTCGCGGACGACCGGACCCGGGTGCTGCTGATGCTCCAGCGGCGCCGTGCGGAGTCGGTGCCGCGGGCGGCCCGGGAGCTGCACGAGGCGTTCGTGCGCCGGGCACGGGAGCTGGGCGCGCGGACCGAACGACAACCCCCAGCGGCCGCCGCGCTCGCCTCAACCGAACCATGACCCCCAAGGGCCCCCGCGGTCACCTCAGTCGCCGTCGGCCACGGTCGTGCCGCGGCTCATGCGGCTCGGCCACCAGGCGCGTTCCCCTATGTCCCGGACCAGGGCCGGTACCAGCAGCGAGCGCACCACGAGGGTGTCGAGGAGGACTCCGAAGGCGACGATGAAGGCGATCTGGGCGAGGAAGGCCAGCGGGATGACACCCAACGCGGCGAAGGTCGCGGCGAGCACGACGCCCGCGGAGGTGATGACGCCGCCCGTGGTGACCAGCCCGCGCAGCACGCCCTCGCGCACGCCGTGCCGCAGGGACTCCTCGCGGACCCGGGACATCAGGAAGATGTTGTAGTCGACGCCCAGGGCGACCAGGAACACGAAGCCGTAGAGAGGCACGGACGGATCGGTGCCGGTGAACCCGAACACGTGCTGGAACACGAGCGCGGAGACGCCCAGCGTGGCGAGGAAGTTCAGGGCCACCGTGGCGACCAGCAGCACCGGCAGCGGCAGCGAACGCAGCAGGCCGACCAGGATGAGGAGGATGACCGCGAGGACGACCGGGACGATCAGGGTGCGGTCGCGTTCGGCGGTGCGCAGGGTGTCGTACTGCTGGGCGGTGTAGCCGCCGACGAGGGCGTCCGCGCCGGATACGGCGTGCAGTCCGGTGCGCAGCCGCGCCACGGTGTCCTTCGCGGCGTCGCTGTCCGCCGCGGCGGTGAGGGTGACGTCGACCCGGACGCGTCCGTCGACGACCAGGGGCCGGCCGCCGGGTCGCCCGGAGCCGCTGACAGCGGTCGCCGAGGCGACCCCGTGGGTGTCGCGGGCCGCGGCGAGCACCCGGTCCAGGCGGTCGACGTCGGCGATGACCACGGCGGGGTTGCCCGAGCCGCCGGGGAAGTGGTCGCCGAGCGTCTGCTGGGCGGCGACGGACGGGGCGTCGTTGACGAAGGTCTCGTCGAGCGGTACCCCCTTGGAGGTGAGCGTCGGCGCGAAGGCGGCCCCGGCGAGCAGGGCGGCCAGGGTCACCGCCCAGACCCGGCGCGGTGCCCGGTCGACGAGGGCGGCGACGCGTCGCCACACGCCCTCGCCGGTCGACGCGGACGCGGGCCGGGCGCCGGGCTTCGCGGGCCAGTAGGCGGCGCGGCCCAGCGCGACGAGGACGGCGGGCAGGAACGTGAGCGTGGCGAGGACGGCGCAGCCGATGCCGATGGCGCCGACGGGTCCGAGCGCCCGGTTGTTGGTGAGGTCGCTGAGCAGCAGGGCCAGCAGGCCCAGCGCGACGGTCGCGGCGCTCGCCACGATCGCGCCCCAGGACTGACGGAGGGCCTCGCGCATCGCGGTGAAGCGGTCGGGTCGGGCGGCGAGTTCCTCGCGGAAGCGGGCGGTGAGGAGGAGGGCGTAGTCGGTGGCCGCGCCGATGACGAGGATGGAGAGGATGCCCTGGACCTGTCCGTCGACGCGGACGACTCCCCGGTCGGCGAGGGCGTACACGACGGCGCAGGCGAGACCGAGGGCGAACACGGCGCCGAGGATGATCAGCAGCGGCAGCAGGACGCTGCGGTAGACGAGCAGCAGGATCACCAGCACCGTGACGAGCGCGACGGCGAGCAGGAGGCCGTCGATGCCGGCGAAGGCGTCCGCCAGGTCCGACTGGCTGGCCGCGGGCCCCGCCAGCCGCACGGTGGTGCCGGGGACGCGTTCGGCGGCGGCCCGGATCCGGTCGAGGGTGCCGGCCAGGTCGTCGCCCAGGTCGGGCCGTAGCGGGACCACGCCCTGGAGGGCCTCCCGGTCGTCGGAGAGCAGGGCGGGCGAGACCGGCCCGGCCAGGCCGGGGCTGTCGGAAAGGGAAGCGAGGGCACGGCCGGCGGAGGCGCGTCGCTCGGGCATGTCCTCCCCCGTCCACACGACGATCACCGGGAGCGTCTCCTCCTGGCGGAAGGCCCGCTGCGCGGCTATGACCTCGGTGGACTCGGCGCTGCGCGGCAGGAACGCGGCCCGGTCGTTGGTGGCGACCTCGCCGAGGCGCCCGGCGTAGGGGCCGAGGACGCCTCCGACGACGAGCCAGACGGCGATCAGCAGCAGGGGGACGAGCCGGCGGGCGCGTCGGGGGGCGGTGGACATGGTGCTCCAGGCGGGCGAGAGATGACTCAACGAAAAACAATCTCAATGATTGAACTTGTTGCGGTTCGCGATCATAGGCGGTGCCTGCTCTTCCGCGGTCACCCGGTCTTCGGATGCACCCGCCGCACGTTCACGGCCTTTGGGTGCACCCGCGGCACGATCAGCGGTGGCGGTCGGCGCCCGTGCCCAGTTCCTCGTTCATCGCCGCGAGGAACCGCAGGACGACGGCCAGTTCCTCACCGGTGAAGCGGGAGCGGGCGGCCTCGGTGGCCTCCGCCAGGGGCCGGAAGTAGGTGCGGGCCGCCGAACGGGCGTCGGCCGCGTAGTACAGGTGGACCACCCGGCGGTCCGCGCTCTCCCGGACGCGGCGTACGTGTCCGGCGCGCTCCAGCCGGTCCACGCAGGCGGTGACGGCCCCGGAAGTCAGTCCGAGGTGTTCGCGCAGGCGTTTGGGAGTCATGGGCTCGTCCGCGTCGAGGATCGCCGCGAGTGCCTGGACGTCCGTCGCGTGCAGTCCGTGGTCACCCGCGAACGCGTGGACGAGCCGGTTGATCTCGCCGTTCATCCGGCGCAGGGCGACGGCGAAGGCGTGCAGATCGGTCGCCGCCGCGGCGGGGCCCTGCTCCCCGTCCTCCGTCTCCCGTCGCGGGTCGTTCACTGTGGCCACGCGGCAAGGGTAGTCGCCGTACCGATCACTCGATCGCGCGGCGCCGGGCCGCCGGTGCATCCGGGACCGGCCCCGAGGGGGAAGTGATGACCGGGGGACGCCGACGCGGAGGACCGAGGGACCGATGACGGGAGAAGCTGAGCGCGGTGCCGGGCCGCTGTGCCTGGTGACCGGTGCGACGGGATACATCGGCGGCCGGCTCGTACCGGAACTGCTGGCGGCGGGTCTGCGGGTGCGCTGTCTGGCCCGCTCCCCGGAGCGGCTGCGCGACCATCCGTGGGCAGAGGCGGTCGAGGTGGTCCGCGGGGACGTGACCGACGCGGAGTCCGTGGCCCGGGCGATGCGCGGGGTCGACGTCGGCTACTACCTGGTGCACGCGCTGGGCACGGGCGACGACTTCGAGGAGACGGACCGGCGGGCCGCGAGGATCTTCGGGGAGCAGGCGCGCGCCGCGGGCGTGGGCCGGCTCGTGTACCTGGGCGGTCTCACCCCGCACGGCGTGCCCGAGGAGAAGCTGTCGCCGCACCTGCGCTCCCGCGCCGAGGTCGGGCGGATCCTGCTGGACTGCGGGGTGCCCACGGCCGTGCTGCGGGCGGCGGTCGTCATCGGCTCGGGGTCGGCCTCCTTCGAGATGCTGCGCTACCTCACCGAGCGTCTCCCGGTGATGGTGACGCCGAGCTGGGTGCACACCCGGATCCAGCCCGTCGCCGTCCGGGACGTGCTGCGCGCCCTCGTGGGCTGCGCCCGGTTGCCGGACGACGTCAGCCGGGCCTTCGACATCGGCGGCCCGGACGTCCTGACGTACCGCGAGATGATGATCCGGTACGCGGCCGTGGCCGGCCTGCCGCCCCGGCTCATCCTGTCCGTGCCGATGCTCACCCCCGGTCTGTCGAGCCACTGGGTCGGGCTGGTGACGCCCGTGCCGGCCTCCATCGCCCGGCCGCTCACCGAGTCGCTGCGGCACGAGGTGGTGTGCCACGAACACGACATCGCGCGGTACGTGCCGGACCCGCCCGGCCATCCGGTCGGCTTCGACGAGGCGGTGCGGCTCGCCCTGCGGCGGGTGCGCGAGGCCCGGGTGACCACCCGCTGGTCGTCCGCCTCCCTGCCCGGCGCGCCCAGCGACCCGCTGCCCACCGACCCCGACTGGGCGGGCGGCAGCCTCTACACGGACCGGCGCGAGCTGTGCGTGGACGCCCCGTGCGCGTCCCTGTGGCGGGTCATCGAGGGCATCGGCGGCGACAACGGCTGGTACTCCTTCCCGCTCGCCTGGGCCGTACGGGGCTGGCTGGACCGGCTGGCGGGCGGGGTGGGCCTGCGCCGGGGGCGCCGGGACGCCACCCGGCTGCGGGTGGGCGACTCGCTGGACTTCTGGCGGGTGGAGGAGATCGAACGGGGCCGACTGCTGCGGCTGCGGGCCGAGATGCGGCTGCCGGGTCTGGCGTGGCTGGAGATGCACGCCGACACGGACGACGCCGGCCGCACGGTCTTCCGTCAGCGCGCCCTGTTCCATCCGCACGGGCTGCTCGGTCACGCCTACTGGTGGAGCGTGGCGCCCTTCCACTCCGTCGTGTTCGGCGGCATGGCCCGCAACATCGCGCGGGCCGCCGTGTCGGACGCCGCCGCCCGCGCGCGGGAGCGAGCCCCCACACGGTGACGCGCGCCGTGACGTGTGTCGCAAGACCACCGGTCACGGCACACGCCCGGCGCATCCGTCGGAGGCCGCTGCCAGGAAGCAACAGGTGATCCGTCTTCTCGCCCCCCGGAGCCACCGGAGCCCCCCATGAACGTCTCGGTCGTCCTGTTCACCTCCGACCTGCGGTTGCACGACCATCCGCCGCTGCGCGCCGCCCTCGACGGGGCGCGCGAGGTGGTCCCGCTGTTCGTACGGGACCGGGCCGTGGCGGATGCCGGGTTCGCGGTGCCCAACCGGCTGGCGTTCCTCGCCGACTGCCTCCGCGATCTCGACTCGGGGCTGCGGGAGCGGGGCGGCCGGCTCGTGGTGCGCTCCGGGGACGTGGTGCGGGAGGTGTGCAAGGTGGCCGCCGAGGCGGAGGCCGACGAGGTGCATGTGGCGGCCGACGTCAGCGGGTACGCGCGGCGGCGCGAGGAGCGACTGCGGCACGCCCTGGAGGCGGAGGGCGTACGCCTGCACGTGCACGACACGGTGGTGGGCGCGGTGGACCCCGGCGCGGTGTCGCCCGCCTCCTCGGACCACTTCGCGGTCTTCACCCCGTACTTCGGCCACTGGTCGCGGCAGCGGCTGCGCGACCCGCTGGCCGCGCCGCGGACCGTGCGGGTGCCGGACGGGGTCGGCTCGGAGGAACTCCCGGCGCGCGAGGGGCTGTCGGGGCTGTCACCGGGGCTGGCCGCGGGCGGCGAGAGGGAGGGCCGCGCGCGGTTCGCGGACTGGCTGCGGTCGGGCATCGCCGCGTACGAGGACCGCCACGACGACCTGGCGGGCGACGCGACCTCGCGGCTCTCGCCCCATCTGCACTTCGGCACCCTCTCCCCCGTCGAACTGGTCCACCGGGCCCGCCGCGTGGGCGGTCCGGGCGCGGAGGCGTTCGTACGGCAGCTGGCGTGGCGGGACTTCCATCGCCAGGTGCTGGCCGCCCGGCCCGCGGCGGCCGCCGCGGACTACCGCGCCAAGCGCGACAACTGGCGGTCCGCGCCGGAGGAGGTCCGGGCCTGGCGGGAGGGCCGCACCGGCTATCCCGTGGTGGACGCGGCCATGCGCCAGCTCCTCCACGAGGGCTGGATGCACAACCGGGGCCGCCTCCTCGTCGCGAGCTTCCTCACCAAGACGCTGTACGTCGACTGGCGGGTCGGCGCCCGGCACTTCCTGGACCTGCTGGTCGACGGTGACATGGCCAACAACCAGCTCAACTGGCAGTGGATGGCCGGGACCGGCACCGACACCCGCCCCAACCGGATCCTCAACCCGGTCACCCAGGCCAAGCGGTACGACCCGGACGGGGCGTACGTACGGCGCTGGGTACCGGAGTTGGCGGACGTGGCAGGACCGGCCGTGCACGAGCCGTGGAAGCTCCGGGGCCTGGACCGCGCCGCGCTGGACTACCCGGACCCGATCGTCGACCTCGCCGAGGGCCGGGAGCGCTTCCTGCGCGGGCGCACGGGAACGCCGTAACTCCCGGACGGCGCGCAGGACACAGGGGCGCGCGGCGCCCGGCGGCTCAGGCCCGACCGTACAGGTCGGCGAGCACGTCCACCGCCTCGCCGAGCGCCGACGGGCGGACCATGCCCTCCGCGGGGCGCCCGTACCAGCCGGGGCCGCCGAGCACGACGACGGGTTGGCGGCGCGCTCCCTTCACGCCCCAGCGCGCGGCGGCGACATGGCGGGCCAGGGGGACGCTCGCCGTGGAGCGTGCCTGCGCCCAGAGGACGACGGCGGTCGGCCCCAGTCGGTCGACCGCCGCTGCCAGGGCCTCGGCGGGGACGGCGGCGCCGAACATCCGGCTGGGCAGACCGAGTTGGCTCAGGACGGCGTTGAGGGCCTCCAACGGAAGGGTGTGCTGTTCGCCGGGGACACAGGCGAGGACCACCGGGCCGGGGGCCGCGGTCTCGTGCCGTGATCCGGCGGGTGCGGCGCAGCGGCGCAGGACCGTGGAGACGTGCCACGACAGCAGGTGCTCGACCTCGACGTAGCGGTCCCCGGACGACTCCCACTTGCGGCCCACCGCGTGCAGCGTCGGCACCATCACCTCCTGCCAGGCGACGGTGACGCCGTACCGCTCGACGACCCCCGCGAGCCGCTCCTCGACCGCCGGCGCGTCGAGCCGTACGGCGGCCCGGGCGAGCCCTCTGCGCTCCTGGCGCACATCGGCGACGGTGGGAGCGGCGGCCCCGGCGGCTGAGGCAGCGGGGGCCGGGGTCTGCGGCCGGGCGGGGGCGGGCGCTCGCCCACCGCCCACGGCCTCACCCAGGAGGTCTCCGTCCTCCTCCCAGTCGTCGGGGCCTCCTTCGCCCGCGCCCTTCTTCGCCGCGCGCGCCGCCTCCGCCGTCGGCACCCCGGCGGAGGTCAGGCGGCACATCGTCTCGACCATCGCGACGTCCTGCGGGGTCCAGCGCCGGTGCCGCCCGTCGGGGCGGACGGCGGGCCCGATGCCGTATCGCCGGTCCCAGGAGCGCAGGGTCGTGGGCGACACGCCCAGTCTCCGCGCCACGGCCCCGGTGGTGAGCCCCGCGTCGACGGGGGTTTCGTCCCTGAACAGACCCATACGACGACTATACGATGCAGAACCGATGCGAGTTGAGGACGTCTTGTCCCGCCTCGCACGATGACGGCATTCCCACCGCCTACGCGAGGAGCCGTCCTCATGAGCCCTGTCCGCACGGGCGCGCCGCCCGCCGCCGATGACGAACTGGCGCGGGGCCTGGCGGCGGGCGACGAGACATGCCTGGCGGTCGCGTACGAACGCTGGTCGGCGCTGGTGCACGCCCTCGCCCGGCGGAGCCTCGGCGACACGGCGGAGGCGGAGGACGTCACCCAGCAGGTGTTCCTCGGGGTGTGGCGCGGGCGCCACGGGTACCGGGCCGAGCGGGGCGCGGTCGGCGCCTGGATCGTGGGCATCACCCGACGCAGGATCGCCGACGCCCTGTCCGCACGGACCCGTCGGGCGGACCTGGCCGCCTCCGCGGGCACCGCGCTGGCACTCGCCGGGCGTCCGGGCCGCGGCAAGGATCCCGAGGCCGTGCTCGACCGCGTACTGATCCGCTCGGAGCTGGCCCGACTGCCCGCACCGCAGCGACGGGTCCTCCACCTGGCCTTCTTCGAGGACCTCACCCAGACGCAGATCGCGGAACGCACGGGCCTGCCCCTGGGCACGGTCAAGAGCCACACCCGACGCGGGCTGCGACGCCTGCAGGGACGCCTGACCGAGAACGACCGCATGTGACCTTCACACGAACATCCTCATTCGCTACATGAACGATGCAGACCGATCCGGCCTGCCCGCGCATTCCTGCATCCGAACCGCTCCCCGCACCGGAAGTGGATGCGGCGGGGCCGAACGGCCGCACCGCCGCCCCCGGTCGGCGCTCCCGGCCGGATCCGTCCCCGGGGAACGGTCGGCGATCCCCGGGGACGGTTTCAGCTGCTCGACGATATCTACACATAAAGGAGAAATAAGAGCAGAATGAGCGTACGCGGCCCTTTCCGCACACCCCCTCGGACGCGGTCAGGCTGCCGAGTTCAAAGGAGTCGAGTCATGGCCAACCTCTCACACAGGAGTGACATCACCAGCCACCCTGATGTAACCGAAATGCGGGCCCGGTACGACCGCATGCTCGGTGGTCGCGATGTGGCGCTCGTCGACGGACCGGTGTTCCTGCTCGGTCTGTACTGCGCCGTTTCCCCATGGATACTCCACTACACCACGAGCCAGCCCTCGCTGGTGCCCCACAACCTGATCGTGGGCATAGCGATCGGCCTGCTGGCCCTCGGCTTCACCGCAGCACCGGAGAGGATGTACGGCCTGAGCTGGGCCATGTGCGCCCTCGGAGTCTGGATGATCATCGCGCCGTGGATCGTGGGCGACAGCCCCGACGCCGGTGTCGTGGTCAACAACATCATCATCGGCGCCCTCGCTCTGGTCCTCGGACTGCTGTGCGCCGGCGCATCGGTGGCGAAGGGCGGCTCCCGGGCCTCCCGTACTCCGCCGATGTAGAACAGAAGACCCGCGAGGGGTACTGACGGCCGATCCGCCCCGGCGGGTCGGCCGTCGCCGTACGGGGAGCCGCGCGGGAGGGCCGCGTGGAGGCTGGGCGGGGGCCGCATGGGGGGGCGGGCGGGGGCTGGGAACGCGCTGCTGTTCCCCGGCCGATATTCGTTCGCCAGGGGGCCGCCCTCGCCCGCACACTGGCGGCCGTGAGTCGAACCGTCAGCGCATGGGTGACCTCGGGTGGCGACTTCGTCGGGGTCACCGGCCCGTTCCCCGTCGATGTCCCCTGGTGGGCCGAGGTCGAGCAGGTCGTGCGGCACCTGGAGCAGATCCTCCACGTGCCCGTCCTGGTCCTGCGTCTCCTCTCCGTCGACGGGGGTGAGGGCGGTCGGGACGGCCATGTGACCTACCACGTCGAGGCGTTCGAGCCGCCGAGGCCCGGCGCGCTGGAGCAGCGGCAGGTGGACCGGGCGCTGTGGAGCGGCGACGAGCCCCTCCGGTCGCCGTGGGCACGGGCCGACGGGCTGCGGGAGTTGCTCGACTGGGCCCGGCGGACACTGTCGGACCAGGGGCGACCGGTGACGGGGCCGGTCGAGCAGCGGCGGACCTGGAACCTGGCGGGGCTGTTCCGGCTGCCCACCGGACGCGGCCCGGTCTGGCTCAAGGCCACCCCTCGTTTCGCCTCCGACGAGGCGACCGTCATCGCCGCGTTCGCCGAGGTCGCCCCGGGGCTCGTCCCCACCGTGCTCGGCGCCGCCGAAGGGCGCGTCCTGCTGGAGCACATCCCCGGCGAGGACTGCTGGAACGCTGATGCCCGCACCGTCGAGGCCGGGATACGTCGCTTCGTCGCCGCCCAGGCCGCACTGGCCGGCCGACGGCCACCGGGACTGCGGGACCGGCGCGACACGACGCTCGCCGGTCTCGTGCGCCGCCTCCTGGACGGCGCCGTCCCGCTGGAGATCAGCGCGCGGGAACGGGACACGGCACGGGAGTTGACGGACCGCTGGGAACTGCTCGCCGCGTGCGGACTGCCCGACACGCTGGTACACGCCGACTTCCATCCCGGCAACTGGCGCGGCGACGGCGGCCCGCCCGTCGTCATGGACTTCGCCGACGCCCACTGGGGCAATCCGGTCCTGGACTGTCTGCGCCTGCAGGACCATCTGCCCGAGGCGGTGCGGGCGACGGCCGTCCGCACCTGGGTGGACGCCTGGCGGTCCCACGTCCCCGGGAGCGATCCCGCGCGTGCGCTCGCGCTCGCCGAACCCCTGGCGCATCTGACGTACGCCGTGCGCTACCAGGAGTTCCTGGACGGCATCGAGCCCTCGGAGCGGCCGTACCACGAGGCCGACCCGTCCACGGTGATCCGGAGGGCGGTGCGATGTGCCGCGCGTCCGGGCGGTTCGTGAAGAACCTGAAACCGAAACGGACTGCGCTCGCGTTCGAAGGGCACTCGCATGCCGCGGGGGTCACGACGAAGGGGCGGAGAACAAACAGATGGAGATCGACGGCATCATCAGTGCCATCATCATCGGCATTGTGATCGGTGTCCTGGGACGGCTGGTCGTCCCGGGTCGGCAGCGCATCGGCATCCTGCTGACGATTCTCGTCGGCATCGTCGCCGCGCTCATCGGATCCGCGATCGCCGCGGGGATCGGCGTGGCCGACACCAACGGCGTCGACTGGGTCGAGTGGCTCATCCAGATCGCACTCGCGGCACTGGGCGTCATGGCGCTGGACCGCGCCAAGGCCCGACACTGAGGTGACGTCGGGCTAGGGCAACGGAACCCGGCGCGACGACGCGGACGTAACCGGGGCGGCACCCGCTACGAACGCCGCCCCGGCGCTGCCGCGCGGTCACAGCCGCCGGTGATGCCAGGCGCCGCAGCGATAGGTGCCGGGTGCGGCCGTAATTCCGTTGTGGGACAGCCGTTGCCCCGGCTAGCGTGCCCCGACTCGGCAGCCGGGGTTACCCGGTTCGCCGCCCGCCTCGCCGACCAGCCTCGGAGCCCTCTTGCCCCCGCGTATCACCCCGCTCGCCGACCCCTCCCCCGCCCTGTCCAGCCGCCGGTTGGCCTGGCTGGCCTCCGGGGGCGACGGTGAGCCCCTCGGCTCGGCCTTCCTGCGACTGTTCACCAAAGAGGGCCAGACACATCTGGCCGAACTCGAACTCACCGTGCACCCGGCCGAGCGGCGGCGCGGTGTGGGCACGGCTCTGCTCGACGCGGCGGTCGGCGCGGCCAGGAGCGAAAGCCGCCGGACCGTCGTCGCACAGGCCCGGCAGGGCTCCCCCGGTGACGCGTTCCTCGCGGCGCGCGGCTTCCGCGACGTACTGACGCTGACGTACGCCCGCCTGGACCTCGCGGACCTGGACCTCGACCACGTCCGCCGCGTCGCGGAGCAGCCCCGCCCCGGCTACCACCTGACCGCCTGGGCCGGTGTCGTGCCCACCGATCTGGCCGAAACCTACGCGGCCTCCCGCCGCGCGATGGACGACATGCCGATGGGCGACACCGACTACGGGACGGTGGTCTGGGACGTCGAGCGGCTCGTGGCGGCCGCCGAGACGATCGAGAAGCGCGGCGACTCGCTCCACACGGTCGCGGCGGTGGACTCGTCGGACGGCACGATCGTCGGTTTCTCGGAGCTCGTGCTGCCCGCCGGCGGCGAGGGCGACGGGCAGCACTACGGCACGGCGGTCCTGCCCGAGCACCGGGGCCACGGGCTGGCGTTGAAGATGAAGGCAAAGGCCGTCCTCCACGCCCACAGCCTGTACCCGGGCATCGCCCTGCTCACCGACACGGCGGAGGACAACGCGCCGATGCGCCGCGTCAACGACCGGCTCGGTTACCGGCCCACGCACCGGGCGGTGGAGTACCAGCTCGGCCTGTGACGGACGCCAGGCGGCGTCACACCGCCCCGGCCCCGCCCACGGCGTACTCGTACGGTGTCGTCGTCGTGAGCGGCTCGAAGCCGAGGCGGGCCAGGATCGGGCGGCTGCGGGCGAGGGCGTCGACCTGGACGTAGCGGTAGCCGCGGTCGGCGGCGACCCGGGCGCGATGGGCGACGAGGGCCCGGTAGACGCCCCGGCCACGCCAGTTCTCCACGGTGCCGCCGCCCCACAGGCCGGCGAAACGGGTGCCCGGGAGGAGCTCCATGCGGGCGGCGCTCACCGGTTCGTCACCGGCGAGGGCCACGACCGCCACGACCGTGTCGGTGTCCCCGCCGAGCTGGGCGAGAAGCTGGTTCCGCATCCGGGAGCTGTCCGTGCCGAACGCCTTCTCATGGACGTCGGCCACCATCGCCACGCCCTCCGCGTCGGTGACGGGCAGGATGCGGACGCCCTCGGGCGGGTCGACGTCGAGGGTGAGGTCGGCGACCTCGGCGACCATCAGCGTCTCTTCCGGGGCGGCGGTGAATCCGGCCGCGCGGAGTCTTCTCCCCAGGTCCACGGGCAGGTCGTGTCCGTACAGCTTCCACTCGAAGTCACGGCCGAGCCCGGAGAAGTAGCGGATCTGCTCGGCGATGGCCGCGTCGGCGCCCGCCTCGTCCAGATCGGACCAGACGACTCCGCTCCAGCCGTTCTCGGAGCCGACCTGACGCACCACCCCGCCCGCGCGCTCGATCCGGGCTCCGGGACTGTCGGGGCGGGCGCCCTCGCGCATGTCCCGGTCGAACAGTGCCAGCACAGCAGCGTGATCCATACGGTCACTCCATCATCACTCGTTCGCCCTGGCAACGGGTGTCGCTCGCGGAAAGGGGTGTGATTCGGACACACGACGGAGGGTGCACCCCGCACAGGGCATTCGAACGGTCCCGAGGACGGGAGTGGTGTCGAGAGCGGGCGCGGCCGACGAAGACGAAGACAGAGACGGAGACGAAGACGGAGACGGTCGTAACCGACGACGACTGAGACTGCCGGAACGGGGCAGGCGGTCCGGGTCCGTCGTCGTTGACCGGAGAACTACTTTCGATGCCTGAAGACGTGGCGCAGCACTCCCGTCCCGCCCTGACGGCCCCGTCCGACCGGGACGGTCCCTCGGTGGGGCGTGGGTCGCGGGACCCGTACTTCGACAACGCGAAGTACCTCACCCTCGTCCTGGTGGCGTGCGGGCACGCCTGGGAGCCGCTGACGTACGGCAGCCGGGCCGCGACGGCCGCGTATCTGACGGTCTACGCCTTCCACATGCCGGCCTTCGCCCTGATCTCCGGCTACTTCTCGCGGAACTTCGACATGGCGCCCGGCCGACTGAGGCGGCTGCTGACCGGGGTGGTGGTGCCGTACGTGGTGTTCGAGACCGCGTACACGCTGTTCTACCGGTGGGCACAGGACGACCCGGGGTATCCGCTGAGCCTGCTGGACCCCTGGTACGTGATGTGGTTCCTGGTCGCGCTGTTCGTCTGGCGGGTGACCACCCCGGTGTGGCTGGCGCTGCGGTACCCGGTGCCGGTCGCACTCGGTCTGGCGACGCTCGCGGCGGTCTCGCCGGACCTCGGCGGGGACATCTCCATCCAGCGCGTCCTGGGGTTCCTGCCGTTCTTCGTGCTGGGGCTGACCCTGCGCCCCGAGCACTTCGAGCGGCTCCGCGGCCGCCGGGTGCGGCTCGGGGCGCTCGTCGTGGGTGTGGGGGCGCTCGTGACGGCGTACGGGGTGGCCCCGTGGTTCGACGCGGGCTGGTTCTACCACCGGGGCAGTGTCACCGGGCAGGGTGCCTCCCGCTGGGCGGGGCTGCTCACCACGCCCGCGCTGTTCGGTCTGGCGGTGCTGCTGACGGCCTGTTTCCTGGCCTGGGTGCCGCGTCGGCACATGTGGTTCACGGCGCTGGGCACGGGCACGATGTGCGGCTATCTGCTGCACGGTTTCGTGATCAAGTGGGCCCGCTTCCGGGACTGGTACGCCGCCGAGTGGCTCCACACCCCACTCGGGCAACTCGCGGTCACGGCCGTCGCGGTCGCCGGCATCACCCTGCTGTGCACGTCCCCCGTACGCGCCGTGCTGCGCTGCGTCGTCGAGCCGCGCATGGAGTGGGCGTTCAAGCGGCCGACCGCCGCAGAACCGTCGGCAGCCGCGCCCTCGGCGGTGGACGCGGCGTCGTCACCATCCTCGCAACGGGCGACCGCCAAGGCCGCTAGCCGAGCTCCAGAGTCGTGACCCCGAAGACGCGGTCGTGGGCGTACGGCCGGATCGGGCCGGTGTACATGCGGGCCGTCTCGAAGGACGGCGTCAGCCCGTACTCCTCGGCCAGGGAGACCGCCGCCGTGTTCTCCTCGGGAATGTCGATGGCGAACACCCGGCCCGCGGCCTCGGCGGCCAGGCCCGCGAGGAGCGCCCGGGCGTCCGCGGCGGTGTCCGCGAAGAGCGGGCCGACGCGCAGCGCGTCCCGGCCGGGTCGGATGACCCCGTAGCCGGTGAGCCGTCCGTCGACGACCCGGGCGAGGGCCCGGTGCCCCTCGGTGGTCAGCCAGCGCTCCAGGAAGCGGGGGCGGTCGGCGGCGCAGCAGGCGCTGTCGTACGCGGCGACGGTCTGAGGGTCCTCGACGGGCCGGACGTCCGCGGGCACCTCCACCCAGGGGGCCGTTCCCGTGTAGCGGAAGGTGCGGTAGGCGAACTCGAAACCGGACTGCCGGTAGTTGTGCTGCTGCGCGACCACCCCGTCGAGCCCGACGGTGCGGCCCCCGGCGTGGGCGAGAGCGGTCTTCCACGTCGTGAGGCCGTGGCCGCGGCCGCGCTGGTCGGGGCGGACGAGGTAGAAGCCGAGGAAGGCGTAGTCGGCGTCGTAGGTGACGACGGAGACGGACGAGACCGGCTCTCCGTCGACCCTGCCGATGAAGAAGCCGTCGGGGTCCTGGGCGAAGAAGCACGGCGCGTCGGAGAGCCCCGGGTTCCAGCCCTCCTCCCCCGCCCATGCGGCGACCACCGCCCAGTCGTCGAGCGTGGCCCGGCTGACGACGAGGTCCTGAGCCCCCGAAGTGGTCATCTGTGCGCTCCGTTCGATGAGGTCGCGAGTGCGGTGGTCGGCCGCACGTCCGCAGCATCCTGGTCGAATCCGGTGGCCGTCGCGACGCGGGATACGGACGAGATCTGTCGGCCATCGGGCTTCGCGGCGGCCGGATTCACGCGGACGGGTGAGAGGTGTCCGACCAGTGCCGACGGGTGTCGCGGCGCAGGCTACGGCAGGTTCGGGCAGCCCGCCCGCCGGGAGGCGTGGGCGCGGGAGCCCGCCTATCGTGATCCGGGGGTCGTCCCCGGTCGCCCCTGGCCGGGTGCCCCTGGAGGCACGCATGCGGTCCACGCGCAGACGGCGTCCGTTCAGCGGAGCCGCGGTCATGGTGCTGGCCCTGCTGGGGGCCGGGTTGCCGGCCGCGGCGGCGGGCGCCGACGAGCAGGACGACGAGCAGCCCGACCTGTCCCGCTTCTACGACCAGAAGATCAAGTGGCGCAGATGCACGGGCGTGGAGATGCCCAAGGATCTGCGCTGCGGCAAGGTCACCGTGCCCCTCGACTACGCGCGGCCCGGGAAGGGGACGCTCGACCTGGCGTTGGCCCGCTACCGGGCGACGGGCGACTCACGGGGCAGCCTGCTGCTGAACTTCGGTGGCCCCGGCGGCCCGGGCGTCCCCGAACTGGCCTACGGCGGCGCGGAGTTCATGGCCCTCACCAAGGGGTACGACGTCGTCTCCTTCGATCCGCGCGGCGTCGGCCGCTCCTCCCCCGTGAGCTGCGGCGAGGGCACCGACGAGGCCATGGAGGCGACGGACGACGGCAACGACGCGAACGACCCCGAGGTCGCGCTCAAGCAGTTGAAGAAGGCCGCCGCGGCCTGCGGCAGGCACTCCGGTCCCGTGCTGCCGCACATCGGCACGGTGAACGCCTCCCGCGACCTGGACGTGATGCGTGCCGCCCTCGGCGACAAGAAGCTCAACTACCTCGGCTTCTCCTACGGGACCCGGCTCGGCGCGGTGTACGCGGCGCAGTTCCCGAAGAAGGTGGGCCGCATGGTGCTCGACGGCGTCGACACCCTCACCGAGCCGCTGGCGGAGCAGGGCCTCGTCGGTGCCCAGGGCCAGCAGACCGCGCTGGAGGACTATCTCGACGCGTGCGCCGAGCAACTGACCTGCCCGTTCGGGCAGGACGCCCGCTCGGCCCGGGAACAGGTCGTCGACCTCGTCGAGTCGCTGGACGAGTCCCCCGTGCCGACGGACTTCGGGCCGGAGTTCTCCGGGCAGGACCTGGTGGGCGCCATCAGCCAGGCCCTCTACAGCGAGCAGATGTGGCCCGCGCTGACGCAGGCCCTCAACATGCTCGTCCACGACGGCGACACCCGGGGCGTCGTGGCGCTCGCGGGCGGTGGCATGAGCAGGCCTCCCCGGTCCGCCACCCCGAGTCCGAGCGGTGGGCTCGTCGACGAGGAGGACGTGCCGCTCGACAACGTCCCCGCCGCGCTGATGGCGATCAACTGCGCCGACGACCCCGACCGGCCCACCGCCGGCCGGATCACGGAGGAGATCGCGGACCTGCGCGCCGCGTACGAGGACGCCTCCCCGGTGTTCGGCAAGTATCGCCTCACGCAGGTGCTGATGTGCTACGGCCGCCCGAAGGGCACCGACTTCATCCGTGAGGAGGTGCGGGACGTGGACACCCCGAGGATGCTGCTGGTGGGCACCCGGGGCGACCCCGCGACGCCGTACCGCTGGACCGTGGAGACGGCGAAGCGCCTCGGCTCCTCGGCGGTCGTCCTCGACAACAAGGGGAAGGGACACACCGGGTACGCGTCGTCGAAGTGCGTGCGCGAGACGGTCGACGAGTTCCTGCTGTACGGCTCGCTGCCCGACGACGGAAGTTCATGCGGAGCCGACGACTGAGCATCAGGCGTGTAACACGGGCGGATCGGCTACAACCCTGCTCGCACCTCGCCCGTCACACTGGGTGTGCGTCGCATTTCACGCGACCCGCACTCGTATGTGACCGAACCTGGGGGAATACACCGATGCGTATCCGTTCCGTCCTCACCGTCTCGACCGTGGCGACCGCCGGCGCCGCGCTGCTCCTCGCGGCCGCGCCGCAGGGTCTGGCCGCCCAGCCGGCCGCCAAGGTTCCCGTCTGCAAGGCGAAGGTCCTCAAGATCGGCGCCAAGCAGGCGAAGGACACGAGGATCGTGCACATCACCGTCAAGAACACCGGCACCCGTACGTGCACGATCGACCGCCTGCCCGTGGTCACCTTCGGCGACCTGGACGGGTCGGCCCAGCCTGTGCCATCGGGCGAGAGCGGGCCGTACAAGCTGGGCGCCGGGAAGACGGCGTATGCGACGGTCCGCACGATCGCCGACCTCAAGGACCCCGAGGCGCGCCGCGTCGACACGATCGGCGTGTCGGCCAACCCGAACCTCGGCGGCCGGCTGTTCACGCTGAAGCAGCTGGGCGCGACCAAGAAGGTGAAGGTCTGGGAGCCGGTGACGACCTGGTGGAAGGCGTCCCAGGCCGCCGCGGACAAGTCGCTGAAGAAGGAAGTCGGCTGACACGCACGGCGGGCACCCGCCGCCACTGAACGACCGAGTCGGGCCCGTCGGGCGCGCACCCTCACCGGTGCGCGGCGGCGGGCCCGACCCGTGCTCGCCGTCGGCCGACCCATCCCTCTCACCCGCGGCCCGGTCCGGACTCCGACCTGCCGCGAAGGGTGACCTGGATACCCCAAATGCCCGACACGCGAATCAGTCCTATCGTGAAGTCATGGAGCATGCCCTCAGCCCCGCGACCCTCACCGAACTGCGCCGTCCGCGGCCGTACCCCGCCGTGTCGGTGCTGACGCCGACGCATCGGCGGGAACCGGAGAACGCCCAGGATCCGGTCCGGCTCCGCAATGTGCTCGCCGAGGCGAAGAAGCAGCTGGACCACGATCCCGCGGTCACCCGTGAGCGGCGCAACGACGTCGTAGAGCAGTTGGACCGCGCGCTGGCCGAGGTGGATCTGACGCACGCCGAGGACGGTCTGGCGATCTTCGCTGCGCCGGGCGAGCACCAGGTGTGGTCACTGGCCCGGCCGGTACCGGAGCGCGTGGTGCTCGCGGACACCTTTCTGACCCGGAACCTGGTGGCCGCGCAGGCCGCCGAGCGCCCCTTCTGGGTGCTGTCGGTCTCCTCCGACCGGGTCGCACTGTGGAGCGGCGGCGGCGACCGGGTCACGCCCGCGCGCGCCGGCGGGTTCCCGCTCACCCGGGACCGCGACAACTTCGACGCGGAGCGGCAGCAGCGGATCGGCGACATGCCGAGCGCCTTCCAGGACGAGGACACCCGGCACTTCCTGCGGGACGCCGACACCGCGATGAGCCGGGTGCTGCGTACGCATCCGCGGCCCCTGTACGTGACGGGCGAGACGGCGGCGCTGTCCCTGCTCGACGAGATCGGCACCGTCACCAAGGACGCCACCCACATTCCGCACGGTGGTCTGGCGCACGGCACCCCGGACGCGGTGTGGCAGGCGATCGCCCCGATGATCGAGGCCGAGAACCGCAGGAACGTCGACACGGTGGCCCGGCGGCTGGAGGCGGCCCGCGGCAGCAAGGCGTTCGCGGCCGGCGTCGACGAGGTCCGGCAGAACGCGGAGCAGGGCCGCGTCCAGCTCCTGGCCGTCGAGGAGAACTACCGGGCGGCCGTCCGCGCCGACGGCGGAGTCCACCTCGTCCCGGCGGAGAGCGGCGAGCTGGACGCCCGCGACGACATCGTGGACGAGATCGTCGAACGGTGCCTCGACACCGGGGCCGAGGTGCGGTTCGTGCCCGACGGCGCCCTCGGCGACGCGCGCGGCATCGCGGGCGTCCTCCGCTACTGAACCCGCCGCCCGCGTACCGAGCCCGTCGCCCCGCACTACTGAGCCCGCCGTCCCGCGCCACCGGGCGCGCCGCCGGTCAGACGCCGTCGAAGAGGGCCGTCAGGCCTCGGTCGACGGCCCGTCCGACCGGCTCGCTGCCGGAGCCGACGACGGCGAAGGTGCGCACCAGGAAGCGCCGGAGGGCGGCGGTGTCGAACCGGAGCAGGGCCATGCCGTGCGGCGAGTGCAGCTCCACGACCGTGCGGGTGCGCCCGCAGGGCCAGATGTGCACGTCCCCGGTTCCGGCGGGCTTCCGCAGCCCCTCGTCGAGCAGCTCGCGGGCGAACGTCCAGGTCACCATGGACCCGCTGAGCGAGATGTCCGCGGGAAAGTCGAGATGCACGGCCAGCGGGTCGTCGGAGGTGTAGCGCAGCGTGGTGGGCACCGGCAGCTCGCGGTCCTCGGCCGTGACCAGGAGGACTCGTGCGGGCTGTTCCAGTGTGACGGTCATGCGCGCTCTCCGTTTCGGATCCGGGTCGGCCCTGCGCCGACATGCCTCATCGGCCTCGCGAAGGGCATTCGCGCGCCACGCTTTCCTGGATTCACCGCTGTGACCCAAGTCACCCGTTTCCCCCGTACCCGAGTCCCTCGTTCCCCCGGCGGACGCCGGTTCTCCTCGGATGTACCGACACCGCTCCACAGGATCAAAGCGGCTCGCACAAACGACCCTCGAACACGGGCTTGATAGCGGCTCGGAGTAGACCCGACCATCCATCAAGTCGCGTACACCGCCTACGACTTGCCCCCTCGGGATGCGTAGCGGGATCCCGCGGCGGGCCCGGTCCGCAAGGACAGCGGCATATACCGGAAGCACCACCGTGTCGTGTCTTGCCAAATCCCTTACAGCGCGTCGCGGGCTGTGCAACAGTCGTAACCGGCCCATCCGTCAGCGTTGGTCGTACCGTCCCCCCTCGGAGTACGTGATGCCGTCCCCTCTCTCCGCGGATCGCCCCGCCGCCCAGCCGCCCCGACGCGGCACGGTCGACGCGCTCATCTCGCAGACGCGCCGACTGCGCGGCGACATGGACGCCGTACGGCGTGGCGCCTCCGCCGACGGTACGGACGCCGAGGGCCGGTGGCAGCGGGCCCTGTACGACCTGGCGCTCCATCAACTGAACGATTTGGACGACCACTTGGCCCAGCTGCGGGACGGTCCCGACGTCCCGGCGGCCGACGCGGACGAGGCCGGCGCTCCCGCCGCACCGGTCGCGGCGCGCCCGCGCGAGTCGCTGCTCAGCCGGGTCGGCAGCGCCGAGTGGAACCTCCTCACGGACGAGGCGAGCTGGTCCCGGGAGCTGTACGAGATCCTCGGGCGCGATCCGGCCGCTCCGGCGCTCACGCTCGACGAGCTGCCGTCGCTGGTGCTGGAGGAGGACCGGCCGCAGCTGACGGCGATGGTGACGGACTGTCTGATCGACGCCCGGCGCATCGACGGCGAGTTCCGGATCGTGCTCCCCGACGGGGCGGTGCGCACCGTGCACATGATGGGCGAGCCCGTACTCGACGACGACGGCAGCACCGCCTCCATGTGGGCGGTTCTGCGGGACGTCAGCGAACTGCGGCGCAGCCAGCGTGCGGTGACCGAGACCCGCGACTCGCTCGAACGCCGACGGCACATCGCCCGGGCCGAGCACCGGATCGCGGTCGAGCTCCAGGAGGCCGTGCTGCCGCCATGGCGTGGCGCCCTGCGGCTCCCGCACCGGGGCCCCGGGACCCTGGACGTGGCGGCCCGCTACCTGCCCTGCTCGACGACCGCGCTGATCGGCGGGGACTGGTACGACGCCCTCGAACTGCCGGGCGGCGAAAGCCTGTTGAGCGTCGGCGATCTCACCGGCCAGGGGGTGACCGTCACCTCGGGCATGGCGACGCTGATCGGCGCGGTCCGTGGGATGGCCATGGCCGGCACCACGCCGGGGCAGCTGATGGTCTGCCTCAACCAGTTACTCGACGCCACCGGGCAACCGGCCCTCGGCAGCGCCGTGTGCTGCCGCTACCGACCGGCGACCCGCACCCTGGTGTGGGCGCAGGCGGGGCACCCCGCCCCGCTGCTGTTCCGCGACGGGACGGGGCGCGTGCTGCCGACGCCGGACGGTGTCCTGCTCGGAGCGACCTCGGGCGCCGTCTACGGGCAGGCCGAGGTGACGCTCCGACCGGGTGATCTCCTGCTCCTGCACACCGATGGGCTGGTCCCCGGGGGCACGGCAGCTGTCCAGCGGCTGCTGGACCTGGGCCCGCGGTTCGCCGAGGCGCGGACGGCCCGGGACGGAGTACGGGCGGTGGTGGAGGAGTTCAGCGAGGGCGAGCGCGAGGACGACGCCTGCGTGCTCGTCGCGAGGGTCCTCGCCTGACGTCAGGATCGTCGTCCGACGTGGGAAGCGGTGGACTCCTGATGCCTGAGCGGTGACCTCGGTATGCCTGAGCGGTGACGTCGATGCCGAAGCGGTGACCCCCTGCTGATGCCGTGGGGCACCACCGGTCGGCGGTCACGCCGGTGCGATGCCGCCCCTGTTCCTCGACTGCGGCTTCGGCAGGGCGAGCTTGATCTCCTCCCGAAGGTCCTGGATCTTCGGATAACTGGAGTACTGACCGGTCAGTCGGTACATCTGACGCAGCCGGTCCCAGGTGCGTCCCGACGAGTTCGACCCCATCGACATCAGGGCCAGCCGGGCGTACCGGTTCGCCTGCTCGGGGTCGTCCGCGATGAAGCAGGCCGACGCCATGGAGAGATGGTCGAAGATCTTCGACCGCTCCCGGCCGTCGTTGCGCAAGGCCAGGGCCTTCTCCGCGTAGTGCTGGGCGTGCGCGGCCGCGCCGGGCTCGAACTCGGCGAGGGTGCGGTAGGCGAGGGCCTGCATGCCGTACAGATCCTCGTCCTTGAAGGTCTGCATCCAACTCGGCGGCGGTGTGTCGCCCTTGTCGGAGACGAAGAGGTCCTCCGCCTGTCCCAGGGTGCGGCGCATGGCCTGGCCCTTGCCCATGGACGCCTGCGCCCACGCCTCGATGGTGTGGAACATGGCCTTGGTGCGGGGCAGTACCCGCTCGCCGGAGCCGGACTGGGCGAGTTTCATGAGGTCGAGCGCCTCGTCGGGTTTGCCGAGGTGCACCAGTTGTCGGGCCGCCCTGGAGAGGGCCTCGCCGGCTCGGGGCCGGTCACCGCCCTCCCTGGCGGCGTGGGCTGCGATGATGAAGTACTTCTGGGCGGTGGGTTCGAGGCCGACGTCGTGCGACATCCAGCCCGCGAGGACGGCGAGGTTGGCGGCGACGCCCCACAGGCGCCGCTGGAGATGTTCGGGGTGGCGGTAGGAGAGCATGCCCCCCACCTCGTTGAGCTGTCCCACGACAGCCTTGCGTTGCAGCCCGCCGCCACGGGCCGCGTCCCAGGCCCGGAACACCTCGACGGAGCGCTCCAGTTCCTCGATCTCCTGCGATCCGATGGGGGCGGCCTCATAGCGGTCGAACCCAGCGGGGTCGGCGTGCAGGGGGTTGTCGAGGTCGGGAGCGTCGGCCTTGAGCGTCGGGTCGGTGTGCAGCCAGTCGTGCATGGCGCTGCTGAGTGCTGATCCCGCGGTGAGCGCGACGCCCGCACCCACCAAGCCGCGTCGGTTGAGCATGAGGTCCATTCCCGTGAATTCGGTGAGGACCGCGGCAGTCCGTTCGGGCGCCCACGGCACACCGTCGGGATGCTCCGCATTCCCGCCGCCCTGCCGTTTCCCCGTACGCCCGTGCCGGACCAGACCGAGGTCCTCGATGGTCACGACACGGCCGAGACGCTCGGTGAACAGCGCCGCCAGCACCCGCGGCACGGGATCGCGCGGGATCTCTCCCATGTCGATCCACCGCCGCACCCGTGAGGTGTCGGTCGCCAGCTGCGGGTGGCCCATGGCCGCCGCCTGCCGGTTGACCAGCCTCGCGAGCTCGCCCTTCGACCAGCCGGCCAGGCCGAACAGGTCTGCGAGTCGGGTGTTGGGTTGTCCGCTCACGTCAAGCCCCCAGGTTCTCGGCTGAGTTGAATGTAGCCCGCTGTCAGTTGCTGGGGGACTATTCGCCAGGCTTCGCCAGGGTGCGCTACATGGTGTGCCACGGGCCATCCGGTGTCAGGTAGGAAAGCGCCACCCCGGCCCGGTCGCCCGACAGGCACTCCCCAGGGTGTCCCCGGTCGGCCGGGGCGGGTGGCGCGTGACATCGCAGGCACACGAAGGGATCTGTATCCGCTCATGTACGCAGCATCGTCCTCCGTGTCCGCTCCGCCCCGGCCGCTCGCACCCCGCCAGCCGGGCGGTGGCGGCCCCTATCTCGACCCCACCCGTTCCGCGGCCCCCGGCCTCGCTGTCGGCCGGGCCCGGCGCGTTCCGGGGCTCGGCCCCCAACCGCTCAGCGGGAGACTCGACTTGTCCGGCCCTCAGGGCGCGCAGCTGCGCACGGCGATCGCCTCGGTGCACCGCATCTGTCCGGAGTTCGCTCCGGTCCAGGTGCTGCGCCGCAGCGGCCGCTCGGTGCTGCTCGTCGGTACGACAGGGCGCAGCACGGCCGTCGCCAAGTGTTTACTGGACCACTCCTCCATCTGGGAGGAGCGGCTCCGGCATGAAATAGCCGCATACCGCTCGTTCGTCCGGCACCGCCCCCCGGTGCGGGTGCCGAGGCTGATCGCGGCGGACCCGGACAACTGCACCCTGGTCGTCGAGCGGATGCCGGGCCGGGTGGCCGCGTTGCAGCGGCATCCGGTGGAGGCGCCGCCGCGCGCCGACATCCGGGCGGCGCTCGGCGCGATCTGCCGGCTGAACGCGTGGCGGCCACCGGCGGGCACGTTCGACGCCCCGCTGGACTACGCGGAGCGGATCTCCCGATTCCATGAGCTGGGTCTGCTCACCGACCGGGACATGGGCGATCTGCAGAAGCTCCTGCACGGCATCGCTCACGCGTCGGGCCGTCAGGGCATGGGCCAGTTCTGCCACGGCGACGCCCTGCTGTCGAACATCCTGCTCTCACCGGCCGGTCCAGTGCTGGTGGATTGGGAACACGCGGGGTGGTACCTGCCGGGCTACGACCTGGCGACACTGTGGGCGGTGCTCGGGGACGCCCCCGTGGCGCGGCGTCAGATCAGTCAGCTGGCGCAGTCCGCGGGCCCTGCCTCGCGGGACGCGTTCCTGGTGAATCTGATGCTTGTACTGACCCGTGAGATCCGTACCTACGAGACGGCCGTGCAGCGTTCGATGCACGACACGACCCCGGCGGCACCGGGCCCGGCCCACCCGGCTGCTGCGCCGTCCGGCGAGGAACAGCGGCTGCTGCTCAGGCGGCTGCACGACGACTGCCAGCTGGCCCGCAAGGCCGTCCGGGCGGCGGTCGGCACTCGCTGAGGGGAAACGAAGGCCCGCGGCGCGCCCCACACACCGGCGCCCCGCGGGCCTTCGCCATGCCGGCCCTTGCAGTAGTTGTCGCGCTGATCTTTCTGCAGGCTGTCATCCGTAAGCGCAGGCTGTCACCGCTTGCGGCTTCCGCCTCTGCGGAGTGCTCGCCGCACCAGCGGTCAGCGAGGTGGTCTCGGCCCTCACCGACCACAGCGAACAGACCCAGGTCGACGCCGCGCGGAAGAAGCCGAAGAAGCCCCCGCGGCACCAGGAGGCCCCGGTTTCCTGCCTCTGACCCACGGTGCAGAGTAGTCGTCGGCCTCTGGCCCGTCCCCGGTGCTTCGTGCCCGGCCCCTTCGTCAGGCCGAATGAGTAGTCGACGGAGGGGCGGGGGCGTTCATGCGCGGGGAGTGGTCACCCGAGGACGTGGTGGCGTGCTGGACGCCGGTAGGTCCTGACTGGGCCCTGGCCGCGAACAAGTCCGGCCCGACCCGGCTCGGGTTCGTGCTGATGCTGAAGTTCATCGAGTCGAAGGGCCGGTTCCCCCAGTTCGTGGAGAAGTTCCCGCAGGCCGCCATCGACTACGTGGCCGACGTGGTCAAGGTGCCGGCGGAGGACTTGGCGAAGTACAGCCTGTCGTCCCGCTCGGCGAGAGGGCACCGTACGCAGATCCGCGAGCCCCTCGGGTTCCGCCCCCGCCCGGCAACCCGCGCCGACGAGGAACGGCTGACCGGCTGGCTCGCCGACGAGGTCTGCCCTGGCGAGACAGTGGAAGACCGGCTGCGCGACGCCTTGCTCGTGCAGTGCCGCAGCGACCGCATCGAGCCCCCGGCTCGGGTCGAGCGGATCGTGGCCGCCGCGCGGGCGCGGGCGGACCGCGTCTTCTGCGCGCAGACCGCGGCGCAGCGCCTGGGCACGGCGGAGGCCGAGCAGGTACTACGACGCTTCAACCTCGGCGGCCCCAAGCACCCACCTACCAGGCGCTCGAAGAACTCGGGCCGCGCGGTGCGCACGATCTTCGCGTCCGACTACCTGGCCAGTCCCGGCCTGCGCCGGGAGATCCACGGCGGCCTCCAGGTCGTCGAGAACTGGAATTCGGCGAACACCGTGCTCCACTACGGCAAGGACGGCGCCCCGACCGGCCCGGACAAGGAGCACGCCGAGACCTCCATGCTCGCCCTGCACGTGTTCCAGTCCGTGCTCGTGCACGTCAACACCCCTGCTGCTCCAGCACGTTCTCGCCGAACCGGAATGGGCCAGGAAACTCGGCGTAGAGGACCGGCGCGGGCTGACTGCACTGCACCACACCGGCTCCCGAACCGTTCGTTCTCATACCAGGTTGTCAGCGGTAGTTGCCGAGACGCCGGTCGACGGGATGTACTGGAACCACGAGCGACGTCGAGCAAACTGGCCGTGGTTGCCTTGCTCAACGCCCCGGGTATCAGAGGCGTCTCCGGCACATCAGCCGTTCGAGGATCCGCCTGTGTCCCCCATCTCCATCTCCCTCTCCAGGGACTCCACTGGCTCATTGCCTCCGGCCGGAGGCTCAATCGGTGACCAGTGGGCCCTGTCTCGATCTGCAAGAAAGGGTTCTCGGATCATGCGGCGGTACGTTCTCACTGGCACGCCGGGTGCGGGCAAGACATCAATCCTGCGGTGCCTGGCCGAGCTTGGCTACGGCGTTGTCGAGGAGGCGGCAACGGCGGTCATCGCACAGGCGCAGGCCCTGGGCGAGGATCAGCCATGGACACGGGCGTCCTTCCTCGACGAGATCGTGGCTCTGCAGCGAAAGCGGCAGTTGGAGGCCACTGGCTCTGTTCAGGTATTCGATCGGTCACCGATCTGCACCCACGCCCTCGCCACCTACTTGGAGTGGCCGGTGTCTCCGGCGCTGGCCGCGGAGCTCGAACGGATCACTTCGGAGGGGGTCTATAGGCGGCAGGTGCTCTTTGTCCGCAACCTAGGGTTCTGTGAGCCGACCGCGGCCAGGCGGATCAGTTTCCAGGAATCGCTGGCCTTCGAAAAGATCCACGAAGAGAGCTATCGCGCGTTCGGCTACGAGCTCATCGACATCCCTGCCGGCGACCTGGCTCACCGCGTCGCTACAGTGAGTTCAACGATCACGCATGCCCTGCCTCAGTCACCCGCGGGATGAGCCGCATCACAGCGACTCTCTCGGAATGCAACACGCCCGCCTATATGCGGCGCGAACGTGTCCCAAACGACGCGCCTGCTCAATCGCACACCGGCTCATCCGCACACGGCCTCTGCGGACACAAGGCACAGCGCCCTGACGCACGATGCGGAGGACGGCACCTCCACCCCAATACTGCCCGCCCGCTCCCGCCACGCCTCCGTCCGCTCACTGGAACGGTACGCCCGCCCCGGCGTCGACTCGGTCGCCCGGCACGTCGCGGCGCGCGACGCCTCCGCACGTCGCAGGCACCGGTAGCGGACGTGGCTCTACCTTGCACCGTGGGTCGGAGATAGGGGACCGGGGCCCAGGAGGCCGCACTTCACAGCAGTCACTGGTCCCGTTGCCCGGTACCCATGCTCTCCCGCGGCCGGGACCAGTCGGCCACTCGCATGACTTGTCGCTTGCCCCTCGCGGCGGTCATGGATGCAATGTGCGTCATGATCACGCACATGCGCTCGCCGGGGCGGAGTGAGAAGGACCCGTCGGCCGTCCGGATCGGTGTACTCGTCCCGCTGAGCCCGCCCGGCTGGGTGGAGGCAGGTCGGCACCTGCTGGCCGGCCTCCAACTCGCCGCCGACGAGATCAACGACGGCGGTGGCATAGCCGGCAGACCCCTGGTTCTGCTGGTCCGGGACACCGCGGCCGATCCGCGGAGGGCGGCGGCGGCCGTGGACGAGTTGGCCCGGCTGGGTGTGGCCGCCCTGGCCGGGGAGTACCACAGTGTCGTCGCCCGCTCCGCCGCCGCGCGGGCGGACGCCCTCGGTCTGCCGTTCCTGTGCTCGTCGGCGGTCCTCGACACACTCTGCGACCGGCCGACGGAGCGGGTGGCACGCCTGTGCCCGGCCCAGTCCCACGGCTGGCGGATCTACGCCGACTTCCTCCTCGACGCGGGCCACCGGCGGGTCGCCGTGGCGGCCCAGTCGAGCGTCTATTGGGCAGCCGGGACCCGCATACTGCGCGACCACCTCGCCCCGCACGGCGGCTCCGTCGCCGAACTCGACATGAACGTGCTCGACCCCACGGCCGTGTGCGACGAACTCGTGCGTCGGCGAGCGACGGCGCTGCTGCTGCTCACCGGCCACCCGGAGCCGGCGGTGTCACTCGTCAGGGCCGTCCGCCGCGGCAGGCGGCTCGCCGACGTCCTGGTCGGTGCCCCGGCCGGACAACCGGAGTTCCCCTCGTGGGCGGCTCTGCTGGGCGGCGACGGTTCGGGGCTGCCGTTCCTGCGCTATCTGCCCGAGCGTCTCGGTGCCCTCGGCACACGTGTCGAGGCGGCCCTGCGCGAGCGGCTGGGCGAGGCCCCCTCGTTCGTCGCCTTCGAGGGCTACGACACGATCGCCGTCCTCGCCGAAGTGCTGCGCTCCCAGGGCACGGACCCGGCACGGATCGCCACGTCCTGGCCGCGTGTCGCGGTCGAGGGGACCCGGGGGAAGATCCGGTTCTCCCGAACACCGGGCGCCGGTGTCTGGCAGTGGGCCTGGCCGCCGGTCCAGGTCGTCGACCGGGATCCGGCGGATCCGGAGAGCTTCCGGATCCTGCGGAGCGGGTGAGCGAGAAGGGGAGGGCGGCAAGCGTGGTCGGGGTGGAGAGCCGGGTCGGGGTGGAAGGCCGGGTCGGGGTGCGAGACGACTGGCCCCCGTTCCCCGCGCCGCGGGGCCGTCATGGACAGTGACCGGCCTCCTGCCGGGCATGATTGACGGATCGTCGGCCGACCGATAGCACTGGTGCACGCTCGGCCCCGTACGCCCCGCCAACGCCCCACCGTTCCAGGAGGCCGCCTTGCGAGGATCCCCCATCGACCGCAGGCCCACCACCCGTCGCAGACGTCTTCGCGGTACGGCGGTCGCCGCCGCCCCGGCGGTGCTGATGCTGCCGCTGCTGGGCGCGGCTCCGCCCGAGAGCGAGTCGTCGTCCTCCTCGGCCCGGCTGCAGGGCGCCTTCGCGGCCGCGGCCGCCGAGTACCAGGTGCCCCGCAGTGTGCTGCTGGGTGTGTCCTACCTCCAGTCCCGCTGGGACGCGCACGGCGGTGCCCCGAGCGTCACCGGCGGGTACGGTCCCATGCACCTCACGGACGCGCGTACGGCGCTGGCCGAGGCCCCGCACCACAGCGAGGGAGCGGAGGACCCGCGCGGTGACGACTCCCGTCCGCCGCTGCGGCCCGAGGCGGCCCAGCCCGAGAACGCCGAACTCACGCCCCGCCTGCGGACCTTGCCGCGGGCGGCCGAGCTGACGGGGCTGCCTGCCGAGACACTGCGCACGGACGCCGAGGCCAATGTGGCCGGCGGCGCGGCACTGCTCGCCGCCGCGCAACGGGAGCTTGGCCGCGAGCCCAGCGCCGACCCCGCCGACTGGTACGGGGCGGTGGCGCGATTCTCCGGCGCCGACGACCGGGCCACCGCGGCAGCGTACGCGAACGAGGTCTTCGCGGTGATCCGGGACGGCGCCCACCGGGTCACCGACGCCGGCCAGCGGGTGACGCTCCCCGCCGAGCCGCGACTGGCCCCCGACACCGGGCAGTTGACGCGGGCCGGGCTGCGCGCCGCCGCGGCGGCCGGCACCGAGTGCCCGAGGACGGTGTCGTGCGAGTGGATCCCGGCGCCGTACGAGGAGTTCGGCGACAAGGACTACGGCAACCACGACCTGGCCGACCGGCCGGCGTCCCAGAGCATCCGGTACATCGTCGTCCATGACACCGAGGCCACCTGGGACACCACCTTGAAGCTGGTCCAGGACCCGACGTACGTGTCCTGGCACTACTCGCTGCGCTCCACGGACGGGCACATCGCCCAGCATGTGAAGAACAAGGACGTGGCCTGGCACGCCGGCAACTGGTACGTCAACGCCAAGTCGATCGGCCTGGAGCACGAGGGTTTCCTCGCCTCGCCGGACGCCTGGTACACGGAGGCCATGTACCGGACGTCGGCGCGGCTGGTGAAGTACCTGGCCGCCAAGTACCGCGTCCCGCTGGACCGCCAGCACATCCTCGGCCACGACACCGTGCCCGGCCCGACTACGGCGACGATCCGGGGGATGCACACCGACCCCGGCCCGTACTGGGACTGGCGACACTACTTCGAGCTGCTCGGCAGGCCCTTCGGCCCGACCTCCGGCCAGAACAGCCGTGTCGTCACCATCCTCCCCGACTACGCGGACAACCGGCCCGAGTTCACCGGCTGTGTGAACGGCGGCCAGCCGTGTGCGGTGCACGGCTCCAGTGCCGTACGCCTGTACAGCGAGCCCGACACCGCCTCCGCCCTCATCAAGGACATCGGTCTGCGGCCCGACGGGAGCCCCTCCACGATCGATGTGAACGACCTCGGTTCACGGGTCTCCACCGGCCAGCAGTACGCGGTCGCCGAGCGGCGCGGCGCGTGGACGGCGATCTGGTACCTCGGGCAGAAGGCGTGGTTCCACACCCCGGCGGCACAGCCCACGGCGGTCGGCGCGGCCGGGCTGGTCGTGACACCCCGGAAGGATCTCGCGGAGATCCCCGTGTACGGCAGGGCCTACCCGGAGAAGGAGGCCTATCCGACGGACGTCCCCGCGCAGGCGGTGTCGCCGCTGCCGTACAAGCTCCTCGAGGGGCAGCGCTATGTGGTCGGTGACCGGCTGAAGGGCGAGTACTACTACGCCGTCTCCTTCGACACGTCCGGGCACAAGGTCGTGAGGGGTGACGACGTCTACTACGAGATCCAGTTCGGACACCGGGTGGCGTTCGTGCGGGCGGCGGACGTGCGGGTGCTGCCGGCGGTCTGAGGGCGCCTTGCAGCTCGGGGCCGCGGGTTCGTTGGCGGGTGCGGGTGGGTGGGGGCCGTTCGCGCAGTTCCCGCGCCCCCGAAGGGAGCGGGCCTGCGGCCCGCCCCTTCATGAAAAGCACGGGGCGCAGCCCCGGTCGCTTTTCAGGGGCGCGGGGAACTGCGCGAGCAACCACAACGCACCCGCACCCGCACGCCCGGAAGGTCACTTCCCCTCCGGGCAACAGCTCGCTGCGGACGCCGAGTTCGCGGGTGCGTCCGGCGGTGAGGGCGATCCGGGTCGCCGTGCCCGAGGCCCAGGTGATGCGCCTCGTGCGGG
Organism: Streptomyces neyagawaensis; assembly: GCF_023516595.1. GTDB lineage: Bacteria > Actinomycetota > Actinomycetes > Streptomycetales > Streptomycetaceae > Streptomyces > Streptomyces neyagawaensis. The sequence continues at coordinate 141,226 of NZ_JAMGBG010000011.1, read as the reverse complement.
GCCTGCTGCACCTCGGACTCCGACGTGGACACATCGGAGGAATCAGCGAGCTTACGGACCGCCCTAGGGCCCTGTAGCCAGGTTAGCGCGCTCGCAGATCTCAGAGGGCACGCCGCGGACCACAATGATCCGATCACTCGGTCAACAAGAGGCATGACAAAACCCGCGGACGGCGCGTCCGCGGGTCGGGGGCCCGTCTGGGGGTCAGCCCTGCTGGAACAGCTCCGCGGGGAGCGGCTTCAGCAGCGCGTACAGGTCGTCGGTGATGGGACGGTCCCACGCGGCGATGGTCACCAGGACATTGTCGTTGCGGTCGAACTGGACGCAGGAGATCCGGGACTCGGAGAGCTTGAGGCGGCGGACGATCAGGAGGTTGTCCCCCTGCATGACCGGCATGTCCTCGGTGCCGACGACGGTGATGTCCTCCTCGTTCTCCAGCGCCAGCAGCAGCTGGGCCACCTCGAAGGGGATCTCACCGTCGGCGACCTCGCGCGCCGGGGAGCCTTCCGGGAGGTTGCCGATGATCATCGCGGGGCCGCGGCCGCCGTACAGGTCGTAGCGCAGGAAGACGCCCTGGCAACTTCCGTCGGGTGCGGGCAGCAGGCCCGCGCCGAGATTGCCCGGCCAGTCGCCCGGGTCCATGGCCAGTACGTCGAATTCGGGCCCGGCAGGGGTGGCACTGCGGCGGCGGAGGAAGGACATGCCGCCATGGTACGTGTCCGAAGGTGGTCGGCGCCGGGTGGGCGAGACGATTCCCGGGACGGAGGGGAAGGCGCTCGTCACCGGCCGGCGGACGCCCTCTGGCGCTCGTGGTGGCGGGCCACCCGGGCCCGGTTGCCGCAGGCCGGTTTGCACCACTCCTGGCGGGGGTGCTCCTTCAGGAAGTAGCGCACGCAGCGGGGTGCGTGGCAGGCCCGCAGCCGCTGCCGTTCGGGGCTCGCGAGGAAGGCGATGACGGCCCGGGCGAGGGCCGCGGTGAGCGGGTCGGCGCCGGTCGCGGGCTCCTGGCGCAGGACGGGGTCGGCGCTCGGGGACCAGGTCAGCACTGGGACGGTCGGGGCCTGGGCCGCGGCCCGGTTGAGGTGCTCCAGGGCCTCGGTGAGGGGCAGTAGCCGGGCGGCGTCGGCCGGGCTGGGCTCGGCGGGGCGGACCGCACGGGCGAACAGGGCCCGGACGGCCGCCCGGAGATCACGTACGGCGGCGAGGGCGGTCTCTTCGGCAGTGAGGCCGGCGGCGCCCGGCAGGAGATCGGCGTGGGCGCGGACCCAGGCGGTGAGCCCGGCGGGCTCGGCCAGGTCGTCGGCCACACCGCCGTCGCCGTCGTGGCGCACGGTGAGGGCGAGGTCGAGGGCGAGCCGCGCGTCCGCGCTGATCGAGTACTCCATGACGTTAATGATAGGCGACGCGGCATCCATTAGATCGAGTCGGCGTCCGCTTCGTTCCCCTCCCTCCCGGGTCGGGCGGGCACACGTGGACGTCGCGCGGCGACGTCACCGGGGCTGGCCTGTTCCTCGGGGTCCGCCGGGTGATGCGCCGTCACGGCACCGGCCATGGTCACGGCGGAGCCGGTTCGGGCGGGGTTCGAGGCGGCCGGGGCGGGGGTGCTGGGGCGGCGGTCCAGCCAGAGCAGCAGGAGACCGAGTGTGCAGGCGATCGCCGACCAGTAGACGTAGCGGTAGTTCGTGGCCGGCATGGTGGGCAGGTATCCGAGCACGTAGACCATCGAGCTGACGCCCAGCGCCCGGATGGGCAGGGAGAACCGCCCCCTGCCGGGGCGGACGGTGAGGAAGAGGGCGACGGCGAGCCAGAACCAGCCCCGGAACAGCGGCCGGAGATCCGCACCCATGCCCCCGATGTACGCGCCGAGCCCGGCCTCCAGCCGGGGGTGGGACACCTCGATGCCGAGGTCGTTGGGGAAGACCCCCGCCTGGTACGAGTAACCGGTCTCGAACAGCAGGCCGGCGAAGAGCCGCAGCCGGTACTGGAGATAGCCGGGGACGTGGGAGCCCATCTCGCTCAGCCACAGGGAGGTGATGCCGTCCGCGTCCCTGGCCATCCCGTCCGGCCGGCGTTCGTAGCAGGCCCAGTAGGCGTCCGAGAGGGCACCGGTGCTGCGGCACTGCTCCGCGGCCGTGACCAGGCGGTTCCGGAGGTCCGGCGGGACGTCGGCCGACCGCAGTTCCTCCACCGTCAGAACGTGGACCAGGTCGTCGAGCATGATCTGCGCGCCCTGGCGCGTCTCCACGGGATGCGCGATCCCGGAGATCGCGACGGCGGGCACGACGAGCGCGGCCACGAGCGCCGCCGCGCACAGCACCCAGGTACGGCGGCCGGGTGCGCGCCACAGCGCGAGAACCAGCAGGACGAAGAGGGGGATCGCCGCGAGGAACACGTTCTTGCGGACGAGCATGGCGTAGGCGAGGAAGAGCACACCCAGCCCGAACAGAGCCCAGCGGATGGCGGGGGCCACGTCGCGCTCCCGCAGCCGCAGTCCCACGAACGCGACCGCGCACGCGGCGAGCAGTGCGGCGGCCGCGTGGACGTCCTTCCACACCACGCCGACGAAGGTCAGTACGGGAGGAGTCAGCCCGATGCCGAGGACGGCGAGCGAACCGGCGCGGCTCGCGGTCAGGCCCCAGACGCACCAGGCGACCACCCACAGCGCGCCCCAGAAGACGACGGACTGGAGGACGGCCATGGAGGAGGGCGTACCGGTGACGGCGATGAGCGCACGCCACACCAGGCTCAGCACGGGCGGATGCCAGTCGGTCAGCGGTGTCCTGCCCATCGCCTGCCGGAGCTGCTCGATGCTGTCGGGACTCATGTACCCCGGGGCGAACACGACGGTCGTGCCCAGACAGCACGCCACGGCGACAGCGGCCAGCCCCCAACTCCAGAGCTTTTCACCCTGAAACCACACATTTCGTCCCATGCGGCGGATGCTAACAGCGGTGACGAGACCGTACGGATCAGGGCGCGACGAAGACGTAGCGCCGGTAGGCGAAGAAGCGGAACAGGGTGGCGAGGACCCAGCCGAAGACGCGCGCGACGTTGTCGCTGAGCACCGAGTCCAGGCCCAGCAGATGCCGTGAGGCGTAGACCGTGCCCGCCGTGATGGCGACGCCGACGACGTTCGCCAGCAGGAAGAGGACCAACTCCTGGGTCAGCTTCTCGCGATGCCGGTGGCGGTAGGTCCAGTAGCGGTTCCCCGCCCAGCTGAGGAGGGCGGCGGCGCCTGTCGCGAGGACGGACGCCTGGACGGGCAGCGCCCGCATCACCCCACCCTCGGAGCCGCCGGGCAGCCCGAACACCAGCAGGTTGTAGCCGCCGTTGTCCACGACGAAGGCCAGCGCTCCGACCACCCCGAACTTGGTGACCTCACGCCAGACACCCCGGACGGCGTCACGCGCACGCAGCGCCACGGACACGAGGACCGACACCCCGCGAGAGTAACGACACGGCGCGTCCCCGCTTCCCGGACGCGCCCATATCGCATGATTTCCACCTCATATGTCGCCAATGCGGACAGGGAGTGGACGTGCCACCGACGATCGCGTGTGTCGTGCCGTGTCACAACGAGGAGGCGGCCGTCGGAAAGGTGGTGCGCGACCTGAGGGCCGCGCTCCCGGAGGCGGACATCTATGTGTACGACAACGCCTCGACCGACCGGACCGTGGAGGTCGCCCGCGAGGCGGGTGCGATCGTCCGGGAGGAACGGCGCAAAGGGAAGGGCAACGTCGTCCGGCGCGCCTTCGCCGATGTCGACGCCGACGCCCTGCTCATCATCGACGGTGACGACACCTATGACGCGTCCCGGGCGCGGGACCTGGTGGACCTGCTCTTCGAAGGACCGTACGACCAGGTGGTCGGGGCACGCCGGGAGACGGCCAGCGCCGCCTACCGGGCGGGGCACGCGTTCGGCAACAGACTGCTCACGGGCGTCGTGGGGTCCCTGTTCGGCAACGACGTGACGGACATGCTGAGCGGGTACCGCGTCTTCTCACGGCGCTTCGTGAAGTCCTTCCCGGCGCTCGCCCGCCAGTTCGAGACCGAGACGGAGATGACCATCCACGCGCTCCATCTCCGGCTTCCCACGGCGGAACTGGAGGTGGACTACCGCGTCAGGCCCGCCGGGAGCGAGAGCAAACTGCGCACCTTCCGGGACGGCTGGCACATCCTGCGGGTCATCCTCGATCTGGCGCGGCGGGAGCGACCCTCGCTCGTCCACACGGCGGTCGCGGGGCTGCTGGCTCTCATCTCGGTGGTCCTCGGCATCCCCGTCATCGCCGACTTCATCCGCACGGGCACAGTGCCGCGCATCCCCACGGCGATCCTCGCCGCGGCGGTCATGACGATCGCGGCGCTCGTCCTCCTCGTCGGATACATCCTGGAATCGCTCATGCACATGCGTCAGGAGCAGTCCCGGCTCGTGCATCTCGCGTACGCGGCGCCGACCCGCTCGCCGCGCTACACCACACATCACGTCGGGACCGGTCGGGTCCGCGTGCGGAACGTCTCCGGCGGCCTGTGACCCGCTCGGACCACGACCGCCCCGGCCGACGAGGGGCGGCGGCGGGCAGGTCGGTGAGCGGCTCGGGCGCCCACCGACGGCCTTCGCCGGGGCGGTCCTAAGTCAGGTCGAACTCGCCCTCCCTCGCCCCCGACACGAAGGCACCCCACTCCGCGGGGGTGAAGATCAGTGAAGGGCTCTCGGGGCGACGGCTGTTGCGCATGGCGATGAAGCCCTCGACGAAGGCGATCTGGACGTCTCCCCGCCCTCGGCTGCTGGACCGCCAGTCCGCGTTGCTCAGGTCGAGCTCCGCCGGCTTGCGCCAGCCGTCGAGCGATCGCTGCTGCTCCATGGTGCTCTCGGCCACGTCCGTGCTCCTCCCGGTTCGTCGTCCGCCCGCCAGACTAGCGACCGGTCCCCGCCGCGGACAGGCCACGTGAGGAGGAGGTTCAGGAGGTGGGCGGCTCGGCGCCGACCAGCCACATCGCGAAGAACTGCGAACCACCGCCGTAGGCGTGCCCGAGGACTCGGCGGGCGCCGTCGACCTGGTGTTCCCCGGCGAGGCCCCGTACCTGGAGCGCCGCCTCGGCGAAGCGGATCATCCCGGAGGCGCCGATGGGGTTGGTGGACAGCACCCCGCCGGACATGTCGACGGGGAGGTCGCCGTCCAGTTCGGTGACGCCCGACTCGGTGAGCTTCCAGCCCTCCCCCTCGGCGGCGAAGCCGAGGTTCTCCAGCCACATCGGCTCGTACCAGGAGAACGGCACGTACATCTCCACCGCGTCGATGTCCCGACGCGGATCGGCGATGCCGGCCTGCCGGTACACGTCGGCCGCGCAGTCGCGGCCCGCGAGCGGCGACACGCAGTCCTTGCCGGCGAACAGGGTCGGCTCGCTGCGCATCGCACCGCCGTGCATCCACGCGGCGGGCCGGGGCGCGCGGGCGGCCCCCGCCCGGTCGGTGAGGATCATCGCGCAGGCCCCGTCGGAGGACGGGCAGGTCTCCGAGTAGCGGATCGGGTCCCACAGCATGGGTGACGCCTGGACCTTCTCCAGCGTGATGTCGTGCTCGTGGAGGTGCGCGTACGGGTTCTTCAGGGCGTTGCGACGGTTCTTGTACGCGACGAGGGAGCCGACGGTGTCGGGGGCGCCGCTGCGCCGCATGTACGCGCGGACGTGCGGGGCGAAGAAGCCGCCGGCGCCGGCCAGCAGCGGCTGCTGGAAGGGGATCGGCAGGGACAGGCCCCACATGGCGTTGGACTCGGACTGTTTTTCGAACGCCAGGGTGAGGACGGTGCCGTGGACGCGGGCGGCGACGAGGCTCGCGGCGACCAGCGCGGTCGATCCGCCGACGGACCCTGCCGTGTGCACCCGCATCATGGGTTTGCCGACCGCGCCGAGCGCGTCGGCGAGGTACAGCTCGGGCATCATGACGCCCTCGAAGAAGTCGGGGGCCTTGCCGATGACGACGGCGTCGATGTCGGCCCACGTCAACTCGGCGTCGTCGAGGGCGCGTCGGGCAGCCTCGCGGACGAGTCCGGCGATCGACACGTCCCGCCGGGCCGCGACGTGCTTGGTCTGGCCGACGCCTATGACGGCCACGGGCTCCTTGCTCATCGGGGATCCCCTTCGAGGACGGCGACCAGGTTCTGTTGCAGACAGGGCCCGGAGGTGGCGTGGGCGAGGGCGCGGTCGGACTCGCCGCGGTGGATGCGGGCGGCGGCCTCTCCGATGCGGATCAGCCCGGCGGCCATCACCGGGTTCGCGGCGAGGGCGCCGCCCGACGGGTTGACGCGCACACCCTCGTCGAGTCGCAGCGCCTCGCGCAGGACGACCTCCTGGGAGCTGAACGAGGCGTGCAACTCGGCGGTGTCCACGGGGCGTTCGAAGGCTCCGGCGCGTTCGGCGGCGAGGCGGGTGGAGGGCGAGTCGGTGAGATCGCGGACGCCGATGCCGTGGGCCTCGATGCGGTGGTCGATGCCCCGGATCCACGCCGGTCGCTCGCACAGGTCCCGGGCCCGCTCCCCCGCCGCGAGGATCACGGCCGCGGCCCCGTCCCCGATGGGCGGACAGTCGCCCGTCCGCAGCGGCCGTACGAGGTACTCGCCCTGCGGGATCGAGCCCCTGAGCTGGGCGTGCGGGTTGGTCTCGGCGTCGGCGCGGCTGCGGGCGCCGACCGCCGCGAGGGCCGGCTCGTCGGTGCGGCCGGCGTCGATGAGCGCCTGCGCCTGGAGGGCGGCGAGGGCGATGGAGTCGGGCCACAGGGGTGCCACGTAGTACGGGTCGAGCTGCCGGGTCAGGACGTCGCGCACGGAGCCGGGTGAGGACTTGCCGTAGGAGTAGACGAGGGCGGTGTCGGCGTCGCCCGTCTGGAGTTTCACCCATGCCTCGTACAGGGCCCAGGCGCCGTCCATCTCGACGTGCGACTCGGAGATCGGGGGCCAGGCGCCGACTCCGTCGAGGGCGAGGGTGAAGGAGAAGGCCCGGCCGGCGAGGTAGTCGCTGGACCCGGAGCAGGTGAAGCCGATGTCGGCGGTCTTCAGCCCGGTCCGTGCCAGTACCTCGTGCAGCACCGGCATGAGCATCTCCACCTCGGAGTACTCGTCGCTGGTGCGGCGGTGGTCGGTCTGGGCGAAGGCGACGACGGCGATCTCCCGGTTCACAGCAGCTCCTTGTACGTGTCGTACGCGGCGTCCGGTTCGCCGGTGGGCCGGTAGTGGTCGGGGTAGCGACCGCCTTCCGTCCACACGGGTTCGACGCGCAGCCCCATCCGCACCTGGTCGTAGGGGATGCCGGCGATCCGGCCGTGCAGGGCGAGGTCGGCGCCGTCGAGGGCGATGTGGGCGTAGACGTAGGGGACTTCGATGTCGAGGTTCTTCGCCTTGATGTTGACGATGCAGAACGTGGTGACGGTGCCGCCGGGGCCGACCTCGACCTGTTCGGCCGTGGCCACGCCGCAGGTGGGGCAGGCGCCCCTCGGCGGCACGTACACCTTGCGGCAGGACGGGCAGCGCTCGCCGACCATGCGGCGCCCGGCGAGGGCGTGCAGATAGCCGGTGGTGGCGCGGCCGGGCGAGTAGGTGTAGTCGAGGCGGGCCGGGGCGACGATCCCGGTCACCGCGTCGGTGAACTCCCCGCTGTGGCTCGCCGGTTCGGCGCGCTCTCCGTCGTACGGCTCGAAGCAGGCGATGTCGGTGATGGCGCCGGTGCGTTCCCCGGCCCACCGGACCCGGACGCGCATCCCGGTGCGCACGGCGTCGGGGCCGGGGGCGTCGAGGGCGTGCAGGAGCGCGGTGTCGGCGCCGTCGAGCCGTACGAGGACCCAGGCGAAGGGGGTCGCCAGGGGCTGCCCGCGGCGGGGCGCGTGGTTCCAGGCCCAGGTGGTGACGGTGCCGGTGGGGGCGACCTCGACGAGGTCGCGGATCTCCTCGGCGGTGACGGGGTCGTACTCGACGGGTGGGACGAGGGTCCGTCCGTCGCCGGTGCGCACGCCGAGGATCACGCGTTCGCGCAGCCCGGTGAGGAAGGCGCTCTGCACGGGCCCGAGGGACCGGGTGAAGGGGAACTCGACGGTCAGGGGTGCCTTGAGGACTGCGGACATCGGCGGGGTTACTCCTTCGGAAGGGGGGCGACGCGTCCGGGGCGCGGGAGTGAACCTCCACGCGGCTCCACCGGGGGTGCGAGCGGCCGGGCACTCCATGCGGCTCCACCGTGGGGTGCCGAGCAGCCGGGAGCCGCCCCCGGCGGTGCGCTCACGCCCGTTTGTAGACGGGGGGCCGTTTCTCGGCGAAGGCGCGGGCCCCCTCCTTGGCGTCGTCCGTGTCGAAGACCGGCCATCCCCGTTTCAGCTCGGCGGCCAGTCCGTCGGTCTCGCTCATCTCGGCCGTCTCGTACACGGACGCCTTGACAGCCTCCACGGCGAGCGGGCCGCACGCGTTGATCCGCCCGGCGATCTCCAGGGCCTTCGCCAGGGCGTCGCCGTCGGGCACGACATGCCCGATCAGTCCGATGCCGGCGGCCTCGCGGGCGGAGTACGGGCGGCCGGTGAGCAGCATCTCCAGCGCGTGGGTGCGGGGGATCTGCCGCTGGAGGCGGACCGTGGAGCCGCCGATCGGGAAGAGGCCGCGCCGCACCTCGAAGAGGCCGAAGGTGGCCGACTCCCCCGCGACACGGATGTCCGTGCCCTGGAGGATCTCGGTGCCGCCCGCGACGCAGTGCCCCTCGACGGCGGCGATCACGGGTTTGCGGGGCCGGTGATGGCGGAGCATCGCCTTCCAGTGGAGGTCGGGATCGGCCTTGAGCCGGTCCCGGTACTGCTCGCCCTCCATGCCCCGGCCCGCGAGTGCCTTGAGGTCCATCCCGGCGCAGAAGGAGCCGCCGGAGCCGGTGAGGACGATCGAGCGGACCTCGTCGTCCGCGTCGGCGGCGAGCCAGCCGTCGTACAGGCCGACGAGCATCGACAGCGAGAGCGCGTTCTTGGCCTCGGGCCGGTTGAGCGTGAGCACCAGTGTGGCGCCTTCGCGCCGCACGGTGAGGTGTTCCGTGCCACCCATCGCTTCCTCCCGTGGGGCAGGGCGAGAACAGGTTCCATCTGCGGAACGAGAACAGGTTGCAGGAGGCGCGGAGCCAGTACAAGAGTTTTCTGACAGTCAGTCAGATTTCTTCTGCGCGAGCCCTTCACAGTCACGGCCCCCTTTGCTCTGATGACCGGCAACCGACGGATGGCAGCCACCCGCCAGGCGCGCCCGGGGTCAGGAGGAGCACGGTGGAGTACAACCTTGCCGACCTGTTCGAGTCGGTGGTCGACGTCGTCCCGGACCGGGCGGCGCTCGCGTTTCTCGACATCCCCGGTACGGGCGCGGACCGGCGGCTCACCTACGCGGAGCTGGACGCGGCGGCGAACCGGATCGGCCACCATCTGCTCGACAGCGGGCTGCGGCCCGGTGAGCACGTGGGCCTGCATCTGTACAACGGGGTCGAGTACCTCCAGACCGCACTGGGCTGCCTCAAGGCCCGGCTCGTACCGGTCAACGTCAACTACCGCTATGTCGAGGAGGAGTTGGTCTATCTCTACCGCGACGCGGATCTGACGGGGCTGGTGTTCGACGCGGAGTTCAGCGGGCGCGTGGCGAAGGCCGTGCCACGGACGGAGAAGCTGCGGCATCTGGTGCGGGTGGGGACCCCTGCGCCGGACGCGCCCGATCTGCCCGCGACCGACTTCACCGACGCCGATGCCTCCGGGTCGGCCGGGCGGGGCTTCCCGGCCCGCTCGGGCGACGACCTGTTCATCATCTACACCGGCGGCACGACGGGCATGCCCAAGGGCGTGATGTGGCGTCAGGAAGACTTGTTCTTCTCGGGGTTGGGCGGAGGGGCGCCGACCGGGGAGCCGGTGAAGGCACCGCAGGAGCTGGCCGAGCGGGTCGCGGCGGGCGGTGACGGGATCACCTTCTTCCCCACCGCGCCGCTGATGCACGGCACGTCGACGCTCACGGCGTTCATCGGGTTCAACTTCGGCCAACGGGTCGTCATCCACCGCAAGTTCGTACCCGATGAGGTGCTGCGGACGATCGAGCGGGAGCGGGTCACCAGTGTGTCGCTGGTGGGCGACGCGATGCTGCGACCGCTGATCGACGCGCTGAACGGCCCGATGAAGGGCACGGACTGCTCGTCGCTGTTCAGCGTGTCGTCGTCCGGCGCCATCATGTCGGAGACGGTGCGGCAGCAGTTCCAGGCCCTCGTACCGAACGCGATGCTGCTCAACAACTTCGGCTCGTCGGAGTCCGGCTTCAACGGCACGGCGACCGACGACTCGGGGGCGGGCGACGGCTTCAGGATCCGCGTCCACGCCCGTACCCGGGTGGTGGACCCGGCGACGTACGAGCCCGTCCCGGTCGGCGTGCCGGGCCGGGTCGCACAGCGCGGCCATGTGCCCCTCGGCTACTACAACGACCCGCGGAAGACCGCCGAGACCTTCTTCGAGAAGGACGGCGAGCGCTGGGTGCTCCTCGGCGACATGGCGACCGTCGACGAGGAGGGCGTGGTCACCGTCCTCGGCCGGGGGTCGCAGTGCATCAACACCGGGGGCGAGAAGGTGTACCCGGAGGAGGTCGAGCAGGCGCTCAAGGCCCACCCCGATGTGTACGACGCGCTGGTCGCCGGGGTGCCGGACGCCCGCTGGGGCAACCATGTGGCGGCCGTGGTGCAGCTCCGGGAGGGCGCGGCCCGCCCGACCCTGGAGGACATCCAGACCCACTGCCGCACCCGCCTCGCCGGGTACAAGATCCCCCGCCAACTCGTCCTCACCGACACCATCCAGCGCTCCCCCAGCGGCAAGGCGGACTACCGGTGGGCCCGGTCGGTGGCGGCGTCGGCGGACGGGTGAGAGCCCCGAGGCACGGCCGGGCGGGAGGCGATGGCTGAGGCTCCGGCCGCGGCTGCGGCTGCGGCTGCGGCTCCGGCTCCGGCTCCGGCTGCGACTGCGACTGCGACTGCGACTGCGACTGCGACTGCGACTGCGACTGCGGCTAGGCCGAAGGGCCGGCGTTCGGCTCCGGCTCCGGCTCCGGCCAAGACCCCTCAATGGCGGGCCCGCAGTCGTCCGGCAGATGGGCGACGACGAGCGCGGCGGCCTCCTCCGGGGTGGCGGTCTCGCCGAGGACGTCGGCGGACCGGGCGGCGTACACCAGGTAGCCGGTGAAGCCGGTGGCGATGTAAGGAAGGTCGTTGCTCCAGGGGAAGTCGGTGTTGCGGTGGAAGAACAGGGCGCCGTGGCTGGGAAACGGGTACAGCCCGCGGAGTCTCGGCTCGGCGAACGCCGCCTCGATCACCTCGGGACAGCCCCGGCGCGCCTCGGGGTGCCCCTCCCGCAGCATGCGCCAGGTCCGCTCCACCACCGACTCGTCACCGGCGAGGAAGGTCGTGACACGACGTACGAACCACTCGGGGTCGTCGAGCCAGGGGAAGTGCCCGGCGCCGGGCTGGATCGAGTACTCGCTCTCGGGGAAGAGACCGGCCGCCTGCCGGACGAGCTGCGGGGTCGGGCCGGTGTCGAGCGCGCCGCCGAGGTGGAGGACGGGGGCGGCCAGTTCGGTGAGGGCGGCTCGGGTGGCCTCGGGATCGTACGCACCGCCGGAGCCGTAGGCATCGGCGGCGTCGTCGTTGGTCTGTGCCACCTCGGCGGCCATGTGGGCCTCGGCGGCGGCGTCCCAGCGGCCGTAGAAGAACGGCATCATCTCGTCGTCGAAAGGGCCGCGTCCGGTCCAGGCGGCCTCGAAGTGCGGGTACGCGTCGGCGAACCAGGGCTCGTCCTCGCGGAGGCGGGCCGCCGCGAGCCGGCCCTCGACGGTGACCGGCAGGCCCAGCGCCCAGGGGGTGGCGGTGATCAGGGCCAGTCGGGAGACCCGGTGCGGGTGGCGGGCCGCGTACAGCGTGGCGAGGTTGCCGCCGGCCGAGTGGGCGAGGACGTCCATGCGCTCCAGGCCCAGGTGCGCCCGCAGGGCCTCCACGTCGTCCACCTGCCGGTCGCACCGGTACGTCGCCGGATCGGCCGGGACCGCCGAGTCGCCCGTGCCGCGCAGGTCCAGCAGGATCAGGCGACGGTGGGCGGCCAGTCCGCCCAGGTCGCCCAGGTACGCGGAGGCACGCATGGGGCCGCCGGGGAGGACGACCAGTGGATCGCCCTCGCCGCGCACGTGGTAGGCGAGTTCGGTTCCGTCGGGTGCGGTGAGGCGTGGCATGGAGTCGATCTTGCTGGCCGGGGGCGGTGCGGCGCAATGGAGTTCGACGGGAACGGCGCGGGAGCGGGGTTCAGGGTCGCGCGTACCGGTCCCTCAGTTCCCGCTTGAGGATCTTCCCGCTCGCGTTGCGCGGCAGTTCCTCCACGAAGAGCACCTTCTTCGGTGCCTTGAAGTGCGGGAGCTTCTCCCGTGCGTGGGCGACGAGTTCGGCCTCCGTGACCTCGCCGCGCGGGACGACGACCGCGGTGACGGCCTCGATCCAGTGGTCGTCGGGCAGTCCGACGACGGCGACCTCGGCGACCTGGTCATGGGTGTAGAGGGCGTCCTCGACCTGGCGGGAGGCGATGAGGACGCCACCGGAGTTGATGACGTCCTTGACCCGGTCGACGATGGTGAAGAACCCGTCGGCGTCGCGGACCGCGAGGTCGCCGGAGTGGAACCAGCCGTCGCGGAACGCGGCGGCGGTCTCCTCGGGCTTGTCCCAGTAGCCCTCGCACAGCTGCGGGGACCGGTAGACGATCTCACCGGGGGTGCCGTCGGGCACGTCCGCGCCCTTGTCGTCGACGACCCTGGCCTCGACGAACATGACGGGGCGCCCGCAGGAATCCATGCGGCCCTTGTGCTCGTAGGGGCCGAGGACCATGGCGAGGGGGCCGATCTCGCTCTGGCCGAAGCAGTTGTGGAAGGCGAGCTTCGGCAGGCGCTCCCTGAGGCGCTCCAGGACGGGCACCGGCATGATCGACGCCCCGTAGTACGCCTTGCGGAGCCCGCTGAGGTCGCGGCTGTCGAAGTCGGGGCGGTTCGACAGCGCGATCCACACGGTGGGCGGGGCGAAGAGGCTGTCGGCGTCCCCCGACTCGACGAGGTCGAGGATCCGGTCGCCGTCGGGCGCGTCGAGGATGGTGTTGGTGGCGCCGACGGCGAGGTACGGCACCAGGAAGACGTGCATCTGCGCGGAGTGGTACAGCGGCAGCGAGTGCACCGGCCGGTCACCGGCGGACAGGTCGAGGGCGGTGATGGCGCTCAGGTACTCGTGGACCAGCGCGCGGTGCGTCATCATCGCGCCCTTGGGCAGGGCGGTGGTGCCGGACGTGTAGAGGAGCTGCACGAGGTCCTCGGCCTTCGGCTCCTCGCCGTCGTACGGCTCGGTGGCGGCGAGCCGGGCGAGCAGTGAGTCGTCCGCGTCGCGCAGCGGGAGGGTGCGGGTCGCGTCGGGGAGGTTCCCGGCGAGGTCCGGGTCGGTGAGGACGAGGGTGCTGCCGGACTGGTCGAGGAGGTACGCCAGGTCGTCGCCGGTGAGGTGCTGGTTGACCGGGACATGGACGAGGCCGGCGCGGGCGGAGGCCAGGAACGCGATCAGATAGGCGTCCGAGTTGTGGCCGTAGGCGGCGACCCGGTCGCCCGGCCCCAGCCCGGTGTCGCGCAGGGCGCGTGCGGCGCGGGAGACGGCGTCGTCCAGTTCGGCGTACGTCCAGGAGCGGTCGCCGTAGCGGATCGCGACACGTGCGGGGGTCCGCCGGGCACTGCGCCGCAGCACCCCGTCGACCGTCACATTGCGTCCAGCCGTCATGATCCGCCCCTTCGTCCACCGGTTCCCGGCGTGATCCTCGTTCGGCCCCGCGAGCGGGGTCAAGCGTGCCGCGCGCATGGCCGGAATCCGGTCCGCATGGCGTGAAGCGGCTCAACTCCGCTCCCTGGTTCAAGAGTCAACCAGGGTGAAGATCAACGCACATCTGGACTACGTACGAACGCACTGTCAGGCTCAACCGTTTGTTCCCCCATGACGCCGGGAGGCCCCCATGCGCACCCGTCTGAGACAGCTCGTCGTCTCGGCCGTCGCCCTGCTCACCGCCTCGGCCGCCTTACCCTCGGCCGCCGCCACCGACGGCGACCGCGGCGGCGGGCACCATCCCTCCCACGGCGGGCTGTCCGCCGTGATCCGCTACACCGAGTACGGCATACCGCACATCGTCGCCGACGACTACGCGGACCTCGGCTTCGGCACCGGCTGGGCGCAGGCCGCCGACCAGGTGTGCGTGCTCGCCGACGGGTTCGTGACCGTGCGCGGCGAGCGGTCGCGCTACTTCGGGCCGGACACCGCGCCCGACTTCTCGCTCTCCTCGGCGACGAAGAACCTCACGAGCGACCTGTACTTCCGGGGCGTCCGGGACACCCGCTCCGTGCAGCGGCTGCTGGAGCGGCCCGCACCGGTCGGCCCGAGCCGCCAGGTGAAGGAGCTGATGCGCGGCTGGGCGGCCGGCTACAACGCCTGGCTGAGGAAGAACCGGATCACCGACCCCGCGTGCAAGGGCGCCGCCTGGGTGCGGCCGGTGACGACGCTCGACGTGTTCTCCCGCGCGTACGCCCTGGCAGTCCTCGGCGGCGAGGGACGGTTCGTGGACGCCATCGCCACCGCCCAGCCGCCCGCCCCCGGAGCGGCGCCGAAGGCCGAGGCGCCGGACGCGAAGGCCGCCGCGCGGGCCGCGAGCGAACTGTTCTCCACCGGCGACGCCGACATGGGCTCCAACGCGGTCGCCTTCCGCGGCGACACCACGGCGAACGGGCGCGGTCTGCTGCTGGGCAACCCGCACTACCCGTGGGCCGGGGGCCGCCGCTTCTGGCAGGCGCAGCAGACGATCCCCGGCGAGCTGAATGTCTCCGGCGGTTCGCTGCTCGGCTCGCCGATCACCCAGATCGGGTTCAACGCGAAGGTGGCGTGGAGCCACACGGTCGCCACCGGCACCCCCATGAACCTGCACCAGCTGACCCTGGATCCGGCCGACCCGACGACGTACCTGGTCGACGGCAAGGCGGAACGGATGACGAAGCGGAGCGTCACCGTCGCCGTGAAGGACGGCGAGCCGGTCACCCGCACCCAGTGGTGGACCCGGTACGGGCCCGTCGTCACCTCACTGGGCAGTGACCTCTCCCTGCCGTGGACGGCCGGCACCGCGTACGCGCTGGCCGACCCGAACACGGGCAACCTGCGGTTCGCGGACACCTCCCTCGGTTTCGCCAAGGCACGCGGAACGGCCGACGTTTTGAAGGCCCTCGGCCGGCACCAGGGGCTGCCCTGGGTGAACACCGTGGCCGCGGACTCCGCCGGGCACACCCTGTTCACCCAGTCCCAGGTGCTGCCCCGGATCACCGACGAGCTGGCGGCGCGCTGCTCCACGCCGCTGGGCCGGGCCACGTACCCGGCGGCCGGTGTCGCCGTCCTCGACGGCGCGCGTGGCGACTGCGCGCCCGGCAGCGATCCCGACGCCCTGCAGCCGGGGGTCTTCGGGCCGGCGAAGATGCCGACGCTGAAGGACGCCCCGTACGCGGAGAACTCCAACGACAGCGCGTGGCTGGCCAACGCGGACCGGCCGCTCACCGGCTACGAGCGGGTCTTCGGCAATGTCGGCACCCAGCGGTCGATGCGCACGCGCGGCGCGGTCGAGGACGTCGCGGCGATGGCCGCCGAGGGCGGGCTGACCGTACGGGACCTGCAGAAGCAGCAGTTCGCGAACCGGGTGCCCGCGGCCGATCTGGCCGCCGAGGACGCGGCGCGGGCGTGTGCCGCGCTGCCGGGCGGCACGGCGACGGGCAGTGACGGCACAGCCGTCGACGTGTCCGAGGCCTGCCGGGTCCTCGCGGCGTGGGACCGGACCGTGGACACCTCCAGCCGGGGCGCGCTGCTCTACGACCGGTTCTGGCGCAAGCTGACCCGCGCCGTGCCGAACGCGCAGCTGTGGAAGGTGCCGTTCTCGGCTGCCGACCCGGTGAGGACGCCGAACACGCTGAACACTTCCGCGCCGGGCTTCGCCACGGCGCTCGCGGACACGGTGACGGAGCTTCGGGCGGCGGGCATCGCGCTGGACGCGAAGCTCGGGCACCACCAGTTCGTCGTCCGTGGGGACCGGCGCATTCCGGTGCACGGCGGCACGGAGTCGCTCGGCGTCTGGAACAAGATCGAGGCGCCGTGGAACGCCGCCGCCGGCGGCTATGCCGAGGTGTCGTCGGGTTCCAGCCACATCCAGGCGGTCGGCTGGGACGGCGGCCGCTGCCCGGTGGCCCGCACGCTCCTGACGTACTCGCAGTCCGCCAACCCGAACTCACCCCATCACCTGGACCAGACCCGGCTGTTCTCGGCCGAGAAGTGGGTGACGTCCCGGTTCTGCGAGAAGGACATCCGGTCGTCGCCGAAGCTCAAGGTGGTGCGCGTGAGCCAATGATCCGGGGAGGTGTGGTGCCGTCCTTCTGTGGGACGGCACCATGCCGTTGGCATATAACCTTTTCCCGTAGGAGGCGATCCGGTGGCGCAGGACTCGTTACGCCCGGAGACCGACGCTCTCGCCAAGATCGACACGACGGTGCCGCACTCGGCCCGGATCTGGAACTACTGGCTCGGTGGCAAGGACAACTACCCCGTCGACCATGAGGCGGGCGACGCGTTCCGCGCGGTGTTCCCCGGCATCACCGACCTCGCCCGTGACTCCCGTGCCTTCCTCGGCCGGGCGGTGCGCTTCCTCGCCGGTGAGGCAGGGGTGCGCCAGTTCCTCGACATCGGCACGGGACTGCCGACGGCGGACAACACCCATCAGATCGCCCAGCGGGTGGCGCCCGAGGCGCGGATCGTCTACGTCGACAACGACCCGCTGGTCCTGACACACGCACGGGCCCTGCTCACCAGCACACCCGAGGGCATGACCGACTACGTGGACGCCGACCTCCACGATCCCGCGACCGTGCTGCGCGAGGCGGCGCGGACGCTCGACCTCACCCGGCCGGTCGCGTTGACGATGATGCAGGTCTCCGGGCACATCGCGGACTACGACCGGGCCCGCGCCATCATCGGCACCCTGTTGGGCGCCCTGCCCTCCGGCAGCTGGTTCGCCTTCAACGACAGTGTCGACACGCACAAGGCCAACGCCGAGGCCACCCGGCAGTACAACGAGAGCGGCGCCGTCCCGTACTTCCTGCGCGCCCCGGAGGAACTCGCCGGGTGCTTCGACGGGTTGGAGCTGCTGGAGCCGGGGGTCGTCCCGCTGAACGACTGGCGCCCCGATCCGGCGAAGGGCCCCGGCGGGTCCGGTGAGGTGATCGCGCTCGGCGGGGTGGCGCGCAAGCCGTGACGCTCACACGGTCCGCTGCCGTCCCTCCCAGTACGGTTCGCGCAGCCTCCGCTTGTAGAGCTTGCCATTGGGGTCGCGGGGCATCGCGTCGGTGAAGTCGACGGTCTTCGGCCGCTTGTACCCGGCGAGTTCGCGGGCGCAGTGGGCGAGGATCTCCTCGGCGAGCGCGGGCCCGGGGGTGAAGCCGGGGGCCGGTTCGACGACGGCCTTCACCTCCTCGCCCCAGTCGTCGTGCGGGATGCCGAAGGCGGCGGCGTCGGCGACGGCGGGGTGGGTGAGGAGGGCGGCCTCGATCTCGGCGGGGTAGATGTTGACGCCGCCGGAGATGATGAGGTCGATCTTGCGGTCGCGGAGGAAGAGATAGCCGTCCTCGTCGAGGAGACCGAGGTCACCGACCGTGAAGAAGTCACCGATGCGGTTCTTGCGCGTCTTGCCCTCGTCCTTGTGGTACGAGAATCCGCCGGTGCTCATCTTCATGTACACGGTGCCGAGTTCACCGGGCGGCAGCCGGTTGCCGTCGTCGTCGAAGATCGCGAGTTCGCTGATGGGCCAGGCCTTGCCGACGGTGCCGGGCTTCTTCAGCCAGTCCTCCGCGGTGGCGAACGCTCCCCCGCCCTCGCTGGCCGCGTAGTACTCCTCGACGCTGTGCCCCCACCACTCGATCATGGCCCGCTTCACATGGTCCGGACAGGGGGCGGCGCCGTGGATGGCGTGCCGCATCGACGACACGTCGTAGCGGGCGCGCACCCCCTCGGGGAGCGCGAGGAGCCGGTGGAACTGGGTGGGGACCATATGGGTGTGGGTGCAGCGGTGGGTGTCGATGGCTCGGAGCGTGCCCTCGGGGGTCCACTTGTCCATCACCACCAGCCGGTGCCCGATGTGCAGGGACGCTCCCGCGAACTGCAGGACGGCCGTGTGGTAGAGCGGCGAGCACACCAGGTGGACGTTGCCGTCGAACGGCCTGATGCCGAAGATGCCGAGGAAACCGCCGAGGTACGACTCCTCGGGGAGTTTGCCGGGCAGGGGGCGGCGGATGCCGCGGGGGCGGCCGGTGGTGCCCGAGGTGTAGTTCATCACCCAGCCGAGGGTGCGGCCCTCGGGCGGTGACTCCGGCTGCCCGTCGAGGAGTTCGGGGTACGCGCGGAATCCGTCGACCTCGCCGACCGCGTACCGGTGGCTGGCGGGGAGGCCGGCCTCGTCGGCGGCGTGGCGCGCGGCCCCGGCGAACCGTTCGTGGGCGATGAGCACCTTGGCGCCCGAGTCGGAGACGATCCAGGCGATCTCGGGGCCCACGAGATGGTGGTTGACGGGGACGAGGTAGAAGCCGGCCTGGCTGGCGGCCAGGTAGGCGGTGAGGAACTCCACGCCGTTGGGCAGGACGACGGCGAAGGCGTCGCCGCGTTCGAGGCCGGCCGCGCGCAGTCCGTGCACCAGCCGGTTGGCGGCGCCGTGCAGGCGTCCGGCGGTCCACTCCTCGCCGTCGGGGGCTACGAGCACCGGGCGGTCGGGGTCGGCGGTCGCCTGGGCCCAGAACCCCTGCGGGGCCTGCGCCTGCGTGGCGTGCTGCTGAAGGGCTTGGCTCACTGTTCCTCGCTCCTTCCGGCGATCCGGTTGACGCGGTCCACGGCCTGCTCGAAGCCTCGGGTGAGGTCGTCGAAGACGGCCTGGACGCTGCGCTCGCTGGTCATGCGGCCGACGATCTGCCCGACCGGGGTGCCGAGCAGCGGCTCCACCTCGTACTTCTGGATGCGGGAGACCGCGTCGGCGACGAGCAGCCCTTGCAGGGGCATGGGGAGGGCGCCGGGGCCCTGCGGGTCGTCCCAGGCGTCGGTCCATTCGGTGCGGAGCTGGCGTGCGGGTTTCCCGGTGAGGGCGCGGGAGCGGACGGTGTCGCCGGAGCCGGCGGCGAGGAGCTTCTCGATCAGCCGTGGCGAGGGCAGTTCGGCCTCGGTGGTGGTGAGCCACAGCGAGCCCAGCCACACGCCCTGCGCGCCGAGCGCGAACGCGGCGGCGATCTGCTGCCCGCTGCCGATGCCTCCGGCCGCGAGCACGGGCAACGGGGCGACGGCGTCCACGACTTCGGGGGTGAGGACCATGGAGGCGATCTCACCGGTGTGACCGCCGGCCTCGTAGCCCTGGGCGACGACGATGTCGATTCCGGCGTCGGCGTGCTTGCGGGCGTGGCGGGCGCTGCCGGCGAGCGCGGCGACCAGTACGTCCTGCTCGTGGGCGCGGTCGATGACATCGGCGGGCGGGGAGCCGAGGGCGTTGGCGAGCAGTCGGATCGGGTAGTCGAAGGCGACGTCCAGCTGGGTGCGGGCGACCTGTTCCATCCAGCCGGTGATGCGCCAGCCGGAGGCCTCGCCCTCGGCGAGTTCCGGCACGCCGAACTTGGCGAGGGTGTCCTTGACGAACTGGCGGTGCCCTTCGGGGATCATCGCCTCGACGTCCGCCTCGGTGACGCCCTCCACCTTCTTGGCCGGCATGACGACGTCCAGCCCGTACGGTTTGCCGTCGACATGGGCCTCGATCCAGTCGAGGTCGCGCTTGAGGTCGTCGGGGGCCGTGTAGCGGACCGCGCCGAGCACGCCGAAACCGCCGGCCCGGCTGATGGCGGCGGCGACGGCGGGGAACGGCGTGAAGCCGAAGACGGCGTACTCGACTCCGAGTTTTCTGCTCAGCTCCGTCTGCATGGTGCGCAGGATGCCGCAGTCCTCCGGACGAGGGAAGAGGTTTTCTGATGCACCGTCAGTTTTTGTGTTGTAGCGCGGACGTGTGAGGGCCGCCCAGGGCGGGGGTGAGTGCAGGTTGACGGGCGGCTGCGGGTTTGTGGGAGCTTGTCGCGCAGTTCCCCGCGCCCCTTGGGTCGGCTGCCGTCAGGGGCAGGCGTAGGTGAAGCGCTTCGTGGCCTTGTGGTCGGTGGGCGTGAGGATGTGGAGGTCGACCCGGGCCGTCCGGCGGCCCTTGCCCTCGAAGGTCCACAGGAGGTGGAGCCGGGCCCTGGTCTGGCCTCGGACCATCACCTCGCGCAGGACGCCCGATTCGGTGCCGTCGCTCCGGGTCCAGCGGTAGGTGAGGGTGCCGGGGCGGCCGTCGGTGGTGACCAGGCCGACGATGTCCACCGTCTCGTCGCAGCCCAGCGCCGCGGGCCGGGCCTTGACCGCCACCGTGCGCACCTCGACGGAGGGGCCGAGACGCTGCCAGGCCAGGAAGGCGATGACGCAGAGCAGCACGAACGCGGGCAGCGCGTGTCGGCGCAGGCGGCGTCGGCGCGGGGGTGCGGGGAGCGGTGGCAGCGTGGGCAGCGTCCGGTGGGTGCGCTGCGCGACAGTGGCCGTCACACCGGGGCCGAAACGGAGCACGGTGCCGTCGGTACGGTCCGGCTGCGGCAGCGGCGCCTCCGCATCCGACGGCCCGACCAGCGTGGTGTCCGGCCTCACCAGGGTCGTGTCCGGCTTGACGAGGGTCACGTCACGTTCGGACGGTGTCACGTCCGGTTGTTCGGACGGCGTCACGTCCGGTTCGGCCCGCGTGCTGTCGGGTTCGACGAAGGTGCCGTCCGGTCCGAACGCGACGGGGGTCGGCCCGGCCGGGGTGGCGTCCCGCGGTTCCGGCGTGGTGGTGTCCGGCTCGACCAGCGTCGTCTCGGGCTCGATCAGCGTCGTGTCCGGGTCGGGACGCTGGATCCACTGGCTGCCGAGGACGGTGGCGCTGTAGTCGGGGTCGTCGTAGCCGGACGTGTCGTGCGGGGCGGGGCGGCCGGCGGTGTCGAGCACCTGGGTGTGCTCGACGTCCTGGCCCTCGGCGGACGCGGGGTCGGGGTCGTACGGTGCGGTCATCTGATCTCACACTGCCTGGTCAGGAGTTGCTGCGAGGCGCCGCCGTCGGCGGAGGCCGGAGTGGTCGTGGCCCGCACCGCCCAGTAGCAGCCCTTGCCCTGGAAGGTGTGAACGACGGTGAGGGTGTACGTGCTCGCTCCGCTGCGCTGGAACGTCTGGGCGGCGCCGTCCGGGGCGAGCTGCCGGATCTCGCCGGACAGCCAGGAGACGGTGAGGGAGAACGGCCCGGTGCCGTCCGTGGTGATCTGGATCGTCGCGGTGGCGGTCGTCAGACCCGTCTGCCGGAAGCCCGTCACCGTGATGTCCTTGATGGCGGGCGCGCTCGGGGCGCTGGGGGACGCGCTCGTCGGGGTCGCCTCGGTGGTCGTCTCCGTCGGCGGTGTCGACTCCGTCGGCGGCGGGGCGGTGGTGTCGGACGGGGACGGATCCCCCGTCTCGGTGCTCTCCGATGCCGAGGCCGAGGCCGACGGGCTGGTGGACTCGTCGGAGGTGGCCGACGCCGACGACGAGGAGGAGGGCGTCCCGGTCGGATCGGCGGGACCCGACGACTCGGCGCCGGGCTCGAAGCTGGTGGTGGCCAGGGCCTGCGCCGCCTCCTGCGGGGTCACCGGTGTGTGCTGCACGCCGTAGGTGAGGAACGCGCCCAGGAGCAGCGCCGCGCCGGACACCGCGAGGCCCGGCCGACCAGGGCGCCACGAGCGGGCCCAGTCGCGGCGCGAACCCTGGCTCAGGACGGTGCGGGCGGTGTCGGTGGTGGTCTCCGGGGTGCTGCGGGCCGAGGGAAGCAGCAGGGCCAGCAGCGCCACCAGCGCGGCGAGCCGGCCACGGCCGCGCTCCTCCCAGTCGGGCCCGTAGGCGGCACCCGCGACCGCTTCCAGGTCGGCGACGAACTCCTCGGCGTGCGACGGGCGGTCCCCCGGATTCTTGGCGAGACCGCGCCGGACGAGGTCCCGCACCGGCTCGGGGACCTCCTCGACGGGGACGGGCGCGTCGACGTGCTGGAGCGCGAGGGCGGCGAGATTGTCGCCCGCATAGGGCTTGTGGCCGGTCAGGCACTCGAAGAACGTGGCGGTCGCCGCGTACACGTCGGCAGCGGGCGAGGCGGGCGCGCCGGTCCACTGCTCCGGGGCCATGTAGGAGGGGGTGCCGGCCGCACCGGCTTTGGTGCCGGCGTCCGCCGCGATCCCGAAGTCGACGAGCTTGGACGCCCCGTCCGGTACGACCATGACGTTCTCGGGCTTGTAGTCCCGGTGGACGACCCCGACACGGTGCGCGTCGGCGAGACCGAGCAGCGAGCCCTTCAGGATCACGAGGGCGGCCTCCGCGTCGAGGGGGCCCTCCCTGGTGAGCAGGGTCCGCAGCGAGACGCCGTCCACCAGCTCCATCACGATGGCGGCGCCGTCGGTGCTCTCGACGTACTCGTACAGCTCGGCGACGTACGGGCTCTCCAGGCCGGCGAGGAGCCGGGCCTCGGCGCGGAAGTCGCGTACGAAGCCGGGCCGGTCGCGCAGTGACTCGCTGAGGTACTTCATCGCGACCGGGACCCCGGTCTCCTCGTGCACGCCGAGGACGACCCGCCCGCTCGCCCCCGCCCCGAGCTCCAGTGACTCGGTGTACCCGGGCACCGCCCATGTGTTCATTCCAGCCCCCAAGGCCGCCGTGCCGCCGGAACCCCCACGCCCCGGACCAGGACCACGCGTCCTGAGACACATTTTCGGCCACTTCGGTTGCGGTCCGACACCCGCGTTCCAGCCCGTGGACTTTCGCCGCGGGTGCAACCGATCCGGGGGCTCGACAGGAACGGATTACATCCGGACCCGGCGCGATGGTGGAGGCCCTCGGTGAAAGAAGCGGTGCGTATCGGCAGGCATCCCTCGGCGGAGCCCGACCTTCAGGAACTGGTGGGCCTGGTGGCCCTGGGGGACGAGGGGGCGTTCGCCCGGCTCTACGACTCCGTGGCGAGTCCCGTCCTCGGTGTCGTGCTCGCGGTGCTGCGGGACCGGGCGCAGTCGGAGGAGGTGGCGCAGGAGGTCCTGGTGGAGGTGTGGCGGACCGCGCCCCGCTACCGGTCCGACCGGGGCACGGCCATCAACTGGATCCTCACGCTGGCCCATCGGCGGGCCGTGGACCGGGTGCGCTCGGTGGACGCCGCGGCCGCCCGTGACCACAAGGCGGCGCTGCTGGCGCGGCTGCCCGAGTACGACGAGGTGGCGGAACACGTCGAGGCGCGGCTGGAGCGCGAGCAGGTCCGGCGCTGTCTGCGCACGCTGACCGACGTCCAGCACCAGGCCGTCACCCTGGCGTACTACCGGGGGCTCACCCACCGTGAGGTGGCCGAGGCGCTCGCGGTGCCGCTGGGGACGGTCAAGACCCGGCTGCGCGACGGCCTCATCCGGCTGCGCGACTGCCTGGGGGTGACCGCATGAGGACCGTCGACCCGCACCGGCTGACCGGGGCGTACGCGCTGCACGCCCTGTCCCCGGAGGAGACCGTGCGGTTCGAGCGTCACCTCGCGGGCTGCGACGCCTGCGCGCAGGAGACGGCCGAGCTGTCGGCGACGGCGGCCCGCCTGGGACTCGCCGTCGCCACGGCGACCACGCCGGGCATGCGGGACCAGGTGCTGCGCCACATCACCGGCGTGCGGCAGGAGACGCCCGGCGGGCCGGGGCAGGGACGCCGGGGCCGGGCCCGGCCGCGGGCGCGGTCGGTCTCCCGCTGGGCCCTGGCCGCCTGCCTCGCGGCGGCCACGGCTCTCGGGGGGACGGCCGTGTGGCAGCACGAGCGGGCGGAGGACGCCCGCGCTGAGGCGCGGCGTGCCGCGCGAACGGCGGACGGGATCGCCGCCGTGCTGGCCGCGCCCGACGCCACGGTGCGGGCGGCCGAGCTGGCCGGCGGCGCGTCCGGTGCCGTCGTCGTCTCCCGCGGCCAGGACCGGGCCGTGTTCGTCGCCTCGGGGATGGCGCGCCCGCCGGGCGGCAAGGTCTATCAGCTCTGGTTCGACGACCGTGGCGGCATGCGGCCGGCCGGTCTGATGGACCCGGGCCGCGCCGACCAGACCGTGCTGATGCGCGGGGCCGTCGACGGCGCGTCCGGCATGGGCATCACCCTGGAACCCGAGGGCGGCTCCGACCACCCCACCTCCGCCCCGCTCACCCAGGTGCCGTTCCCGGTCTGACCGGGGAGGCCGACCACCCGAGCGGACGAAGAGGAGGCCCGCTCCCCCAGTGGGGAGTACGGGCCTCCTCTTCGTCCGCGCGGCTCACCGACGCCGCCCCCGTGCTCAGAGCACGGGGAAGCCGTCCGTGCCGTAGGACTCCTCGGGGAGGGGGTCCGGTGCGCCCGTGGGGTCGAGGAGATGGGCGACGAGAGTGGTCGCGGTGCGGTGCCAGAACTGGCGGCGGCGGAGCATCGCGTGGTCGCCGCCATGGACGACGGCCAGGCCGGCGCGTGCCGCCGTGTGCTGGGCCCGGCGCACGCAGTGCGCCGAGTCGGCGGGTGAGGTGATGCGGTCACGGTCGCCGTGCAGGGCGACGACCCGACGGCCCGCCAGGTGGTCCACGGGCTCGTCCGGCGGCCACCACGGCGCGAGGGCGACGACGCCGGCCACCTGCGGGTGACCGGCGGCGCGCAGGGCGGCACGGGCGCCCATGGAGTGGCCGAGCAGCACCGTGGGGACGGGGCCGACGCGTGCGCCGAGGTCGTCCAGGGCGAGTTCGGTGTCCCGTACGGGGTCGGCGCGCAGGTCGTTCCAGCCGCGCAGACGGTAGCGGACCTGGGCGACCAGGACCTCCCGGTCGGGCAGCGCGGCGGACAGCGCCCGGACGAAGGGGTCCATCCGCAGCGCGGCGAGCTGCCAGGGACGGGTGGGGCGGTGGCTCACGGCCTGACCGCCGTGCAGCACCAGGACGGCCGCCCTCGGCCGGGTCGGGGAGGCCCTCAGGAGGAGGGCGTCCCCCTGCCGCTGTCCGTACGTCGTCGCGCTCCCGTCCCGCTGTCCGTACGTCATCGCGCTCCCGCCCCGCTGTGCGTCCGCTTCGGCGGTCGGGGGAAGAAGCCGCTGGTGCGGGCCTGGTACTCGGTGTAGCCGGGCCGGTCGGCCATGTGCTTCTCCAGCAGCCGTTTGCCGCTGCCCCGGGTGAGCAGCAGGCTCATCACCACCGGTGATACCACGGAGACCGCGGCCGCCGCCGGGGAGTCGCAGGCCATGAGGAACAGCCCCCACCAGACGCAGAAGTCCCCGAAGTAGTTGGGGTGCCGGGTCCACGACCACAGTCCCCGGTCCATGATCCTGCCCCGGTGGGCGGGGTCGGCCTTGAACCGGGCCAGTTGGGCGTCGCCGACCGCCTCGAAGCCGAGGCCGACCGCCCACAGTGCGGCGCCGGCCCAGGTGAGGGCCGACGGCGGGTCGGGCACGTACTGCGCGGCCTGCACGGGCAGAGACACGAGCCACACCAGGGCGCCCTGGAGCAGGTAGACCATGCGCAGGGCGTACGCGTTCCGGTTGCCGGGGGCCTTGGACAGCATGGCCTCGTAGCGGGGGTCCTCGCCGTGGCCGCGGCCCCGGCGGGCGATGTGCGCCGCGAGGCGCAGCCCCCAGATCGCCGTCAACGCCGTGACCAGCAGCCGCCGCACGGGGTCGCCCTCGCCGGCGGAGGCGACGCAGGTGACGACGGCGACCGCGGTGAAGCCGACGCCCCAGGCGATGTCCACGATCCGGTGCAGGCCGAGGCGGACGGCGACGGCGAAGGTGACGAGCATGACCGCGAGGGCCGCGGCGGCGGCCCAGGCGAGGTTCAGCGCGAAGGCGCTCCACGGGAAGTCGCTCACGGCCGCTCCAGCCCCTCGTACCAGGTGTGCGTGCTCGCCGGGAGACCGCTGTCGCCGCCGGGGCCTGGCCGTACGGCCAGGATCTGGTCGACGCCCATCCGGCCCTCCTCGAACGCCAGGGCCGCGCCCACCAGATACAGCCGCCACACGCGTGCGGTCTCCTCCCCCACCAGCCGGACGAACCGCTCCCAGTGGTCCTCCAGGGTGCGGTGCCAGGCGCCGATGGTGCGGACGTAGTGCTCGCGCAGCGACTCGGTGTGCCGGACCTCCAGGCCCGCCCCCTCCAGCAGGCCCACCGTCTCGCCCAGGGGGCGCATGTGCATGTCGGGGGCGATGTACGCCTCGATGAAGGGCCCGCCGCCGGGGGCGACCCGGCCGCGGGACATCTGCTGGACCAGCACCCGGCCGCGCGGCCGGACGAGCCGGTGCAGGGCGGCGGTGAACGCCGGGTACTCGGCGTCCCCGACGTGCTCCCCCATCTCGACGGTGGCGACGGCGTCGTAGCGGCCGCCCTCGATGTCGCGGTAGTCCTGGCGGACCACGTCCACCAGGTCGGTCAGACCGCGCTCGCGGACCTGCTCCCGCACGTACGCGGCCTGTTCGCGGGCCAGAGTGACGGCGGTGACCCGGGCGCCGTACCGCTGGGCCGCGTGCAGGGTGAGCGAGCCCCAGCCGCAGCCGATGTCGAGGAGCCGGGCGCCGGGTGCCAGGGCGAGCTTGCGGCAGATCAGCTCCAGCTTGGCCCGCTGGGCGTCGGCGGGCCCGGGCTCGGCGTGCTCCGCGGCCCAGTAGCCGCAGGAGTAGGCCATGGTCTCGTCGAGGAGGAGGGCGTAGAAGTCGTTGGAGAGGTCGTAGTGGTGGCTGATGGCGGCACGGTCGCGGGCCCGGCTGTGCAGGCCGCCGCGGAGCCGGGCCTGGGAGGCGGGGGCGGGCGGCCGTGGGCCGAGCGCGCCGAGCCGTACGGCGGTGGCGACGGCGCGCGCCCGGTCGGCGGGTGAGAGCCTCGGCGGGCGCAGGCCGCGCTCCCGGTGCGCGGCCCAGACGGTCCGCAATCCCTGCGCCAGGTCGCCCTCGATGTCGAGTTCGCCGGTGACGTACGCCTGGGCGAGGCCCAGTTCGCCGGGCTGCCACAGGAGGCGGCGGAGCGCGCGCCGGGACCGTACGACGACCACGGGAGCGTCGGCCGGGCCGGTCTCGCTGCCGTCCCAGGCGCGCAGCCGCACCGGCAGGGGGCCGCCGAGGGCGTCCTCGGCGAGGGCGGTGAGCAGGTGGGCGGCGCCGGGGCGGGCCGTGGCGGGGGCGGTGGTGGTCATCGGGTCGGGCCCTCCTTGTCGAACAGGTAGTGGTGCACGTCGAGGTAGCCGGCCCGGAACCCGGCCTCGGAGTAGGCCAGGTAGAAGGTCCACAGCCTGCGGAAGGTCTC
Organism: Streptomyces neyagawaensis; assembly: GCF_023516595.1. Taxonomy (GTDB): domain Bacteria; phylum Actinomycetota; class Actinomycetes; order Streptomycetales; family Streptomycetaceae; genus Streptomyces; species Streptomyces neyagawaensis. The sequence continues at coordinate 113,772 of NZ_JAMGBG010000011.1, read as the reverse complement.
GTCGAAGCCGAGCGCCTCGACGTCGTCGGCGCGCTCGGTGAACCGCTCCCGCCACAGGCGCAGCGTCTCGGCGTAGTGGGCGCCGAACGCGTCGCGCCGTGCGAGGCGCAGCCGGGTGTGGTCGCGGGCGGTGTCCTCGATCGCGCGGGTGGAGGGGATGCGTCCGCCGGGGAAGACGTACTTGTGGATCCAGGTGAAGGTGTCGCGGGTGGCGAGCATCCGGTCGTGCGGCATGGTGATGGCCTGGAGCGCCACCCGGCCGCCGGGGGCGAGCCGCTCGTCGAGGGCACGGAAGTACACCGGCCAGAACTCGGCGCCGACCGCCTCGATCATCTCGACGCTGACGACGGCGTCGTACTCCCCCCGTGCCTCGCGGTAGTCGCACAGTTCGACGGAGACCCGCTGGTCGAGTCCCGCGGCGCGGATGCGGTCGCGGGCCAGGTCGCGCTGTTCCCGGGAGAGGGTGAGGGAGGTGACGTGGGCGCCGCGGGCGGCGGCCCGCAGGGCGAGTTCGCCCCAGCCGGTGCCGATCTCCAGCAGCCGGGTGCCCTCGCCTACCTCGGCCAGGTCGAGGAGGCGGTCGATCTTGCGGTGCTGGGCGGCGGCGAGCCGGTCCCCGTGGGCGGGGAAGCCGCGGAAGACGGCGGAGGAGTAGGTGAGGGTGTCGTCGAGGAAGAGGGCGAACAGGTCGTTGGACAGGTCGTAGTGGCGGCTGATGTTGGTGCGGGACCCCTCGGGTGTGTTGCGCTCCTCGTGCGGCTGGCGCGGCGCCCACAGGCCGCGCAGGCGTTGCAGCGGGGCCGGAATCAGTTCGGCGGCGTGGGCGGCGAGCACGGTGAGGGCGCCGACGAGGTCGGGGGCGTCCCACTCGCCGGCCATGTACGACTCGCCGAACCCGACGAGGCCGGCGGTGCCGACGCGGGCGTGGAAGGCGGCGGGGTCCCTCACGTCCAGCAGCGGCCCGCCCAGGCCGACGGTGCCGCTTCCGGCGAACCGGGCCCGCAGCGGAAGGTCGCGCAGGGCCCGCCGGACGAGGGCCGAGGTCACGGCCGTGCGCAGCGGCGAGGAGGCGGGGACGGCGGCCACATCGGGCCAGCGCGCGGGATCGGCCGGGGCGGTCGGGCCGCCGGGGACGATGCGGGGCTCTGCTGTGGTCATGCGGCGTTCTCCGGGATGCGGTCGTCGGGGCGCGGGTGGACGGGCAGTCCCCGCAGGTAGAGGCGTATGCCGTGGGCCCGGATGGCAGCCGACACGGCGAGGGTGGACCAGGGGTGACGCGCCGCCAGCCGCAGCAGGGTCCACGCGGTCGCCTCGCGCCGGGTGCCCCGGACGGTGGCGGTGAGGGTGCGGCCCTCCTCGCGGTCCAGGTGGACGGTCAGGTCGAGTCGCGTTCCGGGCGACGGCAGCCGCATGCGGTAGCGGCCGTCGACCGGGAGGAACGGCGAGACGTAGAACTCCTTGTCGGCGCGGTACGGCTCGCCGGCCGTGCCGGTGCCGCCGGCGGGCAGGAGGTAGCAGTGGCGTCCGCCGTAGGTGTTGTGGACCTCCGCGACGACGCACCGCAGTTCGCCGTCGGGTCCGTGGCACCAGAACAGGGTGAGCGGGTTGAACACGTACCCGAGCACGCGCGCGTGGGTGAGCATCAGCACCCGGCCGCCGTCCAGGGTCACGCCCCGTTCGGCGAGGAACGCGTCGAGGCCGGCCCGGATCGTGGGCTGGTCACCGGAGAAGTGGTCACGCGGGTCGAACCGGGCGAGCGGTCGCAGGAGGCGGGGCAGCCGGGGCGGGCGGTCGGGGTCGAGGAGCCACAGGTACGTGCGGTGCCGCAGCGCGTAGCGCCGCGGAGCGGTCCGTACGTGGACGATCTCGCAGGAGTAGAGGGCGGGTTCGGCGGTGGCCGGGACGGGGTTCACCAGCGCGCTCCCAGGGCCGCGGCGGCCTCGACGCCGGAGCGGCAGCCGTCCTCGTGGAACCCCCAGCCGTGGTAGGCGCCCGCGAAGGCGCAGACGGGACTGTCGAGTTCCGGCAGCCGACGCTGGGCGGCCACCGACTCGGGGGTGTAGACGGGGTGTTCGTAGACCATGCGAGCCAGGACCCGGCCGGGGTCGACGCGGTCCTCGCCGCCGAGCGTGACCACGTAGTGCTCGGTGGCGTCCAGGCGTTGCAGCCGGTTCATGTCGTAGCTGACCCGTACCCGGTCGGCGCCCGCGTCGCAGGACGGCAGCAGATGGTTCCAGGAGGCGCGGGCGCCCCGGGACCGCGGCAGCAGCCGGGGGTCGGTGTGCAGGAGGGTGGTGTTGCGGGAGTAGCGGAACGCGCCCAGCACGTTCCGCTCCGCCTCGGTCGGGTCGGCCAGCATCCGCAGCGCCTGATCCGGGTGGACCGCGATCACGACGGCGTCGTAGGACTCGGTGGTGCCGTCGGCGGCCGTCACCGAGGCGCCGTCGGCGTGGCGTCGTACGGCTCGGACGGGCGTGCCGGCGCGGACCTCGCCGATGTGCTTGGCGACGCGGTCGACGTACTCGCGCGATCCGCCGGTGACCGTGCGCCACACCGGTGAGCCGCCCACCGACAGCAGTCCGTGGTGTTCCAGGAAGCGGAACAGATAGGCGGCGGGGTAGCGCTGGGCGGTGGCGGCGTCGCAGGACCAGACGGCGGAGACGACCGGGGTCATGAAGTGGGTGCGGAAGTAGGGGGAGAAGCCCTCCCGGTCCAGGAACTCCCCCAGCGTGAGCGGCGGATCGCCGCCCCGGGCGAGCAGTCGCCGGGCTGCCCGGTGGAAGACGGGCACCTCCGCCAGGAGCCGCAGATAGCGGCCGCGCAGCAGGTTGCCGGGGCGGGCGAACAGTCCGGCGGGCCCCCGGGCGCCGGCGTACTCCAGGCCGCACCCCTCGCATCGGACCGACATGCTCATGTCCGACTCCTGCGTGGCGACGCCGAGTTCGTCGAAGAGCCGCAGCAGCCGTGGATAGGTGCGCCGATTGTGCACGATGAACCCGGAGTCGACGCGGTGCACGCGTCCGTCGTGCGCCGAGGTCAGCTCATGGGTGTGCGCGTGCCCGCCGAGCCGGTCGTCGGCCTCGTACAGGGTGACGTGACGGGTCCGCCCCAGGATGTACGCGGCCGTCAGGCCCGCCACCCCGGCGCCCACCACGGCCGTGCGCCGTCCGTGCCGTGCCGTGTGCTCCGAGTCGTGCGGAGCGTTCCCTCTGTCCCGCGGATCCATCGCCTCTTCCTCCCGCCCTGCGTGCTCCGGTTCTCGCGTAATCCGGAGCAGGTCGGGCGGTGGATTGGCACAGCGGTGAATCTTGTGGCGCGCGGGGGGACGGACGGGCCGCGTGGGCGGCCGGGACCCTCGTGACCTGCGACGAAGGGGTCAGCGGTGTTCGGGATTCTCCGCACCCGGGCGGCAGCCGGCGTCCCACTCGGTGCGCTGGTTGCCGTAGGCGGGGATGCCTCCGGAGCGCTTCAGCAGGGCCGCCATGTGCATGAGGTTCCAGGTCATGAAGGCGGTGTTGCGGTTGGTGAAGTCGTTCTCCGGTCCGCCCGAGCCCGGGTCCAGGTACGACGGTCCGGGGCCGGCCGCGCCGATCCAGCCGGCGTCGGCCTGGGGCGGGATCGTGTAGCCGAGGTGCTGGAGGCTGTAGAGGACGTTCATGGCACAGTGCTTGACGCCGTCCTCGTTGCCGGTGATCAGGCAGCCGCCGACGCGGCCGTAGTACGCGTACTGCCCCTTCTCGTTCAGTTCGCTGGAGCAGGCGTACAGGCGCTCGATCACCCTCTTGGTCACCGAGCTGTTGTCGCCGAGCCAGATCGGCCCGGCGACGACCAGGATGTCCGCGGCCATCACCTGCTCGTACAGGACCGGCCACTCGTCCGTCGCGAAACCGTGCTCGGTCATGTCCGGGTAGACACCGGGCGCGATGTCGTGGTCGACGGCGCGGACCTCGGAGGTGGTGACCCCGCACGACACCATGATGGCCGCGCTCTTGTCGATGAGGCCCTGGGTATGACTGAGCTGCGGGGACGGCTTCAGGGTGCAGTTGATGAACAGGGCGGTCAGGTCGTCGAAACGGTACGGCGTGTCGGCGGCGGGCGCCGAAGGAGCTGTCATGGGGTCAGCGTCTCGCGCGACATCCGTTTTGTCCCACTCCGACGCACCGCCCGTAGGTCACCTCAGCTCTGGCGCAGCGGACCGAAGAAGGTGTGCAGATCGGTGACGAGCAGGTCGGGGGCGTCGTGGGCCGCCCAGTGGCTGCCGCGGTCGAATCGCGACCATTGGTGGGCATGCCGGAGGCGACGACCCGGCAGTCCGGGTACCGGCTCTCGAATGCGTCGATGAGTTCCGCGCGCACCTTCTCGGGCAGTGTGGTGGAGAACCCGGCGCGCAGTACGCCCCCACCGAGGGACCCGGTGCGGCGGACGTCCTCCAGGGTGCGTTCGATCTGGATGTACGCGGCCCGCAGCCCCGCGTAGAGCTGGGCGCCCTGCGGGGTCAGCCGCACGCTTCCTCCCCCTCCGGACCGGGCACGCGGATCATCAGCAGCGTCACGTCGTCGTCATGGGCGGCCGGGTCCGGGAGGAGGGTGGTGATCAGCCGGTCCGCGGCCCGGTCGAGGAGTTCCGGGTCCCCGGGGGCGCCTTTCAGCGCCAGGTCGAGGGTCTGGGTGAGGACGTCGATCTGGACCTCGATGTCGGTGCCCGGTCGCTCCACGAGTCCGTCGGTGTAGAGCACGAGCGTGCTGCCGGGCGGCAGCGGATGGGTGGCCTCCTCGAACGGCACTCCGCCGCCCAGGTCGTTGACGCCGAGCGGCACTCCGATCGGGGTCCACAGTCGGCGGGCTGCCCCGTCCGGGGGCAGGGCGATGACGGGCAGATGCCCGGCCGAGCACAGGGTGACTCCGTCCGCGTCCTGGTCCATGACCAGGTAGACGCAGGTGACGAGCTGGTCGGCGAGGTCGTTGACGAAGGCGTCGAGGGCGGTCATGAGCCGGCTGGGCGTGGCGCCGGTGCGGGCCAGCGCGTGGGAGGCGGCGCGCAGCTGCCCCATGACGGCCGCCGCCTCCAGGCCCCGGCCCATCACGTCGCCGACGATGACGCCGGTGCGGCGTTCACCGAGGGGGATGACGTCGAACCAGTCGCCGCCGACCCCGGGGTCCTGGACGGAGGCCAGGTAGCGGTGCGCGCTGGGCAGGTGCGGGAGGCGGGGCGGCTCCCCCATGAGGCTGTGCTGGAGGGTGTAGGCGATGTGCCGGTGCTGCTCGTAGCGCTCGGCGCGGGCGGCCTCCGCCTGTCTGCGCTCGGTGATGTCCCGTACGGTCAGGACGACCAGGGTCTGCTGTTCGGCCTGGAGTCTGCTGACGCTCACCTCGACGGGGAACTCGGAGCCGTCGGGGTGCCGCCCGTACAGGTCCCGGTCCACGACGGTCGGCCGGGGGTCGCGCAGGCGCAGGTAGGCGTTCAGCAGGGCGCTGTGCCGTCGGCGCCGGGCGTGGGGCACGAGCCGGACGACGTCATGGCCGACGAGGTCGCCGGGCGCGAGGCCGAACAGGCGTTCCACCTGGGCGTTGGCCATGACGATGGTGCCGTCGCCGTCCGTGATGAGGGTGGCGTCGGGCGCGGATTCCAGGAGGGAGAGGAAGCGCCGCCGGGCCCGCTGGACCTCGCGCTGGGCCGCGACGCGTTCGGTGATGTCGGTGATCACACCGCAGACGGCGTAGGGCTCGCCGTTCGCGTCGTTCAGCGGGAACAGGGAGCTGAGGACGTCCCGTTCGCCCTCCGGCAGCTTGAGCAGCTCCTCGCGCTGCACGGGGGTGCCGCGGGCGAGCATGGCGAGGTCGGCGGCGCGTGCCTGACGTGCGAGGCTGGGCGGCAGGACGTCCTCGTCCCGCAGGCCGATCACCTGGTCGCGGGACAGGCCCGTTTTCGCCTCGAACGTCGTGTTGACGGCGAGGAAGCGGCCGTCCAGGTCCTTGATGAACACCACCGCCGGTGTGTGGTCCATGAAGGCCTGGAGGAGTTCGTTCTGCCGTACCTGCCATTCGGCGCGGGCATGGGCCTCCTCGATGCGGCGGCCCACCGCCGAGGCCGCGAGGACGACCGCCGTGAACACGGCGACATGGCCGGCCACGAGGAACGCGGTGCCCAGCCGCGGACCGAAGAGGCCCGCGTCCTCGCCCGCGAGGACGGCCCAGCCGAGCAGGGGCGGTACGACGAGGACGGTGGCGAACAGCCGGCGCCCGAGGGCCCCGGTGGTGCCCGCGTTCATCAGCAGTCCCGCGAGGTCCTCGTCCGGCCGGGCGAGAAACGCGGCGGTGCCCAACAGCACCAGGGCGACCGCGGTGTGCAGGGCCATCCCGGTGTAGGCGCCGAACCGTTCCAGCTCGGTCACCGCGTAGGCGGCCCCGTACAGCCGCAGCATGCCGAGGGCGAGGACGGCCAGGCCGGGGATCTGGCTGGTCCAGGCGGGTGCCCGGGGCGCGCTCGCGGACAGGGAGGCTGCTCCCCCGAGTGTCAGGGCCGCGGCCGTGTTCGGCGACATCCGCCCGGGTGTACCGGTGCCGACCCCGGCGGTGTCGTCGTCGAAGAGGAGTTCGTCGAGACCGAATCCCGTCCCGGTCAGGTACTCGAGGCCGGTGAGTCCGCCGACGAGGAGCGCCGGGAGCGCGGCGACGCGGGCCGCGGCGAGGGTCCGCCCGCCCACCGGGCGGCCGACGACCAGGAACAGGGACAGGCCGAGGGTCAGGATCGCCACGGCGGTGTTCGGCTTCATGGAGACCTCGACGCCGGGCAGCGGGCTTTTCAGCACGTCGGCGTCGACGATCCATCCGGTCAGGCTCAGCGCTCCGAGCAGGGCGGCCAGCAGGGCGGCGATCCGGGCACCCGCGCGGGCGGCGGTCAGGACCGGGGCGTGCGGCGGCAAGCCCCCGGCCTGTGTCGCTCCACCCGCGCCGGGCGGCTCGGACGCCCGCTGCTCTCCCGTCACCGCGTTCTCAACTCTGTGGACGAAGCCGTATCCGCACACTCGGCTCGGGTGCGGACGGAAAGGTACCTACAGCGTCGCCCGCCCGGCCGGAATGCGCGATCGAGAGCGGAGGTCACCCACGGGTCAGGACGGACCGCCGAGGGCCTCCAGTGCCGCCATCGCCGCGTTGTGGCCCGGCACCCCGCTGACGCCGCCACCGCGTACGGCGCCCGCGCCGCACAGGAGCACGTTCGGGTGGCGGGTCTCCACGCCCCAGCGTCCGGTGCCCTCCTGGGTGTGGGGCCAGGCGAGGGCGCGGTGGAAGATGTTGCCGCCGGGCAGGCCGAGGTCGCGTTCCAGGTCGAGGGGGGTCCTGGCCTCGATGCAGGGGCGGCCCTCGGCGTCGGTGGCGAGGCAGTCGGCGAGGGGCTCGGCGAGATGCGTGTCGAGCTGGGCGAGGGTCGACTTCAGGAGTTCCTCGCGCACGGCGTCGTTGTCGGCCTCGAACAGCCTCGCGGGGGTGTGCAGCCCGAACAGGGTGAGCGTCTGGTAGCCCTGCTCGACCAGGTCCAGGCCGAGGATCGTCGGGTCGGTGAGGGAGTGGCAGTAGATCTCGGAGGGCGGCGCCTCGGGGAGCCGGCCCGCGGCTGCCTGCGCGTAGGAGGTCGCCAGCTGGTCGTAGCCCTCGGCGATGTGGAAGGTGCCGGCGAACGCCTCGCGCGGGTCGACGGACCCGTCCCGGAGCCTCGGGAGCCGCTTGAGCAGCATGTTCACCTTGAGCTGTGCGCCCTCGGCGGGCTCCGGCGGCGTGTCGCCGGTCAGCGTCGCGAGTTCCCGGGGTGAGGCGTTGACCAGGACGTGGCGGGCGGCGACGGTGCCTTCGCCGTCCGGTGTCCGGTAGGTGATCTCGGCGGACCGGCCGTCGGTGGCGATCTTCCGTACCTCGTGGCCGGTGGCGAGCACCGCTCCGGCCGCGCGGGCGGCGGCGGCCAGGGCGTCCGTGAGGGCGCCCATGCCGCCGACGGGGACGTCCCAGGCACCCGTGCCGCCGCCGATCACGTGGTAGAGGAAACAGCGGTTCTGGCTGAGGGTGGGGTCGTGGGCGTCCGCGAAGGTGCCGATCAGGGCGTCGGTGAGGACGACACCGCGCACCAGGTCGTCGTGGAAGGCCGACTCCACGGCGACGCCGATCGGCTCCTCGAAGAGGGCGCGCCAGGCGTCCTCGTCGTCGATGCGGACCCGTAGCTCGTCCCTGGTGGGCAGCGGCTCGGTGAGGGTCGGGAAGACGCGTTCGGCGACACGGCCCGTCATGCCGTAGAAGCGCTGCCAGGACTCGTACTCGCGCCCCGAACCGGTCAGCCGTGCAAACGCCTCCCTGGTGCGGCGCTCGCCGCCGCCGACCAGCAGACCGGTGGGGCGGCCGTCGCGTTCGACGGGGGTGTACGAGGAGATCGTGCGACCCCGGACGCGGAAGTCGAGGTCGAGATCCCGGACGATCTTCTTGGGCAAAAGGCTGACCAGGTAGGAGTACCGCGACAGCCGGGCGTCGACCCCGGTGAAGGGGCGGGTGGAGACGGCTGCGCCGCCGGTGTGCCCGAGCCGCTCCAGGACCAGCACGGACCGCCCGGCGCGGGCCAGGTAGGCGGCGGCGACCAGGCCGTTGTGGCCGCCTCCGACGATCACCGCGTCGTAGGAGTCGTGGGGTCGGGGTCCGGGGCGGCCGGTCGGCGCTTGTGGGGCGGGGGTGGCAGGCATGGCTCTTGGTAACACGCGCCGATCGGGGTCGGCCAGGGGGCCGGGGCAGGTGGACCAACGCCGGCGTGCCGGGCGCCGCGGAGATCCATCAGAAGGACCCTGGTGCCCGCTGCTGTCGCAAGGCCGCCACCCTGCGGTAGAGCCGCACCGCTTCCGGGCCGCGGCCGAGCTGCTCCAGGCAGTGGGCCTCGTCGTTGCGGCTGGCGAGGGCGTCGGGGTGGTCGGCGCCGAGGACCCGTTCGCGGGCGTCGGCGACGCTCCGGTACTCGGTGAGGGCGTCGGCCCAGCGTCCGAGCCAGCCGAGGCCGACGGCGACCTCGCGGCGGCTGACCAGGGTGTCGGGATGGTCGGCGCCGAGGACCCGCGCGCGCAGGGCGCACACGTCACGGGACTCGGCGAGGGCCTCCTCCCAGCGGCCGAGCCGGCCGAGGTTGACGCCGAGGCCGTGACGGGCGCGCAGGGTCTCGGGATGGTCGGGGCCGTGGACCCGGGCGCGGTCGTCGACGAGGGCGCGGTAGAGGGGCAGGGCCCGGGCGCTGCGGCCGAGCCGGCCGAGGCTGATCCCGACCTCGTGGCGGGCGGCGAGGGTGTCGGGGTGGTCGGGGCCGAGTGCCTGGGAGCGGGCCTCGGCGACCTCCTCGTAGGTCTGGAGCGCCTCGGGCCAGCGGCCCAGCTGGCCGAGCGCCCAGGCGACCTCGAAGCGGGTGACGAGGGTGTCGGGGTGGTTGGCGCCGAGGACGCGGGTGCGGGCGGCGGCGACCTCGCTCGCCGTGCGGTACGCGTCCTCCAGCAGGCCGAGCCTGCTGAGGGTGAAAGCGAGGTTGTGGCGGCAGCGCAGGGTGTCCGGATGGTCGGGGCCCGCGAGGCGTTCCCGGGTGGCGAGCACGGACGCGTACGCCTGGTGGGCCTCGTGGTGGCGGCCCAGCTGGCCGAGGACGTACGCCATCTCCTGCCGGGCGGCGAGCGTGTCGGGGTGGTCGGCGCCGAGGAACCGCTCGCGGGCGTGGGCGACATGGGCGAACTCGCGCAGCGCGTCGGCGGGGCGGCCGGTGCGGCTCAGGGTGAAGCCGACCTCGTAGCGGCTGGCCAGGGTGTCGGGGTGGTCGGGACCGAGGGCGTGCTCCCGTTCGGCGGCGACCGCCCGGTGCACCTGCCCGGCCTCCGCCCAGCGGCCCAGGCGGCCCAGGCTCAGGCCCGCGTTGTGCCGCCCGGCCAGGGTGGCGATCAGCTCCGGTGAGGGGGTGGGCCGTTCGGCGCGTAGGGCTTCCTCCGCCTGTGCGGCGGCCGGGCGGGTGATCCACTCCCCCGTGAGACCGGCGGAGGCGTCCGGCGGGGTGAGGCGCGGTCCGGTGCCGGTGGCCTTGTGGCCGGTGGTCATGCCCTGGGTCCAGGACGGCAGCCGGGGCTCGCGCGCCGCGGCCGGGTAGGGGCGGGCCTGGGGCAGCGGGGTCACCGGCACGGGGTCGGCCGTGGGGGCGCGGCCGGGGGCGCCCAAGGGGGCTGGGACCGCCGGCGTAAGCCCCTCGTCGATACGGCGGGCCAGCTCGCGGGCGTCCTGGGGGCGGGCCTCCGGTTGCTTGGCCAGCAGGTCCAGGATGAGCCGCTCCAGGTACGTGGGGAGGTCCTCGCGGTGGCTGCGCGGGGGCAGGGGCACGGTGTCGCGGTGGCCCATGAGGACCGCCCACGCGTCGTCCAGGTCGAACGGCGGTACCCCGGTGGCGATCTCGTAGAGGACGCAGCCGAACGAGTACAGGTCGCTGCGCCGGTCGACCTGGCCGCCGCTGATCTGTTCCGGCGACATGTAGTGGGGGGTGCCCATCGCGATGCCGGTGCTGGTGAGGCGGGAGGTGAAGGTGACGTCGCGGCCGAGGCGGGCGATCCCGAAGTCGCAGATCTTCACCGTGCCGTCGGTCAGCCGCATGATGTTGGCGGGCTTCAGGTCGCGGTGCACGATGCCCCGCCGGTGGGTGTAGGCGAGGGCGGAGGCCACCTGTCCGGCCACCTCGACGACATCGGCGACGGGCAGCGGATGCTGCTTGTTGTCCTCCAGGAGCTGGCTGAGGTTGCGGCCCTCCAGCAGTTCCATCACGAGGAACAGCACGCCGTCGGACTCGCCGAAGTCATGGACGACGGTCACCCCCCGGTGCTGGAGGCCGGCGGCGACGCGCGCCTCCCGCCGGAACCGCTCGCGGAGCACACCGGCGACGGACTGGTCCGGCCGGGTGTTGACGGGTTTGAGGCACTTGACCGCGACCTGGCGGTCCAGTGACTCGTCTCTCGCACGCCAGACCTCGCCCATGCCGCCACGCCCGATCAGATCGAGCAGCCGGTACCGGCCCTGGATCAGCGTGGTGTCCGTCATCGCCAACGATCGCCCCCGTCCGTACGGACCCGCCCTCCCCTGGCTTGTCCGATGTCCAGTATGGCGACCTATCTCATGACTTTGTACGGTGCCGGGCGGGTGCCGGGGCCGAGCCGCGCCATGGCCCTCAGGATGTGCTTGGGCGGGAGCTGCCAGCGCAGACGTGCGGGAACGCCGCGCAGCAGGGTGCCTGTGCGGCGCAGGCGGCGGGTGACGACCACCGGCGCGGGGGCCGGTCTGCCGTACAACTCATGGGCGTACGGCGGCAGGGAGGCGTACGCCAGGTCGGCCACGCGCCGCCAGAGCGCTTCGCGTGCCGGTACGAGCAACGGGTGGGTGGGCGGGCGGCGCAGGAAGTCGTCCACGTCGCGTGCTTCCGGCCCGGCGGCCAGTTCGGGGCGGACCCGTTCGAAGTACGCGGCCAACTCGGCGCGGCTGCCGGGCACACCGGCCGGGTCGAGCCCCATCAGGCGGGCGCTGACACGCTGTTCGGCCACGTACCGGTCGGTGGACGCCTCACCGAGGGGGAAGCCGGAGCGGAGCAGGATGTGCACGTAGGAGTCGATCTCGGCGCAGTGCACCCACAGCAGCAGTCCGGGTTCGTCGACGCCGTACCGCTCCCCCGTGTCCGGGTCGGCGGCCGTGAGCATGCTGTGGATCTTCCGGACGCGGGCGGCGGCCCGCTCGGCGGCGTCCGTGGTGCCGTACGAGACGGTGCCGACGAAGTCCGCGGTGCGCAGCAGCCGGCCCCAGGCGTCCTTGCGGAAGTCGGAGTTCTGCATGACGCCGCGTACGGCCCGGGGGTGCAGGGCCTGGAGGTAGAGGGCGCGGACCCCGGCGATCCACATCATGGGATCGCCGTGCGTCTGCCAGGTCACCGAGTCGGGCCCGAACAGTCCGGGGTCGCCCCGGTGCGGGGCGCCCACGCCGTCGGGTCGGGTCACGCCGTCGGGTCGGGTCACGGTCATGTGAGGTCACCTCGGGTGGCTGTCGGCTCGCGCGTGTGGTCGACCGTTCAGCAGCATCATCCCCCCAGGGGGAGACAGAGCGGAAGCCGCTGGTGACCGTGCCCGGCAGACACGGTCACCAGCTCGTGGTCGGGTGTGCGCGGGTCGGCGCTGCAGGGTGAGCAGCCCGGGCGGTACGGCAGCCCAGCCGTTCGCCAGCTGCGCCGGCGGCCCGTCGAGGTCCACTTCTGATTGCTGCCGCCGGCGCAGTTCCACAGCTGCACCGCCGTGCCGTCGGCCGTGGCGCCGCCGCTGACGTCCAGGCACAGCCCGGACTCCACGGCGACGCCGCGCAGGGCGCCGCTGCTGGGCGGCCGGACCGGCGACGAGCAGCGCCGCCAACGAGACCAGGACCGCGATCGCGGCGGCGAGCGCCGCGGACGGCAGGAGCTGGTGCTGGTTCCTCACGATGCGTCACCGGTTGTCGGCGGTGCCGTTGCCGGACCGCTGGAGGACCTCACCGTCAGCAATGCCCAGCACCCGTCGGGTCTCGGCGGCGATCTGCTGTGTCTCGCCGGTTGCGACCACGAAGACCGGGACACCCCTCACCGCCTGATCGATGCGATCGATGCGTCGGAGGCCTTCCCGCATCAGATCTTCCAGTTCGGGGACGAGCAGCCCGCCTCGTACACCGAGAACAGTCAGGGCCGAGCAGATCTCCTCGCGTACCTCGGGCTGGTCCTCGCCGATCTCCCCCGTGAAGACCAGCGCGTCCAGCCGGTCCAGCGAGGCTGCCATCGAGGCAATGCCCCTGCGGCAGCTGAGTGTGAACGTGGCCAACGCCAACGCGGCCGCGGCGTCACCCTCCGCACGGGCGCGCACCAGGTCCCGGGTGTCTCCCGAGGATCCGGAAAGGCCGAGCAGACCGGACTGCCGGTGGAGTGTGTCATCCAATTCGTCCGTGCTCAGACCGTGCCGCCGCTGCAGCCACAGCAGCGCGCCGGGATCGAGGCTGCCACTGCGCCGGCTCATCACGAGGCCTTCCAGCGGAGTGAAGCCCATGGTGGTGTCCACGCTGCGGCCGTTCCGGACGGCGCAGGCCGAGCAGCCGCCGCCCAGGTGCACGAGCACGACTTGGAGGTTGTCGACGGGTCGGCCCAGGGCCTGCGCCGTCCTCCGCAGTGCCCACGAGTAGGAAAGCCCGTGGAAGCCGTACCGGCGCAGCCCGTATTCGGCTCGCCATCGCTCCGGCACGGCGTATGTGCGCGCCGGCGCCGGCAGATCCTTGTGAAAGACAGTGTCGAAGCAGGCGACATGAGGGACGTCGGGCAGGAGCTCTCGTGCGGCATCGACCACCCGCAGGGCAGGGGTCACGTGCAGCGGCGCGAGATCGGCGACATCCGCCAGCAGAGCCCGTACGCGTGCGTCGATCAGCGTATGCGCAGTCAGGTGCGGACCGCTGTGGACGATGCGGTGACCGACCGCCGCGGGAGCCGGCACCACGCTGAGGAAGTTCCGCAGTTCCGCCGCCGCAGCAGGCCCCGGGGGCTCCGAGGCGTCTCGATCCGCCACCCGTTCACCGTCCGCCGCGAACAGAGCGATGTGAAGGCTCGAAGAGCCGGCGTCGAGGACCAGTACGTGACCATCACGGCTCGCGTCGGAGCGGTCAGCACTCATCGCACACCTCCAGTGCGCCCGCGTCCTCCGGCACGGTGCGCCCACCACGGAGTGCGCTCCTGTGCTCAAGGTCGGTCTCGGTGCGAACCGGGTGGTGCTGCGCCCGGCCCGGCAGGGCGGTGAGGAAGACACGGGTGTCCCCGTCGCCGTCCTCCAGGCGGGTGCCGACGTTTGGCCACGTCAAACACGTCGACCTGTTCGTCCGCTGCCAAGGGCGCCGGAGGCGAGGTCGCGCCTCGCCGCTTTCCCCAGGCTGCCACCACGGGGAGGGATCCGCTCGTCCATCCGTTCGGCAGCACGCCGCGCCTGCGGGCCGGGGCCACGGTGCGTGGCTTGCTGTCGTGCGCGGTGTCGGTGGACGCGGCGCCGTAAGTCCTACCGAAAGGGGCGGCGACTGCCGATCGGAAAGGCCACCGCCGACGTCGTCACCACCCAGCAGACCCGGGAAGCCAACCGGCAGTTGACCAGGTCTTGAACCAGCCCGCCGGACGTGCGTCTGGGCAGTGCAGCCGCCGCGACCGGAGGACATCTGGTCAGGAGGCGGGCTTCTCGTGCGCGGTTCGTGTGTGGGTGGTCAGGCCGGTCAGCACCAGGCTGAGCCAGCGGGCGCGGGCGGCGGGCGGCTGGTCGGTGGGGGCGGTGCTGAAGAGCAAGTAGATGTCGTCGACGGTGACGTCCTGGTGGATGTCTCCGTCGGCCTGCCCCGCCTGGATCAGCGCGGCCAGAGCGGCGGCTGCTCGCGCTTCGGCGTCCCGGTCGACCGGTTCGGCGCCGAGGGCGCGGGCGGCGGCCTTGACGGCATGGTTGGTGGCGGTCGCCTCCGTGACGCGGGCAAGGAAGTCGCTGATCTCGTCCACCGCGCGCGACCCGGAGGCGAGGCGTTCACGGGAGCCCTCGGCGGCTTCGGCGACATGCGTGATGTATTCGGCGACGACGGCGGCGACCAGGTCGGTCTTGGTGGGGAAGTGCCGGTAGAGGGTGCCCACGGCCACGCCCGCCGCCGCTGCGATCTCGTCCATGCCCGTGTCGGGGCCGTGCAGGGTGATCTGCTCGCGGGCCGCGTCGAGGATCTTCTTGCGGTTGCGGACGGCGTCTGCGCGCGGTGCTCGGGTCTGGGCCATGGGCTCTCCTGCGGTGGGCGTCTTGGCTTGCATTAACGTGAACCAGGGTTCATGATGGATAGTGAACCGAAGTTCATCTTACTCCGACAGGAAGTCCTCATGACCGCCAAGACCACTCTCGTCACCGGCGCCTCGTCCGGCATCGGTGAGGCCACCGCCCTCAAGCTCCAGTCCCTGGGTTACACCGTCTACGGCGCCGCCCGCCGCACCGACCGCCTGCAGAAGCTGGCCGACCGCGGCATCCGCCCGCTGGCCATGGACGTCACCGACGACGACTCCATGCGCGCCGGCATCGACCGCATCGTCGCCGAGACCGGCCGCATCGACGTGCTGGTCAACAACGCCGGCTACGGCTCCTACGGCGCCATCGAGGACGTCCCCATGGACGAGGCCCGCCGCCAGTTCGAGGTCAACGTCTTCGGCGCCATGCGCCTCGCCCAGCTCGCCCTGCCGCACATGCGCACCCAGCGCGCCGGCACGATCGTCAACATCACCTCCATGGGCGGCAAGATCTACACCCCGCTCGGCGGCTGGTACCACGGCACCAAGTTCGCCCTCGAAGCCCTCAGCGACTGCCTGCGCCTGGAGGCCAAGCCCTTCGGCATCGACGTCGTCGTCATCGAACCCGGCGGCATCGCCACCGAGTGGGGCGCCATCGCCGCCGACCAGCTGGAGAAGTCCTCCACCGCCGGCGCCTACGCCGAACAGGCCGATGCCGTGGCCTCCTCCCTGCGCTCCGAAGCCAACACCAAGCGCAACTCCCCGCCCCAGGTCATCGCCGACGCGGTCGGCAAGGCCGTCACCGCCCGCCGACCCAAGACCCGCTACGCCACCGGGTTCGGTGCCCGCCCCCTCATCGCCCTGCGCCGCCTCGTGTCCGACCGGGCCTTCGACGCCGTCATCTCCCGCGCAGTCGGCCTGCCCACCTGATCCTCACCGGGCCACTCCGGCGACGGCCCTGCACCTCCGGTGGCAAGCCTGGTTCGCCCGGTCCAGCGATGGCACCACACTTGTTGCATCCGCTGCTGGCGGCGACACCGGCGCTGAGCCGCAGCAAGCCATCGGGCTTCGCCAGGCGAAGAGGCGGTCGTTGCGGCCGGGAGACCGCTTCCCGCTTCAGGATGCGCGGCGCTGCCCGTCGGCGGAGCCGTCACCCACCCCGATGCGCAGGTCCTGGTCCGTCACCTTCAGCTGCGGCCGCTCGCACCCGTTGCTCCTCGCGAGCGGAACTGACGTCCCGTTCCAAGGGTGTGCGGCTCACCGCTGCCGCGAGGTCCTCCAGGGCCCGCTTCTGTAGTTCCGCACCGCGTCGTAGCACCGGGCTCGGGTCCCCGGCGGCGCCCTCCCACGCGTGGAGCGCCTCCTCCACACGTCGTCCCCAGTCCGGATTCCGGTGCTCGCGCACATCGTCTGCCGCCTGCGCGGTGTCCGCCTCCAGGGCCTCGGCGAGCCGCTCCGCCTCCGGGGCGGAACGGCTGTCGACCCGCGGGACGTGGCTCTCCATGAGCATCGCCGCCCGGTCGAGTCCCTTGAGCGCCTCCTGCGCCTCCTCGGCCTCGCGCGCTGTCAGACCTCTGGGGCCGACCGGTTCCTGCCGCGCCTGGTCGTAGGCCTCCTGCCAGGCGGCACGTGCCTCCCTGCTCGCCAGCAGGGCCCTGCGCATGTCGGCGCGACGCTCCCGGGTCGGTTCGGCGTAGCTGCGGAGCACTGCGGCCGCGTAGCGGCCGTCGGCGGCGAGCCAGTCCGCCAGCCGGCCCGGCAACCGGGGGGTCTCCCATGTGGGGAACACCAGGTACGCCAGCATGGCCAGGGCCCCGCCGAGCAGGGTGAGCACCACCCGCTCCGGGACCGTCTGCTCCCATGTCTGGCCGCCCATGCCGAGCAGGAAGACGACGTACGCGGCAGTGAAGCACTGGGAGTAGGCGTAGCCGGTACGGAACAGCGTGTACGACAGGGCCGCCGAGACCACCGCCAGCGCGCCGAACACCGGGGCGTCCGGGCCCAGGACCCGCACCATCCCGGTGGCGAGCGCGACCCCCGCCAGGGTCCCGGCGAGACGGCCCACCGCACGCGCGTACGTGCGGTGGAAGTCCGGCCGCATCACCATCACCGAGGCGATGGGCGCCCAGTAGCCGTGTTCCAGGGGGAGCCGGGAAGCGATCAGATAGCCGAGCGTGGCCACCGCCGCCAGGCGGACGGCGTGCCGGAACACGGGCGAGTCCCGGCGGAGTTCACGGCGGACCGCCCGGAGGGCGACCGGGAGCAGCCTGAACATGGTCGGGCGCACCAAGAACTGGGCGCTCGCGTGGCCGGGCGGCGTAGACGTACTGTCGCGCGCCCCGCCGCTCCGGGCGATCTCCAGCGCCTCGGCGAGCAGTTCCACGAGCCGTTCGGCGGCCTGCCGGGCGGGCCCCTCCAACACCTCACCCTCCTGGTCGACGCGCAGGACGTCCGCGCTCCGGGGCGGTATCTCGGCGGGAGTGCCGCGGCGGATCGAACGGGCGGCCGCGTCCAGGACATCGGCGGCCGCGCCGAGCAACTCCCTTGCGCGGTCCCGCCCGGGTCCCTCCGCCGGGGCGCCGACGTCCGGGTCGGCGAGCGCGGCGACGACCGGCAGAATGCGCTCGGCGAGGCCCCGAGGGCCGTGGAGGACGGGGGGACGGGTGCGGGCCTGTGAGGGCGTCACGGCGGCGGCGTCCCGGGCCGTCATCAACGGCTCCGGGTCGAACGGGGCGACCGGGTCGTGCCGCAGCCGACGGGCGTAGTCCGCCACGGCGGCCAGGGCGTCGGCGAGCGCGTCACGATGCGCCCCCCAGCGGCGGACCGGGAACAGCAGGATCAGTACGGCCTGCGCCACGCCTCCGAGCGCGATGACACCGGCGTGTTCCAGGGCCCGCCCGACGCTCGTGGGCAGCGTGACGGTCACCAGCATGCTGCCGACCGTCGTCGCCGCGACGATCCCGGCGGTCGATCCGAGGGCCCACGCCATCCCCGCGGCAAAGGCCCAAGCGGCCAGCAGCGGGAGGAACGTCACGAGTCGCCCCGCCGCCAGGTAGCCCACGAAGGTGCTGAGTGCCAGACCCGCGCCCGCGCCGAGCGCGATCACCTTGCGCGGACGCCAGGTGCGCTGGAAGGTGGCAGCACCCGCCGAGTAGGCACCGAGGGCGGCGGACGCGGCGTACGCCGGGGAGACCAGCCACAGCGCCGGTCCGATGACGAGCGCCACCCCAGCGGCCGTGCGCAGCGCGAGCAGGGGCTCCAGCCGCGTCTCCTCGATCGTGAGCCCGGAGCGCGCGACCTCGCCGAAGGTCCGCAGCCACCTCACGGGGTGAGCCCGGTCGGAACGCGCTGCCGGGTCGCGGCGGCCTGGTCGAGGTGCGGCCGTCGGGCGAGGAAGCCTCCCGCCGGGCCCAAGAACCGGGCATCGGTACATTCGCGACACATCAGCATGCAGCCTCACCAGTCCCAGGGTCTGCCTCGCACCGTATGTCCGGCGGGGTCTTCGCCTACGGCTTGGCGAGCATGCGGGGCCCCGGTCCGTCCTACCGGGCCGAACTCCGGTGGTCGCCGCTGGTTCAGCCCCTGCCGGAGTCCGGGTGACTGCCACCCGTCACCCGGACTGGTCCGGGGTGACAGACGGGCAGCGGTCCCTGGGTTCCTATCGCTTGCTGCCGTTGCCGTGTCCGTTGGGATGCAGGACCACCTTGGTCCAGCCCTCGTCACGGGCGTCGAAGTGCTCGTAGGCGGTGGGGGCCTCGTCCAGGCTGAGCTCGTGCGAGACGACGAAGCTCGGCGTCGCCTTCCCGCCCGCGATCAGGTCCCGCAGCGCACGGTTGTACCGCTTCACCGGGGCCTGGCCGGTGCCCATGCGCTGGCCCTTGAACCACATCATCCCGAAGTCGATCGGCACCTTGCCCTGTGCCTCCAGCTCGCCCTGGGCCTCTTCACCGCCGGGGTCCTGGGGCAGGAACACGCCCACCACGCCGATGTCGCCGGTGAACCTGACCGAGTCGATCAGGCCGTTGAGCGTGAGGCTGGCATCCTCATGCCCCTCGGGGTCGTGGGCCTGGTAGCCGACGCACTCGCAGCCGTTGTCGGCGCCCAGACCGAGGGTGGCTTCCTTGACGACCTGCGCCGGGTCCTGCTCGGCGGTGTTGATCGCGATGGCCCCGATCTCCTCCGCCTTGCTCAGCCGGTCGGGCTGGTGGTCGGCCACCCAGACACGGCCGGCGCCCCTGAGCACGGCCGAGTAGGCCGCCATCAGCCCGACGGGACCGGCCCCGAAGACGATCGTCTGGTCGCCCGGTTTGACGTGGGCCATCTCGGTGGCGTGGTAGCCGGTGGGGAAGATGTCGGCGAGCATGACGTAGTCGGTCTGGCGCTCGGCGGCGTCCTCGCCCAGGCGCAGCGCGTTGAAGTCGCCGTAGGGCACACGCAGCAGCTCTGCCTGGCCGCCCTGGTAGGGGCCCATGTCGGCGAAGCCGTAGGCGGCTCCGGCCAGGGCCGGTTCCGGCTGCATGGTCAGGCAGTAGTTGGTCAGCCCCCGCTCGCACTGCTTGCAGAAGCCGCAGGCGATGTTGAAGGGCAGGACCACATACTCGCCGACCTGGACCTTGCGCACGGCCTGGCCGACCTCCACGACCTGGCCCATGTTCTCGTGTCCCAGCGTGCGGCCGGACTCGAACGAGGTGCGGCCCTCGTACATGTGCAGGTCCGAACCGCAGATGTTGGTGGTGGTGATCTTGACGATGATGTCGCAGGGGTGCTCGATCTTCGCGTCCGGTACGTCCTTCACCGTGACCGTTCGCGGTCCTTCGTATACCGCTGCCTTCATGATGGCAATCCCTTGATGTCGCGGCACGACCGCACCATGGCGGCGATGGAGACGGCGCGAGATGCCTCACTCCCGGGCGTTGAACGAGGGGGGTGCGGGACGCGGTCCGTGGCTCCGGCATGCCTCTGCGGGTCGTTCACCCGGATCAGGTGCAACGGCGCGGCCGGCGGCTTGCGATGCGGAGTACCGGCGGCATGCCGCTCGGGTCCCCGTCGACCCTCGACGCGAAACGAGCACACGCGCATCAATCAGGAAAATCTTGATGCAGACAGTCCTGCTGAACACCAGTGGACGGGGTAGCAGGATCTCGGCAAGGTCCCCCGTACGAATGTGAGGCCTGTTCCCATGGCAGAGACACGAGACGTCGTTGAACTCATTCTTCAGGACCACCGGAAGATGGAGGAGCTCTTTCGCCTGATGCGCAGCGTCGAAGCCGACCGGGCCGCCGCTTTGCGGGAATTCTCCGATCTGCTGATCGCGCACGCACTGGCGGAAGAGGCGAAGGTCTATCCCGCGCTCAAGCGCTACAAGAAGATCGACGACGAAGAGGTGGAACACGGCGAGGAGGAGCACGAGGAGGGCAACAAGGCACTCCTGGAACTCCTGGAAGTCGACGAGGTGGGCTCCCAGGAGTGGGACGAGAAGCTGGAAGATCTCGTTCAGGCCGTCACCCACCACGCCGACGAGGAGGAGCGCACCATCCTCAACGGGGCGCGCGAGAACGTGGCCATGGAGCGCCGCGAGGAACTGGGCGCGGCGTTTGTGGAAGAGCGCGAGCGTCAGCTGAAGGAAAGCTGCGGCGCCGTCGACAACGTGCGCCGCATCGTCAGCTCCTGACCGCAACCCGTGCCACTCCCCCGGACGGTCGGCGCTGGGAGGAGGCGGCCGTGACCTTCCGGTTCCCGCGCAGTTCCTTCCCGGGTGCAGGTCGGTCAGGGCCGCCGTCCGAGGTGGCCGCTTGACTTATTACAGACCGGTGTGACGCTGGAGAAGAGGCGGTTCCGCCGCCGTATCGCGTAAAGCCTGGCAGCGCCGCCCATCGGGTCCGACAACCCACCAGTTCGCGGCGGCGACAGATGACCTGACCCCTGCTCCGTAGAGGGAAGTCTCCGGGACGCGAAGTGAGGCGATCCAATGGACCGGGCTCCCGATGTGGCCGTGATAGGAGCCGGCATCGTCGGACTCTGCACCGCCTACGCACTGGCCGAACGGGGAACGACGGCGCGGGTCTACGAAAGCGGCGTTCCAGGCCACGGGCAATCCGGTGGCGAGTCCCGCGTATTCCGTCACGCGCACGACGATCCCCGCCTGGTTGAATTCACCCGGCAGGGCCGCGCCGTCTGGGACGAGTGGGCCGACCGGTTGGGCGCCGAACTGATCTCCCGGGACGGCGTGGTCGCCCTGGGCAGTCCCGTTCCTGGGAGACTTCGCATTCTGCAGGATGCCGGCGGCATACGGGTCCGGACCGTGGACAGCGACGAGCTTCAGGCCGGCATGCCTCTGCTCGCGGAGTACCGCGGTCCCGCGATGCTTGATGAGGACGGCGGTGCCATCCGCACCCGTGTCGCGGTCCAGTGCCTGGCCGACGCACTGGGTGACTCTGTGGTCACCGACGAGGTCCTCTCGCTGCGTCCCACGGGCCACGGCACGGTGGAGGTGCTCAGCACCGTCGGCCGCGAAGAGTACGCGAGCGCCGTGGTGTGCGCGGGCTTGGGCACCGCCCGGCTGGCACGCAACGTGGGGCTTTCGCTCCCCATACGGTCGGCAGCCCACGTCCGCCTCACCTTCCAGGTCAGAGGAGCGCCTCCGGAACGGGTCGCCTGTCTGCAGGACAGCAGCGGCGACTTCGGGGAGGTCGGCGTCTACGCAGCCCCCTACCCGGGCAACAGCCGATATGCGGTGGGCCTCAGCCAAGCGGTCGAGGTGCGGGAGGACGGCAGCGTCGTGGACCCCGGAGCACTGGCGGCACTCAGCGACCGCGCCAGCGCGTACGTCTCCCGCGCATTGCCCCGTCTCGACCCCGAGCCCGTCGAGTACCTGCACTGCTGGGTGACAAGCCTGCCGTGGAGCGAAGACGGCATAGCGGTCTGGGAAGCCGACAGGATCCTTTTCGCAGCCGGGCACAACCTCTTCAAACAGGCACCTCGACTGGGACGGGCATTGGCCGGCGCGGCCATGGCCGAAAAACTGGAGGAGAACCTGCGTCCGTCGGCAACCCTCGGCCGGCCCCGCTGAACGCCCCAGCAGTCGGGACCTTGTCGCCGGACGCCCTGCAGTACGCCCCCGGCCGCGTCGCCGGGCACCATCCTTTAGCCATCTTGGCCGTTCTGAAGCTTGCGGCGGCGTTCCTGCTCGCGCTTGGAGTAGGCGGCCGCCCGAATCGCCTCGTCGCTCTCCAAGCCTGATCCCAGTGCGCCGCCCACGGTGGCGACCGAAGCGACGAACCAGGCCAGCGTCAAGTACTCCTCGGCGTGCAGCGGGGTGCGCGTCATGGAAGCGAACACTTGGTCGTTGAGGATGAACATCGCCCACAGCCAGTTGATGAGCATCAAACCCACGTAGCAGACGAGCACCCCGATACCCACGGTCGCGACCGTCGAGGCGTTGTACAGCCGCGCCTTCTGCCTCGCCTCCGGCGAGCTCTCCGCTGATCGATGCCACAGGTCCGCGTCTATGATCAGCCAGCCGATCATGATCGCGACAGATCCGACGGTGGCGATCACCAGGCGTGGCGTACTGAGGGACGCGGCCAGGTTCCAGACGGTGGAGTTCACGGTGGCGACTGCCCCCGTGGCGAGCGCGGCCGCCAGCGCTTTCGACAAGCCCGGCACCAACAGCCACGGCCGGTTGGCGCGGACCATACCGGCGAGCACTCGCAGGTAACCGCGCGGCCCGCTGGCGACGTACCGAAGATCGTCGGTCTCCCTCTCGCCGGTTCGGCCCGGATGAACAGGCGCGAGACGCTTGACGGAGGCTCCCGGAAGCGGCTGACCTCCTGGAGGCCCTCCAGCACCAGTGGTTGGCGGACCCGCCATGCCGAGCACGGCTTCTTCGACTGCCCGCCGGGCCCTCGTCTGGAGCCGCAGGCATCCCAGTGAAGGAAGAGAGAGCAGCGCCAAGCCGTGTTCGTGATTCAGGTTCACAGCGAGCCTGCGCCCGTTTGAGTGCAGTGGGAGGTCGGTGAGGGCCACGACGATGTCCCAGTTCTCCGCACTCCCACGGTCCATGATCCGGCGCATCAAAGTGGGCGGGTCTTCCGCCCCTGCCGTGAAGGGCTCACTGACCACCTCGACGTCGAACCGTCGCCCCTGGCCCGACTTGTCGGCGAGCCGAGCAGAAAGTGTCCGGGCCATGCGCTGCGCGATTTCCGTAGGCGTGAACGGATCCGCCAGGAGAGCCACGACCGTAACGTCCTGAGAGGACACCTGCATGGCTGGACCCTCCTCATCGGCTGCCCCGCCGATCCCGAGTGCCCACAGACGCCGCCGGGGTAACGTCGACGCCGCGTGACACGGTCGGGCCCCGCCTGCGGGTGCAACGACCCCGGGCAGTCGGTCACCTAGGCCTGGCAGGGCAATACGGAGAGGCTAATTGGGCCCGGCGTGCGCATGCGTTCGCGTGTCCGCGTCGGCCAGGCTGACTGGGAAGCCCAGGGGCCGGGAGCCACCCGGGTCCCGCAGCCGGAGGTTGCCACCATGACCGTGATGTCCATCGCCAGGTTCGAGAAGTTCTTCCGTGCGGCCGCAGGACTGGACGTCGACAAGAACGATCTCAAGCGATACAGCGACTTCGTCGACGCCAAGCTCTACGATCTGCTGACCGTCGCCCAGGCCACTGCCAAGGCCAACGGTCGCGACGTCATCCGGACCTCTGACCTACCGATCACGAAGGGCCTGCAGGAGAGCATCCACCGTTTCCGGAAGATCGACCAGGAAGTGGAACTCAAGCCGATCCTGGAACAGCTCGCCACCCATCCCGCTCTGGACCGGACGCCCGATGAGGAGACCGAGGCGGCCTATCCGGACATCATCGGCGGACTCAGTCTGGCCCTTGCCCAGAGTTTCAAGATCATCCACCCTGACCTGAAGAATCCCCAGACTCAGCACTGGGACGAGGCTCGAGCGGTCTTCGACCTCCTGCTGTGACCGGTGACCGTGCCGGCCGGCGGCGGATGGTCCTACCGCCGCCGGGCGTCGTGGAGCTGAACCGGCGCACCTGTCCACGTGCGCCGAACCGACGTCCTTGAGTTCAGTCCGCGAGGTCGGGCTTGCCGAACAGGACCGCGTAGCTGGAGGGGAGTTGACTGATGATCTGATTCAGTTCTCCTCCAGTGACAGCGTCGGCAACGGTGGTCAGGACCGCACTGGCGTCCCACTGCGCCGTTCGCGGCCGGGCATTGGTGCGCTCGGCGACCCGGCGGTAGAACTCCTCGATCCCGAAGCTCTGCGCGTGCTGCGGCGTGGCACGGTCCAGAACCTGTCCCAGCGGGCCGGGCATCTGGGATGCGAGGTCCCTGACCTCTCCCGGGCTGATCCGTTGGGCCAGCACTTCCAGCACGGCGTTGGTGACGTCCGCGGCTTCATCCTGGTCGTTGTACTCGCCTCGCTCCCGTACACGCGCGAGGAATCCGTCGTATTTCATCGCTGCCTCCTTCTGCCGCGGTCACCGCTGGTCATGGGGGTCGCCCGAGGCGCTGTCGAGTCAGCCGCGTCCGTCCGTCACGTCGGCGCGTAGCCGCCGCTGGCAGGGCTCTTGGCCCTGGACTCAGAGAGGGAGGCAAGCGTCAAGCACGGGCCTTCGACCGCGAAGACCGGGGCGGCTTCGCCGGCCCGGCCGCGGTGCCGGACGGGGGTCCGGGACCGCGGCGTTCGCGTCTCAGCCGCTGCTACCGGTGCTTTCACTCTTATTGCTGATCTCGACATGCCGGGGCTTCGCGACCTCGGCCTTGGGGACGGTGATGGTGAGCACCCCGTCCGACATCTGCGCATTGATCTTTTCGGTGTCGACCTCTCCGGGCAGCCGCAGCCGGTACTCGAAGGCTCCGGTGCGCCGTGTGCTCCGGCGCAGGACGCCTTTGCGTTCCTTCTCCTTGATCTCTCCGGTGACCACCACCTCCTGACCGTTCGCTTCGACGTCGATGTCCTTGCTCTTGACGCCGGGGAGTTCGATCTCGATGTGGAAGGCGTCGTCGGACTCAGTGACATCCGCCAGGGGTGTCCACGCGACTGCGGTAGCCGCGCCTCCCACCGTCGATTCCATCAGTCCGCTCATCTCGCTGAGGAGCTGGTCGAACTCCATCAGCGGATTGCGTGCCCAGCCACCTGGCCTGGCCTGCATTGCGGCACCTCGGTGGTGCCGGACGGGCGTGGCCATTCCCATCGCCTCCTTCTCCTTCTCGTGTTCTCCTTCTCGTGATCTCGTCGCCCGCTGGGGTGTCATGCGAGCCAAGCGGACTCCTTCCGACGGGTGTGCGGGGAGCTGTCGGTGCCGCCGGGCGCGGCCGTGCGGCCCAGGTAGCGGTGCACGAAGTGGATGCTCATCGCGCCTTCGCCGACCGCGGAAGCCACGCGTTTCACCGAGCCGCTGCGGACGTCGCCGGCGGCGAAGACGCCAGGCAGGCTGGTCTCCAGCGTCAGGCAGTCGCGGCCCTGGCTCTGCCAGACTTCGGGAACGGAGCGGGCCTGCGCCTCCGTGCCGGTGAGCACGAAGCCGCGCGCGTCGAGGGCGAGCGCGCCCGACAACCACTCGGTGTGGGGGTCGGCGCCGGTGAAGACGAACAGGGCCCGCACCGCGAGCTGCCGATGCTCGCCCGTACGGTGGTCGACCACGGTGACCGCCTCCAGCACCTTGTCGCCGAGTGCCTCGGTCACCTCGGTGTGCAGCAACACGCTCACCCGCGGGTGGCGCTCGACCTGATCGATCAGGTAGCGGGACATGTGCGCCTCAAGACTCGGCCCACGGACGAGCAGATACACCCGCGGTGCGTACCGGGCCAGGAAGAGTACGGCCTGGCCCGCGGAGTTGCCGCCCCCGACGACGGCCACCGGGTCGGTGCGGCACTGCTGGGCCTCGTAGACGGTCGCCGAATAGTGGACGCTCGTTCCCTCCAGGCGTTCGACACCGGGCACATGGAGGCGGCGGTAGCGGGCGCCGGTGGCCAGGACGACGGTGCGGGCGGTGATCTCGCTGCCGTCGGCGAACCCGACGGCGTAGTGGCCGTCCCGCGGTTCGAGACGGGCCGCCTCCACCGGAACGCTGATCCTGGCGCCGAACTTGTCGGCCTGGAGCACGGCGCGGTCGGTGAGTTCGGCGCCGGAGATGCCGGAGGGGAAGCCGAGCAGATTCTCGATGCGGGACGACGTCCCGGCCTGGCCGCCGGTGGCCATCGCCTCGACCAGGGTCGTACTGAGCCCTTCCGAGGCTGCGTTCACCGCGGCGGCGAGGCCGGCGGGTCCGGAGCCGACGATCAGGAGATCGCCATGATGGTTTCCTGCGGGCAGCGAGGGCAGGCCGATGAGCCGGGCCAGTTCCGCGTTGCTGGGGTTGCGCAACAGAGTGGTGTCCCGCCAGATGACGAGCGGTGTCTCCTCCGGGCCGACGCCGAAGCGGCGCAGCAGCGCCTCGGCCTCCTCGTCCGTCTCCAGATCGATCCAGCGGTACGGCAGCCGGTTGCGGGCGGCGAACTCACGCAGCCGCCGGGTGTCGGGCGAATAGCGCGAGCCGACGATGCGGAAACCGGCGCCCTGGCCGACGAGCAGGGCACGGCGGCCCAGGCAGGCGCGCAGCACCAGATCGCCGAGGACGGAGTCCCGGGCCACCAGGTCACGCAGCTGATCCATGGACAGGGCGAGGACCTCACCGGGGTCCCTGACCGTAGCGGTGTAGAAGGCCACCTGCCCGTTCAGAAGGCCGAGTTCGCCGATGAAGCGGCCGGGGCCGTGCACGCGCAGCAGACGTTCGTCGGGCGTGCCGTAGTCCTTGACGACGGCGACCGAGCCGCTGAGGACGACGTAGAACGTCTCGCACCTCTCCCCCTCCCGGATCAGCACTTCGCCGGCGTCGACTTCGCGCCGCCGACCACGCTGCGCCAGGCGGTCGATCTGATCCTCCGACAGGCGCGGATAGGCGCCGTAGATGTCGGCGGTCTCGAAGGGGACGCTCTCCTGCGTCTCGTCCGGCACCTGCGCTGCGCTCGGCCGCGTCCCGTCGCCGGACATCAGACGAACGCCTCGTGCACGAAACACCACCGCCAGTCCTCACCGGGCTCCAGCGACGCCGCAATCGGGTGGCCGTCGGCGGCGGCGTGACGGCGCGCGTGCCGGTTCGGTGAGGAATCGCAGCAGCCGACGTGGCCGCAGGTCAGGCAGAGCCTCAGGTGGACCCACGCGGAGCCGAGCAGCAGACACTCCTGGCACCCTTCGGGGGTCAGTGGCCTGACCGGCCGGACGAGCGCGAGGTGGGGGTCGGTTCGTAGGGTCATGGCTGATCACCCTTTCCCGGCCGGTTCGCGGCCCGCGATCGACTGCTCCACCCACCGCCGCAGGGCTGGGGCGGGTGCGGCGCCCGCTTGCCGGGCGATGGTCTGTCCTTTGTCGAGGACCAACAGTGTCGGTACCGCCTGGACCTCGAACCGCTGCGCCAGGCGTGGGTTCTTGTCGATGTCGACCTTGACCAGTTTGATCTTTCCCGCGAGATCGGTGGCGACCTTCTCCAGCGCGGGGCTCACCATGCGGCAGGGTGCGCACCAGGTGGCCCACAGGTCGACGACGACGGGCACGGTGGCCTGCTCGACGACCTCGGTGAAGTCGTCGTCGCCCGCGTCGGCCGTCCACGGCAGCGGCTGCTTGCAGTTGCCGCACGTGGGGCGGCCCTCGGCGGCCACGGGTACCCGGTTGGTGCGCCCGCAGTGCGGGCAGGTGACGTTGGTGGCCTGCACGGTACTCATGCCGCCCTCGCTCCCTTCGTGTCCTCGGGCTGGTCGTAGGTGACCACCAGCTCTCCGTGCTCGGCGTCGACGCGGACCGTCGCGCCGTCCTGTACGTCGCCGCGCAGCAGGGCGCGCCCGACCAGGGTCTCGACCTCGTGGGAGATGTAACGCCGCAGCGGCCGGGCCCCGTACACCGGGTCGTAGCCCTGGTGGGCGATCAACTCACGGGCTGCCTCGGTGAGTTCAACGGTGATGCGGCGCTCGGCGAGGCGGCGGCGCAGTTCGTCGAACTGCAGCTCCACGATCCGCTCGATCTGCCTCTCACCGAGCGGCTTGAACAGCACGATGTCGTCGACGCGGTTGAGGAACTCGGGGCGGAAGTGCCCGCGCAGCTCGCCCATCACCAGGGCGCGGGCGTCCGGCTTGATCTCACCCTCGGCGGTGGCGCCGTCGAGGAGGTGCACGGAGCCGATGTTGGACGTCATGATGATCACGGTGTTGCGGAAGTCGACGGTGCGGCCCTGGGCGTCGGTGATGCGGCCGTCGTCGAGGATCTGCAGCAGGGTGTTGAAGACATCGGTGTGCGCCTTCTCGATCTCGTCGAACAGCACGACCGAGTACGGCTTGCGGCGTACGGCCTCGGTGAGCTGACCGCCCTCCTCGTAGCCGACGTATCCGGGCGGGGCCCCCATCAGCCGGCTGACGGTGTGCCGCTCCTGGTACTCGCTCATGTCGAGGCGGACCATGTTCTCCTCGGAGTCGAACAGGGCCGCCGCGAGGGTCTTGGCCAGTTCGGTCTTCCCGACGCCGGTCGGGCCGAGGAAGATGAACGAGCCGATGGGCCGGCGAGGGTCGCGGATGCCGGAGCGGGCGCGGATGATGGCGTCGGCAACGAGCTTGACGGCCTCGTCCTGGCCGATGACGCGCTCGCGCAGGATCTCGTCGAGGCGCAGCAGCTTCTCGCGTTCGCCCTCCTGGAGGCGGGCGACGGGAACGCCGGTCCAGGCGGCGACGATCTCGGCGATCTCGTCCTCGGTGACGACCTCGCGCAGCAGCCGGTTCTGCCCCTGTTTGGAGGCCAGTTGCTCCTCCTCGGCCTTCAGCCGGCGTTCCACGTCCTGGAGGCGGCCGTAGCGGAGTTCGGCGGCGCGGTTGAGGTCGTAGGCACGTTCGGCCTCCTCCGCCTCGTGCCGGACCTGTTCCAGTTCCTGGCGCAGTTCCTGCACGCGGCGGATCGCCTGCCGTTCGGCCTCCCACTGGGCGTGTTTGGCGTCGGCCTCGCCGCGCAGGTCGGCGAGTTCCTTGCGCAGTTCCTCGAGGCGGGTCTTGCTCGCGGGGTCGGTCTCCTTGGAGAGGGCGGCCTCCTCGATCTCCAGACGGGTGACGCGGCGGGTGATCTCGTCGAGTTCGGCGGGCATCGAGTCGATCTCGGTACGCAGCCGGGCGCAGGCCTCGTCAACGAGGTCGATGGCCTTGTCGGGCAGGAACCGATCGGTGATGTAGCGGTGGCTGAGGGTGGCCGCGGAGACCAGTGCGGTGTCCTGGATCTTCACGCCGTGGAAGATTTCCAGGCGCTCGCGCAGTCCGCGCAGGATGGAGATGGTGTCCTCGACGCTCGGCTCGTCGACCAGGACCTGCTGGAAGCGGCGTTCGAGGGCGGCGTCCTTCTCGATGTGCTTGCGGTACTCGTCGAGGGTGGTGGCGCCGATCATGTGGAGTTCGCCGCGGGCGAGCATCGGCTTGAGCATGTTGCCCGCGTCCATGGCTCCTTCGGCGGCGCCCGCGCCGACGACGGTGTGGAGTTCGTCGACGAAGAGCAGGATGTGCCCCTGGGCTGCCTTCACCTCGGACAGCACGGCCTTGAGGCGTTCCTCGAACTCGCCCCGGTACTTTGCCCCGGCCACCAGGGATCCCATGTCCAGTGCGAACACGGTCTTGTCGCGCAGTCCTTCGGGCACGTCGCCCCGGACGATGCGCTGGGCCAGGCCCTCGACGATGGCGGTCTTGCCGACGCCGGGGTCGCCGATGAGGACGGGGTTGTTCTTGGTCTTGCGGCTGAGGATCTGGGTGACGCGGCGGATCTCTGCGTCACGGCCGATGACCGGGTCGAGTTTGCCGTCCCTGGCCTCGGCGACCAGGTCGCGGCCGTACTTCTCCAGCGCCTCGTACGCCACTTCGGGGTTGGCCGAGGTCACGCGCTGGTTGCCGCGGATCTGGGTGAGCGCGCTCAGGAACGAGTCCCGGGTGATGCCGTGCTCCTTGAGGAGCCGTCCGGCGGCGGTGGACGAGCCCTCCTCGGCCAGGGCGAGCAGGAGGTGCTCCACGGAGACGTACTCGTCCTTGAGTCGTTTGGCCTCCCGCTCGGCCGCGTCCAGCAGCCGGGACAGCCGCTGGGTGACGAACACCTGGCCCGGCGCCGCACCCGGACCGGTCACCTTGGGCCGGCGGGAAAGCTCCTCACGCACAGCCGCACGGAGTTCCTCGGGCTGCCTGCCCGCCTGTTGCAGCAGCCGCGGGATCAGGCCGTTCTCCTGGTCGAGGAGCGCGAGCAGCAGATGCTCACCGTCAACCTCGGTCTGGCCCATGCGGACGGCGGCGGTCTGCGCCTCCTGGAGGGCTTCCTGTGACTTCTGGGTGAGACGGTTCATGTCCATGGCGGTATGTCACTCCTCGTACCGGCGCGGCGCAGTGCGGCCTCGAGCAGGCTGATGCGGTCCAGCAGATCGAGCACCAGACCGATGGATGCGTAGTTGAGACACAGACCGGAGCGCAGCCGCTGAACGCGGGCGAGAACCGCCGGGGCCCCAGGGTCGAACACCAGATGCCCCGCGGCGTCGCGCTCGGCGTCGACCAGGCCCAGGGCGACGAACCGGCGGACCAGGTCGGGATGGACGCCGGCGCGGCGGGCCACGGTGTCCAGGGAAAGCCTGGGCACGGGGACGAGCGCGTACCGCACGGCCGTGGAGCCGGCGCTCGCCCGTACGGGTTGCCCGCCCGCGTCGGCCCGGGCGGTCCGGCCGCCGGTCGCTGCCCATGAGGGTCGGTCGCTCATCACGTCCTCCTGGGATCGTACGAAGAGGTGGCGGCGAGCTCCTCGAACAGCTCGCGCTCCCGGTCGCTGAGCTTGGGCGGCACCATGACGCGGAGTTCGGCGTAGAGGTTGCCGTCGGCACCGCGCGGGTTCGGCATGCCCTCGCCGCGCAGCCGCAGCCGCCGGCCGCTGGACGAGCCCGCGGGCACGGTGACCTTGGCCGTGGAGCCGCCCGGGGTGGGCACCGGAACCGTCGCGCCCAGCGCGGCCTCCCAGGGGGTGACCGGAAGCTGCACGTACACGTCCCGGCCGTCCAGCCGGAACCGGGGGTGCGGTTGGATACGCACCCGCAGATACAGATCCCCCGCGGCGGCGTCACCACTGCCCCGTCCGCCCTCGCCCGCCAGACGGATGCGCTGCCCGTCGGTGACGCCTGGCGGTACGTCGACCTCGTACCGTCGCGGCTGCCCGGTGGGGCCGGCGAGTGTGACGGTTCGACGGCCGCCCCTGTACGCCTCCTCGACGGTGAGCGGCAGCTCCGCCTCCTGGTCGGCTCCCGGTACACCGCCGGGGGCGCCGCCTGCTCCGAAGAGCGAGCCGAGCAGGTCCTCGATGTCGATGCCCTCCCCCGCGAAGTCGTCGCCGAAGCCGGTGGCGTACCGGACACGGGGGCCGCCCGCGCCCGCCGTCCTCCGAGCGCGGAACCCGCCGCCGGGTCCGGCGCCGGCACCGACCCGCTCCTCCCAGTCCTCGGGGACCCTCCGGAAGTCCTCGCCGAAGCGGTCGTAACGGGCCCGGGTCTTGGGGTCCGACAGAACGCTGTACGCCTCGTTGAGGTCCTTGAAGCGTTCCTCCGCCCCCGGGTCCTTGTTGACGTCGGGGTGGTACTTGCGGGCGAGTTTGCGATAGGCCTGCTGGATCTCGTCCTGGCTCGCGGTCCGTGACACGCCCAGTACCTCGTAGAAGTCCTGTGCCATGACGGGTCACTCCCGCTTCGCGACAGTCACGGCGGCGGGCCTGAGCTGCCGTTCGCCGTCCCCGTAGCCCGGGCGGAGCACCTCGACGACCGTGCCCGGTGGGGCTTCGGGGTCCTGGACGACACCGACCACCTCGTGCCGGGCCGGGGCGAAGGCGACGCCGGTCTCCGCGTGCCTCGGGTAGCCGAGCAGTTCGAGGACGTTCACCGCCTGGTCACGGACCGCCCGGACGCCCTCCACGATCGCGCCGGGGTCGGATCCCGCATGGGTCAGGGCGAGTTCGAGGTTGTCCACGACGGGCAGGAAGGCCGCGGCTGTGCGGGACCGCTCGACCATCCGCTCCCGCTCCAGTTCCCTGACGTGGCGCTTGCGCAGGTTGTCGAGGTCGGCGAGCGCGCGCCGCCAGCGGTCCTCGAGTTCCTTGAGCTCGGCCGTGTGCTCGTCCTCGGACGGGGCGGGGCCACCGGCCGCGTCGGGGCCGGGTTCCTCATCCGTGTCGGGCCCCGCCCCGGCCGGCCGGCCCGAGCGCGGAAGATCCCCTCGAGGCGGACGTACGGCGCCCTCCGGAGCCGGGGCGGCCGGGTCCGGCACGGCCGGGTCGGATTCCCTGGGGTGGATCGGCATGGCGGTTCCTCAGCTCTTGTCGAACTCGGCATCGATGACGTCGTCGTCACCGCCACCGCCGCTCGGGCCGCCCCCGGTCGCACCGTCCCCGGTGGTGTCCTGGTCGGGACCGCCCGTGGTGGCGCCGCCCTGATGCGCCGACAGCCCGGACAGCACCTGCTGGAGTTCGGAGGTCAGGGGCCGCACCCGCTCCACCCCTGCCTCCTCCTTGACCGCCGCCCGGGCATCCGCCACCAGCATCTCGGCGCGCGCCTTCTCGTGCGCGGGTGCGGCGTCGCCCAGCTCGGCGAGGCGCTTGTCGACCTGATAGGCGACGGCGTCGAGCTCGTTGCGGGCGTCGACGGCCTCGCGCAGGGCCTGGTCCTCGCCCTGGTTGCGCTCGGCCTCCTGGACCATGCGTTCGACCTCGCCGCGGTCGAGGTTGGAGCTCTCGGTGATGGTGATGCCCTGTTCCTTGCCGGTGTCCTGGTCTCGGGCCTTGACGTTGAGAATGCCGTTGGCGTCGACGTCGAAAGTGACCTCGATCTGCGGTTCGCCGCGCGGCGCCGGGCGGATGTCGGTGAGCTGGAAGCGGCCGAGCACCCGGTTGTCGGCGGCCCGTTCGCGCTCGCCCTGGAGGACGACGATGTCGACGGCGGGCTGGTTGTCCTCGGCGGTGGAGAAGGTCTCGGTGCGGCGCACGGGGATGGTGGTGTTCCGCTCGATGATCTTCGTCATCACGCCGCCGCGGGTCTCGACACCCAGCGACAGGGGCGTGACGTCGAGCAGCAGGACGTCCTTGACCTCGCCCTTGAGCACCCCGGCCTGGATCGCGGCACCGAGGGCCACGACCTCGTCGGGGTTGACGCTCATGTTGGGTTCCTTGCCGCCGGTCAGCCTGCGCACGAGGGCCTGGACGGCGGGGATGCGGGTGGAACCGCCGACGAGGATGACCTCGTCGATGTCGCTCTCGCCGGCCTTGGCGTCGGCCATCGCCTGCTGGACCGGCTCCAGGCACCGCTCCACCAGATCGCTGGTGATCTGCTCGAACGTGGACCGCATGACCGAGTCGGTGAGGTGCTTGGGCCCCGAGGCATCGGCCGTGATGAACGGCAGGCTGACCTGCGTCTGCGTCACCGAGCTCAGCTCGGTCTTGGCCTTCTCCGCCGCCTCGAACAGGCGTTGCAGGGCCTGCGGGTCCTTGCGCAGATCGATGCCGTTCTCCTTCTGGAAGTCGTCCGCGAGGTAATCCACCAGGCGCCGGTCGAAGTCGTCACCGCCCAGGTGACTGTCGCCCGCGGTGGAACGCACCTCCACCACGCCGTCGCCCACGTCGAGGATGCTCACGTCGAAGGTGCCGCCGCCCAGGTCGAAGACGAGGACGGTCTCGTGCTCCTTCTTGTCCATGCCGTACGCGAGGGCGGCCGCGGTCGGCTCGTTGATGATCCGCAGCACCTCCAGTCCCGCGATCCGCCCGGCGTCCTTGGTGGCGGTGCGCTGGGCGTCGTTGAAGTAGGCGGGCACGGTGATGACCGCCTCCGTGACCCGCTCCCCGAGCTGCTTGGACGCGTCGTCGGCGAGCTTGCGCAGCACCTGGGCGCTGATCTCCTCGGGCGCGTAGAGCTTGTCGCGCACCTTGAAGCGGGCGACGCCGCCCGGACCCTCGACGACGTCGTACGCCACCGCCCTGGCCTCTTCCGAGATCTCGTCGAAGTGCCGGCCGATGAACCGCTTCGCCGAGTAGATGGTGCCCTTGGGGTTGAGGATCGCCTGGCGCCGGGCCAGCTGGCCCACCAGCCGTTCCCCGGTGTCGGTGAAGGCCACCACGGACGGTGTCGTACGGTTCCCCTCGGTGTTGGGCACGACGGAAGGCTCGCCGCCCTCCCACACGGCGATCACCGAGTTCGTGGTGCCCAGGTCGATGCCCACTGCCTTGGCCATGAGGAGCTCCTCCCGGTGCGGCGGCATGCGCCGCAGGTGCGGATCCGATCGTTCATGTATGGGCGGGACGTCCGCCGACGCCGGCGGTTCGCAGCCCGCCGAGAAGCCGTATGGCCTCGTCGGCGACCGCTTCGTCCACGACGACGTCGTACCTGCTGGGCTGCATCGAGCGGACCGAGGCGAAGTCCCGGCGGCCGCCCTGCAGCGCGTGCAGCAGCAGACCGAACAGCGCGCCCACGATCGCCCCGAAAATCAGGCCGTAGAGGGCGACGAGCAGGGCGGAGACCAGCGGGTCCACCCAGTCGAGCAAGCCGAAGAGCCAGCCGATCAGCGCACCGGGAAGGGCGCCGCTCGCCGCACCGTGCAGGGCGGCCCGGCCGTAGTCCATACGTCCGACGACCTGCTCGACGAGGCGGACGTCCTGCCCGATGATGGCCACCCGCTCCACGGGAAACCCTTGGTCCGAGAGGTGGTCTACGGCGCGTTCGGCTTCCTGGTACGTCTCGTACGTGGCAACGGGCCTGCGAGGCTGCTCGGTCATCGCCCAGTCCTTCCTGCCGGTATGCACGGCGGCCCCCGGCACGCCCTAGACTGGCGAACCGAGCAGCCCTACGCCTGCCCCCGGCAGGTCAAAGAACGACAGCGCCCGTCCCCCCGCGAGCACGAGGCGAAAACCCCGAAGACCCCGGGTGAGCCGGTCGCAGAGGGGTACGCGAAGGACGCCCACCTCTCTGAGGACTCGGGAAAGGGAGTGATCCCATGGTGCGGAGCCGTCCGGGGACCCCACGGCCTCGTGTAGAGGGCCTCACCGGCACCTTCCCGGCCCGGGCGACCCGGCCGCCCGGCGAATTGCTGGCAGTCCTCCGCGCCCTGTTCGACACCCGGAACGAGGGCGAGATCCTGCGCCTGGCCATGGACCACGTGTCAGCCGTCGGCCCGTACCGAGCCGAGGCCGGATACCTCAGGGTGAACGGCCAACTGGTCCCCGACCAGCAGGGCGGGCCGAACCAGGCGTCAG
The DNA here is from genome assembly GCF_023516595.1 of Streptomyces neyagawaensis. Taxonomy (GTDB): domain Bacteria; phylum Actinomycetota; class Actinomycetes; order Streptomycetales; family Streptomycetaceae; genus Streptomyces; species Streptomyces neyagawaensis. The sequence continues at coordinate 78,615 of NZ_JAMGBG010000011.1, read as the reverse complement.
GCGTCGACCGGACGGTGCGAGAGCTGGCGGGACAGGACGGCCCCGTGGCGGTTCCCGGCCGGTCAGGGGGCCAGGCACTGGCCCTGCACGGACCCGGTGGACTGCACGGCTACCTCGTGGTGACGTCTCGCTCCCGGCCCACCCATGCCCAGCACTTCCTGCTCGCCACGCTGGTACGCCTCACCGCCGCGGCCCTGTCGGTCGCCGTCGCGCACCGCCGCCAGCAGGAAGACGCGCTGGAGCTGCACCGACTGCGACGAGAACGAGCAACCCTCCAGCAGCGGCTGGTCTCCCTCGCGGTCAAGGCGGGATACCAGCGGGCCGTGCACGACGCACTCACCGAGGCCGCGGCCGCGGGTGGCGGCGAGGAGACCATCACCAGCGCGCTGCATGAGCTCACCGGATTTCCGGTGCTGGTGGAGGACCGCTTCGGCCGACTGCGGTCCTGGACCGGTCCCGACCGGCCCGACCCCTATCCGGAACCGGATCCCGTACGCCATGAAGAGATGCTCCATGAGGTCGCCCGAAGAGGCGGGCCCATGCGCGTCAAGGACCGACTGATCTCCCTGGTACGCCCCCGCGGTGAAGTGCTCGGAGTGCTGGCCCTGGTCGATCCCCAGGGCGACGCCGACGAGTACACCGTGTTCGCTCTGGAGCACGCCGCCACGTCACTCGCCCTGGAACTGTCGCATCTGCGCCATCTGGCGGAGGTGGAGCTGCGACTGCGCCGAGAACTGGTCGACGATCTTCTGGGCGGCACGGACGAGGCGAGCGCGTACGCCCGGTCCGAGGCGTTCGGACACGACCTGCACCGCATCCAGTACGTGGTCGTCGTGCAGTGGAGGAGCCGGGTCGTGGACGACGCTTTCGCGCGGACCGTGGGCCGGGCGGCTTCGGCCGTGGGCATGCCGTCGCTGGTGGCTCGGCGTTCCGACCACGTGGTCCTGGTCGCCGAGGGCAGGCCCGACGACCACGCCCTGTACGAGATGCTCGCCCGGGAGACCGGCACACCGGACGGGACGATCGGGGTGAGCGCCCGCTGCGACACCCCGGACGGCATTCCCGGCCGCTATCAGGAAGCACTGCGTGCCCTGGAGGTGCGCCGCCGGTCGCGAAGCCGGTACGGCACGACGTTCTTCGACGATCTGGGCCTCTACCGCATCCTGGGACCTGGGAACGACCACCAGGAGCTGGAGGGGTTCGTTCGGGAATGGCTCGGACAGCTCCTCGACTACGACGGCCTGCACCGTGCGGCGCTCGTGGAGACTCTGTCCCGGTACTTCGACTGCGGCGGCAACTACGCCGAGACCGCCGAATCCCTCGCGATCCACCGCAGCACGCTCCGCTACCGGCTCCAGCGCATCCGCGAGATCAGCGGCCATGACCTCACGAACGTGGAGGACCGCCTCAACCTCCAGGTCGCGACCCGGGTGTGGAAGATCATGCTGGGCGGACCCGGTTGAGGCGCTCACACGGCCGAATGGGTGTCACACCCGGTGTGACCACAGCCGCTAGGTGTCTCCTGAGCATCAGGTTGACCTGCGCTTTTGCCAACCAGCTTCAGCAGCACGGTGCGCGGGCTGCCGAGGATTCTTGACACATCCGTACAGGCTCATTGATTTTCCAGCCCTGCGCCGGAGAAGGCCCCATCCCGCTCCTTCACTCGTCTGCATCGGCACATCCCCCACCACGGCGTCACCTCGGATCCTCCCCAGGGCGCCGCTGGATCATTCACCCGAGAGCGCTCCGCGGTCCCCTCATGACCAACGACGCTGCTGCTGTGAGCGCACCACCAGACCGGCCGCCCTCCTCCGCTCGGAGTCGCTGCCTTGCAGCACCTCATCCCCGGCCTGGGCGCCTTCCCCTAGACTGTCACCTTTCACTGGAGTGACCGGTGAAGACTCAGCGCGTCGGTACGTCTGCCTGGACCCTTCGACACCGATGCCGCGAATCCTTGCTGGCAACGCCGGGCGCGCTGGCGCGACGGAGATCCAATGACCTCTGCGATGATCTTCGCCCTCCCATCGCACTCTCGGCATGTAAGGCGGAGACGTGGCTCCCCAGCCCGCGCTGCTCGATCACGCGCCAGTTGGCCCATCGAGCGCTGATGTCCCCTGGTCGGACACATCAACACTGCACGATCTCGCCCGAATGCATGCCATTTCCGCTGATGCGGTCGGTCAACTGGTCATGCCGCCGGACTGAAGTGCCCGATGGACTGCGGCATGGTGCTTCGGGCGGACGATCATGTTCTCTGGTGGAGGCTCTCGCTCAACCGTTCCGTCTGCGCTTCCGAAGCGTCAACGGCAGTGTCGAACACATCCCGGACCATCTTCTGCTGACCGATGGCACGCCGTGGCTCATCGACGTGCGACCCTCGGAACGGATCGAGCCTGAGGACGAGGTCAAGTTCGCCGCTGCTGCCGAGGTCGCACTGGTTGCCGGGTGGAATTATGCGGTCGTTTCTGGTTGGCGCGACCATGTAGTGGGCCTGATCGATACGTTCTCGGCCGGTCGAAGGCGCTTGACCGACCCACTGATCCCGACCGTCCGCGCCGGGCGTACCGCACCCGTTTCCACGACGGCGGCGTACGGTGGAGACGGCGTCGGGGATGATGGCGGCCCGGTCGAAGGGGAGGTCGTCCGGCAGGGCGATCAGGGCGTCCTCGCGAGCCACGGCGCACTCGGCCGAGCGTGACGGTGCACGTCTTCGCGACGGCGTCGACGGGGAACGCGGGACTGATGCTGCCGTCGATCAGGTGGACGCCGGACAGGCATACGCCCGCGGCCCACACCTCGACCAGCACCTCGCCCGGGCCGGGGGTGGGCACGGGGACCTCTTCGACGTGCCTGTCGGAGTCAAGGAACAGTCGGCACCGTCCCACGCGAAGCTCAGCGGCGCGTACCGCCGCCTCCTCGACCGTGGGGACCGAGCCCGCGGAGCCCGTCAGCGAGACATCGCCACCGTATCGGGTCACCTGACGACCGAATCGTAGTTGGTCGATCGTCCAAGACACCGGTTAGCATGGAGTGAGCATTTCACTCTTGATGAAACGGTGTACCGAATGTCTCGCATGGCAGCGAAGGATCGACGGGAAGAACTCATCGCCGCGGCGTTCCGCGTCATGGTCCGCGACGGAGTCGTCAAGACCACCACACGCGCTGTCGTCAACGAGGCGAAGATGCCACTCGGCGTCTTTCACTACTGCTTCAACTCACGTGAGGAGCTCCTGCAGGAGGTCATCACCCGCATCACGGACAGCGGCGTGGCCAAGGCCCGGAAAGTGTTCGAAGGAGAGGGCGACCTCGGCGCACGAATCGCCAAGAGCCTCTACACCTTCTGGGAGGGGGTCGAGCTCAACCCGGGAGAGCACCAGGTGGGGTACGAGCTCACCCACTACGCGTTGCGCCAGGAGGGCTTCGAGGATCTGGCCCGCCGGCAGTACGAGCACTACCTGGAGGTCCACGAGCAGCTCCTCGCGGAAGCTGCCGAGAGTGCGGGCATCAAGTGGACGGTGCCCCTTCCCGTTCTGGCCCGCTACCTCAACTCGGTGCTGGACGGTGTCACGCTGTGCTGGCTGGTCGACCGTAACAGCGAGCACACCCGTGAGGTGCTCCGCCTGACCGGCGAGCACCTGATGAGTCTCGCTGCCAAGGCTGACTGATGTTCGGATGACCATCCTGCGTCCGTCGGGGGGCGTCACCCTCTGCCCGATGAACGCACATTCAGAGGCGCGAGGCGCCTCCTCGCCGGAGCGGCCGCATCAGAAAGTCGGGTGGGGCCAATGGCCCCACCCGACTTGGTCCCGCACCGCTGTGTGTCAGCGAGTCATTTCAGTCGAACAGATCGGGCTGGTCTGCGGTGATCTGGTCCCACAGGGGGCGGAACTGGAACCAGCCCGGGAGGGGGCCGGAGATCTGGTCCCGCACCATCCGCGCCGTCTCGGGGTCGATGAGCTTCGGCTCACCGGCGGCCATGGCCAACAACTGGGCCTGGCACGAACGTTCCATGGTGATGAAGTACCAGGCCGCCTCGGCGACGGACTCCCCGACCGTCAGCAGCCCGTGGTTCTGCAGAACGACGGCCTTGCCCTCGCCCAGCGCCACACCGATCCGCCGGCCTTCCTCGGTGTCGTTCACCACTCCGCGGTAGTCGGAGTAGATGCCGTGGTCCTCGAAGAAGGCGCAGGCGTCCTGGGTGATCGGCTCGAGCGGGACGCCGAGGCTGGAGAAGGCCTTGCCGTGCAGGGAGTGGGTGTGTGCGGCCGCGACCACGTCCGGCCGGGCCCGGTGCACCTCCGAGTGGATGCAGAACGCGGCGTTGTTGACCGGACGCTTGCCCTGAAGGAGCTTGCCGTCATGGTCGACGAGGATCAGGTCGGAGACGCGGATCTGGCTGAACGACATCCCGAAGGGGTTGACCCAGAAGGCCGAGGGGTTCTCCGGGTCGCGGGCCGTGATGTGTCCGGCCACGCCTTCGGAGAAACCGAAGCGGGCGAACAGGCGGAAGGCGGCCGCGAGTTTCTGCTTGCGGACCTGACGCTCCTCCTCGACGCTCAGGTTCTGCTGGGGCAGTGGCAGGGTGACGCCTTCCGGCATGGCGCCGACGGACATGTGCGGGGCGGCGGCTGTCGTGGTCATCGGGATCTGGCCTTTCGTGATCTGGTGGGCGATGGCGCGGTTACTTGTTCCGGCGGCGCAGGCGGTTGCCGTACATGAGGTCCACCAGGCGCAGGATGGACCGGTAGGCCGAGGGGTCGAACGGGATCATGTGAAGGTCGCGCCGGGTCGGGAAGCGGTTCACGCTGACGGCCTGGAGCCGGGTGTACTTGCGGATTCCTTCGGCGCCGTGCCGTACGCCGAGGCCCGACTCCTTCCAGCCGCCCATGGGCAGGCCGAAGGCCATGTAGTTGGTCTGGGCGTCGTTGATGGTGACGCAGCCTGCCTCGAGACGCTCCGCGAGGTGTCGGGCACGCTTCATGTTCGAACCGATGATGGAGGCCTGCAGGCCGTAGGTGCTGTCGTTGACGAGCCGGACGGCCTCCTCGGCACTTGCGACCTTCATCACGGGCAGCGTGGGTCCGAACGTCTCCTCACGCATGCATTTCATGGTGTGGTCGACATCGACGAGCAGCGTTGGTTCGAAGAACCGGCCCGGGCCGGGGGCGGCGTGGCCCCCCACGAGGACGCGCGCCCCTCGGCTCACGGCGTCCTTCACGTGGTCCTCGACGATCGCCATCTGCGGCGGGAAGGTCATGGCGCCCACATCGGTGCTGCCCAGCCCTGCCGGCCTGCCGGAGGTGACCTCCTCGAACCGCTGGCGCAGCCTGGCGACGAACGCGTCGTACACCGGCTCCTCGACGTAGACGCGCTCCACCGAGGTGCACATCTGCCCCCCGTTGCACAGAGCACCGTGCAGGGTGACGTTCACCGCCCGCTCCAGCGAGGCATCGGCCAGCACGATCAGAGCGTCCTTGCCGCCGAGTTCGAGTGAGCACGGGACGAGCCGCTCGCCCGCCCGCGCGGCGACGGCCCGGCCGGTCTTCGTGGATCCGGTGAACATCACGAAGTCGGCGGCGTCGACCAGGGCCTGACCGGTGGCGCCGGCGCCGGTCACGACCTGGAAGACGTCCTTGGGCCAACCGCACTCACGGGTCATCTGCTCCATGAGCAGCGCGGTCAGCGGTGTGTACTCCGAGGGTTTGAGGACGACCGCGTTGCCGGCGGCCAGGGCCGGGATGGCGTCACCGAAGGAGTTGATCAACGGGTTGTTCCAGGGGCCGATGACCCCGACGACACCGAGTGGCACCCGGCGGGTGTACATGCTGCGGCCGAGCACGAACGGCGAGAGCGAGCGGATCTTCGCGTCGGCGAGGTAGTGCCGTGCACGCTTGGACCAGTAGGCGAAGGCGCTGACGCAGTAGACGATCTCGACGATCGCGTCCTCTTGAGTCTTGCCGTTCTCCGCGACGATGGAGTCGATGATCTCCTGCCGGTGAGTCAGCAGCCACTGGCGACCTCGTGTAAAGAATTCCGCACGGCTTCGGGCGCTCAGTTCAGCCCAGCCCGGCTGTGCCCGCCGGGCTCGTGCGACCGCTTGCGCCACCTCCTGCGGCGACGCGTCTGCGACGTGGCCGACCACTGCTCCGGTGGCCGGGTTGTCCACTGCGATGTGTGCGTCCGCCCGGGCGCCGTCGGGCGTGAGCGATCGAGTCTGAGCCACGGAAAAACTCCTGCCGGAACGTTGACTTCGGTTTGCCCAGAATGAGACGGTCACCCGTACAAGTCAAGTGTCTTGTACGGATGACCAACTTCGTTTGCGGCAGAGACATCACGCCCAAGGCCCGTCACCAAGGAGCGGCTGGAATGAAACGGACGACATCGGTCGCGTTGAGCGGTTTCGGCGTTCCCGAGTCACTGCGGTGGCATCAGGGAGCTCTGTGGTTCTCCGACCTGGCACACGGCACGGTGCACCGCTGGGACGGTACGGGAGAGGCCGAGACGGTCCTCAAGGTTCCCGGCCGGGCCGGCGGGCTCGGCTGGCTTCCGGACGGGCGCATGCTCGTCGCCTCCATGGACGGAGGCGTCGTGTACCGACTGGAGGCAGACGGCGAGCTCGTCGAGCACGCGGATCTGCGGCACCTCGTCGGCGGCCCGGTCAACGACATGCTCGTCGACCCGCACGGACGTGCGTACGTGGGCAACTTCGGCTTTGACTACCATGCGTTCGCACGCGAGCACGCCAACGCCATGCTCTACGCGCCGCCCGGCCCGACGAAGGCACCGATCGCATGCCTGGCCGCGGACGGGACCCTGCTCGGGGTGACCGAGCCGGTGCTCTTCCCCAACGGATGCGTCCTGACGGCCGACGGCGCGACCATGGTGGCGGCCGAAACCCTGGCCATGCGGCTCACCGCCTTCCCCGTGCTGCCCGACGGCACGCTCGGGGAGCCGCGCCCCTGGGCCCCGCTGATCTCGCCGTTCCTATGGCATGCGGTGAACCATCCGGGGCTTCTCGGCCGGATCACCCGCAGGATCTCGGCACTCCTGGACCACCCGGCCATCGCCAAGCGCTCCGCCTCACCGATCGCGCCCGACGGCATTGCCTGGCACGGCGACGGCGAGACGATGTGGATCGCGAACGCACTGCGCGGCGAATGCGTGCGCGTGGCCGAGGGCGGCCGCGTCCTCGACCGCGTGGCGACGAGCCAGAACACCCTGAGCTGCCTGGTCGCAGGTCAAGACGGGCGCACCCTGTTCGCCGCGACCGTGCCGACCGACGACCCCGTCCGCGCCGCGGAGCTGAACGGTGGTCGCATCGAGATGCTCCGGCTGTGAATCCCGAGGTAACAGCTGTGAATCCCCAGGTAACAACCGAAGACAATCTCCTATCGGACAGTTGACTTGGACATGCGACCAGGAGACTCTGTTGGCCATGAGTGAAGTGTCTGAAAACAGCCGGGTCCTTCTCGTCACCGGAGCAGCCTCCGGCATCGGGGCCGCGATCGCGCAGTCGGCGGTCGCACGCGGTCACCGCGTGATGCTGTCCGATGTCAACGAGCAGGCCGTACAGGCCAGGGCGCTCAGTCTCGGCAGCCGGGCCGCCGGCTGTGTCCTGGACATCCGGGATCCAGCGGCGTGGGTCAAGGCATTCGAAGCGACACAGGCCGCGTTCGGAGCCGTCGACGTGCTGGTCAACAACGCCGGCATCACCCACACCGGCCACGCAAGTGACCTCAGCCCGCACCAGCACCGCGACATCCTGGAGGTCAACCTGCTCGGCGCCATCACCGGCACCTGCACGGCGATCGAGCGGATGACCGCGCAGGGCCGCGGCCACATCATCACCGTCTGCAGTATGACGTCGTTCCTCCCGCTCCCCGGATACGCGACGTACTGCGGCTCGAAGCACGGGCTGCGGGCCTTTCACCACAGCGTGGCCCTGGAAGAACGCGACGGGCCACTGGACTTCACGATCATTCATCCTCCGTCCACCCGCACGGACATGCTTGAGCAGGAACTGGCCGACCCCGCATGCGCCATCTCCTTCGCCGAGAAGTCCTACGCGCCGGAGGAGATAGCCAAGACCGTCGTCGACGCGATCGTCTCCAAGCCGGTCGAGGTGGTGTTCCCTCCCCTGGGCGGACGTGTCCAGCGGATCGCCGGCGTCTTCCCCCGTCTGATGCGGTGGGTGATCCCGCTCGCCGAGGCCAAGGGAAGAAAGCGACGAGAGCGAATCATCGCCCCCACGGGCCGCCACCGGCCCGATGCGGCGCGGCCTTCGGACCGCTCCACCGTCTGACACGGTTCCCGGCCGCCGCTTACGGGGCCGGTCCACCGAACTACCGAGAAAGGGTGCGGATGTGAGCGCACATGTGGCGTCCTGGCCGGACGTGAAATCGGCCGCCTCCGCCATGGCCGGCTTCAGCGAGGTCCGGATGGCCCAACTGGAGCGGACCACCCAGCACTTGGATCCCCCGTTCGCCGTGGTGGACCTCGATGCCTTCGACGCCAACGCAGGTGATCTGGTGCACCGCGCGGGCGGTCGCGCCACGATCCGACTGGCCAGCAAGTCGGTCCGCAGCCGCGACCTGATCCAGCGCGTCCTGAAGCGCCAGGGCTACCGGGGCATTCTCGCCTTCACCCTGCCCGAAGCCCTGTGGCTGGCCGAGGACCACGAGGACGTGGTCATCGGCTACCCGACCGCGGACCGCGCCGCGTTGCAGCAGCTGGCCAAGGACGAGCGGGCGGCCTCACGCGTCACCCTCATGATCGACTCCGTCACCCAGCTGGACTTCATCGACGAGGCCGTCGGTGCCGCCCGCCCCCGGCTGCGGCTGTGCATCGATCTGGACGCCTCCCTGGAACTGGCCGGCGGACGCATCCACCTGGGCCCGTACCGCTCCCCCGTGCACACCCCGCACCAGGCTGTCACGCTTGCCCGGGCGATCCAGAGCCGTCAGGGGTTCCACCTGGCCGGGGTCATGTCCTACGAAGGACAGATCGCCGGCATGGGTGACAACCAGCCCGGATCCCCTCTCAAGCGCGTCGCGCTCCGCGCCATGCAGCGTCTGTCGGCACGTGAGCTGGCCGACCGGCGCGCCGCCGCCATCGCCGCAGTCGAGACCGTCGCCCCGCTGGAGTTCGTCAACGGCGGCGGCACCGGCTCCGTGGAGCAGACCTCCGCCGAGCACGTCATCACTGAGATCGGCGCGGGTTCGGGCCTGTACGGACCGGGATTGTTCGACTTCTACCGACGCTTCCGTCCCCGGCCCGCCGCCTACTTCGTCATGCCGGTCGTACGCCGTCCCACGGACAAGATCGCCACCGTACTCGGGGGCGGCTGGGTCGCCTCCGGCCCGCCCGGCCTCGACCGTCTGCCCACCCTCAGCTGGCCCCGGGGCCTGCGGATGAACCCGCTGGAAGGAGCGGGGGAAGTCCAGACACCGGTGCTCGGTCCGGCAGCTCACGGGCTACGCCTCGGCGACCAGGTGTGGTTCCGGCACGCCAAAGCCGGCGAACTGTGCGAGCGGGTGAACACCCTCCACCTGGTCTCCGGCAGCGAAATCGTCGGCCAGGTCCCCACCTATCGGGGTGAAGGACACGCCTTCCTCTGACCCATCTCCCCCATCCGCGGCCCACCTTCTCCCGGAGGCCCGATGCTCCCCGACTTCAACTCACCCGCTCCTGCCCTTGCAAGACCCCTCGGCCAGGCCACCGCCCAAGGACCGGCCGAGCCCGTCTCGCGCCGCTGGACCACTCTGTACGGCCTGGTGTGGTTCGGCTTCTGGATGGCAAACCTCGTCCCCCTCCAACTGCTGCTTCCCCAGCAGCTGGAGGCAATCGATCCGGCCTCGAAGGTCTACGACTTCGCCATCGTCAACGGGGTCTCGGGGCTGGTCGCACTCGTCGCCCTGCCCCTGTGCGGCGCCCTGTGCGACCGTTCACGCAGCCGCTTCGGCCGACGCAGACTCTGGCTCACGGCGGGCGCTGTCGCCTTCGCCGTCGGGCTGATCGTCACCGGCGCTCAGACCAGTGTGACCGGTGTGGTCGTGGCGTGGGCGGCCAGCATGATCGGTCTCAGCGCAGCCACCGCCGGGCTCACCGCCATCATCGCCGACCGCGTTCCCGAGGACCAGCGCGGCATGATCTCCAGCGCCATCTACGGTCCCCAGGCCCTCGGCGTGGTCGTCGGCATCGCTCTCGTGTCGGCCTTCGGACTCTCCCCCATGTCCGGGTTCGCCGTCATCGCGGTCCTGCTGATCGTCTGTCTGGTGCCGTTCCTGGCCGCCCATCGCGACATCGCCTTCAACGTCGAGGCGCCGCTCAGCGTCGCGGAACTGCTCGTGTCGATGGGCAGCTCGCTCAGGAACCGGGAATTCGCCTGGGCCTTCGGCGGACGGCTCCTGGTCAATCTGGCGAACTCGCTGGGCACGTGTTACACGCTCTACTTCCTCAGCGATGGCCTCAACGTCCCCGATCCGGCCGGCAGCCTGCTGGTCTGCACCGTTCTCTATCTCCTGGCCGGTCTTCTGGCCACCGCCGCCGCCGGTGTGCTGTCCGACCGCCTCGGCCGACGACGGATCTTCGTCGCCCTGGCGGCGCTGCTCCAGGCTGCTTCCGGCTTCCTGCTGGCGAGCGCCCCAAACCTCACCGTCATGATGGTGACATCCGCTCTCATGGGCGCCGGCTTCGGTGCGTACATGGCCGTCGACCAGGCTCTGATCACACAAGTGCTCCCCGACGCCGAGAGCCGGGCCAAGGACCTCGGCATCATGAACATCGGCTCGGTCGTTCCCCCGGCGATCGCCCCGTTGATCGCCGGAGCGATCATCAGTTCACAGCACGGCTACCCACTTCTCTTCGCGCTCGTAGGTGCGACCGCCGCCGTCGGAGCGGTCCTCGTCTACCGCATCCGTTCCGTCCGCTAGATACGCGCATGGCACCACCACCCAGCTCACCGAGGGGAGAAGAGGGACATGGCAACGACCCGCTACGGCGCGCACGCGGGTAAGGACCGCGCGAACAGGGGTGTGTGGCGGAACTGGGCCGGGAACGTCACGGCCCGCCCGGTGAGGGACGTCGCACCCGCCTCGGTCGAGGAGCTCTGCGCCGTTGTGCGCGAGGCCGCCGAGGACGGCCTGCCGGTGAAGCCCGTCGGCAGCGGCCACTCGTTCACCGCCGCTGCCGCGGCGGAGGGCATGCTGATACGGCCTGACCGCCTGACCGGCATTCGCGCCATCGACCGGGAGGCCAAAACCGTGACCGTGGAAGCGGGCACACGGCTCAGGGACCTGAACGTCGCCCTGGCCCGGGAAGGCCTGTCGCTCACCAACATGGGCGACATCATGGAGCAGACCGTCGCCGGCGCGACCAGTACGGGCACCCACGGCACGGGCCGCAACTCGGCCGCGATCGCGGCACAGATACGCGGCCTGGAACTGGTGACGGCGGACGGCTCGTTGCTCACGTGCTCCGAGAAGGAAAACCCGGACGTGTTCGCCTCCGCACGCATCGGGCTGGGCGCGCTCGGGGTCGTCAGTGCCCTCACGTTCGCCGTGGAACCGCTGTTCCTTCTCACCGCGCACGACGAACCGATGACGTTCGACGGGGTCACCGCGGCCTTCGACGAACTCCACGCGGCCAACGAGCACTTCGAGTTCTACTGGTTCCCGCACACCGGAAACTGCAACACCCTGCGCAACAACCGCAGCACAGGTCCGCTCGCCCCGATGGGCCGGTTCAGAGGCTGGTTCGAGGACGAGTTTCTCTCCAACGGTGTTTTCCAGGCCATCAACTCGCTGGGGCGGGCCGTGCCCGCCGCCGTCCCGGCCATAGCGAGGGTGTCGAGCCGGGCTCTTTCCGCCCGCACCTACACGGACATCCCGTACAAGGTCTTCACATCCCCCCGCCGCGTGAAGATGATCGAGATGGAGTACGCCCTCCCGCGCGAGGCACTGATCGACGCCCTGCGCGAGGTGAAGGCCATGGTCGACCGTTCGGATCTGCGGATCAGCTTTCCCGTCGAAGTGCGTACAGCACCGGCGGACGACATCACCCTCTCCACGGCGTCGGGCCGTGAGAGCGGATACATCGCCGTCCACACCTACCGGGGCATGCCCTTCCGTGAGTACTTCGCCGCGGCGGAGCGCATCTTCACCGCGCACGGCGGACGCCCGCACTGGGGCAAGCTGCACACACGTGACGCCGACTACTTCGCGGCGGCGTATCCACGCTTCGGTGAATTCACCGCACTGCGTGACCGCCTCGATCCGGATCGGCGCTTCGCCAACGCATACCTGCGACGAGTCCTGGGCGACTGACCCGGCCCTGTCCACAACTCATCACAGAAAGGTGGTAGTTAAACCCATGTCCTCCACACAGCTGACTTCGGTGGCAGATCTTCCCGCCATTGAGGACTTGATCCCGTTCGACGATTTCTCACGCGACTTCGTGGAAGCGGCACGGGAGTTGCGGGGCCGAGAAGGAACCGACTTCCTCCGGGGCCCGATGAACAGTCTCGTCGTGCTCCGTAACAAGGACGCCAGAACGCTTGCGGCGAATCCGGCGTTGGGCAACGTGCCCGCGGACATCGTCCTGTGGATGGCCACCGAAGCGGATCTCGGCTCCGGGCCCGTGACCAAACCGGATCCCGAACAGACCGAAGGGTACGGCAGGTTCCTGCGGAACCAGGTGTTCACCACCAACCCTCCGCTGCATCAGCCGTACCGCAATCTCCTGGTCCGGCAACTGATGCCCCGGAACATCCTCCGTTTCGCTCCCGCCGCCGAACGCCTCGCACAGGAACTTGTCGAGGAGTGCGCCGGGCGCGACCGGACCGACTTCTCCCGGGAGTTCGCCGGACGGTTCGTCACCCGCTTCTGGGCCGAGCAACTCGGCCTGAGCAGGGACCAGGCGGCGCACGTCCAGCACCTCATGGAGGAGATGAGCCTGACATTCCTGCTCACCCGCACGCCCGAGCAAGTCGCAGCGCCTGTTCTCAGCTGCGGCGACGTACATGGACGTCGTCGGAGAAGCCGTTCAAAAGGCCTGGTCGGACGGAGGCAACGCGCTCCTCGACGACATGGCGGCCGAACTCACCACGATCGACATGGAGGGCAGGCCGGAGGACATCGGCTCGTTGGTGGCCTCGAACTTCTTCGACGGCTTCCACACGATCGGTGTGGCGATCGAGAACGTGGTCTTCCGCATGCTGAGCGACGGGACGGCCCTGGAGCAGGTCCGTGCCGACCCGGCGTTGGTCACCAGTGTCTTCTACGAGGGCACACGTCTGGAGTCCCCGCTGATGCTCAGTCAGCGACTGACGCTGCAGGACGTCGAGTACAACGGCGTCCTTGTCCCCGCCGGCACGCCGGTCGTCATGATGTGGGCCGCGGCGAATCGCGATCCCGAGGTCTTCGACGACCCCGACAGCTACCGGCTGACCCGGCAGATCCAGCACGGCGCGACCTTCGGCGGCGGTGCCCATCTGTGCCCAGGCAGGAACGTGGCCCGGATGCTCACCGAGATCGCCGTGACCGCGCTGACCGCGCCCGATGTCGAGATCGCACTGGTCGCGGACGATCACGAATGGGCGGCCCACTCCATGATGCGGCAGCTGACGGCGTTGCCGGTCACCATCCGACGGGTGCACCGGTGAAGACCGTCGTCATCGTCGGTGCGGGACAGGCCGGCTCGGAACTGGCCGTGGCACTGCGGCAGAACGGTTTCAGCGACCGGATCCTGCTCGTCGGGGCCGAACCCCACCTGCCCTACCAGCGCCCGCCGCTGTCCAAAGCGTTCCTGCACGGCAAAGTCGATCAGGTGGCACTGCGGACTCGCGCCCCGGATGCCTTCACCAACGCCGGCATCGAGATCGAACTCGACACTGCCGCGGTCGGGATCGACCGCCGGACACGATCCGTCGCCCTGGCCGACGGCCGCACGCTGCGCTACGACAAGCTGGCCCTCACCACCGGTGGCAGTCCGCGTCCTCTCCGATTCGGCCCCGGCCACGTCGCAGGCAGGACTCTGCATCACCTCGACGACGCGATCGCGCTGCGTCAGGAACTGCAGTCCGGTGGAACCCTGCTGATCGTCGGTGGCGGATTCATCGGCCTGGAGACGGCGGCCGCCGCGGCCGACATGGGGATCGCGGTGACGCTCGTAGAGGCCCAGCCGCGAGTCCTGGCCCGGACGTGCCCACCGGCCGTCTCCGCCTTCGTCGAACGCGAGCACCGCAGTAATGGTGTCGATCTGCGCACAGGGGTGTCCGTCCGCAGCGTCGCCCGGCGCGACGGAGCCCTCCTTGCCGAACTCAGCGATGACACCGTGGTCAGAGCCGACCTGATCCTGACCGGCGTGGGGATCGCTCCGAACGACACCCTCGCCGCCACCGCGGGACTGGCCGTCGACGACGGTGTCCTGGTCGACGCCGTGGCCCGGACCGAGGACCCCGACATCGTCGCCGCGGGCGACTGCACACGACAGTGGCACGGTTTCCTCGGCCGCAGCGTACGCCTCGAATCCGTTCAGAACGCTACTGACCAGGCCAGAATCGCGGCCCGGACCCTGTGCGGAAGGCCGACCGAGCGCTTTACGGCGCCCTGGTTCTGGTCCGATCAGTACGACCACAAACTCCAGATGGCCGGCCTGCCGCAGACCGGCGACACAGCTGTCGTCCGCGGCGACCCGGAATCGAACTCCTTCAGCGTGGTGTATCTGCGCAACGGCATCATCACCGGCCTGCACGCGGTCAACCGGCCGCGGGATTTCACGGCCGCCCGGCAACTCGTCACGGCCCGGGCCGCCATGACCGGGGATGAAGCCGCCTCCGAAGATCTCCCGCTGTCCGAACTGATGAAGCGACACCAATTCACCACAGAAAGGCGTGCCTGACGTGCCAGTGATCAAGTTCATCGAGGCCGACGGAACACCGCACCCCGTGGAGGCCGTCGTCGGCCAGAGCCTCAAGCAAGCGGCACTCGACCATCTCGTGCCCGGCATCATCGGCGACTGCGGCGGCTGCGCTTCCTGCGGAACGTGTCACGCCTACATCGACGAGAAGCACCTGCCGCTCCTCCCTCCGGCTGACGAAAACGAGGAGATGATCCTCGAGGGGGTACCGGCGGCACGCAACTTCAACAGCCGCCTCACCTGCCAAATCCCTGTGACAGCCGACATGGCCGGGATGGAGGTACACATTCCTGACACTCAGTTCTAAGAGCTTCTAACGGAATGCGACCCGCAGGCGGCGCCCGCAGATCAGCGAGCAGGCGAGCTTGAGGAACGCCTCGTGGATGTCGTCGCGGATCTCCCAGCGGATACGTAGGCGGCCGAACCAGTGCAGCAGCGCGATCGTCTGCTCGACCACCCACCGCTTGGTGCCCAGGCCGGAACCGTGGTCAGTGCCACGACGGGCGATCACGGGCTTGATGCCCTTCGCCCAGACCTGGCGGCGGTAGCAGTCGTGGTCATAGCCGCGGTCTGCCTAGAGCTCCCGCGGTCGCTGCCGCGGTCATCCTCGCTTGCCGCGGATCGGTAGGACCGCCTGCAGAAGCGGCATGAGCTGGGTGATGTCATTGCGGTTGCCGCCGGTCAGCGCCACCGCGAGCGGGACGCCGGTGGCATCGCAGATCACGTGATGCTTGGAGCCCGACCGTCCCCGGTCGACCGGGCTCCGACCGGTTTTGGGCCGCCCGGCGGCGGGCAACTCGACGACGCGCAACTGTCCGCCGTCTTTCAGGGCGTCGATCCAGCCTCGTTCCCCGCAACGGTCACCGTCGCCGGGTCGATGCCCGTTCCGATCGAGGACGAGTTCTCCTTCGGACTCGAACTTCTTTTCAGCGGGCTTGCCCAGCTGCGCGACGACGCCTGACCAGCCAGGACGATGCGGACCTGAGGCCGCCCGCCCACGGGGTGTCATCTCGGTCGGCATGGAGCGAGGCTGTCAGGGACTCGTGATCGACCCGCCGGCTCCGGCCAAGGGTGAATGCGCCGGCCGAACCGGCCCACCGGTGCCCGCCCGAGGAAAGCCGTCCGCCCCGGGCACCCAACGCTGCAGTGCCCGCGGCAGACGAGTTGAGCAACCGCTCGTGGTGAGCCTACGGGGATGCTGTCGAACCTCCCCAGCGGAGTCTGTCCGTCACTGCCCGGCGGCGGCAAGGGCGCTGTGCTTCTCCCGAGCGCATGCGGCAGGTCGAGTGCGGCAGGACAGGTGACCAACGAGGCCCCCGAGCAGCGTTGTTGAGACCTCAGGCATCTCGATCGACAGCTCAGGGGCCTCGCTCGTTGCGCTTCGCAGCCTGTCACCTGATCAGGGACCAGCTCGAAGAAGCTCAATATGTCGCGCGGTGCTGAGCCGGGAGACGGATGGCCCGGCCCGGGCTCACGCTTGCAGGGTCTCTTGCGGGCTGGCCTTCCGGAGGAGGGGCAGCAGTGCGGCCGCCACGAGCGCGCAGGCGAGGCCGAGGGCGCCGACGGCCGTCGTGAGGTGGCCGGTGGTGGACTTGAGGGTGAGCAGGGCGGGTGGGCAGAGGAACTGCCCGAGGAAGAACGACGCGATCCACAGTCCGGTGCCCCGGCCACGGTTGCGGTATTCCAGCTTCGACATGGCCCAGGTGAGCAGCGTGGGCAGCAGAAGGCCGGTGCCGATGCAGTTCAGGAAGGTGCCGAAGATCAGAATCGCCACGTTGTGGGCCAGGCTGATCAGTACGAACCCTGCTGCGCACAAGGCGAAGATCGCGGCCAGTCTGCGCTCCGGCCGGCCGATCATCGAGGCGAAGATGACCGAGCCGATGACCGTGGCCGTGCTGGCAATTGCGGTGACCATGCCGATGAGGGTGCTGGACTGTATGCCCAGGCCGTTCATCAGGTAGGCCGTCTCGGCCGGGACGACGTAGAAGACGATGCCACCGAACACCGAGAGCAGGCAGACGCCGGCCAACCGGCCGACCGAGGAGGGCCGATGCCCGACGGTGAGCGCCTCGTCCACGGGGGCGACCGGCCCGGGCTTGGACAGGAACGCGGCCATCGCGGGGGCGAGGAGCAGCCCGACGGCGTAGAGCTGGAACGGGGCGCGCCAGTCCGTGGTGGCCATCGCCCCGCCGAGTATGAAGAAGGCGGTGGCGGAAATGGTGGCGCACACCGTCTGCAGGGCCAGGTAGCGGTCGCGTGCCCGGCCCGTGTAGTAGTCGCCGATCAGCGTCGTGCAGGAGGTCAGGACGAAGGCCTCGGCGACACCGAGGAGGGCACGGCTGGCCACGATGGCACCGAGCGACTCCAGCCACAGCGGAGCGGTGCCGAACAGCGCGTACAGGACGGTCGCGACGATCAGCGGAATCCTGCGTCCCAGGCGGTCGAGCAGGACACCCGCGAGGGGGGCGACCAGGGCGACCGTGAGCGCGGGAATCGTGAGGATCAACGGGACCAGTACGTCCGCGTCCGGCACCGTCCTGAACAGCTCCTGCAGCTTCGGCAGCACGGGAGCGAGTAGCACCGCGCCGAGGACCGGCAGACAACTCCCGCTCATCAGGATCGTCAAGCGCAGACTGCCCCCGGATTCCGGCACGGGCTCGGTGCTCCGGACGGCGAAACCGTCGGTGGGGACGGGTGAGGAGGTGAAACCGGGCACGCAAGGCCTCCACGTGGGCGGTGGCAGGGCACGTGGCTGGCTGCCGCGTGGCGTTGCCACACCGCGGAGCGCCAGTGCACCGAAGGGAAACGCCCGGAGGAATGAGGGGGCGTCTTGACTTGCACGACTATTGGGCAAGTTACTCCCTGTCGCCTACCCCTTACGCCATTCAACTGGCAGATCTCACCTATCCATCCTCTGGATGGTTCCCGGTGCCCGATCTCCCGCCCGGAGGTCGGTTTAGGGGGCCGGCCGGCGGCAACGCTGCAACACCCACACCCTTTTGCCGCTCGCACCGTCTCCAGACCGTCCCGGCTGGAACCCCCCGCGGCAACCCGCACACCCTCGCCCCAGGCCCGCCGGCGCGCCGGCATCGACAAACGCCAGCGAGCCTTGACCGCACTCGCCGCCCTGGAACGGCAGGGCAGAAAGATCAACCACGCCGCGGTCGGTCGCCCGCACCGCTTGGCCTGGCTGAGCTGACCGAGGCGCTGGCAGCGGATGCTGCGCCGGAGGAGCCGGTTCGGCCGTCACCAGTCCCGGCCGTGGTGAACGAGCCCGTGGCACGGTTCAGTGATCCCCGGGTGGCTCGAGGGTTTCACCACAGGGTCGGTGGCAGGCGAGGCGACGTCTCATGAGCACGGCCATCGACCACTGCACGACGGCTTCGCTGATGGCGGGCCGCGTCTCGCCGTCGCGGGCCAGACGCCGCGAGCGCGACAGCCGGCCCAGGGTGCGCTCCACGCACCAGCGTCGAGGCAGCACGGCGAAGCCGCGCATGTCGTCGCTGCGCTTGACGATTTCCAGAGTGAGGCGGAGTCCTACCTGGCCCAGTCGGCGAGGGAGCGGTCCCGGAGGCCCTGGACGTACCGACCGCTCGTGCGACTGCGCGGACGGGCTCTGTCGAGAGGGGCGCATCGTGTCCGTTGCAGACTGCCCGGCGGATCCGCTGTTCCACTCCTGCCCGCGGACAAAGATCCGCACAGTGACCATCGGATGGCCGACATGTCTGACATGCCTGATGTGACTGAAGATCCTAGCCGGGCGTCGCCGGGTGAAGCGTAGCAACATGGGGATACAAGGTCGGCCTGCAAACTGGTGTCGGCAGGCGGAAGCCCCCCGAAGCCCCCGGGCCCCGGTAGAAGCGAGACGGCGATGGAACACCGACGGATCCCGGCCGCTGCACGGCTGGGCCAGCCTGGCGACGTGTTCGATGACGGTGGCGCGGCCTGGGCTGTCGTCGATCAGCAGGGCATCGTGACGGGGTGGAGCGAAGGCGCCCGCCAGTTGCTGGGCCATCGGCCGGACGAGGTCGTCGGGAAGCCGGCCGTACGCCTCCTCGATGAGGATCTTCCCCCGGAGACGCTGCGCGAGATCAAGGCGCTGCGGAGGTGGAGTGGCCGGGTGCGGCTGAGGCACCGCAATGGGCACCGAGTGGAGTGCGGTTTGATCGCTCATGACCGGACAAAGAGCGACACGGGCTCGGATTGGTTGCTGGTCTGTCCCATCACAGGGGCCATCACCCCGGAGGACAAGCCGCTTATAGAGCAGAGCTTCCAACAGTCTCCCTGCTGCGCGTTGAATCTGTTCGACACGCATGCGCGCCTGCGCCGGGCCAACGCCTACGCGGAAAGCGCCCTGGGGCTCACCGAGGCTGAGATGCGAGGACTGCGGGTCTCGGAGTTCGACCTCGACCCGGAAATCGCACGGATCGAGCGGGCTGTCGGTCAGGCACTGGAGACCGGCGAGCCACAGCACCTGGAGACCTACGGGCAGACCCCTGGCGAGAGCCGGGAGCATGCTTGGTCCATGCACGCGTACCCGGTGCGGGACGAGAGCGGTGCCGTGCGCGGAGTGGGCGTCGCGGGCCATGACATGACCGAACAGTACTGGGCGCGCAAGCGGCTGCAACTGCTCAACGATGCCAGCGTCCTCATCGGCAGCACCCTTGACGTGGCGCGCACGGCCCAGGAACTGGCGGAGGTGGCCGTCCCGGAGTTCGCCGACTTCGCCACCGTCGATCTACTCGTCGGCTCCGGCCCGCGCCCTGGGACCGCCCACCCGGGAGCGGTCCGTCTGCGCCGTGTGGCGCACCAGTCCATACTCCCGGGCATTCCTGAGGCGGTCGTCCCCCTCGGCGAGGTGGACGCCTACGCCGTGGATTCCCCGACGGCCGAGTGCCTGGCCACAGGCAAGGCCGTGCTCCGCGCGGAATTCGACGCATCGAATGCTGACTGGTCGATGGGCCACCCGAGCCGGGAAGCCGCAGTCCGCGCATTCAAGATGCACTCCGTCATGGCCGTGCCCCTTCGTGCTCGCGGCACCACCTTCGGCATTGCCGTCTTCATCCGGCACCAGCGGCAGGAGCCCTTCAGCGAGGACGATCTGCTGCTGGCAGAAGAGCTCACCGGCCGGGCAGCCGTGTTCATCGACAACGCCCGCCGGTACACCCACGAGCGCGACACCGCGACGGCACTGCAGAAGACCCTGCTGCCGCAACAACTGCCGCAGCCGACGGCCGTGGAAGTCGCCTCCCGGTATCTGCCTGCCAGCGCGCTCGCCGGAGTGGGCGGCGACTGGTTCGACGTCATCCCGCTGTCCAGCGCACGGGTAGCCCTGGTCGTCGGCGACGTGGTCGGGCACGGCATTCAGGCGGCGGCCACCATGGGACAGCTGCGCACCGCCGTGCGCACTCTCGCCGACGTCGACCTGCAGCCGGACGAACTGCTCATCCACTTGGACGATCTGGTCGTCCGGCTGGCGGCAGACGCAGACACGGGCGGCGCGTCGCCGGCCGACCAGGTCGCCGAGGCCGCCGGGGGGCTGGGCGCCACCTGTCTGTACGCCGTGTACGACCCGGTCTCACAAACGTGCACACTGGCCAGCGCCGGCCATCCCATGCCTGCCCTGCTCACCCCCGAAGGAACCGTGGACTTCCTGGACGCGCCCGTCGGCCCCCCGCTTGGCCTGGGGGGCCTGCCGTTCGAGGCCACCAAGGTCGCGCTTCCTGAGGGGAGCATCCTCGCCCTCTACACCGACGGCCTGATCGGGTCCCGCAACCTGGACATCGACGAGGGGCTGGCGCGGCTACGCACAGCGCTCGCCCGGCCCGCCGTCGGCCTGGACAACCTCTGCGACACAGTGATCAGCGCGCTCCCGCCCGAGGTCCGCACGGACGACATCGCCCTGCTCATCGCCCGCACCCACACCCTCGACGCCCGGCATGTCGCCTCCTGGGACCTGCCCGCCGACCCGGCGATCGTGGCCCAGGCCCGCAGGCTCGTCGCCGCCCAGCTCATGGCCTGGGACCTGATGGAAGTATCCTTCGTCACCGAATTGATCATCAGCGAACTGGTCACCAACGCCATCCGCCATGCCGCCCCGCCCATCCAGCTACGGCTGATCCACGACCGCCACCTCATCTGCGAGGTCTCCGACGCCAGCAACACGGCCCCCCACCTGCGCCGGGCCCAGACCTACGACGAGGGCGGCCGTGGTTTGCTGCTGGTGGCCCAGCTGACCCGCGGCTGGGGCACCCGCCACGGCGAGACCGGCAAGACCATCTGGGCAGAACAGGCCCTCGACGCAACCCAGCCCGGCATGTGAAGTCCCACCGGACCTGCTCAGGAACTCGTTCCTTCGCGGACGAGGCCGGCATCCTTCAGGCGTGCGAGCACGAGGTCGAGGGGACGGTCGGCTCGGCCGTCCCCGGTGCAACGCTTGCGGAAGTCGGCCAGCACACTGTGGTGGAAGCCGGGATCGTCCAGTTCCATGGCCAGCGCGTACTTGAAGTCGATGCGGCAGCGAACAGCCTCGGCCGCCTGCCGGTCCGACAGACCGAGCAGGAACTGCAGTAAGCAGACGGTGGCCGGCTGGGCGCGCGCGAGCCCAGGGCGGCCATCGCGCGGATACCAGTCGGCGAAGTCCTCGTCCCGCCACAGCCCGCCAGGCGGTCTCTCACCCACATCGCCGTCGTGCCGCCCGGGTTGCTCGCTCGCGCCATCCGCACGGTCAGAGACGGGACTTGCTCACCAGAGCGGGCGTGGAGCGACAACGGGCAACGGGGCACCTCGACAACTGCATCGGTCCTTGAACAGAGCCGAGCATGCCCGTTGATCATGCTGCCCCGCCGGGGATCCTCAAGATCCCCAACAGAGTCAAGCTCAGCCGCCGTCCGCCTCGACTCGGAGGCGGAGTCGGCCCAGGCCCAGGATGGTGTTGTTGAGGCGGCGTTCGGGTGTCCCGACGATCTCCATGCCCCGCACCCGGCGGGCCCAGGCCTTGAGGATCGCCTGGCCCTCCATCCTGGCCAGGCCCTGGCCGGCCCAGGAGTGGATGCCGTGGCCGAAGGCCAGGTGGTCGGCGGCCATGCGGGAGACGTCGAAGGTGTCGGGGTCACGGAAGTGCCGCTCGTCCCGGTTGCCCGACAGCATCAGCGTGACCACGCGACCACCCGCGCTGACCGGCTGCCCACCGATGGTGGTGTCGCGCGTGGCGCCGCGGGCGAAGAACATGACGGGGGATTCGAAGCGCAGTGTCTCCTCCAGCACCGGCTTGGCCAGCTCGGGGTTTGACGGAGGGCGGCCCAGGCGTCGGGGTGCTCGGCGAGCGGTCTGATGGCGCTGCTGATGGCGTTGATGGTGGTGTCCATGCTGGGGACGAGGTAGGCGGACATGAGGTGGATCGCCTCCTCCTCGTTCACGTCTCCCCGGTCGACAGCGTCGTAGACGGCCGCTCCCCAGGAGTCCGGCGCGATGGATTCACGGCTCATCGACTCGGCGATGTGGGCCCAGCTGGGAGACCAGGCAAGGTGCCATGTGCACCACGGTGACGCGCAGGCCGAGACTGAGAGCCGTCGACGCGATCTCCATGCCGAGGTAGCCGCCGCCGACCACCACGACCCGGGGGCGCGCGGCGAACGCCCGGCTGAGCGCGGCGGCGTCGTCCAGGGTGCGCAGCACGTGCACGCCTTCGAGCTCGGCCCCGTCCAGACTGCGTGCCCGCCCGCCGGTGGCGATGACGAGAGCGTCGTACGGGACAGCCTCCCCGCCCTCGAGGTGGACGCGCCCGGCGTCGGTGTCGAGCCGGGTCGCCGCGGTCCCGCGGATCCAGTCGACGCCCTCCGCGGTCACGGCCAGTGCCGCCGCCTCCGGCGGCTCGTCGCCGTGGAGGATCGCCTTGGACAGCGGTGGCCGGGCGTACGGCGCGTGCGGTTCGTCGCCGATGACGGTGACGTCCCCGTCGAATCCCGGCTCGCGCAGGGCCGTGGCCGCCGTCGCTCCCGCGATCGAGCCGTCCACGACGACGATCCGGCGGAGCCCGCTCGCTGCGCCGGTCCGGCCTGGCGCAGTGCGACGCCAGGGCACGCGGCGACGGCCTCGGCCTCGGCCGGCACGTCGGTGCCCTCGAAGTGGTAGATCAGCTCGCCGTCGTCATCGAGTGCGAAGACACGAGGGCCGCGTTCCTCTCACAGGCCGTGCCCTTCGCACCGGCTGCGGTCGACGTTGATGCGCATGGTGCTGCTCCGATCCGGTCTGGGTCACCGGTGCAGGGCGACCGGGACGGAGGTGTAGGTCCGCAGGATGCCGCTCATCGCGAGCTCCGGTTCCGCGGTGATGCTCCCGGCCGACCTGCGGAAAGCCGATGAAGTCCGGCACGACGGCCGACGCGGAGCCAGGTCGCGAAGTCTCGGTGGGCCGGGTAAGGGTCGCGGACAGTGACCGAGTCGAAGAGGTCGTCGGAACAGGCAGGGGCTGGAGTATGTCGCCTCCGGGCGAATCAGGTCACCTCAGCATCCGAAGGGGGATCCGAGTTCTCCGTCAACTGATCATTGGGCTGGGCGATACCCGGCATCACGAGAAACGGCCGGCAGGGGTCTGTTCAGGCCGCCGGGTCGGCAGGGCGGCAAGGCGGCAATGGCACCCATCGCCGCTGCTGATGGAGAGGGATCTTGTGGCCGGCGGGGGGATTCTCGTTGACTCGGCGTGCGGCGGCCGCCGCCCCCTCACACGGAACGGAATCGAGGCAGCATGAGTCGAGGAATTCCTCGTCGGGTGGTCACCGGGCATTCGCCGACCGGTGTCTCCGTCGTCGTATCGGACGGGCCGGTGCCCGTGAGCCGATCCCTCCCGCAGGACGGAGTGGCCTTCCACGAGATCTGGAACACGACCGGCGCCCCGGCCCCGATCGCCGCGGTGGAGGCCGACCCCACCGAGCGGGAACTGGCGGTTCCGCCGCCCCCGTCGGGCACCAAGATCCGGATCAACGAGTTCGAGCCGGGACACCTGGACGAACGGGGTCTGCAGTCGCCGGTGCACCGGACCGCGTCGGTCGACTACGGCATCGTGCTGGAGGGCGAGATCACGCTGGTGCTGGACGACTCGGAGGTCACGCTGCGCGCGGGCGACGTCGTCGTCCAGCGTGGCACCGACCATGCCTGGGCGAACCGTGGCGATGTACCGGCCCGGGTGGCGTTCATCCTGGTGGACGGCCGGTTCGACGACGCCCTCGCCGAGACGCTGCCGGGCGCCGGCCTGAACGGGCTGATGCGGGGCGGTCCGAGGGACTGAGCCCCTCCTTCCGCCACCGCGGCCCCTGTGGTCACCGCCGTCGATCGCTCCCCCGGTCGACGGCGGCGCCTTTTGCCGTGCGTGTCAGGTCAGTTCGGCGAAGGTGTCGGCGACCCAGTCGGCGGTGAACGAGGCGACGTGCGGCAGGTGGTCGAGGCCGACGTGCTCGGTCGCGCCCTCCTCGGCGGTGAACACCCGCAACTCCCGCTTGGGGCTGCCCACGGCCTGTTCGTAGGACCGGTGGGCGTACTCGACGGAGATCTGCCGGTCGTTCTCGCCGTGCGTGACGAGGAACGGGCACGTGATCTTGTCGACGACCCCGTCCAGGGTGATGCGCTCGGCGTTCTTGATGAAGGTGTCGACGTCCGGCTCGCCCCACACCCACAGGACGTGCTCCCAGTAGTGCGGGACCGGGTTCTCGCCCTCCCGCTCCAGTCGGCGCTTTTGCACCTCGCCCCAGTTGTGGTTGGCGCCCCACGCGACGACGAGCTTCAGCCGCTTCTCGAAGGCCGCGGCGCGCGGCGCGAAGTAACCGCCGAGCGACCAGCCGACGAGCCCGACGCGGTCGGCGTCGACGTCGTCCCGGGTCTCCAGGTAGTCGACGCAGGCCCGTGCCCAGTCCTCGGTCTCCACCCGCGCCGTCAGCCCGAGCAGCCGCAGGGCCTCGCCGCTGCCGGGACAGTCCACCATGAGCGTGGAGATGCCGCGGGCCGCGAGCTCGTGGCACCAACCCGAGGTGTACATGTGCTCCTTGGTGCTGTCCAGGCCGTTCCACATGATGACGCAGGGGGCCGGGCGTCCGTCCCTGGGTTCGGCCCGGGTGAAGTAGGCGGGCAGCGCGGTGCCCTCGAAGGGCACCTCGACGCGGGTGGTGGCCGGGTCCAGCAGCTCGAACGACCTCTGCAGCAGGCGTAGGCAGTGTTCGTAGATCGCTGTGCGCCCCGGTGAGGAGACGCTCTGCATCCGCTCCGCCTGGCAGACGTACGTCGCCGCGCGCAGGTACTTCTGGCCCGCGGTGCGCCGGTGTCCCGCGTCCTCGGCCTGCCGGGCCTGCTCCTCCAGCTAGTCGGCGACGCCCTGCCAGGCCTTCATGAAGTCCGTGGTCCCCGCGTCACCGCGCGCGGCCGCCTCCCGGATGGGACGGCAGGCCCGGTCCACCTCGTCGATGGTGCCGCCGCTGTTGAGGGTGGCGACCACACCGAGGTTCCAGATGTAGTTGCCGGGAAAGTACTCGAACATTTCTCTTGGTCCTTACTGAGTACGGCTCGAACACGACCGGTTACGGCGCGGCGATGGCGTCCGCGATGCCCTTGTGGGAGACATGGGCCGTGAGACCGCCGTCGACCACGAGTTCGGCACCGTTGACGTACGCGGACTCGTCGGACACCAGGAAGACCATCAGCGGCGCGATGTCGGCCGGGGTCCCGGCGCGGCCCAGGGGGATCTCGGCCAGCGCCGCCGAGGTGAAGGCGGGTGACGCCGACGCCATCAGCGGGGTCTCGATCAGGCCCGGCATGACGGCGTTGACCCGGATGCCGCGCCCGCCGAGTTCGAGGGAGGCGGTGCGGGTCAGGCCCCGCAGAGCCCACTTGCTGGCGGTGTACGCGGCCGCGACGTGCCCCGCCATGGCCGCCACCGAGCAGACGTTGACGATCGAGGCGCCCGCGCGCATCAGCGGGACGAGCGCCTGGATGCCGTGCAGCGGTCCGGTGACGTTGATGTCGAAGGTGCGCCGCCAGGCCTCCGGGTCCACGTCGGGTATGCGGTCCCGGGCGGCGACCCCGGCGTTGTTGACGAGGGCGTCGACCCGCCCGTGATGTTCCTCCAGGTAGGAGGCGAGGGCGTCCCACGCCTGCCGGTCGCGGACGTCGAGAGGCAGGTAGGTGACCTGCAGTCCGTCGGCCGCCAGCCGCCCCGCGAGCGCGTGGCCCTCGGCGTCGAGCACGTCGGTCGCCAGCACCGTCGCGCCTTCCCGTGCCAGCGCCTCCACCTCGGCGGCGCCCTGGCCCCGGGCGCCGCCTGTCACGACCACGACCTTCCCGGCGACCCGTCCCATGGCCCGCCCCCTCATACCGGCGGCGCGACGAACACGCCGCGGTCCACGTCGTTGAAGCTCTCCTTGGCGATCAGCTCGCTCATCGGATCGGCGGTCCCCCACTGGTCCTGGGTGAGCGGGTCGTCCACGTCGTAGATGTGCGGATGCCAGGCGTCCTCGTCGAGTCGTTCGAGTTCGGTGGTGTACTCCATGGTGTTGCCGCTCGGATCGAGGAAGTAGGAGAAGGTGTTGTTGCCGGCCAGGTGGCGGCCGGGCCCCCACACCTTCTTGATGCCCGCGCGCATCACCCGGCCGGTGCCGCGCAGGTACTCGTCGATGCCGCGCATCTCGAAGGACACGTGGTGCACCGAGGTGTGCGGGCCGTGGGCGATCGCCAGGCTGTGGTGCCGGTCGTTGCACCGCATGAAGTGCATGAGATCACCCATGTCGTCCTTGTGCAGGGTGTCACTGAGCCGGAACCCGAGGTGCCGTTCGTAGAAGGACCGGGTCCGGGCGATGTCGGTCGAGTTCACGACGGCGTGCGAGATCCGTACCGGGACCGACTCGCCCTCCTCGACCTTGCGGTGCGTACGGACCTCGACGTCGGCGGAGATCTCGACGGTGCGGCCGTCGACGTCGAAGAACCGGAACCCGTAGCCGCCGCCGGCGGTCGCGAGGTCTCCGGGTTCGGTGACGAGCGGGACGTCGGCACTGCCGAGGCACTGCGCGAGCGCGTCGACGGCGGCCCGGTCCACGGCTCCGAAGGCGATCAGATCGAGGCGCTTGTCAGCGGCGTGGCGCAGCCGGACGACGTACTGCTCGGGTGATCCCTCGGCAGCCAGGTAGGAGAGGTCGCCGTCCGAACCGACCTCGGTCAGGCCCCAGGTGTCGGTGTAGAAGGCGCGCTGGGTGGCGTAGTCGGGTACGGCGAGGTCGACGTGCCGTAGATGGGTGATGCCGAACTCGTTGGGCTTGTCGCTCATCTTGTGTCCCTTGGGGTGGGGGCGCTCAGCCGAGGGCCGGGCTGCCTCCCGTCGATGACGAAGAGGGGGATGCGGTCGAGCACCAGCCGCTTCATCCCGACATGGGCGAGCGTGTTGCTGCTCATGGGTCCCTCACTAGGTTGTGGCCGGGTCCGCGGCAGGGCCGGCTCCGACGAAGACGGTGCGGACGTTGGTGAACTCGCGGACGCCCTCCGCGCCGAGCTCCCGGCCGTGTCCGCTGCGGCCGATGCCGCCGAACGGCAGCCGGGGGTCGGAGGCGACGAGGG
Source organism: Streptomyces neyagawaensis (assembly GCF_023516595.1). GTDB lineage: Bacteria > Actinomycetota > Actinomycetes > Streptomycetales > Streptomycetaceae > Streptomyces > Streptomyces neyagawaensis. Next base: position 51,109 of record NZ_JAMGBG010000011.1, on the reverse strand, counting down.
CGTTGACGAACAGCGCCCCGGAGCGGATCCGGCTCCCGACCGCCAGGCCCCGCCCGGACCCGCTCCACACGGCCGCGCCCAGTCCGAACTCGGTGTCGTTGGCCAGCGCCACGGCGTGGTCGTCGTCGCGTGCCCGCACGACGCAGGCCACCGGCCCGAAGGTCTCCTCGGTGAAGCCGGTCATGCCCGGCTCGACCCGGTCCAGGACGGTGGGCGCGTAGTGGAAACCGGGCCCGTCGAGCGGCCGTCCTCCGGTGACCAGGACGGCTCCCTGGCGAATGGTGTCGGTCACTTGGCGGTGCAGGGCGTCCCGCAGGTCCGCGCGGGCCAGCGGTCCCATCGTCGTGCCGTCGGCCGTGGGGTCGCCGACCGCGATCCGCTCGACCTGATCGGCCAGCAGCGCGGTGAACTCGTCGGCGATCGCGTCGGCGACGATGAACCGCTTGGCGGCGATACAGCTCTGTCCGGCGTTGCCGAAGCGTGAGCGCGCCGCGGCCTCGGCGGCGGCCGCGAGATCGGCGTCGTCGAGCACCACGAACGGGTCGGAGCCGCCGAGTTCGAGGACGCTCTTCTTCAGTGCCGCGCCCGCCGCGGCTCCGACGGCCGCACCGGCACGTTCGCTGCCGGTGAGGGTGACGGCGACCACCCGGTCGTCGGCGATGATCCGCGGGACGAGGTCGGTGACGTCGTCGTCGGCCACGAGCACCGAACGGAACAGTCCTCGCGGCGCGCCCGCGTCGGCGAAGAGCGTCTCGACGGCGAGCGCGCAGCCCGTCACGTTGGGCGCGTGCTTCAACACGGCGGCGTCACCGGCGGCCAGCGCGGCGCAGGCGAACCGCAGCACCTGCCAGAACGGGAAGTTCCACGGCATCACCGCGAACACCACGCCCAGCGGTTCGTACGACACCCAGGAGCGGGCCGCGGCACTGGCGACCTCGTGGTCGCCCAGCCAGTCGGCGGCGTGGTCCGCGACGATCCCGCAGGTCCAGGCGCACTTGTCGATCTCGCCACGTGCCTCGGCGAGCGGCTTGCCCATCTCGGCGGTGATCAGGGCGGCGTACCGTTCGCGCCGCTCGGTCAGGAGCGCGCCGACCCGGCGCAGCAGGTCGCCGCGCTGCTCGACGGAGGTCGAGGACCAGGTGGTGAACGCCCCTGCCGCCTGGTCGAGGACGGAGTCGATCTCGTCCCAGCCGTGCGCCGGGTAGGTCGCGAGCGGCTTGCCGGTGGCGGGGTCGACGGTGTTGATGGACGGCACTCAGGCCTCCTCTCGTACATGGCGGCGCGCGGCCGGGATCGGCGGGGCGGTCTCCTGCGAGACGACCAGCCTGTTGCGGATGATGCCGATGCCCTCGATGTCCATTTCGACGACGTCACCCGCCCGCAGGGGCGGTGGTTCGAGGGTTCCGGTGCGGCCCCAGGTCTCCGCGAGGGCTCCCCTGGCGCAGGTGCCGGAGGCGATCACCTCTCCGGCCTTCACCCAGGACGAGCGTGAGGCGTAGGACAGCATCTCCTCGAAGGACCAGCTCATGTTGCCGGACCGGTCGGAGCCGACTTCGACGCCGTTGACGCGCACGGTCATCCCCAGGTCGACCAGGCCGCCCGTGCTGCGCCAGGCGTCGATTTCGTCGGGGGTGACCACCCAGGGGCCGATGGTGGTGGCGAAGTCCTTGCCCTTGGACGGTCCCAGGCCGATGCGCATCTCTCGGCCCTGGATGTCGCGGGCCGACCAGTCGTTCATCACCAGGTAGCCTCCGATCGCCGCCGCCGCGGCCTCCGGGGTGGCGTTGCGGATGTCGCGGCAGGTCACGATCGCGAGTTCCAGCTCGAAGTCGAGCCGTTCGGTGTCGGGTGGGACCGCCACGTCGTCGAACGGCCCATGCACGGCGTGCGGGGCCATGAACAGGAAGGACGGCGCCGCGTACCACTCGGGTTCGACGGCGCCCGCGCCCTGCATCCCGCGGCTCACGCCCTCGACATGGGCCTCGAAGGTGAGGAAGTCGCGCATCGCCACCGGGTAGACCGGCGGCAGCAGCAGGATGTCCCCGAGCGGGTGCCCGTCGGTCTCCGCGGCCTTGTCGGCCGCCTCGTCCCGCGAGGTGGGGTCGGCGGCGAGGAGACGGATCAGGTCGGTGCCGGCCGGGAAGGGGTGGACCCGCAGTTCAGCGGCGGTGCCGATGACGAGGCCGACGCGGCGCTCGGCCGGCGGGTCCTCGGCGAATCGGAAGGCGGCCAGACGCATCGTCAGCCGATCGTCTCGTAGAAGGCACGCTCGCGTTCGGCCAGGGCGGGGATGGCCTGGCCGTGGCCGTACTCCGCGAAGTGCTCGGAAGCGCCGTGGGCGGCGTAGGCGTCCTCGTCGTCGTAGATCTCGAAGAGCCGGAACACCGACGGGTTCGAGGGGTCCTGGTACGCCTGGTAGAACTGGTTTCCCGGCTCCTGACGGGACGGCGGGGTCAGCTTCTCGATCGCGTCGAGGACGATGTCCTCCTTGCCCGGCTTCGCTGTCCAGGTCGCGACGACGACATAGCCCATCTGGTTCTCCTCGGGGGCTTGGCGGGGTGGTGGATGACCTTGACGCTACGGGCCGTCCACGACACGCGGAATTCACGGCGAGAGATGCCAGGCATTCGTATCGCTGAGTTCACGGACGGTCGCCGCCGCGCCTACGTTCCGGGAGTCTGTATTTCTCACTCTTGTCGGGAAGGAAACAACGCGATGACCGACGCACGGGTGTCCCGGGTACTCGTCGTGGGCGGAGGGATCACCGGATCGGTGCTTTCCCTGGCCCTGGCCCAGCGTGGCGTGGACGTCGTCCTCGCCGAGATCAGACCGGAGTGGACCGGAGCCGGCCACGGAATCACCATCCAGGGCAACGCCCTGAAGGCGTTCCGGGCCGTCGGCGTCCTCGACGAACTGATGGCCCACGGCGTCCCTTTCGACCTGCTCAGGCTGAAGAACGCGGCGGACGGCTCGGTCATCGCCGAGTTCCCCACCCCGCGCACCGGCGGCGAGGACCTCCCGGCGACGATGGGCGCGCTCCGCTCCGACCTGGCGGGCATCCTCGCCCGCGCGGTTATCGCGGTCGGCGTCGACGTACGCCTCGGCACCACCGTCTCCGACATCACCGACCTCGGCGACGCGGTCACCGCCACGCTGAGCGACGGCTCCACCGTGACCGCCGACCTGTTGGTGGGCGCCGACGGAATCCGCTCCCAAGTGCGGAGCATGCTCGGCATCGAGACCGTCCCCCAGCCGGTCGGCATGGGCATCTGGCGGGTGGTCGCGCCGCGGCCCGCGGCCATGGACTGCGCGGAGGTCTACTACAACGGCCCCAAGTACAAGGCCGGTTACAGCCCCATCTCCGCCGATCTCTGTTACGCCTACCTGCTGGAGGGCAACCTGGACCGCGCGCACGTCGGCGAGTATCCGGGCGGCAAGGTCCTCAAGGAGCGCTCCGAGGGATACGGCGGTATCTGGGGCGAGATCCGCGACGGCCTCGCGGACGATGCCGTCGTGAACTACCAGTGGATCGAGTCCGTGCTGGTCCAGGACCCCTGGTACCGCGGGCGCTCACTCGTCATCGGCGACGCCGCGCACGCCTGTCCGCCGCTCATCGCCCAGGGGGCCGCCATGTGCGCGGAGGACGCCGTCGTCCTCGCCGAGATGCTGACCGGCGACGACCCCGTCGAGTCGGTGCTGCCGGCCTTCATGGCCCGCCGGTTCCCCCGGGTGAGGATGGTGCTGGACAACAGTCTCCAGCTCGCGCGGTGGGAGATGAGTCCGACGCCGGACGCCGATCCCGGGCGCATCATGGGCGAGACGCTCCAGGCCCTGAAGGCGCCGGCGTGAGCGGGCGCGCGGACATGCCCGACGGACTGGTCGGCAAGCTGATCCTCCGCGACGACCCGGCGTTCGAGGGGGCGCGGACCGAACGGCTCCTCAACCGTCGGCTGCCCCACCGGCGCCCCGCGGCTGTGCTGAAGGTGGTCCACGAGAACGCCGTGGTGCTCGGCTCGCGGCCGGCCCGCTGACGCGGCACTCCGACCTGGCGACCCGGCAGGTCCGGTTCCTGTCCGCCGCGGCGTGGGAGCGTCTGAAGAGGATCCGCGCCGAGCGGGATACGCACGGCCTCTTCGTGGGCTACCTCGCCGATGAGCGGGGCGCCCTGAACGCTGACCACGGGGCCTGGCCGGTCCGACCGACGGCTCACGGCATGCTCGGGTCCGGCTCGGCCAGGGTGCCGCCCACCTCGTCGAGCCGCTCGAACAACCAGCGGTGGGCCGGGTCGGACAGCCGGGTGGCCGCGAACCAGTAGCCCTCGGCCAGGAGGATGTCGTCGAACGGCAGCGGGGTCATCGTGAGCGGCCCGGCCGGCCCGGCGTGCAGACGCGCGAGCCGCTCGGGCACGACGGCCACCATGTCGGTGCCCTCGATCACGAAGGGCAGTGGCAGCCAGCCGCTCACCCGAACCCGGATCCGGCGCTCCAGACCCATCTCGCCGAACACCCGGTCGACGGGTGTGAGGTTGCCCGGGCCGAAGGTCGCCACGGCGTGCGGCAGTTCGGCCACATCGGTCATCGACAGCCGGCCGTCGGCCAGCCGGGGGTTCCCCTGGTCCACCAGGCAGACGAAATGGTCCCGCCACAGCGGCCGTGATCTCCCGGCGAACGCGTAGCCGAGTGGGCCGACAAGGACGTCGTAGTCGACCAGCACCCGTTCCAGCGCCCGCGGATCAGGACCGAGATACAGATGATCCACCTGTAGCCGGATGTTCGGTGCGGCCTCTCGGACCCGCGTCAGAAGGTGGTCGTGCGCCATCGCGATCGCGTAGTCACTCATCATGAACCGGAACACCCGCTTGCTGGTGGCGGGGTCGAACTCCTCCTCGACCCCGAGCGCCGTGTTGATCAGCCGCAGTGTCTCCTGGACCTCGGGCAGCAATTCGGCGCCGAACGGGGTCAGCTCGTAGTCCCGGCCGTTGCGCGTCAGCAGCTCGTCGTCGAACCTACGGCGCAGCTTCGCCAGCGCACCGCTCATCGCGGACTGGCTCAGCTCCAGGCGCTGGCCCGCACGGGTCACGTTGCCCTCCTCCAGGAGCACCCTCAAAGCCGTGAGCAGGTTGAGGTCGACTCCTCCGAGCGTCATCGCTCGACTCCTTCCACCGGTCCGGCCTGCGCGGTTGCACGGAGGGTTCCGCAGGACCCCTGCAGGGGGCCTGCAGGGCTCCTACAATGACGAAAACCGGAGGCGATCATGCACAAGGCCAGACCTCATGTCGACATCAACCTCCTGCTCGCTCTCCACGCGCTGCTCGAAGAACGTAATCTGACCCACGCGGGAACCCGGATGTCGGTGAGCCAGCCCGCGATGAGCGGTGCTCTCGGCCGGCTGCGTGCCCACTTCGACGACCCGCTGCTGGTGCGCCAGGGCAGGGAATTCCATCTCACCGAGCTGGCCGAACGGCTCCTGCCGGTGGTGGCCGAGGCGGTCGAGTCGGCGGAGGCTCTGCTCGGCGAGTCCCGGGCGTTCGACCCCGCCCGCAGCACCAAGCAGTTTACCGTCAGCGTCTCGGAGTACGCGATGACGGTGCTGGCCGAACCGATCACCCGGTTCCTGCGTGAGCACGCCCCCGGATGCTCCATCGCTTTCGACGCCCTGCCCTCCGACCCGTCGGCCTTCAACAGCCGCCTCACCCACCGGGACCTGGTCGTCGGCCCGCTCGGCTTCGACCTGCCGGGCAGCCGCCAGCCCATCTTCACCGACAATCTGGTGTGCCTGGTCGCGCGGGACAACCCGTGGACCGCGGATGGGCGGCTGACGCTCGACGACCTGCGGCGGATGCCGCACGCGACGGCCGAGTTCCCCGGAGCCGGTGACGCCAAGCGCCCACTGGAGGTGGTGGCCGAGACGTACGGGCTGGCCGACCGGAACATCCAGATCACCGTCAAGAGCCTGCTCACCCTGCCCTACGCGATCGCCGGCACCGAGCTGTGCGCGTTCGTGCCGCTGCGCCTGGCGCGGCGCTGCCTCGACACCCTCGGCCTGGCGATCGTGGAAACGCCGCTGCCGCCGGTGCCGATCACCGAGGCGGCACACTGGCATCCACGGCGATCGAGCGATCCGGCGGGTCGCTGGCTGAGGGAGATGCTCTACGACGTCGCGGTCGAGCTCGAGAGCGACAGCTGATCAGGTGGCCTGGCCGCGGTGCCGGCCGAGACAGGTCGAGAAGCCGACGGCGGTCAGGAGCGCGGCGCCGTTGAAGACGGGGCTCACCCAGGCCTCGGCTCCGGCCAGGGTCAGTCCGCTGACCGCGACGGAGACGAACAGGACGCCGATGACCGTGCCGACCACGTTGAAGAACCCGGGCCGTACGGCGGTCGAGCCTAGGAAGGCGGCCGCGAGGGCCGGGAAGAGCAGGCTGGTGCCCGAGTCGGCGGTCGCGCTGCCGGTCCGGGCGAGTTGCAGGATGCCCGCCGCCGAGGCGATCGTGCCCGCCATCACGAACGAGACCGCGACATACCGTTCGGACCGGATGCCGACCAGCCTGGCGGCGCGCGGGTTCACGCCGATGGCGTACAGCGCCCGGCCGTAGGGAGTCTGCGCCAGCAGGTACCACAGCACCGCGGCGACCACCACCACGATGTAGGCGACCAGCGGAATCCCCGCCAGCGAGGTCGCCCCGAACTGGATCAGGTCCGGCGAGATGCCCTTCAGGATGGTCTGGCCGCCCGTGTACCACTGGATGAGTCCGCCGAGGAAGGTGGCCATGCCGAGCGTCGTGACGAAGGCGTTCATCCGGAAACGGGTCACCAGCGCGCCGTTCACCAGGCCGATCAGCGCGCCGACGGCCACGCACACGACACACGCGACGGACAGCGGCAGGTCCAGGCGGGACATGAGGCCGGCGCTGAGCACCGTCGACACCGCGGCGTTGGCTCCCACGGAGAAGTCGAAGTAGCCGCTGACCAGCGGGAGGATCAAGGCCAGCGCTATCAGGGCCACGGTCGCCTGGGTGCTCAGCAGCACCGACAGGTTGTCGACGGACAGGAACACGTCCCGACTGGCCGGCAGGACCGAGAAGAACACGGCGACCAGAACCAGCAGCGCCAGCAGCGCGTTGCTCTCCACGAGCGAGCGCACCCGGACCGTACGGACGTCAAGGGGGCTGGTCACGGGGGCCTCTTCCGCTACTTGCTGGCTCATGGCTGGTCTCCTGTGGTGAGCACCGAGGACTGGGTGGCGGCGGTCAGATGGTCGGGGGTGAGCCGGGTGCCGGAGAGCTCGGCCGTGACCACGCCGTCCTGGAGAACGAGCACCCGGTCGCACAGCGCGCACAGCTCCGCGAAGTCGCTGGAGGCGACCAGGACCGCGCAGCCCGCCGAGACGGACTGCCGGATGGTGTCGTAGATGTCCCGGCGTGACATGACGTCGACACCCTGGGTCGGCTCGTCGAGCAGCAGGAGGCTCGGGTCGCGGCACAGCCACCGGGCCAGCACCGCCTTCTGCTGGTTGCCGCCGGACAGGGAGGAGAAGACACCGTCCACGCCGGTGGTCTTCACCCGGTGGCGGCGCACCAGGTCCGCCGCCGAGCGGCGTTCCTCGGCCGCGTTCATGCCACGCGGCCGCCAGAAGCGGCGCAGCCGGGAGACCGAGATGTTCTCGCGGACGGTCAGCTCCATGAGGGACGACTCCGCGACGCGGTCCTCGGCGACGTACGCCACTCCCTGGGCCATGCGGGCCTTGACGTCCTCCGCGCCGGACTGGGAGCGGCCGCTCAGTGTGATCGTCCCCGATTCGGGTCGATGCGCTCCGAAGACGGTCTTGAGCAGCGACGACCGCCCGCTCCCGACCAGCCCGGTAACGCCCACGATCTCCCCCTGCCGGACAGCGAGCGTGACTCCCCGCAGCGGGCCCGAGACCAGGTTCTCCACCTGGAGGGATACCGACCCGGCCGCGGGAGGAGCGGCCGTGGTGGCTGCGGGCTCCTGCGGGGCGCGTTCCAGTTCGCGGCCGGTCATCAGGGCGACGAGCCGGTCCTCGGTGGGGTTCTCCCCGCTCAGGGTGGCGACGGTACGGCCGTCGCGGAAGACGGTGAAGTCCTGCGCGACCGAGAGCACCTCCTGCATCCGGTGGCTCACCAGGAGCACCGTCTGACCCAGCTCCGCCCGGCGCCGGATCGCGCCGAGCAGGACCTCCGACTCGTGCGCGGGAAGTGTCGCCGTCGGTTCGTCGAGGACGAGCACGGCCCGCGTCGAATCGTCGTCCTGGAGGGCACGCGCGATGGCCACCATGGTCCGCTGCGCCGGCCGGAGGCTGCCCACGGGCTGCCGCGGGTCAGCCGCGATCTCGAAGCGGTCGAGGAGGGAGACCACGCGGCGCTCCAACTCCTTCCAGCGGACGGACCGCACGGCGGTGGTGGGGTATCCGGCGTCGAGCGCGAAGTTCTCCGCGACGGACAGCGCGTCGAAGAGACCGAGGTCCTGGTGGACGAAGCGCAGCCCCGCGCCGCTCCCGGCCGCCGCACTCCAGGTGCGGGCGGGCCACTGCTCCCGCCCGACCTGGATGACGCCCGCGTCGGCCTCGTGGACCCCGGCGAGGATCTTGAGGGCGGTGGACTTGCCGGAGCCGTTGCCGCCCAGCAGGGCGTGGACGGTGCCGCGCCGCAGCACGAGCTCGGCATCGTCCAGCGCCTTGGTGGGCCCGAAGGACTTGCGGATCCCCGTCAGACGGACCGCGACTTCCTCGGAGTGGGTGTTCGTCATGATGTCAGCGGCCTTCAGCTCAGGCCCCAGAGCTTGCGGTACTGCGACTTGTAGTCGACACCGCCCTGGTAGTCCCCGGAGGCGGGCAGGTTCTTGTCCTTGTCGACCATCTGGAAGCCGTCACCCTGGACCTGCGGCTTCTCTCCGTTCAGGATGCGGATGGCGGTGTCGACGGAGCCGTAGGAGCCCCACTGCGAGGCGTAGCCCATCGCGCCGAAGGCGAAACCGCTGTCACGGATGAGGTCCATCGTCGACGCGTCACCGAAACCGCTGGAGACGTTCAGCTTGGCGGCCCGCCCGGAGGACTGGACGGCCTGGGAGAGGCCGGCCTGCATCCATCCGCCGACCGGGATGGAGACCGCGTTCACCGACGGGTTCTTCAGCAGGGCGCTGGAGAACTTCTGCGCCATCGTGTTGGTCACCACATCGTTGTTGGACAGGTCGAGCTTCTGCACGATCTTGCAGTCGGCGCAGGTCTTGAGCTCCGCCTCGAAGCCCGCGGTGATCCAGGGGCCCCAGATCGGGTCGGTGAAGTTCAGCAGGAGGACCTGGGCCTTGGCGCCGGTCTTGCCGATCAGCCAGTCGGCCTGGAGCTTTCCGTTCAGCTTCCAGTACTGCTCGATCGTCGTGTCGGGCAGTTCGAGCCGCTCGCTCGCCATGAGCTTCTTGCCGCCGGCGGCGTCGCAGTCCGAGCCTCCACCACCGATGATCTTCGTGCCGGCCTTGACCGCTTCCTGCATCGGCGCCTGGACCGCAACGCAGTCGATGCCCACGGGAATGACGACGTCCGCCTTCGCGCTCGCGGCCTGCCGGATGCAGTTGCCCCATCCGGTCGGGTTGAGCTGCCCGTCACACATCTTCACCTTCCAGCCGACGGCCTTGGCCGCCTTCTGCACGCCGGCGACGGGCGTCGAACACGACGGCACCTGCTGCCCGCAGGACACGACCCACAGGCTCACACCGGCCCGGGGCTTGGTGGGGACGGTGGGCGGTGTCCCGGTCACCCCCTTGTACGCGGCGGCCAGCGCCTTCGTCGCCTCGTCGTTCTTCGATCCGCTCGACGCACTCGCGGCGGTCGGGGTGGGGGTGGTGGAACAGGCGCTCAGCAGCGCCATCACCATCACGGCGAAGGCGGCGAGGACGCCCAGCCCTCTGTTTCTCACCATGTACGCTCCTGATCAACTCAGTCGTTCGTGGCCGGAAACCCAGCGGTGACCCGAGTGAAACAGCGCGATGAACGTCTCGGAACTCGGTGGTCCTCATGACAGCGATCGCTGCTGCCTATGGTTACGGCGGGGTAGTTTTCGCCGGATGTGTGGCTTGATCTATGTCTTTCGGCGACGGGGGGCGGAAGCTGACCGGCGCGAAGAACGGCGCCGGTACGGCGCCGACGCAAGAGCGCTGTCGATCGTGGGCGGGATGCTGGCCGGGGCGAACGGCATCGACGACCTGGACGTGCTGCGCCACGGCGGTGGCGCAGCCCGTCCTCGGGACCTCGGCATGAGTCAGTCGGCGTTGCCATGGGCGGTCACCGCGTTCGCGCTGCCGTCCGGCGGCTTCCTGCTCCTGTTCGGCCGCATCGGCGACCTGTACGGCCGCCGACAGCTGTTCCTGACCGGACTCGCCCTGTTCTGGGCGGCCTCACTCCTTGCGGCCTTCGCCTGGGACCCGGCGTCGTTCCTGGTGGGGCGGGCGTTGCAAGGGGTTGGCGCGGCGGCCATCGTGCCGACCGGGATGTCCCTGCTCACCACGACGTTCGCGGAGGGACCGGCCCGCGACCGCGCTCTCGGTATCTCAGGCACGTTTGCTCTCGCTCGGCTTCACCGTGGGCATGGTGGCCGGCGGTGTCCTGACCGATGTGCTGGGCCGGCGCTCCACCATGGGCATGCTCGCCCTCTTCGCGCTGATCGTCCTGCCCCTGGTCCCCGGTCTGCTCCCGGAGTCCCGCACTCCTGAGCGCCCGCGCCTGGACGTGCCCGGCGCGGTCACCGTCACCGGCGGTCTGCTGTCGGTGATCTACGCCCTGTCGACGGCCGCGGACCGCGGTTTCGGCCACGTCGACGTCATCGCCACCTTGGCCGCGGGCCTGGCGCTGCTCACCGCGTTCGCGCTCGTCGAATCCCGCACGAGGCACCGCTGGTCTCCCTGCCGATGCTGCGCCGCCGCACCGTGGCGTGGGGCAACGTGGGCGGTCTGGTCACCTTCTCCATGATGTCGACGCTGATGTTCATGCTGACCCTGTACTTCGAGGAGACCCTGGGCCTCTCCGCCTTCCGGACCGGGCTGGTCTGCGGCGTGGCAGGCGTGCTGTCGGCCGTCGCCGGGGCCTACGCCCCCGAGGTCATCGGCCGCTTCGGCGCCCGCCGCACGCTCGTCGGCTCGCTCGTCGGGCAGGGCGTGCGGCGCTTGACCGGGGCGCTGTTGGGCCTGAACAGCAACGTCTGGTCGGTGTGGCTCGCCACGGTTGCCAGCTCCCTGGCGTGCGTGTGCCACCTCGGCGTGATCGTTTCCTACGGTCTGACGGTCACGTCCGGTGTGGCAGACGCGGAGCGGGGCCGGCGACCGGCCTGGTCACCTCCGCCCGGCAGGTCGGCATCACCATCGGCATCCCCGCTGCTGGGCGTCCTCGCCACCACGTCCTCGGACCTGCTGACGGGCTTCCACGCGCTTGTTGCCGTGGAAACGACGATCGTGCCGGCAGCCGCCGCTCTCTTCGCCCTTGGACTCCGCGGCAGCAGGACGCACGCGGACGCGGCGGGACGCGGACGCGGCGGTCTCAGCAGCGGCCGAGGTGAAGGCGCTCTGCGCGCGGTAGGACTGCCGCGACCAGATCCCAGGCGCTCTCTCCGAGGTGACGGTACACGGGGGCATGGGACGGAGTTTGCGTCTGGTGTCCGGTGGCGGCGGGCGATGCTGGCCCGGAAGTGTGATCCACGACTGGTCGCGGGCGTGTCGGGTGAAGTCGCGGTTGACCAGATCAGCGACCGACGGTGTTGCGGGCTTGGGCCGACGGGTGCGGTTGCCGGGCAAGCCGTGCAGACCGGCCCGTCGCATGAGCAGTTCCAGCGCCGTGGTGGACGGCGAGCTCGGCCTCCAGCTCCGCGATCCGTTTGCGGGCCTCAGCGAGTTCGGCCTGCTCGTGAGTGGGAACACCAGGCATCTGTCCGGTGTCGATGAGGTGCTGGCGGCGCCAGACGTAGATGGTCTGCTGGCTGATACCAAGGAGCGTCGCCACCTCGGCGACCTTGCGGCCGGAGGCCACCAGACGAGGACGCGGCGGCGGAACTCAGGCGGACAGCTGCGGGGCATGACGACCTCCGGAGGCTGCTGGAACGGTCAAGTCTCCAGCGACCCGACTCCATTAGGCCCAGGGCATACCACCTCCACCGATCCCGGAGCTCTTCATGTTCGGTGTCTGTTGTACTTGCTGACCAAGGGTGCGCTCGGCGGCACGGACTGGTCGCTGCGCTTCGGTCGCGGACAGAGTTGGCGAGGTCCAGTGGACAACATGGGCGGATGGATTCGTGAGCTCGCGCCGCGCGGCCGGAATGTGTTGTCCCGGTCGGTGCTGCCCTCGGCCCAGGTCGACCGGCTTGTCGACCGGGTCGGCACGGGTCCGGTGGCCTGGGCCGTCGAACTTGCCCAGGGCATGGCTGATCACATGACCACGCAGATCCCGCAGCTTGGCGTGGACGGCCTCGCGCAGGAGCTGAGGAAGGGATGTGAGGCCGTCGCGTTGAGCATCGTCGCTGCGCTGGCCGAGAACACCGAGGTCGCGCCGGAGCCTCCGGCGGAAGCACTCACGGGCGCTGCGGAGGCTGTGGGCCGGGGAGTCGGTATCGAGCACGTGTTGCAAAGCGTCCAGCTCGGTCATGCCTACGCCGTCAGGGAGCTCCTGGCCGAGGCCGAACGACACCTGCCTGCCTCCGACCGGTTCGCGGCGGTGGGGCATATCTCGGAAGTGCTGTTCGCGATCGTCAACCAGCTGTCCGCCGCGATGACTCGCGAGTTCTCCCGGGCGCACGCCGCCTGGGTGACCAGTTCGGCCGCCGTGCGCATGGAGCTGGTGCAGGAGGTCCTCGACGGAAAGCCGGTCGCTGCCGATCATGCGCACCGCGTCCTGGGCTACGACCTCACCCGTCGGCACACCGCATTGGTGGTGTGGGCCGACGACCTCGAACAGGCCGATCCCGGCCGGTTGGCAGGGGTCGCCGAGCAGTTGCTGCGGGCGGGCGGAGCGACGGGCACCTTGATCCTGCCCGTCGGCCGGCAACGGGTGTGGGCGTGGGGGTCCAGTGTCCGTGGTGCCTGGGTAGGGCCGCCGGCATCGACGGGCACGCCCCTGTCCGGGATCCGGGTGGCGGCCGGGCTGCCCGAGTCCGGCGTCGAGGGGTTCGCGTCCAGCCACGGTCAGGCCCTCGATGCCGTCCGGGTCGGGATGCTGTCCCGCACCGACCGGTGGCTGTTCGACTACGCCGAGCTCGACCTGATCGCCATGCTCAGCACGCATCTCGATGAGGCGCGCCGGTTCGTGCGCCGTGAGCTGGGTGGACTCGCCGGATCCGGGGAACCTGTCACCACCCTGCGCACCACCCTCAAGAGCTATCTGGACACGGAACGGAGCCTGAACACGACGGCTGAGCTGCTGCACGTCGCGCGTAACACGGTTGCGTACCGCATCCAGCGGGCCGAGCAGTTGCGGGGCGGTGAGATCGAGGTCCGGCGGATGCAACTTCAGGTCGCGCTGGCGCTCGCGGAGGAGTTCGGCGACCTCGTGTTGAGCGAGCAGGCCACCTCGCGCTGACGGCGCTGACGGCCCCTTTGGACTTCGGTCCAATCGGCGGGGGCCGGTTTGCACCGCGGACCAAGCGCCGCGACGGCTGTGTTCGCTGAACTGTCGGCATGTACTTCGGCTACTGGCCGCGATCGCTCGCACCGGCGCCGACCTCGCTGGTCCGCCGCCGCCCCGCGAGGGAACGCGCATGGTGATCCACCTCGCCCGCTACCGCCTCGATGACGAGATCCGGTGGGCGACCGTCGTCGACGGTGGCCTGTCGCCGCTGGCCGGCAGCTACGCCTCGACCGCGGATCTCATCCGTGACGGCGCCGACGACTGGCGGTCGGCCGTTGAGCGACCTGCCCAACTGCCGACCGGGTCGGTGGAGCTGCTGTCCCCGGTGACCACGCCCTGCCGCGTCCTGTGTCAGGGCGCCAATTACCGGCAGCACGCGATCGAGTCCGGGATGGATCCCGACGCGCGGCCCTTCAACCTGTTCTTCGACAAGACGGACGCCGCAGTCACCGGTCCCGACACGCCCGTCACCCGGCCGGCCCACGTGCGGCTGCTCGACCACGAGATCGAGCTCGCCCTGGTGCTGCGCAAGCAGGTCAACCAGCCGGAGACCGTCACCGCCGAGAACCTCCACGAGTACGTCTTCGGCATCACCATCGCCAACGACCTCTCCGCCCGCGACGTCCAGCTCCCGCAGGGCCAGTACCTCAAGGGCAAGAGCTACCGCGGGTTCTGCCCGGTCGGGCCCTATCTCGCGGTCCCGGAGCCGGGCGAGTTCCCGCTCCTGGACGACCTGGAGCTGCGCCTGGAGGTCAACGGCGAGCTCCGCCAGCACGACAGCACCCGCAACCTGCTGTACCGGCCCGCGGAGACTCTCACCGAGCTGACCACGTTCTGCGACCTCGGTCCCGGAGACCTGCTGCTCACCGGCACCCCCCACGGCTGTGCCGCGACCACCCCGCCGGCGCTGGTCCGCCGCCTGGCCACGGCCCTGCTGCCCGAGGACAAGCTCTGGCGGATGTTCATCCGCTCCAACCTCCGCAAGCCCTACCTCCAGCCCGGTGACCTCGTGACCGCGAGCATTCGCAGCCCCGACGGCTCCATCGACCTCGGGCGCCAGCACACCAGCATCACCGCATCCTGAAAGGACCGCTCATGGAAGCCGCCAAAGAAGTCGGCGCCCACAAGCCCGGGAACGACACCGCGCCGGCCTTCGTCGCGCACTGGGTCGTCAAGACCGCCCGCCGCGACGAGATGATCGCGTGGTACCGCGTGGTCTTCGGCGCCCGCGTGGTTCACCAGGGCCGGCAGGCCACCTTCCTCAGCTGGGACCACGAGCATCACCGGCTGGCGCTGATCCCGGTGCCGTCTGTCCTGCGATACCTCTTCCCGCTGGCACGGCTGCGGCGAAAGGTCTACGGGATCGACCACCTCGCCGTCCAGTTCACCTCGCTCGAACGCCTGATCACCACCTACGAGCGCCTCAAGCAGGCGGGCATCCACCCGGTCTGGTCCATCAACCACGGGCCGACCACCTCGCTGTACTACGAAGACCCCGACGGCATCCGCCTGGAGTTCCAGGTGGACAACTACCCCACCACCGAGGCCACTGCCGCCTTCTTCGCCGGCGAGGAATTCGCCGCCAACCCGATCGGCACCGAGTTCGACCCGGAGTACATGCTCGAGCGGCTGCGCCGCGGCGACGACCCGGCCGAGCTGCTCCGGCCCGGCGCGGGCACCCCGCCCGGCACCACGCCACGGGCCAATAGGCGGGCGATCACCTGGAAGACCCTCTAGGCCATGCGCACCGCACCGGTCGTGATCGCGGGCGCGGGCCCGACGGGAAGCGCCCTCGCACTGCTGCCGGCCCTGCACGGCATTCCCAGCACGGTGCTCGAACGCCGCGAGCAGCCCCTGATGCACCCCACGGCCCCCCTCAACAACGCCCGTTCACTCGAAATCCGGCACCACGCGTCACCCCGACCGGCCACGGAGATCACCGCGCCGGCACCCCCCAGCGAAACGATCAACGTCATCCGCTGGTGCTCACGGCTCACCGAGGCGCTCGGCGAAATCGAACTACGTAGCGGCAGGTCAACACACCGCGTGTACCGCAGAGAGGCGGAGAAGGATGGCTATCGCGTACGCGGTTGTCTCGCTCATAACTGGGACCCTGGTCGCGTTGACCGGCGCTTTGAAGCTGGGCGGCCATCCTTCGATGGCGAAGAACGCCGCACATCTGGGTTACTCCGAAGAGGCCTTCCGGCGCATCGGCATCCTTGAGGCCGCCGCCGTGGCCGGCTTGATCGGTGGCCTGTGGTGGGCGCCGATCGGCGTAGCTGCCGCGGTCGGGGTCGCATTGCTGATGTCCGGAGCAGTCGTGGCGCACGTCCGGGTTCACGATCCGGCGCCTGCGAGCGCACCGGCAGTGGTGTGTGGGCTGCTGGCCGTTGCCACCGCAGTGCTGGGGGTCGCCCATTGACACCTTCCTCACTGTCACCGGTGGGTGATCAGGCCCAGCTGCGGCGAGCGTTCGGATGCTTCCCGAGCGGCGTCGCGGCGGTGTGCGGGATGGTGGGTGACGAACCGGTCGCGATGCTCGCCAGTTCGCTCACGTCCGTCTCACTCGATCCTCCGTTGCTGTCGGTCTGCGTGATGGATGGTTCCCGGTCCTGGGCCCGGTTGCTTGCGGTGCAGCGGCTGGGCATCAGCGTCCTGGGGGGTGGTCAGATCGAGCTGTGTCAGCTGCTGGCCAGTCGCTCGGAGCAACGGCTGGCCGGGGTTGATATCACCGTGACGCCTCAGGGTGCAGTCCTGCTTCCTGGGGCCACCGCCTGGTTCGACTGCTCGATCCACGACTTGATGCGCGCCGGGGACCACACGATCGTCCTGCTGCGTATTGAGGCGCTGCACGCCCGGCCGGACGAACGACCGCTGGTGTTCCACGCTTCCGCGTACCACCGACTGACCGCGTGATCCAAAACCCTGTGGAGACCCAATTGACCTCGTTGCGAAGCAGTTCGTCGGAAACCGTGCAGAATCAGGCAGCTGGGGACGACGTGGTTGCGCGCATCCGCGAGCTTGCACCTCTGCTACGGAGGAACGCCACCCAGGGCGAGCAGGACCGGAGGGTGGCGCCAGAGAGCATCGCCGCGCTCCAGCAGGCCGGAGCGTTCCGGATCGCGGTACCGCGTCGCCATGGCGGCCTGGAGTCCAGCTTGCGCGGTCTGCTCGATGTGTCGGCGGCGGTTGCCGAGGCTGACGGCGGGACCTCATGGGTCGTCACCCTGTCCAATGTCAATGCCTGGGCCGCGAGTCTCTTCCCCGGTCCGGCCATCGATGAGGTGTTCGCCGACGGGCCGGACACCATCCTGTCGGGCGTCGTGACTCCATCGGGCACCGCCCACAAGGTCGACGGCGGCTATCGAGTGAGCGGCACGTGGGCTTATGCGTCCGCGAGCCTGCATTCGAGCTGGGCCGCTTGCGGAGTGCTGGTGCAGGACGAGAACGGCGAGACGGTCGACCAGGCGATGGTGATGATTCCGCGTGCGGACTACCGGGTCGAGGACACGTGGCACGTCGCGGGCATGCGCGCGTCGGGCAGCAACACGATCGTCGCCGCGGACGTATTCGTTCCCGAGCACAGGGTGCTGTCTGTGGTCGCCGGGGCTACGGGTGCCAACGTCGCTGACCATCCCGAGTCTCCGAGCTACCGCTCAGCAGTCGCACCGATGCTCGTCATGGTTCTCGTCGGCCCCCAGCTGGGCATGGCCCGCGCCGCTCTGGACCTGGTCCTGGCGACGGCACCGAGCAAGGCTCTGGCGTACACGACCTTCACTCGGCAGGCCGACTCGGTGGCCTTCCAATTGCTCGTCGCCGAGGCAGCCCTCACGATCGACACTGCGCACCTGCACGCCTATCGTGCCGCTGACGACGTCCAGCGGTATGCCGTCCGCGGCGAGTTTCCCGACCTGACTGCCCGGGCCCGCATCCGCGGCGACGCAGCGATCGCGCTGCGGAGCGTCAACAAGGCGCTCAACATCCTCTTGGACGCCAACGGTGCCGGCAGCTTCGCCGAGGTCAACGCCCTGCAGAGGATCTGGCGCGACTCCAATGTGGCGGCCCGCCACGCGTTCATCCTGCCCCAGGTCTCCCTGGAGACCTACGGCAAGGCACTCCTGGGTGTCACCGAGCACATCGCAGCCATCGTCTGACCTGAGAGAAGAATTCGTGAGCACCGATGCCACCGCCGGACGGGCTGGAGACACCACAGGTCCGGACCGTCCCGACCTGCCTGCCCACTCGGTCGTTGCAACCGTCCAGGCGGCCAGTCACGTGGAAGACCGTGCGGCCGCCCAGGCCACGGACCTGCTCTGGCCGCAGAGCACGGACCTGACGGCGATCGAGGCTGTTCCGCTGGCGGATCGTGGGCTGCCGACCAGCACCTATGAGCTGGTCGAGCGCGCCGCGGCGCGGTGGCCGGACTCTGACGCTGCCGTTCTGCTACCGGACGCGGCCAGTTGGCTCACTCCGACAACGTGGACGTTCGCGGATCTCTCCGCTGAGGTCACCGCGCTCGCGAACGTGTTCACCGGGCTCGGCATCGGCCGTGGCGACGCGGTGGGGCTGCTCTCGACCAATACCGGCACGTTGCTGGCCGCGATCCTCGCGGCGCAGGCGGTCGGCGTCGCCCAGCCGATCAACCCGACGCTGTCGCGGGTTTCGGTCACGCACCTGCTGCAGCTCGGTGGCGCACGAGTACTGGTTGCCGCCGGGCCGGAGCTCAGCCCCGAGATCTGGGCACTGGCCGTATCGCTGGGCGAGGAACTGGACCTGGCCGCTGTCCTGGCACTGCGCCCTGACGGTGCCGGCGCGACCGACCACCGCTCACAGAGAGCGCCGTACGCACGGCATATCTGGAGGATCTCGCACTCCATGCGACCTCCGACCACCTTGACGCGCCTGACCGGCCCGGACCTGACGACCTGGCTTCCTACTTCCACACCGGCGGCACCACCGGGGCACCCAAGCTCGCCGCCCACACGCACGGCAACGAGGTCACGATGGCCTGGAGCCTCGCCGCCACCTCTCCTCTCGACGAGGGCGCCACCCTTCTGGCCGGACTGCCGCTCTTCCACGTGAACGCCTTGCTGGTCACCGGTCTGGCCCCGCTGTTCCGGGGGCAGCGAACCCTGTGGACGGGTCCACTCGGCTACCGCGACCCGAACCTTTACGGCGTCATCTGGAAACTCATCGAGAAGTACCAGGTGGCGACCATGTCCGGCGTTCCCACGGTGTACTCGGTCCTCTCCCAGATCCCGGTGGACGCTGATCTGTCCAGCCTCCGCTTCGCCGCCGTCGGAGCCTCACCGTTGCCATCGGCTGTCCGGCACGCGTTCGAGCAGCACACTGGTGTTCCTCTGTGTGAGGGCTACGGTCTGACCGAGGCCACCTGCGCGAGCGCCCGCAGTCTTCCCGGCAGCATCCGCGCCGGTTCCGTCGGCCAGCGCCTGCCGTACCAGCAGATCAAGGCCGTCGCCGACGGCAGGGACCTCCCGGCCGGCCAGAACGGCGTGCTGATGATCAGCGGCCCCACCGTGTTCCCCGGCTACCTTCGGCCCGGACCGGGCGGGCGCCCCGTCACCGAACCGGCCGGCAAGGTCATCGACGGCTGGTTGGACACCGGCGACCTGGGACGAGTCGACACGGACGGGTACGTCTACCTGACCGGCCGAGCCAAGGACCTGATCATCCGAGGCGGGCACAACATCGACCCGAGCGTCATCGAGGACGCCCTCCTCGACCATCCCGACGTGACCGGCGCCAGTGCCGTCGGCCGTCCCGATCCACACTCGGGTGAGGTCCCGATCGCCTATGTGACGGTCCGCCCCGGCGCAGGGGTGGACGAGACCGACCTGTGTGCCTGGGCCGCCGCCGGAGTTCCCGAGCCGGCCGCAGCCCCCAAAGACGTCCACATCGTCAGCGAACTGCCGGTCACCGCCGTCGGTAAACCCTTCAAGCCGACGCTCCGTGAGGACGCCTTGCGGAGGGTCCTGGCAGGCGACCTGCCTGAAGCCGTCCTCGACGTAACCACTGCCGACGGCTGGCTGACCGTCATCGTCCAGGAGTCGGCCGATCCGGCGTCAGTCGAGGAGACACTGTCCCGCTATGCCGTGACCTGGGCCTGGCGTACCGCCGAATCCGAAGGCGCCGAACAGTGACACGTTTACCGGCGGCCGCCGTCACACGCTGAAAGACCTCTCGCAAGGATGCGGGCGCACTCTTGGTCAGAGCGGTGGGTCCTCGCGCATCGCTCACGCTCACGACTCCCAGACCGGCTCGAACCAGGCAGCCTTCCCGATGGCTCCTCACCCTGCTGATTTGAGTGCGGAAGCGCACTCTCACGGTTCGTGTTTTACACCGAAGTAGAGGACAGCAACCATGGCAAGCCCCCCACTCGACCGAACCACAGCCTGCGAGGACCTCACCGTACTCCGCGAGGTCGAGAACCGGGTTCTGTGGTTGTCGACCGCGATGGTCGACCATGCCAATCGGGTCCGCCCCAACGCTTCGGGCCTGAAGGTGGGCGGACACCAGGCGTCGTCGGCCTCGATGGTGTCGCTGATGACCGTCTTGTGGTTCAGGCATCTGCGCGCCGGCGACCGGGTTTCGGTCAAGCCGCACGCCTCGCCCGTCCTGCACGCGATCAACTACCTGCTGGGCAGCCTCGACGGGTCCTACCTCTCTCGGCTGCGCGAGTTCGGCGGGCTGCAGAGCTACCCGAGCCGCGCGAAGGACCCTGACCCGGTGGACTACTCCACCGGCTCCGTGGGCATCGGCGCGACCGCGCCGATATGGGGCGCGGTGACCCGCCGCTATGTGGAGTGTGCCTTCGGCGGAGCCGGCACCGGCCGGCAGTACTCGCTGGTCGGCGACGCCGAACTCGACGAGGGAGCGGTGTGGGAGGCCGTGCGGGACCCTGCCGTCTCCGACCTGGGCGAGATCGTGTGGATCGTCGACCTCAACCGCCAGTCGCTGGACAGGGTCGTCCCGCACCTGGCCGCAGACCGACTCCGTGGGCTCTTCAGCGCTGCCGGCTGGCAGGTGATGGAGCTGAAATACGGAAAAGTCCTCGAACAACTCTTCCGTCAGCCGGGCGGAGACGCCCTTCGCCGACGTATCGACGAGATGAGCAACCCGGAATTCCAGCGCCTGTTGCGCTGCGACGCCGACGAGGTACGTCGTCGGCTGCCCGGCATCGGCCCCGATGCGGCCGGCATCACCAAGCTGATCGCCGGACTGGACGACGAGAGCTTGGTCAGGGCCCTGGCCAACCTCGGCGGCCATGATCTTGACGGGCTCGACGCGGCATTCGGCGCGATCGACGACACACGGCCCACCGTGATCCTCGCCTACACCGTCAAAGGCTACGGCCTGCCCATGCAGGGCCACCCTCAGAACCACTCCGCGCTGCTCACCGGGGACCAGATCGGTCAGCTGGAGGACCGGGTCGGGGCTGATGTGGACGACCCGTGGCGCCTGCCACCCGCGGGCAGCCTTGCGGCGGAACTCTGCCTCAAGACCTCCCACCGCCTGCGACGGGAGGAAGTCTCCCCGGCCCCGCCGCAGACTCTGCCGCTCGACCTCGGCCGCACCTCCACGTCCACAAAGGCCACCACCCAGGCCGCGCTCGGTCGGACTCTGCTCGACCTCACCCGCCAGGCGCCCGAGGTCGCGCGGCGCATAGTGACGGTGAGCCCCGACGTCAGTTCATCGACGAATCTCGGTGGGTGGGTCAACAAGGTCGGTGTCTGGTCGGCCACCGAGCGGACCGACTGGTTCGCCGACGACCGCGAAACGATCCTGCACTGGCGGGAACAGCCCGGCGGACAGCACATCGAGTTGGGCATCGCCGAGGTCAACCTGGTCGGCCTCATCAGTGAGCTCGGCACGGCCTGGAGCCGGTGGGGCCAGCCCCTGCTGCCGATCGGCGTGCTCTACGACCCGTTCGTCGAACGCGCCCTGGAGCCGTGGTCGTACGGCATCTACGCCGGGGGACAGTCCATTCTGGTCGGCACCCCTTCCGGGGTGACCCTCGCCCCGGAAGGCGGCGCCCACCAATCGATCAAGACTCCCTCCATCGGCATCGAACAGCCCGGCTGCGTCACCTACGAACCGGCCTTCGTCATCGACACCGAATGGACCCTGCTGGCCAGTCTCGGACGCCTGGGGAAGCCGGATGGCACATCGGCCTACCTTCGACTGTCCACCCGCCCGATTGATCAGGGCCTCGCCGCCGTCCCGGTCGATCCTGCCGCCCGGGAACACCGCCGACGGCAGGTCGTGGCCGGGGCCTACGCGCTGCGGCGCACAGACGACCCGGCGGTGACCCTCGCCGTCATGGGCGCCCTCGTACCGGAAGCCCTCGCAGCCGCCGACCGCCTTGAGCGGAGCGGCATCCGGGCTGACGTCATCTGCGTCACCAGCCCCGACCTCCTCTACCGCGCCGTGCGTGCCCGCCAGGGCCAGGACCCGGCCGACCACTGGATCCTTGACGAGGTGTTTCCCGCCGACAGGGCGACACCCCTGGTCACGATCCTGGACGGTCACCCCCACACGCTGGCCTTCCTCGCCACGATCAACCAGGTCCCGACCACAGCACTCGGCGTCACCCGCTTCGGGCAGTCCGGCTCCTTGGACGAGGTCTACCGGTACCACCACCTTGACACCGAAAGCATCGTCGGGGCCGCACTGGACCTGGTCGATTAGCCCCCCGTTCAACTCAAGCCCGTACAGCTCGATCAGAGAACAACCCGCCATGAGTAGCAAGCGCCTGGCTCACGCGGTGCTACAGACGACGCGCGCGAAGAACTTCGCGACTGGTATCGCAACGCCCTCGACGCGCACGTCGTCTGCGAGAACGACGTGCTCTCGGGGACCGGCAGGCACGGCTTCTGGGCGATCGCGGGCAAGAGACACTGGCCCGGCTACGCGTGGCCATCGTCGGCCTCGGCGGTCCGGGGTCGGCTGCATGTGGTGCAACGGCCTCATCGACCCGACCGAACTCGCCATCGAGATGCACCCCGAGGCCGAACGCGAGCAAACCTGGTACGTCCCCGGTGTACCGGCACCCAGCGTGATGCCCTTGAACACGCTCGCCGTCGGCGAGGCCGTGACCCATTTCCTCCTCGCATCCGCAAGCTTGCACGAGAGCGACGACGATCTCGGAACCGTCATCCACCGCCCTCGACCTCGCGAACGGCACCTACAAGATCCACGCCAGAGCGCCAGCTGCCGCTGGTGTAGGCCCACGGGCAACCTCGGACGCGGCGCCGGCGGGAGAACTCGCGGCTCGGAAGGCGGCAACCACTCGCTCCTGAAGCGGGCCGACCTCGCGACGGGGTCCGAGTAAAGGGCAACTTTCACTTCTCGTGGCAAGGTGCCAGCTGTCATGTCACAACTTCGCCGCCATCGCGATCCCGTTGGTTCTGGGTGCCAACCATCCTCGCTATGTGACAACTAGCGTCGGTGGTCACACCGGGCTACCGCCGCACCCTGGGCATGCCCAGGCCGATCCAGGCGATGATCTCGCGCTGGATCTCGTTGTTGCCGCCGCCGAAGGTGAAGATGACCGCTGAGCGGTAGCCGCGTTCGAGTTCGCCGTGCAGGACGGCGCCCGCCGAGCCCTCCTTGAGGGCGCCGCCGGCGGCGACGATCTCCATGAGCCAGGCGTAGGCGTCGCGGCGGGCCTCGGAGCCGTAGACCTTGACGGCGGACGCCTCCTGCGGGGTGAGCGTGCCGTCCTGGACGGCGCTGACCATGCGCCAGTTGAGGAGCTTGAGCGCGTCGAGCCGGGTGTGGGTCTGAGCGAGGCGGCGGCGCACCCAGGGCAGGTCGATGACGCGGCGGCCGTCGGCGAGCTTGGTCTCCATGGCCCAGCGCTGGACGTTGTGCAGGGAGCGGATCGCCATGGTGCCGTGGGCGGCGAGGGTGACGCGTTCGTGGTTGAGCTGGTTGGTGATCAGCCGCCAGCCCTTGTTCTCCTCACCCACGCGGCGGGAGACGGGGACGCGGATGTTCTCGTAGTAGCTGGCGGTGGTGTCGTGCGAGGCGAGGGTGTTGATCAGGGTGCAGGAGTAGCCGGGGTCGGTGGTCGGGACGAGGAGCATGGTGATGCCCTTGTGCGGTGGTGCGTCCGGGTCGGTGCGGGTCGCGAGCCACACCCAGTCCGCCGTGTCGCCGTTGGTCGTCCAGATCTTCTGGCCGTTGACGACGTACTCGTCGCCGTCGCGCACCGCGCGGGTCTTCAGCGAGGCGAGGTCCGTACCGGCGTCGGGCTCGCTGTAGCCGATCGCGAAGTCGATCTCGCCGGAGAGGACGCGTGGCAGGAAGTACGACTTCTGCTCCTCGGTGCCGTACTGCATGATCGTCGGGCCGACGGTGTTGAGGGCCATCAGCGGCAGTGGGACACCGGCCTGGGCCGCCTCGTCGAAGAAGATGAACTGCTCGATGGCGGTCAGGCCGCGTCCGCCGTACTCCTTGGGCCAGCCGACGCCGAGCCAGCCGTCCGTGCCGAGGCGGCGGATGGTCTGCCGGTAGAAGCGCTTCTGCGCCGCCGGCTCGGAGTGCCGGGTGTAGGCGCCTGCCGGGACCAACTCGGCGAAGTAGGCGCGCAGTTCGGTGCGCAACCGCTGCTGCTCGGGCGTGTATTCGAGGTGCACGGCGCCTCCAGGCTCCCCAAGGCCGACCTGACGGCGCACACGCTAGAACGTGTTCCAGTAATTGGGAACACACGGGAACACGGGAACGTGGCGGTCCGGCCGATCGCTCTTGGACGCCGCTCGACTCCCGCGCCCGAAGGGGCCGCGCGGTTCAGCCGAGGGTGACGAGGAAGTCCGTGCAGGCGCGGGCGCAGGCGCGGCAGGCGCGGGCGCTCTCCTCGGCGCCGGGGTGCTCGTCGAAGACGCGGGCGCACTCCAGGCTGACCGTCCGGCACCACTCGACCTGGACGCGGACGGCCGCTTCGTCGAGGTTGGTCTGCTCGGACAGCGCCCGGCAGGTGGCGTCGCACACCTCCGCGCACATGATGCCCTTGCGCCGCATGTGCTCCTGCTCCTCGGGGCCGCCCGGATCGGCGAGGCTCGCCCGCAGGGCACACGCACGCGCACATTCGGTGCACGCCTGCGCACACGCGAAGCGGTCCTCGAGGAATCGGATGAGTTCCTGCTGCTTGAGTTCCTGCTGCTGGGATGTCGTCGTCGAGGTCACCCGAGGCGGGTAGCCGGAGCGCTGTCGGTCAAACGCGGGCGCCGCCGGGCCGGGTTCGCCGAGGCCGGTTCGCCGAGTTCCGTTTCCCCCGGCGTCCGACCGGGCACCCGTGCACACCCCGGCACGGGGGCGAGGAACGGTCGGTCCCGACCGCCTCCCATGTGAGCCGACCAGGTTCACCCGACCCTTTGGGGGTATTCATCCCATATGAACACGGAATGGGCTAATTTCGCAGCAGAGCGCAGTGTGCTGGGCGGCGCCGCCCCGTTCATCGCCGGGGTGGTCGTCGTGTCGGTGCTGATCGGGGCCCTGTGGCTGGGCGCGCGCGTCCGTGCGCGCGAGCCGCGTCGCCCCCTCCCCGAGGAGCAGCCGAAGCTGCCCGAGGGCGGCCCCGTGCGCGAGGAGCAGGCGAACCGTGAACCGGACGAGATCCCGAAGAGCGACTACCGGCTGACGCCGTACGAGGTGCACGGGAACCAAGGCACCCGGCCCAACCCCGACAAGAAGCGGCCCCGCTGGAGCAAGAACAGCAGCGGTTCCTTCGGCAGCGGTGGGCTCGGCGCCCACTGACCCCGCATAGCGGCGGGCCCCGGCTGCGGCAGGGGCCCGCCCGCTGCCCGGACGGCCCCCGGCCCATCCCGGGACCACGCGGCGTCACCGGAGCGGTACGCGCGTGTAGCGCCACAGTGCACGAGAAGGAGTGAAAGTGATGGCAGACCACCGGACGCTGCCACTGCCCGACTACGACCATCTGCCGATCGGCGGCCTGGAGAGCCGCGTACGGTCGCTCACCGCCGAAGAGGTGGAGGAGCTGCTGGCGTACGAGCGTGACCACGCCGACCGGCTTCCGGTGACCCAACTGCTGACGGCGCGCCTGGACCAGCTGCGCTCGGGTGCGGAGCCCACGTCGGGCGACCCCGGTGCGCTGCGGCCGGAGCAGCACGGTCGCCGCTCCGGCTCCCCCGTGTCCCCGGCGACCTCGCCGCAACCGATGAGCCCACCGCCGCACGGCACCCCGGACCAGCGGGGCAAGCCGAAGGGCGACCGCACGTAGGCCCGAGAAGTAGAGGTCGGCGTGCGAAGGGGCGTCCCGTGTTGTGCGGGGCGCCCCTTCTGGTGGGTGGTCAGCCTTCCGGTGGGTGGTCAGCCTTCCAGCGCCAGCCCGGTGTAGTTCTCGGCCAGTTCGGCCGCCGCGTGGCGGGACGTGGCGACGCGGTGCAGCTGGGAGAGCTGGAGCTTGGTCTCGAACGGGGGCTGCTCCGGGTCGGCGTGCAGGGTCGTGGTCATGAAGTACGAGAAGTGCTCGGCCCGCCACACCCGGCGCAGACAGGTGTCGGAGTACGCGTCGAGCAGCTCCGTCGACCCGGTCTCCTTCAGCCGCGCGAAGGCGCGGGCGAGCACGATGACGTCGGTGGCGGCGAGGTTGAGGCCCTTGGCGCCGGTGGGCGGCACGATGTGGGCGGCGTCGCCGGCGAGGAGGAGGCGGCCGTACCGCATCGGCTCGGTGACGTGGCTGCGCATCGGCAGGACGGCCTTGGCGGTGACGGTTCCGCGCTTGAGCCGCCAGCCGGGGTTCGCGGTCAGGGCGAACCGGGCGTCCAGCTCGTCCCAGATCCGCTCGTCGGACCAGTCGGCGGGGTCGGTGCCGTTGGGGACCTGGAGGTAGAGGCGGCTCACGGACGGCGACCGCATGCTGGCCAGCGCGAAGCCCCGCTCGGAGTGGGCGTAGATCAGCTCGTCGTAGACGGGCGGGGCGTCGGCCAGGATGCCCAGCCAGGAGTAGGGGTAGGTGCGCTCGTACGTCGTCCGCACGCCCTCCGGGACGGCGTCGCGAGCCACGCCGTGGAAGCCGTCGCAACCGACCACGTAGTCGCAGGTCAGGGTCTGTTCGCGACCCTCATGCGTGTACCGGATCACCGGGCGGTCGCCGTCCACGCCCTCCACGGCGTGCACCTCGGCCTCGAACAGCAGCGGGCCGCCGTCGGCGAGCTGGAGGGCGACCAGGTCCTTGACGACCTCGGTCTGGGCGTAGACCCACACGCGGCGGCCGCCGGTCAGCTCGGGGAAGTCGACGCGGTGGGCACGGCCGGCGAAGCGCAGCTCGATGCCGTCGTGCGGCATCCCCTCGGCGTCGAGACGGGCGCCGGCGCCACAGGCCCGCAGCACGTCGACGGTGGCCTGCTCCAGGATTCCGGCGCGCTGCCGCTGCTCGACGTACGCCCGGTCCTTGCGTTCCAGAACCACACTGTCGATGCCGGCGTTGTGCAGCAGACGGGCCAGCAGCAGCCCGGCCGGGCCGCCGCCGATGATGCCGACGGTGGTGTGCATGAGTAGTACTCCTCGCCGTTGAGGACGAGCCGCGTCCCGCCTCGGGGAGCCGACCTGGTTCGTCAGATGTTCGTCAGGTGAAATTCAGTTCACTAAGTTGTGGTGATGAGTCTGCGCCCGCCCCGCCCGCCTGTCAACGGTCACACACGGAGGGACGGTCGCGGAGGGCGGACGGTTCGGGCGCGGCAGCGGTGGGGGCGGCGGCCGGGGGGTGGAGAGGGCGGCTCAGTCCACGAAGTGGAACCCGGGGTGCGGGTGCATCAGGAAGTCGTGGTGGGAGATGTTCCAGGCGTAGGCGCCCGCGAGGGAGAACGCCACCCTGTCCCCCGCGCGGAGCCCCGGCGCGTGGACGTTCCGGGCGAGGAGGTCCTTGGGGGTGCAGAGCTGGCCGGTGAGGGTGACACGGTCCCCTTCGGCCGTGGGACGCGGCCACGGGTGGGGCCACTCCCCCACGGGCAGCACCGAGCAGGGCTGGTCGTGGCCCTTGGTCGCCGGAGTGCGCAAATGGTGGGTGCCGCCGCGCACCACGGCGAACTCCTCGCCGTGGCTGTGCTTCACATCCAGCACCTCGGTGGCGTACCAGCCGCAGTAGGCGGTCAGGGCGCGCCCGGGTTCGATGCGCAGCGTCAGTCCCGGGTGGTCGTCGAGGAGACGGGCAAGTCCGTCCCCGTACGACGGCCAGTCGAAGCGGCGGTCCGGGTCGGCGTAGTCGACGGCCATGCCGCCGCCGATGTTCACCTCGGCGAGGGGCACGCCGAGGCCGGTCGACCAGTCGACGATCGAGCGGGCGACGGACAGTTGCTCGGGGGCGTCGAGGCCGCTGGCCAGGTGCGCGTGGACGCCCCGCAGTTCGAGGTGGGCGCAGCTCCCGTCGGTGAGGGTGCGCAGGACGTCCGCCGCCCGGGTGGGGTCGATGCCGAACGGGGTGGGGCGCCCGCCCATCTCGAGGGCGCTGCCCGCGAGGGAGCCGTCCGCGACGGCGAGGTTGAAGCGGAGGAGGACCGCCACCCGGCGGCCCGGCGCGATCCGCCGGGACAGGTCGGCGAGCATCCGCAGGTCGTGCTCGCTCTCCACGTGGAAGCGCTCGACGCCGCGCTCCAGCGCCGTCGTGATCTCCTCGGGGGTCTTTCCGGGCCCGCCGAAGGCGAGCGGCCGGCCGGGAACGGACTCGGCGACATGGACGAGTTCACCGCCGGAGGAGGCCTCGTAGCCGTCGACGTACGGGCCGAGCGCGGTGAGGAGCTCCGGCTCGGAGTTGGCCTTCGCGGCGTAGTACAGCTCGACCCGGTCGGGCAACGCGGACCGTACCCCGGCGGCGTGCTCGCGCAGGGCCGACATGTCGTAGACGTAGGCGGGGAGTTCGGTCGGCCTCAGGGACAGGACACGGTCGCGTACGGCGGGGGTCGGGGCGGTCATCGGGCGCTCCAGCGGAGGATGTCCTCGGCGAGGGGCGAGGGCAGGCGGACATAGCCGGCCTCACGGTCGGCCTTGCGTTCCCAACGGGTGAGCAGGTTGGCCTTGGCGGGCAGCGGCACCCCGGCCAGCAGGGCGGCGAGGAAGGGCGGGCGGCTCTCCTCGTCGGCGTGGGCCCGCAGCACGGCGCGGACCGCCGCCCACAGGTCGGCCTCGGTCTCGGGGTGCAGATCGGCGAGGGCGGCGAGCAGCTCGGCGAGGTGGTTGACCAGCAGGCAGTACACGATCCGGTCCCAGCCGCGCCGGGCGTCGTACGTCATCGGGCCGGCGACCTCGGGCGGGAGGGCGGCGAGGGTGTCGGCGTGCTGGTCGGGGACGAGCTTGGTGCCCTCCAGGTCGCGGAAGAGGACCCGGGCGGGCATGCCGTCGGTGTCGACACAGATCAGCACGTTCTGAAGGTGGGGTTCCAGGACGACGCCGTGGTCGAAGAAGGCGGACAGGACGGGCGGGACGAGGAGGCGGAGGTAGGCCCGCCACCAGTCGAGCGCCGCCTCGGGGCCGCGTCCGGACAGGAGCCGGGAGATGTGGGCCGGGCCGGTGGGGTACTCGTCGGCGACGGCCGCCGCGAGCAGCGGGGTCGTGCCGGACGGGAGCCTCCGGGACAGGCCCTCGCGAACGATCACACCGAAGCCTTCGAGCAGGGCGCGGTCGGGGGTGCCGTCGGGGCCGGGCAGGGCGAGGCTGCGGTAGGCGGGTTCGCGGAGCAGCGCGCTGCCGGGGAAGCGGGCCTCCAGGTCGGCCAGGGCCGGGGCGAGGGCGCGGGTGAGGGCGACGGCGCCGGAGAGTTCGTAACGGGCGTGTCTGCGGACGCAGTTGGTGATGCGGACGTTGAGGCTGAACTTCAGGAAGGCGTCGCCGTCGAAGAGGGTGCGGACGGAGGCGGTGGCCGCGTACTCGGTGCCGCCTGGCCCGAGGTCGAGGATGTCGCCGCGCCCGAGGGCGTCCCGCAGCAGGCGGTGTTCGCGGAGCATCTCGTACTGCCAGGGGTGCGCGGGCAGCAGCCGGTAGCCCTCGGGGACGTCGCCGCGTTCCGGGTCGAGGAC
The DNA here is from genome assembly GCF_023516595.1 of Streptomyces neyagawaensis. GTDB lineage: Bacteria > Actinomycetota > Actinomycetes > Streptomycetales > Streptomycetaceae > Streptomyces > Streptomyces neyagawaensis. The sequence continues at coordinate 21,443 of NZ_JAMGBG010000011.1, read as the reverse complement.
GGCGGTGGCGCCGGGCTCGGCGCTCTCCTGGGCGATCAGGTCCTCGCGTACGGCGAGGTGGCGCAGCGGGAAGACGGCGCGGGCCTCCGGGGCGTACGACCGCCAGGCGTCGGCGTCGCCGGTGCGGGCTTTCGGCGTGGGGTGGAAGCGGTGCCCGAACAGCAGGGACTGCTCGGAGGCGAGGTAGTCGGGGCGCCCGTGGGGGTCGGTGTCGCGGTCGGCGAGCGCGGCGGCGAGGGTGCGGTGACTGGAGTCGATCTGGTGCAGGAACTCGTCGTTGCGGACACCGGTGCGCAGGGTCAGTTCGTCGTGGGTGTACTCGGCGAGGCGGCGCCAGTCGAGTGCCGTCCAGCCGGTCGCGGTCTGCTCGTGCACCGGCCCGGTGAAGCGGTGGGCGCCGAGCAGGGAGGTACGGCGCAGGGCCACGCGGAGCAGCGGGCCTCGGCGGGGCAGTCTCAGCAGGAGGTGGCCGTCGCTGACTGCGGTCTGGCGTTCGGGCCCGGCCACCTCGCGCAGCAGGCAGTTGAGGAGGGTGTGGGCCGTGGCGTCGTCGGCGGTGGGCAGGTGAGCGGTACCGAGCGAGTCGGTCAGCGGAGGCATGCGGGGGCTCCAGCGGGTACGCGGGGGGCTGAGTGGGGCGGGAGGGTCAGGGGAAGGGGCGGGGCGACGGTTCCGTCACCCGTGGGCGCGGCGAGGGGGCGGCTTCGAGACGGGGCGCCGGACCGGTCGCCGGGCGTGTCGTTGGACCGGGCGTTGGACCGGTCATCCGGCGTGTCGCCGGACCGGTCATCGGGCGTATCGCCGGCTTCGCCGGGCGCATCGCCGGTCGTGGGTCGGCCATCACGCCGGACCTCCGCCCCGGAGGAGGTAGTTGGGGCCGGTCGTGTAGTGCTTGTTGATGTCGGCGGCACCCGATCGCTCCTTGCTGAGCAGGGTCCCCGCGGTCACCATCGCCTTCACCGGCAGTTCGGGGGCGTGGAGCACCCGCTCCCGGAGTGCGGCGGCTGCGTCGCCGCCGAGCCGGTCGACGGCCTCGGTGAGCCGGTCCCGTACGAGGTCCAGCAGCACCGGGAGCGGGGCGCGCCCGTGGCGGGCAAGGCCGAACGCGTAGGCGCCCGCGCAGAGGTGCACGGTGATCGTGGTGAACACGTCGGCCACCGCCCGGTCGCCGGGGGCGAAGGTCCGGTCGTCGTCGAAGCCCCAGGTGCCGCCGCCGAGTGTGGCGGTCAGCCGGGTGCTGTTGACGCGGGGGCCGTCGTTGTCCTTCAGCAGCAGCCGCAGTTCACCGTGGGCGGGGCCGAACACCAGGGAGATGTTCTGCTGGTGGGACTCCAGCGCTATGCCGTACCCGAAGAGGGTCGTCTGCCAGTCGAACAGCAGGGTGAGCACCGCGTCGAACAGGGCGATCACGTCACCGCCGTGGTGGTGTGCGGCGAGGTGATCGACGACCAGGCCACCACCGGGCGCCTCAGCGAGGAGGGCGGCCATCGGGACGACGACGGCGGCGTCGAGGTCCCCGGGGTAGCGGCGGCACAGGACGGCGAGCAGTTCGTGCCCGGCGTGCGCGTACACCGTCTCGTCGGCGTGCAGCACCCTGCCCTGGAAACGGGGTTCGCGGTCGATCACCGCCTCCAGCAGCCGCTGGCCGGCGGCGCCGTCGACGAGGGTGCCGGGTTTGACGGAACGCTTGTTCCGCAGGCCCAGGGTCGAGGTGGCCAGCGGGAGTTTGAGGTGCAGGGAGGGAGCCGCGGTCGGGGCGACCGTGCGCATCGACAGGGTGGGGACGACGTCGAGGTACGGCCAGTCGGCGAGGACGGCCGCGCCCACGAGTCCGGTCTCGCGGAGCGCGGCGTCGAGGGGCGCGCCGACGGTCGACGGGTGGACGGGCAGGACGACATGGGTGCGGTCGAGGTCGGCTAGACCGAGGGCGGAGGGGGTGGGCCACCCGTCCGGGAGCTGCCCGGCGACGGTGACGGACTCGCGGGGCAGGGCGAGCCACTGGAGCCGGAACTCCGGGTGGAACTCCGGTGCGTGGGCGAGGAGTTGCCGCTCGTCGACGCCGGCGCGGCCGCGTGCGGTCGGGTAGACGGGGTGGTCGAGCCGGGCGGCGAGGGTCTCGTACGCCAACTGGCCGCGCAGCCCCGTCCATTCGGCGAGGTCGGTGCCGTACAGCTCGGCGAGCCCGTCGGCGACCTCCTCGGCGGTGTCGTCGTGCAGCCTCGTCGCCACGAGGGTCTGACGGCACTCCTCGGCGAAGGCGTCGAAACCGCCGTGGTCGACGGGGTCGGCCAGGGCGCGCAGTTGGGCGAGGGCACTCGCGCAGGTCGGATACGCGGTGCCGTCCGACTCCCGGAGGAGCAGCGGCAGCCGGGCGGCGTACACCTGCTGGAAGCCGTCCTCGGTGACGGGGAGCAGCAGGGCGTCGTCGCCGACGGGCAGACGCAGCCAGGGGCCGTCCGGCCGCTCGACGAGGGTGCTGCTCTCCCGCAGCCCGACGACGTTCTCGCGGAGCAGGGCGCTGAGCACGCGAATGAGGAGGGCGGCCTCGACGGGGTCGGGGGCTTCCGGGACGGCGGCTTCGGTGAGGACCGCGGTCGCGGTGGCTGCGGTGAGGACTGCCATCTCGGCTGGGGCGGCTGCGGCGGAGGCGGAGGTAGAGATGGAGGTGGAGGTCACGGCTGGATCTCCCATCTGTGTGCGGCGAGGAAGTCGGCCACCGCCTGATCGACGGCCTCCTGACCCGTGCCGGTCGCGCGGAGCACACCCAGGTAGTCGCGGTTGGTCCGGTACAACTCGTGCCGCTCGCCGATGCGGCGCAGCGGACGGTACGTCAGGTGGACGCCGTCGGCGTGGAGTTCGGTCGGCTGCGGTGCCGCGACGAGCGTTCCGGCCCGGTCGGCGCACGGGTACTCCAGGCGGGCGGCGCCGTCGCGTCGTGGTTCCAGGTCGGCGGGGAGCGGCTCGCCGAGGTGGGTGCGCAGGATGTGCTCGAAGAGGGGCAGGTCGAGCAGTTCGGCGAGGAGCAGGTCGCACTGGTCGCCGATGGCCCGGTAGTTGACCTCGATGACGCGGGCCCGGCCCTCGTGGACGACGAACTCGGTGTGGCAGGCGCCGAAGCCGACGCCCAGTGCGTCGAGTTGGGCAAGGACCTGCGCGACGACCGGCTCCGGGTGGGCCGGGACGAAGGTCATCCGCTCCTCGATGAAGTACGGCGGTGGGGAGACCTCGGTGTGGAAGCCGCCGAGGACCTGCCGGACGCGGCCGTCTCCGAGGGTCTCCAGGGTGTACAGCTCACCCGGCAGATACTCCTCGACGACCAGGGTGGCGCCGGGGCGGCGGGCGAGGATCTCCTTGCCGTGGGCGACGAGGTCGGCGGGGTTCTCGACAAGCACGACGTCCTCGCTGGCGACGCCCTCGCGGGGCTTGAGGACGCAAGGGTACGGCGCGTCTGCGACCGGCGGGCCGGTCAGGTCGGCCGGTTCGGCGATCTCGGCGGACCAGACGGCGTCCACCCCGGCGGCGGCGAGCCTGCGGCGCATCTCGCCCTTGTCCTTGCAGCGCAGGGTGGCCCGCCAGTCCTTGCCCGGCAGCCCGAAGTACTGCGCGGCGAGGGCCGCCTGGGTCTGGAGGTGGTCGCTGTTGGTGAAGACCGCGGCGGGCCGGTGGTGGGTGGAGATCCGGGTGATGACGGCGCGGAAGTCGCGTACGTCGCACGGGAGGACCTCGACACCGGGGTGCTCCGGGTACGCGGTGTGATGGGCGTCCGGCTGGTCGGTGAGGATCGTGACGTCCGGACCGAGCCGGGCGGCGGCGGGCAGGAAACCCTCGGTGACGGATTCGGTGGGGTTCAGGGCGAGGAGGTACAGGCGCATGGGACGGTGCACGGCTTCCGCTGGCGGGTGAGGGGTCGGACGGGGCGGGCCGGCGACGAAGGGGGCCGCGGAGGCGGTCTGGTCAGCCCCGCGATTCACGATCCGCACCCCACTTGGCCATCGACACTTGATCTTGCAGCTAAGGTAAGGCTTACCTCCTCGCCTCACCAAACTCCCTCACGCTCTGGAGTTGCCGATGACCATGGCCTCCCTGGCGCTCCCCCGGGCCGCCGCTCCCCCGCACGCCCCGGGCCTCCCCGCCGCCACGCCCACGCACGTCACGGGTGTCCTCCCCTCCATCCCGACGGACGTCGCGGGTCTCCTCGCCGCCGCCTACCGCCGCCTGGGCGAGATGTGCGAGGTGCTGTCCGTACGAGTCGCGGGACCGGGCCAAGGCCCCATGGCGCCGTCACCCGCAATGACCACGGGAGCCGTGACGTTGACGGACGGTCAGGAAGGGCTGGAGGCGTTCGTCGAGGCCGAGGCCGCGCGGATCCTGAGCCGCCACGACCACACCGCGCCCCGCCATGTCGCCGCCTCCCGGGCCCTCCATGACTATGTGTGGTCGGTCGCCCTGTTGATGAGCGGTGTCTGGTACCTGGAGCGACGGGTCCCACGCATCGCTCCCGACGACATTCGGGTGGACGTCGCGTCGGGCACGTACGAGATCCGCCCCGGAACCGATCTCGCCTGCCTGCCGGACGACCCCGCGGCGGCGCTCACCGGCGCGCGGACGGTCGCCCACCAGGAGGCGCTGCGGGCCGAGTTGCGGGCGGCCGTGGCGGACCACATGGGGCCGGTGTTGGAGGTGTTCGGGCCGTATGTACGCCGGGGATCGCGGGCTCTGTGGGGCATGGTCTCCGACGACCTGGTCTCCGGGCTCTGGTACCTCGGGCGCACACGAGGCGACGAGGCCGCCGGGGTCAGGGCCGCGTCGGAGGTGCTGCCCGCCGCCCGCGCGCCCTTCCCGGGCGGCGCCGACTTCCGCGTACTGCGCACGGCCGACGGCCACGAGCACCCGACCCGCACGCGCAGGGGCTGCTGCCTCTACTACACGATCCGCCCGACCGAGGCCTGCTCCACCTGCCCCCGCACCTGCGACGCGGAACGCCTGCGGCGGCTGGAGGGCTGAGGCGGGCGGCCAACGGCCGGCGCCCGGAAGCCGTGCGGTTCGCTTCCCGGCCCTTGACGCACATCACCCCTGCCAGACCTCGACGACCGAGGGGGCCAGCGCGCCGGCCTGGGCGTGGCCCGCACGGGCTGCGGCGGGCCGGTGTGTGTCGTCCGCCAGATTGCGGCCCATCGCGCGACGCGCGGCACTGTCCGGGGTGAGCAGGACGACACGCGCTCCGTCGTCGGAGAGTTCGGCGGCCTGCCGCGCGGCGCTCGGATGCGGGCCGACGGCCCGAGGGACGGGTACGACGGCCAGTACCCGGCGGTACCCGCGGGCGAGTTGGAGGTTGGCGGTCGAACGGCTGCCACCGTCCATCCAGCGTCGGCCGGCCACGGTGACCGGCGGCCACACGACGGGCACGGCGCAGCTCGCCGCGACCGCTTCGAGGAGTGTGACCCCGGACGCCGAGTCGAACACCTCGGTCCTCCCGTTCAGCGCGTCGACCGCGGCGATCCGCAACTCCCGTGCGGGCCAGTCGCGTACGTCGCCCAGGAGCGGGCCGACCGTGTCGAAGACGTCCGACTCCTGGCCGGTCCGGGCACGGAGCGCAGCCCGTCCGAGGCGTTCGACGGACCGCTGGGGGTCACGGGAGCCGAGCGCCGCCCAGAGGTAGGTCGCGGTCTGGCGGGCCGTCACCGGCAGCCGGACCGCGTCGGCCCCGGAGAGTTGGCGTTCGTAGAGATCCGCGGCCGGGACGCCGGACCGGAGCCGGGAACCGAAGACGGCACCGGCGGACGTGCCGATGACGACATCGGCGCTCCCGAGATCGACCCCGGCCTCACTGAGCCCGGCGAGCACACCCACCATCCAGGCTCCGCCCACCGGCCCACCACCGCCGAGCACGAGTGCGGTACTGGACATGGCGCTCCTCCCCCTTGACCCCCGCGGCCTCCCCGCCCGCCGGAAACCGAACGGGGAGCCATCCCCGTTTACCCGGCCGACCTTAACACTTGAACCGGGGAGTGCTCCCCGTTACGTGGCGGGGGCTCCACCCTTCGCCCGACCACCCAGCGGGCTCTACCCCGAGGTCGCCCGGAATCCGATGGCGCGCCGCAGTGCGAAGCGTCAAGAATCACCGGATGCGTGAAGTGAGTCTGTCCGACGGGATCGTCACCCTGTCCCCGCTGCGACCGGACGATGCGGAGACCCATCTCGCCGGTGAGGACGAGGAGTTGGTTCGCTGGCTGAGTGGCGGTCGCAGCACACGCGAGGGCGTCGACGCGTACCTACGGCATTGTCAGGAGCAGTGGGAGGTCTCCGGCCCGCTGCGCGCCTTCGGCATCCGGGTGGGCACCGACGAGGTCCTGGCCGGGACGATCGACCTGCGCTTCACCGTGGCGGGCCTGGCTCCCGGTCAGGTCAATGTCGCTTACGGCCTCTACCCGCCCTGGAGGGGGCGCGGACTGGCCACCCGCGCGGTGCTCCTCGTCTCGGGGTACGCCGCGGCCGAGGGAGGGAAGGAGGCCGTGATCCGGGTGGAGCCCGGGAACGTCGCTTCCGCCGCGGTCGCCCGCCGGTCCGGCTTCACCCCCGGCAAGCGCACACAGGAGGAGGACGGGACGCGGCTCGACTGGTACGTCCGGGACCTGCGCCTCGATGCCTGGAGCGGCGTACGGGCTTCGCCGTCCAGAGCGGCAGCTTCAGATCCTGGATGATGATCCGTATGAACACGGAAACCTGCGACCCGGCCGAGTTGGCCGCCCTCCGCGAGATCTTCTCGTCCCATCCCGACGCGGTGCCGCCGGCCGGCTGGGAGGCGGTGCGGTCCTTCGAGGCGGAGCACGGCGTCCTCCTCCCGGAGCCGTACCGGACGTTCGTGGCGGAGATCTGCGACGGGCTGCGCGCAGGACCGCCCTACTACGGTCTGCTGCCCCTCGCGGACATACCTTCGGACTGGGGCTCGAATCGCCCTGAGCGCCGTCTTGCCGAGCCCTTCCCGCTGACGGCGGCATGGCTGTGGGAGGACGAGGGTGACGAGGAGACACTGTCGGAGGAAGAGTTCGAGGCCCGGCTGGACCCCGTGTTCGATCACGGCTCACTGCTGCTGGGCACCGACGGCTGCGGCATGTACTGGCACTTGATCGTCACCGGTCCGCAGCGCGGTCACATCTGGCAGATCGCGGGCGAGGGCGCGTTCCCCTTCGGCCCCCAGTCACCCGAGGCCCTGATGCCCGGCGAGCCCGGCTTCACGGGCTGGGTGACCCACTGGGCCCAGGGCCGCCCCTGGTTCGCGGATGCCTGAGGGCTGTTGCCGTAAAGACATCAAAGACGTGGAGGCTTTCCCCGGTGCACGCTCAAGGACGGGTATCGGTCGACCGATGACGGTGGCATGGAAACGCACTCTCTCACTGCACGCCGTCAGGTCACCCGCCGTCTGATGACTGCCGGGCTTCTCGCCGCGGCTTGGGGGGTGGTGTCCGGACCGCCGACCGGGATGGCGAGAGCCGCTTCGACGCGCCCGGGAGCGACCACGGACGGTCTACGGGCGCTGTTCGGGTCGGAGAACCGTGTGATCCGTACGTCTGAGCCGGTGGTCGCGGTGACCTTCAACGCGGCCTGGAACGACGCCGGCCTCGACAGCGTTCTCGACGACCTCGCCCGCCGGCATACGCCTGCCACGTTCTTCCTGACCGGCGCTTTCGCCGACCGCCACCCTGAAGTGGTCAGGAAGGTGGCGGCCGCAGGGCACGGGTTGGGCAACCACTCCTACAGCCATCCCTACTTCGATGACCTGACCGCAGCCGGACGACGCCGCGAGGTCCAGGCGGCGGACCAGGCCCTGCGTGCGGCCGGGGCAGTGGCAGGACAGTCCCTGACGCCGTTCTTCCGGTTTCCCTACAGCGAGACCAGCGCTGCCCAGATCGACGAGGTCAACGGCCTGGGTTTCGCGGACATCGAGTTCACCACCGACACCAACGGGTGGAAGGGGACCGAAGGCGGCATGACCGTGGACCTCGCGGTGGGCCGGGCGCTGGACGCCCTGCGTCCAGGGGCGATCGTGCAGATGCACGTCGGTACGTCCGAGGGCGGCCCCGAGGTGATCGACGCACAGGCCCTGCCGCGGATCCTCGACGCGATCACGGCACGCGGCTACCGCGTCATCGACCTCCGCACCCTGCTCACCCCCGTGGCCGGTACGGCAGACACCGGGGACCTACCGGGTTGAGTCAGGCGCGCGCTCCGGAGCAGCCAGGACCCAGGCGGCGAAGGCCTCGACGCCGTCCACGACGGCCTCGAAGCGCGGGGAGTGGAACAGGTCGAACGAGTGCTGTCCGCCGGGCAGTTCGGCATAGACAACGGCGCGGTCCGAGACCCGGCGCAGCTGGTCGACGAAGTTCCGGGCGCCCTCCACGGTCGCCAGCGCGTCCTTGGTGCCGTGGGCGATGAGGAACGGTGGCGCACCGGGGTCGAGGTACGCGTACGGTTGGTTCGGGGAAGCCGTTTCGCCGGGCTCCTCGCCGAAGAAGTGGCCGTAGTAGCCGTAGAGGCAGATCGCGGCGGTGACCGAGGTGTCGGCCGACTCGAAGCCGGGCTGGAACTCGGGGTGGTTCGGTGTGAGGGCACACATGGCGGCCAGGTTGGAGCCGGCGGAGCTGCCCGCCACGAACAGCCTCGACGGATCGGCGCCGTACTCGGGGGCGTGCTCGCGGACCCAGGCGATGACCTTCTTGGCGTCGATCTGATGGCCGGGGAACGTCGTCTCGGGCCGCAGCCGGTAGTTGGCGCTGATGCACACCCACCCCTGGCCGGCGAGCCGGTGGAGCAGGGGCCGGGCCTCGCGGTTCTTCGCTCCGCCGGTGAACCCGCCGCCGTGGAAGTAGATCAGGACCGGCGCGTTCCGCGGTGCGTCGCGGCGACGGTAGACGTCGAGGAGGTTCCGGCGCCCGGCGTCGCCGTAGGCGATGTCGGGGATCCGCCGCACGTCACGCCGCCGCATCAGGGCCGGCAGCAGCATGATGCGGGCCCAGGGCCGGTGGCGGCGCAGCGGTGCGTGCACACGAGCCCGCCAGTCGGCCCCGAGGCCCTGTTCAAGAGCCCGGCCGACCACCTGATCCGTACGCAGGCCCCGCCACGCGGAGACAGCGAGGCCGACGACGGTGACGGCCGCCACGGCCGCTGTCACCTTGGCGGCCGGGGAGTCCAGATCGCCCTCGGCGGCGGCCAGTGCTGTGGAGGCCACCAGGACGTAGATGCCCACGAACGGCACCTCGTTGAGGCCGAGGCCGCACCAGAAACTCAGGGTCCCCAGTGGTCGAGGCCGACGTGGCGCGACAACGGCGAAGAACGTGCACCAGGCGAAGATCGTGGTCGTCACCATGTATCCCACCGGCATCTCCACGAAGTACCCCCGTCGCCCCTGAAGTGGCCGGGCCCTCCGCCTGCCGTCCCGAACCACGTACTGGATCTTGAGACCGCGAAGGCCCCATGGCAGGCTCATGCCGCATGATCGATGACTTCGCGAAACGCGACCTGCACGGGAGACTACGGCGGGACCGCGAGGCGCTGCTCTGGAAACTCGACGACCTGTCCGAATACGACGCCCGCCGACCTCTGACAGCGACCGGGACCAACCTCCTCGGCCTCGTCAAACACGTGGCCACCGTCGAGGCCAGATACTTCGGCGAGGTCTTCGACCGCCCTTCCCCGGAGCCGCTGCCCCGGTGGCAGGACCACAACGGCAGCGATCTGTGGGCGACCGAGGACGAGACCCGCGATCAGATCATCGGGTTCTACCGGCGCACGTGGGACCACTCGGACGCGACGATCAACGAGCTTGCCCTCGACGCGCCCGGCCATGTGCCGTGGTGGCCGGAGCCCCGTCCCAACACGAACCTGTTCGCCGTCATGGTCCATGTTCTCGCCGAGTCCGTCCGGCACGCCGGGCACGCCGACATCCTCCGCGAGGGCCTCGACGGCCGGACCGGATTGCGCGCCGCACACGAGACGCAGATCGACGAGGAAGCCCGTGCGGCGTACTGCGCGAAGATCGAGCAGGCCGCCAGATCGGCCGCACCGATCAAGGGGTAGATGACGTCTCACGTGACCTGATGTCGGTGCGACATGATGCCGGCATCTGGCCGATGACTTTGAGCCAGTCCTCGACGGTGACCACATCCGCCCACTGCGGGAACAGCCTTTCCGTGAGCATCGTGTGGACCTCGGGGTCGGTGTCGAGGCAGGCGTCCGCCAGGACGGTGAGACCGAAGTCCAGGTCGATGGCGTGCCACAGGGTGGACAGCACTACGGCGCTGGTGGCGATGCCGGTGAGAACGAGGCTGTCGATGTCGCGTGCCCTGAGGACCAGATCGAGGTCGCTGCCCGAGAACGCGCTCCCTCTCCTCTTGGTCACCACCACGTCGCCCTGTCGGGGCGCGACGTCGTCATGGATCTCGGTGCCGGGGGCGCCCTCGGTGAACAGGCCGGCCCGCAGCACGTTCGCCATCACCTTGTTGCGCGGGCTGACTTGCCGATCACCCGGCCGTAAGCCCATCACCACGTAGATCACAGGGATGTCGGCAGCTCGGGCACCGTCGATCGCTCTACGCAAGCGCGGCAGGTAGCCGGAACCGTCATCGGCGATGGCCACGACATCCCGTTGGACGTCCATCACCAGAAGTGCGCTGTTCGTCATGGTTGCCGTTCCTTCCCCATCGGAAAACGAGGGCCAGCCTGGTACGTGTCTGCGCCCCTCATCCACGGTCGAAACTTTCGATGGTGTCCGGGGACAGTTCGACGATTGACGTGCGTCGACCCAAATAGCAACACTCTTCGGCGGGTTTCCAACAGGAAGCGTCAAAAGCTCGCAGCTCTGGAGGTCGGCTTGCAGGAGTACGCCGGTTACGTCTTCGTCTACTTCACCGGCGAGGGCAGCCCGGACGGCGAGCAGATCCGGTTCGCGCTCAGCCGGGGCGACGACCCCCTCCGCTGGCGCGAGTTGAACGGCGGCGCGCCGGTCCTGACGTCGGACCTCGGGACGAAGGGCCTGCGTGATCCGTTCCTCATCCGCTCGCCGCGGGGCGACGGGTTCCATCTGATCGCCACCGACCTCCGTATGCACGGCGAGCAGGTCGGCGACTGGGACCGTGTCCAGCGCACCGGCAGCACCGCGCTCATGGTCTGGGACAGCACCGACCTCGTGCACTGGACCGACCGGCGACTGGTCCGCCTCGCCCCAGACACCGCCGGCAACCTCTGGGCCCCGGAGGCGTGTCACGATCCCGACCGGGACGAGTACGTCGTCTTCTGGGCCTCCAGGCTGTACGCCGCCGACGACCCGGAGCGCACCGCCGACACGCACAACGTGATGTTGTACGCGACCACCCGCGACTTCCGAGTCTTCAGCGAACCCCGGCTCTGGAACGACCCCGGTCACTCCGTCATCGACTCCACGGTCGTCCGGCACGACGGCACCTACTACCGCTTCACCAAGGACGAGCGCGCCCACTCGCCCGAGGCGCCCGGCGGGAAGTTCATCACCGTGGAGAGGTCGGCCGACCTGCGGGCGACGTCGTACGCGTTCGTGGCCGACCGCGTGGGGATGGGGGCGATCGAGCAGGGCGAGGGCCCGATCGTGTTCAGGTCCAACACCGAGGCCAAGTGGTACCTGTTCATCGACGAGTTCAGCGGGCGCGGCTACGTCCCCTTCGAGACCACCGACCTCGACTCCGGCAGGTGGACGCCCTGCGAGGACCACGCCCTGCCGCCCGGCGCCCGACACGGCTCCGTCCTGCCGGTGACCCGGGCCGAGTACGAGCGGCTGCTGGCCGCGTACGCGCCGGGCACATCCGTCGTCGACGCCCACATCCGTACGGGTCTGAAGGCGTACGCCCTCGTCGACGAGCACACCTCGAAGGTCGTGCTGCCACTGCATCCGGGCACCGAACTCGACGCGCTCGCACCCGACTTCGACCTCGCCGCAGGCGCGAGCATCGACCCGCCGTCGGGCACCCCACGCGACTTCCGCACCCCGCGGCCGTACACGGTCACGGCCGCCGACGGCACCCGGCGCACCTGGACGGTCGAGGCCGTCCCCATGCGCAGCCCGCTGCTGCCGGGGCTGACCGCCGACCCCAACATCCAGGAGTTCGGCGGCCGTTACTACATCTACCCGACGACCGACGGCTTCGAGGACTGGGGCGGCACCCGGTTCACGGTCCACTCCTCCGACGACCTCGTCACCTGGCAGGACCACGGGGTCGTCCTGGATCTGGAGACCGATGTGAGCTGGGCGGACCGGTACGCGTGGGCGCCGACCGCCGGGGAGCGCGACGGGGCGTACTACTTCTACTTCTGCGCGAACCAGCAGATCGGCGTCGCCGTCGGGGACAGTCCCACGGGCCCCTTCCGGGACGCGCTCGACCGGCCCCTCATCGCACGGGACGACTACGCCGGCCAGATGATCGACCCGGCCGTGTTCCGGGACGACGACGGCACCACGTACCTGTACTGGGGCAATACCGAGGCGTACGGGGTGCCGCTCCACGACGACATGGTGTCGTTCGACCCGGAGCGGGTGCGGCGGTTCACCCCGGAGGGGTTCCGCGAGGGCGCGTTCGTCGTCAAGCGGCGGGGCGTCTATTACTTCATGTGGTCGGAGGACGACACCCGCAGCGAGGACTACCGGGTCGCCTACGCCACCGGCCCCTCGCCGCTCGGGCCGTGGACCAAGAAGGGGGTGATCCTGCGCAAGCGGCCCGAGTACGGGATCCTCGCCACCGGTCATCACACCGTCGTGAACGTCCCCGGCACCGACGACTGGTTCATCTGCTACCACCGGTTCGCGGTTCCCGGCCCCGGAACGCCGCGCGGCGACGGCACGCACCGTGAGTCGACCCTGGACCGGCTGGTGTTCGCGGCCGACGGCTCCATCGAGGAGGTCGTCCCCACCCTCGGGTCCATCGACCCCGTCTGAGCCCTCTTCCGCGCACATGCGCGGGGTCAGTCGTGGGGCGCCTGTCCGCTGACGCGGTGGTCGGCGTGGCTGAGGGCCTCGACGACCAGGCGCCGCAGATGTCCGTCGCTGAGGCTGTAGTGGATGTGGCGCCCCTCGCGGCGGGTTTGCACGAGCCCGGCGAGCCGCAGCTTCGCGAGGTGCTGGCTGACCGCGGTCCGGGACGCGTCGCAGCGTTCGGCCAGGGATCCGACGTCGGACTCGCCCTGCGCGAGGAGCCACAGCAGATGCAGCCGGGTGACGTCGGAGAGCATCGCGAACACCCCGGTCGCCTCGGTGAGCCGCGCGCTGTCGGGAGCGCGCAGATGCGCACCGGGTGCAGGTGACACGGCGTGGCGTTCTGGCATGAGGCCAGCCTAGAGCCATCTGCCGGACCGTGGGCCGATCGTGACGGTCGAGACGGCCGAAGCGACGGCGACTCCAGGGCCATCATGTGCGCAGATGCGCACATGATGGCTACACTCGGAGGACATCATGCGCCGTCGCTTCGACCGTCACGCCGCGCCGTCGCCCGTGCCGTCGCCCGAGGCCGTCACGCCGAGCCTTCGTGCAGAGGGGAGCCGCCCGTATGCTCGCCGTCCTGCGTCACCGCACCTATCGGCATCTGTTCGCCGCCCAGGTCATCGCACTGCTGGGTACGGGGCTCGCGACCGTCGCCCTGGGGCTGCTGGCGTACGACCTGGCGGGCGCCGCCGCCGGGTCCGTGCTGGGCACCGCGCTGGCGATCAAGATGGTGGCGTACGTGACGGTCGCCCCGGCCGTCGGCGCGATCGCGGACCGGCTGCCGCGCCGGGCGCTCATGGTGTCGGCGGACCTGGTGCGTGCCGGGGTCGCGGTGTTCCTGCCGTTCGTGGACTCGGTGTGGCAGGTGTACGTCCTGGTGTTCCTCCTCCAGTCGGCGTCCGCGGTGTTCACGCCGACGTTCCAGGCCGTGATCCCCGATGTGCTGCCCGAGGAGCGCGCCTACACGCGGGCGCTGTCGATGTCCCGTCTCGCCTACGACCTGGAGAGCCTCTTCTCCCCCGCGCTCGCGGCGGCCCTGTTGTCCGTCATCACCTACAACTGGCTGTTCAGCGGTACCGTTCTCGGCTTCCTCGCGTCGGCCGCGCTGGTCGTCTCGGCCGTGCTGCCCGAACGCACGGCACGCCCCGGGCCCGGGGTCGGTCGACGCTCGGGCATCCGCGGCTTCCTCGCCGTCCCCCGGCTGCGGGCGCTCCTCGCCCTGGACCTCGCGGTCGCCGCGGCCGGCGCGATGGTCACCGTCAACTCCGTGGTCTACGTCCGCGATGTGCTGGGCCTGTCCGAGGGCGCCGTACCGCTGGCGCTCGGCGCGTACGGGGCCGGGTCGATGGTGGTGGCGCTGGCACTGCCTCGGCTGCTGGACCGGGTGCCGGACCGGGCGGTGATGCTGCCGGCCGCGCTGCTGCTGACGGTCGTCTTCGCCGGTCTGGGTGCCGTCACCGCGGCACCGGGCGGCGCGTGGCGGGTGCCCGCGCTGCTCGGCGTGTGGGCCGCGTTCGGCGCGGCGTGCTCGGCGGTGCTCACGCCGACCGGGCGGCTGATCCGGCGGTCCGTGCCGGCCGGGGAGCGCACGGCCGCGTTCGCCGCCCAGTTCTCCCTCTCGCACGGCTGCTGGCTGCTGACCTATCCGTTGGCCGGCTGGCTCGGCGCGACGGCCGGACTCGACTGGACGACGCTCGCCCTGGGGACGATCGCGCTGGCCGCGGCGCTGCTGGCCGTGCGGCTGTGGCCGACGTCGCCCGCGCCCCATGTGCACTCCGACCTGCCCCTCGGCCACCCGCATCTGGCGGACGCCCTACGGGTCCCGACGGGCTGGCGCCACAGCCATGGACGACTCACGGACGGACTCCACGCGGGCCTCTGACGACACCGGATCGGACGGCTCCCCCGGCGACTCACACACGAAATCGCGGAGTTCAGCCCGTTGTCCACTTCTCCTCGATCCGGGCGAGGCGCCACACCAGCAGGGCGATCACCCAGGTCGCGAAGAAGAGGGCGACGACGACATAGCCGACGGTGTTGAGGTCGACGCCGGCGACCCGGTCCCAGAACGGGCCGTGGAGGTGGGTCTTCTCGGTGATGAGGCCGAGCAGTTCGACCGTGCCGATGATGAGGGCGACGGCGACCGAGAGGCCGGTGACGGTGAGGTTGTAGTAGACCTTGCGGACCGGCTGGGAGAACGCCCAGCCGTAGGCGAAGTTCATGAA
Source organism: Streptomyces neyagawaensis (assembly GCF_023516595.1). Classification (GTDB taxonomy): domain Bacteria; phylum Actinomycetota; class Actinomycetes; order Streptomycetales; family Streptomycetaceae; genus Streptomyces; species Streptomyces neyagawaensis. Next base: position 6,218 of record NZ_JAMGBG010000011.1, on the reverse strand, counting down.
CGAGCCGTCGATCGTGTCGAGCAGTGACATGCCGGCCGCGAACAGGACGGGCAGGCACAGGATCGCGTACCAGGGCAGTCCCGAGGCCGCGCCCGATCCCGCCAGCACCAGCAGCGCGACCTCCGTGGCCGTGTCGAAGCCGAGGCCGAAGAGCAGCCCGAGCGGATACATCTGCCACGGCTTGGTGATGGACCGCATCAGCCGGCCGAGGAGCCGGTTCAAGAGGCCCCGCTTGTTCAGCTGTTCCTCCAGCGCGGCCTCGTCGTAGGAGCCCGCCCGCATGGCGCGGAACACTTTCCAGATGCCCGCCATGATCACCAGGTTGACGATCGCGATGGCGTACAGGAACGTCCCGGAGACGGTGGCGCCGATCCAGCCGGTGACGGCGTGCAGTCCGGAGTCCGCGTTCCGGGTCGGCCCGGCGAGCGCCTTGACGCCGAGGGAGAGCAGGAAGGTGAGGGCGAAGACGACCGACGAGTGGCCGAGGGAGAACCAGAAGCCGACCGACAGCGGCCGTCGCCCCTCGCTCATCAGCGTGCGGGTGGTGTTGTCGATGGCCGCGATGTGGTCGGCGTCGAAGGCGTGCCGCATGCCGAGGGTGTAGGCGGTGACGCCCATGCCGATGCCGAAGGTCCTGCTGCCGACGCTGTAGTGCTCGGGGGCCACGATCACGACCAGCGTGAACCAGCCGACGAGGTGCAGGGCCAGGATGAACGCGGCCATCGCGCCGAGGCTCGCCCACTCCTCGCGGGTCAGAGAGGCGCGGATCCGACGCCAGGAGAAGCCGCCCTCCCCGGCGGGGGCCGGGCGGGCGGTCTCGGAGGCTGTGGCCATGGACGTGCGCCTTCTGTCGTCGAGCGGTCGGCCCCCTCAGCCTTGTGCCGGTGATGAGTAGCTGCAAGTAAGTCGCAGTAAAGCCCGTGCCACGTTTCGGTCAGGTCGCGGCAGGCCCCGCGGCCGAAGCCCGGAAGCACTCGATGCAGGGTCCGTGCGGCTCAGCGGGTGCCCAAGGCCGGGCCGGTGCGCCCAATCGACAGCAGGCACCCGGCCGTTCGCGTCGACGAAGGGTCAGGCGGAGCCCTCGCGGCGGCTTCGCCACCACCACAGGCCGCCGCCGAGGACGAGGACGGCCGCGCCGATACCGACGGGGACGGCCAGGGGAATGCCGTCGTCGGTGTCGTCCGCCGCGGGCTTCGCCGACGGCGCCGGGGTCTTCTCGGCGCTGGGCTCCTCTGAAGGGGACGCTGTCGAGGGCTCCTCCGAAGGGCTGGGGGTGGGGCTGACGAGCTTCGCGCCGGACGCGGCGGGCTTCAGGTCCAGACGGGGCGCGGGGTGGCCATGGCCGTGCCCGTCGCCGCCGGAGTCGTCCAGTTCGATCCAGCGGTCCACCTTGCCGTCGCTGTAGGACTGCAGGGTCTTGAACACGAGCGACTCGGCGTCGGGCAACTGCCGTACGGTGACCTCGTACTCGGCGTCCTCCCCCACCGCGAGCTTCGGTCCGGAGACGGTGTAGCCCCGGTCTGTGGCGGCGAACTTCCAGCCTTTGGGCCCCTCTTCGTAGGTGACGTCGGCGGGGGCGATGCCCTTCGGCAGGATCACCTCCAGCTTCGTGATGCCGGCCGAGGCGGACTCCGACTCGGCGGAGAAGGTCAGCTCGACGTTCTGGTCGAGGGCGCGGGCGCCCTCCGCCTCGACCTCCGCGTGGGCCGCGGCCGGTGCCGCGGCGGCGACGGCGACCGCGAGCGCGGTCGCGGTGAGGACGCCGAGACGGCGCGTGCTGCGTGCCAGGGTCGGGCGGTGCACAGCTGACTCCCTTGTGCCGAAGGTGCGAAGCCTGCATTCAAGCGCAGGGTCCGCGCACCGGCAAAAGGCGGCCCTCGGCACCGGGAGGGCCGCCATACCGGCAAATCCGCCCTATGGGGCAGGGGCGTTGGGCCTCCTGTGGTGTGCGCCGCGTGGGACGGCTGGGGCGTGCGCCGGGGTGTGAGCTGTTCACCACCGCCGTCACGCCCCTGTCTGCGCTTGTCAGCGGCCTTGTGCGGGCACTACTGTCACCACGCCTTGGTGAACGGGAAATCCGGTGTGATGCCGGTGCGGCCCTCGCCACTGTGATCGGGAAGTCCGGCTCCAGTCCTCACGGACAGCCACTGGGTCCTTGTGACCCGGGAAGGCGGAGCACGGGCGGTGGTACCCGTCAGCCAGGAGACCGGCCAAGGCACGTCAACCATCCACGAGGTGCTGGAGAGGGTCTGCTGAGCCATGCACATAGCCGAGGGTTTCCTTCCTCCGGCGCACGCGATCGCCTGGGGTGTCGCGTCCACGCCGTTCGTCGTCCACGGAGTACGGTCACTCACCCGTGAGGTCAGGGAGCACCCGGAGAGCACGCTGCTGCTCGGTGCCTCAGGAGCCTTCACCTTCGTCCTGTCCGCGCTGAAGCTGCCGTCCGTCACCGGTAGTTGCTCCCACCCCACCGGCACGGGACTGGGCGCCATCCTGTTCCGGCCGCCGATCATGGCGGTGCTGGGCACCATCACCCTGCTCTTCCAGGCCCTGCTGCTCGCCCACGGCGGCCTGACCACGCTCGGCGCGAACGTCTTCTCCATGGCGATCGTCGGCCCCTGGGTCGGGTACGCCGTCTACAGACTGCTGCGGCGCTACGACGTACCGTTGATGGTCGCGGTGTTCTTCGGCGCGTTCTTCGCCGACCTGTCCACCTACTGCGTCACCAGCGTCCAGCTCGCGCTCGCGTTCCCGGACCCGAGCAGCGGATTCCTGGGCGCGCTAGGCAAGTTCGGTTCCATCTTCGCCGTCACCCAGCTCCCCCTCGCGGTGAGCGAGGGCCTGCTCACGGTGCTCGTGATGCGGCTCCTGGCGCAGTCGAGCAAGGGCGAGCTGACGCGGCTCGGGGTGCTCGTGGCGGGCAAGCGGGACACGACGACCGAGGCGGTGGCGCGATGAGCCGGAACACGAAGATCAACCTCCTGCTGCTGCTCGTCGTGGCCGCGCTCGCCGTGCTGCCGCTGGCACTCGGGCTCGGCGACCACAAGAAGGAGCCCTTCACGGGGGCGGACGGGGAGGCCGAGAGCGCGATCACCGAGATCGAGCCGGACTACAAGCCGTGGTTCTCCCCCCTGTACGAGCCGCCCTCCGGTGAGATCGAGTCCGCTCTGTTCTCCCTCCAGGCCGCCCTCGGCGCGGGCGTCCTCGCCTACTACTTCGGCCTGCACCGGGGCCGCCGCCAGGGTGAGGCGAGGGCGCTGGCGCGGCAGGAGACCGCGAAGACGGCCGAATCCGGCGCCGAAGAGGTCTGACGCCCCCGTGCTGCCGATCGACGAGGCGGCGCACAGCAGTCGCTGGCGCCGCCGCCATCCCGTGGACAAGGCCGTGCTCGGGCTCGGCCTCACCGTGCTCGCGATCTCACTGCCGCCCTGGCCCGGCGCGGCCCTGGTCCTGCTGACGTCGCTCGTCGTGCTGCTCGGACCGGCCGGCGTGCCGCGCCGCCGGCTGTGGCGCGCCTACCGGGTGCCGCTCGGGTTCTGTGTGACCGGGGCGCTGCCCCTGCTCGTCCAGGTCGGCGGGCCCGACGGTTTCGTGACCCTCGCCGAGGGCGGTCCGGTCCGTGCGGCGGAGCTGCTGCTGCGGACCTCAGCCGCCTCCCTGGGCGTCCTGCTGTTCGCGTTCACCACCCCGATGTCGGATCTGCTGCCGCGGCTGGTGCGGGCCGGGGTGCCCGCGCCGGTGGTGGACGTCGCCCTGGTGACGTACCGCATGAGCTTCCTGCTCCTGGACTCCGTCCGCCGGATCCGCGACGCGCAGGCGGCCCGGCTCGGGCACACCACACGGGCCGCCACCTGGCGGTCGCTCGCCGGGCTCGGCGCGACCGCGTTCGTGCGGGCCTTCGACCGGGCGGCGCGGCTCCAGACGGGGCTCGCCGGGCGGGGCTACGACGGCACCCTGCGCGTCCTGGTGCCCGAGGCGCGGGTCTCCGCCCGCTTCACCACGGCCAGTGTCGTCCTCCTCGCGGCCGTGGCCGCTCTCACCTTCGTCCTGGAAAGGCCGCTGACATGAGCGAGCCCGTGCTGGTCGCCCTGCGGGGTGTGTCCTTCGCGTACGAGGACGGCCCGGCCGTGCTCAGCGATCTCGACTTCGAGGTGCGGGAGGGCCGCGCGCTCGCCCTGCTGGGCCGCAACGGCAGCGGCAAGACGACGCTGATGCGGCTGCTCAGCGGCGGACTGCGGCCCCACTCGGGCGAATTGACGGTCGAGGGGCGGCCGGTGTCGTACGACCGCAAGGGCCTGACCGGGCTGCGGACGACCGTCCAACTGGTGGTGCAGGACCCCGACGACCAGCTGTTCGCGGCGTCGGTCGCCCAGGACGTGTCGTTCGGGCCGCTGAACCTCGGGCTGCCCGACGACCAGGTGCGCATACGGGTGGACGAGGCGCTCGCCGCGCTCGGTATCTCCGCCCTCGCGGACCGGCCCACGCATCTGCTCTCCTACGGCCAGCGCAAGCGGACCGCGATCGCCGGCGCCGTGGCGATGCGGCCCCGGGTGCTGATCCTCGACGAGCCGACCGCGGGCCTCGACCCCGACGGGCAGGAACGGCTGCTCGCCACCCTGGACGGGCTCCGCCGGTCCGGCACGACCGTGGTGATGGCCACCCACGACGTCGATCTGGCGCTGCGGTGGGCCGACGACGCGGCGCTGCTCACCCCGTCCGGCGCGCGGACCGGCCCGGTCGCCGCGATGCTGGCCCGCACGGACCTCCTCGAGCAGGCGGGGCTGCGTCTCCCCTGGGGCATCGCGGTCACCCGGCTCCTGCGCGAGCGGGGCCTGCTGACGGACGACGCGCCCGGTCCGCGCACCCCCGACGAGCTGGCCACGCTGACGGGCGCCGCTCCCCCGGTACCGGCCGACGGCTGACCCCGTTCACTGATCCCGCCTCGTACTCGGCGACGCCGTCGGCGCGGACCTCGGTGGGCGGGGCGACCCTCACGACCGTTCCGTCGGCGACGGGCTTCCCTCAAGGGGCGTGTCGAGCGGCGCATGCGGCGTGTCCAGGGGCGTCGTCCGGGGCGTGGGCACCGGGACATCCGGGGCGAGCAGACCCTCCGCGCGCAGCTCGTCCCAGAGGGCGGCCGGTACGGGGGCCCTCAGCTGCTCCACGGTGTCGCGCACCTCGTCGGTGGAGCGGGCGCCGGTGAGGACGCTCGCGACCGCCGGGTGGCCGAGCGGGAAGTGGAGGGCGGCGGCGCGCAGGGGCACACCGTGGCGTTCGGTGACCGCCTTGAGCCGGCGGGCCCGGTCGAGGACGGGCTCCGGAGCGGGCGCGTAGTCGTACGTGGCACCAGGGGCGGGCTCGGCGAGGAGGCCCGAGTTGAGGACGCCGCCGGCGAGGACGCTTCTGCCGCGGGCGGCGGCCTCGGGGAGCAGCTCGGTGAGGCCCTCCTGTTCGAGGAGGGTGTAGCGGCCGGCGAGGAGGACGACGTCGATGTCGGTCTCGCGCAGGAAGCGGGTGGGGAGAGCCGACTGGTTCATGCCGACGCCGATCGCGCCGACGACACCTTCGCCGCGGAGGCGTTCCAGTGCCGGGTACGCCTCGTCGAGGGCCTGCTCGGCGTGGTCGTCGGGGTCGTGGAGGAGGACGATGTCCACCCGGTCCAGGCCCAGGCGGTGCAGGCTGGCTTCGAGGGAGCGGCGGACGCCGTCGGCGCTGAAGTCCCAGACGCGGCGCAGGGTCGCGGGGACGGCGAAGCCGTTGGCCAGGTCGTCGCCGTCACCAGCGCCGTGGCCGTCGCCGTCGCCGTCGGCGGGCACGAGCAGGCGGCCGACCTTTGTGGAGACGGTGTAGGACTCCCGGGGGCGGTCGCGCAGGGCCTCGCCGAGGCGGCGTTCGGACAGGCCGAGGCCGTAGTGGGGTGCCGTGTCGAAGGTGCGGATCCCCGCGTCCCAGGCGGCGTCGATCGCGGCGGCGGCCTCCTTGTCGGTCACCGGCCGGTAGAGGTTGCCGATGCCGGCGGCGCCGTAGGAGAGCTCGGTGACCTCGACGTCGGTGCGGCCGAGGGTCCTGGTCCTCATGAGGTCGCCGGTCGGAGCCGGAGTCCCTGCATGCCGCCGTCCACCGCGAGGGAGGTGCCGGTGACGGACGCCGCCGCCGGGCTCGCCAGGTAGACGATGGCGGCGGCGACCTCGTCGGGGGTGACGAGGCGTCCCATGGGC